>CAWFGD010000011.1:0-193519 GCA_963815275.1 uncultured Alphaproteobacteria bacterium
CAAGCGTGATCTGTCCAGTTTTTGCGGATCAACCCTTCTTTGGCCAACGCGTCGCCGATCTTGGTGCAGGACCGACACCGATTGTCCAGAAACATCTGAGGGCGGATCGTTTCGCGGATGCCCTCGAGCAAGCTTTAAGCGAAAAAATGATCGCAAGAGTTTGCACAATCGGCGACATAATGAAGGTGGAAGATGGAGCCAGTAAGGCAACGGAATTGGTCCAGCGGATCGGAAGGCAGGGAGCGTAAATCGCGCTGCGTTTGAGTGATTGCTCTTAAGCAGGTTGAGTTATGCTAAGGTCAGGACCCATTGATTTGACTTTGGTTTCATGAGTTAGCCGCCGCAAGGAAACCTGACCGATGAGCAACTTGTGCTGGCTGACTGAAGCGCAGATGGACCGACTTCGACCGTTCTTCGCCAAGAGCCATCGGCGTCCGAGACTGGATGACCGTCGGGTTCTGAGCAGCATAATATTTATAAACCACAATGGGTTACGGTGGTGCGATGCGCCGCGCGAATATCGGCCTTCCAAGACGCTCTACAACCGCTTGAAGCGGTGGGACGGGATGGGGTCTTTGCCCGGATCAGGGAGGGTCTCGCATCCGAGGCGGCGCAGCGCAAAACCATCATGATCGATGCGACCTATCTGAAAGCGCAGCGCACGGCCTCCAGCCTGCGTATAAAAGGGGCGGCGCGGCAGGGCCATCGGGCGCACGAAGGGCGGCCTGAACGCCAAGCTGCAGGCCATCGCCGATGCCAAGGGACGGCCGCTGCCCCATCGTGTTCCCGTCAGCCATCGCCCTTGCAGCTATCGTTCTCTTCGGGCTGTGAAAGTTTATGGGGCTAGACCCTAGGCATTGGTTCAGGGCTGTTGCGGCAGACCCGAAATTCGCGCGACACATTCGGCCGAATTGCGCGTGCCCAGTTTTTCCTGCAGCCGGGACCTGTGCGCTTCGACGGTGCGATGCGAAATGCCCAAGGTGTCGTGCCATTTCCTTGCTGGTCAGACCTTCGGCCATGAACATGGCGATCTGGCGTTCACGGCCTGTCAGATCAACAATCGGGCGGATGTTGGAGATGTCCGGCAGTCTCCATATGGCGCGCTCAAAGGGGTTGTCGGGCGTCAGCGACTGTCCCCGAACGCGGCACCAAAAAAGCACGCCATTGCGGCGTTTCATGATCCGCTCATCGACATAGTAATTCTCGCACCGCATTTTCTGCAGGCCGATTGACCCGATCCGGTCGAACTCGTCCAGGCTGGGATAAAGCCGTGACAGCGAATGTCCTTCAAGCTTGGTAAGGGTATAGCCGGCATCCTGCACATCTGCGCGTTGCAGCGGACCGCTTCGCGCTGCTTGGTCAGGGCCAGCCCGACGGGGGCAAATTCAAAGGCGGTGGCCGCGTCATCAGTGCTGATCATAGCGTAGTTCCACGAATATCATATGCGTCCCCACCTTGTTACACCGTGCAAGAACACGGAGGAAAGACCATGGACGCGGCAATCGTTGGCTGGGGCATACCCGCTTTGGACGACTGGAAGAGGACACGTTGGAAAGCCTGATCGTGCAGGCCGCCCGCGAGGCATTGGCCGATGCCGGTGTGAAGGCGATATGGTGGACGGCATCTGGCTGGGCAATTTCAACGCCGGTCTGGTGCCAGACGGGTTTGCCGCGTCATTGGCGTTGCAGGCAGACGATGACTTGCGCTTCAAGCCCGCAACACGCTGCGAGAACGCCTGTGCCAGCGGATCCGCCGCCATTCACGCTGCCCGCAATGCCATTCGTGCGGGCGAGGCGCGGGTGGCGCCGTGCATCGGCGCCAAAAGATGACGCATCTGCCAACGGCGGGCGTGGCCGAGGCGCTTGGCCATGCAAGCTATGCCGCTGAAGAGGCGGGCATGACCTTTCCCGCCATCTTTGCCCGCTTTGCCGACAGCTACTTTCAGAAATGGGGCGACCACGGGCGGGCCATGGCGCAGATCGCGGCCAACTGAACGCGCTGTCAATCCACGGCGCATGTGCGCAAGGATATGGGCTTTGACTTTTGCAACACCGTCTCTGACAAGAACCCGCTGATCGCACCGCCCTTGAGGTTGACAGACTGCTCGCTGGTGTCGGATGGGGCGGCGGCGCTGGTGCTGGTGGCCGATGACATGTGGACGAGCTTCGCCGTGCGGTGGGGTTTCGGGCAGCGGTGCAGGTCAATGACTTCTTGCCGATGTCACGCCGCAACCTACGGATTTCGACGGCCCGGCGAGGCCTTTGCCGACGGCCTATGCAGTGGCAGGCGTGACCCGCGCGATCTGTTTCGCCGAGGTGCATGATTGTTTTACCATCGCCGAACTGATGAGCTATGAGGCGATGGTCCTACCGCCAAAGGCCAGGGCGCGCGGGCACTGGACGATGGGATCGTGTTCAAGGGCGGCGCCTGCCGGTCAATCTGTCTGGTGGGCTGAAGGCAAAGGGTCATCCGGTGGGGGCCACCGGCGTGTCGATGCATGTGATGGCGGCGCGGCAAGTGTCGGGAGATGCGGAAGAGATGGAGGTGCCGGAGGCCGCTTGGGCGTGGTGTTCAACATGGGCGGCTCAGGCGTGGCAATAATTGTCTCAATTCTGGAAGCACGAAAGGCTGGATCATGAATCCTGCAGAATGGCTGCTGCGGACGGCGCGGGTGTCGCCCGACCGCCCCGCCTTGTTTTCGGGCGAACAGATGGTTGCAAGCTATGCCACCTTCGCCGGGCGGGTTGCGGCGCTGTCGGGTTGGTTGGGCGAACATGGCGTCACGCCGGGCGACCGGGTTGCGGTGTTTGCCAAGAACTGCCCTGAATATCTGGTCGCGCTTTATGGCATCTGGCATCTTGGGGCCGTCGCCGTTCCGATCAACGCCAAGCTTCACCCACGCGAAGTGGCCTGGATCATTGGCGACGCTGAGGCGCATCTTTGCCTTATTTCCGATGACCTTGCCCCCGATCTTGCGGTGGCGCTGGCGGGGATGAACTGTGCCCTAAAGGCGCTGTCGGATCTGCCCCAGGTGTCTGGTCCCTCTGAAGCCAAGCCGCATTTGACCCAAGCTGATGATGTGGTCTGGCTGTTTTACACCTCGGGCACCACGGGCCGTCCGAAAGGGGTCATGCTGACCTCGCTTAATCTGATGCTGATGACCTGCAGCTATCTTGCCGATGTGGACGATGTCTCGCCCGAGGATGCCATTCTCTATGCCGCGCCGATGTCGCACGGTGCCGGGTTTTACAACTTTGTCCACGTCATGCGCGGTGCACGTCACGTCGTGCCGCAATCGGGCGGGTTTGATGCCGCCGAGGTGCTGGACCTTAGCGCGAAACTTGGGCCGATTTCCATGTTTGCAGCCCCGACGATGGTGCGCCGTCTGGTGGATGTCGCGCGCCAAAGCGGCGGCTTTGACGGCGTGAAAACCGTGATCTATGCCGGCGGGCCGATGTATCTGGCCGATATCATCGAAGCGGTCGAGGTGTTCGGCCCGGTCTTCGTGCAGATCTACGGGCAGGGCGAATGTCCGATGTCGATCACAGCGCTCAGCCGCGTGGATATTGCCGACCGCATGCATCCGCGCTGGCGCGAGCGGTTGGCCTCGGTCGGGCGGGCACAGTCGGTCTGCGAGGTGCGGATCGGAGACGCCGAGGGTCAGCCCGTGCCGCCCGGCGAGGCGGGCGAGATCATGGTGCGCGGCGCGACGGTGATGCCGGGCTACTGGCGGCAACGAAGGCGGCGACACGCCAAGACCATTGTGGATGGCTGGCTTTGGACCGGGGATGTGGGCATATGGACGCGGACGGCTATGTCACGATGCAGGACCGCTCGAAGGATCTGATCATCTCGGGCGGCACCAACATCTATCCGCGCGAGGTCGAAGAGGCGCTGATGACGCATGACGGCGTGGCAGAGGTCTCGGTCGTCGGGCGGCCCAATGCGGAATGGGGCGAGGATGTCGTAGCCTTCGTGGTGCGGGCGACCGGGGCCAGTGTTACCGAGGCCGATCTGGACGCGCATTGCCTGGACCAGATTGCGCGGTTCAAGCGGCCCAAGGCCTATTACTGGCTCGATGAGTTGCCAAAGAACAATTACGGCAAGGTGCTGAAGACTGAATTGCGGCAACGGTTCGAGGAGGCCGGGAAATGAGTGATCTGGAGGGGATGACGGCGCTGGTCACAGGCTCGGTTCAGGGCATCGGGCTGGCAATAGCCGAGGCGTTTGCAAGGGCCGGCGCGCGGATCGCGGTGCATGGGTTGGCCGGGGATGCTGAAATTCACGACGTCTTGCAGCATCTGGAAAAGCTGGGCGCGCCAGAGGCGGAGTTCTTTCACGGCAACCTGCAAAGTCGCCGATCAGGCGATTGCGCTGATCGAGGCGGTCAATGCCTGGGGCGGGACTGATATTCTGGTGAACAACGCAGGCATTCAGCATACCGCCCCGCTGAAAGGACATGCCGCGCGAGAGATGGGAGGCGATCCTGGCGGTCAACCTGTCGGCGGCCTTTTACACGATGCAGGCGGCGCTGCCGGTGATGGCGGAACGCGGCTATGGCCGGGTGATCAACATCGCCGCGTGCACGGGCTGGTCGCGTCGAAAGACAAGGCGCCCTATGTGGCGGCCAAGTTCGGGCTGGTTGGCCTTAGCCGGGTCGCGGCGCTGGAATATGCCGCCGAGGGCGACAAGGTGCAGGGCGGGATCACGGTGAACTGCCTTTGCCCCGGCTGGACCGAAACCGCGATCATCGAGCCGCAGATCGAGGCGCGTGCTGCGAAGTTCGGCGGCAACCGCGATGCGGGCATTGCCGATCTTCTGAAGGAAAAGCAGCCAAGTCAGCGCACCTCTGTCGCCGGCAGAGATCGGCGCGCTGGCGCTTTGGCTGTGCACTCCGGTTGCGCATAACATGACCGGCGCGTCCATTCCGATGGATGGCGGCTGGACGGCGCAGTGATCGCCGTTCAGACAAGTGTCACAGCCAATTGGTTTCTGTTGGCCAAACAGCATGCCGCACAGCGAACAAATGGCCGGAATGGGTGTTACTGCAGATCACACTGATCGTCCGCTAGGGGCCGAGGCTGCGTGGAAACACCAAGATGTGGTATGCTTCCTTAGATAAAGGTGTGCATCTATGTCAGGTTTCATTGAAAGGCTTGGCCGGGATCAGGTCACGCTTTTTCCGGAACGTCTCGAGGACTGGATTGGCGAAGATCATCTGGTTCAGGTGGTGGATCTGTTTGTCGATCAACTCGATCTGGCGGACCTTGGCTTCAAGCGCGTGGCCATGCGCGGACTGGGCGGCCGGGATATCATCCGGCAGTTCTGTTGAAACTGTTCATCAATTGCTACCTCAATCGGCTCCTGTCCAGCCGCAGGCTGGAGCATGAGGCGGGGCGCAATGTCGAGGTGATGTGGCTGATCGGGCGACTGGTACCCGATCACAAGACGATTGCAGATTTCAGGCGCGATAACGGGGTCGCCATCCGCAAGACCTGCGCGCAATTTGTGGAACTATGCCGCCGGATCGGCACATTGAAAGGCGATTGCGTGGCAATCGACGGCAGTAAGTTCAAAGCCGTCAATAATCGTGACAAGAACTTCACCAAGGGCAAGATCGCCAGCCGCCTTGAGCATCTGGAGGCTGATGTCGAACGCTATATCACCGAGATGGTGCGCGTCGACCGGCAAGAAGAAGGTGAAGCACGGACCGAGAAGGTGGCGCATCTGGCGCAGCGATATGGGCGTCTGAAGCAAGAAATCGAGAGGCTTAAGTCAATGGACAAGGCTTTGGCCGATGCACCTGATGGCCAGATATCCCTGACAGATCCAGATGCCCGCGCCATGGTTACCAGCGCGCGCAATAGCGGACTGGTGGGATATAATGTGCAATCCGTCGTGGATGTTGAGACCCATATCATCGTCAGCGACAACGTCACGAACAAAGGCTTCGACCGGGATCAGCTCAGCCCGATGGCGATTGCCGCCAAGGAAGCGCTCGGACGGGAAGATTTGCAGGATTTTGCTGACAAGGGCTATTTCAGTGGCATAGAGATTGCCGCCTGCGACAAGGCTGGCATCACGGTCACGATGCCGCGCCCTGAAACATTCGGAAACCGCAGCAAGGGCATGTATGTGAAAGCCGACTTCAAATATGACACCGTGCGGGACGTCTACATCTGCCCAACAGGAAATGAGCTGATCTACCGCTACACGCGCGAGAAAGACGGGCTCAATGTCGGGCGATATTGGACCAACAAATTCAGCATTGCCCTGTTAAGACGCGCTGCACCACGGACACGGAACGCCGCGTCACCCGTAGGGAATATGAGCATCTTGTGGATCAAATGCACGACCGCCTTGGCAGCGCCTCTGACCTTTGCAGGCGCGGCAGTGCTGTTGCGATAATTGACTAAAGCAGCCATTCGATCATGGTGCAGCAATCTTGGCCGCCAATTGGTCTTGTGGGCAATGGCTGCCGGTGGTTCGCCTTGTTCCCGTGGTCATAAAGCACCATCGGCGGCCGCAGCGCTAAGAACCGTGAGCCAAACTTGACGAGCTTGCCTTTTGCACTGGAACCTCAGCCTGCCTTTTTCTGGCTATTTCTCAGTGGGTAAACCGGCAAACCGATAGCGTGCTTTGATCGGCAAATGGTCTGAAGCCTTTCGTGCCAAAGGGCTGTTGTGCAGGGTTACATCTTGCAGGATGCCATACTGACAACTCATGATCCGGTCAAAGGGCAGCAAGGGCAAGCGCGCCGGAAAACTCGCCTGCGGCGCGGCAATTGAAAACTGCTCCGCCAAGGTGCGAAACATGGCTCCATTGCGCCACCATTCGTTCAGATCCCCCATCAACAGCGTCGGACGCATTGGCAGCGTCGCCACCTTATCCAGGATCGCCCGCGCCTGAGCTTTGCGCGAGCTGGGCAGCAGCCCAAGATGGGTATTGATCACCCGCAAGGCTTTGCCGTTAATCTCCAGATCAGAAATGATTGCACCGCGCGGCTCCAGGCCCGGCAAGATCAATTTGTGGACCTCTTGCACCAGCGCATTGCGCACCAAAAGCAGGCTGCCATGCCAGCCATGCGCAGGGCCTGCCTGATCCAAAGGAATTGGGATCAAACCCAGATCGCGCCGGATGCTGTCCAGATCCAACAGGCCGGTGCGGGTGCCAAACCGCGTATCAACCTCTTGCAGCGCCAATATATCCGCACCGATTTCGCCAATCACCGCCGCAGTACGCTCCAGATCGCGACGCCGGTCGGAGCCGACACCCTTATGGATGTTGTAAGAGGCGACAGAAAGGCTCTCGGACTGCGTCATGGTTAGCGCCTTCTCGCCAAACTGGGCGCGCGCGGGGGCAGGTATGCCTTGGACATGGTCACCACCTTAAAGCAGCCATTGGATCGGCAAAAATCCAAGGAATTTGATCAAGAGACGAAGCGGCAGCGTCGAATTGGGCTCGACCTCATAGATCAGCTCTTCCCCGCCGCGGTCTTTTGTCGTCCAAAGCAATTTCTGGTCCTCGCCCTGAGTGACGTGATAGGCCAGTGTCGCAAGGTTGTCGTCCAGCCAATCCGAAATGTGGCCGGCGATCTCGGGACTGTCGACCAAAAGCCCCATCTCGGTATTCAGCCTGCGCGAGCGCGGATCGAAGTTAAGCGAGCCAATAAAGATGCGCTTGCGATCAATGGTAAAGCCTTTCGCGTGCAGCGCTGCTTTGGACAGGTCGAACAGTTCAACCTCGCGCACCGATTGCTTTTGGCCGCCATCGCTTTTCACCTCATAAACCTCGACGCCACCTGCCACCAAGTCTTTGCGATAAGAAGCATAGGCTCCGTGAACGATGGCAACATCTGTCGCTTCCAACGCATTGGTCAGCGTGCGCACTCTTATGCCCTCTGCGACGTAATCGTTCAACTTTGCCGTGGCGGTCTCGCCCGGCACGAAATAGGCCGAGATGACATCAAGGCTGCTCTCAAGCGTCCCGATCTCGGCAAAGAGGCGCTGGATCATTAGGTCGCCGTCATCGCCAAGTCCCAAGACCTTGCCGGGGTCATCGCTGAACAAGAGCGTAGTCACCCATTCCATTGGCAAACTCATCGCCAGGAGTGCATCCGAGAAAGCCGAGCTGTGAACGTATTCGGCATAGCGGCGGCCCTGTGCCGTATCGCGAAGCATTGCATCACGCTCTTCTAACTGGTTTTCCGCGCCCGGTAAAATCTTGATCAGCTTTGCGGCTGGATAGGCAGATTGGCTGGTCCAGTAGCGCACAAACTCGGCGCTGACGTCCCGCGCAGCGGGGCCTGCGGCCAGAACATCCAGATCAATGTAGCTGAGCGGCCCCCCCGTCCCAAAATATATGTCGCCAATATTGCGGCCACCGACAATCGTCACGGCCCCGTCGACCGTGAAGGATTTGTTGTGCATGCGCCGGTTCAGGCGAAAGAAGTCGAAGAGATAGTTCAGCCCTCTGTGGTCTCGCAGGGTAAAGGGGTTGAAGATGCGCACTTCTGCATTCGGAAGCGCGTCAAGCGCGACAAGCTCCTGATCCAGCCCCACCGTGCCATTGTCATCGACCAGAAGCCGGACCCTGACACCGCGCTTGGCCGCGTCCTGCAACTCTGTCAGCAAGCGCAGGCCTGTCAGATCATCGTTCCAGATGTAATATTGTGCATCAATCGAATCGGTCGCGGCGCGGGCAAGATGGATGCGCGCGGCGAAGGCATCGGCGCCATTTTGCAGAGTCACGATCCCCGAAAGCCCCGGATGCAAATCCGAAAGGGCTGCCACCGTTTCACCAAGTCCTGCCGTGGGCGTATCACTCGGCCCGAGGAGATCAGCAGCAGAAGCGTCTCGCGCGGGCAGCGGAAAAGACAGGCGCATCGCAAACAAGACGGCGGAAATGCCGCCCGCCACAAGGCCAATGCCCTGCGCCGCCTTGCGCAACACCTTCGCTGACTTGGACTTTTTTCGCACGAGATCAATACTCTCCACTGCAGCCCTCGAATGGTGAAGGCCGTGCCAGTGCCTTCGCTTTGCCGCACCAAGGATCAAGGTTTTCGAAAGAACCCGGCTTCCCCTCAAGGCTAAAACCGGCGCGAAGTTGTTCAAGACAATAATGCAAAGGACGACCAGCCCCAGCGCAGTTAACCTGTGCCCGCTCGGCGCAGCTTGGGACTCCACTATGGACAAACCAAGTCGGGCGCTTTGATCTGCATCAGTTCCGAAGCAGAGTGATGCGGGACCTTGAACAGCCGAGACAAGTGAAATTTCCCCGCCTGGACGAAACGGGGTGCAGGCGATGGGACCCTGGCAACGACAAAGGCAAAGCTTTATTGCTGGAACCTGATCCAGATCATGGTGATGGGCAAGGGCATAGCTTGGCCTGACCCATAGGCAACGCGTAAACTATCTATCGTGATCAAGGGCATTTGCGCCGCGCCATCCTGAACACAAGCCTGAGGGGCCGGAACACATGCCCACCCAAAGCGGCCCGCAGCAGCGCATCGCTGGCCTCGTAAACGCCGAAAAGGGTGCTGTTGTGGATGTCGTTTTCGCAAAAGGCCTCTTGCCTGCAATCAATACGGCGCTGCTGCTGATACACCGCGCCGCTCAATCCATGCGCTGCCCCGCTCGCTTGTGACGCAACCCGTGCAGACGGGTGTTCTGGTCGTCGACACGCTGTTCCCGCTTGGCCGTGGTCAAGGAGTTGATCGTCGGCGACCCTTCAACCGGCAAAACCACGCTGGCGATTGATGCGATTATTGCGCAGGCCAACAGGGCCATGATCTGCATCTATGTCGCGGTGTGGCAGAAAACCTCAAGCCTGGACAGCGCCATTGACGCCTTGCAACAGCGCGGCAATTTTTCGCGCTGCATCGTCTTGGTGGCGGGGGCCGCCTCGACGCCGGGTTTGCAGTGGATCGCGCCCTATGCGGGTATGACGATGGCGGAATATTTCCGCGATGAGGGCCAGCATGCCCTGATCGCAATCGATGGTCTGACCAAACATGCCGCCACCCACCGCACGATCGCGCTTCTGACACGGCAATCGCCGGGGCGCGAGGCCTACCGGGGGATGTCTTTTGCATCCACGCGCGGGTTTCAGGCCAGCTTGCGACCTGTCCGGCAAGAAGCGATCACCGCCGAGATCATCGAACTTGGCACAGGGGTTGCCAAATCTGCCGCAACACTGTGCCGGGCAAGTTGATCAAGATCAACGCCGCACCGCAGAAAAAGGTCTAGCCTCTCTGTCATGGGGCGATTTTCCATCCCATCTGGCGAAGGAGCAGCCATGCACGCGAAGCCAAGACCAACCCAAGCCGATGCGCCGATCCCAGCCAAGGCGGAAACAGCCTATCAGACGCTCGACCGGATCAGCCACGCCGCGGTTGCCAAGGCGACCTCGGGGCTTGCCCCTTCGGTGCTGGCCGAGGCCTGGATGGATTGGGCGGTGCATATGGCCGCCTCGCCGGGCAAGGCGATGCAACTGGGCGAACAGGCGATACGCGACAGCGGCGCGCTTTGGGCCGCGAGCCTTGGCTTGCGCCCGCCGGAAGACAGCACGGACCGCAGGTTTGCAAGTGAGGCCTGGCAGAGCTATCCTTTTGCCTTATGGGCGCAGGCCTTTACGCAGAATGCGAATTGGTGGCAGGACGCGATGCGCGGCGTGCATGGTGTGCAGCCCGAGCATGAAAAGTTGCTGAGCTTTGTCGCTGGGCTGACAGCAGACAGCGTAGCGCCGTCGAATTTTGCCGCAACCAACCCTGATGTGTTGGCCGCGACCCTGGCCCAGCAGGGCCAGAACCTGCTGCGCGGCGCGCAAAATCTGGCCGAAGATATCGCGCGCAAGTTTGCCCCGAGGCATCAAGCAGGCTCGCACCCCTTTGAAGTCGGGCGCAATCTGGCGGTGACCCCCGGCAAGGTCGTGCTGCGCAATGAACTGATCGAATTGATCCAATACGCGCCGCAAACTGCTGCCGTGCACCCCGAGCCGATCCTGATCGTGCCGGCCTGGATCATGAAATACTATATCCTTGATCTATCGGCGCAAAACTCGCTGGTAAGGTTTCTGGTGGCGCAGGGCTTCACCGTCTTCATGATCTCGTGGAAAAACCCCAATGCCTCGGACCGTGATCTGGGGATGGAAGATTACCGCAACCTTGGCGTGATGGCCGCGATAGATGCAGCACTGGCGATCACCAAAGCGCCGGAACTACACGCGGTGGGTTATTGCCTTGGCGGCACACTTCTGGCGATTGCCGCCGCCGCAATGGGCCGTGATGGCGACAGGCGGCTTGCCTCGACAAGCTTTCTTGCAGCCCAGGTGGATTTCACCGAAGCCGGCCCATTGCGCGTCTTCATCAACAGCTCCGAAATCACCTTGATCGAGGATATGATGGCCGAACAGGGCTATCTCTCCTCGGACCAAATGGCGGGAGCCTTCGCCTTGCTGCACGCCCGCGATCTGATCTGGGCCCCCTATGTGCGTGATTATCTGCTGGGCAAACGCGGCGACAGCTTTGATCTGATGGCATGGAACGCCGATGCCACGCGGATGCCCGCACGGATGCACGCGGAATACCTGCGCGCGTTGTACTTGAACAACGATCTGAGCGAGGGCCGATTCAAGGTGGGCGATCAGGCCATTGCAGTCAGCGATATCCGCGTGCCCCTGTTCGTCGTCGGCACCGAAGACGATCATGTGGCCCCATGGCAATCGGTTTACAAACTGCACCTCTTTGCCGATACCGAGATCACCTTTGTGCTGACCAGCGGCGGCCACAATGCGGGTATCGTCTCGGAACCCGGTCACGCACATCGGCATTACCGAATGGCCACGACCAAGGCCGAAGCCGCCTTTCGCGCCCCCGAAGAGTGGCTAGGTGCCACGCATGCCGAGGAAGGCTCGTGGTGGCTCGCTTTTGCGGATTGGCTGACAAGGCGTTCGGGCAAGCCAGCGGCTCTACCACCCTTGGGCGCGCCTCATGGCCGCTATGCCGCGCTGTGCGATGCACCCGGAACCTATGTGAGGCAGACATGAAGCCGCTGGAAAACAAGGTCGCGCTGATCGTCGGGGTTGCCAACAGCCATTCCATCGCAGCCGGTTGCGCGCAGGCCTTCGCCGATGCAGGCGCGCAGATCGTGCTGACCTATCTTAACGACACTGCCAAACCCTATGTGCAGCCGGTAGCCGACGCCGTGACAGCGGCGCTCTTGCTGCCGCTTGATGTCGAGGCTGAAGGCGAGATGGAAGCGGTCTTTGCCGAGATCAAGGCGCGCTTTGGCCGTTTGGACATCCTTGTCCATTCCATCGCCTTTTGCGCCGCAGAAGATCTGCACGGCCGAGTGGTCGATTGCTCGAAGGCCGGTTTTGCCCAGGCGATGGATATCTCGGTGCACTCCCTGATCCGCTTGACCCGGCTGGCAGAGCCGCTGATGGCGCAGGGCGGGGCGGTCCTGACGATGAGCTATTACGGCGGCGAAAAGGTGGTGGACAATTACAACATCATGGGGCCGGTGAAGGCCGCGCTTGAAGGCACAATCCGCGCTTTGGCGGTGGAGCTGGGGCCAAAACAGATCCGCGTCAATGCAATCTCGCCGGGACCGCTGCTGACCCGTGCCGGATCGGGCATCTCGCATTTCGATACGCTGATCGACGCCGCCCAACGCCGCGCGCCAGAGCAATCCTTGGTAACAATCGCCGATGTGGGGGCCGTGGCGCTCATGCTGGCCAGTGACGGCGCAAGCCTGATCACGGGAGAAACCATCCACGTTGACGGAGGCCTGCATGTCCGCGCCTGACACCACTTCCCCGCATATGCGGTGCATCGAAAATAAGACCTACGACGAGATTTCGCTGGGCGACAGTGCCGAGCTGGTCCGTACCCTAAGGCCACAGGACATCGAGCTTTTCGCCGTGATGTCGGGGGATGTGAACCCTGCGCATGTAGACGCCGATTTTGCGAAAACGGATATGTTCCATGGCGTTATCGCCCATGGCATGTGGGGCGGTGCGCTGATCTCTGCCGTGCTTGGCACCGAACTGCCAGGGCCGGGCACGATCTTTCTGAACCAGAGTCTGACGTTCGACGCGCCGGTCGGCCTCGGCGACACGGTGACGGTGCGCGTCGAGGTCGTCGAGAAACTGCCCGAGGGGCGGTTGCGGCTTGCCTGCACCTGCCTCAATCAGCATGGCATGATGGTGATCGAGGGCGAAGCCCAAGTGATCGCGCCGCGCGAAAAGGTGCGCCGTCCGCGGGTGATCCTGCCCGAGGTGCATCTGCATGTGCAGGGCGCGCAATACGCTCGCCTGATTGCCGCCACCGAACACTGCGCTCCGATCCGCACCGCGGTGGTGCATCCCTGCGATGCGCTGTCACTCGAAGGCGCGCTTGACGGCGCTGCGCGCGGCATGATCCTGCCAACGCTCTTTGGCCCTCGCGCCCGGATCGAAGCGGCAGCGAAGGAAGCTGGCCGCAGTCTCGACGGCATCGAGATTGTCGACACCGCGCACAGTCATGCCGCCGCCGCCGCCGCCGTGGCCCATGTGCGCGCGGGCCGGGCCGAGGCCTTGATGAAGGGCGCGCTGCACACCGAGGAATTGATGGAAGCGGTGGTGGACGCAGCCCTTGGTCTGCGCACCGAACGGCGGATGAGCCATATCTATGTGCTCGATGTGCCGACCTATCCCAAAGCCTTGCTGATCACCGATGCCGCGATCAACATCTACCCTGATCTTGCCGCCAAGCGCGACATTGTCCAAAGCGCTGTCGACCTTGCCCTTGCGCTGGGGGTCGAGCTGCCCAAGGTCGCCATCCTGTCGGCGGTTGAAACGGTCAACCCCCGGATTGCCTCGACGATTGACGCAGCCGCTTTGTGCAAGATGGCGCAGCGCGGCCAGATCACCGGCGGGCTGGTTGACGGGCCGCTGGCCTTTGACAACGCCATATCGCCTGTGGCCGTCGCGGCCAAAGGCATTGTCTCGCAAGTGGCGGGACAGGCAGATATCCTGGTCGCCCCTGATCTCGAGGCGGCCAATATGCTGGCCAAGCAGTTGATCTATCTGGCAGGAGCCGATGCGGCAGGCATCGTTCTGGGCGCGCGGGTGCCGATCATCCTGACCAGCCGCGCCGACAGCGCCACTCGCGGCTGGCCTCTTGCGCCTTGGCGCAATTGTTCGTGCAACACACGCAACGGCAAGCCCGATGACACCCGCCATTCTGGTGCTGAACGCGGGCTCTTCCAGCCTCAAGTTCGCGCTCTATCCGGCGCAGGGAGGCCTTGCGGCGCCGCTGCTGCGCGGTAAAATCGCCGGCATCGGCACCGCGCCCCAGTTTCGCGCCAGCGATGCAAATGGCACGCCCTTGCCGCCCGAGTTGCACATGGCCCTGACGCCCAAAACGCCGGCGGACGGCTGGGTCACGCCCCTGCTGGACTGGCTCGCGCACCACCCTGCAGCCTATAGCATCACCGCCGCGGGCCACCGCGTCGTCCACGGCGGCCAACACCAGAGCGGCCCCGCGCTTGTCACCGATACGCTGATGGCGGAATTGCAGGCGCTTTCGCCGCTCGCGCCCTTGCATCAACCGTATAGTCTGGCGGCCATTCGCGCCCTTGCGGCTGTACGTCCCGATCTGCCGCAAGTCGCCTGCTTTGACACCAGCTTTCACCGCAGCCAACCTCGGCTGGCGCAGCTCTTTGCCTTGCCCCGCGCGCTGAGCGATGCTGGCATCTTGCGCTATGGCTTTCACGGGCTCTCCTACGACTATATCGCCGGTGTGCTGCCCGCCCACCTCGGAGCAAAGGCCGAAGGCCGGGTGATCGTGGCCCACCTGGGTCATGGCGCAAGCCTTTGCGCGATGAAGGCGCGCCGCAGTGTGGCCAGCAGCATGGGCTTTACCGCGCTGGATGGCCTGATGATGGGCAGTCGCTGCGGCAGCCTTGATCCGGGGGTTTTGCTGTACCTGCTGGGCGAGCGGGCGATGAGTCTGCCGGATCTGACCGATCTGCTCTACCATCAATCGGGCCTGCTGGGCGTCTCGGGCATCAGCTCTGATATGGCAGTGCTCGAGACCAGCCTCGCCCCGGAGGCGCAAGAGGCCATCGCGCTTTTTTGCTACCGCGCGGCCGGGGCGATCGGCGAGCTTGCGGTGGCACTCGGCGGCCTCGATGCCCTCGTCTTCACCGCAGGCATCGGCGAAAACTCTGCATGGGTCCGCCGCGAGATCTGTGCGCAGCTTGGCTGGATGGGCGTCGATCTCGATGCAAAGGCCAATGCCGACGGGGCCACCCATCTGGGCAGCAAGCGGTCTGGTGTGGCCGTGCTGATGATCCCCACAGATGAGGAATCCGTGATTGCGGCAGCGACCCTTGCGCTTTTGCGTGGCTAGGCTCCAGACCCCTCGATTTTCAAAGCCAGAACAAGAGGGTTGCGGCGAGGGCGATGGCTGAAAGAGAGACTTTCGG
The DNA here is from genome assembly GCA_963815275.1 of uncultured Alphaproteobacteria bacterium. Taxonomy (GTDB): domain Bacteria; phylum Pseudomonadota; class Alphaproteobacteria; order Rhodobacterales; family Rhodobacteraceae; genus Cypionkella. The sequence goes on from CAWFGD010000011.1 coordinate 15,471, forward strand.
ACATCTGTCGTAGCGTGTTGCTACCCGTCGCCAGTCCTTCGAACGCCCGAACATGATCTCGATGCGATTGCGACGCTTGTAACGGTGCTTGTCGTATTTGACAGGCTTTGTGCGGGACTTCCGGCCAGGGATGCATGGCTTTATTCCCTTGTTTTCCAGGCCCTCACGGAACCTGTCCGCATCATAACGCCGGTCTGCCAGAAGCCATTGTGCAGATGGAAGACTGCTCAGCAATGCCGCGCGCGCCGGTGTAATCGCTGATCTCGCCGACGCTTTTGAAGAAGCGAATAGGGGGGCCGTTTTCATCGGTGACGGCATGCAATTTGGTGTTCATGCCGCTCTTGGTTCGACCAATCAGACGACCGCGCCCCCTTTTGCAACCCAAGGCTTGAAGCCCTTCGGTGCGCTTTGCCCCTCTCGTGGTTTGTAAGCAAACCACTGCGGGCAGCGGATAGGTAGCGTCGATCATTGCCGTCATTGGCGTGGCGGCTTCGGAAGCCAATTCCTCGACCTGATTGCCCGCTTGCGTTCCCTGATCGCTGCCGCCCAAGCCGTTTGAAATCGACCGGAAAAGGCGCTTGACCTTCCAGCGGTGGAAAGCTTCACAATGTCTTTCATCCGGTCACCCATCCCTACCAAATGGAGAACCCCTATGAACATCGGTGACGTTGCCAAGGCCACGGGTATCTTGGCCAAGATGATCCAGGGCGACAACCGGCCGGATTGCCCGATCTTGATGTCGCTTGGCAATGCCGCACCGGATAGCCCCGTTCCCCCGCAGCGGGACCGCAAAAAGACCCGCGGATTCGAGCGGGTTTGACAGATTTCGCCTTTCGCTTGCAGCCGAGATGACCCTCGCGCGGCGGACGAGCCCCCTCCAAGATTCCACAGGAGTTTTTCACATGACAGACGTGACACGTCGCCACTTTCTGACGGCAGCCGCAGTCCTTGCCACATCTCCCGCCCTGATCGGGCCTGCCTTTGCGCAGGACGCCAAAGGAAGGACTTTGCGCGCCACCAAAAGAACGCTTGATATCAATGGTCGTGCAGCCAGCGTTTACGGACTCGAAAACGCCGCAGGGGGGCAGGGGCTGATCCTTGATCCCGGCGAACGGTTCACCGTGGATCTGACCAACGATCTCGATGTCGAAACCATTATTCACTGGCACGGCCAGATCCCGCCAAATCCGCAGGACGGGGTGCCGGGCCTGCCGATGCCGCTGCTGGCTTCTGGCGAACGGCGATCCTATGACTTCACGCCAATACCGGGCACACATTGGATGCACAGCCATGTGCCCGTGCAGGAAATGCAATTGCTGGCCGCCCCGCTGATCGTGCGCAGCGCGACCGATCTGGCCGCCGACCGGCAGGAGGTCGTGATGCTGCTGCATGACTTCTCGTTCAAAGCCGCCGAGGAGGTGCTGGCAGAGATCACCGGCGGTGCTGCACATGATATGGCAGGGATGGACCACGGCGCGCCTGCGCCCGAAGAGGCAATGGGCGGCATGGACCATGGCAACATGAGCGGAATGACGGGCATGTCCGGCATGGCCATGGACCTGAACGACTACAACTTCGACGCCTATCTTGCCAACGACCGCACCCTGCGCGACCCGGAGGTGATCCGCGTCGAGGCTGCTGGGCGCATCCGCCTACGCATCATCAATGCGGCGGCGGCGACGGTGTTCTGGATTGACACAGGCGCAGTTCAGGGACGGCTGGTGGCTGTCGATGGCCACGAGGTTTTGCCCATCATCGGCACCCGGTTCGGCGTGGCGATGGCACAGCGGTTGGATGTCGAGATTGATCTTCCTGCCGGGTCCGGCACCTATCCGATCTTCGCTCTGCGTGAAGGCGCACGCGAGCGGACCGGGATCGTGCTGGCCACAGCGGGCGCGGAAGTGCCGCGCTTCGACGATCTGGCTGAAACCGCAGCCCCCGCCTTTGACACGGGGCTTGCGCAGGAACTGTCGCTGCGAGCGACCACTCCGCTGGCGACGCGCGCAGCGAGTAAAACCCAAATGATGATGTTGGGCGGTTCGATGCAGCCCTATCTGTGGACCATAGACGGCAAGACCTGGGGAGATCATCACCCGGTGACAGCAATCAGCGATGAACGGGTCGAGATCACCTTTCACAACATGTCGATGATGGGCCACCCCATGCACCTGCACGGCCATGCGTTTCAGGTGGTGGGTATCGGCAATCAGCGGTTTGCCGGGGCGGTGCGCGATACCGTTTACGTGCCGCCGATGGCAATGGTCACAATCGCCATCGACGCAGGCGAGGCCGCGCGCTGGATGTTGCATTGCCACCACATGCCGCATCTGGCCACCGGAATGATGACCGAATTCGCTGTCAGCGCTTGATAGCGACACACAGGGCCGCCCAAAACGCGGCCCTGACCTTGGGCAGGCCAAACAGCCTGTGAAAGGTCTGGCTGAAATGCGCGGACTCAGCAGAGCCACCATCGGGCAGGCTCGGCAAGCTCCGGACAGGTATTTTGAATGCGGCGATCGAATATTCTGCTATGATCGGCGCTGGGGGCGAAGGGCAGAAAGGATGCAAAAGGCCGTAGTCAAATATGCGCGCAGCGGCAAGGCCACGATCGCATATCAGGTGATCGGGCAGGGTGCGCTTGATCTTGTGTTTATCCCCGGCTTTCCCTCGAATCTCGAGATACTTGCCGAGGATCTGGGCTATGGCCACCTTGTTCAGCGCCTTGCACGGTTTTCCCGGCTGATTGTCTTTGATCCACGTGGGTCGGGCCTGAGTGACGGGCTGAGCCTGACCGAGCCAGTGAACCCAGAGCTGCGCATCGACGACATTCGTCGCGGTGATGGATGCGGCTGGCTGCGGTCGGGCGGCGTTGCTGGGTGCCTCGGATGGGGCTGGTCAGGCGGTTCTCTTTGCGGCCCGCCACCCCGAGCGTGTGCGCTCGCTTATCCTGCACGGCGGTTTCGCCAATTTCCGCGACCCGGTGCCGGGGTTCAAGCGCCTCTGCGCACCCGGCGGGCGGACAAAAGGCTGGGGCAGCGGCGCTTCGCTTGCGACTTTCGTCCCGGCCAGGATCGAAGACCACAGTTTCGCCGATTGGTGGGGGCGGCTCGAACGCTTTGCAGCCAGCCCGATGGCGGCGGAAGCCCAGATGCAGATGATCGCGGCGCTCGACATCCAATCTGTGATTGCGACAGTAGCGGCGCCAACTCTGATCCTTCACCGCAGCGAGGATGCGCATGTCGGGATCGCCGCAAGTCGAGGCCTTGCGCGCGCGATCCGGGGCGCGCGTCTGGTGGAACTGCCGGGCAGCGAGCACCCGGTCTGGACCGGCGATGTCGACGGGGTGGCGGATCTGGTTGAGGAGTTTTTGACCGGCCAGCGTTCGACATCGCCGCACGACCGGGTGCTTGCGGTCACGCTGGTCGCGCAGATCCTCGGGCCATCGGGCAGCCACGCCGCCTCCGCTGCGGGCAGGCAAATGCAGGAGCGTTTGGCCTTGCTTCGCGAGGCCCTGCCGAAAATCACCGCGCGTCATGGCGGCCTCGCCGGATGGTCCGGACCACATCGGATTGACCTCTGTTTCGACGGCGCCGCCCGCGCGGTAGCTTGCGCGATGGATCTGCGGGAAAGCGCCAAAGCCTTGGGTCTTGCCGTAGGGCAGGGGCTCCACGCCGGCGACGTGGACCGTAGCTCTGGCACTCCGGAAGGTACGGCGATTGACATCGCCGGTCTGATAGCGGCTTCGACGCGGCAGCCGGATATTCTGTTGTCAGGGCTGGCGCGCGATCTGGTATCGGGCTCGGGGCTGCAATTCATTGATCGTGGTAGGATTTCTGCGCAACCCGACCATGCCACAATCCAGGTGGTCGCCCTTTCTGGTGAGCGCCATCTGGAGCCGCAGGGCCGCAGCAAGTCGCGACTTGCCGATCTTGGCGTGTCTAAGTGCGCGCGAGCGCGAAGTCCTGGGTCTGGTGGCAGAGGGCACGAGCAACCCGCAGATTGCGGTGCAGCTTGGCCTTAGCGAACACACGGTCAAGCGGCATGTCGCCAATATCTTGTTGAAGCTCGACCTGCCCTCGCGTGCCGCCGCCGCAGGGGCCGCAGCAAGGCAGTACGAACCCTAGGCGACTGGCTCTATCGGGCCATGTTTTGCATGGCCCTTTCAGGGGAAGCGCCCGAGCTGGAGAAGGATTATCGTTACAAGATCCGCTCTGGGACAAACCGGACGGCTCGCACCAGCAGCGGCAAACCACCACGCAGGGGGATACCATGCTCACCAAGGCACAGCCCGTGACAGGCGCCGCGATCAAGCGCGCCATCGAGGGCCGCGACGGCAAGGCACTTGCAGCGCTTTATGCCGATCATGCGGTCACAAGAATTGTTGACCGCAACAATCCGCCCAGCAAGCCGCGCGAGATCAAGGGGCGCGGTGCCATTGCGACCTTCTGGGATGACATCTGCAGCCGGACCATGACGCATCGGGTGGACGTCACGCTGTCGACGGCGATCAGATGGCCTTCACCCAGGCTTGCACTTATCCCGATGGCGCCAAGGTCTACTGCATCGCCTTGTTGAAGCTGGAGGAGGGGCTGATCGTGGACCAGACCGTCGTCCAGGCCTGGGACGAGTAACTCAAGCAATAACGGGAATATCCCGCGCTGTGCGGGAAAGTCCGGGCGGCATGACGCCGTCCGCTTGCACGGGCGCAGTGGCCGGTTCCTGACACCTTGCGCCGCAACATCACCCGCAAAACGGAGAGAAAAGATGTCACTGGACGTTAAAGCAATGGCCGAATTGAAGAACTTTGGCACCCCGGATGAAGTGCGCAGCTTTCCTTTGGGCCGCTTGGAGCTCATCCGGATCGGAGGGGCCACCATCGGGCGCGGGGTGTTCGAGCCCGGCTGGCGTTGGGCCACCTCGGTGCAGCCCATCGTCAACACCCACAGCTGCGAGGCGCCGCATTTTCAGTATCATGTGGCGGGTGTCTTGCGGGTGAAGATGGACGACGGCAGCGAATTCGACTGCAAACCCGGCGATGTGTCGCTGCTGCCCAGCGGCCATGACGCCTGGACGGTTGGCGACGAGCCGCCGTCGTGGTCGATTTCCAGGGCATGATCGACTACGCCCTTGCCGATCATTCGCATGGCTAAGTGCATTTGCGGCGGCGCAACCTCGTGCCGCCGCGTCCTTTAACTGGAGAATGGGCCATGACACTCTATCATCAAGGCAACCGTGAGCTTCAGGACCAGTTCGGCAGCCGTGGCATTGCCGATCGGCTTGAACAGTTCGCCCGCAAGGAGTTCACGGAGGATGACCGTAGTTTTATTAGCAGCATGCCGTACTTTTTCCTTGCAACGGCCGACGCTGAGGGGCGACCGGATTGCTCGTTCAAAGGCGGCGCTCCGGGCTTTGTCCGGATCACTGGTCCCGGCGAGCTGGCATTTCCCGATTATGATGGCAACGGCATGTTCAAAAGCCTTGGCAATGTGGAGGTCAACGCCAGCGTAGGGCTGTTGTTCGTCGCGCTGCATGGCCGGCCGCAGCGGCTGCGTGTCAACGGCAGAGCGAGCTTGCGCCGCGATGATCCTCTGCTTGGCGAAACGGTCGGTGCGCAGATGATCATTCGTGTGGTGGCAGAGGCTATTTTCCCGAACTGTCCGCGCTACATACCGACAATGCAGTTTGTCGAGCCCTCAATCTACACCCCCGTTGCGGGCCGCTTGACGCCCGAGCCCGCCTGGAAAAGCTTTGAGATCTTTGCCGACGTGGTCCCAGCCCGACGACCCACCTTCACCGGATAGGCGCTGTGCCGTAGCAAAACCTGTTGGGCACCGCAACGTCTGAACGGCTTCGCAATGATAGGTCCCGGCCGACGCGTCTCTATGACGAGGTCTCGGTTGCGGAATGTTGAGGCGCGCCAAAGTCGCCAAAGACCAGGAAGGAAAAGCATCGCCCAACAGAAGAGCAGACCCAGATCGCCCCAACCTTTCCCGACAGGAAGGTTAAACTGGAAGTCTGCCACAGCCACAAGATAGACCAAAACAACGTGAAGCGTGTAGACTTGCAGCGAATATCTGCCTAAGAATACAAAGGGTTGCCAAGTAAAGATTGCACGGAGACCGCGACTTGCCGCGGCAACCCACCTGCTGCTCGACCTCGGCCCAATCTCCGCCATTTAGAGGATCGCATAGCCTCTGATCAGAAATGATTTATTGATCTTGGCCTACGCGCCGGTCAGCAAGTATCGAGAGCTCAACTCTGCGCGCCGAAAGCGTCGCAGAGAAGCGCGGATCGCACCTCAGCATCGTCAGGCATCCTTACCCAATTGACCGGGCTTCCTGCCAAGACTTTTGCCAAACCTGAGACTGGCATGATCGCTTCGGGCGATTGAAATGGCGGCTTATTGTTGATAATATATCGATATAACGGATGCGAAATCGGGAAAAATTGATGCTGGAACCAGGAGAACGAAGGATTGTCTCGTCGAGGCATCTGGCCGAAGGCGAAGGCTGGGAGGCTTCTGAATTCGAATACGGGCTGATCATCGCCTATAACAGCTTTTCGCGCTGGATGCAGCGCTGCATGACGGCGGCGGGGCTGCCCGATCTGTCGTCGCTGGAAATCCTTGTCTTGCACAACACCAACCATCGCGACCGGGAAAAGCGGCTGACGGACATCGGCTTTCTGCTCAATATCGAAGATACCCATACCGTCAACTATGCCCTGCGCAAACTGTTGAAACTTAACCTTCTGACGTCGGAAAAGCGCGGCAAGGAGGTGTTTTACCGCACCTCGGACAGCGGGCGCAAACTCTGCGAGGATTATCGCAAGCTGCGCGAGCAATGTTTGCTGGGCATTCTGCCCCATGCCGGGATTGAAGGCACGGAGCTGCGCAAGATCGCGACGGCGCTGCGGGCGATGTCTGGTCTTTACGACCAGGCCAGCCGTGCCGCCGCCTCGTTCTGATCAGCCGCGCGACATGGCGCTTGGCAGATAGGTCACGATCTGTGGGAAGATCGTGATCAGCAGGGTGCCCAGCAGCAAGAGGCAAAAGAACGGAAAGGCCGCGCGGGCCACCCGCAGGATGTCGATGCCGGTAAGGCCTTGAATAACAAAGAGGTTAAAGCCAACCGGCGGGGTGATCTGGCTCATTTCCACCACCAGCACCAGATAGATGCCGAACCAGAGCGGGTCGATCCCCACCGCCTCGACCATCGGCAGGATGATCGAGGTGGTCAGCACGACAACTGAAATCCCGTCCAGAAAGCAGCCCAGGATGACTAAGTACACTGTCAGCTCTGCCAAAGGCGATTATGCAGCTGGTCTTGGTGGCCGAAAAGAAAGCATCGATCAGCTGGCTTTTGCCGAAATTGCCCGAGGCAAAGGTCAGCAAAAGCGCCAGCACCAGGCCCACCGCTGCCGCATCGGTGGGGGAGGCAACACCAATGTAGATCGTGCCAATCACCCCGCCGATCAGGGCAACAACCGGGATCAAGCGTCTGGAGGCTTTGAGCTTTTCGCCCAGAGCCATGCGCTCGGTCTCTGCCGGGATCAGGTTTGGATGCAACCAGGCTTGCACCATTACATAGCCGCCAAACAGCAGGACCAGCATTAGCCCCGGCAAAATGCCCGCGATAAACAGCCGCGCGATGGATTGCTCGGTGGCCACGCCATAGACGATCATGATGATCGAGGGCGGGATCAGCAGGCCCAGCGTGGCCGAGCCGGCAAGCGTGCCGAGGATCAGCTTTTCAGGATAGCCACGCCGGGTCAGCTCTGGCACGGACATCCGGCCAATGGTGGCGGCGGTGGCGGCAGAGGAGCCTGACACGGCTGTGAATATCGCACAGCCCAACACGTTGACATGCAAGAACCGCCCCGGCATGCGCCCAAGCCAGGCCAGGCCTGCGAACATATCCTCGCCAAGCCGTGAGCGCAGCAGGATCTCTCCCATCAGGATGAAAAGCGGCAGGGCCGCCAAAGGCCTGCGCGATATCGGCAGCTTCGACCTGCACCGGTGCGGCTTTCGCCAGAGTTGCGAATTCCTCCAGCGAGGCGTTGTAAGAACGCAGGCGCAGGCCCGCCAATGCGTCAACCGTGGCCACCTCGCCATTGGTGTAAAGCCCCTGCGCCGGCCATGGCACCGAGAACAGCGGCACCAGATCATGGACGGCGCGCACTTCGGTGATCACCGGTTTCTGCGCCGCCCAAAGCTTGGCGGCCTCCTCATAGCTGGTGGCAAGGAAGGGCAGGCTGTCGACGCCGTAAGCCAGACTTCATTCGACAGCGACGACAGGAAGAATTCGCCGATCGGCACTTGGCGTGAGCGCACCGCATCCTTGATTTCGCCGCCGGGAAAGCGCGAGCCTGCGGAATGCACGGGGATCGTCAGGGCGCCATCGGTGGCGGCGGCAATTTCATCGGCGAATTGGTGGATATTGACGGTGTGGAAGGTGCTGTCACCATAGGGGTCGGCATGCACCAGGTTTCAGCGACAGCAGGGGCGGCAAGGCTGAGCCCAAGTGCGAAAGAGGCGATGGTTTTGCATGGCGTCTCGCCTGTTTGGCCGCCCTTGAATCTTTAGAGATCTTTTTATAATGTAACGTTGACATTTTGTAAGTGTTTTGCAAACTTAGTCAAGCGGCATTTTGAAAGGCTTGTCCCCATGACTTTGATCCGTCCCCCAGAAGGCAAGTTCGCCAAAAGCGCGGTCGATCTCTTGCCGCTGGGCCAGACCTCTACTCTGGTGCGATTTGGCGACGGGCAGAGTGCCAACCCAGTAATGGCGCTGGATTTTTCAGGTTTGCTCGAGGCTGCGGCGATTGCGGGCGTGATCGAAATTGCGCCCTCGCTCAGCTCGGTGCAGGTGCGCTTTGACCCATCTCGGCTGTCACGGAGCGAGCTGAACCAACGCCTGATGGCGCTGTTGAACCGGGCCGACACGGCAGAAACGCCGCAAAAACCGATTCGGCTTTGGACGATTCCGGCCTGTTTTGGCGGTGAGGCCGGCCCGCAACTTGCGCAAGCCGCAGCATTGGCCGGGGTTGGCGCGGCAGAGGCGATTGCCCAGATCACTGCGGCACCGCTGCAGGTCTTGGCAATTGGCTTTGCGCCGGGGCAGCCCTATCTGGGCACTTTGCCCGCCAATTGGGCCATGCCGCGCCAGTCTGACCTGACACCAGAAGTGCCCGCCGGGGCCTTGGTGGTTGCACTCCAGCAATTGGTGCTTTTTGCCAATCCCAGCCCGACCGGGTGGCGCTGGATCGGCTCTACGGCCTTCCTTCCGTTCAAGGCAGATCGCCGCGATCCCTTTGCCCTGCGCCCCGGCGACCGCATTCGTCTTGCCACCTGCGATGCCGCGACCATCGAGACATTAAGGCACAGGCAGACCGACGGCTTGGGGGGCGCCACCTGCGAGGTGCTGCCATGACCGCAACCGTTACCATTGAACGCGCGGGCCCGATGGTTAGCCTGCAAGATCTGGGGCGCCCCGGCTACATCAGCCTTGGACTTTCGACCGGCGGTGCGATGGACCGGCTTGCCTTGCTCGAGGCTGCGGCGCTGCTTGGCCTGCCAAAGCCAGTCGCAGCCATGGAAATGGCGGGGATGGGGCTAACCTTGCGGGTGGACAGTGCCGTGCGTTTCGCTTTGACAGGCGCGCCGATGAGCGCACAGATCGACGGCACTGATCTCGCCTGGAATGCGTCTCATAGGCTTGCCCCCGGCCAGAGGCTTTCGATCGCGGGCGTTCTGTCTGGCAGCTATGGCTATCTCACCTTTGCGGGGGGGATTGCGGCGGGCCATTGGCTGAACAGCAGTTCCGCCCATTTCGCCGCAGGCATAGGGGGCCGCATTGTCGCCAAGGACGAGATACAGCTCGGGGTCGATCCGAACCCGGGCCATGCGCAAAATCAGCTAACAGTTGAAGACCGCTTTGACGGCGGCACCCTGCGGATCATGCCCGGTCCGCAAACCGGGGAATTCGACGCCACCACGCGCGCGCGCTTGGCACAAACCTGTTTTCTGCGCAGCCCGCAGGCCAATAGGCAGGGCGTGCGGCTGGATCAGTCGGGTGATCCCTTTGCCGCATCAAAGGCGGCAAAGCTGGTGTCGGATTTCATCACCTGCGGCGATGTGCAGATGACGGGCGACGGGCTGCCTTATGTGCTGCTTGCCGAATGCCAGACCATCGGCGGCTATCCAAGGATCGGCACCGTCATCGCCGCTGACCTCGCGCGGGTGGCGCAAGCCCCGCTTGGCGCGCGCCTGCGCTTTGACTGGCTGTCCAATGACGCGGCCGATGCGCTTTACCAGTCAGAAGCCGCGACGCTTGCGCTTTTGCGCAGCAAACTACGGCCGATGCGGCGCAACCCTGCCGAGATGCACGACCTGCTGTCCTATCAATTGATCAGTGGCGTCACCCGTGGTGACGAATTGGAGCAAGAGCTCTGAGGCAATTGATCTGAATTAGGAAAGGGGCGCCAGGGTCGAGCGCCACCACTCGGCGGCTTGAAGCAATAGCTCTTGCATCGGCAGCATCCTGCCATCGGAGTGCACCAGCATCAACCTTGGCACTGTGCCTGCGTTGTACAAACTGACCATGAGATCTGCGACAGCAAGGTTCGCGAAGCCGTCGGGCGGAATCTGTGCCGCGACAAGCTGCAGGCTCGGGCCGTCTACGCGGCAGTCCGACATATCCATCAGGATCCCGAGCGCTGGTTCGCGCGCTCTCAAAGCGGCGCGAAATGACAGGAAGTCACCGGCGCTTGCCAGACCTGGCTCCAAAAGCAGGGTCCGCCGGGCGAAAGCCAAGTCCGACATTTGGTCGATCAACACCGCAGCGTGCAAGGCGTGGCGGGCCGAAAGTGGCGCGCGGCAGCTGTGCTCAATTGCTTGCTCTGCGGCCAACCAGCCTGAAACCAGCGCGTCGTGCTCTTTCGACAAAAGACCGACTTTCGGCGTCATCCGGCCAGATGGCGCGCAAAGAATTCTGCCGTGCGGGCAAAGGCGACCGTGGCCGCAGCCGCATCAAAGCTCTGTTTGCGCTCGTCATTGAAAAAGCCGTGATCCGCTGCGTAAAGATGGATCGGCACCAAGGGATACCTTTCGCGCAACTGTTCGACCTGTTCAAGCGGGATACCCGCATCGCGATCGCCATAGTGCATCTCAAGGGGAATTTTTGGTGCCGCGTTGATGTAGTTTGCCACGCCGCCGCCATAGTAGCCCGAAGCTGCCGACAGACCCATGCCGGCATGAGCCGCACGCCACGTCAGCATGCCGCCAAAACAATAGCCGGTGATGCCGACCTTGCCCGCCGTCGCAGCCTTGGCAATCGCGGCCTTCACGTCCAGCAGCGCCAAGTCAAGTTTGAAGCCGCCGATGAATTCGCGCGCCTTGCCGAAGGATTCTGGCGAATAATCGTCGGTCTCGAAGCCGGGCATGACGCGGTCCTGCACCGCCGGGGCAATGGCAAGGTAACCAAGGGCTGCAAAGCGGTCGGTTGCACTGCGGATCTGATGGTTGACGCCGAAAATCTCTTGCAGCACCACAACGCCGCCGCGCGGCTTGCCCTCCGGGGTGGCCAGATAGGCCCGCAGAGCCACGTTGTCGTCCGTCGTCAGCGTAACGAATTCACCCATCGCGTCTCTCCTGGCTGGCCTGTTCCTGCGGCCAACTAGATCAAGTTTTGCAGTTTTGCGCAACTTGGCAGTAGGGAGGCTTTGGCTGCGCGCTTAGCTTTACGGCGACCGGTTAGCTCGGTTTTACCGCCAAGAGGTGGTCGGCAAACCCGCCGATGAAATCATTTGCCAAGGGAAACTGATCGTCCGGCGACGGCACAGCAGGCATTTTCTGGTCAGGCAACAGGCTTTGCGCGAGGGGAACCCAAGCCAGATAGTGCCGGCTGCGATGGTAGCCTTGCAAGAATCCTCGATCTGGCACAGTCGGGTCCGACCCATGGTTCGGGTGGGGGTAAAGGTTCTGCCTTGCCAGGCTGTTGCACCTCGGGCGGCCAGTTCAAGGCAAGACCAAAGCCCTCGATGGCGCGTGAAAGGTCCTGGGTTTTTACGATTGGCACGCGGCCGTCGCGGGCAGAAATCTTTGCAATCGCCGTCAGCAGCATGGCGGCCATGTTGCTGTACCACAGGCAAGAGGCCCCGCGGCACAGCTCGGCGGGGAACAGGCCATCAGCGGTCATTTCCGCCAGATATCTGGCGGTAAGGTCTTCTGCACAGGCGCGCGCTTGCGGGGCTTCGGGCCAAACCAGAAGCATCGCCGCCTGCACCAACAGATGATTGTTGCGCAGCGACAGTTTGAGCCAGTCATCGGTGGCCAGAGGCGGCGGCACCAAAAGATCGGTGTTCTGCAGCGCCTCGAAAAGCACCGGTCGCAGAGGATGCTCGGCCACAAGCGAATTTCCCAGAACGAAAAACCCGCGCATGGCCACAAACCGACGCGAGATGGTCATGGGCGCCAGCTGCAGATGCGACACCAGGCTGGTGCAGGCGGCTTCGTAAACCGGCGCTGCGGCCACAGCGTCGCGCGCTGCCGTCATCACGCCAAACAATTGATGATACAGGCGCTCCTCGAGCTCTTGCGGCTGCATATCGGCCTATCCAAAATCGCCATTGATCCAGTCTTGGACCCGCCTCTCGACCGAGGTGACAGATTTCGGATCGAGGGTTTCGAGGATCGTGTCCGCTTGTTTCTGGCTAGAGCTGCTGCCTTGTCTGGCTGCAAGCTGATACCAGAACAGCGCCTCGACCGGGTCGCTTTTGACGCCCTGACCTTTGCGATACATGTCGCCCAGATTGGTATAGGCCGAGGTCCGGCGCAGCTTGGCGGCACGCTGGAACAGCGACAGCGCTTTGGCAGGGTCGGCCTCGACGCCTTCGCCCTTGCGGTAGGCGGTGGCCAGATTGACGATTGCCGAACCATCGCCCAACTCTGCGCCCCGGGCAAAATACTCGACTGCCTTGGTTTGATCGGCGGGCTGACCTTCGCCCAGAGCAGCCATCAGACCTAGCTTGTCAAAGGCGGAGGGGTAGTTTTGCGCGGCAGAGCGTTCAAACCACTCTCTGGCCTTTGCATCGGATTGCTTTACCCCGCCTTCGCCTTCGCGGTAGAGCACGCCGACGTTATAGGCATCTTCCGCATGGCCGCGCTCTGCGGCATAGGTGAAAAGCTCCAGCGCTTTGACCAGATCCTTTTCGACAATTTCACCGCGGCGATAGTGATTGCCAAGATTGTGGTAGGCCCCCAGATAGCCCATCTCGACCGCGGCCTCATCCAGCGCCAAGGCCTCAGCCAGATCGCCATTCTTGGCAAGGGCGCGGGCGAGTTCGGTCATCAGGCGCGGGTTATCCGGATCCTTTTCCAGATCGGCACGGCAAGCGGAAATAGCCGGTCCCGGCCGCATCAGGGTATAGTCGATGCCGACAAAGACCCGCTCGGGATCGGACGGATGCCCTGCCATCATGTCGCATTGCGTGACGCGCGTTGCCGGATCTGCGGCCTGCTCTGGATTTGCGCTGAGATAGATGTCTTGGGTCAGCGATGAGTTTTCCCATGGCACCTGCTTGTAATCGGTTGCACCGATGACCTGGGTGCGGGTCAGTTTGAAGACGCTTTCAATCGAAAGTCCGGGCCGCTCCAAGGCTTTGGACAGCGCCAGACTATAGGGGCTGTTGGCGCCATCGCCATCTTGCGCCACTTTGCCGGGGCCTGTCGAATAGGCAATCAGCGAGCCGCGAAAGCCGGACACAACCGCCGCGAGGCCACGGCTGTCGCCGCCCGCGACACTGCGGGTCGCATCGTCTTCAAAGGGATTGTTCCGACAAGCGTCGAGAATAAAGATATTGGCCGCTGCGTCGCGATCCTTGAAAACGCCCAGCAGCTTGTCAACTGAAAGCGACAAGAACGGCAGATCCGACCTTGAGGTCGGGTCGATGTCGATGGGCAGCAGGTAATTCTGCCCGTCGACCTGCACACCATGGCCGGCGTAATAGACCAAGGAAATCGCATTCTTTGGCAAGCTGTTGGCGTATTGAATGACGGTCCGGTTCATCATCACGTAATCGGCGTTGGTCACCTTGGTCACCGTAAAGCCGATCTTTTCCAAAGTTGCGGCCATTAGGTCGGCATCATTGGCAGGATTGCTCAGGGGTTTGGCGATCTTGTAGGCCGAGTTGCCAATGATAAGCGCCAGTCGCGGCGCGTCTTGTGCAATGCTTGAAGGGGTATCTGCAGCAACCGGATCAGTCTGAGCAGTGACCAAGGATGTGCTGATCAGGCTGAGGGCGACAGCGAGCCAGACTGCCAGCATTGAAGGTTTCATGGCGCATTCCTTGCAGGCGGTGACTTTCTGCGGAGCGCGACGCCAGGCTGCAAAGGCGGCCGTCTGGCCATCAGGCTTGCCGCAAACAGTTGCGGCTTAATACCCCACGATGATCTTTCGCGGCTGACTGGTCGCTTTCCCCGCCACCCGCTTCGCAGCAAGTGGCTTGGCCACAAGTGGCTTGACGACATGAACGACGGGCTTTTCATCTTCAATCACGCAGCCAGACGTCGCAAATGCAGTGACAAATAGAGCAAAAAAATGAGCGATGCGCCTCTTCTGAACGACCATGATCTGCCCCAAAAAGAGTATAATTTACAGGGATTTTGCTATCACAGGCAGCTATCCATGTCAAAAGCTTTGATCGCCGGGCCCCTGTGCCGAGACCGCGAGTTCGCGAATATAGTCGTCTATGCCAAGCCCGTATTGCAGCAGGTAATCTGGTTGCCATTTTCGCTGAATTTGCTCAAAACGCGCCGCGACATAGCGGGTAATCGCCTCGGCTGGTTTGTTGGCAACCTCGCGCGGCCCCGGCACTATCTCGACCAAGGCACCGCTGCGCGTGGCCTCGACCAGCGCCTCGGCGGTCATCACGAAGACCAGTCTGTCAAACTGCATCAGCTTTGTTTGCGCCGCTTCGACCAGGCGCGCGGCGCGGTCTTTCTCAACCCCCAGCAGCGAAACCATCGCAAGACTTTCCGAAGCAGCCTGCGGCCTTACTCCATAGGGATCCGCAAAGCCCTGACGCATTTTTTTCGTCCGACGGATCAGCCATCGATTAAGCTTGAGACGAATCGAGCGCGCACCAGACATCGGCGCGGATGGTGGATCATTCGGGGCGAAGGAAACAACCTTGTTCTTCGACATCATCTTTGTTGCCGATCCTCGATTTCCTGGTGGAACCTCGACCGCCTTGGCCAGTGAAGTCAAGGCGGCTCACCGCGCCGGGCTGACGGCGGCGCTGAAGCCCATTCATAGCACAATCATCCGTCGCGCGCGGGTTTTTCATCCCGAACTGGTGCAAGCCCTGATCGAAACCGATACGCCGATTTTGGGCTCTGCCACTGCCGCAAGCTGCCGCTTTGCCTTGCTGCACAGCCCCATCATCTTTGACAATTTCCCTGCCGAACCGCTGCAGATTACCGCAGACACCGCGGTGCTGATCCTGCACCATCCACCACGAGAAGCCGACGGCAGCCCAAGCTACGCGCCCGCAAAGATCAGAGAAATGGCGGCGCTGATCATCGGGCAGGACCCCTGGCTTGCCCCGGTTGGCCCCGCGGTGCGCGAAAGGCTTGATCCGGGCGACGGGCGGGTGGTGGCAAAAGACTGGACCAATCTGATCGACATCACGGATTGGCCGGATCAGTCCGAGCGCCTCGTCGCACCGCTTGGGGCAAAGCTGCGGCTGGGGCGGCACTCGCGGCCACACCCGCCGAAATGGCCCGATACCCTGGAAAAGGCATTGGCCGCTTACCCGGCCTCCAGCGATCTGTCTGTCTCGATGCTGGGTGCCGACCCAGCAAAGCTTCGGCAGCGCTATGGCAGCCTGCCTGCGCATTGGACCACCCTGCCATTTGGCAGCGTCGCGGTTGCGGATTACCTCGCGACGCTTGATGCCTGGGTCTATTTTCACGGCAGTGATTGGGTCGAAGCCTTTGGTCGTGCCATTCTGGAAGCCGCCGCTTCGGGCCTGCCAGTCATTGTGGCGCCAGTGTTTCGCAAGCTGTTTGGACCGGCCTGCATTTACTGCGAGCCTGAAGATGTACGTGAGGTTCTGGAAAATCTGCGCCGCGATGATGTCGCGCGTGGGGTGCAGGCCGCCGGGGCGCGCAAGCATATCGCCCGCCACTTTGGGATCGAGAGCTACGTCGCGCGGCTCGAAGCCTTGGACCCGGTTTGGGCCAGGACCCGGCGCGCGTCGCGCAAGGCGGAACCGGCCCTGCCGCCCCGCTGCTGGGCAAGGCTGCGACCTATATTGGCGCAAAGCCTGCCTTGATGATGAGTTCAAACGGCGTCGGTCTGGGTCATCTGACACGTTTGCTGGCCATTGCCGAAGCTTCTGCTGCAACGCCGTCGCCCACGTTTTTCACCCTTTCGCGCGGCGCGGAGTTTGTCAGGAAGGCGGGCTTTGCCTGCGAGTTCTCGCCCTTCCATCGCGGGCTTGATATTGATGTCGAGGCCTGGAACGACAACCTGACACTTTCGCTGCTTGAGGCCGCAGATTTCCACGGCTCTGGCACTTTTGTCTATGACGGCAACATGCCCTATCGCGGGGTGCTCGAGTTCCTGGCCGCGCGGCCTGAAATCCGTTCGGTCTGGTGCCGACGCGGCATGTGGCGCGACAGCCATCACGAGGCCTTGCCGCGTGGTGAGAGTTTCGATCTGATCCTTGCACCCCGAGACATCGCAGGGCTTCTGGATCGCGGCCCGACGCAAGACGACACTGCGTCCAATATCATCGAGGTGCCGCCAATCTGGCGCGATCTGCGCAAGCTGCGTCTTGATCGCGAAGCCGCGCTTCGGCGGCTCGAGCTGGATGCCGCGGGGCGCTACGTGCTGTTTAGCCTTGGCTCGATGGTGAACCATGATCTGGGCGACCTGCCGGCTTTGATTGTCGAGGCTGTCTTGCGTGGCGGGGAAACGCCGGTAATTCTGCGATCGCCACTTGAACAGGATAACGCGGCTTTGGTGGGCTTCGCGGGCAGGGTCATGCATCGGCAAATCTATCCGATCATGCCCTGTCTGGCCGCCTTCGATTACGCGGTTTCGGCGGCGGGATATAATAGTTTTCATGAATTTACCGCCATAGGGCTACCCACCATCTGGGTTCCGAATGAAGCCGGTGAAATGGATCGACAAGATTTGCGGGCGCGGTTTTCGTGCCTGGCCAAAACCGGGTCGATGTTGCGCAACGGCGATACCTCGCGCATTGGCGAGGTGGTAGCAGGTCTGCAAGATCCCAACCAGCGCGCGAACATGACGCAACGGGCTTTGAACCTCTCGGTTGAGAACGGCGCAATTGCTGCGGCGAATATTCTTAACACGCTGTCTTGCATGACAATTATGGGCCGGTAGCCAGAGTTTTCGGACAGCGCGTTTGAAGCCCGACAGTCCTCCGTAATCTGGGGCTTTCTCGCGAGACGAGAGTTTTGCGTGGCAATGAGCGCTTGGTTAACGCGCTTCCGTTGCGTCAAGCAGGCAGAGGTTGCCTTGAATACCATCCATCTGGATGGTATATGGAGTGCTCATGGATGATCTAGGATGCGAGAGATGAAACCGCCAGAGAGTGAAAAACTGACGATCAACCTCGGCTTCGTCGACCTCGGCCAGATCGAGCTGTTGGTGCAAGAGGGCTTTTACTCCAACCGCAGCGATTTCATCCGCACCGCGATCCGCAACCAGATCGAGCGGCATGCCGAGACGGTCAAGCAGGTCGTCACCCGCAAAAGCGTCGAGCTGGGCCTGCAACACATCAGCTTTGCCCAGTTGCAGGCCGCGAAAGACCGTGGCGAGATGCTGGAGATCAGCGTGCTGGGGCTTGCGATCATCGCGCCGGACGTGACGCCGGAGTTGGCGCGCGCCACGATTGCTTCGCTGAAGGTTCTTGGCGCCTTGCATGCGCCGCTGGCCGTGAAGACCGCGCTGGCCGACCGGCTTGCCTGACCTCAAATTGAAAGAGAAACCCCATGCGTCCCTTTTCCCCAAAACAGATGCAGCGCGTCACCGAACTGACCAAATCGGGGCGCTTGAGCGAAGCAACCGCGCTGATCCGCGCAACTTTGGCCGGTGGCGCGGAGGCTGGCAGCCCTGAGGTCACTCAGACCAACTTTGCCCGGCTTGAGCCCGCGCAGGATCACCCACCCGCGCGGCCGCGTCGCAGGCTGAGCGAGACTTTGAAGCATCTGGCCTTTGGCAAGAGCGCAGCGCCGGTCCGCAGACCCGCAGAGCCCTTGCCCGAAGGGGCGGCCTTTGCCACGCGACGGCATCATTCGGCACAGGGGCAACTTGGCTACAAGCTCTATGTCCCGGCCAAACCCGCCCCGGCACCGATGCCGCTGATCGTCATGCTGCATGGCTGCACCCAGTCTCCGGATGATTTTGCCGCAGGCACCGCGATGAATGCTCTGGCCGAGCAACACGGCTTCGTCGTGGCCTATCCCGAGCAAACCAGCGCGGGCAATGCCAACAAATGCTGGAACTGGTTTCGCGCCGAGGATCAGGCGCGGGGCAGGGGCGAGCCGGCTTTGTTGGCGGGCGTGGTCAAGGATATTCTGGGCCAGGAAGCGGTCGATCCGGCGCGGGTCTATGTCGCGGGGCTGTCGGCGGGTGGGGCGGCGGCTGCGATCCTTGGCGCGCGCTATCCCGATGTCTTTGCTGCGGTTGCGGTGCATTCGGGTCTGGCTGTCGGGGCCGCAACCTCGATGCCGCAGGCATTTGCGGCGATGCGGGCCGGGGCGAAAGGTGCCAAGCTGGCGCAGGGCGTGCCGACGATTGTCTTTCACGGCTTGGCGGATGCGACGGTGTCACCCGCCAATGGGCAGGCGGTCTACCAGCAGGTCGCGCCATCTGTGCCGCAGCGGGGCGAGGCGAAACGGATCACCGTCAACGGGCTGGCAGTGCAGCAGACGATCCAGCCTTCAAAAGCCGGGTCGCAGGCCGAGTTGTGGGAGATCGAGGGGCTGGGGCACGCCTGGTCAGGCGGTAGCCCTGCCGGATCATATACCAGCAGCGCGGGGCCGGATGCCTCGGCGGAATTCGTCCGCTTCTTCTTGCAGCATCGGCTGGCCTGAGACGCGCTTTGATCTGGCCGAGGGGTGCGCCCCTGTCCAGTGCGCAAGAGGCCGGACCCTTGTGGATCCGGCCTCTGTCGTGTCAGCTTATTGCAGTTGTTATTGCAGTTTGGCGACAACGTGATCGGCAAAGGCTGCGATCATCGCGTCGTAATATTCCTTGCTGTCGCTGGTGATCTTGGTCAGATCGGTGCCCTCGGGGAAGAAGGGCCCGGCATCGGCGAAGGTTACGGTCAGGATATAAGAGTTGAATTTCGAATTGTCTTCGCCGGTCACCGAGACGGTGCCGACCAGTTTCGAATCCGCGACACCGGCGGCCGACTGCAAGGTATTGGCCAATTCGACCGAGTCGATTTCGACGTTCAGCACCTGTCCATCTTCTGAAACCAGCGCCCCCAGACGGGCGACGATGGCGTTCTTCAGGTCATCGGACAAAGTTGCCCAATGCGCGCCCGCGCTTTCGTTCTGCACGGCGGTCAGATCGGCGGTGACGGCGACATCTTTCACCATCGTTTCTGCGAAAACAGGCGCAGCGGTGGCCAGAAGCGTCGTGGTCAGGGCTGTTGCAAGAAATTTGCGGAACATGGTGGTCTCCATTTGTTTGCGCGGCATAAATCTGCCGCTCGCAACACAAACGCGGCGGATCTGTTCTGGTTCCCCTGCCTCGGGCTTGCGTCACCTGACCTCAGCCGCAATCATCAAGGTCAGGCCCCTTTGAAATTGCCTTTGCGGCATGGCTCTGCAGCGGCCCGACCGCTGCGGTACTTGTCAGGTGCTCTTTGCGCCGGTGCCCGCCATATCGACCCCGTTCAGCGCGCCAACGAGGTCGGAAAGCATCGGGACGTAGTCCTGCTCTCTTCCGGTCGCAACCGCATGGCTGTAGTAATGCTGGGCCGCGGCGGCCATGATATTCATCATCTTGGCATCCGAGGCCATGTCGTTGAGATAGCGCATGTCCTTGGCCGCATTGGCGATCGAGAATTTATGGCTGTCGCGGTTGCGGTCGACGACATAAGCCATGAAGGTTTCAAAGAACCCATTGCCCATGCGACTGGGCGAGATCACCTCATGAATGGTCTGGGGGGAGATCCCGACCTTGACCCCCAGGACCACGACTTCCGAATAGAGGGCGGCATAGGACAAGGCGATGAAGTTCATCAAGAGCTTCATCTTGTGGCCACTGCCGACCGGACCAATGTGGGTGTCTGCGCGCAGCCCAGCTGCCGATCACCGGAGCGACGCGGTCGAAAATGGCCGCGTCACAGCCGACCATCGCGCTGAGTTGCCCGGCCTCGGCCTGAACGGGGGTGCCGCCCAGCGGCGCGTCGACGAAGTGGCCGCCCTTTGCAGCAAGCTCGGCTGCCAGGGCCTCGGTCGAGCCAGGGTTGGCGGTTGAGGTGTCGATCACGATCAGACCGGGCCGCGCGCCAGCCAGAATGCCGTCGGGCCCGCGCATCGTCGCCTCGATCTGCGGCGAGTTCGACAGGCAGATGTGGATGATATCGCAGGTTTGCGCCATTTCTTTCGGGCTGGCCGCTTCGCGTGCGCCCATGGCAAGCAGGCTCTCGACGGGCACACGGTTGGCGCGGCCTTTGACCCAAAGCTCATAGCCCTTCAGCCGCAGATTGCGAGCCATGCCGTGGCCCATGAAGCCCAGGCCGATAAAGCCGATTACGGGTTTGTCAGTCATCTTGTGGTTCCTTTGCGCGGTATCTGTAGCGGGCCATCCAGCCCATATCGAGGTCTTGGCCGGGCAGGTATTCGGCACCGACGGGTTGCTGCCAGCCCAAGCGGGCGAGTTGTTCCAAGACATAGCCGTAGTCGAGTTCGCCATGGTCGGGCCTGCCCCGGTCGGGCACCGAGGCGATCTGGATGTGACCGATCAGCGGAAGCAAGGCCTCCAGCCGTCGCGTCACGTCGCCTTCGATGATCTGGACATGGTAGCAGTCGAACATCAGGCGCAGGTTGGGCTGAGCCACCTCGCGGATGATATCGGCGGCAAGACCGGTGGAGTTCAGGAAATAGCCCGGCGCGTTATAGGCGTTGAGGGGTTCGATCAGCAGAGTGACGCCCTGGGCCCGCTCGCAGGCATAGGTCAGGTTCGCCACGAAGCTCGCTCTTGCGCGCGGCCCGCTCGAATTGCCCGCCATGACATGCACAGCTTGCGTGCCCGTGGCCCGCGCATAGGCCAGCGCTTCGTCAATCGCGGCACGCGCGTCGGCCTCGCGGCCCGGCAGGGCGGACAGCCCATTTTCGCCAATCGCCAGATTGCCGCGTCTGGTGTTCAGGCCCAACATCTGCAAGCCGGTCTCCTGCAAGGCGGCGCGGGTGTCGGCTTCGGGCGTGTCATAGGGCCAGTGGCATTCCACCGCGTCATAGCCGGCGGCTTTGGCCGCGCGGATGGCTTCGGGCAGGGGGCGGTCAGCCCAGAGAAAACCGAGGTTGGCCGAGAATTTCATGTCTCCCACTCGATATCAAAGTGGCTGACGAGCTCGCCTATCTGCGGCCCGGTCAAAAGGCGGGGACCCATGCCGCGGGTCAGCAGCGCCAGCCGCGCGGTAGCCTCCAATTCCTCGATGGCGTTGCAGGCGGCCTCAAGGTCGCGTGCCCGCCACGACCGGGCCGTGGTTGGCGAGCATCACGGCACTGCGCTTGCCGGCCAGTCCGCGCACGGCCTGCCCCATCGCAGGATCGCCGGGGCGGAAGTAGGGCAAGCAGCTTGACGCGTCCCAACTGCATGACGGCGTAAGGGGTCAGCGGCGGCAGGAAGTTGTCGTCATCAACCTCGGGCAGCGTCGACAGCGCCACGGCGTGGCAGCAATGCAGATGCACCACCGCGCCACAGCTCCGCGTGTCGTAAAAGGCCGCGTGCAGGGGCATTTCCTTGGTCGGTTTGTCGCCGCCGATCAGCCTGCCTTTTGCGTCGAAATGGCTGAGCCGGGCCGGGTCCAGCCGGCCAAAGCTGGTGCCGGTGGGCGAAACCAGCAGGCCGCCATCCGGCAGACGCGCCGAGATATTGCCGCTCGAGCCACTGGTCAGCCCTCTGTCGAACATCGACTTGGCCAGGGCGCAGATCTGCTCGCGCAGGGCGGTTTCCACACTCATCCCAGCACCGAGAGCGCTTGGGTGAAAAAGTCCTCTTGCCCGAAGTTGCCGGATTTGAGGGTGATGGCAACGCCATGCCCGCCGCTTTTGGCAAAGCACCACGGCACGCCGGGGGCAATTTCGGCCCCGATGTTGAGGCGGTTGATCTTGAGCGCCTTGGCAACAGCGCCCGAGGTTTCGCCCCCTGCCACCACGAAGCGCCTGACACCCAACCGCAGGGCGGCGACAGCGCAGTCGGCCAGCGCATCCTCGACAAGTTTGCCCGCCACTTCGGGCCCCAGCAGCGCCTGCGCCTGTTTCACGGCCTCGGGTGCCGCGGTGGCATAGAGGATCGGCGTGGCGTCAAGATCCTGCTGCGCGAGCCAGGCCAGCGCCGGAGCAGAGCCGGTCTGCGCAAGGTCGGCCGGGTCAAGCCTGAACGCGGGATGGTCAGCAACAAAGGCTGCCACCTGCCGGTTGGTCATCGCCGAACACGAGCCGGACAGGACGATGGCCGGGCCCTCCTCGGCCTGGGGCAGGGCTGTCGCATCGGCTGGGCCAGCAGCCCTTGCGCCAGCCAGAGCGCCGGCAACGGCATCGCTAGGGCGCTGCCGCCGGTCAAAAGCGGCATCGACTGGCAGGCCTCGGCGATCAGAGACAGGTCGTCATTGCTCACGGCATCGACCACAACATGCGCGACCCCGGCTGCGGCAAGCTCTGCCAGTCTTTGGGGCAGGGCCCCTTTCGCCACGGTCAGGCGGTTCGCCAGACCCACCGGTTTGGTCACCTGCGGGGTCAGCAAGCGCATCAGGTTGCTGTCGCGCATCGGCGTCAGCGGGTGGTCCTTCATCGGGCTTTCCGACAGGGGCTGCTCGCCGACGAAAAGATTGCCCATGAAGAGGCTGCGGCCGTTTTCCGGGAAGGCCGGGCAGTAGATCGTCTGGGTCGCGCCAAGCTCTTCCATAAGCGCCTCGGCCACCGGGCCAATATTGCCCAGGGGCGTGGAGTCGAAGGTCGAGCAATACTTCCAGAAAAACCGCTGCGCCCCCGCTTGGCGCAGCCATGCCAAAGCCGCCCGCGCTTCGGCCACGGCTTGAGCCACCGGAGTGGTCCGGCATTTCAGGGCGATGATTTCAATCGGCGCGGTGTCGGACGGTGGCTCGGCCGGAAGCCCCATCCGCAGCGAGACCGACACACCCGAGCGCGCCAAAAGCCCGGCCAGGTCGGTTGCCCCGGTGAAATCATCCGCAATCGCGCCGAAAAAGGTCATGCGCCTAGTCCTCGCCCGGCAAGGTCAGGCTGGCATTGCGGGCATAGACCTTGGCAACCGCCGCATCGTCCTGCCGCCCAAGCCCCATCCCCGAGGCTGCCACGAACTGCTGCAAGGCCGCCGCCGTCAGCGGTGCCGAGAACTTTGACGCCCGTGCCGCATCCAGCACGATGCCCAGATCCTTGGGCCAGATGTCGACGGCAGAATGCGGCGTGTAATCGCCCGCCACGACATGGGGCGCGCGGTTTTCCAGCATCCAGCTGGTGCCAGCGCAATGGGGGATGACCGAGAGGAAACTCTCGGGCGAAACGCCTTGGGTCATGCCGAAGGTTACCGCCTCGGCCATTGCCGCGATATGGACGCCGGCCAGCATCTGGTTGACCGCCTTCATGGCCGAGCCCAGGCCTGCGCTGTCGCCCAGTTCAAACACCTTTTCCGCCGTGGCCGCCAAGACCGGCCGCGCCGCGGCAAAGGCCGCAGGCGCGCCGGATGCCATCACCGACAGCTTGCCCTGCGCCGCCTTGACCGAGCCGCCCGAAATCGGCGCATCCAGATAATGCAGCCCCAAAGCCTCGCAGCGCACGGCCATGGCACGGGCAAAATCCGGCGCCACGGTGACGCAGCAGATCACCACCGCCCCCTTCGCAAGGCGGGGCGCAAGACCGTCAGCGCCAAACAGCACCGCCTCGACCTGAGCGGCATTCAGCACCACGATCACCAGCGCCGCAAAGCCAGAGGCTGCGCTGGCCAGATCCGGTTCCGCTCCCTCTGCCTGCAAGCGCTGCACGGCCTCCGGGTTGACGTCCGATCCGCAGACGGCATGGCCAGCCCGCAGCAGGGACGCGGCCATGCCGTAACCCATCGACCCAAGTCCGACCACGCCAAGTTTCATCTGCACCGTCTCCCCTCGGGGTTGGATCGCGCCCGCGCCGCTGCTCAGGTATTTCTGCGGTAGTTGGCCAAGCGGTCGAACATGACCGCAAACAGGATAGCCCCACCGATGAAGCTGCCTTGCCAAAACGCGTTGATCCCCAAAAGCCCAAGGCTGTTGCGGATCACCTCGATCAGCATGGCGCCGATGATGGCGCCCAGAGCCGTGCCACCGCCACCGGCAAGGTTCGCCCCGCCGATGACGGCCGCGGCGATCACCTGCAGCTCCATCCCGGCGCCGATGTTGGTGGTCACCGCGCCAAGCCAGCCGGTTTGCACGATCCCGGCGATGCCAGCGGACAGAGCAGAGATCATATAGACCACGACTTTGATCATCTTGACCGGCACCCCGGTCAGGGTCGCGGCATGTTCATTGCCGCCGATGGCGAAGACATGGCGGCCAAAGCGGGTCCAGCGCAGCACGAAGCCGGTCAGCAGGCCCAGAACGATCGTGTACATGACCGGGTTCGCGATCCCGAAGAACCAAGCGCCGCCACCCAGGGCCAGCAGCAGGTCATGGTCGGGACCGAATTCGAACACCACGGTGTTGCCCGAGGCGACCATCGCCAGGACTGCGCGCCACCGACAGCATCCCCAAGCGTCACCACAAAGGGCGGCAGCCCGATATAGGCGATCAGGAACCCGTTGAACGCCCCCACCACCAAGCGCGGTCAGGATCGAGGCCGCAATCCCGACCTCGATCGAGTAGCCCGCGTGCATGACAACCGCCAGCACCATGCTGCACAGGCACAGCACCGAGCCGACCGACAGGTCGATCCCGCCGGTGATGATGACCAATGTCATGCCCAGCGCGATGATCGCGGTGAAGGTGACGTTGCGGGTGATGTTGTACAGGTTCTTGCTGAGTGGCAAAACTGTCCGTCGCGAAGGACAGGGCGATGCTCGCCACGATCACGGCGATGAACACCCAGAAGGTCTGGCTGGCCAAACAGGCTGGACAGCCAGGTCTGCTGCTTTTGGTCGATGGAATTGTCAGCGAGCTTGTCATGGAAGCCTTTGCGAAAGAGGTCAGACGGTTTCGATGGCGCCGGTGATCAGGCCGGTCACTTCTTCGGGCGAGCTTTTGGCGATGTCCTTGTCGGCGACCTTGGTGCCGCGCCGCATCACGATGACCCGGTCGGCCACGGCAAAGAGGTCGGGCATCCGGTGGCTGATCAGCACCACGGTGATGCCCTGATCGCGCAGACGGCGGATCAGGTTCAGCACCTCGGCCACCTGGCGCACCGAGATGGCGGCGGTCGGTTCGTCCATCAGCACGATCTTGGCATTGGACTGAGACGGGTGCGGGCGATGGCCACGGCCTGACGCTGGCCGCCCGACATCTTCTTGACCAGATCGCGGGGCCGGGTTTCGGATTTCAGCTCGGCAAAGATTTCGCCAGCGCGGCGGTACATCGCGGATAGTCCAGAATCTTGAACGGCCCGAAACCCGATGCCGCAACTCGCGGCCCAGAAAGACGTTGGCGGCTGCCGTCAGGTTGTCACACAGCGCCAGATCCTGGTGGACGATCTCGATCCCATGCTCGCGCGCCTCGACCGGGCGGTGCATGACGATTTCCTTGCCGTCCATCGAATGGTGCCGCAGCTGGGCCGGAAGTTGCCCGGCCATCATCTTGACCAGCGTGGATTTGCCCGCGCCGTTATCGCCCATCAGGCCGATGACCTCGCCCGCCTCGAGCGAGAAGGACACGTCCTTGACCGCTTCGATGGCACCGAAATGCTTGGAAATATGTTTCAGCTCCAGAACTGCCACTTTGACTACTTCCCTCCCCGAAAGTTCAACAAGGCGTCGCGTGTTTCAAGCCCTGCATTCCGGGGCTTGTGCTGCGTCGAAATGTCAGATCGGTGCTTGGCCGCTGGCCCAAAAACTTGGCTCGATCCGTCATATTTGGCCTCAAACAATATTCCGAGATTCCTGCAAAGTCAATGAAATATTTGGAATAATAGCGCTGTCATAAAATCTGGTTTCTGTTATTTTTCTTTGAGAATCAGGTGGGCTTCGGGCAGGCAGCGAAGCGCACGGATTTGAACTGTTGACGCACTTGGGGAGCTGCGCGTCACGATCCAGTTTTCACGAAGGGGCAACGCAAGCCTCCGGATCTGCGCAGAAAGACATCAACACTTTGCCGCCAAAGAAGCGCGGCTTTTATGGGAGGACTGCTGACATGAAGAAGACTTTGATGCTGGCCACTGCGGCCGCCGTTCTGGCGCTTGGCACCGGCGCCGGCTTTGCCCAAGAGAAGAAGCAACTCGTGATCGTGGTGAAAGGGTCTGGACAACCCCTTCTTCGAGGCGATCAATCAGGGCTGCCAGAAGTGGAACTGCGAGAACGCCGACAGCGAGTATGAGTGTTTCTACACCGGCCCGGCCTCTACCTCGGATGAAGCTGGTGAGGCGCAGATCGTGCAGGACATGCTGGGCAAACCGACGACCGTGGCCATGGCCATCTCGCCGTCGAACGCCAAGCTGATCGCGCAGACCCTGAAGACCGCTGCGCCGACGATTCCGATCATGACGCTGGACGCTGACCTTGCCGCCGAAGATGCGGCCTGCGCAAGACCTATCTGGGCACCGACAACACCCTGATGGGCCAGCGGATCGGCGAATACATCAAGGCGGCCAAGCCGAATGGCGGCACCATCTGCACGATCGAGGGCAACCCCGGCGCCGACAACATCCTGCGCCGCGCGCAAGGTATGCGCGACGCGCTGACCGGCACGCCCGGCCTGGCCGCGCTGGCCGGTGAAGGTGGCTGGACCGAAGCGCCCGGTTGCCCGGTGTTCACCAATGACGACGGCGCCAAGGGCGTTCAGGCGATGACCGACATTCTGGCGGCCAACCCCGATCTGGACGCCTTCGGCATCATGGGCGGCTGGCCGCTGTTTGGCGCACCGCAGCCCTACCGCGACCTGATGGGACCCCGATGGCAGACCGTATCGCCAGCAATGACTTCGTCATCGGCGCTGCCGACACCATCGGCGCCGAGGTTGATCTGGCGCGCGAAGGTCTGGTCACCGCTCTGGTCGGTCAGCGTCCGTTTGAAATGGGCTACCTCGCACCGGGCGCCATGATCGATCTGATCGAGGGCGAAGCCGTCGCCGACCCGATCTTTACCGGTCTGGACGAGTGCACCAAGGACACCGTCGACACCTGCATCCAGAAGTGAACTCTGACTGACATGAATAAGGGGCGTCCGGCTGGTCCGGGCGCCCTTTGTCCTGCCTGCGATGCGCTGTCAGGCGGTTGCGCCTTCGAAGATCTCGAAGCCGGTATCGATGATCTGGGGCTGATCGGGGCGGGTCGGGGTCGACAGGAACTCTTCGACCGCGCGTTTGCCAATCTCGAACCGGTTGGTGCGGACGGTGGACAAGGGTTGCGGCAGGGCGCGACCGATATCGAGGCCGTTGAAGCCAAAGAGGCCCAGATCCTCGGGCACCCGGATGCCCGCGCCCAGACAGTGAAACAGACCGCCCACGGCCATGTCGTCACTGCTGAAGGTCAGCACATCCAGATCCTGCAGCCGGGCGCAGATTTCGGCGGTCTGGGCCTTGCCCTTGGCGACAGTGGTTTGCCCGTCTGATACGCACTCGGCCACGAAAGCCAAGACCAGCCTCGGCCAGACCCTTCGCACAGGCCCCGATAGCGCATCCGCGCCCGCAAATCGCGGGTTCCGCCATAGCCAACATAGCCAAAACGCCGGTAGCCGCGCTGCAACAGGTGCCGGGCAGCGGCCTTGCCTGCGGCAACATGGGAAAGCCCAACCGCGGTATCAATCGGGGGATGGTCGATCTCCATGAACTCGATCACCCGGACGCCGCTGTTTTCCAGCATCTTCTGCGTGGCATCGGTATGAACGCTGCCCGCAATCAGCACGGCTGCGGGTTGCCAGGCCAGGAGGTTACGGACCACGTCCTCTTCCTTGTCTGGATCGTAGTCCGTTACGGAAATCACCGACTGGCGGTTGGTCCCGACAAGCCCGGCGTTGATACCCTGCAAGATTTCGGGAAACACGATGTTGGAGAGCGATGGGATAACAACCCCCACGAGGCGGCTGTCAAGCGAGGCAAGAGATCCCGCGATGCGGTTCGGCACGTATCCAAGTGCCCGAACCGTCGCCATGACCTTTTCGCGGGTGGCGTCGGCCACCAGCCCTTGCCCGCGCATGATGCGCGACACGGTGCTGTCACTGACCTCTGCGAGGCGGGCAACATCACTGACGGTGACCTTGCTTTTCCGGTCCGTCAGCCGATACCTTTGCTTTGCCATGTGTCGCGCATTCCTTCTAGGCCTTCATGTATCTACGCCAAGGGTGCGCTTCTTTGAACCCCAATACATCACGCGCCTTCTGGTTCGAAATCGGCGCTTCCCACTCGCCCATCTTGCGGGTGATCGGCGTGTTGGGGGCGTATTTGGCAAGGAAACTTTCGGTCGGCTCATTGGCGGTAATGCTGTCATTCACCGCGTTGAAGACCTGATAGCCAAGGCCGTCCTTTTGCAGACAAAGATGCACGATCTCGCCCAGATCGCGGGCGTCGATATAGCTCCAGGCGTTGCGCTTGCGGCTGGGCGGGTCTGCCAGAAAACCGGGGAAGTTTGCGTAGTCTTCCGGCGAGATCACATTGCCGATCCGCAGAGCATAGATATCCGCGCCAAAGCGCATGGCAAAGGCACGGGCGGTCTTTTCGTTCACCACCTTGGACAGGCCATAGCTGTCCATCGGGTCGCTGTCATAGCTTTCATCCAGTGGGAAGGAATGATAATCCTTGTCGCCCTCGGCAAAGCAAACCCCGTAGGTCGTCTCGGACGAAGCCACAATGACCTTGCGGATGCCCAGTTTCATCGCCGCTTCGATCACGTTGTAGGTCGAGACGACATTGGCGGTGAAGGTCTTGTTATCAGGCTCGATCCCGACGCGAGGGATGGCCGCGAAGTGCACCACGGCATCGACTGGCCCAGGCACCTTGCCATCTTCGTAGCGGTCCAGCCCGAAATGACTTGTCAGCGCGTTGAAGGTCTGTGCCCCGTCGGTCAGATCCGTGATCAGCGTGTTCACGCCGGGCAAGGACAGCGGCTTGAGATCGACGTTCAGAATGTCATAGCCTTTGGCGAGCAGATGCGGCACAGCCTCGCGCCCTGCCTTGCCGGTGCCCCCGGTGAAAACGATACGCTTGGTCATGGTCATTCCCTTTTCAAATCCTGGTTCGCCGGGGGCGCATTCAACCGCCGGAGTGTTCTGCTAACCGAAGGCGGCAACGTCTAGCTTCTCACTTAAGTCGGTTTCGAGCAATTTGTAATGATAGCGCTGTCATTTCAATCGTCATGCCGCGCTTTTTTCTCTTTCTGAGGGCAATTCTTAAAATAAATCAGATCGCCGCAGTTGATTTGGCGCGGAGCTGCCCGGCCACAGGCGATGAGCTTGCCCAAACGCCTCAAAATGTGCCGTGAAGGCTATAACCCCATGATGCAGAGAGTTTTTTGATATTTGGCAGGGGGAAGAAGTGGTGCCCGGAGACGGATTTGAACCGCCGACACGCGGATTTTCAATCCGCTGCTCTACCAACTGAGCTATCCGGGCACGGGGCCTTGGGGCCTAGGGCCGCTTGGTGGGGGCGTGATACGCGAGGGGCGCGGGGCTGTCCAGAGGGTTTTGACGAAAAAAATGCGGCGCTTTGCAGATCATTGTGGGCGGCGCGGTGGCTCGTCGTCTTCAACGGGGTTTTCGTCGTCGATGGCCTCGGCGGGGAGGACGTAAGAGCCGGTAAGCCACTTGCCCAGATCGATATCTGCGCAGCGGCGCGAGCAGAACGGCTTGTATTTGGGGTCGGTTTCCCGCGCACAGATCGGGCAGCTCATGCGAGAAGCTCGCGCAGGGGCAGGCGGTCGCGCTTGCGGGTCATCTCGTGCAGGCCAAGCGTGGTCCAGCCGGCGATATTGATTTCGCTCTCGGCCTTGAAGGCGGCGCGGATCACCTGATCTAGGATGGCGCGGTCTTTCTTTGGCATCGGGGCGTAATCGACCACGATCTGACCGCCCAGACCGCGCAGGCGCAACTGGCGCGGCAGTTCGCGGGCGGCGGCGATATTGACCTTGAGGGCGGCTGCGGGCGTGGTGTCGCGGCCGGTGTTCACATCGACCGCGATCAGGGCGCGGGTGGGTTCGATCATCATGTGACCCTCGCCCAGCGGCACACGCGGGCTAAGCAGATCGTCGAGCATCTCGAGCACGCCGTGATCGGCAAAGCCGCCGTCGATTACCTCATCGGGCGCAGGATCGGCCCAGTCACGCCAGGCGGTCTCGTGGGCGGCGGCACCCTCGACCAGCAGTTCGGGGCCACCGTCAAGATCGGCCAGCACGGCCTCTGCCAGATCGCGCATGGCGGTGATGTCTTCGCTGACCTCATCGGCATCGGCCTCCGCCGCGGCAGAGCGCAGGATCAGGCCAAGGGTCTCAGCCGCGCCGGTCATCGCTTCGGCCGCAAGGGCCTCAAGTTCGGCGCGCAGGTCTTCGTCCTTGATGCGGCGCGAGACATTCTGGCCGGGGGCGCCGGGGGTGACGATGGCGTAGCGGGATTTGAACAGCAGGCGTGTGGTGACGGGATAGGCCTTGCCCGCCTCGGCTGGGCCGGTGATCTGGACCAGCAGGCGTTGGCCCGGCGCGATGCCCGCAGTCTGGCGCAGAAAGCCCGAGCCTTCGGGGAGTTTGACGAAAAGCCCGCCTTGCCCCTTCATCGGTCGGTCAGCGACGGCGCGGTAGATCGCTCCGGGCAGGGGCGCGTCATCAATCGGGTCGATGGCGAGATCTTCGAGGCGGCCATCGACCAGAAGGGCGGCGGCGGGGCGATCTTTCAGGGTATCAAGCAACACAAGGCGGGTCATGTCCGGCTCCAGAGCGGGTAGCCTGCGGCTTGCAGCAGGGCGGTGGTTTCAGCGAGGGGCAGGCCGACGATGCCGGTGAAACTGCCCGAGATCCAGGGGATGAAGGCGCGAGGCCATGCCCTGAATGGCGTAGGCTCCGGCCTTGCCCTCCCATTCGCCGCTGGCGAGGTAGGCGTTCAACTCCTGGTCGGAAAGCCGCTTCATCTTGACGGCAGAGACGCTCTCGCGGGCCCAGATCCGGGCACCACGGCGCACGGCGACGGCGGTGATCACCTGATGGCGTCGCCCGCCCAGATCGGTAAGAAAGCGGGCCGCCTCGCCGGCGTTTTCCGGCTTGCCGAGAATGCGGCGGCCAAGCGCGACGGTGGTGTCGGCGCAGAGCACGATGTCATCGGGACCGGCCTCGACCGCTGCCGCCTTCTCGCGGGCGAGACGGGCGCAGTAGGGGCGGGGCAGTTCGCCCTTTTGCGGCGTCTCGTCGATGTCGGGGGGGAGGATGGCGTCGGGCGTGATCCCCAGTTGCGCCAGAAGTTCCTTCCGGCGCGGGCTGCCTGATCCGAGAATGAGCCGCAATTTACTTGAAGCGGTAGTTGATGCGGCCCTTGGACAGGTCGTAGGGGGTCATCTCTACCTGCACCTTGTCGCCTGCCAGAACCCGGATGCGGTTCTTGCGCATCTTGCCTGCCATCACTGCGATCAATTCATGGCCGTTTTCGAGTTCAACCTTGAAAGTCGCGTTGGGCAGGAGTTCCTTCACGACACCGGGGAATTCGAGGATATCTTCCTTGGCCATGGTCTCTCCAATAGGATTTAGCCCGCGGAAGCCGCAGGCACGGGCGGGCATATGCGCCTGTTTGGGGGCGTTATCAAGCGGAAAATTGCGCAGAGATCGCCGGGGCGGGAGGGCGGTCCCGCGTTGGGACCGAAGTCCGCTTCTTTGCGATCAAGGACTTAGCCGCGCGTCTTAAAACTATTTTAACAAACTGACGCCGCGGGCGAGGCGGCTGGCTTGTTCATCCCAATGCTGGTGGTTGAGCACGCCACCATTGCGGCGCAGCTCGTGGATGGCAGCAAGATCGACCTCGGCAATCGCCCAGCCGGGCGCGTCCAGCGCGGTTTCGGCCAGAATGCCGTTGGCAGGAAAACCGTGATCGGGCGGGCCGTAGATCGCGGCGCGGCCATGGTTTTCATCGACCGCCGGGCAGAAATCGCAATCCCCGACGGTGGGACTATGGACGGTAATGCATTGATTTTCCAAGGCGCGGCCCATGGCGCCAAGCCGGACACGGGTAAAGCCTGCGAAGCTGTCGGTGCAGGAGGGCACCAGCAGGATCTCGGCCCCGGCCTCGATCAGGGCGCGAGCCAGCAAGGGGAATTCGCTGTCGTAGCAGATCAGCACGCCGATCTTGCCGAGGGGTGTGTCGAACAGCTGGAGCGGATCGTCGGGGATGACATTCCAGGTCTCGCGCTCAAATCGGGTCATGATTTGTTTATCCTGATGCCCGAGGATTCCCTTTGGCCCATAGAACACCGCCCGATTCGAGGGGCGGGGGCCGTTGAAAGAGGGAGCCGATGCGCCAAGAATATAGAGATTGTGCCGGGCGGCGAGGCCGAGGTGCAGGGCATCGACCTGCGGCTGGTGCCGTGCCACCTCGAACAAGGCGGCTTCGATGTCGCTAGATACCCCGCGCCCGCCAAGCGAGGCCAGCTCCATCGCGCCATATTCGGGGAAGACCAGCAGCTTTGCCCCTTGGGCTGCGGCGTCTTCGACCCAGGCGGTGATCTTGGCCTGATACTGCGCAAAGCTGGCAAATTCGGTCAAGGGATAGGCGGCGGCGGCGATTTTCATAGCGGGTCCTTAAATCTTGCGCATCCAGAATTGCAGCTGCTTGCTGCTTTCCTGCGCGTCGCCGATATCCTTCCACGAAAACTCGGCCTTGACGCCGGGCAGGGGCGCATAGCCGTTGCGCCGCCAGAAGGCATCGTTGGAGCGGGCATTGGCCGGGCGCAGCGGATGATCTGCCGGGCGCTCGACCGAGCAGAAGGCGACGTGGCTGCGACCCAAGGTGCGGGCATGGGCCTCGCGTTTCTGGATGAACTGGGTGCCAAGGCCTTGGCCGCGATATTCGGGCAGAATCACCAATTCAGCGCCGTAAAGGATGGTTTCCAACGGTTGGCCAAGCGCGCGGAAGGGGGCGGCGAATTCTGCGGCGTGGTCTTCCATTTTCGTCGAGGTCGAGGCCCCGACGAGGGTCTCGCCGTCGAAAGCGCCGACCAGCAGCGCGCCGGGATTGTCGCGGTAGCTGTCCAGATAGGCGCGCTCATAGGTGAGGTTGCCATCGTAGAGGTAGGGCCAGTCGCGGAAAACCGTGATGCGCAGGCGGGCGACGCCGTCGAGCGCGGCTTCGAGGTCGGCGCCGGTCAGGCTGCGCAGGCTGATCATGCTGAGACCTGAGCGATCCAGTCGGCGAGGTTGTAAAAGGTGGTGATGCGGGCAATCTTGCCGTCCGCGATGTCGAAAAACGCGCCTGCGGGCAGGATGTATTGCTGGCCGCGCGCCTCGGGCAGACCGGGGTCGGTTTGCAGATAAAGGCCGTGCACCACAAATTCGGCAGCGGCGCGGCTGCCGTCTTCATTGGCGAAGATCTGGATATCCTTGAGATTTTCGCGGTAGCTGACCCCCATATGGGCGCAAAACTCGGCAAAGAGCTGGCGGCCCCGGCGGATGCCGGCCTCGTTGACACGGTGCTCGACGCTATCGGTGACGCAGGCCAGCATGCCATCCGGGTTTTCGGCGTTGAAGGCGGCGTAATAGGCGGCGATCAGCGATTCGGTGGCTTGTCGGGTCATCTGGGCCTCGGGCTTGGGGGCATCTGGCCTAGTTGTGGCACGCAAGCGGCATTGGGTCCAGATCGCATCCGGCGGTTGAAGCGCCGGATGCGACCCGTTGGGGGCGTCGCGCGGTCAGAGCGCGGCTTTGATCGTGGTGGCGATCGGGGTGGTGGGACGGCCGATCAGGGTCGAGAGGGTGTGGCTGTCGTCAAAGAGCGCGCCCTTGGCCGCGGCGGTGTCGCTGTCGGCCAGAATGGCGGCAAAACCTGCGGGCAGGCCGAAACCTTCGAGCGCCTTGGCGTAGTCGGCTTGCGGCAGATTGGTGAAGCTGACGGGTTTGCCCGCTGCTTTGGAAACCTCGGCGGCGAAATCCTGCATGGTGTGGGCGGTGTCGCCCGCGAGTTCATAGGTTTTGTCCGCATGGGCGTCGTCCAGAGCGGTGACCGCGATGGCCTCCGCATAGTCGGCGCGGGCGGCGGAGGCGATCTCGCCCTCGCCGGAAGCGCCGATCAGGCTGCCATAGGCGACCGAGGCGGGCAAAGCGCCGGTGTAATTCTCGGTATACCAGCCGTTGCGCAACAGGGTGACCGCGAGGCCGGAGGCTTTCAGGGCTGCTTCGGTTTCGATATGGTCGGCGGCGAGGATCATCGGGGATTTTTCGCCCTTGAGGATCGAGGTATAGACGATGCGTTTGACGCCTGCGGCTTTGGCGGCGGCGATGACATTGCGGTGCTGGCCAGCGCGGTCATTGAAATCATTGGAGGAAATCAACACCAGAGTGGTGACGCCCTTCAGAGCATCGGCATCGGGCTTGGTGTAGTCGAAGGCGCGGGAGGGGGCGCGGAGCTTGGAGGGGTCACGGGCAAGCGCGATAACCTCGGTCTGGGGCGCGCGGGTCTTGAAGGCGGCGAGGGCGAGTTGGCCGAGGTGGCCGCTGGCTCCGGTGATGGCGATGGTCATGGGGGGTCTCCTTTGGTTGATGGCAGCTAGATACGCCTTTACTTACGAAAAGGAAGTACCTACATTTTTGTTAGTGTAAGAAAAAGGAGCAGGCGATGGACGGAGCTTTGGAGCCGAATGTGCTGGCGGCGGAATGCCCCTCGCGGCAGGTGCTCAAGCATCTGACCAGTCAGTGGGGGGTCTTGGTGCTGATCGTGCTGTTGCGTGGCGAGGCGCGGTTCTCGGCGCTGCGCCGGGCGGTGGGGGGCGTGTCAGAGCGGATGCTGGCGCAATGCCTGCAGCAGTTGGAGGGGGACGGGCTGGTCTTGCGGGTGGCGCATCCGGTGGTGCCGCCGCATGTGGTCTATTCGCTGACGCCTCTGGGGCGCGAGGCGGCGGAACGGGTGGCGGCCCTGACCGGCTGGATCGAGGCGAATTTGCCGAAGTTCGGGCCGAACCTGATGCCGGCGCGCGGCTGAGGCCAGGTGCTTGCCCCGCGGGATATCGGGAATTCTGGAGAGAGGATGCGATTCAGGTCGTGGGCGGGCCGAAGCGCGACAGGATCTGCGATTTGATCTGGTCGCGGGCCTGGCGGTAGGCGGCGAGTTTGGCGTCGCGGCCTTCGCCAAGGGCGGTCGGGTCGATGATCGGCCAGTATTCGACCTCGAGATGGTAGCTGCGCGTCAGATCGAGGGCGGCATGGCGGCTGGAGGGCGAGAGGGCGATGATCAGATCGAACTGGCTGAGGTCTTCGCCGAGATCCTCCATCTCTTGAAAAGACCGCGAGCGGTGGCGGTCGAGCTGGATGCCGATCTCGGCGCAGACGGCGATGGAAAAACCGTCGATTTCCATGTCATTGCGGCAGCCCGCCGATTGCACATAGGCGCGCTGGCCGTAGAATTTCTTCATCATCGCCTCGGCCATCGGCGAGCGGACGGCATTGTGGTCGCAACAAAACAGCACCGATTGCGGAAAGCTCATGCTCAGCCCCAGTGCAGGACGCAGATCAGGGTGAAGAGGCGGCGCGCGGTGTTGGCATCGACCTCGGCCTTGCCGGCGAGGCGTTCCTGCAGCACCGAGGCGCCCTCGTTGTGGATGCCGCGCCGCGCCATGTCGATGGCCTCGATCTGGCTGGGCGGCAGGCGCTTGACCGCCTCGAAATAGCTCTCGCAGATCTGGAAGTAGTCCTTGACCACCTGGCGGAAGGGGCCGAGCGAGAGGTGGAATTCACCAAATTTTTCACTGGCTTCGGTGGCAAGGTCAAAGACCAGCCGGCCATCGCGGATCGCAAGGCCAAGGCGGTAGGGGCCGGGAGGCACCACGCGGTCTTCGCGGGCGGGCAGGGCAAAGCTGTTGTCTTCCAGAAGATCAAAGATCGCCACCTTGCGCTCTTGCTCGATCTCGGGCGTGGGGCGGCTCAGGCCCTGTTCGTCGATCTCTATGGCACAGATACGGGTCATCGCGGCGTCCTTGGCAACTTGATCGGGGGCGGCGGCCGCCCGTTACAGGGAGATAGCCGATAAGTTTACCCCGCGTATAGAGGGTTTGGCGGGCAGGACTGCAAGCGCCGCCAGGCTGCCTGCCGGGCAGGCTTGGCGGCAACAATCTGCCGAAAGATCAGTCTTGATTGAGCCGGTCAAGCCGGGCGCGCACCGAGAGGCCATGCGCTTGCAGGCTTTCCGAGATCGCCAGCCGCTCGGCGGCGGGGCCAATGCGGCGCAGGGCTTCGGGGGTCATCTTGGCCAGAGTGGTGCGTTTGAGGAAATCCATCACCGAAAGCCCGGACGAAAACCGCGCCGAGCGGGCGGTGGGCAGCACGTGGTTGGGCCCGCCGACGTAATCGCCAATCGCCTCGGGGGTCCAGGCGCCAAGGAAGATCGCCCCGGCATGGCTGATCTGCTGGCTCAAGGCTTCGGGGTCGGCGGTGCAAAGCTCGAGGTGCTCGGGGGCGATGCGGTTTGACAGGGTGGCGGCCTCGGCCAGATCCCGGCAAATGATGACGGCGCCATTGTCGCGCCAGGAGGCGCCTGCGACCGTCGCGGCGCTCGAGGGTTTCGAGGCGCTTTTCCACCGCCGCTGTGACCCTGGCTGCAAAGCCCGCATCCGGCGTGATCAGGATGGATTGCGCCGAGGCATCGTGTTCGGCCTGGGAAAGAAGGTCGAGGGCAATCCAGTCGGGGTCGTTGTCACCCTCGGCGATCACCAGAATCTCGGAAGGGCCGGCGATCATGTCGATGCCGACGCGGCCAAACACCCGGCGCTTGGCGGCCGCGACATAGGCATTGCCGGGGCCGGTGATCTTGTCGACGGCTGGAATGGTCTGCGTGCCATAGGCCAGGGCTGCCACCGCCTGCGCGCCGCCGATGCGGTAGATCTCGTCGACGCCTGCGATGCGCGCGGCGAGCAGCACCAACGGGTTGACCACGCCGTCAGGGGTCGGGCAGGTGATGGCAAGGCGGGCCACGCCTGCGACCTTGGCGGGCACGGCATTCATCAGCACGGAAGAGGGATAAGACGCGATCCCGCCCGGCACATAGAGCCCCGCCGCCGATAACCGGCGTCCAGCGCCAGCCCAGTGTGGCACCCTCGGGATCGACCCAGGAGGCGTCCTGCGGCATCTGGCGGACGTGATAGGCGCGGATGCGCTCGGCGGCGAGTTCAAGGGCGGCACGGTCTTCGGGCGAGACCTTGGCGCATTCGGCCTCGATTTCCTCGGGCGTGAAGGCAAGGGTTGCAGCCGTCAGGCGGAGCCGGTCGTATTTCGCGGTCAGATCGATCACCGCCGCATCGCCGCGCGCGCGCACATCGGCGATGATCGCGGCGACGGCCTGATCGACATCCTCGGCCTCTTCGCGCTTCATGCCCAAGAGCGCTGCGAAACCTGCCTCGAAATCGGCATCTCTGGTGTCAAGAAAGCTGGGCATCGGCCACCTCCATTGGGTTGGCTTTCCTTAGCCGTTGACCCGGTGGCACGCAAGCAGGGGGCTTGCCCGCCGGTCTCAAGCAGGGGGGCGTTGCCCCCGGTCTTTGGTCAAGACCAAAGCCCGCCCCCAGGATATTTGGACCAAGATGAAAGCGAAGGGCATTTCATCTTGGCAAAAATATCCCCGCCGGAGGCGCAGGCCTGCCGCGGGATCAACCGCCGAAATGCGAGAAACGGTAGGGCGAGGAGCCGTATTTCTTGCGAAAGCTCTTGGAGAAATGCGAGGTCGAGGCATAGCCGCAGGCGACGGCGACCTCGGTGACCTTCATATCGGTTTCCGCCAGCAGCGAGCGGCCGCGCGCCAGGCGCAGATCGTTCATGAAGCGCACCGGCGTGGTGTTGAGGTGGGCGTTGAACAGCCTCTCGATCTGGCGGCGCGACAGGCCGAGATGGGCGGCGCAGGCGTCGAGATCGAAGTCCTCTTCGATGCGCGCCTCGAGGTAGGCTGCGGCTTGCAGCAGTTTGTCGTGCCGGGTGCCAAGGCGGGCGGCGAGCGAGGTGATCTGCTGATCCGCCTCGTCGCGGCGCCGGGTGAGCAGGCACATGTTCATGACTTCTTGCGCCAGCACCGGGCCGCAGCGGTCGGAGATGAGTTTCAGCATCAGATCGGCGGCGGCCACGCCGCCTGCGCAGCTGAGCACGCGGTCGTCGATGCAGAAGACCTGCCGGGCCGGCATAAGATCGGGGTGGTTTTCGACAAAGCCCGCGATATTGTCCCAATGCAGGGTAAAGCGGTGGCCCTTGAGGATGCCGGCCTGGGCCAGCGCATAGGCTCCGGTGCAGAGCCCGCCCACCACGCGACCGCGCCGCCACAGGCTGCGCAGCCAGTCGCCGAGGGCGGCTGAGGCCTTGCCTTCGGGCTCGACCCCCGAGCAGACCAGCACCATGCCTTCGGGCTTGGCTTGCGGCCAGGCGGCCTCGGCCATCACCGGCACGCCGTTGGAGCAGGCGACCGGGCCGCCGTCTTCGGACAGCACCTGCCAGCGGAACAGCGCGCTTTGCGTCAGTTGGTTGGCCATGCGCAGCGGTTCGATGGCCGAGGAAAACGCCAGCATGGTGAACTTCGGCAAGAGCACGAAAGCCACGTCGAGGGGAGCCACCGGGGTGGCGAGGGTCACATGCGCCGAGCCCTTGGCGATGAATTTGCGCGGATCTTCCATGGCTGCGCTTTTAGCACGCCGGTGCGGCGCTTGCATCTGGTTGTTTGATCTGGGCAACAGATAGACGATAATATCGGTAGATATTATTTTGGTGTTTGACTCAAGGGGCTCCGCCGCGGCTTTGCTGGCGGCGTTCTAGGGGAGGGACGCATGGGCCTTGGTGATTTGAATTTGCTCTATTCCCTGTCGGGTTTTGCCGTGGGCGCGATTGTCGGGGTGACCGGGGTCGGGGGCGGGTCGTTGATGACGCCGCTGCTGGTTCTCCTGTTCGGGGTACATCCGGCGACGGCGGTGGGGACCGATCTGCTCTATGCCGCTTGCACCAAATCGCTGGGATCGGTGATCCATGCGCGGGCGGGGTCGGTGGACTGGCGGATCGTGCGGCGCTTGGCGCTGGGCTCGGTTCCGGCGATGCTTTTGACCTTGGCGTTGATGTTGCATTGGGATTTGCAAGCGAGCAGGGGCGGCTGGACCGCCTTTCTGCTGGGAGTGGTCTTGGCCCTGACCGCGCTT
This sequence comes from uncultured Alphaproteobacteria bacterium, assembly GCA_963815275.1. Lineage (GTDB taxonomy): Bacteria > Pseudomonadota > Alphaproteobacteria > Rhodobacterales > Rhodobacteraceae > Cypionkella. Next base: position 55,205 of record CAWFGD010000011.1, read on the forward strand.
ATTCTGGTCTTCCGGCTGCGCTTTGTTGCCTTTTTCGCGCCGCGCCTTGCCGGAGCGGGCGAGAGCCCGGCCTGGCAGACGGTGGCCGTTGGGGCGGTGATCGGAAGCCTCGTCATGCTGACCTCGGTCGGGGCCGGGGCGATCGGGGTGACGGCGCTGTTGATCCTTTATCCACGCCTGCCGACGCTGCGCCTTGTCGCATCGGACATTGCCCATGCCGTGCCGCTGACCCTGCTGGCCGGCTTGGCGCATTGGTGGTTGGGCGATGTCGATTGGACGATGCTTGTTTTGCTGCTGGTAGGCTCACTGCCCGGCATAGCGCTGGGCTCGCTGGCCGCGCCCTATCTGCCCGAGCGGGCCTTGCGGGTTCTGTTGGCCGTCGTGCTGGCGCTGGTCAGTGTGAAGCTGATCAGCGCCTGAGGGCTTGGTCGCGAAGGTTTAGTCACGCACCCCGGCAAAGCGGTTTTGCCAATCGGCGCGCTCTTCGTCGGTGATCTTGCGGAACAGGTTTTCCGGCACCGAGAAAGCCTGACCTGCGGGCAGGGCGCGCATGGCCTCGGAAATATCGTCGGGCCATGTCCAGTCGTCCGACCCCATCGCCGCCATCATGCTGGCGGCGGCATCGGGGATGAAGGGGCGCGACAGGATGGCGTAGACGCGGATCAGGTTGAGCGCGAGGCGGATCATCGCCTGCGCCTGCTCCGGGTCGGTCTTTGACCATCGGTCCAAGGCGCGGCGGCTTGCAGGTATTCGTTGCCGATCACCCAGATGGCGCGCAATTCGGCTGCGGCCTTGCGCACCTCCATCGCCTCCATCAGGGCGGCGTATTCGGTGATGCGCGCGCCAAGGTCGGCGATCAGCGCGGTTTCCTGTGGGCCGAAGCTGCCGCCTGCAGGCACGGTCGGCGCCGAATTTCGCGATGCAGAATTTGGTGACGCGGCAGACGAGGTTGCCCAGCACGTCGGCGAGGTCCTTGTTCACCGAGGTCTGGAAATTCTCCCAGGTGAACTCGCTGTCGGCGGATTCGGGGGCGTGGCTGACAGCAGCCACCAGCGCCAGTAATCCGACGGGCAGGATCGACAGGGCCTGATCCATGAAGACGCCGCGCCCGCGCGAGGTCGAGAACTGGCCGCCGTCATAGTTGAGGTAGTTGAACGACTTGAGGTAGTCGACCAGCTTCCACGGCTGGCCCGAGCCGATGATCGTGGCCGGGAAGGACAGGGTATGGAAGGGCACGTTGTCCTTGCCCATGAACTGGTAATAGGTCACGTCCTTGGCGCCCATATCGGTGCGCCACCAACGCTGCCACGCGGCATCGGGCAGGCCATTGGCATCGGCCCATTCGGCGGTGCCGGCGATATATTCGATCGGCGCGTCGAACCAGACGTAGAAGACTTTGCCCTCCATCCCCGGCCAGGGCTTGTCGCCATCCATCACCGGGATGCCCCAGTGCAGATCGCGGGTGATGCCGCGGTCTTGCAAGCCGTCGCCGTCGTTCAGCCATTTCTTGGCAATCGAGGTGGTCAGGATCGGCCAGTCGGTCTTGCTGTCGATCCAGGCGGCGAGCTTGTCGCGCAGCGAGCGTTGGCGCAGGTAGAGGTGCTTGGTGGTCGCGGGCTTCCAGATTGGTCGAGCCGGAAATGGTCGAATGCGGGTTGATCAGATCGGTCGGGTCAAGCTGCTTGGTGCAGTTGTCGCATTGATCGCCGCGCGCGGATTCGTAGCCGCAGTTCGGGCAGGTGCCCTCGATATAGCGGTCGGGCAGGAAGCGGCCATCGTCGATGGAATAGATCTGCTGTTCCTCGACCTCGCGGATCAGGCCCGCAGCGATTCAGGGCCCCGGCAAAGGCCTGGGTCAGCTTGTGATTGCGCTGGCTGGACGAGCGGCCGAAGTGGTCGAAGGACAGCCGGAAGCCACGGGCAATCTCGGCCTGAACCTCGTGCATTTCGGTGCAATAGACCTCGACCGGCTTGCCTGCCTTGGCGGCGGCCAAGTTCGGCGGGGGTGCCGTGTTCGTCGGTGGCGCAGATGAACATCACCTCGTGGCCGCGGCCCCGCATGTAGCGCGCAAAAAGGTCGGCGGGCAGCTGGCTGCCGACCAGATTGCCCAAATGCTTGATGCCATTGATATAGGGAATGGCGGAGGTGATCAGAATCCGGGCCATATGCGCGCCTTTATGCAGGTTTGCGCCCCATTTAGCGCAAGGCGGCGGCGAGGGCTAGTGCAGGGTTACCTCTGGGCCAGAATGCGGGCGCGGATATCAAGGCGAACCTGATCGCCGACCCCGTCGGCGAGGGTGGTGCAGATTTTCGCGCGGTGGCGCGAAATTGCAGCCCGGCGCTTCTGGGGCTTTCCTTGCCCCGGTTGGCACCTTAGGTTCGGGCCAAAGCAGGAGTGAGACATGCAGAAGATCGCTTTGGGGCAGACCGGGTTAGAGGTGTCGGCTTTGTGCCTGGGCACGATGACCTGGGGCAATCAGACCTCGCAGGCCGAGGCCCACGCCCAGATGGATCTGGCGCTGGAGCGCGGCTGCATGTTCTGGGACACTGCCGAGATGTATCCGGTCAATCCGGTGCGGCTGGAGACTTTGGGACGCACCGAAGAGATCATCGGCCACTGGTTTGCTGCGAGGGGCGGGCGCGAGCGGGTGGTGCTGGCCTCCAAGGTGCCGGGGCCGGGGCAGGTGGCGCGGGGTGGTGCGCCGCTGAGCGGGGCGGTGCTGCGCGAGGGGGTGGAGAACTCGCTGCGTCGCTTGCAGACCGATTACGTCGATCTTTATCAACTGCATTGGCCAAACCGGAAAGCCTATCACTTCCGCAATATCTGGAGCTTTGATCCGCAAGGGCAGGACCGGGCGAAGATCGAGGCGGATATGCTTGAAATCCTTGAGGTTGCCCAGGCGCTGATGGCCGAGGGCAAGATCCGCCATATCGCGCTGTCGAACGAGACGGTCTGGGGCGCGGCCAAATGGCTGTCGCTGGCCGAGAAGCACGGGCTGCCGCGGATGGCGACGGTGCAGAACGAATATTCGCTGCTGTGCCGGCAGTTTGACAGCGACTGGGCGGAGTTTGCCGAGCTGGAAAACCTGCCGCTGCTGGCCTTTTCGCCGCTGGCGACCGGGCTGCTGACCGGCAAGTATGCCGGGGATGTGATGCCTGAAGGGTCGCGGCGGTCGTTGAACGAGACCTTGAGCGGGCGGATCACGCCGCAGGTGTTTCCGGCGGTGGCGGCCTATCTGGGGATTGCGGCGCGGCATGGCCTGGACCCGGCGCAGATGGCGATTGCGTTTTGTCGCACGCGGCCCTTCCCCTGCGTGCCGATCCTTGGGGCGACGACGCTGGCGCAGCTGGAGCTGGCCTTGGGGGCGGCGGATCTGAGCCTTTCGGCGGAGGTGATGGCCGAGATCGATGCGGCGCACCGCGCCCATCCGATGCCCTATTGAGATGGCAGCTTTGCGCGCCATAGCCTTGGGACTGCTGGTATGTCTGGCGGGTTGCACCCTGGGGTCGGGGCTGAAGAAATCCCCCGATGCGGCGGTAAATCCGATCACCGGCGGGGCGATTGCGACCTCGACGCTGGAGGCTGCAACGCCTGCCGGCAAGTGCCCCTGTTGCTGACAGCGGCCCCAAACCGCTGGAGCCTCTGGCCGCCACGGCCCCGGCGATGCAGGCCACGGCACCGCAAGCCACGCCTGCGCCAGCGGTGCCCTTGACGCCCGAGGGGCAGGCCTGTGTCAGAAAGGGCGGCAGTCTGGCAGACCGTCGGCAAATCCGGCTCGATGAGCTGCGTGAAGTTCACCAGGGATTTGGGCAAGCTTTGCAGCAAAGGCTCGCAATGCGAAGGCTATTGCCTTGCCAGATCAGGCACCTGTGCGCCGGTGACGCCGATGTTCGGCTGCAATGACATCTTACAGGACAATGGCGGACGGGTGACCCTATGTATCGACTGATCGCGCTTTTGCTGCTGGCGGCCTGTGCCGCACCGCAAAAGACCGTGACTTTGGGTCGCTACCGCGCGGCGGATGCGCCGATCTATTCCAATGCGGTGCTGGACGTGCCGCGCCTTGCGGGGCAGTGGCGGCAGGTGGCGACGTTTGGCGAAGCGGGGGCTTGCAAGCCGGGCGGTGCGGATATCACCAAGGCGGCGGCGGGGTTGCAGATCGACTATCGGCTTTGCCAGTCGGGGGCCGAGGCGCGCGGCAAGGGCGCGATGAGGCTGGTCGGGCCGGGGCGCTTTGAGGTGCCCAATCAGCCGGGGCCGTGGTGGATCTTGTGGGCCGATGTCGATTATCGCACGCTGGTGATCGGCACGCCGGATGGCCGGATCGGCTTTATCCTCAACCGGGGCGGCTTTCCGGCGGATCGGGTGAAGGCCGCGCGGGAGTTGCTGGATTTCAACGGCTATGATCTGAAACAGCTGGTGGTTTACTGATCCATCTCGCTGCGCAGGCGCGTCAGGTGATCGATCACGCCGCGCACCCCGAAGGGGGCGGCGCGCACCAGCCAGTCGAAGTGGTGGATGATCGACTGCACCCGTTCGGGGTCACGAAAGGCGATGTAGTGCCGCCCGAGGTAGAGGGCTGCAAGATGCGGGCCAAAGATCGTCACCGGGCTGGAAAACACGCTATGGGCATCAAAGAGATAGATGCGCAGCGCCGGGTAAAGCGCGTCGGTCAGCGCAATCAGGCGGTCCATTTGGGCGATACGTACCGACAGCGGCAGGCCCGCCCAATAGCCCGAGCCTGCGGCAAAGCCGGCGATTTCATGCAGCGGCAAGGCAATCTCGTAATCCGAGCGGGCGGCGCGCATCCAGTCAAGCTGGGCCTCGAAGGCCGCTACCGTCTCGGCCGGGCTGCGGCCAAGGTGGTCGGCGTATTCCCAAGCCACAACTTCGGCGGTTTTCAGCATATCGGGCAGGGTGGCGGGGACGTGGCGGATCTTGTAGCCCGCCGCCTCGCGGTGCCAGCGGATCATCTCGGCATCAAACAGCGCGCGGGGCGCTTCGGACAGCTGCACCGAGGCTGCGAGCAGGATGGCGACGGGTTCGGGGTGTTCGGTAAGGCCCAGAAGCCAGTCGCAGGAGACGCCGAGGCTCGCGGCGCAATCGGCGGCAAGCTGGGCGTTGGGCAGACGGGTGCCGGCGCTCAGCAGGGCCGAAACGGTGGAGCGGTCGGCCCCGGTGGCGCGGGCAAGGGCGGCCTGGCTGTAGCCGCGCAGCGCCATCGCCTCGGCCAGCCGGGCGCGGAACAGCTGGGCGCGGTCGCGTTTGTCGATTAAATCCGGCATTTGGTGTCTTTTCACACTAAAAGTGACTTTTCCTTGCGTATCTTCCGAGTTCCGGCCCCGCAAAGCAAGTGCTATGCCTGATGCAAGAAAAAATCGGGGAAAAAATGAAGCAGCGGCGTGGCTTAGAGTGGCCGACCTTGGCGATGATGGCGGGGACCTATGCGGTCTGGGGCTTTGCGCTGTGGCTTTGGCCGATGCTGCCGGTGCTTGCGGTGATCCTGCTGGCGCTGAGCATCGCGCAGCAAGCCTCGTTGCAACACGAGGTGCTGCACGGCCATCCCTTTGGCAATCAGCTGCTGAATGAGGCGCTGGTGTTTCCGGCGCTGGGGCTGTTCATCCCCTATCTGCGCTTCAAGGACACCCATCTGCAGCACCACTTTGACCCCGCGCTGACCGATCCCTACGACGACCCGGAGTTCGAATTACATGGACCCGGCGGTCTGGGCGCGGCTGTCCCCTGCAAAGCGCCAGCTGTTCCGGATCAACAACACGCTGGCGGGGCGGGTGGTGATCGGGCCGATCCTGGGCACGTTGAGTTTCCTGTGGCAGGACTGGCTGCTGGCCGGGCGCGGCAACAAGCGGGTGGCGCTGTCCTATCTGCTGCACCTGCCTGCGGTGGCGCTGGTTCTGGTGCTGATGGCTTGGGCGGGGATGCCGCTGTGGGCCTATCTGCTGGCGGTCTATCTGGGCACGGCGATTTTGAAGATCCGCACCTTTCTGGAGCACCGCGCCCATGAGAAGTTTCGCGCCCGCACCGTGATCGTCGAGGATCGCGGGCCGCTGTCCTATCTGTTTTTGAACAACAATTTCCATGTCGTGCATCACTGCATGCCGAAGCTGCCCTGGTATCAACTGCCCGCGCTTTATGCCAAGAAGCGCGGCTATTATCAGCGGCGCAGCGAAGCCTATGTCTATCGCAGCTATGGCCAGGTGATCCGCGAGTATCTGTTCGCCGCCAAGGATCCGGTGCCGCATCCGATCTGGCCGGTGCGCAAGATCGACGCGGCGGATATGCAGGACTAAAGCCTGCGGAAGGTCGGCACTTCGGTGGAATTGTCAAAGAACGGCACGCCCTGATCGGGCTGCGCCGCGCAAGAGGGCGGTGACTTCGGAAAGCACCACCTCGGTGATGAAGGGCAGATCGAGCGCGCGGGCCTTGTCGAGGCCGATCCAGTGCAGATGCGACAGTTCGGTGGCGGCGAAGCCCGCAACATCGCCGCTGATGCGCGTGGCGGGGACAAGGAAAAACCGCGCGTCAAAGCGGCGGCTGCGCCCCGGTGGCGTGATGGCGCGAAAGACAAAGCGCAGGTCGCCGGGCCGGGGATCTGGCAGGCTGAGGCCGGTTTCCTCGGTCAGCTCGCGCAGGCCAGCGGCAGCGAGCGTTGCGGGGTTTGGCGCATCGGCGGGGCAATGCAGGCTCAGGCGCGCCTCGCAGGACGGGGTAAGCGCTTTGGGGGCAGCGCTGTGGTCTTCGGGATCGACCGCACCGCCGGGAAAGACGTATTTCGACGGCATGAAGGCGGCTTGCGCGCCGCGCATGCCCATCAGCACCTCGCGTCCCGCGCCCCCCTCGCGCCACAGGATCAGGGTGGCGGCGGGGCGGATCGGCTCAGCCATGCTTCAGGTCCTGCACCTCGGGAGCGCCAAAGCCGTGCATGCGCTTGGCCCATTGCAGCCCGACCAGCGCGCCCTTGAGGCGGGGCAGCAGATAGAGCGACAGCGCCACGGTAAAGATCGAAAACCCGGTGATCATGGTGACGGGTTCGGGGCGGAAGCGGACGAAGACGAACATCAGGATCGGCGCCAGCAGGTGGCCGACAATCAGGATGGTCAGATAGGCCGGGCCATCGTCGGCGCGGTGGTGATGCAGCTCCTGACCACAGACCGGGCAGGTGTCGCGCACCTTGAGATAGCCGGAAAACAACGCCCCTGCGCCGCAGTTGGGGCAGCGGCGCGCCCAGCCGCGCCGCAGGGCAGGCTTGAGGGGGCGCTCGGCAAAGGCGTCAAAGGCGACATCGGTCATGGCAGGTTCCTAGCTGTAGCTTCTGTATCTAGCGCATCTGCGGGCAGAAGTTGAGGGGGAGTGCGGCTTTGTCGCAAGGTAGCAAAGTTTTTGCGACGGAAAGTCCAGACCTGCGCGTTTGGTAAGCATGATCACCGGGCAAGCAGCCGTGGTGACAAAGCAGGAGATGACAATGCAGACGACCAAATTGAGCGGTTCGGTGATGGTTCTTGTCGCAGCCCTGATGGGGGGCGTGGCCTTTGCCCAAGACGCCACGACCACGCCCGCCCCGGATGCGCCGCAAGCTGGTGATATGGGTCCCGGCGCGATGGGTCCCGGCGCGATGGGTCAGGGTATGGGCATGCCGCCGATGTTCGACTTTGCCACGCTGGACGCCGACAAGGACGGCAAGATCACCAAGGCCGAGATGGAGGCCGCCAAGGCCGCCCGCTTTGCCGCGATGGACAGCAATTCGGATGGCAAGGTCTCGGCCGAAGAGATGACGGCTGCGCGCGAGAAGATGCGGGCAGAGCGTCAGGCCGCCATGATGACGCGGATGATCGCCAAGTTCGACACGGATGGCGATGGCATGCTCTCGGCCACCGAAATGCCGACCCCGCGGAATGGCGACGCGATGTTTGACCGCATCGACACCGACAAGGACGGCGCGATCTCGCAGGCCGAGGCCGATGCGGCCAAGCAGATGATGCAAGAGCGCATGGCCGAACGCGGCGGCAAGTGGCCACGGCAAGGGTGGGCACGGCAAGGATGGGCGCGGCAGGGATGGCCATGGCATGCGCGGTCATGGCGGCTTCATGGGGATGTTCGGCGACGACACCCCGGCAGATCAGGGCAACTAAGACGCCTTGAGCCCTGCGCCCCCGGGGACGTTGATCCCCAGACCCCGGGGGCGTGGGATGTTGTTTCCGAAGGAGAGCGGGCTGGGGGGCCGTCCCGAGGGGATAAATATTGCGAGACCGCGCCACAGCGGATAAGCCAAGCCAGGATGACGATGCCGCGTGACACCCTTGCAGATCTGGCCGACGAGGCTTTGTTGGTGCTTTACGCCAACGGAGACCCCGATGCCGCGCGTCTGCTGACGGGCAGGCTTTTGCCGCGGGTGATGGGCTATGCCGGGCGTCTGTTGGGCGACCGCAGCGAGGCCGAGGATGTGGCGCAAGAGGCGATGCTGCGGTTGTGGAAGATCGCGCGGGACTGGCGGGCGGATGAGGCCAAGGTCTCGACCTGGGTTTACCGGGTTGCGGGCAATCTGTGTACCGACCGGCTGCGACAGCGGCAAAGGCGGCGTTCGGAGGCCTTGGATGATGTGGCCGAGCCCGAGTTCGGGCGCGCCTTCGGCGGTGGCCGGGCTGATCGAGGCCGACCGGATGGCGGCCTTGGATGCCGCCCTCGCCACGCTGCCCGAGCGGCAGCGCGAGGCGGTGGTGTTGCGTCATATTGAAGGTTTGAGCAATCCCGAGATTGCGGAAGTCTTGCAGATCGGGGTGGAAGCAGTGGAAAGTTTGACAGCGCGGGGTAAGCGGGCTTTGGCCGCAGCCCTGTCGGGCCAGCGCACGGCGCTGGGCTATGAGGAGGCGGAGTGATGGACGATCTTGACGACATCTTTGCCAGCGCGCGCAGTGGCGCGATGCAGCCCTCGCAAGGCTTGATGGTCCGGGTTCTGGCAGATGCCGAGGCCGAGCAGGCGCGCCACCTGCGCCCGGCCGCTGTGGCCGCGAAGGCACCTGGGTTCTGGACGCAACTGGCCGGCGTTTTCGGCGGGGCCGGGCCGCTTGCGGGCATTGGCACGGCGGCGCTGGCGGGGCTGTTTGTCGGCTTTGTCCAGCCGCAGGCGGTGACGACGATGGCTGGGTATTGGCAAACGGGCAGTAGCAGCAGCGAGACCGTGGAGTTGATCCCGGACGTGGACGCCTTTGTGGCAGGGGAATGAGATGAGCGCAGCGGATTCGAAGACTGGCAGTTCTGGTCCTGTAACTTCTGGCCCCGAAAACTCTGGCCCCGAAAAAACTGGCAGGGGTCTGCGCATTGCCTTGGCGGTTTCGGTGGCGCTCAATCTGGCGGTGGCGGGGGTCGTGGTCGGGGCGATGGTCAAGCACGATGGTCCCGCTGGGCGGATGGAGGGGCGCGATCTGGGCTTTGGCGCCTTTACCGAGGCGCTGACCCCCGAACAGCGCGCGGCGCTGCGTCGCGGCTTTATCGCCAAGATGCCCGATCTGCGCGCGGCCCGCCAAGAGATGCGCGCCGATCAAAAGACCCTGCTGGCCAGTCTGCGCGCCGAGCCTTTTGATCCTGCGGCGCTAAGCGCGGTGTTGACCAGCCAGTCGCAACGTGCGGCGGGGCAATTGGCCGTTGGGCAGGGCCTGCTGCGCGATCTGTTGCTGAGCATGGACGCCGAGGCGCGGCATGGCTTTGCTGACCGGCTGGAAGAGCGGCTCAAGAAGGGGCGGCCTGCCAAGTCGAAGCCCTGAGCTTGCTGCAGCCCTGAGCTGACGGCGGCCAAAGCTGATGGCGGCCTTGATCAGGCGGCGCTGCGCCCGACTGTGACCTGATTGCGGCCCGCCGTCTTGGCCAGCATCAGCGCGCGGTCGGCGCGCTCGACAATCTCGGTCACGCCCCGGTCGATCTGATCGGGAGTGCTCAGCGCCAGACCGATCGAGACGGTGATGGTGCGCTCTGTCTCGGCCGTCAGGGCGATGGGGCGGGCATCGACCGCGTGGCAGAGCCGTTCGGCGATGTCCTGCGCCTCTTGCAGCGAGGTATCGGGCAGCACGATCAGGAATTCTTCGCCGCCAATCCGCGCCACCAGATCGCCAAGCCGCAGGTTGAGCGCCAGACGCTGCGCCACCTCGATCAGCACGGCGTCGCCTGCGGCATGGCCAAAGTGGTCATTGACCGATTTGAACCGGTCGAGATCGGCGACCATGACCGCAAAGCTCCGCTCAGCGCTGGCCGCTTCGACCGCAATGGCGTTGAGCTGCGCCAGCCCATAGCGGCGGTTGTGCAGCCCGGTCAGCGGGTCGATCATCGCCAGCCGCAGGCCATCTTGCACCGTGGCGCGCAGGCGGTCGGACTCGCGCTTGCGGGTGAGCAGGCGCATCAACCGCATGGCCAACTCTTCCGCCGGGGCCGTGACATTGACCAGATCGTTGGCCCCCAGATCAAAAGCAACCGAGGGACTGAAACCCCTTTCATGCGGGTCGAGCAGGCAGATGGCGGCATGGCGGCTGCGACTGCGGCTGCGCAATTCCGACATCAGGCGCAGACCATTGCTGGCCCCGCTGAGGTTGGCGTCAATCAGATAGACATCGGGGGTCGCGGTGGGGTTCAGCGGGTCCTGCAGCGCATCGGCGGGATTGATCACCAGAATCCGGTCGGTGAGAAATCTGGAAATCTCGCGTTGAAGCTTCAGGGCGGTTTCGGGGCGGGCAGTGATGATGCCGATCACGCCGGGGTGGTGAAAGCTTGATTTCGGTTCGGCCAGCCCGAGAATGGCGATACCGCTGTCTTGCGAGGCCAGCGCATCGATTTGATCGCGGGCGCGCATAAAGCTGCGGATGCGGGCGAGCAGGGTCTGGTCATCGACCGGCTTGGCCAGAAATTCATCGGCCCCGAGCCGAAACGCCTGAGCCTGAGCCTCGCTGTCAAAGGTGGCGGAAAACATCACGATCGGCACAGAGCGCAGTTCAGGCATCTCGCGCAGGCGGTGTAGCACCTCGAGACCCGAGAGATCCGGCAGCATCAGGTCAAGCAGCACGATGTCAGGACGTTCCCGCGCCGCGATCAACAGCGCCGATTGGCCGTCCGCCGCCAAAAGCGGTTGGTAGCCAGCCGCAGCCAGCTTGACCTTCATGAGGATCCGATTTGTCGCGACGTCATCGACGATGAGAATTTTGCCGACCATGGCGGTATAACCTGTTTTACTCTGCCCAACGTTAAGTCATCTTGCCGGAGAACTGGTTAAGAAATCCTTTCTCGATTTATAAGTTAACGCACTAGTTTTTTGGATAATTGGGGAAAAACATGGGGAAAATGCAGTGAATAGGCGGGAAATCGCTGAGACATTGGCTTTGGAAGCCTTTGTCTGGCTGTTGCAGAGTGATCTTTCGGAAGGCTTTCTTAACGCGACGGGCGCTGTGCAGGATCAATTGGCCGCAAGGGCGCAGGATCCGCTGTTTCTGGGCGCGGTGCTGGATTTCCTGATGCAGGAAGATCAACGCGTCATGGCGTTTTGCGATGCGACGGCGCGACCCTACCCTTCGGTGATGGAGGCGCGGGCCTTGTTGCCCGGCGGGGATCTGCCGCATTGGACCTGATTGCATTTGGCCGCACCGCGCGCCATGACTTGGCGCATAAAAGGGGAGCTGTGATGGCAGGCAGAGATATTCGCGCGGTGATCTTTGACAAGGACGGCACGCTGTTTGATTTCCGGCAAAGCTGGGGGGCCTGGACGCAGGCGCTATTGGCCAGCCTTGGCGGTCAAACGGCGGTGCTGGCGCGGGTGCTGGGCTTTGACCCCCTGGCGGTGGATTTTGCCCCTGACAGCCCGGTGATCGCGATGACCACGCCCGAGATTGCCGAGATCCTGCACCCCTATCTGCCGCACTTGAGTTTTGCGGCCCTGAACGCCGAGATGAACCGACAGGCCGTGGCCGCGCCAATGGTGCAGGCAGTGGATCTGCGCCGGGTCTTGGGCGATCTGCGCGCCCGCGGGCTGCGGCTTGGACTTGCCACCAATGACACCGAGGTGCCGGCGCGGCGGCATCTGGCGGATGCCGGGGTGCTGGAACTGTTCGAGTTCGTTGCGGGCTGCGATTCCGGCTGGGGCGGCAAGCCCGAGCCGGGCCAGCTGATGGCCTTTGCGGCGCAGATGGGGCTGGAGCCTGCACAGATTGCCATGGTCGGGGATTCCCTGCACGATCTGGAGGCGGGACGGCGGGCTGGCATGGCGGCGGTGGCGGTGCTGACCGGGATCGCGCAAGAGACAGCTTTGGCGCCGCATGCCGATGTGGTTTTGGCAAATATCGCCTCGCTGGGCGATTGGATCGCGGCGCAATCGCGCGGCTGACGTAGCGATCAGGCAAAAACGACGCTTTTGGGTCGGGAACGTGGTTCGCGCCGGGGGGCGCTTTCCGCCATCCTAGGGCAAAGGGGGCAGAACCCCCAGTCCAAGGATGGAGACCGCGATGAGCGATGATGCAAGCCGCAAACGCAGCCGCGCCGGAGGCCGGGCTGGCAACAAGAGCCGCGCGGGCACTTCGGCCATCGACCAGATGCCTTGGCGGATTCCGGTCAACCCCGACCGGCCCGTCGAGCCTTTGGACGCTGAGGGCGTCGCGGCCATTCACAAGACCACGATGCGGATCCTGAAAGAGATCGGCATCGAGTTTTTGAACCCCGAGGCGGTGGCCCATCTCAAGGCTGCGGGCTGTGTGGTCAGCGGCACCAACGTCAAGATGGACGAAGACTTCGTCATGGAGATGCTGGGTCGCGCCCCCGAAAGCTTTACCATCACGCCGCGCAATGTCGAACGCGAGGTGATCATGGGCGGCAAGCACATGCTTTTCGTCAACGTCTCGTCGCCGCCCAATGCCTGGGATCTGGAGCGTGGCAAGCGCACCGGCGATTTCGAAACCTTCAAGGAATTCATGAAGCTGACGCAGTATTTCAACTGCATCCATATCGCCGGCGGCTATCCGGTGGAGCCGGTGGATATCCATGCCTCGGTGCGCCACCTTGATTGCCTTTATGAAAAGTTGACGCTGACCGACAAGGTGGTGCACGCCTATAGTCTTGGTGCCGAGCGGGTCGAGGATGTCATGGAGATGGTGCGCATCGCGGGCGGGCTGTCGGAGGCGGAGTTTACCGCCAAGCCGCGCATGTATACCAATATCAACTCGGTCTCGCCCCTGCAGCACGACTATCCGATGCTGGACGGGGCGATGCGGTTGGCCAAGCGTGGCCAGCCGGTGGTGATCACGCCCTTTACTCTGGCCGGGGCGATGGCGCCCGTGACCATGGCGGGGGCGGTGGCCCTGTCGCTGGCCGAGGGTCTGGCGGGGGTGGCGCTGCTGCAATATATCGCGCCGGGCTGCCCGGTGGCCTTGGGCACCTTTACCTCCAACGTCGATATGAAGTCGGGCGCACCGGCCTTTGGCACGCCAGAGTATATGCGCGCGACGCAGATGACCGGGCAATTGGTGCGGTTTTACAAGCTGCCGCTGCGCTCCTCGGGCACCTGTGCGGCCAATGTGCCGGACGGGCAGGCGATGTGGGAAACCTCGAACAGCCTTTGGGCTGCGGTGCAGTCGGGCACCAATATGGTCTATCACGCGGCAGGCTGGCTGGAGGGCGGGCTGATCGCAAGCCCGGAGAAATTCGTGATGGATTGCGAGGTCTTGCAGATGATCCAGCGCTATTACGAGCCTGTCGTCACCGCAACCCGCGAGGAAGATCTGGCCTTTGACGCCATCAAGGGCGTTGGCCCCGGCGGGCATTACTTTGGCTGCCAGCACACGCAGGACCGCTATGCCACGGCGTTTTATGCGCCGATCGTCTCGGATTGGCGCAATTACGAGGCCTGGCAGCAGGATGGCTCGGTCTGGACGCCCGAGCGGGCGCATCGGATCTACAAGGATATCCTTGCCGAGTTCGAGGCCCCCGAGATGAACGGCAACCACCAGGAAGAGCTGCGCCAGTTCGTGGCCCGGCGCAAGCAAGAGGGCGGCGCGCCTACGGATTTCTGAGTTTCGGGGATTTCTGAGGCTGACGGACTTCTGAGGCTGACGGATTTCCAGGGTCCCGGCTTGCAGAGATCCTTGCGGCAAATCTTAACGCTTGGCGGCTAGGGTGGAGAAGAATCACTCTAGGCGCTTGCATGTATGGTCTGATCAATCGCTCGATCCAATGCTTTCTGCGCGACACCTATGGCGCTGCGGCATGGCAAAAGATCGCCCGGCTGGCAGGCCTGGGTTTTGACAGCTTTGAGCCTTTGCTGCTCTATCCCAATCACCTGACCGAGGATGTTCTGGCGGCGGCGACGCATTATCTTCAGCGCCCACGCGAGACGGTGCTTGAAGATCTGGGGACCTATCTCGTCTCGCATCAGACCCTGGAATTGCTGCGGCGGCTGTTGCGTTTTGGCGGCGTGAGCTTTGTCGATTTCCTGCATTCGCTGGAGGATCTGCCCGAAAACGGCCGCCTTGCTTTGCCCGATCTGAACCTGCCCGATATCGCTTTGACCGAGCGTGGCGAGGGGCAGTTCATACTGAGTGTAACCCCGCTGATCCGAGGGGCGGGGCATGTGGCGGTGGGGCTGTTGCGGGCGATGGCGGATGATTACGGCGCGCTGGTGGTGTTGGAATACGCGGGCTTTGCTGCAGGGCGCGAACAGGTTTCGGTGCATCTGCTGGACCACGCCTATAGCGAAGGGCGCAGCTTTGTCCTGGCCATGCCAGGAGACGGGGCATGAGGGCAGAGGCGGTCCTGGGCGGCGAGAGTTCGGGGCGGCTGATGCCACTGCATCTGGCGCTGAATGCCGAGGGGCAGGTGGTCTCACTGGGGCCAACGCTGGCGAAACTGATCGGCGAGGCGGCTCTGGGCCAGACCTTCTCGCAGGTTCTGACCGTGCGCCGCCCGGCCGGGATAGATAGCATTGCCGCCCTGCGCGCGCAGGCGGGGGCGGCGCTCAAGATCACGCTGGGCGAGAAACCCGAGGTTTATCTTGGCCTTGCGGTGCCAACGGCGCAGGGCGGCTTGATCGTGAACCTCTCTTTCGGCATCCGGCTGATCGAGGCGGTGCGCCAGCATGCCCTGAGCGGCGCGGATTTTGCACCGACCGATCTTGCGGTCGGGATGCTCTATGTCATGGAGGCGAAAACCGCCGTGATGGAAGAATTGCGCCGGCTTAACCTGCGCTTGCAAGGCGCCAAGGTCGCGGCGGAAGAGCAGGCGTTGACCGATGCGCTGACCGACTTGCGCAACCGCCGCGCCTTGGAGCTGCGTCTGCCGCAATTGATCGCGGCGGGGGTGGATTTCGGGTTGATGCACATCGATCTGGATTATTTCAAACAGGTCAATGACACGCTGGGCCATGCCGCGGGCGACCATGTGCTGCGCGAGGTGGCCAAGGCGCTGGTGATCGAAACCCGCTCGTCGGATCTGGTGGCGCGGGTGGGGGGCGACGAATTTGTTGTTGTGCTGCCGCGGATCGCCAGTGCCAAGCGGCTGATGCAGATTGCGGCGCGGATCATCGCAAGGGTCTCGCTGCCGCAGAGCTATGAGGGACAGGCGTTTCAGATCTCGGCCTCGATCGGGCTGACCCTGTCCAGAACCTATCCGTTGCCTGACATGGAGGCGATGTTGGCCGATGCGGACGCGGCGCTTTACGCCTCGAAACGCGCCGGGCGTGGTCAGGCGAGCCTGCATTCTGGCGCCGCGCAAAACAGCCTGAGCGCCTGAGACGGCTCTAGTAGCGCGCCACCATCTGGTAGCCTTCGGCGCAAAAGATCCGCGCATTGGTCACCGGGGTGCCGGTGATCCAGGTGGTGCGGTCGATGGTGAAGATTGGCGTGGCCAAGGGTAGGTCAAGCTGCGCCGCCAGCCTCGCGTCCGCAGCAGTGGCGGAAAAGCGGATCTCGGCATCGGTGAAGGGCAGAGTTTTCAGCAGCCATTCGTTGGGTGAGGTCAGCGCCCAGTCGACGTCGCGCGCGGCAGGCGCGGTGGCAAGGTTGATCCAGCGATCCTCGAACTGATAGGGCCGCTCATCGGCGAAATGCAGGCATTGGATATGGAGCATCACGGCCTGCGGTAGGGTCAAGCGTGCCGCCAGCCAGTCCGGCGCGGGTTTTTCCTCTTGCAAGACAAGGGCATAGCGATAGATCGCCCCCAAAGCCTCGATCTCGCTGCGCACCAGAGGGATCTGGAATTTTACCGGCGGCACCGGGGTCTGATTGACGCGGGTGCCGGTCTTGCGCTTGCGGTCGAGCACGTCTTCGTCGGCCAGCTCCTGCATGGCGCGGTTCACCGTGGCGCGTGAAGAGCCGAATTCGGCGGCAATCTCGACCTCGCCGGGCAAGAGCGCGCCGGGCGGCCAGATGCCGGCGCGAATCCGGCGCAGAATTTCGAGTTTGACCGCACGGTAGCTGAGATATCTGGCCATCTTGCAGATCTACAGACTGGCCAGCAGATCGGCAATGGCGCGACGATAGCGCGCCTCGATGGCGGGGCGGGCGATGTGGCGGCCCTCGCGGACAGCGTGGCGGCCTGCCGACCACAGATCGGTGATCACCCGGTCAGAGGCCGCAAAGGCGAGGCCGTCGAGCAATCTGGCCTCGCTCAAGCCGCAGAGCGCCGGGGCCTGACTGTCGATGGCGACAAGATCCGCCAGCGCACCCTCGCGGATTGCGCCCGCATCGCGGCCAAGCGCCTGCGCGCCACCCTGCGCTGCGCCGAGATAGAGCGTGCTGCCGACCGAAGCGCCGTCCCGCACCAGCACGTTGCGCGCCATATCGCGCAGGCGTTGCGAGTATTCCAGCGTGCGCAGCTCTTCGGTCAGCGAAATGCGGATGTTGGAATCGCTGCCAAGGCCAAAGCGGCCGCCTGCGGCAAGGAAGGTCGGGCCGTCAAAGGCGCCATCCCCCAGATTGGCTTCGGTGATCGGGCAAAGGCCCGCGACGGCTTTGCTGCGGGCAAGCGCCTCTGTCTCGACCTTGGTCATATGGGTGGCGTGGATCAGGCACCAGTCGGGCCCGACCTCGGCATTTGCCAGCAGCCATTCGACGGGGCGCGCGCCGAGCCAGGCCTCGATATCGGCGACCTCTTTCAGCTGTTCGGCGATATGGATGTGGATCGGGCCACCGCGGTGCGGCGCCAGCAGGCGCGCAAGGTCTTCGGGGCAGGTGGCGCGCAGCGAATGCGGCGCTATCCCGAGACGGGCGTCAGGCGGCAGATTTGCCTGACAGGCCTCAACCAGCGCAAGGTAGCTGTCGAGCGTATTGCCAAAGCGCAGCTGGCCATCGGTCAGGGCGGTCTTGCCCGCGCCGCCATAGCTGTAAAGCACCGGCAGATGGGTCAGGCCGATGCCTGTCTCGGTCGCTGCGGCATAGATGCGCTGCGACAGTTCGGCGGGGTTGGTATAGGGCGCGCCGCCCTTCTGGTGGTGGACGTAGTGAAACTCGGCGACGGCGGCAAAGCCGGTTTCCTGCATCTCGACAAAGGCCAGTGCGGCGATGGCCTCGATCTGCTCGGGTGTCAGGCGGTCGACGAAGCGGTACATCAAGCTGCGCCAGCTCCAGAAACTATCTCTTTCGGCGGCGCGGTATTCGGTCATTCCGGCCATGGCGCGCTGGAAGGTATGGCTGTGCAGGTTCGACAAGGCGGGCAAAAGCGTGTCGACGCAGGCATCCTCAGGGGCAGGTACTGCATCGATTCGCAGGTCCTCGATACGGCCGTCCTTAATGTTAAGCTGGAGGTTATTCACCCAACCATCTGGAAGAAGAGCTTTTTTGGCAAAGACGGTCACGGTGCATTTTCTCCCTCAGTTATGTCTAGACATAATAGAGAAACCGGATATCAATAAGCCAGAGAAAAATTGCGGGGCCCCATGACGGACAAGATTCACCTGCTGCGCGACTTGACGCTGGCGACCTGTGCGGGGCCTGCGCCCTATGGGCTGATCGAAGATGGCGCGCTGGTTTTGCAAGGCGCGCGCATCCTTTGGGCAGGAGCGCTGGATGAGTTGCCCAAGGAGTTTGCCGGGATCGCCGCACGTTCGCTGGGCGGGCGGCTGGTGACGCCGGGGCTGATTGACTGTCACACACATCTGGTCTTTGGCGGCAACCGGGCGCGGGAATTCGAGATGCGCCTGCAGGGGGCGGCTTACGAAGAGATCGCGCGGGCGGGCGGTGGCATCGTCTCGACCGTGGCGGCGACGCGGGCGGCGAGCGAGGCGGAGCTGCTGGCGCAGACCCTGCCGCGGGTCGATGCCCTGCTGGCCGAAGGGGTGACGACGCTGGAGATCAAGTCTGGCTACGGGCTTGATCTGGCAAGTGAATTATCCATGCTGCGGGTGGCACGGCAGATCGGGCGCGCACGGGCGGTGACGGTATGCACCAGCTATCTCGGCGCGCATGCGGTGCCGCCCGAGTACAAGGGCCGCGCCGATGCCTATCTCGACGAGGTCTGCCTGCCGGTCTTGCGCGCCGCGCATGCCGAGGGGCTGGTCGATGCGGTGGACGGCTTTTGTGAGGGCATCGCCTTTTCGCCGGCTCAGATCGCGCGGGTGTTCGATCTGGCGCGCGACCTGGGTCTGCCGGTGAAATTGCATGCCGAACAACTGTCCAACTTGGGCGGCGCGGCGCTGGCGGCCTCTTATGGCGCGCTTTCGGCGGATCATCTGGAATATCTCGACGCGGCTGGCGTGGCAGCAATGGCCGCTGCGGGCACCGTGGCGGTGCTGCTGCCGGGCGCGTTTTATGCGCTGCGCGAGACGCAACTGCCGCCGGTGACGGAGCTGAGGGCGCAGGGCGTCGCGATGGCTTTGGCGAGCGACTGCAATCCGGGCACCTCACCGCTGACCTCGCTGCTGCTGACCATGAACATGGGCTGCACGCTGTTTCGCCTGACCCCGGAAGAGGCTTTGCTGGGTGTTACGCGACATGCGGCCCGCGCGCTGGGGCTGGCGGATCGCGGCGTGATTGCAGCGGGGATGCGCGCTGATCTGGCGGTCTGGTCGGTCGCCCATCCGGCGGAACTCGCCTATCGCATCGGCTTTAACCCTTTGTTTTCACGCATCATTGGAGGTGCCTTGTGAGCACGCTTACCCTGACCCCCGGTTCGGCAACTCTGGACGATCTGGCGCAGGTCTATTGGCAAGGCGCTGCGGTGCGGCTTGACCCTGCTTGCCGCCCGATGATGCAGGTGGCCGCCGCGAAAATTGCGCAGGCGGCTGCAGGCAATGCGGCGGTTTATGGGGTGAATACCGGCTTTGGCAAGCTCGCCTCGGTGAAGATTGCCGCCAAGGATACGGCGACCCTGCAGCGCAATCTGATCCTGAGCCATTGCTGCGGTGTGGGCGAAGCGATCCCGCGCGAGGTGGCGCGGCTGGTCATGGTGCTCAAGCTGCTGAGCCTTGGGCGCGGCGCTTCCGGCGTGCGGTCCGAGCTGGTCGATCTGATCGAGGAGATGCTGGCGCGGGGTGTCACGCCGCAGATCCCGGCGCAGGGCTCGGTGGGGGCTTCGGGGGATCTGGCGCCGCTGGCGCATATGGCGGCGGTGATGATGGGGGCGGGAGAGGCGGAGTTTGAAGGCCGGGTGATGTCGGGGGGCGACGCGCTGGCTGCGGCGGGGCTGAAGCCTGTCATTCTGGGCGCGAAAGAAGGCCTGGCTTTGATCAACGGCACGCAGTTTTCGACGGCTTTCGCGCTGGCGGGGCTGTTTGGTGGCTGGCGGGCGGCGCAATCGGCGCTGGTGACCTCGGCACTGTCAACCGATGCTGCGATGGGTTCGACTGCGCCCTTGCAGCCGGAGATCCATGCCCTGCGCGGCCATGCAGGGCAGATCGAGGCGGCTCAGGTGATGCGGGCGCTGCTTGAGGGATCGGCGATCCGCGACAGCCACCGCGAGGATGATCTGCGCGTGCAGGACCCCTATTGCATCCGCTGCCAGCCGCAAGTCACCGGGGCGGCGATGGATGTTTTGCGCATGGCGGCCCGCACGCTGGAGATCGAGGCCAATGCCGCGACCGACAATCCTCTGGTGCTGATCGGCGCGGATATGATCGTCTCGGGCGGGAATTTCCATGCCGAGCCGGTGGGATTTGCCGCTGATATGATCGCGCTGGCGCTGGCCGAGATTGGCGCGATTGCGCAGCGGCGGGTGGCCTTGCTGGTGGACCCGGCGCTGAGTTTCAACCTGCCGCCGTTTTTGACGCCCGATCCGGGACTGAGTTCCGGTTTCATGATCGCCGAGGTGACGACAGCGGCTTTGATGAGCGAAAACAAGCATCTGGCGAACCCTTGCGTGACCGACAGCACACCGACTAGCGCCAACCAAGAAGACCACGTCAGCATGGCGGCGCATGGCGCGCGGCGGCTGATGCGGATGGTGGCGAACCTGAATGTGATCCTGGGCGTCGAGTTGTTGTGCGCGGCCCAAGGCGTGGAGTTTCGCGCGCCCCTGCAGACGAGCGAGCCGCTGGCCCGCGTCATGGCCCATCTGCGGAGCGAGATCTCGCGCTTGGGCGAGGACCGCTATCTCGCGCCGGATCTGGAGCGGGCGGCGGGGCTGATTGGCGCGGGTTCGATCGCGCAGGCCGCTGGCCTGCCAATGCCCGCGCTTATTTGAACATTGATGACTGGAGAAGTGCGATGACCGATCCGCGTAAAAACACCCGCGATATCTACCCCTATACCGGCACCAAGCTGAACGCGAAAAGCTGGATGACCGAAGCGCCCCTGCGGATGCTGATGAACAACCTGCACCCCGATGTGGCGGAAAATCCGCATGAGCTGGTGGTCTATGGCGGCATTGGCCGGGCGGCGCGGACCTGGCGGGATTTCGATATCATCTGCGCCACCTTGAAGGATCTGAACGAGGACGAGACGCTGGTGGTGCAATCGGGCAAGCCGGTGGCGGTGGTCAAAACCCACCGCGATGCGCCGCGGGTGCTGATCGCCAATTCCAACCTTGTGCCGCATTGGGCGACCTGGGAGCATTTCAACGAGCTCGATAAGAAGGGTCTGGCGATGTATGGCCAGATGACCGCGGGATCGTGGATTTACATTGGTTCTCAAGGCATTGTGCAGGGAACTTATGAGACTTTCATGGAGGCGGGGCGGCAGCACTACGGCGGCTCGCTGAAGGGCAAGTGGATTCTGACCGGCGGTCTGGGCGGCATGGGCGGGGCGCAACCGCTGGCGGCGGTGATGGCCGGGGCTTGTTGCTTGGCGGTCGAGTGCAATTCCGACAGCATCGATTTCCGTCTGCGCACGCGTTATGTCGACGAGCGGACCGATAGTTTGGACGAGGCGCTGGAGATGATTGCGCGCTGGACGGCGGCGGGCGAGGCGAAGTCGGTTGGGCTTTTGGGCAATGCGGCGGATGTGTTTCCGGAATTGTACCGGCGGGGTGTGCGACCCGATATCGTCACCGACCAGACCTCGGCGCATGATCCTTTGAACGGCTATCTGCCGCAGGGCTGGAGCATGTCCGACTGGCGCGAGAAGCGCGAGAGCGATCCCAAAGTCGGTGGAAAAGGCGGCACGGGCCAGCATGAAGGTGCATGTCGCAGCCATGGTGGATTTCTGGAATGCAGGCGTGCCGACGCTGGATTATGGCAATAATATCCGCCAGATGGCGCTGGAAGAGGGGCTGGAAGATGCCTTTGCCTTCCCCGGTTTCGTGCCCGCCTACATCCGGCCCTTGTTCTGCCGCGGCATCGGGCCGTTCCGCTGGGTGGCGCTGTCGGGCGACCCGGAGGATATCTACAAGACCGATCAGAAGATGAAGGAGCTGTTCCCCGAGAACAAACATCTGCACAACTGGCTCGACATGGCGCGCGACCGCATCGCCTTTCAGGGCTTGCCGGCGCGGATCTGCTGGATCGGGTTGGGAGATCGCCACAAGGCGGGGCTGGCCTTTAACGAGATGGTGGCGAGCGGCGAGTTGAAAGCGCCGATCGTGATCGGGCGCGATCATCTGGATTCGGGCTCGGTGGCCTCGCCGAACCGTGAAACCGAGGCGATGCTGGACGGGTCGGATGCGGTGAGCGATTGGCCATTGCTGAACGCGCTGGTCAATACCGCCAGCGGCGCGACCTGGGTGAGTATTCATCACGGCGGCGGGGTGGGCATGGGCTTTAGCCAGCATTCCGGCGTGGTGATCTGCGCCGATGGCACGCCAGAGGCGGCGGCGCGGCTGGAGCGGGTGCTGTGGAATGACCCGGCTTCGGGGGTCTGGCGCCATGCCGATGCGGGCTACGAGACGGCGCTGGACTGCGCGCGGAGCAATGGGTTGCGGCTGCCGGCTATTCTGGGCAATTGAGCCTTGACGGCGCGCCCACAGTTGCGGGCGCGCCAAGCCGCTGGTGGCAGGGTCAGACGGAAACCTCGGCTTTGAGCGCGGATTTCTCGAAGCTGGCGCGCGGGCCGGAGACCGAAACCGCGCCGCGCCGCAGCACATAGAAGTGGTCGGCGAGGCCATAGGCGAATTCGAAATATTGCTCGACCAGCACGATGGCCATTTCGCCCGAGGATTTCAGGTATTCCAGCACATGGCCGATCTGCTGGATGATATTGGGCTGAATGCCCTCGGTCGGCTCGTCCAGCAGCAGGACCTTCGGCTTCATCAGCATGGCCCGCGCGATGGCAAGTTGCTGTTGCTGCCCGCCCGAGAGGTCGCCGCCGCGCCGCGCGGTCATGTCCTTGAGGACCGGAAACAGGTCGTAGATCTGGGCAGGGATCTTGTGCTCGGATTTTGGCAGCACCGCGAAGCTGGTCTCGAGATTTTCGCGCACGGTGAGCAGCGGAAAGATCATCCGGCCTTGGGGAACGACCGACAGCCCGCGCGTGGCCATGGCTTGCGGGCGCAGCACCGGCAGGGCCTCGCCCGCCAGTTCCACCGTGCCACCCGAGCGGGGATGCGTACCGGCCAGCGCCTTGAGGAAGCTGGTCTTGCCGATGCCATTGGTGCCCATGATGCAGGTGATCTCGCCCTGTTTGGCTTCGAAATCAATGCCGTGCAGGATCTGGCTGCCGCCGTAATGCAGGGTCAGGCCTTTGG
Organism: uncultured Alphaproteobacteria bacterium; assembly: GCA_963815275.1. Taxonomy (GTDB): domain Bacteria; phylum Pseudomonadota; class Alphaproteobacteria; order Rhodobacterales; family Rhodobacteraceae; genus Cypionkella. Next base: position 78,292 of record CAWFGD010000011.1, read on the forward strand.
TTTTGATCATCATCCGCGCCCCAGATAAACGTCGATCACGTCTTGGTTCTTGGTGACATGGTCAAGGCTGCCTTCGGCCAGAACCGCGCCTTCGTGCAGCACGGTCACCCGACAATCAAGGCGGCGGACGAACTCCATGTCATGTTCGACCACCACCACCGCGCGGGTTCTGGCGATATCGACCAGAAGCGCCGTGGTGCGCTCGCGCTCGGCCAGGGTCATGCCTGCGGCGGGTTCATCGACCAGCAGCAGACGCGGTTCCTGCGCCAACAGCATGGCGATTTCCAGCCATTGCTTCTGGCCGTGGCTAAGCTCGCCCGCCTTGCGCGGCAGGTGCTCGGCAAGACCCACTTGTGCTGCAAGCGCCTCGATGCGGTCCTGATCGGGCGGGGCTTTTTTCCAGGCCAGCACGCGCCACGGGCGAGCGGGCAGCTTTGAGCGCGAGGGTCAGGTTTTCGGTGACGGACTGATCCTCGAACACCGTCGGGCGCTGGAATTTGCGGCCGACGCCAGCGCGGGCGATCTCGGCTTCGGAGAGTTTCAGCAGCGAGATGGATTTCTCGCCAAAGGTGACCGAGCCGCTGTCGGGGCGGGTCTTGCCGGTGACAATATCCATGAAGGTGCTTTTGCCCGCACCATTCGGCCCGATGATGGCGCGCAACTCTGCCGTGCCGATCGAAAAAGACAGGTTGTTGATGGCGCGAAAGCCGTCAAAGCTGACCGAGACGCCGGAAACTTCGAGGAGCGCGCTCATTCATTGGCCTCCTTTTCTTGCAGCGAACCGTCGTCGGGGCCAAGCGGGGCGCCCTTGCGGTCGGGGCTGTGGACATGGGCAAAGCGATCAAACAGGCCGCCGATGCCCTTGGGCGCAAAGAGCGTGACGCAGACGAAGGCGAGGCCCAGAAGCACCTGCCACCAGTCGACCCAGTTCAGCGTGCCAAAGCCCAAGGGGATCGAGGGCACGCGCCCGCCGGTAAACCAGCTTGACAGCAGCGAGACCAACGCCGCGCCGATCACCGCGCCATAGAGCCTGCCGCGCCCGCCGATGGCGACCCAGACCGCGAGGTAGATCGAGGCGATGGGGGCAAGCTCGGCCGGGTTGATGATGCCAGCCTGCGGGTAATAAAGCGCGCCCGCGAGGGCGGCGATCACGGCGGTGAGGGTGAAGACGAAACAGCTTGTAGCCCTCGACCGAGTAGCCCAGGAACCGCACCCGCGCCTCGTCATCGCGGATGGCGCGGATCACCGAGCCGAACTTGCCCGAGACCACGAAGCTGAGGCCGAGATAGGCCAGCGCCAAGGCCGCGGCAGAGGCCCAGAAGAACCACAGGCTGATCGCGTCCTGGCTGGTGTCTGTCAGGCCGGGCAGGTTTTGCAGGCCCGACAGCCCGTTGTTGCCGCGCAGGCCGCAGTCGTTCTGGAAGAGGTAAAGCGCGACAGCGCCAGCGTCATCGCCTGGGTCAGGATCGACAGGTAGACCCCCGTGACCGGCTGCGAAACGCCAGCCAGCCGAAGATCAGCGCCAAGAGGCCCGGGCAGGGCCACGACCAGCATCAGTTGCAGCGGCAGGCTATGGGCAAAGCCCCAGATCGCGGCAGATCAGAGGCGCCGACGACACCGAAGATCTGCGTGGCGATGCCTTGCTGGATCTCGCCCGCCGTGGCGGGTAAGCCGCCATTGGCCAGCGCCGCCACAACGATTTCCTCGGTGCGCGCATACATCAGCCACATGCCGATCATATAGCCGCCAAGCGCGAAAAACGCCATGTGGCCAAGGCAGGATGCCCGAATAGCCCCAGACCAGATCCATCGCCAGGGCGGCAAGGCAGAGGCAGAGCGTCTTGCCCAGCGTCTTGACGAAGGAGGTCGAGACATCAGCCCCATTTGCGCCGGCCACAGTGTGATCGGCGAGGGTGAAGAGCGGCGAGAGATCCAGGACGAAGGTTTGAAAGCAGGTGCTGCTGCATGGCTCAATCCCCCGCCGCGCGGCCCTTGAGCGCGATGATGCCTCGCGGGCCGGAACTGAATGAAGAGGATGATGAAGAGGATCATATAGGTCTGCGCGGCCAGCGTGTTGGAGGGGTTGAAGAACTCGATCCCCTTTTGCAAGCCACCGATCATGCGCCGCGCCCGCCAGCGCGCCCCAGATATTGCCGACGCCGCCGACCACCACGGTCATGAAGCTTTGCACGATGTAGTCGCTGCCAAGTTCTGAGGTGACCTTGGCGAAAAGGCCGATGGCGACGCCTGCGATGCCCGCGATGCCGGAGCCGAGGCCGAAGGTCAGCATGTTGATCCGGTCGGGGTTGATGCCCATCGAGGCCGCCATGGCGGGGTTCTGCGTCACGGCGCGGACCTCAAGCCCGAGGCGGGTGCGCTTCATCAGCCAGAGGAAGAAGCCGAGGAAGATCAGCGCCAGCACGAAGATCGCGATGCGGATATAGCTGATCGAGACGATGTCGTTCAGCGCTCCAGCGCGCCGTCGAGCCAGGCGGGCGAGGTCAGCGGGCGGGCCTGGGTGCCGAAGATGTTCTTCAGGATCTGCTGCAGCGCGATCGAGATGCCGAAGGTCGCCAGCAGCGTCTCCAGCGGGCGTTTGTAAAGGTGGCGGATCACCAGCCGCTCCAGCGCCACACCCGCCGCAAAGGTGACGGCAAAGGCCAGCGGCAGGGCGATCAGGATCGAGGCGGTGTAATTCGGCACCCATTGCTGCACGACATAGCCGGTATAGGCGCCCATCGTGATGAACTCGCCATGCGCCATGTTGATCACGCCCATGACGCCAAAGGTGATGGCAAGGCCGATGGCGGCAAGAAAGTAGATCGAGGCCAGCGACAGCGCGTCGAGCGTCAGGTCGGCGGCCTGCATGACCTCGACCTTGGTGCCGATGGATTTCAGCGCGGCATTGGCGGCTTCGGTGATGATGGGATCTGTCTCGGTATAGACCTCGGCAAAGCGGGCGGAGGCGAGGATGGCGGCGGTTTCATCATCGGTCGCGGCGGTGGGCACGGTGCCTGCGGCTTCCAGCGCGGTATAGGCGCGGTCGCGGGCAGCTTGCGTGGCAAGATCGGCAAGCGGGACGCCGCCGACCTGACCATCCTTGAGGTTGGCCAGCAAGGCGCTGCGTTGGTCGTCATGGGTCAGACGCGCAGGGGCCACCCCAGTGGCGACCAGCAGGTCATAGGCTTCGACCTCGCTCAGATCGCGGCCGGGTTTCAGATCGCGGGCGATGTTGCCGGGGATGTCGGAGCCGATCACGGCGACGCGTTTGGTGGTGAGCAGCGGGTTGAGGGCTGCGCGCAGATCAAGGCCCATGTCGCCGCCAAAACTTGCCATCGCGGCGACGCGGCTGGCGGTGTCGGGGTCAAAGCGCAGCGATAGCAGACGCTCAAGACGGATCTTGCGGGCTTTCAGACCGGGGTCAGTTTCGCTGTCTATGGCAGCGCGCAGCGGGGCGAGGCCCTCTGGCTGCGGGTCGGCGGCGATGGAATCCAGCGCTGCGGCGCGCTTGGCGGGATCAGGGTCGGAGAGGGTGAACTGCACCAGCGCCGTGGCAATCAGACCGCGCACCCCGGCATTGGGTTTCAGTTCGGTGATCTCGGATTTCGAGGCGGCTCCGGCCTCGGCCCCGGTCAGATCATGCAGGGTGTAGCCCTCGGCAGAGGCGGTCAGCAGGAAGAAGGCGCCGTCGGATTTGCGCAGGCCAAGGCGCTTTTCGGTCCAGGCCTGCAGGATCTCGGCAGCCGCCGGATCGCCCGATTGCGCCAAGGCGTCAATCACCGGGCCGATGCTGGTGCGCGAGGATTTCTCCACCAGGGCAGAGTTTTGGCTCAGGATATCTGACGCCGTTTCTGCCCAGAGCGGGGCCGCAAGACAGAGCCCTGCCAGCAGGATCAGTCGTCCAATCAAAGCGCGCATACCATCCATCCGATAGGGGGGGAGGGGCCGCAAGGCCCCTCCGCCGGTTTTAGTAGTTCGACTTCAGCTGCACGCAGGTCTTGGTTTCGGTGTTGTACATGCCGCACTTCAAGTCTTTCCAATCCGACTCCAGCACCGCGGATTCGGGCAGGAAATCGGTCCAGGCGTCGCCGGGAACCGGCTCGGTCTGGCTGATGATGTCGAACTGGCCATCGGCGCGGATCTCGCCGATCAGCACGGGTTTGGTCAGGTGGTGGTTCGCCAGCATCTCGGCGGTGGTGCCGGTCAGGTTGGGGAATTTTTGCCCGATCATCGCATCCGAGACCGCATCGACATCGGTGGTGCCGGCGGCGGTCACCGCATTCACCCACATGTTGAAGCCGATGTAATGCGCCTCCATCGGGTCATTGGTCACGCGCTTGTCGTCTTTGATATAGGCGTGCCACTGGTCGATAAAGGCTTTGTTTTCAGGGGTATCCGCCGACATGAAGTAGTTCCACGCCGCAAGGTGACCCACGAGGTTGGAGGTGTCGAGACCCGAAAGCTCCTCTTCGCCGACCGAGAAGGCGCAGACCGGCAGCTTCTCGGCGGTGACACCAGCGGCGGCCAGTTCCTTGTAAAAGCCGATGTTGGCATCGCCGTTGATCGTGGAAATAACGCCGATCTTTTTGCCGTCAGCGCCCAGAGCCACCACGTCAGCGACGATCTTGGACCAGTCGGAATGGCCGAAGGGGGTGTAGTTGACGAAGATATCCTCTTTCGGGATGCCCTTGGAGATCAGATAGGCTTCGAGGATGTTGTTGGTGGTGCGCGGATAGACATAGTCGGTGCCGAGCAAAGCGAATTTGGTGACGCCGAGTTCTTCAAGATAATAGTCCACCGCCGGGATCGCCTGCTGGTTCGGCGCAGCACCGGTGTAGAAGACGTTCTTGGAGGATTCCTCGCCCTCGTATTGCACGGGATAGAACAGGAGACCGTTCAGCTCTTCGATCACCGGCAGCACGGATTTGCGGCTGACAGAGGTCCAGCAGCCGAACATCACATCGACCTTGTCGACGGTCAGCAGCTCGCGGGCCTTTTCGGCAAAGAGCGGCCAGTCGGAGGCCGGGTCAACGACGACGGCTTCAAGCTGTTTGCCCAGAACGCCGCCCTTGGCGTTCTGCGCCTCGATCAGCATCAGCATGGTGTCTTTCAGCGTGGTTTCCGAGATCGCCATGGTGCCCGACAGCGAATGCAGGACGCCGATCTTGATGGTTTCGCCGGCCGCAAAGGCAAGGCGCGGCAAAGCGAGGGCGGCTGCGCCCGAGGCAAGGAGTGCGCGTCTGGTAAGTTTCATTCTGTTCCCCTGTTTGCCGCGCATGCGAAGGTCAGCCCGAAAAAGCTGCAAAGATGCCGGCAGATTGTTTTATGTCGCCGCCCGAAGTCGCCTGTGCCTGCGGTTCTCCGGGCGCTTGAAACGCTCCCTGTCAGGTGCGCAGGCTAAAGGAAGCAGAGTTTTGGCTCTATTCAAACGCGGGCAGAGCTTGGTGGGGCGGATTTGCCGTCTTGCTGCGGATATGCCCAAAAATTATGCGTCATTTCATGCTGCAGTGCAGAAAACATGCAAAATATAGGTAGTTTTACGGGAGAATCGGTGCGGAACCGCGGTGGCCAAGGTCGCGCCCAAGTTCTGGGCAGCACGCAGCAAGCGCCTAATTCTGCGGCTGATAGCGAGGACAGGGTTTGGAAAGTGGCAGCCCGTAGGGGAGTCGAACCCCTCTTGCCTGGTTGAAAACCAGATGTCCTAACCGATAGACGAACGGGCCACGTGGCGCGCGTGTTTAAGGGCAGCAGCGCGCGACTTCGCAAGCGAAAAAATCACGCTTTTGCCGCATCTTCCAGACCGCAGTTGCACCTTGGTGCGTCCGCCCCAGGTGTTCAGCTCCAGCCGCCCGGCGAGGTGAAAGCGTTGATGGCCTGCGCCTTCCAGCGCCGGGCCAAGCGGGGTGTCGAAGGCACCGAAGGCGATGCCTTCGATTCGCTGGCCCATGCCGTCGCCGAAAGAGATCTTGAGGTGCGCTGTCGCCGACGCGGCGGGTGGTGACGGGGGTATCGGCAAAGGCAAAGCGCGGCGCAGGGGCGGCGGCCCCGAAGGGACCAGCCGCCTCGATTTGTTCGACAAAGCCAGGGGTCGCTGCGGTGGGCATCAGCAGGCTGTCGATGCGCAGATCCTCGCGGCCGCCTGCGCCTGCGCCCTGTTTGGCCAGAAGTTCGCCCAGTCGCTCCATCGCGGCTTCGAGCTTGTCGCGGGCAACGGTCAGGCCTGCCGCCATCTTGTGACCGCCGCCCTTGATCAGCAGGCCTTCGGCGGCAACGCGCTGGATCGCGGCGCCCAGATCGACGCCGGTGACCGAGCGGGCCGAGCCTTTGCCTTCGGTCCCGTCAAAGCCGATCACCACGGCGGGGCGGTGGGTGGCCTCTTTCAGCCGGGCGGCGACGATGCCGACGACGCCGGGGTGCCAGCCTTCGCCTGCGGCCCAGACGAGCGGGCCGTCGAGGCCGCGCGCCTCGGCCTGGGCCAGGGCCTCTTCGCGGACGCGGGCCTCGATGTCGCGGCGTTCGGTGTTCAGCAGGTCAAGCCGTTCGGCGAGGGCTGCGGCCTCGGCGGGCTCGTCGGTGGCCAGCAGGCGCGCGCCGAGGTCGGCCTGGCCGATGCGGCCGCCGGCGTTGACGCGGGGGCCAAGCAGGAAGCCCAAGCGCATAGGCGGTGGGGGCCTGATCCATGCGGGCGATGTCGGCCAGGGCGCGCAGGCCCGACGCGCTCGCGCCGCGCCATCACCTTCAGGCCCTGGCGGACAAAGGCGCGGTTGACGCCGATCAGCGGGGCGACATCGGCGACGGTGGCCAGCGCCACGAGATCGAGCAGCGCCATCAGGTCAGGGCCTTGCACGGCCGTCGGCGCGCAGCTGGCGGTTGGCCTCGACCAGCATCAGGAAGACCACGGAGGCGGCGCAGAGATGGCCGAGATCGCCGTCTTCGTCCTGCCGGTTGGGGTTCACCACGGCAAGGGCGGCGGGCAGGGTTTCGGCGCCGAGGTGGTGGTCAAGCACGACCACGTCGCATTTGGCGGCGGCGATGGGGTCATGGCTGAGGGTGCCGCAATCGACGCAGAGGATCAGGTCGTGGGCGGCGGCCAAGCTCGGCCATGGCGGGGACGTTCGGGCCATAGCCTTCGTCGATGCGGTCGGGGATGTAGAGCGTGGCGTGCAGCGCCCATGGCGCGCAGCCAGATCGATCAGCAGGGCGGCAGACGAGCCGCCGTCGACATCGTAATCGGCAAAGATGGCGATGCGTTGGCGGGTTTTGACGGCCGTGCAGAAAGCGGGCGGCGGCGCGTGGCCATATCGCGCAGGGTCAGCGGATCGGGCAGCAGGTCGCGCAGCTGCGGGGCGAGGAAGGCCGGGGCGTCTTGCGGGGGTGACGCCGCGCGCGACGAGGGTGGCGCAGAGCGGCAGGGGCAGGCGGGTGATCTGGGCCATGGCCTCGGCCAGACGTTCGGCCTCGGTCAGCGGGGCCGATCCAGCGGCGCCGGTCAGCGAAGTTCGACGTCGAGAAAGGCAGCGCTGCTGTCATGGCCTGGGATGTGCCTGACCGCAGCGGCCTGGAGTCAACGTGCGGAATGCCTTGCAGACAAGGTTCCTGCGGCAGCGATCTTCGCGCGGTCGGAAATCGGCTGCGCCTTTATTTCAGCTTGCAGCGGCTTTTATAGGTCATCCGGCGCACCGATCCGGTTTTGGAGCGCATCAGGATGGTTTCGGTGGTGACCCAGCCCGGCTCGACCTTGATGCCTTGCAGGATCGAGCCTTGGGTGACACCGGTGGCGGCGAAGATCACGTCGGCGGTGACCATCTCGTCGCGGGTGTAGATGCGGTTCAGATCGGTGATGCCGGCCTTGGCGGCGCGGGCTTTTTCGTCGTCGTTGCGGAACAGCAGCTTGCCGTAGATCTGGCCGCCCATGCATTTCAAGCGCGACTGGCCGCCAGCACGCCTTCGGGTGCGCCGCCAGAGCCCATATACATGTCGATGCCGGTGATTTCGCTTTCGGCGCAGTGGATGACGCCTGCCACATCGCCGTCGGTGATCAGGCGGATGGCGGCACCGGTGGAGCGGACCTCGGCGATCAGCTCCTCGTGCCGGGGGCGTTCGAGGATGCAGACGGTGATCTCGTCCGCCGGCGACGCCCTTGGCGCGGGCGAGGGCGTGGACGCGCTCGGCGGGCGACATGTCAAGCGTGACGGTATCGCGGGCATAGCCCGGGCCGATGGCCAGTTTTTCCATATAGACGTCGGGCGCGTGCAGCAGGGTGCCGCGCGGGGCCATGGCGATGACGGTCAGGGCGTTGGGCATGTCCTTGGCGGTCAGCGTGGTGCCTTCCAGCGGGTCGAGCGCGATATCCACGGCGGGGCCCTTGCCGGTGCCGACCTCTTCGCCGATAAACAGCATCGGGGCCTCGTCGCGCTCGCCTTCGCCGATCACCACGACGCCCGCAATATCCAGCAAATTCAACTGGTCGCGCATGGCGTTGACCGCTGCCTGATCCGCGGCCTTTTCGTCGCCGCGCCCGATCAGCTTGGCCGAGGCGAGGGCCGCGGCCTCGGACACGCGGGCGAGGCCGAGGGAAAGCAGGCGGTCTTGAAATTCGGTAACGTCGGCCATGGGGTGTCCTTGCGGGGCTTGCCCATGAACGGGCGGCTTTGCCCTCGTCTAGCCGGGCGGCAGGCAAGGCGGCAAGGATGGTGGCGCTAACAGTCTGGCGGCGCTGAGGTAATCTGCCGCGTTGCTAGGTCTGATTTGCGGCGGATGGTTGCAGGTATGGCGCAGGTGTGGCACATGTGCTGGCTCGCGCAGGGCTTGCGTCATGACCTTGCGAATCTTGCGGTCAGACTTCTTCGATGCGGATCGCGACGGGGGCGCCGACCAGCACGCCGGTCGCCGGCGAAACGGGCGATGGCGTGGTCGATATCGGCGCGGGTGGCCTTGTGGGTGACGATCAGCACGGTGGCGTTGATCGCCCTCGTGGTCATACTGGCGCATCTGGTCGATGGAGACGCCCGCCTCGCCGAGGCAGGTGGCGATTTTCGCCAGCGCGCCGGGTTTGTCCAGCAGCGTCATGCGCAGGTAATAGCTGGCCGGGGTGGCGGATTGCGGCGGCTTGCGGGGTCGGCCAGGCGTGCGGCGGGCTGGCCGAAGGTCGGCAGGCGCAGGCCGCGGGCGATGTCGATGCACGTCGGACATCACGGCACTGGCGGTGGGGCCCATGCCCGCGCCGGGGCCGCGCAGCACGATCTGGCCGACGCTGTCGCCTTCGAGCACCACCATGTTGGTGCCGCCCTGCAACTGGCCAAGCGGGCTGTCGGCGGGGACGAGGCAGGGGGTCATGCGCTGTTCCAGCCCGCGCCCGGTCATCTGCGCCACGCCCAGCAGCTTGATGCGGTAGCCCATGTCGGCGGCAAGGCGGATGTCGTCGATCGAGATCGCGCCGATGCCTTCGAGTTCCACCGCGTCAAAGCTGACCTTGGGTGCCGAAGGCGATGGCGGCCAGCAGCGCGAGTTTGTGGCCCGCGTCGATGCCGCCGACGTCGAGGTTCGGGTCGGCCTCGAGGTAGCCCAGCTGTTGGGCGGCGTCGAAGACCTCGGCGTAGGACAGGCCCTCGTTCTGCATCCGGGTCAGGATGTAGTTGCAGCGTGCCGTTCATCACGCCCATGACGCGTTTGATCTGGTTGCCGGCCAGGCCCTCGGTCAGCGCCTTGATCACCGGGATGCCGCCGGCGACGGCGGCTTCAAAGCGGATCACGCGGCCTGCGGCCTCGGCGGCCAGCGCAAGGGCCTGGCCGTGGTGGGCCAGCAGGGCCTTGTTGGCGGTGACGACGTCCTTGCCGGCGGCGATGGCGGCTTCGGTGGCCAGTTTGGCGGGGCCTTCGTGGCCGCCCATCACCTCGACGAACACGTCGACATCGTCGCGTTGGGCCAGCGCCACCGGGATCGGTTTCCCAGGCATAGGCCGACAGGTCGGCGTCGCGGTTTTTGGATTCGGTCGCGGGCCGAGACGGCGGTGATCTGCACCGGCGCGTCCGGTGCGGCGGGCGATCAGATCGGCGTGCTCCTGGACGATCTTGACCACGCCGATGCCGACGGTGCCAAGACCAGCGAGACCAAGCGCAGGGGGTTGGCCGACATGGGGGAACTCCGTTTCGATTGGGCTTGCGCCGGGTGTTAGCCGAAGGCGGGCGGGCGTGCAACGCGGGCGTTGCGCGGGTTATTGGCTGGCTGCTTGGGCGCGCAGAGCGGCGGCGCGGGCTTGCAGGAGCGGCCACCGGGCCGGCCAGCGGGTCGGCGGGGCCGCCTGATCGGCGGTGGCGATCAGTTGATCAGTGGGCAGCAGGCTGGGCGTGGGCCAGTTGGTGCGCGCGCCTGCGTCCACCTCGGGGAAGTTGGGCACAGGCGGAGAGGGCAAGAGATCAAGAGGAGGGCGCGCGTCATGGGGCAGACCATAGCGCGCGGGCGCGTTGGCGTCAATGCGCTGGCGTTGCGGACGATCTGGCGCTTGTGGCGGTGGCGTAGAGGCCCCGGATCAAGTCCGGGCGCGTTAAACGCAGCTAGTGCGCAGGCTTGATAAAGGTGCCGTTGCGCAGCTCGGTCATGGCTTGTTGCAACTCGGCCTTGGTGTTCATCACGATGGGGCCGTGCCATGCGACGGGTTCCTGGATCGGCGCGCCCGAGACCAGCAGAAAGCGGATGCCATCGGGCCCGGCCTGCACGGTGATCTCGTCGCCTTTGCCGAACTCGATCAGGGTGCGGTTGCCGGAGAGGTCGCGGATGTTGAGTTCCTCACCCTTGTATTCCTTTTCCAGCAGCACGCCGCGCGGGTCGGCGCGCGTCGGCGAAATTGCCAGCACCTTCAAAGACATAGGCAAAGGCATGGCGGCGGGTGTCGATCTTGAAGGTCTTTTTCTTTTCGGGCGGCACAAAGATGTCGAGATATTGCGGATCGGCGGCGATGCCATCGACCGGGCCGGTTTTGCCCCAGAAACTGCCGACGATCACCTTCACGATGGTGCCGTCGTCATCCATGATTTCGGGGATGTCGTTGGATTTGACGTCCTGATAGCGCGGCGTGCGTCATCTTCAGATGCGCGCGGCAGGTTGGCCCAAAGCTGGAAGCCGTGCATCTGGCCCTTGGCGTTGCCCTTCGGCATTTCCTGATGCAGGATGCCGGAGCCTGCGGTCATCCATTGCACATCGCCGCCCTTGAGGGTGCCGCGATTGCCAAGGCTGTCGCCGTGTTCGACCGCACCGGCCAGCACATAGGTGATGGTCTCGATGCCGCGATGCGGATGCCACGGGAAGCCCGGCCATATAGTCGCGCGGGGTTTCGCCGCGGAAATCGTCAAACAGCAGGAAGGGGTCGAACTGCGGTCGGGTCGCCAAAGCCGAAGGCGCGGTGCAGATGCACGCCTGCGCCTTCGATGAGGGCGGCTGGGCGGTGGATTGGTTCAGGACGGGGCGGAGCGACATGAGGCTTGCTCCTTTGATGCGGTTGGTGCAAAGGTAGGTCCTGTGCGGCTATGCTGCAATGCGCGAAGGCCAAAGCCCTGTGCGTGAATGCACAGGGCTTTGGGCTTGATCGGTGGTCGCGATCAGGAATGCTGATCGGACATGTCGATCAGGTGCAGGCAACGCCTGTCATGCACATTTTTGGGGTAAAGCGCGGCCGGGTGACGACGAATTGTTGCATGACCATGTCGCTCAGCTCGATTTCCTTGAGCACCGGGATATCGCCACCGATCTTGAAGGCAGGGTGATAGCTGACCCAGGTTTCCACGATGATGACGCGGTCACCATCGGCCAATTTCGGGGATGCGGTAGGCGTAGTTGGACATGGAACTGGTGGTCAGGGCGGCATGGCGGAATCGGGGGAGCGCGACCAGTCGACTTCAAGCGATTGTTGGCGCTCGACCAGGTCACCGAAGAGACGCGGATCTCACGGTCTGGTCGGCGATCGATCAGATAGCGCATCAGATCGCGCATGCCGGTGACGTAGTGGCTGGGCAGCGGTTGCATCCATCTCACGCGAGATCATGTCCGAGATGGTGTAGGCGGCCTTTTGCGAGGTGTTGATCGAGCGGTAGGCGTCCCAATAGACGAACAGCGCCAGATAGGACCACAGCATAAAGCGGCAGCACGATCATGGCTTCGGCCATCAGCACGCCGCTTTCGTCGCGTCCAAAACGTTGCGCAACAGATTTCGAGCATTGATCATGACAGTCACCCTCAAATCGGTTCAGTGACAAAGGCCGAGATCGCAATAATGCCATAGCCGCCCTCGCCGTCTTTGGGCAGGCCAAGGCCGATGCCGGTGATGGGAAACATTGCATCCTGCACGACGCAGACGCGGATCAGCATGATGTCATTCTGTTGGCCGATTTGCAGGGCGGTCACCGGCTGGATGTCTTCGGAGCGGTCGATGCAGGCACAGCCCTCGTCGGCATCGACAACGTGCTGGTGCTGATCCGGGTCATCTCGATGGTGATGTTGGTCCTGGCAATCCTTGAAGATCACGGTGCGCTTGCAGATCTCGCGTTTTGAGCAGGGCGGCGTCGGGCAGGGTGTAGTGGCCCAAGCCGCAACTCGCGCATGGTCATGTCGACCGATTGCTCGAGCATGATCGAGCGGATCATCAGCAGGCCGCTTTCAAACGAGGCCATGAAGATGGTGAGCAGAAGCGGCACCGCGATGACGAATTCCATCGCGGCGGTGCCGGCTTCGTCGCGGCGCAGGCGCTGGGCGGACGCGCAAAGCGGCGGGTGAGGGCGCGGATCATTGGGTCAACCTCAGCTGGCTGATGTTGCTGGCAATGGACGCGGAAGGCGGTGCGGATTTGCAGACCGGAGGCGTTGAAGTAATGCGCGGCCGAGGTCGCGCAGTTGCGGATCTGCGGTCTGACCGTTGGTCGGGGCTTCGAACGCGATGCCATAGACGATCACGCCATTGGACCTTTGGCCAGCGCGCAGATCTGTTGCAATTGGCTGTCCATCGCGGAGGTCGAGGTCTGGCTGCGGAAGGCGTCATCGCATAGTCGTAATAATGTTGGCGCGGCTGGTGCTGCTGGTACCCAGGCGCGGGCGTAGAACTGCCAGGCGACATAGCTGAGGCGCATAGTGCTCCAGACCTCGGGCCAGGTCAGTTGCTTGACGGTATAGGTGGAGGTTACGCCTAGCCCGAGCTGGTCCATTGCGTGGCCTGGAAGGTGCCGATGGGGCACCCAGTAGTTTGTTGCTGAGCCCGAGCGACTGGTGGGCAGGTAGATCGAATAGTTGCCGTCATAGTTGCTTTTGTAGATCGGCGACAGACCGTGCTTTGTAGCTGTCCTGAATCCCGCTCTTCGGCGAAATGTTCGCCATCGGTCATCAGCACGATCACCTTCATCGCCTCGGGGTCGGTGAAGCTGAAGGGGCGGCCGGCGGAGTTCGTCGGGCATTTTGCCCGCGACGCGATCAATTGGTTGTACATGGTCGTGCGCATGAGGGGTCCATCAGGGCCAGGCCCCATTTCAAGCCCGGCGTTGATCGAGGTTGCGCCAATCGCCGACCAGACCGTTGATCTGGCCTTGAGGGTCAGAGATCGACTGCGACGGGCAGGCGGATGATATTGCCCGGCAAGCGGCGGGCACCAGACGTTGCCTGCGTTGTTGGTGGCGTTGTAGCCGATGGCATAGTTGGTGTCGGTGTAGGACACGCAAACGGTGGTCTGGTTGGTGCTGGAATAGGTGTCGGCATGGGCGGTCATCGACATCACGGTATTGGTCGGCAGCGCGGTCGCGTTATAGACCGATGCTGGGCATATCCACGCATTGCACGTTCGCCGCTTCCAGATCCGTGGGCAGCGGATCATCGGTGACAGTGCGCGTGTATTTGCGCGCGCAGATCGGGGCCGATGTTGACCTGACCGTTGAACGGCACCAGGCCGATCGAGATCTTGCTGCTCGGCATCGCTGGACAGCACGGTATCGACGAATTCCTTGGCAGCGGTCTTCAGGTTGGCCAGCTTGCTGTTGACGCCATCGAGCCCGACACGTCGAGCACCAGCATGATCTCGACGTTGGTGACGCGCTGTTCGGCCATCGAATGGCCCTTGGCATCCATTTGCGTCTGCCCGATCAGATGCAGGAAATAGGGGTCGGTCGCGGCCGAGGCATCGGCCATCACGTTGCGGAAGTTCATGCCTTCGGACACGGTGACGCTTTCGAGATATTGTCGACATCCCGGCCTTGGTGAAGTAGTCGTTGACCACCGAGGTCCGGGTCCAGCGTCTGGGTCAGCGAGGCCGAGGCCAGGGTGGCGCGGTCAAGGGTGTTTTGCAGCGTGGTGCGGGTTTGCTCGTAGCGCATCAGATCAACCGCGAGGCCGCCCATCATCACCATCAGCAAGAAGAGCACGAGGGTGAAGGCGGTAAGGGATCCGTTCTGATCTGACGCAAAGTTTTTGCAATGCAGGCGGGACCTGTCGCGCAGGGCCGTTACTTTGGCTTTGATCACACTCATTTTCTATCCCAACTTCAGTTTATCGCTGCGCCGCAGGCGGGCAGAGAGGGAAACGAAGACACATCAATTGACCGCTCATATGGGGTAAGGCCTTGGGCGAAAATATGACGGTTGACCTGGGGAATGTGGGCGGGTTGTGGCGCATTCCGGGAGATTGGAAACAATGACGGGTTTTGAGGGATCTGGTTTCTGAGGTCGAAACAAAAGCCGCTCTGCCGGGGGTTGTTTTGCCGCGAAGGGCGCAAAAAACTGCCAAGAATTAAAGGCATATCCGAATCAAACGGCTTTGGTCGGGCTGGGGTCTGGCTGGGGTCCGCCCCACTGTCGCAGGGCGGGTCACAGGGGGGCTACTGGGTCAGTTTGAGTTGGCTCAGGTTGCTGGCGATGGTGCGGAAAGCGGTGGCGATTTCGAGCCCCTGGGCGTTGAAATAATGCGCAGGCGAGCTGGCGCAACCGGCGATCTGGGTCTGGCCTTCGACCTCGGCCTCGAAGGCGATGCCGTAGACGATGACGCGGTTGTTCTTGGCCAGGGTGCAGATCTGTTGCAGTTGGGCGTCCATGTCGGTGGTCTGGGTGCGGGTGCGGATCTGGTTGATGGCGAGGCTGTATTGGCCAAGCTGGGCCGAGAAGCTGGAGGCACGGGCGCGGGCATAGAGCTGCCAGGCCACCCAGGACGCGTTCTGCCGGGCCCAGACCTGTTCCCAGGTTTGCTGCACCGCGGTCCCGCCGCCGTTGTAAGGGGCACTTGCCCAGGAATTGCTCTCGGGGATCCAGTACTTGCTGCTTCCCACCCGTGTCGCATCATAGCGCGAGTAGCGGCCATTGCCCGAGCGCCAGATCGGCGAGAGCCCGGTGCGGAAGCCCGCGTTCAGCACGCTCTTCGGCGAAATGCTTGCCGTCGGTCATCACGATGATCACCTTGATCGTCGACGGGTCGTCATAGGCGAAGGGGCGGCCACGCAGCACGGCGGGCACCAGACCCTGCGCCGACATCTGGGTGATGAGGCCGCGCGAGGCCGGATCGAGCAGGGTGAGGCCCCATTTGACGCCGGCGTTGATCGAGGTCGCGCCCACAGCGGTCAAGCCGTTGATATAGCCTTGCAACGTGCCGATCGAATTGCTCATCGGCCGCACCACATTGCCGGCAATCGGCGGGCACCAGCGGTTGTTGGGCTGCGGCTGGGTCCAGCTGTTGCTGACATCGGCGTAGCCAGCGGGCATCTGGCCGTTGGCATAGGCATCGGAATAGGTGAAGGTATCGACATTGCCCGACATCGGCATGGCAAGGCTTTGCGACATGGCGCTTGCGGTATAGACGCTGGCGGGCAGGTCGATGCAGTTCATATTGGCGACATTGGGATTGTCGGTGGCATTGAACTGGCCGCGCAACTCGGGCCCGAGATTGACCTGACCATTGTAGGGCACGAGCGTGATCGAGATGCGGTGCTCGGGATCGTTGCCCAGCATGTTATCGACAAACTCGGTCGCGGCGATCTTGAGGTTGGCGATCTTGGCGCCCTGCATCGAGCCCGAGACGTCGAGCACCAGCGCGATTTCGACATTGGTGATGCTCTGCTCGGCCCCGAAAGCGCCACGGGCGTCAAATTTGTCGATGCCGATCAGATGCATGAAGAATGGCTTGGTATCGACGCTGCCCTTCGACACTACGCTGCGCGTGTTGAGCGCTGTCGGTCACGGCGATCTTCGAAGATCCGAGCCGATCCCGGCCTTGTCGACGCAATCCTTGACCACCGATTGCGGGTCGAGCGTCTGGTCGAGGCTGGCGGCCATCAGGGTGCAGCGGTCCAGCGTGTTTTGCAGGGCGGTGCGCGAGCGCTCGTAGCGCATCAAATCGATCGCAACGCCGCCCATCATCGCCATCAGCAGGAACAGGACCAGCGCGAAAATGATCAGCGCGCCGTCTTCGTCGCGGTGAAAGCGCTGGCTGCGATTAACCACATTGCGCATCAGAGCGCGGGGAGAGGGGGCGAAAATCACGGTCTAATCCTTTACAACGATCGCTGGATGCTGCCCCCGCAAACACATTCTTTCGCCATTTGCTGCCCAGAAGTTATGGCAAAATTGTGGCAACTTGGCAAGATGGGTCATTGTGGAAATGGCTGGAAACACTGACTGCCGGTCTGGCGCGGACTGTCCCTGAACCCGAACGACAGTCCGCTGCAGATAAAGATCGCATGATCGCGACCACAATCTGCCCAAATTGGACAGACTGTGCCTTAGACGAATCACTTTTGGTCAAAAGCGGCTCAAATCTGTGTTTAATGTTTGCTGGTTTATTAAGCATGTAGCTGTAAGGCAGGCCGCAGCGCATCTGCGCCGGGCCGTAACAAGACGGCATTTTGGGAGAAGACGATGAGTGTTACAGGCGAGCCGAGCTTTCGCGAATCCGTAGATATGATGTTTCGGCCGGGCGACCGCGCTGATGGATCTTGGCGCCGGGTCTGCAGGAAAAGATCCGGGTCTGCAACTCGACCTATACGGTGCGCTTTGGCGTGCGGCTGCGCGGCAAGATCGAGACCTTTACCGGCTATCGCTCGGTGCATTCCGAACATATGGAACCGGTCAAGGGCGGCATCCGCTATTCGCTGGGCGGTCAATCAGGACGAGGTCGAGGCGCTGGCGGCGCTGATGACCTACAAATGCGCGCTGGTCGAGACGCCGTTTGGCGGCTCCAAGGGCGGGCTTGTGCATCGACCCGCGCGCAGTGGGACGAGCATGAGCTGGAGCAGATCACCCGGCGCTTTGCCTATGAGCTGATCAAGCGCGACCTGATCAACCCGGCGCAGAACGTGCCCGCCCCCGACATGGGCACGGGCGAGCGCGAGATGGCCTGGATCGCCGACCAATACGCGCGGATGAACACCACCGACATCAACGCCAAGGCCTGCGTCACCGGCAAGCCGCCGCATGCGGGCGGCATTCAGGGCCGGGTCGAGGCGACCGGGCGCGGCGTGCAATACGCGCTGCGCGAATTCTTCCGCCACCCCGAGGATGTCGGCGATGGCCGGGCTGTCGGGCGATCTGGATGGCAAGCGGGTCGTCGTGCAGGGCTTGGCAACGTGGGCTATCACGCCGCCAAGTTCCTGTCGCGAGGAAGACGGCGCCAAGATCATCGCGATCATCGAGCGCGACGGCGCGTTGGTGAACGAGGACGGGCATGGATGTCGAAGACGTGCGCCAGTGGATGAACCGCAACGACGGCTTGCTCACGGCCTATCCCGAAGGCCAAGCATGTCGTCGACGGCGCCACGGTGCTGGAAATGGACTGCGACATCCTGATCCCGGCGGCGCTGGAAGGCGTGATCAACCTGTCCAACGCCGCGCGCATCAAGGCGCCGCTGATCATCGAGGCCGCCAATGGCCCGATCACCTCTGGCGCGGATGAGATCCTGCGCAAGAAGGGCTGCGTGATCATTCCCGACATGTATGCCAACGCGGGCGGTGTGACGGTGTCCTATTTCGAATGGGTCAAGAACCTGTCGCCACATCCGCTTTGGCCGGATGCAGCGCCGGGCCGGAGGAAGGCCGCCACGCAGCTGCTGGTCGAACGAGCTGGAGCGGCTGTCGAACGACAGGGCCTGGGCTGGACGCTGTCGCCCGGATTTCAAGGAGAAGTTACCTGCGCGGCGCGGGCGAGTTGGAGCTGGTGCGCTCGGGTCTGGATGACACCATGCGCACCGCCTATCAGGCGATGCGCGAGGTCTGGCACGGCCGCCCCGAGGTGGGCGATCTGCGGGTGGCGGCCTATATCGTCTCGATCAGCCGGATCGCGGCGACCTATAAGTCGAAGGGGCTGTAAGGGCTTTCATCTTGGCGATAAATAGCTGCCCGCCGGAGGCTCCATCCGCCGCCGCAGGAGCCTCCGGCGGGGATATTTAGACCAAGGATGACAGACTGCTAGGGGCGGTAGCTTGCGACATGCTTTGTCGCGGATGGCACAGTTATTCGGGTTTGGCTGTTGAATAACCCGTGCAAAGCGGGTTCACTTGCCCGCAAGCAGTCAAGGAGCCACCCATGCGTTATTCCGGGTTGAAGGTGATCACCGAAGGGCTTGTTCGGCAACAAGGGCTGGGGGCCTGCCTGGCGCAATCCGGCACCGAAGGCCGAATATGACGCGATCATCATCGGCGGCGGCGGGCACGGGCTGTCGACGGCCTATTATCTGGCGAAGAACCACGGGCTGACCAATATCGCGGTGCTGGAGAAGGGCTATCTTGGCGGCGGCAATATCGGGCGCAACACCACGATTGTGCGGGCGAATTACTACATGCCGGGGAACTCGGAGTTTTACACCCATTCGCTGAAGCTGTGGGAAGGGCTTGAGGCCGAGCTGAACTATAACGTCATGCACTCGCCAGCGCGGCCAGTTGATCTTGGCGCATTCGGACGGCCAGCGCGATACGCTGGCGCGGCGCGGCAATGCGATGATCAATCAGGGCGACGATGCGGAACTGTGGACGCTGCGATCAGGTGCGCAGGATTTCGCGCCCTATCTGGATTTCGAGCAGACCCGGTTTCCGATCTATGGCGGCTTGATGCACAAGCGCGGCGGCACGGCGCGGCATGATGCGGTGGCTTGGGGCTATGCGCGCGGCGCGGATCGGCGCGGGGTGGATCTGATCCAGAACTGCGAAGTCACCGGGATTGATATTGAGAACGGCGTGGTCACGGGCGTGCAGACCACGCGCGGGCGCGATCCGGGCCAAGAAGGTCGGCGATGATCGTGGCGGGGCGGTCTTCGTCAGGTCGCGGCGATGGCGGGGATGCGGTTGCCGATTGAAAGCCATGTGTTGCAGGCCTTCGTCACCGAGGGGCTGAAGCCGATCATTGATCATGTGATCAGCTTTGGCATGGGGCATTTCTATATCAGCCAGTCCGACAAGGGCGGTCTGGTGTTTGGCGGCGATCTCGATTTCTACTCCAGCTATGCCGCGCGGGGCAATCTGCCGATGGTCGAGCATGTGATGGAGGCCGGCGATGACGCTGATGCCGATGATCGGGCGCGCCAAGGTGCTGCGGTCTTGGGGCGGGATCATGGATATGACGCCGGACGGCATCGCCCGATCATCGACAAGACCCATATCGAGGGGCTGTTTGTCGATGCGGGCTGGAACTATGGCGGCTTCAAAGCGGTGCCGGCACGTGGCTGGTGCATGGCGCATCTGATGGCCACCGGCGAGACCCACGAGGTGGCCCGGCGCTTCCGTCTGGACCGCTTCCGCACCGGCCATGTGATGGACGAAGAAGGCACCGGCAGCCAACATAATCTGCACTAAGGGAGTAGATGACGATGCGTATACCTTGCCCCCTTTGTGGCAGCCGCGACCGGCGTGAGTTTTACTACTATGGGCTCCGAGGATTATCTGAAGCGGCCCGAGCGATCAGGGCACGCATTGAGGATTTGGACAACCATTTGTTCCTGCGCGACAATCCGGCGGGGGTGACGCGGGATCTCTGGTATCACGAGACGGGCTGCGGGGCTTGGATGGTGGTGACGCGCAACACGATCACCCATGAGGTTCTGGGATCGGAACTGGTGCTGCCACGAAGAAGGGGGCCTGAGATGCGGATTGCAGGCAAGGGGCTGATTGACCGCAGCAAAGCCGGTGACGTTCAAGTTTGACGGCAAGACCTATCAGGGCTTCAAGGGCGATACGGTGGCCTCGGCGCTGCTGGCCAATGGCGTCAAGCTGGTCGGGCGGTCGTTCAAATATCACCGCCCGCGCGGGGTTTTGACGGCAGGGTCGGAAGAGCCGAATGCGCTGATCGAGGTGGTTGGGGCGACGCAACCAGACCCCGAACGTGCGCGCCACCGTGCAAGAGATTTTCGAGGGGCTGAACACGCGCAGCCAGAACCGCTGGCCCAGCCTGCGGTTCGATGTGATGGCGGTGAACGATCTGGTGTCGCCGTTCCTGTCGGCGGGGTTCTACTACAAGACCTTCATGTGGCCGCGCGCGTTTTGGGAGGCGATTTACGAGCCGATCATCCGCCGCGCGGCGGGGCTTGGCAGCCTGTCGGGCAAGCATGACGAGGGGCATTACGAGAAGGCCTTTGCGTTCTGCGATGTGCTGGTGATCGGCGCTGGGCCTGCGGGGCTGATGGCGGCGTTGGAGGCGGCGCGGGCCGGGGCGGATGTGATCTTGTGCGAGGAGGACCGCCTGCTTGGGCGGGCGGCTTTTGTCGCCGATGACGCGCATCTGGACGGCAAGCCTGCGGCGGAATGGGTGGCTGCGGTTGAGGCCGAATTGAAGGCCCTGCCGAATGTGCGGATCATGCCGCGCACCACGGTGACGGGGGCCTATGACGGCGGGCAGTCTATTCGGCGCTGGAGCGGGTGGGGCTGCACAAGAGGCCCGCGCCCGATCTGCCGCGCGAATGTTTCTGGCGGATCACGGCGGCGCAGACGGTTCTGGCGGCGGGGGCGTTGGAGCGCTCGATCGCCTTTCCGATGAACGACCGGCCGGGGATCATGCTGGCGTCTGCGGTGCAGGCCTATCTGAACAAGTTCGGCGTGGTGCCGGGCAAGCGCGTGACTCTGTTCGCCAACAACGACGGCGCGCGGGCGGTGGCGCGGCAGTTGATGGCGGCGGGCGTGACGGTGGCGGCGATTTTGGACAGCCGCGACCGATGCGTCGGCGGTCGAGGATTGCCCGGTGTATCTGGGCGCGCAGGTCACCGATACCAAAGGGCGGCTTGGCCTGCGGGCGATTTCGGGCACCCATGTCGGCGGCGAGTTTGCAGATGGAAACCGATCTGTTGGCGGTGTCGGGCGGCTGGAATCCGACGCTGCATCTGACCTGCCATTTGAACGGGCGGCCCCGGTGGGAGGCGTCTTTGGCGGCCTTTGTGCCGCTGGCGGATGCGGTGCCGAACTTGCAGGCGGCAGGGGCGTGCAATGGCGTGTTTTCGACACTCTGGGCTGCCTGAGCGAAGGCCAGGCGCGCGGCGCGCAGGCGGCGCTGCACGGCGCTGGAATGCGCGGCGGCGGATGCGGCATTGCCGACGGCCGAGGGCATGCCCTATGTGATCGCGCCGCTTGTGGCAGGTGGCGGGCAAGGGGCGGGCTTGGCTCGATTTTGCCAATGATGTGACCACCAAGGATGTGAAGCTGGCGGCGCAGGAGGGCTATTCCTCGGTCGAGCATATGAAGCGCTACACCACGCAAGGCATGGCGCCGGATCAGGGCAAGAACTCGAACATCGGGCGCTTTGGCGGTGCTGGCCGATACGACGGGGCGGGGGATTCCCGAGACCGGGACGACGACCTTCCGCCCGCCGTTCATTCCGACCTCGATCGCCGCGATGGGGGCGGGCGGGCGGGGCGCGGGCTTTGCGCCGCAGCGCTTCATGACCTCGGATCAGGCCAGCCGCGACCGCGGTGCGCCGATGATCGAGGCGGGGCTGTGGTATCGGCCCAGCTATTTCCCGAAGCCGGGCGAGACGACTTGGCGCGAGTCCTGCGACCGCGAGATCGGCTATGTGCGCGAGCGCGGTGGGGGTCTGCGATGTCTCGACCCTTGGGCAAGATCGACATTCAGGGCAAGGATGCCGGGCGCTTCCTTGATCTGGTTTATACCAATACGTTCAGCACCTTGGCTGTCGGGCGCGTGCGCTATGGCCTGATGCTGCGCGAGGATGGCTATGTGATGGACGATGGCACTTCGGCGCGGTTGGGCGAGGATCACTACCTGATGACCACCACCACGGCGGCGGCGGGTCTGGTGATGCGGCATCTGGATTTCGTGCATCAAGGCGATTGCGCGGATTGGGATGTGCGGTTTATCTCGGTCACCGAAGCCTGGGCGCAGTTTGCCGTGGCGGGACCGAAGGCGCGGGCGTTGATCTGAACGCTATCTGGATGCAGCCTTTGGGCGATTTCCCGTTCATGGCGGTGGGCGAGGTGCAGTTGGCTCGGTGTGCGGCGCGGCTGTTCCGCATCATCTTTCTCGGGCGAGGAAGGCTATGAGATTGCGGTGCCGACGCGCTATGGCGAGGCGCTGTTCCGTGACCTTGTGGCGCGGGCCGAGACCATGGGCGGCGGGCCTTATGGCATGGAGGCGCTGAACGTGCTGCGGATCGAGAAGGGCTTTATCACCCATGCCGAGATTGACGGGCGGGTGACGGCCTTTGATATTGGCGCGGCAGAAGATGGTCTCGGCCAAGAAGGACTGCATCGGCAAGCTGGCGGCGACGCGCGCCGGCATGCTGGGGCCAGAGCGCGCGCAGATGGTGGGGCTGCAAGCCGCTGGACGGCGCAGAAGATCACCTCGGGCGCGCATTTGTTTGTGCCGGGGGCGGATCTGAGCCGGGTGAACAGCCAAGGCCATATCACCTCGGTCGGCTATTCGCCGATGTTTGACCGCGATCTGGGGCTGGGGTTTCTGGTGAACGGGCGGGCGCGGCATCGGCGAGACGGTGCGGGTGGTCGACCGTCTGCGCGACATCGATGTGCTGTGCGAGGTTTGCGATCCGGTGTTCCTCGACAAAGACGGGGAGAAGTTGCGTGCCTGAATATGATCGCAAAGACCGCCCTTGAGGGGCAAAAGCCGCTGGTGGTCGCGGGCACGCGTCTGGCCGAGGTGGATCATGGCGCGATCAGCCTCGATCGCGCCCTTTCCGGGGCAGGAGGCTGCGGTGGCCAAGGCGTTGAAGCCCTTGGGCTTTGGCTTTCCGGCGGTGAACAGTTTTGCGCGCCATGGCGCGGCGATGATCGGTGTGGGCGGGCGCGAGCAGGCGTTTCTGATCGGGGCGGATTGCCCGGATCTGGCGGGGGTGGCGGCGGTGACCGATCAGTCGGGGGCTGGGTCAGCCTGTCGTTGGAGGGGCCTCTGGCGGTGGCGGCGCTGGCACGCTATGTGCCGATGGATCTGCGGCTGGCGGCCTTTCCGGTCGGGACTGGCGGCGCGCACACCGCTTTACCATATGTCGATGGTGCTGCTGCGGATGTCGGAGGAGAGCTTCCGCATCATGGTGTTTCGCTCGATGGCGCGGACGGCCTGGCACGAGATTGGAGCTGGCGCTGAAAACCCTGGCGGCGCGGGCAGCATGATGCTTTCCAACGCCGATCTGGTCGAGCTGACCGGCGCTGCGCCACGAGCTGCACCGCTTGCCCGAGGTCTCGCGGCAGGAGGTGCGCGACGGCGGCGCGGATTGTGCAGGCGCTGCGCGCTCTGGGCGCGGATCAGATCGTGACGGGCTTGGCGGCCATGGCGTGGCGGCGGTGTTTGAGGGCGCAGAGGCGGGGCCGACGGTGCTGTTTCGCGCCGAGTTGGATGCGCTGCCGATCGAGGAATTGTCGCAAGGCGGCGCATCGCTCGCACGATCACCGGGCAAGGGGCATCTCTGCGGCCATGACGGGCATATGACGCTGCTGATGGGCCTTGGCCGGCTGTTGGCGCGGCTGCGGCCGGCGCGCGGGCGGGTGGTGCTGATGTTCCAGCCTGCCGAGGAGGATGGCTCGGGCGCGCGCGGCGGTGGTGAGCTGATCCGCGCTATGCAGGCGCTGCGGCCCGATTGGGCGTTTTCGATCCACAACATGCCGGGGGTGCCGCTGGGCATTCGGTGCTTGATGGCCGAGGGCGTGGTGAATTGTGCCAGCGCAGGGCCTGCGGATCGAGCTGATGGGCAAGACCGCCCATGCCGTCCCTGCCCGAGAAAGGGCTGTCGCCTGCGCTTGCCATGGCGCGGCTGATCCCGGCGCTGATGGCCTTGGGGCAGGGCGGGCCTGTTGGGGACGGGCTTTCGGCTGGTCACCATCACCCATGCGCGGCTGGGCGAGGCGGCTTTTGGCATTGCGCCCGGCGCAGGCGCGAGATCTGGGCGACGTTGCGCACCATGGCGGATGGTCAGATGGCGGCGTTGCGCGAGCGAAGCCATGGACGCTGGCCCGCGCTGAGGCTGAGGCGCAGGGGCTGGCGCTGAGCGTTTCAGCATCACGACGATTTCGCGGCCTCGGTCAATGATGCGCAGGCGGCTGTGGCGCAGCTGGCGCGCGCCTTGCATAGCCTTGGCGATGCCCTTGAGCGGGCGATGGCTTGCCGATACGGGCCTCGGAGGATTTCGGGCGCTTTGGCGGGGCGCTACCCAATCGGCGATGCTGTTTCTGGGGGCGGGCGACGGCCTCATCCGGCGCTGCACAACCCGGATTATGATTTTCCCGACGCTCTGATCGCGCCGGGGGTCGCGATTTTCCATCAGGTGATGCGCGATCTGCTGGGCTAGGCGTTTCCAGTTGGTCATCCTCGATCTGCTTATATATGATCAAGGGGTTACGGAGTCTTGTCAGACATTCTAACTTTGCCCGCGCCATTGTGGCCGGATGCCTCCGGCGGGGATATTTTTGCCAAGATGAAGCGCCGGGGCGCTGGGACTTTACAGCGGGGCGGTCAGGGCTGATATAACGGGGTATGAGTCTGCCACCCGGTTTCCTTGACGAATTGCGCACCCGCGTCTCGCTGTCCTCGGTTGTGGGCAGGAAAGTGACATGGGATCCGCGCAAGTCCAATCAGGGCAAGGGCGACATGTGGGCGCCTTGCCCGTTCCATCAGGAAAAATCCGCCGTCTTCCATGTCGATGACCGCAAGGGGTTTTACTATTGCTTTGGCTGTCATGCCAAGGGCGATGCGGTGACGTTTATCAAGGAAACCGACAACCTTGGCTTTATGGAGGCGGTGGAGGTTCTGGCGCGCGAGGCCGGGATGCCGATGCCTGCGCGCGATCCGCGGGCGGCGCAGGTGGCGGACCGGCGCACGCAGCTGGTCGAGGTGATGGAAGAGGCGGTGAAGTGGTTCCGGCTGCAACTGCGCACCTCGGCGGCGTCGGATGCGCGGGCGTATCTGGCCAAGCGCGGGTTGTCGGTGGAGGCGCAGGATCGCTGGGAGATCGGCTTTGCGCCGGATGCGCGGCAGGGGCTGTATCTGGCGCTGCGGCAAAAGGGCGTGGCGGATGATCTGATCTGTGGCGCGGGGGTTTGCGCGAAGTCCGACGAGGGCGGCGCGCCTTATGACGGTTTCGCGGACGGATCATCTTTCCGATCCGCGATGGGCGGGGCAGGGCGATTTCGCTGGGCGGTCGGGCGATGGACCCGAACGCACGGGCGAAATATCTGAACGGACCAGAGACGGAGCTGTTCGACAAGGGGCGCAATCTGTTCAACCAGGCCCCGGCGCGGGAGGCTTCCGGCAAGGGGCGCCGCTGGTGGTGGCCGAGGGCTATATGGATGTGATTGCGCTGTCGGAGGCGGGGTTCAAGGCGGCGGTGGCGCCTTTGGGCACGGCGGTGACCGAAGATCAGTTGCGGCTGATGTGGCGGATTTCGGATGAGCCGATCATTGCGCTGGATGGCGATACGGCGGGCATTCGCGCGGCTTTGCGGGTGATTGATCTGGCTTTGCCGCTGCTGGAGGCGGGCAAGGGTTTGCGCTTTGCGGTGCTGCCGGCGGGGATGGACCCGGATGATCTGATCAAGGCGCAAGGGCGCGGGTGCGATGAAGGCGGTGCTGGAGGCGGCGCTACCGATGGTGCAAACTGCTGTGGCAGCGCGAGATGGAGGGCAAGTGTTTGACAGCCCCGAGCGCAAGGCGGCGTTGGACAAGAGCTTGCGCGCGCATCTGAAGCGCATCGCTGATCCGTCGATCCGCAGCCATTATGGCGAGGATATCAAGCAGTTGCGCTATGAGTTGTTCGGCCAGCGGCCGCGCGGCACGGGACCCGCGCGCGCGCCGTTCCGGCCCTTGTAGAAGGGGCAGCGCCCGGTTGAGGGGCCGGTGACGCCGATCGCATCGACCAAGGGCTCGGCCTTGGCGCAGGGCGCGAGCGGCGTCGAGGAGGCGCTGCGCGAGGCGGTGATCTTGGCGACCCTGATCTTCCATCCGCCGCTGATTGCGCGATTCGAATCTGCCCTGGAGCGGATGGAAC
Organism: uncultured Alphaproteobacteria bacterium; assembly: GCA_963815275.1. Classification (GTDB taxonomy): domain Bacteria; phylum Pseudomonadota; class Alphaproteobacteria; order Rhodobacterales; family Rhodobacteraceae; genus Cypionkella. The sequence goes on from CAWFGD010000011.1 coordinate 104,725, forward strand.
TGATCGGGACGGCGCATGAGCGGCTGCGCGGTCTGATCCTGTCGGCATGACGCCGAAGCCGCTAGCCTTTCTGAAGAAATCAGCAGGCAGCGCCCGCTGCCCTTGAGGCTCTGCTGGCCCGCCCCCATGTTCAGATCGCACCGCCGGTGAGCAACCGCGACGGACCGCGATCTTGCCGAGTTCTGCATTGCCGAGGAATTTGCCAAGCATCTGGAAGCCAGCCGGGGCGCGCGACGCGAGATTGCCGAGGCGATGGAGGATCTGTCGAGGCGTCTGGCCGATGAGGGTCTGACCTGGCGGTTGTCTCAGGCCAATGTGGCGCGGTATCGGGTCGGCTGGCCCGAACGGCAAGATCGGCCGAGGCTGGGCTCGCAGAACGGCGTGCGCTGGACAAGGACGAATTGGAAGGAGCTCGCAGCTTGTGGGACAGCATCCGGTTCTCTAAGGACGCACCGAAGCGTAGATCGGGGATTTGACTGATTGACTTTCCCCGCCGTGATTCGCGTTATTGATTCGAGAGAGCGAATTTTGATTCGGTGCGAGCTTCGCCGGATCATCGCACCGTTTAGACCTAGGAGCGCGCATGGCCTCGAAAGACACCGACGACAGCAAACCGGACGCCGATGAGGCGGATGTTTCGCTTGATATGAGCCAGGCGGCCGTCAAGAAGATGATCGCCGACGCGCGCGAGCGGGGCTACATCACTTACGAGCAGCTCAATCAGTGTGATGCCGCCCGAGCAGGTGTCGTCGGAGCAGATCGAAGACGTGATGTCGATGCTGTCCGAGATGGGCATCAACGTCATCGAAGACGAGGATGTTGAGGAAGGCGAGGCGGTGTTGTGCGGCGATCTGGTGGAAACTCGGGTCGGGCGCGCGCGATGTGGCGGTGGTGTCTACCACCACGACCGAGACGCTGGACCGCACCGATGATCCGGTGCGGATGTATCTGCGCGAGATGGGCACGGTTGAGTTGCTGTCGCGCGAGGGCGAGATTGCGATTGCCAAGCGTATCGAGGCTGGCCGCAACACGATGATCGCCGGGCTTTGCGAAAGCCCGCTGACGTTTCAGGCGATCATCATCTGGCGCGACGAACTTTTGTGCGGAAGACATTCTGCTGCGCGATGTGATCGACCTTGAGGCCACCTTTGGGCGGTCGCTGGATGGCGAGGAGAGGTCTGGTTGGCGCGGATCTGGAGCGGCGTCGATGTCGAGCGACGCCGCGCCGGGTCGAGCCGGTGGCGACAGAGCCGGAGCTGGATGCCGACGGCAACCCGCTGATGCGCTCGGATGATGACGACGAGGACGACGACGACGGCACCTCGATGTCGCTGGCCGCGATGGAAGCGGCGCTGAAGCCGAAGGTTCTGGAAACGCTCGACCTGATCGCGCGGGATTATACCAAGCTGTCGGAAATGCAGGATCTGCGGATGTCGGCGACCTTGTCGGAAAAGTCGCGGTTTTCGGCGACCGAGGAAACTGCCTATCAGAAATTGCGCAGCGAAATCGTGGTGTTGGTCAACGAACTTCATCTGCACAACAACCGGATCGAAGCGCTGATTGACCAGCTTTACGGCATCAACCGCAAGATCATGGCGATCAATTCGGGCATGGTGAAGCTGGCCGATGCCGCGCGGATCAACCGCCGCGAGTTCATCGACGAATATCAGGGCTACGAGCTGGACCCGAACTGGCTGGACAAGATGGCCGCGAAAGTCGGGCCGTGGCTGGCAGGCGTTGATCGAGAAAAGCCGCGACAAGGTGGAAGAGTCTGCGCGCCGAGATGGCGCAGGTCGGCACCTATATCGGCGTCGATATTTCCGAATTCCGCCGCATCGTGAACCAGGTGCAGAAGGGCGAGAAAGAAGCCCGTCAGGCCAAGAAGGAAATGGTCGAGGCCAACCTGCGTCTGGTGATCTCGATTGCCAAGAAATACACCAACCGCGGCTTGCAATTCCTTGATCTTATTCAGGAAGGCAACATCGGCCTGATGAAGGCGGTCGATAAGTTCGAATATCGTCGCGGCTATAAATTCTCGACCTATGCGACGTGGTGGATCCGTCAGGCGATCACGCGCTCGATTGCCGACCAAGCGCGCACCATCCGTATTCCGGTGCATATGATCGAGACGATCAACAAGCTGGTCCGCACCGGGCGGCAGATGCTGCACGAGATTGGCCGCGAGCCGACGCCGGAAGAATTGGCCGAAAAGCTGCAGATGCCGTTGGAAAAGGTTCGCAAGGTGATGAAGATCGCCAAGGAGCCGATTTCCTTGGAAACCCCGATTGGCGACGAGGAAGACAGCCAGCTGGGCGACTTCATCGAAGACAAGAACGCGATCCTGCCGTTGGATTCAGCGATTCAGGAAAACCTGAAGGAGACGACGACGCGGGTTCTGGCATCGCTGACGCCGCGCGAAGAACGGGTTTTGCGGATGCGGTTTGGCATCGGCATGAACACCGATCACACGCTGGAAGAGGTCGGGCAGCAGTTCTCGGTGACGCGCGAACGGATCCGGCAGATCGAGGCGAAGGCGTTGCGCAAGCTGAAGCATCCGAGCCGGAGCCGGAAGCTGCGGAGTTTTCTGGATCAGTAAAGAAAAGCGCCCTTCGGGGCGCTTTTTCTTTGGGGCAAGCCTTGGGCGGATCGGAAGACGCCCTGAGTTTTCCGGCCATGTGGGAATTTTCCGCGAAACTGCGACGGAAAGCTGCGGCTGGCGCGTATGTGAAGGCGTATGCCTTGACCCTCTGTGAGATTGGGGCACATCCTTGAGATAGAAACCCCGCGTCTTGCGGGCAGGAGGCTTTGTGCGCGGGATCGTCAAACAGGTGGCCGTATCGCTGTTGGTTCTGGCTGTGGGCTTTGGCCTGTGGCTCAAGTTCGCGCCGGGATCGGCGGCGGTGCTGGAGAAATGGGGCATCGGTTCGGCGCAGGGCGCAGCGGCTCCGGGGCCGGGCGCTGCGGCGCAAACTCCGGGGGCTCCAACGCCAGAGGCCAAGGCGGGCGCGCCTGCTGCAGGCGCGCAGGGCGGCGGGCGGCGCGGCGGTGGCGCAAGGCTGGCCACTGTGGTGGTCAAGCCTGCGGGGCGCGAGATCTTGAATGACAGGGTGGCGGCCTTGGGCACGGCTGCGGCGCGGGCCTCGGTTGTCGTGGTGCCGCAGAGCGGCGGGCGGCTGACGGAGGTGCTGATCGGCTCGGGGGCGGAGGTGACGGCGGGGCAGGTGATTGCCAAGCTTGATGACAGCGCCGAGGCGATTGCGTTCGACAAGGCCAAGCTGGCGCGGGACGACGCCTTGCGCGCCAAAGAGCGCAATGACGCGCTGGTCAAAAGCAAGGCGGTGGCCGCGGCGCAAAGCGATGTGGTCGATCTGGCGGCCAAGGTGGCGGAGTTGTCGCTGCGCAGTGCCGAGCGCGATCTGGACAACCGGGTGATCAAGGCGCCGATTGCCGGGCGGGTCGGGATTCTGGATGTGCAGGTCGGGGCCGAGGTGACGGTGCAGACGGTAATCGCCACCATCGAGGATGCCTCGGTTCTGCGGGTGGATTTCTATCTGCCCGAGCGGCTGGGTGGGCAGGTCAAGGTTGGCGACGTGGTGCAGATGGTGGCGGTGGCGCGGCCGCAAGAGGCGCTGGAGGGCCGCGTCACGGCGCTGGACAATCAGGTTGATGCCGCGAGTGGCAGCTTTCGGGTGCAGGCCGAGTTGGACAATGCCAAGGGGGTTTTGCGCGCGGGCATGACGCTTTCGGTCAGCTTGAAGTTCGCGGGCGATGCCTTTGTTTCGGTTGATCCTTTGTCGGTGCAATGGGGGTCGGGCGGCGCCTATGTCTGGCGCGTGGTCGAGGGCCGCGCGCAAAAGGCCATGGTGCGGATCGTGCAGCGCAACACCGAGACGGTGCTGGTTGCGGGCGATCTGGCCGAGGGCGATCTGGTGGTGTCGGAAGGTCTTGACGGGCTGAAGGACGGCGCGGAGGTCAGGATTGCGGGGGCGCCGGCGGCGGATAAAGCCGGGGCTGGCGAGGCCGATGCTGCAAAAGCGGCGGGGAACTGAGCGTGGCGGGGCTTCCCACCCAGGGCGGTGCTGCGCTGGCCTCGCTGTTCGTGCGCAGGCCGGTGCTGGCCTTTGTGCTGAATGCGATCATTTTCGTCGCCGGTTGGGCGGCGGTCTACGGCACGCAGGTGCAGGAATTGCCCAATGTCAGCCGACCCGTGCTGTCGATTTCGACGGATTACGAGGGGGCTTCGGCGGAATCGGTCGACAGTGACGTGACCTCGGTGATCGAGGGGGCGGCGGCGCGGGTTTCTGGCGTGACGGGGGTGTCTTCGAGCTCGCGCTATGGGTCGAGCCGGACCACGGTGGAATTTTCGGAAAGCACCGATCTGAACGTGGCGGCGAGCGATATGCGCGATGCGATTTCGCGGGCGCAACGCAATCTGCCCGAGGATGCGGGCGATCCGGTGGTGGTCAAGGCGGACAGCAACGCCCAAGCCATCATGCGGCTGGCGGTGACCTCGGATTCTATGGAGTTGGGGCCACTGACCGATCTGGTCAATGACGTGGTGGTCGACCGTTTGCGCGCCGTGGCAGGGGTTGCCGATATTCAGGTGCAGGGCGATGCGGCGCAGGTGGTGACGGTGGATGTGAACCCGGCGGCGCTTGCGGCGCGGGGCATGACGCTGGCCGATATCAACAAGGCGCTGACCGCGGTGTCGCTGAACGCGCCTGCGGGCACGCTGAACGCGACCAATCAGAACATCATCGTGCGCGCCACGGCCGAGGTCAGCACGGTGGCCGAGATCGAGGCCTTGCAGATCAAGCCCGGGGTCAAGCTTGTCGATGTGGCGACGGTGTTTCTGGCGGCGGATGGCGCTGACACGCGGTTGCGGTCGCAGGGCAAGCCGGGGATTGGTCTGTCGGTGGTGGGGCAGGCGCAGAGCAACACAATCGAGATTTCCAAGGGCATCCATGCGGCTTTGGCGGCGGTGCAGCCGATCTTGCCCGCCGGGGTGAATATCGCGGTCTCTTCGGACGACGCGACCTTTATCAGGGGGGCTGTCGAGGAGGTGATCCGGTCGATGGTCATCTCGGTGCTGGTGGTGACGGGGATTATCTTTTTGTTCCTGAGGGATTGGCGGGCGACCTTGATCCCTGCCGTCTCGATGCCGATTGCGCTGGCTGGGGCGGTGGCAGGGATTTATCTGATGGGGTTTTCCATCAATATCCTGACCCTGCTGGCGCTGGTGCTGGCGACGGGGCTGGTGGTGGATGACGCCATCGTGGTGCTGGAGAACATCGTGCGGCTGCGCCAGCAGGGCAAGGGCGCGCGGGCGGCGGCGGTGATGGGCACGCAAGAGGTCTACTTTGCGGTCATCGCCACCTCGGCGACGCTGATGGCGGTGTTCGTGCCGATTTCGTTCCTGCCGGGGCAGGTTGGCGGCTTGTTCCGCGAGTTTGGCATCACTTTGGCGATAGCGGTGGCGGTCTCGACGGTGGTGGCTTTGTCCTTGACGCCGATGATGGCGGCCAAGGCGATGGGGCGGGTGACGGTTGCGGGCAAGCCGGGGCCCATAGATCGCTTTGGCGGCTGGTTGGGGCGGATCTATGCGCGCAGTCTGTCGGCGGCACTGAATGTGCCTTTTGCGATCTTGCTGGCGGCGGGGCTGTTTGCCGGGGCGGCCTGGCTGGCCTTTCCCAACCTGCAACAAGAGCTGACCCCGCCGGAGGATCGCTCGGCGGTGATGATCATGGTGCAGGCACCGCAGAACGTGTCGCTGGGCTATACCAACACCCAGTTGAACCGGATCGAGGATCTGATGGAGCCGCTCAAGGCCAGTGGTGAGGTCGAGCGGGTGTTTTCGGTCACGGGTTTTGGCGGCAGCACCAATCGCGGTTTCATCTTTGTCGGCCTGCCCGAACGGGCGGATCGGGCGCGGGGGCAGCAGGCGATTGCCGCCGATATCAATGCGATGATCGCGCAGGTGCCGGGGGTGCGGGCTTTTGCGATGCAGCCGAACTCGCTGGGGGTGCGCGGCGGCGGCAATGGTTTGCAGTTTGCGCTGGTCGGCACCAGTTACGACGCCTTGGCCAAGGGCGCGGATGCGGTGGTGGCGGCGCTGTCGGCGGATGCGCGCTTTGGCAATGTGCGCTCGAGCTATGATCTGTCGCAGGCGCAGGTCGAGGTCAAGGTCGACCGCGAGCGCGCCGCGACGCTGGGGATTGATCTGACCGGGTTGGGCACGACCTTGCAGTCGATGCTGGACGGCAAATCGGTGGGCTCGATCAATCTGGGCGATGTGTCCTACCCGGTCTATCTGCAATCGACCAGCCAGCCGGTCAATGACACCACCGATCTGGAGAATGTCTTTGCCCGCACCGGCGATGGCCGGTTTGTGCCGCTGTCGTCCTTTGTGACGATCACGGAATCGGCGGCCTCGCCGTCGCTGGGCCGCGAGGAGCAGCAGCGCGCGATCACCATTTCGGCGGGGTTGAGCGACGGCTTTGCGATTGGCGATGCCTATGCGGAGGCGCAAACCGCGCTGGCGGGCAAGCTGCCCGATGGCGTGTCGATCATGCCGATGGCGGAGGCGGCGACGATTGGCGAGAATTCCAGCGGCTTGGCAACGACCTTTGGCTTTGCCGCGCTGGTGATCCTGCTGGTGCTGGCGGCGCAGTTTGAAAGCTTTGTTTCGGCCGCGATCATCATGGTGACGGTGCCGTTCGGGCTGGCTTGCGGGGTGTTTGCGCTGTTGCTGACCGGCGGGTCGTTGAATGTCTATTCCGAGATCGGGCTGGTTTTGCTGGTCGGCATCATGGCCAAGAACGGCATTCTGGTGGTGGAATTTGCCAATCAGCTGCGCGACGAGGGGCTGTCGATCCGCGCGGCGGTCGAAAAGGCCAGTCAGGTGCGCTTGCGCCCGATCATGATGACCAAGCTGTCGACGATTCTGGGCGCGCTGCCCCTGCTTTTGGCCGCAGGGCCGGGGGCGGAGGCGCGGTCTGCCTTGGGTTGGGTGATCGTGGGGGCGCTGGGGTTTGCCGCGATCTCGACGCTGTATCTGACACCTGCGACCTATCTTTTGCTGGCGCGGCTGTCCAAGCCAAGGGCGCATGAGCAGGTCGAGCTGGAGCGCGAGTTGCTGGCAGCACGGGCGCAGGCGGCAGAGTAATCAGGGGGTCTGGTCTGGGGCCGCCTCTTCGGGCGCTTTATCGGGCCAGAAGCGCACGCCTGCACGGGCGAGGCCGCCGCCCAAGGCGGCCACGGTGCCGTCAGCGCGCCAGCAGGCCGCCCCGGTCATCGTCTGACCAAAGCTGATCGCATTCATGCCGCCGCCGATATGGGGCATGACGCGGACCTCGTGGCCAAGCGCCTCCAGCGCGGCTTGCTGCGGGGCGAAGCCGCGTTCGATTTCAACCTCTTGGCCTTGGGTCCACAGGCGGGGGGCCTCGACCGCCTGTTGCAGGCTCATGCCGTGGTCGATCAGGTTCGAGATCGCCTGCATCGCCGTGGGGAAGATGCGCAAGCCGCCGGGCAGGCCGAGGGCGAAGGCGGGCTTGCCGTCTTTCAGCAGGATCATCGGCGCCATCGAGGTCGGCACGCGTTTGCCGGGGGCGACCGAGAGGGCGCGGTCGGGGTGGGGGTCGAAGTTGCTCATGTAGTTGTTGGGAATGATGCCGGTTTCAGGCACGGCAAAGCGCGCGCCGAACAGACCGTTGAGCGTGTGGGTGGCGCAGACGATATTGCCGTCGCGGTCGGCGACGGTGACATGGGTGGTGTCCTGGCTTTCATAGCCGGGGCTGCGCGGGGCAGGCAGGCTGGCTTGGGCGCGGATCTGCGCGCGGCATTGCGCGGCGTAGGCCTTGGAGGTCAGACGTTCCACCGGCACATCGACAAAGGCCGGATCGCCGGAATGGCTGCGGCGGTCGGCAAAGGCGATACGGATCACCTCGGCCAGAAGGTGCAGGGTTTCTGGGCTGCCGAAGCCCATCTGTTTCAGGTCATAGGCCTCGAGCATATTGAGCATCTGCGTGACATGGACGCCCGAGGATGCCGGCGGCGGCGGGCCTGCGACGTGATAGCCGCGATAGGTGCCAAGGATGGGCGCGCGGTCGAGCGGGCGGTAGTCGATCAGGTCTTGCAGGGTGATGTAGCCTGCGTCAGGCCCGCCGGTCTGCATGCGGGCGGCAAGGGCTGCGCCGAGCGCGCCGCCGTGCAGGGCCAGGGCGCCTTGGCTTTGGATCAGGCGCAGGCTTTGCGCATAGTCACCCATGGTGAGACGCTCGCCCGGCCGGGGCGCGCGGCCTTTGGGCAGCAGGATTTTGGCAAGCGCCTTGTCGAGGCCAAGCTCGGCCTCGGATTCGGCGATGGCTCCGGCGAGGTAGGGGGTGACGGCGAAGCCCTTGTCGGCAAGGCGCAGGGCAGGGTCGACGACATCGGCGAAGGCGAGTTTGCCAAAACGGGCCTGCATGTCGCACCAGCCGGCAAGGTTGCCGGGGACGGCAACGGCAGAGGCACCGATCTCGCTGCGCCGGGCTTTGGCCTGCATTTCCAAGGGCGCGTCGGAGGCGGGGTCGTAGATCGCGGCATGCATTGCGGCGGCAGCGGTGGAGAGCGCGTCAATCACCACATGGCGCCCGTCCGCCATGCGGATATGGGCAAGGCCGCCACCAGCGATGCCGACCATCATCGGCTCGACCACGGTCAGGGCCAGCAGGGCGGCCACAGCGGCATCGACGGCATTGCCCCCTGCGGCGAGGATCTCCATGCCAGCGGCAGAGCCCATGGGATGGTTGGTCACCACCATGCCGCCAGAGCCTGAGGCGGGGGATTTTTCACAGGTGAAGGTCAGGGGGGGCATGGCGGCTCTTTGGTTTGAATGGCGAGGATAGGGCGGCGGTTCTGCCAGAGGCGGTTGCGCGGCGGTTCAGTAGCCGCGACGGGCGTCGGCGAGGCCCGGCACCGTGCCGGTCTTGTCGAAGGCAAGGATGTTCTGGGCGACGATCTTGCTGCCGGTCGGGGCGTCGATCAGCGAGGCGATATGCGGGGTTACGGTGATCTGGGGGTGGCGCCAGAAGGCATGCGTCGGCGGCAGGGGTTCGATCTGGAACACATCCAGCGTAGCAGCGCCGATCTGCCCGGAGGCGAGCGCCGCGATCAGATCCGCCTCGACCAGATGCGCGCCACGCGCGGCGTTGATCAGGGCGGCACCGGGTTTCAGCCGCGAGAAGGTATCGCTGTTGAGGATGCCACGGGTCGCTTCGGTCAGCGGCAGCAGGCAGACCAGAATTTCGGTGCCGTCGAGAAAGGCATTTAGGCCCGCTGCACCGGCGTAGGTCTGCACCCCGGCGATGTTCTTGGGGCTGCGCGACCAGCCCGCGACCTGAAAGCCGATCTGGGCCAGAAGCTTTGCCGCCTCGGCCCCGAGGTTGCCCAGACCCATGACGCCGACGCGGCGCTGGGTGGCGGGGGGCACGACGATCTGCTGCCATGTCTGTTTGGCCTGATTGGCCGCGATTTCTGGCTGGGCGCGGTGGTGGCGCAGGGTGTGGAGCGCCACGTATTCCTTCATCCGCTGGGTCAGATCGGTGCCAAGGGTGCGGATGATCGGCAGGTGGAGGGGCATCTGAGCATCGGCCAGCACATGGTCGATGCCTGCGCCAAGCGAGACCACGGCCTTGAGGTTGCGAAACGCCAGCTGCGCCCCGGTCGCGGGTTTCCAGACCACGGTGTAGGTGACGCGGTCCGGCTCGGGCACCTGCGAGATCGGGTAGATCTGCCATCCCGGCATCAGATCGCGCAGCAGCTGGCACCACTTTTCGGTCTGGGCTTCGGAGGGCAGGGAAACGGCTATGCTCATGGCGCCTCGGCGGGTTGGGGGCTGGGGGCGAGTTCAGCCTGTTCGCGGGGCCGGGTCAAAGGAAAAGCTGTGCCCTTGCTGGCTATTGGCGCGAAGTGCTGCGGATTTTTCGCGAGTCGTTTCGGGGCGCGGCGCAGGCGAGGCTGTTCTGAAGGCGGAGGGCGGATGGGGGAGGCGGGGTCAGTCTGCGACTGGATTGCCCTAATCCATTGAAGACATATAGTAAAATGTGAATGGTAGGTCTGGAGGGATTTGAACCCCCAGCCAAGGCGTTATGAGCGCCCTGCTCTAACCGTTGAGCTACAGACCCATCGCGCTTTGCCTAAGCACAACTGCGGCAGGGGTCAAGAGGGGGCGGCGGTTGCGTGGCGGGCGGGAATGGCTTATGGCGGCGCAAATGCTTTCCAGCGCGGAGATTCTGCCGATGACCACCGGACACAATGGGTTGACCTATGCCGATGCGGGCGTGGATATTGATGCGGGAAATGCGCTGGTCGAGCGGATCAAACCGGCGGCGAAGCGGACGCAGCGTTCGGGCGTGATGTCCGGCCTGGGCGGCTTTGGCGCCTTGTTCGATCTGAAGGCGGCGGGCTACCTCGACCCAATTCTGGTGGCGGCGACAGACGGGGTTGGCACCAAGCTGCGCATCGCGATTGATACCGGCAATGTCGACACAATCGGCGTCGATCTGGTGGCGATGTGCGTCAATGATCTGGTCTGTCAGGGCGCGGAGCCTTTGCTGTTCCTTGATTATTTCGCCACCGGCAAGCTGGACGTCGAAGAAGCGACGCGGATTATCAACGGCATTGCGGCGGGTTGCGAGGCCTCTGGCTGTGCTTTGATCGGTGGCGAGACGGCGGAGATGCCGGGGATGTATCATCAGGGCGATTTCGATCTGGCGGGATTTGCCGTCGGCGCGATGGAGCGCGGCGCGGATCTGCCTGCGGGCGTGGTTGAAGGCGATGTGCTGCTCGGGTTGGCCTCGAACGGGGTGCATTCCAACGGCTATTCCTTTGTGCGCAAGGTGGTCGAGCTGTCGGGTCTGGGCTGGGATGCGGCCTCGCCGTTTTCCGAAGGGACTTTGGGCGAGGCTCTGCTTGCGCCGACGCGGCTTTACGTGAAGCAGGCGCTGGCGGCGGTGCGGGCGGGGGGCGTGCATGCCTTGGCCCATATCACCGGCGGTGGCTTGACCGAGAACCCGCCGCGGGTTTTGCCGGAGGGCTTGGCTTGCGAGATTGATCTGGAAGCCTGGGCGCTGCCGCCGGTGTTTGGCTGGCTGTCGCAAACGGCGAATATGTCGCAAGCGGAACTGCTCAAGACCTTCAACTGCGGCATCGGCATGATGCTGGTGGTTCAGGCGGATCGGGCGGAGGCTTTGTCGGCGCTGCTGCGGGAGGCCGGGGAGACGGTGGTGCCGATGGGCCGCATCGTTGCGGGTGAAGGCGTGATTTATAAGGGCGTCTTGCAAGCGGGCGTGCTGAAGTGAAGCGCGTTGCCATCCTGATTTCGGGGGGTGGCTCGAATATGCTCAAGCTGGTGGAGGATATGGTCGGCGACCATCCGGGCCGCGCGGTGCTGGTGGCCTCGAATGACCCTGCCGCCGCAGGGCTTGCGCGGGCGCAGGCGCTGGGGGTGGCGGTGGCTGCGGTGGATCATCGCGGCTTTGGCAAGGATCGCGCCGGCTTTGAGGCGGCCTTGCTGGAGCCGATTCTGGCAGCAGAGCCGGACATCTTGTGTCTGGCCGGGTTCATGCGGGTGTTGACGCCGGAGTTCGTGCGGCGCTTTGAGGGGCGGATGCTGAATATTCACCCCTCGCTTTTGCCGAAATATCCCGGGCTGCACACGCATCAGCGCGCGCTGGAAGCGGGAGACGCGGAAGCGGGGTGCACGGTGCATGAGGTGACGGCGGTGCTGGATGACGGCCCGATCTTGGGTCAGGCGCGGGTGCCGGTGCTGGCGGGCGACACGGCGGAGCGCCTGTCGGCGCGGGTTTTGCTGCAAGAGCATCGGCTTTATCCGGCAGTGCTGCGGCGCTATGCGGGCGGCAATCGCGGGCGGCTCGATCTGTGAGCTGAAGCGGGAAGCCTTCCGCGCGGGCATCGAGCCCGCTTGGAAGGCTGGCGCGCGCTGGGCTGCTTTCGCGCAGCGCGGCCGCTGGGGTCGGCAGGCCGCAGGCAGGTGTGATCTGGATGCCAGAGGCAGGTGTGGTCTGGATGCCAGACTGGGCGGCAAATTGGGCACAGCTGCCGGTGCGGGGTCTTTCAACTCGCCGCCCGCCTGCCTATAGCGGGAGGGCGGGACACCCCCGTGAGCCGCTGGAAGGGCGAGATATGCGCACGATTACCACCACCGAAGAGCTTGCCGTTTTCTGCGAAGCTGCCAAGCGCGAGGCCTATGTCACCATCGACACCGAGTTTCTGCGCGAGCGCACCTATTGGAGCAAGCTCTGCCTGATCCAGATGGCGCTGCCGGGCAAGACGGGCGATGCGGTGCTGGTCGATCCTATACTGGGCGCCGATATGAGCCTTGAGCCTTTGTATGATCTGTTCCGCCACACGGCGACGGTGAAGGTGTTTCACGCGGCCCGGCAGGATCTGGAGATCTTTTTCGTCGAGGGCAATTGCTTTCCCAACCCCTTGTTCGACACCCAGGTCGCGGCGATGGTCTGCGGCTTTGGCGAGCAGGTCGGCTATGAGACCTTGGTCAAGACAAATCGTCAAGGCCGAGCTCGACAAGACCTCGCGCTTTACCGATTGGTCGCGGCGGCCGCTGACGGCGGCGCAGAGCGAATATGCGCTGGCGGATGTGACGCATTTGCGCGGGATCTATGAGTTTCTGGCGGCGCAGTTGGAGAAGAACGGCCGCAAGGCTTGGGTCGAGGAAGAATTGGCGGTGCTGACCGACCCCGAGACCTATACGACGCGGCCCGATGAGGCCTGGCTGCGGGTCAAGACGCGCACCACCTCGGGGCGGTTTCTGGGGCTGGTCAAGACTGCTGGCGAAGTTTCGCGAGGAATATTCGCAGGGCAACAACGTGCCGCGCAGCCGTGTGATGAAGGATGATGCGCTGTTGGAACTGGCCTCGACGCGGCCAACCACGGTCGAGGAGTTGGGCCGTTCGCGGTTGCTGCTGCGCGAAGGGCGCAAGCCCGAGATTGCCGAGGGGATTCTGGCGGCGATCAAGGCCGGCATGGAGATGCGCCAGGAGGATCTGCCCAAGCCCGATCTGAGCCGCGATCAGTTGCAGGTCAATCCGGCGCTGGCCGATTTGCTGCGGGTGTTGCTGAAGGCGAAGTCGGAGAGCCTGGGCGTGGCGCCACGGCTGATCGCCTCGGCGCAGGATCTGGACATGATCGCGGCGGGCGAGCGCAATCTGGAGAGCCTGAAGGGCTGGCGGGCCGAGGCCTTTGGGGCGGATGCGCTGCGGCTCTGCAAGGGCGAGATCGCGCTGTCGGCCAAGGGCAATAATGTGGTGGTCGTGAAGGTCTGAGGGCTTTGTCGGCGGGCCGGGTTTGGGGGTTTCACACCCCCAAGCCTACAAATGCCGTGGCATTTGCAGGCTCCCCCCGTGGGATATTTTCGCAGAGAGGATGACCTTAGCGCCGCGAGCTGCGGGCGTTTTGCGCGCCTTGGACGATGATTTCGCGCACCGGGGCGAGCTTGATGTTGCTGAGCGCCAGAGCCACGGTCACCTCGCGCGATTGCTGGTTGACCACGCCTGCAGGGGTGACCGGCGGGAAGATGCGGAATTCCAGCACCAGACGGCCATTTTCATCCAGCGGCAGCGGCACAAGTTCGGCATCCCAATAGCCTTGGGTTGGCGGCAGGCCGGTGGCGCGAATGATCGCCCCTGTGGCGATCTGTTCGACCTGCATCGAGAGCACCGTGTCGACGAAAAGCCGCTTGTCGGTCGGCGCGGCCTCGACCGAAACGGTCTGCACTTGCCGGGAATTTCCGAACCAGTTGAAGGGGTTCAGTTTCGACTCGCGGACTTTGCCACAGGCCGAAAGGGCAACAAGGCTGGCAAGCAAGGCAATTTTGAGCAGGCGCATCGGTGGGTCCCTCTGGTCACTGGCTCTTGGGTAGCCGATTGCGCGGGTTTTGAAAAGGCTGCTTGGGCTGGACCTTTGGGCTGGGGCACACTAGCTAGAGGCGGACGCGAGGGAGAATGCCATGGCCCAGCCCGCCTTTGAAGAGATTGCCGAGACTTTTGAATTTCTTGACGATTGGGAGGAGCGCTATCGCCACCTGATCGATCTGGGCCGCGCCATGCCGCCTTTGGACGACAGCTTCAAGGTGCCGGCGCTGAAGGTTGATGGGTGTGCCAGTCAGGTCTGGCTGCGGCCCATGCCGCTGGCGATGTCTTTGAGTTTCAGGGCGATTCCGATGCGATGATCGTGCGCGGGCTGATTGCGGTGCTGCATGCGCTTTATGCTGGCGTGCCGATGGCCGAGGTCGGCGCGGTCGATGCCCATGCCGAGCTGGGGCGGCTGGGGTTGAACGAACATCTTTCGGCGCAGCGCTCGAACGGGGTGCGCGCCATGGTCGAGCGCATCCGCAAGGTGGCAGCGCTAGGTTAGGCTGACCTTGTCGGGGTAGAAGGCGAGATAGCCCGCGATCGCGGTGGCCTCGCCGATCGGATGCTCATAGCTCCACACGGCGTTTTCCAACAGGCCATCGGCGGTTTGCACCGAGTAATAGCTGCACAAGCCCTTGTGCGGACAGGTGGTGTCGCGGTCGGATCTGACCAGCAGGTGCATCGCGATGTCGTCGCGCGGCACATAGATCACCGGCGGCGCCGTGCCTTCGGCCAGGCTGAGGGCACGGCGGGTCTCGCCGAGATAGGTCTCGCCCGCGCGGATGCTCAGCGGTGCGGGGGCGGGGGTGATGGTGATATAGGCCATGGCTAGTCCTCCAGATCCGCAGAAGCGTGCGCCTTGCAGCAGCGCCCAATGAGCTAAGACATAGGCGCGCAGGCGGTTTCACACCAGAGCTGGGCTTGGGCGGAAAGCCGCCCGGAAAGCTTGGCCAGAACCTCGGCGTGATAGGCGTCGAGCCAGGCGATCTCGCCCGGCGACAGCAGGGTGGTGTCGATCAGGCGGCGGTCGAAGGGGGTGAAGGTCAGCGTCTCAAAGCAGAGCTGCACCCGTTCGCCATCGCCGCCGGGCAGATTGGGCGCGGGCTGGACGACGATGAGGTTTTCCAGCCTGATGCCGAATTCGCCCTCGCGGTAATAGCCGGGCTCGTTCGACAGGATCATGCCTGCCTCGAAGGGCACCTCGGAGATGCGCGACAGGCGCTGCGGGCCTTCGTGAACCGACAGGAACGCGCCGACGCCGTGGCCGGTGCCGTGGTTGAAATCCTGCCCCGCCATCCATAGCGGCGCGCGGGCGAGCGGGTCGAGGTCGCGGCCTGCCAGGCCCAGAGGCCAGCGCGCCCGGCTGATCGCGATCATGCCTTGCAGCACGCGGGTGTAGCAGGTGCGCGCGTAATCGCCGGGGTCGCCGACCGCGATGGTGCGGGTGATGTCGGTGGTGCCGTCGAGATATTGCGCACCGGAATCGACCAGCAGCAGGCTGTTCTGCTCGATGGCGCGGTTGCTGTCCTCGGTCACCCGGTAATGCATGATCGCGCCATGCGGGCCTGCGCCACAGATGGTGTCAAAACTGATGTCATGCAGGGCATTGGTGGCGCGGCGGAAGCCTTCCAGCGCGCGCACCACGTCGATCTCGCTTAAGCCGCCCTTGGGGGTCTGATCATCCAGCCAGCACAGGAATTCGACCATGGCCGCGCCATCGCGCAGATGCGCCACCCGCATGCCTTCGATTTCGGCGGCGGTCTTTTTGGCCTTGGGCAGGCGGCAGGGGTCGTCACCCCAGGCCACAGCGATGCCCGCCTCGGCAAGCTCGGTCGAAATGGCCAGCGGCGCTGTGGCGCGGTCCACCCGCACGGGGCCTGCCAAAAGGTGCAGCGCGGGCACCAGCGCTTGCGGCGGGCGCAGGCTGACTTCCTCGCCAAGATGGCCGCGGGTGGGGTCGTCGAACTTTGCCGCATCGGCAAAGAGCGTGACGCGGCCATCGTCGTGCAGGATGGCAAAGCCGTGCAGCACCGGATTGCGCGGCACATCGGCACCGCGGATGTTCAAGAGCCAGCACAGCGAGTCGGGCAGGGTGATCACCGCGGCCTTCTGGCCCGCCGCGCGCAATTCTTCGGCCAGGCGGGCGCGCTTTTGCGCCGAGGTTTCCCCCGCCAGGGCATCGGGATGGGCAAAGGCAAGGCCCATGGGCGCTGCGGGCTGGTCGGGCCAGATCCGGTCGATCATATTGGCGCAGGGCTGCATGACGACACCGGTGCCGGTCAAGGCGGCTTCGATTTTGGCGATCTCATCGGACGTGTGCAGCCAGGGATCAAAGCCGATGCGGCCTTGGGTAAGATGCTCGCGGATCCAGGGCCCCGGCAGAACCTCGGGCCAGGGCACCGGGGTGAATTCGGCCAGATCGACCTGACCTTTGACCTGCGTGCGATAGCGCCCGTCGATGAAGACCCCGGCCAGATCCGGCAGAACGATGCAAAAGCCTGCAGATCCGGTAAAGCCCGACAGCCATTGCAGTCGCTCATCGCGCGCCGCCACATATTCGCCCTGATGCGCATCCGCGCGCGGCACCAGAAAGCCCGCCAGACCTGCCTCTGCCAGAGCCGCGCGCAAAGCCGCCAGCCGCGCCGCGCCCTGCGCCGCAGAGGCCTGAGTGTCAAAGCTCTGGAACATGGTCATCCTCTCTGCAAAAATATCCCGGGGGGAGCGGCCGCAGGCTGCGGGGGGCTGGCCCCCCCCTGAACCGGCCCCTCGGACCCGGCCCGATTGAACCCGTCCTCTTAGCCAGCCCGGCGCAGACCCGCCGCCGCCTTGGCGCGCTTTTTCGGATCGGCGTCAAACAGCCCGGCCAGTTGTTCGGTCATCGCCCCGGCCAATTGCTCGACATCGGTGATGGTCACGGCGCGCTGGTAATAGCGCGTCACGTCATGGCCGATGCCGATGGCGATGAGCTCGACCGCCTTCTTGCGTTCGACCATGGCGATCACGTCGCGCAGGTGTTTTTCCAGAAAGTTCGCCGGGTTGACCGACAGCGTGGAATCATCGACCGGGGCGCCGTCCGAGATCACCATCAGGATGCGCCGCGCCTCGGGGCGGGCCATCATGCGGCGGTGCGCCCATTCCAGCGCCTCGCCGTCGATGTTTTCCTTCAGAAGGCCCTCTTTCATCATCAGCCCCAGATTGGGCCGCACCCGACGCCAGGGCGCATCGGCGGATTTGTAGATGATGTGGCGCAGATCGTTCAGGCGGCCTGGCTGCTGGGCGCGACCCTGCGCCAACCACCGCTCGCGCGATTGGCCGCCCTTCCAGGCGCGGGTGGTGAAGCCGAGGATCTCGACCTTGACCTGACAGCGTTCCAGCGTGCGCGCCAAGACATCGGCGCAGATCGCGGCAATGGAAATCGGGCGACCGCGCATCGAGCCGGAGTTATCGAGCAGCAGCGTCACGCAGGTGTCGCGGAATTCGGTGTCCTTTTCCAGCTTGAAGGACAGAGGCGTGGTCGGGTTGGCGACAACGCGGGCGAGGCGGCCTGCGTCGAGCGTGCCTTCTTCGAGATCGAACTCCCAGGAGCGGTTCTGCTGGGCCTGCAAGGCGGCGCTGCAGCTTGTTGGCAAGGCGCGAGACAGCGCCCTTGAGCGGGTCAAGCTGCTGGTCAAGATAGGCGCGCAGACGTTCCAGCTCGGCGGGTTCGGCGAGGTCTTCGGCCTTGATTTCCTCATCGAAATCCGTGGTATAGACGGTGTAGTTCGGATCGGCGTCGGAATAGGCGGGCGGGGGCGGCGGCTCCAGCGGGGCTTCGCCTTCGGGCAGTTCGGCCTCGTCGCCCTGTTCCATATCGGCCTGATCATCCATGGTGACCTGGGCCTGACTCTCGTCCTGCTGCTCTTCCTGCGATTGCTCGGGCGAGGCTTCGCTGTCTTCGCCTTCCTCCTCGGAGCCGTCGCTTTCGGGGGCGTCGGGGTCCTCTTCGGCCTCGTCACCCTGATCCTGATCCTCGGGGGCATCGGGGTCGTCGCCGAGCTGGTCGCCATAGCCGAGATCCGAGATCACCTTGCGGGTCAGGCGGGCAAAGGCGGATTGATCGGCCAGAGCCTCGTTGATCGTCTCAAGGGTGCCCGAGGCCTGACCCTCGATGAAATCGCGCCACAGATCCATGACATTGGCCGCGCCTTTCGGCATGTCGCGCCCGGTCGCAAGATGGCGCACGAGGTAGCCTGCCGCGACCGAAAGTGGCGCATCTTCGCGCTTGGTGATGCCGGAATAGCCTTTGCGATCCGCCTCATAGGCGATTTTGGCGTCGATATTGCCGGCAGTGCCGGGCATGGCGCGGGCGCCGACCGCCTCGCAGCGCGCGGTTTCCATCGCCTCGTAAATCTCGCGGGCGAGCGGGCCGCTGGGGGCGTATTTTGCCGCGGTGGATTCGTTGTGGAACTTGCGGCGCAGCGCAAAGGCATCGGCGGTGCCGCGCGCCAGCAAAACCTCGTCGCGGGTCATGCGGCGGCTGACCTGCGGCAGGCGCACGCCTTCCTTGTTCATGCCCGCCGGATCGACCGAATAGGTCACGGTCATCTCGGGATCATCGGCCATGGTCTTGGTGGCCTCGGCCAAGGCTTTTTTGAACGGATCGGCGGGGTTGTCGGATGGCTTGCTCATGGGCGATGACCATGGCATTTTGCGCTATGCCCTGCAAGAGAGGCCGCAGCTTTCGCAAAGGCGGCTTTGCCGGCGTTCGGTGCGTAGATGCACAGACCCAATGCGCCCATAGCGAGTTGGTTTTTCACGAGCGGGGGGCCAAGTTGACAGCAAGACGCGTTAGCTTTGCACAACCTGAGGATACCCCCATGACCACCAAACCGAAAATCGCGCTGATCATTGGCTCGACCCGTGACACCCGCTTTGCCGATATCCCGGCCAACTGGATGAAGGCCCAGGCCGAAGCCCGGGGCGATATGGAGATCGAAGTCGTCGATCTGCGCGACCACCCGCTGCCGTTTTTCAATGAAATGGCCTCGAACGCCTATGTGCCGTCGAGCAGTGCCGCAGCGGTGGCCTGGCAGAAGAAGATCGCCGAGTTTGACGGCTATGTCTTTGTGGTGGCGGAATATAACCACTCGGTCACGGCTGCGCTGAAGAATGCGCTGGATCAGGCCTATGTCGAATGGGCGCATAAGCCGATGGCGGCGATTGCCTATGGCTCGATGGGCGGCGCGCGGGCGCTGGAGCATCTGCGCATGATCGCGGTCGAGTTGCAGATGGTGCCGGTGCGCAATGCCGTGCATATCGGCGGCGGTGATTTCTGGAAACTGCATCCCGGTCTGGGCGGGCATGGCGACATCACGCAGATCGAAGCGGCGCTGCTGCCTTCGGCCAAGGCGACGCTGGACGATCTGGCCTGGTGGGCCAAGGCGACGATGGCGGCGCGCAAGGGCTGAGCGCTTGCGGTCAGTTTGGCCTGAGGGCCGGGCTGAAGGCTTCTGTAGGATGGGCAGTATTGCCCATCCTACGGGTGAGGCTTGAATATTGCCAATCCAGCGGGTTGCTGACCAGCCCGTGTTTCACCGGATTGAAGTGACAAAACTCCATCGCCGCGACGAATTCGGATTCGCCGCCTATGGCATGTTCCCAGAATCGCCGCTGCCAGATCCCGCGCTCGCGCTTGGCCTGCTTGCTGGCATTGGGCGAAAAATCCTGCGGGAGCGCATGCGAAAATCGCGCCTTGATGCGGCGCCAGCGCTCGGAATAGTGCACAGCACCTTCCGGTTCGGTCCAGATCGCATGCAGATGGTTGGGCAAGACCACCATGGCCGGGCACAGCGCCGGCAGCTCTTGCAAGGTTTTCACATAGGCCGCGCGCAGCGTTTCGATATGATCGGTCAGCAGCGTGCTGTCGCGATCCTCGAGACAGAGCGTAAAGAAATATGTGGCGCCGGGCAGGCGCAGGCGACGATAATTGGTCATCCAATCAGCGTCGCGGTTTTCCGTTAATTTTTGGTGAAGGTAGGATGGGCGGTAGCGCCCATCCTGCGGATTATTTCATCGCCATGCTGGCGGCACACTCGGGCAGTTCTTCGGCAAAGCAGCGCTGATAGAACTCGGCCACGGTCTGACGTTCCAGCTCGTCGCATTTGTTCAGGAAAGACAGGCGGAAGGCATAGCCGACGTTGCGGAAGATCTCGGCGTTTTCGGCCCAGTTCAGCACGGTGCGCGGCGACATGACGGTCGAGAGATCGCCATTCATGAAGGCGGTGCGGGTCAGATCGGCGACGGTGACCATCTGGCCGATCACCTTGCGGCCCTTTTCGGTGTTGTAATGCGGCCGCTTGGCCAGAACGATGGCGGCTTCGGCGTCATGGCTGAGGTAGTTCAGCGTTGCCACCAGAGACCAACGGTCCATCTGGGCCTGGTTGATCTGCTGGGTGCCGTGGTAGAGGCCCGTCGTGTCGCCCAGACCGACGGTATTCGCGGTGGCAAAGAGCCGGAAGCTTGGGTGCGGCGTGATGATTTCGTTCTGATCGAGCAGCGTCAGCTTGCCATCGGTTTCCAGCACGCGCTGGATCACGAACATCACATCGGCGCGGCCTGCGTCGTATTCATCAAACACGATCGCCACCGGGTTGCGCAGCGCCCAAGGCAGGATGCCTTCGTGGAATTCGGTCACCTGCTTGCCGTCGCGCAGTTTGATGGCATCCTTGCCGATCAGGTCGATCCGGCGAGATGTGGCTGTCGAGGTTGACCCGCACGCGTGGGCCAGTTCAGCCGCGCGCCGACCTGTTCGATATGGGTCGATTTGCCGGTGCCGTGGTAGCCCTGGATCATCACGCGGCGGTTATAGGCGTAGCCTGCGAGGATCGCCAAAGTCGTATCGGGATCAAACTTGTAGGTTGGGTCAATCGCAGGCACGCGGTCGCCGGCTTCGGCGAAACCCTTGACCTTCATATCGGTGTCGATACCGAAAACCTCGCGGACCGAGAGTTCCTCGGTGGGTTTCATCACTGTCTCTGCCATGCCACTGCCCATATCAAACTGGCGAGCCTTGGCCCGCGATCCTAGGCCCGAGTTGTGGAACATTCCGCGCGGGGCCGCAAGGGGCGGGGCTCACGCAGCGTAGCTTCTGCGTGAGAAGTTGAAACCTTTCGCGCCGCGGGCCGTTTCTTTGCTAGATTTGCAAAAGCTTTAGAGAGCTTTAGGGAGACGTCTAATGGATCGCCGCTTTTTTCTAACCGCCTGTGCCGCGCTTGCGGGCACAGCTGCCTTGCCGAAATCTGCTTTGGCCTTTGAGGTCTCGCTCAGCGATGCCGAATGGAAGGCCAAGCTGACCCCGGCGCAATATGCCGTGCTGCGCCACGAACAGACCGAACGGGCGGGCTCGAGCCCGCTGGACAAAGAGCAGCGCGCTGGCACCTTCCACTGTGCGGGCTGCGATCTGCCGGTGTTCCGGTCGCAGGACAAGTTCGATTCCGGCACCGGCTGGCCGTCGTTCACCCAGCCGATCAAGGGTGCGGTGGGCACCAAGGAGGACAACACGCTTTTCACCACCCGCACCGAGGTGCATTGCCGCCGCTGTGGCGGGCATCTGGGGCATGTCTTTAATGATGGTCCGGCCCCGACCGGCAAGCGCTACTGCATGAATGGCACGGCTATGAGCTTCGTTGCCGCCTGAGGCCGCAGTGCTGACCTGCCTTGCACTGGACTGGACAGGCTGGGGCGGCGCGGCTACCGATAGGGCAGAGATGCCTTAGCGGAGCGCCCCTTGGCCGATCCAGCCTCGTCCTTGACCCAAGCCGCCACCGCCGCCGCGCGCAAGCTTTTGGCGGGGCCGCCGGATGCGGCGCGGCTGGAGGCGGCCTTGCGTCTGCTGGCGAAATGGCGGGCGGAGGTTGTGGCCAATACTCTGGCAAAGCGCTGTGACGGCGTGGTTTTGTCAGGGCCTTTCAAGGGGATGACCTATGGCGCGCAGGCTTGCGAAGGCTCGCGGGCGGCGCGGATGATCGGGGCCTATGAGGCGAGCCTGCATCCGGTGATCGAAGAGATCGTGACGCAAGATTATGCGCTGGTGATCGATATCGGCTGTGCCGAGGGCTATTACGCGGTGGGGCTGGCGCGGCGGATGGCGCAGGTGGAGGTCTGGGCGCGGGATGCCTCGGTCAAGGCGCAGGCGATGTGCCGGGAGTTGGCTGTGGCCAATCTTGTGGCGGAGCGGGTTGCGGTGGGCGGGGAGATGGCGCATGGCGATTTTGCGGTTTGCCTGACGCGCAAGACTTTGGTGATCTGCGATATCGAGGGGGCGGAGGCGGATCTGCTGGATCCGGCGCTTGCGCCGGGCCTGCTTTCGGCTGATCTGTTGGTTGAGACGCATGAGGCGATCTCCCCTGGCATCGCCGAGCGGATTGCGGACCGCTTTCGGGCCAGCCATGAGGTGAAGATCCTTGGCCGCAAGCTGGACGACAGCGGCTTGCCGGCATGGATGGAGCGGTTGAGCGATCTGGACCGGCTGCTGGCGCTGTGGGAATGGCGCACAGGGCCGACGCCCTGGCTGTGGATGCAGCGCAGATGAGCCCGCGCAATGCAGCGATCTGGTATGCGCAGGACGGTTTTGACCCTGGGGCCAAGGGCATCAACGGGCGGCGCGTGGCGGGGGAAAGCTTTCTGAAGGGCTTTTTGCGGCATGGCGCGGTTGAGGAGTTTGTGCTGCTGGCGCAGGATCCGGGCGGGCTTGGCCCTGTGCGGGCCTTGGCGCAGGCCTTGCGGCCTGAAGTGGCCTTGCGGGGTGTGGGATTGCTGCGGCCTGCGCAGATTGCCCCGGTTTCGACGCTGTTCTTCCCCAGCCCGAATTTCAGCGCCGAAAGCTGGCGGCGTGCGCCCTATGGCACAGGCGCTTGGGCGATTTGTGGCATCACCCATACCACCTCGACCGCCGCCGTGATGCAGGGGTTTTTCGATCTGCGCATGGCGCCGGTGCAGCCTTGGGATGCGGTGATCTGCACCTCGCGGGCGGTGAGGGCTTCGGTTGACTACCAGATGGAGCGGATCGACGCGCATATCCGCGCCCATCTGCGCGCCGAGCCGCCGCCGCGACCGCTGTTGCCGGTGATCCCCTTGGGGATTCATTGTGCGGATTTTACACCGGACCCTGCGGCGGGGGCGGCGTTGCGGGCGCGGTTGGGGGCGGGGCCAAGCGATGTGGTTTTCACCACGATTGCGCGACTGACGCCGCATGAGAAATTCGATCCGCTGCCGATCTATCTGGCGATGCAGGCGGCGCAAGCGCAACTGCCGGACCGCAAGCTGCACATCGTCTTTTGCGGCCAGTTCCGCGAGGATTATGCCCGGCGGGTCTTTGAGGAGGGCGCAAAGGCGCTGATGCCGGATGTCGGCTTTGCCCTGCTGGATGGCGGCGATGCTGCGGAGCGAAAGGCGGTGCTGTCGGGCGCGGATGTTTTCATGTTTCTGATTGATAACATTCAGGAAACCTTTGGGCTGGCACCGCTGGAGGGCATGGCGGCGGGGCTGCCTTTGCTGGTGTCGGATTGGGACGGCATGAAGGATACCGTGCCGCCCGAAGTGGGCTTTCGCGTCACCACGCGCAGCCTGACCGGGCCCGCGCTGACGCAAGAGGCGCTGCGCTATCAGGGTGGCACCGACAGCTACGTGCAGTATTGCGCCTCGACCTCGGCGCTGACCGAGATTGATCAGGGCGAGCTGGTGGCGCGGATCCTGACGCTGGCGCGCGATCCCGAGTTGCGCCGCCGCATGGGGGCTGCCGGGCGGGCGCATGTGCGCAAGCATTACGACTGGGCCGTGGTGATCCCGCAGATGCAGGATCTTTGGGCCGAGCAGGATGCGCTGCGGCGGGCAGGGGTGTCGCGGCGCTATCCGGCGGATGGTCTGCCGGTGGCGCCTTCGCCGACCAATCTGTTCGCCAGTTACCCCAGCGAACAGATCGACCTGCGCGAGGTGCGCCTTTCGGTGGTGGCGGGGCAGCCGAGCCTTGAGGCGGTGCTGAAGGCGCGCAATTACGAGGGGTTGAAGCGGATTTTTGCCTCGCCCGCGCAGATAGCGAGCGTGCTGGCGGCGGTGGCAGGTGGGGCCGGTCGGCTGGCCGAGATTGAGGCGGCCTGCGGCTTGACGGGGCATCAGGCGGCGCGGGTGGTGATCTGGCTGCTGAAATATGGGTTTCTGCGGCGGATCTGAAGATATGTGCCGCCACGGCCCGGAGGCGGTGGCTTATTCCTTGAAGTAGCGGCTGTCCTTGATCTGATCCCAGGCCCAGACCACCTCTTGCAGACGGTCCTCGTCCGAGCGATCGCCGCCGTTCATATCTGGATGAAGATCCTTGACCAGGCTTTTGTATTGCTTGCGGATATCGGTTTTCGTCCAGGTGTCGCGGGCGTCGAGAATCTCGATTGCCTTACGCTCGGTGGCGGGCAGTTTGCGGGTGGCGTTGGAGGTCGGTTTGGCGGGGTTGCGGGTGGAGTTTTCACCCAAGCAGAGCCATCGGATCGTTGAGGCCAAGGCGGTGCCAGGCGTTGCCGTCATCCTTGCGCGAGAAGGGTTTGGTTTCGCGCTCCCACAGACGATCCTTTTCCAGAAGCTTCTGGAATTCCTCATCCGTGGCAGTGCCGAAGAAGTTCCACTTCAGGTTATATTCGCGGATGTGATCGCGGCAGAACCAGAAATATTCATCCAGATGATCCGGCGATTTCGGCGCGCGGTAGGCACCTTTTTCGCTGCAGCCCGGATAATCGCAGGCTTTGTTCGAAGTATCAAAGGCCCCGGACATGCCGCGGCGCGTGGTTTTGCGCTTGGCTTTATCCGCCGAAACACGGATGTCGAACTCAAAGGGGGGGCGGTTTGTCATGCTCTGGCCTTTCCGACTCGGAGGCGAGAGTTTAGCCTTTTGTGCGGCAGATTGAAGGGGGTTGACGGAAAAATGAGTATCGAGAACGAGTTAAAAAGCCGCTTGACGGCGGCTTTCAGCCCTGAACGGCTTGAGGTGGTGAATGAGAGCCACAAGCATGCGGGCCACGGCGGTGATGATGGCTCGGGCGAGAGCCACTTTGCCGTGTTGATCCGGGCTGCGGGCTTTGCAGGCCAAAGCCGGGTGGCGCGGCACCGGGCGGTGCATGCGGCAATTGGCGATCTGAACCAGCGCATTCACGCGCTGGCACTGGATATTGACGCGGCTTAGGCGCTGCGGGCCTTGAGTTGCAGGCGGCGGGCGTGCAGCACGGGTTCGGTATAGCCGGAGGGCTGGGCGCGGCCCAGGAACACCAGATCTTGCGCGGCCTTATAGGCGATGCCGTCAAAGCCGGGGGCCATCGGCGTATAGGCGGGGTCGCCTGCATTCTGGCGGTCGACCACCGAAGCCATCTTGCGCAGGGCGGTTTCGACCTGATCGTCGGAGACGATGGCGTGGTGCAGCCAGTTGGCGATGTGCTGGGCCGAGATGCGGCAGGTGGCGCGGTCTTCCATCAACCCGACATCGTGGATATCGGGCACTTTCGAGCAGCCGACGCCTTGGTCGATCCAGCGCACGACATAGCCGAGGATGCCTTGGGCGTTGTTTTCCAGCTCGGCGAGGATCTGGCTTTCCGTCCATTTCTGATAGGAGGCGAGCGGGATTTCGAGGATGGTTTCGACATAGGAGCGCCGCCCGCCTGCCGCCAGCCGCCTTTGCACCGCGAAGACGTCGATCTTGTGGTAGTGCAGCGCGTGCAGGGTGGCGGCGGTGGGCGAGGGCACCCAGGCGCAATTGGCCCCGGCCTTGGGGTGGTCGATTTTCTGCTCGAGCATGGCGGCCATCAGATCGGGGGCGGCCCACATGCCCTTGCCGATCTGGGCGCGGCCCGAAAGGCCACATTCAAGGCCGATATCGACGTTCTGGTTTTCGTAGGCACCGATCCAGGGTTTGCGCTTGATGAAATCCTTGCGGCTGAACGGGCCTGCCTCCATCGAGGTGTGGATCTCGTCGCCGGTGCGGTCGAGAAAGCCGGTGTTGATGAAGGCCACGCGGGATTTCGCGGCGCGGATGCAGGATTTGAGGTTGACGGAGGTGCGGCGTTCCTCGTCCATGATGCCGATCTTGACGGTGTTGCGCGGCAGGCCAAGGATGTCTTCGACCATGTCGAAGGTCTCGGCGGCGAAGGCGACTTCTTCGGGGCCGTGCATCTTGGGTTTGACGACATAGACCGAGCCATGCGCCGAGTTGCGGTTGCCGGTGGATTTCTTGCAGGTCGTGCAGGGCGATGGTGACGGTCACCATAGCGTCCATCAGGCCTTCGTAGATTTCAGAGCCATCGGGAAGCAGGATCGCGGGGTTGGTCATCAGGTGGCCGACGTTGCGGATCCAGAGCAGGGCGCGGCCTTTGAGGCTGCGCGGGCTGCCATCGGGGGCGGTGAAGGCGCGGTCGGGGTTGAGCGCGCGGGTGATCTGGCGGCCGCCTTTTGACAGATCCGCGGTCAGGTCGCCCTGCATCAGGCCGAGCCAGTTGCCATAGGCCTGCGCCTTGTCCTCGCCATCGACGCAAGCGACGGAATCCTCGCAATCCATGATCGCCGAGATGGCGCTTTCCAGCAGGATATCGGCAAGGCCTGCCTGATCGTGGCTGCCGATGAGGTGGGAGCGGTCGAAGACAAGCTCGACATGCAGGCCGTTGTTGACGAGGAAGATCGAGCTGGGGGCAGCGGCCTCGCCGGTGTAACCGGCAAATTTCTCGGGGCTGACGAGGGGCAGGCCGTCGATCAGCAGCGCGCCCTGGGCGATGCTGTAGCTTTTGACATCGGCGTGGGAGGCCCCGGCAATCGGAAAGGTCTCATCCAGAAACACCCTTGCGCGGGCGACAACCCGCGCGCCGCGACCGCGCTCGTAGCCGCCTTTCGGCGGGGCGGAGCCCATCGCGTCGGTGCCGTAAAGCGCATCATAAAGGCTGCCCCAGCGGGCGTTGGCGGCGTTGAGGGCGTAGCGGGCGTTGGTGATCGGCACCACCAGTTGCGGGCCGGGCAGGGCGGCGATTTCGGGGTCGACATTGGCGGTGTCGATCTGGAAATCCTCGCCCTCGGGCAGCAGATAGCCGATGTGCTGCAGGAAGTCCTTGTAGGCTGCCGGATCCTGCGCGCTGTCGCGGTGTGCCAGATGCCAGGCGTCGATCTGCACTTGCAGATCATGGCGGCGGGCCAGCAGGGCGCGGTTCTTCGCGCCCTGGGTGGTGGCGATCCGGGCGAGGCCCTGCCAAAAGCGGTCGGGGGCGATGCCGGTGCCGGGCAGGGCTTTGGTTTCAAGGAAATCTGCAAGGACCGGGTCCACTTGCAAGCCATGGCGGATCTGGCGCTGGGTCATCGGGGTCTCCTTGAGTTTGGCGCAGGGTAGCACAAGCCGCCCGGGTGGCAACACGCTGTGGGGCGGGATTGTCTGGCTTTTGGCGAAAACAGTTTCAGGGATTTCTTGGAGAAGAAACTTAGTCACTTGGCTAGGTTTCTCTTGGCAAATCGCGGTGGCCTGGCCTATGGTTAGCTTTATGGCTAAGCATGACCCTGACCTTTCGCTGATCTTTCAGGCGCTGTCTGACCCGACACGGCGCGCCATGCTGGCGCGGCTGGGGCAGGGTGCTGTGCCGGTGTCGGAACTGGCGCGGCCCACCGGACTCGCCCTGCCGACAGTGATGCGGCATCTGGCGGTGCTGGAGGGGGCCGCGCTGATCGCCACCGAAAAGACCGGCCGGACGCGGATGTGCCGGGCGCGGCCCGAAACCCTGGCCGCGACCGAGGGCTGGCTTGCCGATCAACGCGCTTTGTGGGAGGCGCGCACGGATCGGCTGGAAGACTATGTGATGCAATTGATGAAGGAAAAATCATGACCCTTGATCCCGACCTTGACCCAGACCTTGACCTTGTGCTGAGCCGCGAAATGGCGGTGCCGCGCGCGCTGATCTTTGAATGCTGGACGCAAGAGCGCCATATCCCGCATTTCTTTGTGCCCAAGCCGCACAAGGTGACCTCTTGCAAGATCGACCTGCGGGTCGGCGGCGCCTTCAATACGACTTTTGATGTTGACGGCAACGAGATGGAGAACAACGGCGTCTGGCTGGAGATCGTGCCGAATGAAAAGCTGGTGTTCACCGATACCTATTCGGAGGGCTGGAAGCCCGCGCCAGAGCCGTTCATGACCGCAATTCTGCTGTTGGAGGATCTGGGGGCGGGGCGGACCAAATACACCGCCATCGCCCGTCACCGCAGCAAGGAAACCGCCGAGAGCCACAAGGCTATGGGGTTCTACGACGGCTGGGGCACGGTGGTGACGCAGCTTGAGGACTATGCCAAGGGATTGAAATGAAAGACCGTCAGATCACTTTGACCCGGTTGATCGCGGCACCTGCCGAGGTGATCTGGCGCTGCTGGACCGATCCTACGATCCTGCCGCGCTGGTTTGGGCCCGAGGGCTATCATTGCGTCACCAAGGCGATTGATCTGCGCCAAGGCGGGGCGTGGCAGTTCGACATGATCGGGCCGGATGGCAAGGTCTGGGCGAACCGGCACCGCTATACGCTTTGGCTCGAGAATGAGCGGCTGGAGTTCCTGCTGGACGACGGCGACGATGCCGAGGCGCCGATGCAGGTGGTGGTGACGCTGGCGCCAGAGGCGGGCGGCACCCGGCTCACTCAAGTGATGACCTTCCCCACAGCTGCCATGCGCGAGGGCGCGATTGCCTTTGGCGCAGATCGTTTGGGGCAGACGACCCTGGCCAAGCTGGAGGCCGAGGCGCTAAAACTCCAGGCGTAGCTGGCCCAGGCGGGGCTGGCCCGTGCGGGACTGGCCCGCGCGGGGCTGGCTTTCCGGCTCGATCAGCAAGGGCGACGTGGGCAGGGCGCGCAGGCGGGGTCCGTGGCGGGCGGCGATGGCCTCGCGGGCATCGCGGTGCGCGGTGGCGATATCAACCAGAGGCTCGGGGTAGCGCTGGCCAAGCAGGCGCGCCGCCCCGGCCCATTTCCACGGCTCTTGCAGGCAAGCGGCCGGAACGGAAGCCAATTCGGGCAGCCAGCGGCGGGTGAAAATACCTTGGGGGTCAAGCTCTTGGCCCTGGCGGACCGGGTGCAGCAGGCGCGGGGCTGCGTGCAGGCCAGCGCATTTTTCCGCCTCGGGCCAGAACAGCGCCGGGTCGTAATCGGTCAGGCGGCGGGCGAGGGCCATGGCGGCCTCTGGCCAGCCGAGGCCGAGATGATGCACCGCCGCCCCCAGCACAAGGCCGCGCAGATGCGCGTTGAGCCAGCCGGTGGCGGCGAGATAGCGCAGGCAGGCGTCGAGAAAGGGCAGGCCGGTTTCGCCCGCCTCCCAAGCGGTGAGCGCGGGCGTGATCGCGCCTGCCTGCGGCGCGAGCACTGGCGATCTGATCGCCGTGGCGCGCTGGGTCAGGCGGGTGTGAAAGCTGGCAAGGGCTGCGGGCCAGCGGCCCTTTGGCGCTTCGGCAAGGCGGGCGGCGAGGGCGGATTGCACCTCGCGCAGTGAAAGGTTGCCTTGGGTCAGATGCGGCGAAAGCCGCGAGGTGGCGCGTTCCGAGGCCAAGGGATCGGCCTGTGCCCGCAGATAGCTTTCGCCGCGCGAGGTGAGGAAACGGGCCAAGAGATCCAGCGCTTGCCCCCGCCCGCCGCTCTGGCGATGCGGGCAGCGATCCTCGGGCAGGCGCAGCATTTTGGCGGGGGGCAAGGGGGTTGCCTCGACGCCTTTGACCGGGGTGAGGTTGGGGGTGGGCAGGGGCTCGCCTGTAAGCGGTGTCTCGATTTCCTGCAGCAGGATGCCTTCGGCGCGCGCCCAAGCGGCAAGGCCCGTGCCGGGTTGGCAGAAGATTTCGGTGACCGCGTGGCGGGCGCAAAGACGCGCCAGAACCTCGGGCGCAGCGCCCATCCGCACGACAAGTGGCAGGCCCGCCTCGGCCAGATCGCGGCGCAGATCCTCCAGGCTTTCGGCCAGAAAGCCATAGTGGCGCGCGGCGTGATCGGGCTGCGCCCAGACCTCTGGCTCGACGATATAGACCGGCAGAACGGCGCCGCGCGCTGCGGCCATGCTCAGCGCGGCATTGTCGCAAAGCCGGAGATCGCGGGTGAACCACATGAGAACATTCATGGAACATATCTCTAGCAAAGCGCGGGGCGGTGTAAAGAAATTCGCGGCGGGGCCGGGGATTTGCCGGAAAGAATCGCCGAGCTGCGGATGCAAGGTCTTGCACCTGCGCGGCTTCTGCGAAACCTTAGCGCAAAGGAGACCCCGATGACCCTGCAAGACCCGCGCACGATCCGTCTGGCCGATTATCAACCCTATAGCCATGTGGTGGAACAGGTCGAGCTGACCTTCCGGCTTGACCCACTGGCCACAAGGGTCAAGGCGCGGTTGCATCTGGCACCGAATCCGGCGCGACCCGGCAAGCAGGATGTGCGGCTGGATGGCGAGGGGCTCAAGCTGATCGCCTGCGCGGTGAATGGCGAGGCGCTGAACGTGGTGCCGGATGCCACCGGGCTGACCATCGCGGCGGCACGGCTGCCCTCGGGGGCCTTTGTGCTGGAAACCGAGGTCGAGATTGCGCCCGAGCACAACACCGCGCTGGAGGGGCTTTACATGTCGAACGGCATGTATTGCACGCAATGCGAGGCCGAGGGCTTTCGCAAGATCACGTTTTACCCCGACCGCCCCGATGTGATGGCGCGCTTCAAGGTGCGCATCGAAGGCGAATTGCCGGTGCTGTTGTCGAACGGCAATCCGACGGCACGGGGCAAGGGCTGGGCGGAATGGGATGATCCCTGGCCGAAGCCGTCTTATCTGTTCGCGCTGGTGGCGGGCAATCTGGTCAATTATCCCGACACATTTACCACGATGTCAGGCCGCAAGGTCGAGTTGAACATCTGGGTGCGCCATGGCGACGAGGGGCGCTGTTCCTGGGGGATGCAGGCGCTGAAAGCCTCGATGGCCTGGGACGAGCGGGTTTACGGGCGGGAATACGACTTGGACATTTTCAACATTGTTGCCGTCGATGACTTCAATATGGGCGCGATGGAGAACAAGGGCTTGAACATTTTCAACTCCAAGGCGGTTCTGGCCTCGCCCGACACCGCCACGGACGAGGACTTTGCCCGCGTCGAGGCGATCATCGCGCATGAGTATTTTCACAACTGGACCGGCAATCGGATCACCTGCCGCGACTGGTTTCAGCTGTGTTTGAAAGAGGGGCTGACGGTCTACCGCGATCAGCAGTTTTCCAGCGATCTGCGCTCGGCTCCGGTGAAGCGGATACAGGATGTGCTGGCACTGCGGGCGCGGCAGTTCCGCGAGGATGGCGGGCCTTTGGCGCATCCGGTGCGGCCGGATCATTACATCGAGATCAACAACTTTTACACCGCGACGGTCTATGAAAAGGGCGCCGAGGTGATTGGCATGCTCAAGCTCTTGGTCGGCGATGAGGATTATGCCAAGGCGCTGGATCTGTATTTCGAGCGGCACGACGGCGAGGCTGCGACGATCGAGGACTGGTTGAAGGTGTTTGAGGATGTGACCGGGCGCGATCTGGCGCAGTTCAAGCTGTGGTATACGCAGGCGGGCACGCCAAGGCTCAAGGTTACGGAAAGCTACAAGAACGGCAGCTATACCCTGACGCTGGAACAGGAAAACCCGCCGACGCCCGGCCAGCCGGACAAGGCTGCCAAGCTGATCCCGGTGGCGATCGGCTTGCTCAACCCCAATGGCGACGAGATCTATCCGACGCAGGTGCTGGAGCTGACCGAGGCCAAGCAGAGCTTTATTTTTGACGGGCTGGCAAGCCGGCCCACCGCCTCGATCCTGCGGAATTTCTCGGCTCCGGTGATTTTGGAGCGAGAGCAGAGCTCGGCGCAGAAGGCCTTCTTGCTGGCGCATGACAGCGACGCCTTTAACCGATGGGAGGCCGGGCGCAGCCTTGCCAAGGAGGCGCTGGCGCGGATGATCGTCGAGGGGGCGGAGCCTGCGGCAGAGCTGCTGGAGGCGATGGAGCGGGTGGCCTTTGACGAGGCGCTGGAGCCTGCCTTCCGCGCGCTTGGCGCTGCGTCTGCCGGGCGAGGATGACATGGCGGCGACGCTGCATGCCGCCGGGCATGTGCCCGATCCGGCGGCGATCCATGCCGCCCGCGACGCGCTGCATCTGGCGCTGGCCAAGCAGCTGCGGCCCAATCTTTCGGCGCTGAAAGCCTCGATGCGGGTGCCGGGGATCTATGTGCCGGATGCGGAGTCTTCGGGCAAGCGGGCGATGCGGATGGTTATTCTTGGCCTGGTGGCACGGCTGGATGGCGGCGCTGCGGCGCGGGCGATCTATTTTGATGCGCGCAATATGACCGAGAGTTTCGGGGCCTTGCAGGTCTTGCTGGAAATCGGCGCGGGCACGGCGGAACTGGCGGATTTCGAAGAGAAATGGCAGCGCGACCGGCTGGTGATGGACAAGTGGTTTGCCGTGCAGGTGGCCACCGCCCAGCCCGAAGAGGTTGAGGATGTGGTGCATCTGCTGACCCAGCGGCGCGATTTCGATCTGAAGAACCCCAACCGGTTTCGCGCGGTCTTTGGCGCGTTGGCGGGCAATCACGCGGGCTTTCACGAGGCGGCGGGGCATAGCTATGATCTGTTGGCCGATTGGCTGATCAAGCTTGACCGGCTGAACCCGCAGACGGCGGCGCGGATGTCGACGGGGTTTGAAAGCTGGCCGCGCTATGACATCGACCGTCAGGAGATGATGCGGGCGGCGCTGGAGCGGATCATGGGCACCAAGGGGTTAAGCCGCGATCTGAGCGAGATGGCCGGGCGTATGCTGGCACGTCAGGCCTTGCAATAGGCCTGCTGGCTGGTCCAGCCGGAGATGGCGCGGCGCACCGAGGCTTTGCTCATCGGGCCCCAATCGCGGGCGACGCCGCGGTTGCCGTTGCCCGTCACCATGCCATCGCGACCGACCTGCTGGGCGATGATCTTGATGGCGCAGTCGAGATTGGCCGAACCATCCTTGAGAGCGGCCCCCGAACGCGCCTCGCAGCGGTAGGCCGCGGCGGTTTTCGGCGAGATCTGCATCAGGCCGAAATAGCGCCCGGCGCCTGCGGCCTTGGCGTTGTAGCCGGATTCGTATTTGGCGACACCGGAAAGAACCGCGACCCAGAAGGCGCGGCGTTGGTCGGTGGAGGCGTTGTCATAGCCGGGGCACCAGACATCGATATCGCCGGGGACCTTGCTGGCGAGTTTGCTGTCATGATCGGCGACGGCCGCGAGCGCAGATACGGTCCAGACCTTGGCCGAGGCATGGCCATCCCAGCGCATTTTGGGCAGGGCTTCCGCCGAGGCAGAGGTGCCCAGCAGCGCAAGGATAAGGGCAAAGATCGCGCCAATGGGGTTTGTAAGGTGCATCCAACCGAGCAAAGCAGCGACGCGCATCAGCACGCGACCTGAGGGCTATCGGGGGGAAAGCCATTTCCCACAAGGATTCGAAGCGCCGCCCGGCCAAGATCGGCAGCTTTCCGCCCGCGCGGGCCTTGCCCAGAGCCGGGCTTGTGCCTAAACAGACGGGGATATTGACGGAGACTGCCATGCTTGATCAGACCTATGAGACGCCCAAACCCCGCGTGATTGCCGGGGTGAAACACGATTGGGAGCTGGTGATCGGCATGGAGATCCATGCGCAGGTCTCGTCCAACGCCAAGCTGTTTTCGGGGGCTTCGACGCAGGTCGGGGCGGAGCCGAACTCCAACGTCGCCTTCGTGGATGCGGCGATGCCGGGGATGCTGCCGGTGATCAATGAGTATTGCATCGAGCAGGCGGTTCGTTCGGGTCTGGGGCTGAAGGCCGAGATCAATCTGCGTTCGGCCTTTGACCGCAAGAATTATTTCTACCCGGATCTGCCGCAGGGTTATCAGATCAGCCAGCTTTACCACCCCATTGTGGGGGAGGGCGAGGTGCTGGTCGAGATGTCGCCGGGTGTGGCGCGGCTGGTGCGGGTGGAGCGCATTCACCTTGAGCAGGACGCGGGCAAGTCGATCCATGACATGGACCCGACGATGTCTTTCGTCGATTTCAACCGCACCGGCGTGGCGCTGATGGAGATCGTTTCTCGCCCCGATATTCGCGGGCCGGAAGAGGCTGCGGCCTATGTCGTCAAGCTGCGCCAGATCCTGCGCTATCTTGGGCACCTGCGATGGCAATATGCAGAACGGCAATTTGCGCGCCGATGTGAACGTCTCGGTCTGCCGGGTCGGGTCAGTATGAGAAATATCAGGCGACGCAGGACTTCAGCCATCTTGGCACCCGCTGCGAGCTGAAGAACATGAACTCGATGAAGTTCATCCAGCTGGCGATTGACGTCGAGGCGCGGCGGCAGATTGCGATACTGGAGGATGGCGGCACGGTGACGCAAGAGACCCGGCTGTATGACCCGGACAAGAACGAGACGCGCTCGATGCGCTCGAAGGAAGAGGCGCATGATTACCGCTATTTCCCTTGCCCGGATCTGCTGCCGCTGGAGATCGAGCAGGCCTGGGTCGATGACATTGCCGCGAGGATGCCGGAATTGCCCGATGCCAAGAAGGCACGCTTCATGGGCGATTTTGGTCTGACCGATTACGACGCCAATGTGCTGACGGCGGATCTGGAATCGGCCGGGTTTTTCGAAGCGGTCGCCAAGGGGCGCGACGGCAAGCAGGCGGCGAATTGGGTGATCAATGAGCTGTTTGGCCGGTTGAACAAGCAGGGGTTGGTGATCACCGACAGCCCGGTTTCGGCGGCGCAGCTGGGCGGCGTGCTTGATCTGATCGGCTCGGGGGAGATCACCGGCAAGATGGCCAAGGATCTTTTCGAGATCGTCTGGACCGAGGGCGGTGATCCGGCGGAACAAGCCACCAAGCACGGCATGAAGGCGGTCACCGATACCGGAGCGATCGAGGCGGCACTGGATGCGCTGATCGCCGCCAACCCGGAGCAGGTCGAAAAGGCCCGCGTCAATGCCAAGCTGGCGGGGTGGTTTACCGGGCAGGTGCTGAAATCGACCGGCGGCAAGGCCAATCCGGCGGTGGTCAATGCCATGGTGGCGCAGAAGCTGGGGCTTTAACGGCCTGCGCCAGGCGCTGTTGGCCTTCGCTTCGGCGATTTTCCGCGTGTTTTGCGCAAGGGACGGGGCAGGCGGCGCGGTCCGGCTCTGCGGCATTGCATGCGGGTGCAGTTGCCGCCATAGCTTGCGGCGAAGATAAAATGCGCCCGCAAGCTTTGGGGTTGTTGCGGCTTCGCCTTGGAGGACAGAGAAATTTCTCTGACCTCTTGGATCGGCGGGGCTTTTCCCGCTAAGCTCGGCGCTGTCCACAAGGGGGTTGCGATGCCGCAGTTTGAATACAAAGTCCTTCCCGCACCGCGCCGCGGCGAAAAGGCGCGGGGGGTCAAGACCACCGAAGAGCGCTATGCGCTGATGCTGACCAATCTGATGAACGAGATGGGGCGCGACGGTTGGGACTATGTCCGCGCCGACACCCTGCCGGTGGATGAGCGGGTGGGTTTGACCGGCACCAAGACCACCTATCAGAACATGCTGGTGTTCCGCCGCCCTGTGACCGAGGTTGCCGGGACGAGCGAGGTCATGCCGGCTTTCAGCTCGCGGCTGGTGGCGGTTGAGCCGGCAGCTGCGGCCAATGCGCCCAAGCTTGGGCCTGCAGCACCTGCGACGGTGAACGCGGCACCTGCGGTCGGCTCGGCCTCTGGAAGTCTTGCGGCGGAGTGATCCGTCGGCGGTGTGTTCAGCCAGAGGCGTGATCAGGCAAGGGCTGCGCGGGCGCGGGGCAGGGCTTCGGCAAAGGCGGCAAGCTCGGCGGTCACCGCCAAGGCTGACGCGGATGCAGCGGTCCAGCGGGGCCACGCCGGGCATGCGGACAAAGATGCCCAGCGCGCGGTCAGTTCGCCGAGCACGGCGCGGGCATAGTCGCCGTCGCGGCCACAGTCCAGCGTCACGAAATTGGTGGCCGAGGGCAGCGGCGTCAGGCCGTTGGCGCGGGCGATCTCGCCCAAGCTGGCGCGGGCCGCGATCACCTTGCCGCGCACTTCGTGCCAGATAGGCCTGATCCTGCAAGGCGGCCAGCGCCCCGGCCTGTGCCAAGCGTCCCACGCCGAAATGATTGCGCACCTTGTCGAAGGCCTGGGCCAGTTCGGGGGTGGTGATGGCGTAGCCGACGCGCAGACCGGCCAGGCCATGCGCCTTGGAGAAGGTGCGAAAGCGGATCAGGTTGGTGGTGTTCGGGTCGATCTGCGGCGCGGTGCCCTCGGGTGCGAGGTCGATATAGGCCTCGTCGAGGATCATCAGCGTGGTCTTGGGCAGATTGGCCAGCAGATCGGCGATCACGCTGCCGGGGTGGTGGCTGCCCATCGGGTTGTCGGGGTTGGAGAGATAGAGCAGTTTGGCCTGCGTCGCGGTGGCGAGGTCAAGCAGCGCCTGCGGGTCCTCGAAATCGCCCTTGTAGGGCGCGCGGTGCAGCGTGCCGCCATAGCCCGCGACATGGAAGTTGAAGGTCGGATAGGCCCCGAGAGAGGTCGCCACCGGATCGCCAGGGCTCGATCATCAGCCGGGCGAGATAGCCCAGAAGCCCGTCGATGCCCTCGCCCACAACAATGTTTTCCGGCGCGCAGCCGTGATGGGCGGCCAGCGCCTGCTTGAGGTCATAAAGCTCGGGGTCGCCATACATCCAGACCTGTGCCGCCGCCGCCTGCATCGCCTTTACCGCCAGCGGCGAGGGGCCGAACAGGCTTTCATTGGCGCCCAGACGTGCGGTGAAGGCGCGGCCCATCAGACGCTCGGAGGTTTCCGGCCCGACGAAGGGCACGGTGGCGGGCAGGGATGCGGCGAGCGGGGTGAGGGCTGGGATTTTCATCCGCGGATTTGGGCTGAAGGGCTGCGGCTTGGCAAGAGGATTTTGCGCAAGGGGCTGCAAAGCAAGGGGGGCCTTCTGCCCCCCTCGGCTTCGCCTCACCCCCCGAGGATATTTGGACCAAGGTGAAAGCGCTTTCATCCTGGTCCAAATACTCCTGCCGGAGGCATTTGGCGCTGGGCGCTGTCAGCCGATCTCTGCCAGACGGGCGAGGGCGGCTTGCAGTTTGGCGGCTTCGTCCTCGCGGGCTTCGAGATTGGCGGTGGCTTCGGCAACCACCTCTTCGGGCGCCGAGGCGGCGAAGTTGGGGTTGCCCAGGCGGCCCTTCAGCCCGGCGATTTCCTTGGCGAGTTTGTCCATGGTCTTTTGCAGACGGGATTTTTCCTCGGCAATGTCGATCAGCCCGGCCAGCGGGATGGCGAAGCTTGCGCCTTCGAGCGCCAGAGCGATGGAGCCTTTCGGGGCGGCGCCTTCGGTCAGGGTTTCGACGCGGGCGAGGCGTTTGATCAGCACCTCGTTGCGCGCCCAGGCCTGGCGGGCGGCGGGCGCAAGCTCGCTGGCGACGAGGTCACATTTCAGGCCGACCGGGACATGGACCTGGGCGCGGGCCGAGCGGATCTCTTCGATCAGCTTGGTGGCCCAGTTCATTTCCTGATCCGCCTCGGCGTCAACCAGATCGGTGGCGTAGCTTGGCCAATCGGTGTGGACAAGAAGCTTGGCGCGGCTGCCGGTGGTCGACCAAAGCTCTTCGGTGATGAAGGGCATCATCGGGTGCAGCAGGATCATGCACTGGTCGAGCACCCAGGCCATGGTCTGGCGGGTCTCGGCGGCGTCTTCCCCGTCGAACAGCGGTTTGGCGAATTCGACGTACCAGTCGCAGACCTTGCCCCAGACGAATTTGTAAAGCGCGTCGGCGGCGGTGTCGAAGCGGTAGTCGGCCAGGGCCGCGTCAACCTCGGCCAGGGTCTTGGCGGTCTCGCCGATGATCCACTTGTTGGCGGTGGCCTTGGGCGCGGGCGGCGCGTTCTGGGTCGCATGCCCCTCCCAGACGCCGTTCATCTCGGCAAAGCGGCAGGCGTTCCACAGCTTGGTGCCAAAGTTGCGGTAGCCGGCGATGCGCTGGGTGTCGAGCTTCAGCGTGCCGCCCAGCGAGGCCATGGCGGCATTGGCAAAGCGCAACGCGTCGGCGCCGAATTCGTCGATGATCTCCAAGGGGTCGATGACGTTGCCGAGGGATTTCGACATCTTCTTACCCTTGGCGTCGCGGACAAGGCCGTGCAGGTAGACGGTCTTGAAGGGCACCTCATCGACCACGGCAAGCTGCATCATCATCATGCGGGCGACCCAGAAGAAGATGATATCGGCGCCGGTGATCAGGGTCGAGGTCGGGAAGTAGCGCGCCAGTTCCGGGGTTTGCTCGGGCCAGCCGAGGGTGCCGATCGGCCAGAGGCCGGAGGAGAACCAGGTGTCGAGCACGTCGGGGTCGCGCCAGACCGGATAGGTCAGATGCGTCGGGTCCTGGCTGAGGTTGTAGTCGGCCAGCGAGGCCGCGAGCCTTGCCACGGCTTCGGCGCGGTCCGCGACCTCGACGATGCGCGCGGCATTGAGCGGATGGGGCAGCGCCGCGAGATCGTCGCGGAACTGCTCGGACACAGCTGCAAAGTCGGCCGCGCAATGCAGCCTCGACTCGCGGTCGACAGGGCCGCCATCGCCAAGGATGCGCAGGATTTCGACCTCGTCCAGCGCGTTGTCGCCCTCGTCATCGGTGAAGTCGGTGGCGTCAAAACCAAGGCCATACCAGACCGGAATCTGATGCCCCCACCACAACTGCCGCGAGATGCACCAGGGCTCGATATTCTCCAACCAGTGGAAATAGGTCTTCTCGCCCGATTCCGGCATGATCCTGGTGGCGCCCGAGCGCACAGCGTCCAGCGCCGGGCCGACGATCTTTTGCGTATCGACGAACCACTGATCGGTCAGCATCGGCTCGATCACCACCTTGGAGCGGTCGCCGAAGGGCTGCATGATCTTCTTGGTCTCGACGAAGGGCTCGCGGGTCAGGTGTTCCGAGCCGGTCTCGGGGTCAATCTCTGACATCAGGATCGAGACCGAGAGGCCGAGCGCGTTGATATCCTCGATCACCAGCTTGCGGGCCTCGAAACGGTCAAGGCCGCGGTATTTCTCGGGCACGAGGTTGAGGGCGTCGACCTCCATCTCGCTGGTCGCAGAGCCTGCGGCGATCTCGCGGGCGCGGGCCACCGCCTCGACATAAGGCGCGCCGTCGTTGCGCATGAAGCCACGGGTGTCCATCAGCCGGTACATCGGCAGGTTGTTGCGCTTGGCGACCTGATAGTCGTTGAAGTCATGCGCGCCGGTGATCTTCACCGCCCCCGAGCCGAAGTTCGGGTCGGGGTATTCATCGGCGATGATCGGGATCAAGCGGTCGCAAAGCGGCAGATGCACCATCTTGCCGATGATGGATTGATAACGCGCATCGGACGGATGAACCGCCACAGCGCCATCGCCGAGCATGGTTTCGGGCCGGGTGGTGGCGATGGAGATATAATCGCGCTTCTCGCGCAGGGTCACCGCGCCGTTTTCGTCTTTCTCGACGTATTCATAGCTCTCGCCATTGGCGAGGCGGTATTTGAAATGCCACATATGGCCCGCGACTTCGATATTCTCGACCTCAAGATCGGAGATCGCGGTTTCAAAATGCGGGTCCCAGTTGACCAGCCGCTTGCCGCGATAGATCAGGCCCTTGTTGTACATATCGACGAAAACCTTGACCACGGCCTCGGGGAAATTGCCCGACATGGTGAAGGCCTCGCGGTCCCAGTCACAGCTTGCCCCCAGCCGTTTCAACTGGTTGATGATGGTGCCGCCGGACTGCTCCTTCCACTCCCAGACCTTGTCGAGAAAGGCCTCGCGCCCCATGGCGCGGCGCGACGGGGCCTGCGATTTGGCCAGCTCGCGCTCCACCACCATCTGCGTCGCAATGCCGGCATGATCGGTGCCAACCTGCCACAGCGTGTCATGGCCGCGCATGCGGTGCCAACGGATCAGAATATCCTGCAGGGTGTTGTTGAAGGCATGGCCCATATGCAGGGAGCCTGTGACATTCGGCGGCGGGATCATGATCGAAAAGGCCTCGGCCCCCGGCCGCGCATTCGCCCCGGCCTGACCGACCTTGCGGTCAATCCACAGCGCAGAGATCCGCGCCTCGGCTTCGGCGGCGTCAAAGGTCTTTTCCATCGGCATCGGGGCATCCTTTCAGGTCACGCCCCCCTCTACCCAATCCCAGACCCAAGGCCAAGCACCAGATCCCTTTCACCTTGGCAAAAATATCCAATCTGCCTTGCCGCCGGGCACCCGAGCCAGAACCCCACGCCACCCCGGCCCAAAGTCCCGCGGCAGCAGCGGGCGCGTCCCCCCTCGATGGGGGGCAAGCCCGCCCTGCCTGTCAGGTCCGATGCGGCTTAAAGGGGGCCGACGAGCGCAAAACCTACCCCGCCTGGGTCCTTGCATTGCAGGGTGTAGACCCCGTTCGGCACCTGATCCGGCCCGCTGGTCACCGTCCCGCCCAAAGCCGCGACCTTGGCCTTGGCAGTCTCGGCTGAGGCGACGCCGAAATAGGGCTTCCAACAGGGCGCTGCCGCCTCCGCCTTGAAGACGCCGCCGATGTCGGTGGCCCCGCTGGCGAGGATCGAATAGGTCACGTCCGGCCCCATCGGCATCGCACGGCTGACGGTCCAGCCGAAGATCCGGGCGTAAAACCCCAGCGCCGCCTCGGCATCGCTGGTGGCGAGCTCGTTCCACTGGCCGCAGCCCAACCCCTCGGGGTCAAACGACCCGCCGCCACTGCCGTCGGGCATCGGCAAGGGCTGCAGGATGCCAAAGCTGGCGCCCTGCGGATCGGCAAGCAGGGCAAAGCGGCCGGTGCCGGGGATATCGGTCGGCGGCATCTGCTCTGTCGCCCCCGCGCCTTGCGCAAGGGCGGCGCTTTCATCCGCACTGTCCACCGCGAAATAGATCAGCCAGCCCGGCGGGCGGCCCATTTCGCTGCTGAACAGGCCCGCGACCATGGCACCGGCGGAGGTGGC
Organism: uncultured Alphaproteobacteria bacterium; assembly: GCA_963815275.1. Classification (GTDB taxonomy): domain Bacteria; phylum Pseudomonadota; class Alphaproteobacteria; order Rhodobacterales; family Rhodobacteraceae; genus Cypionkella. Next base: position 145,660 of record CAWFGD010000011.1, read on the forward strand.
CAGCTTGTAGGTCATGCCCTCCATGCCGGAATCTTGCCAATTCCACCCCAGGAGGTCGGCGTAAAACTTCTCGCTGGCAGCCAGATCGGGGCTGGCCAGCTCGTACCAGACGGGCGTTCCGTGATGCGACATGTGTGATCCTCCGCTCGGGTTAACTTGATATCAAGCTAACCCTTGGCTCCGAGTCGGCACAAGCGGCGAATCGAAGGCTTTGCCTCACACGGCGCGATCCAGCCGAGTCGAGAGGTGGATCAGGCTTTCCGAGGATTTCACCCCGCTGAGCGCGCCGATCTGATCGAGCACACCGTCAAGCACCTGGGTGTTGGAGGCGGCGATCTGCAGCAGCAAGTCAAAGCGGCCCGAGGTGGTAAAGACCCGCTCGACCTCGCCTATCGCCTTGAGACGGCTGAGGATTCCGGCCTGCGAGCGCGGTTCTATGGTCAAAAGCACGCTGGCCCGCAAGCGGCCCTGCCGCGCCGCCTCGCCCAGTTTCAGGGTATAGCCCGCGATCACGCCGGTGGTCTCGAGCCGCTCGAGCCGCGCCTGAATCGTCGAGCGCGCCACCTTCAGCCGCCGCGCCAAAGTCGCCACCGACATGCGTGCATCGGCCCCCAGCAGCGCCAAAATGTTGCGATCCAGCTCATCCATGCAATTTGTATCCTTCTTTCGTCATAATAACGAAACATTCCGGCATTTATATAGTTTTGTTCGGTGATGTTGTACCCCATATGCGACATCCTAAGTTGCAGGAAAAGGGCGGCTCATACGCACCTGGCCTGGTTGGAAAAACCATGCGGGTGCCCGTGCCTTGGCCATTGAATTTGGCGGCAACGAAAGGGGACTCGCATCTTGTTGGCAGAAAGGATCACGCCGATGGGACTGTCCAAGACGATCTGGACCAATCCGACCGAGTATTTGCGCAGTCAGCAGCCGGAGAATCCGGTGCTGTTTTTTGCGCCTCAGGCCGTGCAAGCCGTTGCCCGCAGGTTTTTGCAGGGTTTTCCGGGGCTTGTCACCTATGCGGTGAAATCCAATCCCGGTGAAGAGGTGATCGAGAATCTGATCGCGGCGGGGGTCAAGGGCTTTGACTGCGCTTCGCCCTTCGAGATTGATCTGATCCGGCGGCTGGCCCCGGATGCGGCGATTCACTACCACAACCCGGTGCGTTCGCGCGCCGAGATTGGCCATGCCGTCAAGCGCGAGGTCAAATCCTGGTCGGTGGATTCGCACAGCGAACTGGCCAAGCTGATCGAGCTGGTCCCCGCCGAGGGCTGCGAGATTTCGGTGCGCTTCAAGCTGCCGGTGGCGGGGGCTGCCTATAACTTTGGGGCCAAGTTCGGCGCCACGGCCGAGGATGCGGTTGATCTGCTGAAAAGGGTCGCTGAAGCGGGCTATGTGCCTTCGATCACCTTCCACCCCGGCACGCAATGCACCGATCCTGCGGCCTGGGCGTCCTATATCCGCGAGGCGGCGGTGATTGCGCGCGAGGCGGGGGTCAAGATCAAGCGGCTTAACGTCGGCGGCGGCTTCCCGAGCTACCGCGCCCATGGCATCGAGCCGCAGCTTGATGACACCTTCCTGACCATCGACGCCGTGGCGACCGAGGCTTTTGGCGCTGAGCGTCCCGCGCTGGTCTGCGAGCCGGGCCGGGCGCTGTGTGGCGATGCCTTTACCTTGGCCGCACGGGTCAAGGCGTTGCGCGATGACGAGCATGTCTTTCTGAATGACGGGGTCTATGGCTCGCTGTTCGAACTGGGTCAGATCGGCATCATCGACCGCATCGAGGTGATTTCGGACAGCGGTGAAAAGCGGGTTGGCGACGTGATGCCGCGGATCTGCTTTGGCCCGACCTGCGATTCGGTTGATCGTCTGCCCGGCGATGTGCCCTTCCCCAGCGATATCGCCGAGGGCGATTATGTGATCTGGCATGGCATGGGCGCCTATTCCACCGTCACCAACAGCCGCTTCAACGGCTTTGGCGATCTGGGCATGATCACGGTTCTGAACCAAGCGGTCTGATCGCCGCAAGCGTCGAAGTTTCTGTCTTTGAAGTTTCTGCGCCCTTGGCTGGACAAACCAGCCCAAGGGCGTAGTTATTCCGCCAAGAGCAGTCTTGGAGGGTGGCGATGAGCAAATTCGGATCAGCGCAGGGCGTCGGGCGGCTGGAAGATATCCGGCTGCTCTCGGGGCAGGGGCGCTATGTCGATGATATCGCCCCGGAAGGTGCCTTGCATGCCTATTTCCTGCGCGCCCAGATGGCCCATGCCGCGATCACCGATCTGAGCCTTGACGAGGCGCGGGCCTCCGAAGGCGTGCATCTGGTGCTGGCTGCGGCGGATCTGGAGGCTTTGGGCGTCACGCTGGGCATGGCCGCGACGCGGGTCAAGGTGCGCGGCGGTGGCAAGGGCGCAGCACCCGAGCGGCCCTTGCTGGCGCGCGGCGTGGTGCGCCATGCGGGCGAAGCGGTCGCGGTGGTGGTGGCCGAGACCCTGCAACAGGCCCGCGATGCCGCCGATCTGATCGGGCTGGATGTCGAAGAGCGCCCGGTGGTCACCGCGCTGCTGCCGGGGGGCGCGACGATTCACCCCGAGGCACCGGGCAATCTTGCCTTTGACTACACGCTGGGCGACGAGGCGGCGGTCGCCGCGGCGCTGGAGGCCTCGGCGCATCGGGTCAGCCTGGATGTCGTGCATAACCGGATTATCGTCGCCTCGATGGAGCCGCGCGGCTGTTTCGCCGAATGGGATGGCACGCGGCTGCATCTGGCCTTTGGCGGTCAGGGCGTCTGGGTGCAGAAGGACGAGCTGGCGCGGCAGTTGCATCTGCCTGCCGAGGCGGTGCGGGTCACCAACCCCGATGTCGGCGGCGGGTTTGGCATGAAGGGCATGACCTACCCGGAATATGCCGTGGTTGCGGCGGCGGCGCGGGCGCTGGGGCGTCCGGTGCGCTGGATGTCGGACCGATCCGAGGCGATGCTGAGTGACAACGCCGGGCGGGATCTGATTGCCCGCGCCGAGCTGGGCTTTGACGCAGATCACAAGATCACCGGCTACCGCGTTAACATAGTCTCCAACCTTGGCGCCTATAACTCTCAGTTCGCGCAGATGATTCAGACGGAGCTTTATGCCAAGGTGCTGACCGGGGTTTACGATATCAAGACCTGTTGCATGGGGGTGCTGGGGGTCTATACCAATACCACGCCCGTCGATGCCTATCGCGGTGCGGGGCGGCCCGAGGCGAACCTGACCATCGAGCGGGTGATGGATCATGCCGCAAGGGTGCTGGGGGTCGATGGTTTCGAGCTGCGGTTGAAGAATGTGATCCGCGCGTTTCCCTATCCGCTGATTTCCGGGCGCCGAGGTGGATTGCGGCGATTTCGCCAATGTGCTGGCCGTGGCGCGGGCGAAATCCGATGCCGCGGGCTTTGCCGCGCGACAGGCAGAGGCTGCGGCGCGCGGGCGGCTGCGCGGCTTGGGCATTGGTTGTTATCTGGAAGCGATCCTCGGCTCGCCGGTTGAGACCGCGCGGGTGGTGCTGGAGCCGGATGGCGGGGCGACGCTGTTTGTCGGCACCCAGTCGAACGGGCAGGGCCATGAGACGGTTTATGCGCGCATGCTGTCCGAGCAGACCGGCATCGATGTCAGCCTGATCCGTATCCTGCAGGGCGACAGCGATGCGGTGCCATCGGGCGGCGGCACCGGCGGGTCGCGGTCGGTCACCGTGCAGGGCACCGCGACGCGGGCGGTGGTTGGCAGCCTTGTCGCGGGGCTGATCGAGTTCTTGGAGACTGACGTCGGGGTCAAAGAGGTCAGCTTTGACGGCGAGGTCTTTTCGGCGCCCAATTCCAACATGAGCCTGACCATGGCCGAGGCGGCTGAATGGGCGCGGGAGAAGGGTCGGCAAGAGCTGCTCGACGTCTCGGAAACCATCAAGCTGCAGGCGGGGTCTTACCCCAATGGCGCGCATGTCTGCGAGGTCGAAATTGACCCTGAGACTGGCGCCCTGGAGATCATCCGCTATACTGTGGTCGATGATTTCGGCAACCTGATCAACGAGGCGCTGGTGGCGGGGCAGGTGCATGGCGGCATCGTGCAGGGCTTTGGCCAGGCGGTGATCGAAAACGCGGTTTACAGCCCGGATGGCCAGCTGTTGACCGGCAGTTTCATGGATTACGCCCTGCCGCGCGCCTCTGACGTGCCGTTTTTTGAAATTCACCACGCGCCGACCATCACCAAGACCAATCCCTTGGGGATGAAGGGCTGTGGCGAGGCGGGGACGGTGGGCTCTTGCGGTGCGATTGCCAATGCGGTGCTGGATGCTCTGGCCCCTGCCGGCGTCACGCGGGTCGATATGCCGCTGTCGCCGTCGCGGATCTGGGGTTGGATCGAGGAGGCGAAAGCTGCAACTGTTTGATCGCCTTCGCTCCTGGTGGCGCGGACGGCCCGTCGAGGCCGAGATTGCGCCGATCGCCCCCCCCGCGCCGGGGCGGCAGCGCGGATCCGTTGACCATGTGATCATTCTGGATGGCACGCTCTCGACCTTGGAACCGGGGCAAGAAGGCAATTGTGGCTTGCTCTACAAGCTGTTGACCGAAGGTGGGCGCTCGGCGCAGCGCACGGTTTATTACGAGCCGGGGCTGCAATGGGAGGGCTGGCGGCAGGGCATGAAGATCATCGAGGGTCGCGGTCTCAACCGGCAGATCCGCCGCGCTTATGGCTGGTTGGCCAGTCATTACCGCGAGGGCGACCGGATTTTCCTGTTCGGCTTTTCGCGCGGCGCCTATGCGGTGCGCAGCCTTGCCGGGCGTGATCGACCGGGTCGGGCTGCTCAAGCGCGAACATGCCACCGAACGCGGCGTGCAGCTGGCTTACCGCCATTATCAGCAGGACTCGAACTCGCCGGTTTCGGCCGCCTTCGCCCGGCGGTTTTGCCATGCCGAGATCAGCATCGAGGTGGTCGGGGTCTGGGATACGGTGAAATCGCTTGGCATCCGGCTGCCGCTGCTGTGGATGTTCACCACCAAGAAGAACGACTTCCACAACCACCAGCTTGGCCCCTCGATCCGCCACGGTTTTCACGCTTTGGCGATCCATGAGACGCGGGTGGCCTTTGAGCCGGTGCTGTGGGACTGCCCGCCGGGCTGGCAGGGCAATATTCAGCAGATGTGGTTTCGCGGCGCGCATGGCGATATCGGCGGCATGGTCGGCGCGCATCAGGCCGCGCGGCCCTTGGCGAATATCCCGCTGGGCTGGATGCTGGAGCGGGCCGAGACCGTGGGTCTGGCCCTGCCCGAGGGCTGGCAGGCGCGCTTTCCCTGCGATGTCACGGCGCCGATGGTCGGCACCATGCGCGGCTGGGGCGCGTTCTTTCTGTTTCGCCGCAAGCGGGTGATGGGCCAGGATATTTCCGAAGCGGTGCATCCGACGGCCGAGGGGCAAAAGCCGTTCAGCTGGACCCCCTGGCCGCTGACGCGGCTTTACTAGGTTGCGCAGGGCAGGGGTTTTGCTAGGTTTGATCAAACTCCGGAGGACGCCATGCGCCAAGTCACCCTAGCCGCCACGCAATTTGCCTGCTCGTGGGATCTGGCCAGCAATGCCGACCGCGCCGAGGGTTTGATAAGGCAGGCGGCGGCGCAGGGCGCGCAAGTGATCCTGATACAGGAGCTTTTCGCCACGCCCTATTTCTGCATCGAACAGCGCGCCGAGTATTTCGATCTGGCGCAGCCTCTGCAGGGCCATCCGCTGATCGCGCGCTTTGCGGATCTTGCGCGGGAGTTGGGGGTGGTGCTGCCCTGTTCCTATTTCGAAAAGGCCGGGCAGGCCCATTTCAATTCGGTGGCGATGATTGACGCGGGGGGCCGGGTGCTGGGCAACTACCGCAAGAGCCATATTCCGCAGGGGCCGGGCTACGAGGAGAAATACTATTTCTCGCCGGGCGATACCGGGTTCCGGGTTTGGGAGACGGCTTTTGGCCGGATTGGCGTGGGGATTTGCTGGGATCAGTGGTTTCCCGAGGCGGCGCGGGCGATGGCGCTGATGGGGGCGGAGGTGCTGCTTTACCCCACGGCGATCGGCTCGGAGCCGCCCGCACCGGGTTATGACAGCCAGCCGCATTGGGAGATCTGCATGCGCGGCCATGCCGGGGCGAATATCCTGCCGGTGGTGGCCTCGAACCGCATTGGCCGCGAGGTGGCCCCCGAAGGGCGCGAGGTGACCTTTTACGGATCAAGCTTTATCGCCGATCAGACCGGGGCCTTGGTCGCCAAGGCCGCGCGCGATGCCGAGGAGGTCTTGGTCGCAGCCTTCGATCTTGATGCGATTGCCGAGTTGCGCCGCTCTTGGGGGCTGTTTCGTGACCGCAGGCCGGGGCTTTACGGCGCGGTGGCAGGTTTGGACGGGGTCAGCTGATCTGGCTATAGGCCCAGACGAGGCCGAGCAGCACCGGCTGGTGGATCAGGTAGATGATCAGGCTGTGTTTGCCGGGCCAGGTCATCCATCTGGGCAGGGAGAGACCCGCAAGGCTGCGTCCAAAGCCCGAGGCTTTGGCCGATCTGGCCCAGGGCGATGCCGCCGAGGAATGCGCCAAACCACGGGAAGATCGGTTCGAAATCAACAGTATAGGCGGGCAGGGTCGAGAGACCGATAAAGCGCAGCAGGTCCGCGTCGAAGGCGGGGCCGCCTAGCCCATAGGCACCTGCGACGAAGCCGGCAGCCAGCAGAGCGGTGAGCGCTGCGGGCAGGCGCAGGGCGATGAGGCCGAACAGGCTGAACAGGGCGATGGCGTGCAGGATGCCAAAGTAGACCCAGGCCTCGGGCAGGGCAAGCCGGGTGGCGAGGGTCACCAGCAGGGCGGCGGCGGCGATCTTCAGCCAGCGTTTCCAGAAGGCGGGCCAGCGGATCGCGGCGCCATGGGCGAGGTAGAGCCCGAGGCCTGCCAGCAGGATGAAGCTGCCCGCAACCAGGCGGGCGTGCAGGTAAAACGTCCAGCTCGCCGCGTATTTGCCCGGGATCAGCCCGAACATCAGCAGATCATAGCTGAAGTGAAACGCCGCCATCCCCAAGAGGGCTGCGCTGCGCAGGGCGTCGATCAGATCGATGCGGTGGGACGCGCGCGGCAGAGGGGCGATCTGGGGGGCGATCTGGGGGGCGAGCATGAGCAGGGGCACCTTTTTGCGCCAAGGTGCCAGCGCGCCGCAACCGGCGCAAGGGCGAAGCGGCGGCCCTTGGCGGGCCGCCGCTTGTGATCAGCGGTGCTTGACGTTGACGTAATCGCGGCGACCTGCGCCGATATAGAGCTGACGCGGGCGACCGATCTTCTGGTTCTTTTCGGTGATCATCTCTTTCCACTGCGAGATCCAGCCGACGGTGCGCGAGATCGCGAAGATCGGCGTGAACATCGAGGTCGGGAAGCCCATGGCATCAAGGATGATGCCCGAGTAGAAATCGACGTTGGGATAGAGCTTTTTCGAGATGAAATACTCATCCGACAGCGCGATCCGCTCCAGCTCTTTGGCGACTTGCAGGGTCGGGTTGTTGTGGATGCCCAAAAGCTCCAGCACTTCGTCCGCCGATTCCTTCATCACCGTGGCGCGGGGATCGAAGTTCTTATAGACGCGGTGGCCAAAGCCCATCAGGCGGAAGCCCGAGTTCTTGTCCTTGGCCTTGGCGATATATTCCGGGATGCGGTCAACCGTGCCGATTTCGCGCAGCATCTCGAGGCAGGCCTGGTTGGCACCGCCATGCGCCGGACCCCAAAGGCAGGCGATGCCAGCCGCGATGCAGGCAAAGGGGTTGGCGCCCGAAGAACCCGCCAGACGCACCGTCGAGGTCGAGGCGTTCTGCTCGTGATCGGCGTGCAGCATCATGATGCGGTCCATGGCTTTGGACAGGATCGGATTGACCTCGTAGTCCTCGGCCGGGACGGCGAAGCACATGTTGAGGAAGTTGCCAGCAAAAGACAGCGAGTTCTTCGGATAGACGAAGGGCTGACCGACCGAGTATTTATAGGCCATCGCGGCAATCGTCGGCAGTTTGGCGATCATGCGGATTGCCGCGACTTCGCGCTGCCATGCGTCATTGATGTCAAGACTGTCGTGATAGAACGCCGACATCGCGCCGACCACGCCGACCATGGTGGCCATCGGATGCGCGTCGCGGCGGAAACCACGGAAGAAGTTGTGCATCTGCTCGTGCACCATGGTGTGGCGGGTCACGCGCTGCTCGAAATCCTTGAGCTGGGCGGCATTGGGCAGTTCACCATAAAGCAGCAGAAAGCAGGTTTCCAGAAAGGTCGATTGCTCGGCCAATTGCTCGATCGGATAGCCGCGATAGAGCAATTCGCCCTTGTCGCCGTCGATATAGGTGATCGCGCTTTCGCAGGCGGCGGTCGAGGTGAAGGCGGGGTCATAGGTGAAGACGTCGGCCTCGCCGTAAAGCTTGCGGATGTCGATGACATCGGGGCCCAGCGTCGGCGACAGCACCGGCAGATCGTAGGTTTTGCCATCAAGGCTCAGCGTTGCGTTTCTGGTCTGTTCAGCCATCGTTCATCCCCATGTGAATCCCAGCCCCGCAAGGCGGGACGGCTTGGTTCCTGATCGGCCGAAGGCGCGCTTAGGTGCTCGCGTCGTTCAGCCGTGCAATCGTCTCGTCCTGACCGATGACCAGCATCATGTCATACACACTCGGCGTGGCGCTACGCCCAGCCAATGCAGCCCGCAGCGGGGCGGCAAGTTTGCCGAAACCGATCCCGTTCTGCGCCGCAACTTCGGTCAGGATCGGCTCCAATTCCGCTTTTGTCCAGTTAGCATTTTGCAGTCGCGGCGTCAACGTTTGCAGTATACCACGGGATACCGTATCCAGCGCCTTGGCCGAAGCCTCGTCGGGTTCTATGGGGCGTGAGGCCAGCATAAACTCTGCTTTATCAAGCAGTTCATGGAAGGTCTTCGCGCGATCCTTGACGCTGTAGAGGCCCTTTTCCAGCAGGGTTTTCTGTCCCTCTGACAGGGCGGGCAGGCCGGCGGCAGCCATGAAACCGATCAATTCATGCAGCAGTGCAGCATCGTCCATCATCGCCATGTGATGGCCACAGGTGTTTTCCAGCTTTTTGAAATCGAGTCGCGCCGGCGCGCGGCCAATGCCCGAAAGATCGAACATTTTCAGCGCTTCTTCGGTGGTAAAGATCTCGGCATCGCCATGCGCCCAGCCCAAGCGGGTCAGGTAATTGCGCATGCCAGCGGCGGGGTAGCCCATCGCCTGATATTCCTCGACACCCGTTGCGCCATGGCGCTTGGACAGCTTCTTGCCATCGGGGCCGTGAATCAGCGGGATATGCGCCCAGGTCGGGATTTCCCAGCCCATTGCATCATAAATCATTTGCTGGCGGGCCGCATTGTTCAGATGGTCGTCCCCCCGGATCACATGCGTCACCCCCATGTCGTGATCGTCGACCACGACCGCAAGCATATAGGTGGGCGTAGCATCGGATCGTAAACAAATCATATCATCGAGGCTGGAATTCTGGATCACCACGCGGCCTTGCACCTGATCTTCGATCAGGGTCTCGCCGTCACGCGGGGCGCGCATGCGGATCACGAAGGGCGCGTCGGGATAGGTCGAGGGGTCGGCATCGCGCCAGGGCGATTGGAACAGCGCATAAGAGCCGCGCGCCTCGGCCTCGGCGCGGAAGGCGGCGATTTCTTCTTGGGTGGAGAAGCACTTATAGGCGGTGCCGCGCGCCAGCATTTCGCGGGCAACCTCGGCGTGGCGGTCCTTGCGCGCGAACTGGCTGATCACATCGCCGTCCCAGTCAAGGCCAAGCCAGGTGAGACCGCGCAGGATGGCGGCGGTGGCCTCGGGGGTGGAGCGTTCGCGGTCGGTGTCTTCGATGCGCAACAGGAACTTGCCGCCGCGCCCGCGGGCGTAAAGCCAGTTGAACAGTGCCGTGCGCCCGCCGCCGATATGCAGATAGCCGGTCGGCGAGGGGGCGAAGCGGGTGACCACGGGGCGGGGCATGAATTAACCTTTCGGAAACTGTCTTGGGTCTAGTCTTGGCAGAGCTTTAGGCAATCGCGGGGGGCAAAACAAGGTGGCGGGGCTTGGCGGCATCTGCTTGGCGCCGCTGCGCGCGCTGCAAAGGGCGCAGGGCCAGCTGTTTGCCGGTGTGCCGGTCTGTCTGGGCACGGGCATCGCGCTGTGGTTCGCGCTGGGGTTCGAGCCGGGGCCGGTGTTGTATGCCGGGGTTGCCGCGCTGGCACTGGTGGCGGTTTTGGCATGGCGCTTCGGGCCGGAGGTGACGCAGCCTTTGGCGGTGGCTCTGGGCTGTCTGGCGCTGGGGTTTCTTGCTGCGGGAGGCCGGGCGCATCAGGTGGCGGCGCCGATGCTGGATTTCCGCTTTTACGGCGCGGTGCAGGGCCGGATTGTCGAGATCGACCGGGCGCAATCGGACGCGCTGCGTCTGACGCTGGATCGCGTCGTGCTGGAGGATGTAGCGCCCGCGCGCACGCCAGAGCGGGTGCGGATTTCCGTGCAGGATGAAGGCTTTGGCGCGGGGCCGGGGCAGGTGGTTCTGCTGACCGCCTTTCTGGGCGCGCCGGAGGGGCCCGCCGAGCCGGGCGGTTTTGACTTTCGCCGCATGGCGTTTTTTCGTCAGTTGGGGGCTGTGGGCTATAGCCGCACGCCGGTGCTGCTGTGGCAAGCACCCGATCCGGGCAGCCAACGCATTGACCGGCTGCGCAGTGGGCTTGCGACGGGCATGATGACGGCGGTGCCGGGGCAGGCCGGGGCCTTTGCGGCGGGGGCGATGACCGGCGACCGCTCGGGCATTTCGAAAGAGACGGTGCAGGCGCTGCGCGATTCCAACCTGGCGCATTTGCTGGCGATTTCGGGGATGAACATGGCGTTTCTGACCGGATTTGTCTTTATGTTGCTGCGCTATGGGCTGGCGCTGCTGCCCGCGCTGGCGTTGCGCATCCATGCCAAGAAGGTGGCAGCTTTGGTGGCGCTGGCAGTGGCCGGGTTCTATTTGCTGCTTTCGGGGGCGAATGTGGCGACGGAACGGGCCTTTCTGATGGTCTGCGTGATTCTGGGCGCGGTCTTGCTGGACCGCCGCGCGCTGTCGCTGCGCTCGGTGGCGATTTCGGCGGTGCTGCTGCTGTTGGCGCAGCCGGAAAGTCTGGGCGAGCCGGGGTTTCAGCTGTCTTTTGCAGCAACTGTGGTGCTGATCGCGGGTTTTGCTGCGCTCGACCGGGCGATTTTGCGCGAGAAGCTGCCGCGCTGGATGATGCCGGTGTTTGTCATGGTGCTGACCTCGCTGCTGGCGGGGCTGGCGACGGCGCCCTATGCGGCGGCGACCTTCAATCGGTTTACTGATTATGGGCTTTTGGCCAATGTGCTGACCGCGCCTGCGATGTCGGTGCTGATGGCGGGGGGCGCCACGGCGGCGCTGCTGGCGCCTTTGGGGCTGGCGCTGCCCGCGCTGTGGGTGATGGAGCTGGCTTCGCGCTGGATATTGTTTGTGGCGCATTGGGTTGCGGGATTGGACGGGGCGGTGACGGCGATTGCCCAACCGCAGGCTTGGGTGATTCCGGTGATCACTTTGGCGGGGATCTGGGCGGTGTCGGTGTCGGGGCGCTGGCGCTGGCTGGCGATCTTGCCGATGGCGCTGGCTTTTGCGGGCTGGGGGGCTGTGACGCGGCCGCAAATGCTGATTGCCAGTGATGGCGCTTTGGTCGGGCTGATCGGCCCCGAGGGGCGGGCGTTGTCGGTGGCGAAGGGTGGTGGTTTTGTCGCCGAGACCTGGTTGCAGGGCGATGGCGATCTTGCGCCGCAGCTCGAGGCGGCGGCGCGGCCAGGCTTTAGCGGCCCGAGCACCGCGCGGCGCTTCGAAGTGGCGGGATGGCGCGGTATCGCGCTGCGTGGCAAGGCGGCGGGGGAGGCTGTGGCCGCGGCCTGCGCCTCGGCGGATCTGGTGATCGTGCCTGCCGCGATTGCGCCTGTGGATGCCGCACCGCAGGGCTGTGTCATTATTGGGCGTCAGATGCTGGACCGAAGCGGTGCTTTGGCGCTGCGGTTCTGGCCCGACCACCTGGAATTGACCCCGGCACGCGAAGGCGGGCGGTTGTGGATGCCCAGCCGCCCGGAGCTAACCGCGCGGCGCATCGACAAACCGCAAGCGCCTAGTAGCTGCGGATCAGACCGACGAGGCGGCCCTGCACCTTGACCATGTGATCGGGAATGACGCGGGTTTCATAGGCGGGGTTGGCCGCCTCGAGCGCGATCATGTTGCCCCGGCGGCGGAAGCGTTTCAGCGTCGCCTCGGCATCCTCGACCAGAGCCACGACGATATCGCCATTCTCGGCGGTGATCTGTTCGCGGATCACCACGATGTCGCCGTCGTTGATCCCGGCGTCGATCATCGAATCGCCTTTGACTTCAAGCGCGTAGTGCTGGCCATTGCCCGACAGCATCGAACCGGGCACGGCAATATGGTGCGAGATATGGCTGATCGCCTCGATCGGGACACCGGCGGCGATGCGGCCCATCACCGGGAGTTCCATGGCATAGACGGCATCAAGCGGCATGGCACCGCCGGGGTTGTTCGGGGCGGTCGCCTTGAATGACCTTGGGTTTGAAAGCCGGGTCTTTCCATTGCATTCGGGCAGTTTGACGATTTCCAACGCGCGGGCGCGGTGGGCAAGGCGGCGGATGAAGCCGCGTTCTTCCAGCGCGGTGATCAGGCGGTGGATGCCGGACTTCGAGCGCAGGTCGAGCGCGTCCTTCATTTCGTCAAACGAAGGCGGCACGCCGTCGATATCCATCCGCGTTTTGATGAAATCGAGAAGTTCCAACTGCTTGCGCGTCAGCATGCCTAACCCCCTTGGCGTTGTTGTTGCTCTGTTCTGCCCCTGTTCCTGATTTGTGTCAAGAACAAAGGTGTATTGCAACCTAGAGTTGAATATAGCTGACGATTTCGCCAGACTTCAGCGCTGAAGCTCCGGCGGGGTGGATCACCAGGGCGTCAGCCTCGGTCAGGATGGTCAGCAGTGCGGAGTCCTGGCGCTGGAACGGTGTCACGGTCGGCATGCCATCCGGCGTCGAAAGCCGGGCGCGCATGTAATGGGTGCGCGGGCCGTTGGCGGGCAGATCGGTGCCGAGGCGGGCGCGCAGGGTCTGCGGTGCGGGGTCGGGCAGGGCGAGCATCGCCTTGATCATCGGGATCAGGAAGAGATGGCCGCAGACGATGGCCGAGACCGGGTTGCCGGGCAGGCCGAGCATGGGGATGCCCAGCACACGGCCCGCCATCAGCGGCTTGCCGGGGCGCATGGCGATTTTCCAGAAGGCGCGCTCGAGGCCGAGGTCGCTGGCGACCTTGCCGACAAGGTCGTGGTCGCCGACCGAAGCGCCGCCGACGGTGACGATCAGATCGCAGCCCTCGGTCAGGGCGAAGACGGCGCGCAAGGATGGCCTCGGTGTCGCGCGCGATCGGCAGCATGCGGGCCTCGCCGCCGGCGGCCTCGATCATCGCGGCGAGGGCGAAGGTGTTGGAGGCGATGATCTGGTCGGGGCCGGGGTCTTCGCCGGGCATGACCAGTTCGTCGCCCGAGGCGATCAGGGCGACGACGGGGCGGCGGTATGCCTCGATTTGCGCCACGTTCATCGAGGCCAGCAGGGCGAGGTCATTGGGGCGCAAGAGACGCGGCGCAAGCTGGCTGCCAAGGTCGAAATCCTGACCGCGCGGGCGGATGTTGTCGCCGCTGCGGGCGGCGGCGGTGAGGGTGATCTTTGTCCCCTCGGCGCGGATGTCTTCCTGAATGGCGATGGTGACGGCCCCCTGTGGCAGGGGCGCGCCGGTGAAGATGCGGGTGGCCTCATGGGCGGCAATGCTGCCTGTGAAGGCGTGGCCCGCGCCTGCCTCACCGATGACGGTGAAGCTGGCACCTGCTTCGGCCTCGGCTCCCAAAGCATAGCCGTCCATGGCCGAGGCGGCGAAGGGCGGTTGGGTCAGTTTGGCGCTGGCCGGGGTCGCCATCGAGCGGCCATTGGCTTGGCGCAGCGGGACGGTTTCGGTGGAAAGCGGGCTGGTCAGGGCGAGGCAGCGGGCGAGGGCCTCTGCGACCGAAATCATGGCTTTGCCTCGTAACGTCCTGATTTGCCGCCGTCTTTCAGGGTGACATGAATGGCCTCGATCACCATGGATTTTTCGACCGCCTTGACCATATCAAAGATCGGTCAGGCAAGCGACCGAGACGGCGGTCAGCGCCTCCATCTCGACCCCGGTCTGGCCGAGGTCTTGACGGTGGCAGTGACGCGGATGCCGGGCAGGCTGGCGTCGGGGGTAAGATCGACGGTGACCTTGGTGATCGGCAGCGGGTGGCAGAGCGGGATCAGGTCGGAGGTTTTCTTCGCAGCCATGATGCCTGCAAGCCGGGCGACGCCAAGCACGTCACCCTTCTTGGCGCGGCCTTCGGTGATCAGGGCCAGCGTCTCGGCCCCCATGCGCACGGCCCCTGTCGCGGTGGCGATGCGGGCGGTGACGGGTTTGTCCGAGACATCGACCATATGGGCGTGGCCCTGATCGTCGAAATGCGTGAGGCTCATAGCCCACCGCCTGCGGTCAAGGGGCGGGCGAGGATGGCGCGGGTGGCGGCGGTGACGTCGGCTTGTTTCATCAGCGCCTCGCCGATCAGGAAGCAGCGCGCGCCGTAGGCTGCGACATTGGCAAGGTCTTCGGGGGTGAAAAAGCCGCTTTCCGAGACGATCAGGCGGTCTTCCGGCACATGGCGGGCAAGGTCGCGGGTGGTTTGCAGCGTGACGTCAAAGGTATGCAGGTTGCGGTTGTTGATGCCCATCAGCGGCGATTTCAGCGCGCAGGCGCGGTCAAGCTCGGCGCGATCGTGGACCTCGATCAGCACATCCATGCCCAGCTCCATCGCGGCGGCTTCCAGCTCGGCGGCCTGCGCGTCAGAGAGCGAGGCCATGATCAGAAGGATGCAATCGGCATGCAGGGCGCGGGATTCCATGACCTGATAGGGGTCGTAGAGGAAATCCTTGCGCAGGCAGGGCAGGTGGGTGGCGCTATGGGCAGCGGTGAGGAATTTGTCATTGCCCTGAAACGACGGCTCGTCGGTGAGGATCGAGAGGCAGGTCGCCCCGCCCGCCTCGTAGGCGCGGGCCAGTTCGGTCGGGTTGAAGTCCTCGCGGATCAGACCCTTGGAAGGGCTGGCCTTTTTGATCTCGGCAATCAGGCCATAGCCCGAGACCGCGCGCCTCTTTCAACGCCAGCGCAAAGCCGCGCGGCGCGGGGGCGGCGGCGGCGGCGTCCTGCAGATCGGAGAAGGCATGTGCGGCTTTGCGCGCGGCAATTTCTTCGAGCTTGTAGGTTTTGATGCGGTCGAGAATTGTGGGCATGTCGGACTTTCAGGTCAGGCGTGAGTGAGGCGGGCGAGCGCCTCGATTTTGGCTTTGGCAGCGCCGGAATCCAGCGAAGCGCGGGCGATTTCAACGCCTTCTTTCAGATCGGCGGCGTGGTCGGCCACGATCAGGGCGGCGGCAGAGTTCAGCAAGACCGCGTCGCGAAAGGCGCTGTGCACGCCGTTCAGAAGGGCGCGGAAGGCCACGGCGTTTTCAGAGGGCGTGCCGCCCATGATTGCCGAGAAGGGATGCGCGGGCAGGCCTGCGTCCTCGGGGTGGATCTTGATTTCCCGCACCGCGCCATGTTCGAGAATGGCAACATCGGTGGGTTCGGCGATGGAAATCTCATCCGTGCCGTCGCCGCCATGGACGAGCCAGGCCTTTTCCGAGCCGAGCACCATCAGGGTCTCGGCCATCGGGCGCAGCAGGCTGGTGGCGAAGGCTCCGGTCAGCTGGCGTTTGGCCCCGGCAGGGTTGGTCAGCGGCCCGAGGATGTTGAAGATCGTGCGGGTGCCAAGTTCTGCGCGGACCGGCATGACGTGGCGGGTGGCGGGGTGGTGCATCGGGGCCATCATGAAGCCGATACCGGCCTCGGCGAGGCAGCGTTCGACCACTTCGGGGCCGACCATGACGTTGAGGCCCATCTCGGTCAGCGCATCGGCAGCGCCGGATTTCGAGGAAAGATTGCGGTTGCCATGCTTGGCGACCACGACGCCTGCACCGGCCACGACAAAGGCGGTGGCGGTCGAGATGTTCAGCGTGCCCTTGCCATCGCCGCCGGTGCCGACGATGTCCATCGCGCCCGGGGGGGCTTTGACCGGATTGCATTTGGCGCGCATCACAGAGGCGGCGGCGGCATATTCATCGACCGTCTCGCCTCGGGTGCGCAGCGCCATCAGGAAACCGCCCATCTGGGCAGGCGTGGCGGCTCCTTCAAAGAGCGCGGTAAAGGCAGCCTCGGCCTCGGCGCGGGTCAGGGGGCGCGTGGCGGCGATGCCGATCAGGGGGCGTAGGATCTCGCTCATGCAGGCACGCGGGCTTTTGCCGCCTCAAGGAAATTGCGCAGCAGCTGGTGGCCGTGTTCAGAGGCGATGGATTCGGGGTGGAATTGCACGCCTTCGATCAGTTTTTCGCGGTGGCGCAGGCCCATGATGGTGCCATCTTCCAGCCAGGCGGTGACTTCAAGGCAATCGGGCAGGGTGTCCCTGTCCACGATCAGGCTGTGGTAGCGGGTGGCGGCAAAGGGCGAGGGCAGGCCCGCGAACATGCCTTTGCCCTCGTGGTGGATCATGCCCATCTTGCCATGCACGATCTCGTGGCAGCGCACGACCACGCCGCCAAAGGCCTCGCCAATGGTCTGATGGCCAAGGCAGACGCCCAAAAGCGGCACGTCCTGGGTCGAGGCGGCCTTGGTCAGCGGCACGCAGATGCCCGCCTGTGCCGGATCGCAGGGGCCGGGCGAGAGCACGATCAGCTCGGGCCGCAGCGCCAGCGCCTCTTGCACCGAGAGCGCGTCGTTGCGCACGACCTTCACATCGGCCCCCAACTCGCCCAGATAATGGACAAGGTTGTAGGTAAAGCTGTCATAGTTGTCGATCAGAAGGAGCATCTTGCAGGGTCCGGTCGGAAAAGGGATGAAGGCGCGGGTGCTTTCGGTCTATAAAGAGCCAAGCTATAGATGGGCCGAGCGGCCAAGGGGCGTCAAGGGCAATGGGCGTCTAATAACAGGTGGAGGCGGCAGTGATCCGGAATTTTCTGACAGGAATCCTCTGGGGGGGTGTTGTGGCGGGTGCGGGATTGGGCGTGGCGTCGCAATTGGCACCTTTGCCGGGCGAGCGCGCTTCGAACGATCCGGCTGCGCCCGAGATCAGCACCTCTGCGGCCAGTGCGCCCGAGGCGGCGGTCTCGGCACCTGCGGCAGTGGAGCCTGCGCCGGTGGTGCCGCCAGTAACACCGCCGGTAACGCCCGAGGCAGTTGCTGAGCCGCTACCCGAGGTGCCCTTGACCGAAGCCGCCCCCTTGGCGCCAGTTCAGCCCGATGTCGCCAGCGAGGCCCCAATCGAGATGACCGCGCCTAACGGTGGTGAAGCGCCGACGTTGCATAGCATGGCCGATCCGGCGGTGCCCAAGGCCGCACCGCTGGCCCTGCCCGAGGCGGCGGGACCAGATGCAGCGCCTGCGGCGGATGTAGCACCTGCGATGCCCGAAGTGCCGGTTGCCGAGGCTCCGGCAGAGCCGCCTGTGGCGGAAGCACCTGCGGCGGAGATCGCGGAACCGGCGCCTTCCGCCGGTCTGCCCTCGGATGAGACGACCGAGAGCCTGCTGACGCCACAGCCCATGCCTGAAGCGCCGCCGCCTGCTGAGGTCGTGGTAGATCCGCCGATTTTGCCGGAAATCCTCCCTGAAGTTATCATCCCAGAGGTCATCGTGCCGCCCGAAGCTGCGGCCCTGCCGCCGACACCCGGCCTGCCGAAAAGCGTTGACGGCGTGACGATCAACCGGCTGCCCAGCATTGGCAGCCCGCCCGCCGCAGAGATCGCAGCGGCGGCGGAACCTGTGCCAGATGCGATGCCGCTGACCCGCTTTGCCCGCCCCTTCAAGAACGAAACCGGCAAGCCGCTGTTTGCGGTGGTCTTGCAAGACACCGGCGGCAGCGATCTGGACCGGGCGCAACTGGCGGCGCTGCCGTTTCCGGTCAGCTTTGTGATCGACCCGCTTGACCCTTCGGCTTCTGACGCCGAGACGATCTATCGCGCCGCCGGGCAAGAGGTGTTGATGCTGGCCTCGGGCATTCCCGAGGGCGCCACTGCCAGCGATCTGGAGCAGAGCTTTCAGGCCAATGAGGCGGTGCTGCCCGAGGCGGTCGCGGTGATGGACATCGGCGCGGGGGGCTTTCAGGACAACCGGCCCCTGGCTGCGCAGGTGGTGCCGCTGATCAAGGCTATGGGGCGCGGCCTGCTGACCTTTGATCAGGGGCTGAACGCCGCTGATCAGGAGGCGCGGCGCGACGGCGTCGCCTCGGCGCGGATCTTCCGCGAGCTGGATGCGGCAGGCGAGGATACCCCGCTGATCCGCCGCTATCTCGACCGCGCGGCTTTCAAGGCCGCGCAAGAGGGGCGGGTGGTGGTGCTGGGCTCGACCCGACCCGAGACCATCGCGGCGCTGATGGCCTGGACGGTGGAGGGGCGCGGCGCCTCGGTCGCGCTTGCACCGATCTCGGCGGTAATGCAGGGCAAGTAGCGGCGAAATCCGGCTTGCACGGCGCTGGTTGCGCGCTAGTCTCGCGGCATGAGTGTGCCGATTGTCCTGTTGATCCTGTCCGGTCTGGCTGCTGGGGTTTCCTGGCTGCAAGACAAGCCGGATTGGCTTGCCTTGGCGGTGCTTTGCGTCGTTGCCAGTCTGGTGCTGATCCTGCAGGCGGCGCTGCGCCCGCGTGACCGCTCGCGCAATGACCGCTTTAACCGTCGCGATCTGGATCGCAGCTTTGGCGGTCCGCCCCGCAGGCGGGTGCAGCGGCGGAAGGGGCCGGAGCGGCTGGTCGTCGTCGATGGCTCGAACGTGCTGCATTGGAAAGACAACACACCGCAGATCGAGACCCTGCAAGAGGTGCTGCGGCTTTTGGAGGCGCGGGGCTATACGCCGGGCGTGGTCTTTGATGCCAATGCGGGCTATCTGATCGCCGGGAAATACAAGCACGACTACGCTTTCGGCAAGCTTCTGGGCCTGCCGCATGACCGCGTGCTGGTGGTGGCAAAGGGCCAGCCTGCCGATCCGATCATCCTTGCCGTGGCGCAGGATCAGGCGGCGCGGGTGGTCAGCAATGACCGCTACCGCGACTGGGCCAAGGATCACCCCGAAGTCGCCGAGCCCGCGCATTTCCTGCGCGGTGGCTACCGCGACGGGGCGCTGTGGCTCGATGCCTAGGCGTTGCCTTTGCGGGCGAAAAGGCCTGCGTCTTCGGCTGCGCGGCGCAGGGCAAAGCTCTTGTTGACGGTCTCTTGATATTCGGCCTCGGGGTCGCTGTCCTAGACCACGCCGCCGCCGGCCTGAATATAGAGCTGCTCGTCCTTCAGAACGGCGGTGCGCAGCGCGATGCAGATGTCCATGTCGCCGTTGCCGGCGAAATAGCCGACGCCGCCGCCATAGACGCCGCGCTTTTCGGGCTCCAGCTCGTCGATGATCTCCATCGCCCGCACTTTGGGCGCGCCCGACACCGTGCCCGCAGGCAGACCCGCCAGCAGCGCCGACAGCGCGTCTTCGCCCTCGGCAATCTCGCCCACCACGTTCGAGACGATGTGCATGACGTGGGAATAGCGCTCGATGATGAACTGCTCGGTCGGCTGGACCGTGCCGATCTTGGCCACGCGGCCAACATCGTTGCGCCCGAGGTCGAGCAGCATCAGATGCTCGGCCAGTTCCTTTTGATCCGACAGCAGGTCAAGCTCCAGCGCCTTGTCCTCTTCCGGCGTCGCGCCGCGTTGGCGGGTGCCTGCGATCGGGCGCACGGTGACTTCGCCGTCGCGCACGCGCACGAGGATCTCGGGGCTGGCCCCGATCACCTGAAAGCCGCCGAAGTTGAAAAAGAACATGAAGGGCGAGGGATTGGTGCGGCGCAGCGAACGGTAAAGCGCGAAGGGGGCGAGTTCAAAGCGCTGCTTCCAGCGCTGCGAGGGCACGACCTGAAAGATGTCGCCGGCGCGGATATAGTCCTTGGCCTTTTCGACGGCGGCCTTGTAGCCTTCGTGGGTGAAGTTCGAGACCATCTCGCCAACCGGCCCGGCATCGCCCAGATCACGCTGGGCGGCAGGGGCGCGGTCAAGGTCGCGCAGCGCGTCCATCACCCGCTCGGCGGCCTGCGCATAGGCGGCGCGGGCGTTCAGACCCGAGCTGGCCCAGGCCGGGGCCACCACGGTGACCTCGCCCTTGACCCCGTCCAGCACCGCCACCACCGAGGGGCGCATCAGCACGGCATCGGGCAGGCCAAGCGGGTCTGGGTTGACGTTGGGCAGATGCTCGACCAGCCGGATCATGTCATAGCCGAGATAGCCAAACAGGCCCGCGGCGACGGCGGGCATGCCTTCGGGCAGGTCGATGCGGCTTTCGGCGATCAGGGCGCGCAGGGTGTCGAGGGGATGACCTTGCAGGTCGGCAAAGGCCTGCGGGTCAAAGCGCGCCGCCCGGTTGATCCGGCTTTGCGCGCCCAGGCATTGCCAGATCAGATCGGGCTTCATGCCGATGATCTGAGTAGCGCCCGCGCACCTCGCCGCCGGTCACCGATTCCAGCATGAAGGTATCCGCGCGCGCCTCGCCGAGCTTCAGCATCAGCGAGACCGGCGTGTCCAGATCGGCGGCCAGACGGGCGTAGAGGATCTGGTTCTTGCCCTCGGCCCAGCCGCGTTCAAACTCTTCAAAAGACGGCAGGATTTTCATGGGGCCGCCTTAATTGGTGATCTGGCTGTTGACGGAATTGATCGCGCTCTGGTCCAGCGTGATGCCAGCCTCGGCGGTCAGGGCCGTGGTGTAAAGCGCCAGGATATCGTCGGAAATCGCCTTGTTGGCATTGGCGGTGATCGCCTCGCGCATCGCGGTGACGTCTTCGCCCGTGCTGGGGGCTGCGGTGATGCTGTCAAGCTGCACCAAGGCGGTGGCATCGGGCTCGGCGATGACGCGCAGCTCTTGTGGCTTCATCTCGAAAGCCGCAGCCAGCACCGAAGCCGGGGCGTCCTTGACCTGACCCTGACGGTCGATCTTTTCGACCTTGATCACCTTGCCAAAGCTGTCGAGCGGTTTGCCCGCCTCGACTTCGGCCTTGATCCGCGCCGCCTCATCGCTCAGCGCCTTGGCCAGCACTTCGGCGCGGGCGGCGGCGGTGACCTTGTCCTTGACCGCGTCAAAGGCCAGCGGGGTCGGCGGCAGGATGCTGTCGAGCTGCATCGCCACGACGCTGCCATCGCTGAGGATCAGCGCCTCGGGGAAGTCGCCCTCGGCCAGCTTGTCGGCGGCGGCGGCGAATTTTGCATCTGCGGTGATCGGGTCATTGTCTTCGGCACCCTTGGCGTAATCGGTGCTGGCTTTGACCATGCCTTGCTCTTTGACCAGATCGTCAAGGCTGGCACCGCCGGCCAAGGCGTCGTCGATGTCATTGACGCGGGCCTCGATGGCCTTGCGCGCGGCGTCAAGCTGGGTCGTCTTGGCCAGATCGGCCTTGGCCTGATCAAAAGTGGTTTCCTGCGCCGCCAGCACCGCGTTCATCCGAAACAGCGCCGGGCCGACGTTGGAGTTGAGCGGCCCGACCACGCCCGGCGCGGTGAGGGCAAAGACCGCATCGCCCGCTTCGCCAAGCTGCGATTTGGTGACATCGCCAAGATCGACGTCTTGCAGCGTCAGATTGCGCTCTGTCACCAGATCTTCAAAGCTGGCGCCTGCGTCAAGCCGCGCCTTGGCCGCTGCGGCCTCGGCTTCGGTGCCAAAGCCAAGCCGTTCGACCAGACGTTTTTCGGGAATGACATACTCCGAGATCCGCGCCTGATAGGCGGCCTTCAGGGCTGCCTCGTCGGCGGGCATGTCCTTGGCCAGATCCTCGGGGCGCAGCGTGGCATAGCTGATCCGCTTGGCTTCGGGACGGGTGTAATCGGCGATATTGGCGGTGTAATAGGCCTGCAAGGCCGCCGCATCGGGCGCGATCACCGGGGTCAGCAGGCTGGCCTCGGTCACCGGCAGCAGGCTGAAGCTGCGCTGCTCGCCCGCCCAGGCGGCAATCGTGTCGATCAGGGCAGGGGGCGCGGTCACGCCGGTGGTGACGGCCTGCTGCAACAGCTCGCGCGCGGTGTCGTCCCGGATGCCGCGTTCAAATTCGGCCTTGGTCAGATTGTTCTGCTGAAGCACCTGATCATAGGCAAGTGGGTCGATCTTGCCATCGACGCCGTGAAAGGCGGTAATGCTCGAGAGCTTGGCATAGACCGTGGCATTGCCGACCGAGAGGCCGACGCGGTCCGCCTCGTTATCAAGGGCGGCATTGTCGATCAGCGTCTGCAACACCTGCCGGTCAATGCCAAAGCTCTGCGCCATCTGGAACGTCACCGTGGTGCCGAACTGCTGCGACAGCGCGTTCATCTGGTTGCGCAGGGCGCGGGCATAGTCGTTGACCTCGATCTTCTTGTCGCCAACCGAGCCCACCGAGGCGGTGCTGCCGCCAAAGTTGGTGACGCCAAAGCCGCCCAAGCCGCCGATCAGCATGGCCATCAAGATCCAGGCCATCACCGATGCCCCCCGGCGCTTTCTTGGGGTTGCTTCGTCGTGCTGCGCAGATTTGGCCATGTTTTGCCGTCCTTCAAAAGATTTGCAACTGTCTAAGCGGTCGTCCGCGCCGGAGCAAGCCACCGCGCGGCTTTGCGGCTTCACCTTGGCTCAAATATCCTCGCGGAGGGGCGCTGCGCTGCCTCAGCCGCGCACCTGGGCAAGCCGGGCGAAAACCTCGGCAATGCCCGCCGCATCGACATTGGCAAAGGCGATGCGGATCTGGCGCAGACCCTCGGGCGCGCCTTCGGGCTGGAACATCGTGCCGGGCAGCATCAAGAGACTTTGCTCGCGCACCAGCCGCTGGCAGAGCGCATCCGAGCCGATGGCAAAGGGATGTTCGACATAGGCGAAATAGGCACCACAGCCGAGCAGTTTCCACTCGGGCAGCGCCGAGAAACCCGCCACCATGGCGGCACGGCGCGACAGGATTTCGGCGCGTTCGCCTGCCAACCATTGGCCAAGGTTCTGCATGCCCCAAAGGGCGGCAATCTGGCCCAGTTGACTGGGGCAGATCGCGACGGTGTCGAGGAATTTCTCGATCTGAAACAGCCGCTCGACCGAGGCCACCACGGCGCCGACGCGGTGGCCGGTCAGGCGGTAGGCCTTGGAGAAGGAATAAAGCTGGATCAGCACATCGGCCCAGTCGGGGTCGGCGAAAAGGTCATGCGGGCGGCCATCGCGGCTGTCGAAATCGCGGTAGGTTTCATCCACGATCAGGGCAAGGCCGCGGGCGCGGGCCAGATCGCGGAAGGCGGCAAGGGTCTCGGCAGGGTATTCCGCGCCGCCGGGGTTGTTGGGCGAGACCAGCACGATGGCACGGGTCTTGTCGGTGATCAGCCGGGCCGCGGCCTCGGCTTCGGGGATCAGGCCCGCGCCTGCGGGCAGCGGCACGGCTTTGACGCCCTGCATGTCGAGCCACATTTTATGATTGAAATACCAAGGGGTTGGCAGGATCACCTCGTCGCCGGAACTGGCCAGCGTCGACATCACCGCGCAGAAGGCCTGATTGCAGCCCTGGGTGATTGCGGTTTGGTCGGGAGAAACCTCACCGCCGTAGTAGGCGGTCCATTGCTTGGCAATCTCGGCGCGCAGCGCGGGCAGGCCGAGCACAGGGCCGTAAAGATGCGCCTCGGGGGTGTTCAGGGCCGCATCCGCAATCGCCTGCCGCAGCGCCAAGGGCGGCAGATCGACGGGGGCTGCCTGCGAGATGTTGATCAGCGGACGCTCGGGCGGAAAGACCACGCCCGCAAGCCAGCGCCGCGCTTCCATCACCGGCGGCGGGAAGGTGGCGGCCATGGCGGGGCTGAGAGGATGGATCATGCGGTCTCCAGGTTCAGGGCGCGTTTGTCTTTCAGGGCTTTGTATTCCTGCCAGATCAGCGCGATCATGACCAGATCGAAGAAGGACAACATCAACAAAAACGGCGAATGGCTGTGGAGGAATTCGTAGATTTCATAAGAGACAAAGCCGCCCAGCACCACCATGGCCGCCGGATAGGCCCAAAGCACCTGCGACCACAGCATCACCACCAGCAAAAGCTTGATGCCGCCGTGAAAGATCAGATAGCCGGCGTAGAAATCCTGGGTGCTGACCGGAAACTGCGTCACGGCGCGCTGGGTCAGCGCGGCCATGGTGTCGCCGGGGCGATCGGCAATCTCGTAATGGGTGATCCAGTATCGCAACCGGGCCACCATCGGATTGGGCGTAAACAAAAGCCCCAAGCCTGTCACCGCCTCGGCTCCGGTCAAAACGCCTTTGATCGCAAGGCTTGTTTCGAAAAGCCAGTGCAAGACCCTTGCGAGGCCGGGAGGCGGTGGCGCTTTCATCGGTCCTGATCAGTCCTGACCGCGGAAGGGCTGGACGTATTGCAGCGCCATATCCCAAGGGAAGAAGATCCAGGTGTCCTGACTGACCTCGGTGATATAGCTGTCGACTTGCGGCTTGCCGGAGGGCTTGGCGTAGACGGTGGCGAAATGCGCCATTGGGTAGAGCTTGCGCACCACTTCCAGCGTCTTGCCCGAATCCACCAGATCATCGACGATCAGGATGCCGGTGCCATCGCCCATCAGATCGGCTTGCGGCGCCTTGATCACCTGCGGCGCGCCCTGGGTCTGGTGGTTGTAGCTTTTGATCGAGATGGTGTCGACGCGGCGGATGTCGAGCTCGCGCGCCACGATCATCGCCGGGACAAGGCCGCCGCGGGTGATGCCGACCACGGCCTTCCACGCCCCCTCGTCCGGGCCCTTGC
The DNA here is from genome assembly GCA_963815275.1 of uncultured Alphaproteobacteria bacterium. GTDB lineage: Bacteria > Pseudomonadota > Alphaproteobacteria > Rhodobacterales > Rhodobacteraceae > Cypionkella. Next base: position 170,614 of record CAWFGD010000011.1, read on the forward strand.
CATCCAGCCGCCAGGCCAAAGCGCGGCTGTCGCGGTGCATCTGGTCCCAAGAGACGTGAAAGCCTTTTTCGTGCGGCAGGCGGTCGTTCATGGCATGGTCCTTTTTGGCAGCGCAGCGGGGGCCAGCCCCCCAAGCTATTGGTTTTTTGCAACCAATGGCGAAATCAATACCTGACCCAAGCGATTAGCAGGGACAGAGGAAACTCAGGTGGCGGCGATCTTCAGCCCGAGCAGGGCAAGCAGCCCGCCAAAGCTGCGGTCGATGAGGGTTTTCAGGCTGATATAGGCGGCTTTGGAGCGCTGGAAGGAGAAGATCCGTGCGACAAGGGTGTTCCAGATCGCCTCGTTCAGGAAGACGACGATCAACAGGGCGGCGATAACCCAGACCGGAGTGCCTTGCGGCACGGTGCCGATGAAGATCGCCGAAAAGAGGATGGCGGGCTTTGGGTTTGACAGCTGGGTGATCAGCCCGAGCCGAAAGGCCGAAGCCGCCGAACGCGGCGGGCGGGCGCTGTCGCCCATGTCGAGCGGTTTGTCGGCGTCCCGCCACATGCCCCAGGCCATATGGATCAGATACAGCCCGCCGGCGATCTTCAGCGCCCAGAGCAGGGCCGGGGCGGCCTGAAAGACCAGCGCGAGGCCGAAAAGCGCGGCGGCGGCCCAGATCACCGCGCCTGCGCCGATGCCCATCGCCAGAAAGGCCCCGGTGCGCAGCCCCTCGGTCACCCCGGTGCGCGCCGACATCAGCACGGCGGGGCCGGGGCTGATTGCGGCCATCAGATGCAACAGGGCCACGGCGAGGAAGGCGGCGAGGGTCATGACGTTACTCTTTGCGGTTGGTGACGACGTCAATATCGGGGGAATCGACGGCCTTCATGCCGACGACGTGGTAGCCTGCATCGACGTGCAGGTTCTCGCCGGTGGTGCCCGAGCCGAGATCCGAAAGCAGGTAGAGCGCGGCCTTGCCAACCTCTTCCTGCGTCACATTGCGGCGCAAGCGGCGAGTTCAGCTCGTTCCACTTCATGATGTAGCGGAAATCGCCGATCCCGCTTGCCGCGAGGGTCTTGATCGGGCCTGCCGAGATGGCATTGACGCGGATGCCGTCCTTGCCAAGGTCTTCGGCGAGGTACTTCACGCTCGCCTCCAGCCCGGCTTTGGCGACGCCCATGACGTTGTAATGCGGCATGACCTTTTCAGCGCCGTAATAGGTCAGGGTCAGCATCGAGCCGCCGTCGGGCATCAGCGCAGCGGCGCGCTGGCAGACGGCGGTGAAGGAGTAGATCGAGATATCCATCGTCATCGCGAAATTGCCGCGCGAGGTGTCGACATAGCGGCCGCGCAGCTCGGCCTTGTCGGAAAAGCCGATGGCATGGACCAGAAAGTCGATCTTGCCCCAGGTCTTTTGCAGATGCGCAAAAAGCGCGTCGATGCTCTCGTCCGCGGCCACGTCGCATTCCACCATCTGCGCCATGCCAATTGAATTGATCAGCGGCAGCACGCGTTTCTTCAGCGCATCGCCCTGGTAGGAAAAGGCGATCTCTGCCCCCTGCGCAGCCAGGGCCTGAGCAATGCCCCAGGCGATGGATTTGTCATTCGCCAGCCCCATGATGAGACCGCGTTTTCCTGCCATTAGTCCGGTTGACATTCGGTCTTCCCCGCCCACCCTATTTGCTTGCAAGCTGTGTAGGCGAAAGATCACGGTGCATCAAGGCGCGGCGTGGCGCGGAAAGAGGACGCAATGGACAGAACGGGAATTTTTGCGGGCGAGGATCCTTTCGAGATCACCCGCCGCTGGCTGGCCGAGGCCGAGGTCAGCGAGATCAATGATCCCAATGCGATTGCGCTTGCGACGGTCGACGCCGAGGGCCTGCCCAATGTGCGCATGGTGCTGCTCAAGGCCATCGAGCCTGATGCCTTTGTGTTCTATACCAATTTCGGCTCGGCCAAGGGGCAGGAACTGGACGCCAGCGGCAAGGCGGCTTTCGTGATGCACTGGAAGTCGCTGCGCCGTCAGGTGCGGGTGCGCGGGTTGATCAGCCGGGAAGAGGCGGCGGCGGCGGATGCCTATTACGCCTCGCGCAGCCTGACCTCGCGGCTGGGGGCCTGGGCCTCGCAGCAGTCGCAGCCCCTGGCCTCGCGCGGCAAGCTGATGGCTGATGTCGCGGCCCTGGGGTTGAAATACGGCAACTCCCCGCCGCGTCCGCCGTTTTGGGGCGGATTTCGTCTTGTCCCTTTGGAGATGGAATTCTGGGCCGACGGCAACTTCAGGTTGCACGACCGCTTTCGCTGGTCTCGGCAAGCTATTGAAAATGCTTGGGATATTAAACGGCTCAACCCCTGATTTTCACGAAGCGTGAAATGCAAGGCCAGATTTAAGGCGCGAATTGCCCTTGCATCGCGGGGCAATTTCGCTTCATGACTACGCTTCAAGGGCTCTATCTGGGGAAACGGTCCTCCTATGACGGAAGATGAATTGGACCTGCACATCTTGCAGGGCCGCGTAAAGTGGTTTGATCCGGCCAAAGGCTTTGGATTTATCGTTTCGGATGATCATTCCGGCGATATCCTTCTGCATGCCAATGTGCTGAGGAATTTCGGCCAGGGTTCGGTTGCCGATGGGGCAGAGATCACCGTCAAGGTGCAGAATACCCAACGCGGCGTGCAGGCGGTCGAAGTGATCAGGATCGTGCCGCCTGAAGGTTCGGTGCCGCAGCTGGGCGATGATATCGGCGTCGAGACGGCCGAGGAAATCGCCGCCCTGCCGCTGGAACCGGCGCGGATCAAGTGGTTCGACAAGGGCAAGGGCTTTGGTTTTGCCAATGTCTTTGGCCGCCCGGAAGATGTCTTTGTCCACATCGAGGTCTTGCGTCATTCCGGTTTTGCCGATCTTGATGCAGGCGAGGCGGTGTGTCTGCGCATCGTCGAGGGCAAACGTGGCCGGATGGCTGTGCAGGTGGTGTCATGGGAAACCTCAATTCGCTCGTAGCGGTGGCTGTGCTGTTGGCGCCGGGCCAGGCCTTTGCGGCCTGCGCCCCCGATACGGTCGAACTGCGCGGGCCCGGCGGTCTGCAACGCTTTCACGTCGAGATCGCTGACAGCGAGGCCGAACGCAGCCTTGGGCTGATGCAGCGTGACCATCTGCCAAGTGCAGCGGGCATGTTGTTTGTCTATCCCGCGCCGCAGCAGGCGGTTTTCTGGATGAAAGACACCCTGATCCCGCTGGACATGATCTTTGCCGATGCCAGCGGCAGGGTGACGCGGGTGCATTCCAATGCCATACCGCAGGACGAGACGCCGATTGATGGCGGCAAGGGCGTGACTTATGTGCTGGAAATCAATGGCGGTTTGGCCAAACGCCTGGGAATTGCCGAGGGCGCGGAGCTGCGCGCTGCGGTGCTTGAACAAAGTAGCGCTGTTTGGCCCTGTTCTGGCGAATAGCCACTTTTCATTTCCGCAAAGGCATCGTATGAGGCGCTTAGTCGGGGCGTAGCGCAGTCTGGTAGCGCGGCTGCTTTGGGAGCAGTAGGTCGAGAGTTCGAATCCCTCCGCCCCGACCACTTCCCACATCACCTTGAATCGATATTGCGCTGCGGCGCAGGCGCCCCATATTGGCTGCAAGGGGACCATGATGATCAGATTTGACAACAGCTATCGCCGCGACTTGCCGGGAACCTATCTGGCGATTGCGCCAGATGTCGCACCTGCGCCCGCGCTTGTGGTGTTCAACGCGACGCTGGCGGCGGAGCTGGGACTGGAAATCGACTCGGCGGCGGGTTGGTTTTCCGGCGCGGTTCTGCCCGAGGGGGCCGAGCCCGTGGCGCTGGCCTATGCCGGGCATCAGTTCGGCGGATTTTCGCCGCAGCTTGGCGACGGGCGGGCGCATCTTTTGGGCGAGTTCCTTGGCCCGGACGGGCGACGCTGGGATTTGCAGCTGAAAGGCTCGGGCCGCACGGCGTTTTCGCGCGGCGGCGATGGCAAGGCGGCTTTGGGGCCGATGCTGCGCGAATATCTGATTTCCGAGGCGATGGCGGCTTTGCGGGTGCCGACGACGCGCAGTCTGGCGGTGGTGACGACGGGCGAGCAGATCCTGCGCGAGCAGGGACGCTTGCCGGGGGCGGTTCTGGCGCGGGTTGCGGCGAGCCATATCCGCGTCGGCACGTTTCAGTTCTTTGCGGCAAGAGGCGAGACAGACAAGCTGCAGGCCCTGACCGACTACACCATCGCCCGGCATTATCCGCAGGCAGAGGGCGCTATGGGGTTGTTCGAGGCGGTGGCCGAGGCGCAGGCCGCCTTGATCGCCGAGTGGATGGGCTTGGGCTTTGTCCATGGCGTGATGAACACCGACAATATGGCGCTCTCGGGCGAGACGATTGATTACGGGCCTTGCGCCTTTATGGAAGCCTATGATCCTGCGACGGTTTTCTCGTCGATCGACCGGCAGGGGCGCTATGCCTATGGCAACCAGCCGGGGATCATGGGCTGGAATCTGGCGCGGCTGGCCGAGGCTTTGCTGCCGCTGATCGACGCCAACCCCGAACGCGCGGTCGATCTGGCCAATGCGGCACTGGAGCGGGTGATGCCGCGCTATGAGCAGGCGCATCTGGCGGTGATGCGACGCAAGCTGGGGCTTCTGGGCGAGGATGACGGCGATGCGGCGCTGGTCGAGGACTTCCTGACCGCGATTGCCGGGGTGGACTGGACGCTGGCCTTCCGGCGGCTTGCCGGAGCGCTTGGCGATGAGCCGGGCTATCTGTCGCTGTTTGACGCGCCCGAGCCGATGCAGGCCTGGCTGGTGCGGTGGCGGCTTCGGACAGCGCCGGGCGTCGAGACGCGGCTATTGGCTGCGAATCCTTCGGTGATTCCGCGCAATCATCTGGTCGAGGCGGCGCTGGGTGCGGCCGAAGACGGTGATCTTGGGCCTTTCAGGGCGATTCTGGCGGCTGTGCAGGACCCCTTTGGCCCCGAGGCAGGGCGTGAGGGCTTTGTTCTGCCCGCTCCAAAGGGGTTTGGATCTTATGTAACCTATTGCGGCACTTGATTAAGATTGACGCATGGGGGGCGGGGCGGCTTAAGTAGCGCGATGAATCCGCGATCTGATATCCATGACCGTTTGGCAGCCTCGCTGCGGGAGGCTCGCAAAGCGCGGGGCCTGAGCCTTGATGCCGTGGCCAAGCTCTCGGGGGTCAGCCGCTCGATGGTCAGCCAGATCGAGCGGGCGGAAAGCTCGCCGACGGTGGCGACGCTGTGGAACCTGACGCAGGCCTTGCAGGTTGATTTCGCAGGCCTTCTGGAGGGGCGCGGCGAGATGGGCATCGAGGTGGTGCGCGCCGGTGCCGCCCCGGTGATCGGCGGGCGCGGCAAGGGCGTCAGCATCCGCATCCTTTCCCCTGCCGAGGCGGTGGGCGAGCATGAGGTTTATGATTTGCGCTTTCAGCCCGATGGCTTGCTGGACAGCGAGCCGCATAATCCTGGCTGCCGCGAGCATCTGACGGTGATCGAGGGGCAGGTGCGGATCCGCTCGGGCGAGGAAGAGCAGGTGCTGTCGGTGGGCGATACTGCGCGCTATCCGGCGGACCGCGCGCATGCGATTGCCGCCGAGGGCGGCGCTGCGCGGGCGATCTTGATTGTGCAGGACAGTTGAGGGGGCAGGACAGTTTAGGGGGCAGGCGCTGGGGCGTTGCCCCAGACCCCAGGATATTTTTGCCAAGATGAAATCCGCGGAGGCGGAAGGGAATCCGTTATATTGACATCGTTTCTGGTCGAGGTATGATCCGTTAAACTGGAGGGTTTTCTGTTATGGCAGATGTTGCGGAATTTCTGGCGCAGGTGCAGGCGACGCTTGCGGGGATCGAGGCCGAGGGGCTGACCAAGCGCGAGCGGTTGATCGAGACGGCGCAGGGCGCGCAGGTTATGATCGGCGGGCGGCGCATGCTGAACCTTTGTGCCAATAATTACCTTGGTCTGGCGGATGATCCCCGGCTTGTGGCGGCGGCGACCGCGGCGATGCAGAGCCACGGCTTTGGCATGGCCTCGGTGCGCTTTATCTGCGGCACGCAGGATATTCACCGCCAGCTTGAAGCGCGGATTGCGGGCTTTCTGGGCATGGACGACGCCATCCTTTTCGCCGCCTGTTTCGATGCCAATGGCGGGCTGTTCGAGCCTTTGCTGGGCGAGGCGGATGCGATTGTGTCCGACAGTCTCAACCATGCCTCGATCATCGACGGGGTGCGGCTGTGCAAGGCGCGGCGGTTTCGCTTTGCCAACAATGACATGGCAGATCTGGAGGCGCAGTTGCAGGCCGCAAGGGCCGGCGGCGCGCGCTTTGTCATGATCGCGACGGATGGGGTGTTCTCGATGGATGGCAGCTTGGCCGATCTGGCCGGGGTGACGCGGCTGGCCGAGAAATACGGCGCGCTGACCATGGTGGATGATTGCCATGCCACCGGCTTTATCGGGCCGCAGGGGCGCGGCACGCCTGCGGCGGCGGGGGTGAAGGTTGATATTCTGACCGGCACCTTTGGCAAGGCGCTTGGCGGCGCTTTGGGCGGCTATATTGCCGGGCCGCAGGGGGTCATCGACCTGTTGCGCCAGCGGGCGCGGCCCTATCTGTTTTCGAACGCTTTGCCGCCTGCGGTGGTGGGGGCCGCACTGGCGGCGCTGGATATTGTCGAGGCCGCGGATGATCTGCGCGCGCAGCTGGTCGAGAATGCCCGCTATTGGCGGGCGGGGCTGGAGGCGCTTGGCTTCAGGCTCTTGCCCGGCGCGCATCCGATCATTCCGGTGATGATTGGCGAGGCCCCCTTGGCGCAGGCTTTTGCCCGCGCCTTGGATGCGCGCGGCGTGATGGTTTCGGCATTTTTCTTCCCGGTGGTGCCGCGTGGGCAGGCGCGGATCCGGACGCAGATGAATGCGCGGCTGAGCCGGGCGGATCTGGATTTCGCGCTGGAGGCTTTCGCCGCGGCGGGCAAAGAGGTGGGGGTGCTGCAATGAAGACGCTGGTCAAGGCCAAGCCGGAGGCGGGTCTGTGGATGCAAGAGCGCGCCGTGCCCGAGATCGGGCCGGAGGATGTGCTGATCCGGGTCAAGAAGACCGGGATTTGCGGCACCGATATCCATATCTGGAACTGGGACGAGTGGGCGGCGCGCACCGTGCCGGTGGGGCTGGTCACCGGGCATGAGTTTGCCGGTGAGATCGTCGCGATGGGCGCGCAGGTCACCGGGCTTGCCATCGGTCAGCGCTGCTCGGGCGAGGGGCATCTGATCGGCAAGGACAGCCGCCAGAGCCGGGCGGGCAAGTTCCATCTCGATCCTGCGACGCGGGGCATTGGCGTGAACGAGCAGGGGGCCTTTGCCGAATACCTGCGCTTGCCCGCCTTCAACGTCGTGCCCTTGCCGGACAGCATTGATGACGAGATTGGCGCGATCCTCGATCCTTTGGGCAATGCGGTGCATACGGCGCTGAGCTTTGATCTGATCGGCGAGGATGTGCTGATCACCGGGGCCGGGCCGATCGGCATTATGGCGGCGGCGGTGGCGCGGCATGTCGGCGCGCGCCATGTGGTGATCACCGATGTCAATCAGGCGCGTCTGGATCTGGCGGCGCAGGTTGCCGATGTGGTGCCGGTGAATGTCGGCTGAAGAGGATCTGCCTGCGGTGATTGCCCGGCTGAAGATGAAGCAGGGCTTTGACGTCGGCATGGAGATGAGCGGCAACCAGCGCGCTTTGGATCAGATGGTCGAGGCGATGACCATGGGCGGGCGCATTGCCATGCTGGGCATTCCGCCCGGCAAATCGCCGGTGGACTGGAGCCGCATCGTCTTCAAGGCCCTGACCATCAAGGGTGTCTACGGCCGCGAGATTTTCGAGACATGGTACAAGATGATCGCCATGCTGGAGAACGGCCTCGACGTGCGCGGCGTGATCACGCATCGCTTCAGCGTCGATGAATATACCAAGGGCTTTGACGTGATGCGGCAGGGCTCTTCGGGCAAGGTGGTGCTGGACTGGTCCTGAACGGCCAAGACGCCTGCGGGCAGAAATCCGGAGGCTGAGGGGAACCGGGAGGGGGCTTGCGGGCTTTACCCGGTAAGGTGCGCAAGCGAGCTGCGCCCATCCCTCAGCCAAAGGAATACCCCATGTCAATCGAGCGTTTCTGGCAAGAAATCCAAGATATCCGCACTCTTATGATGGCGGTGGGCGAGGCCCGCCATGTGCCGATGACCGCAAATCCGATCAAGGAAGATGGCCGCATCTGGTTCATTGGCGCGGCGGGCACCGATATCGTAGACGAGCTTGAAGCTGGGGAGGGCCGCACCTCGCTGATCGTCTCGGGCGAGGGCAATTTGCAGGCCCGCATCGAGGGGCATGGCGTGATCTCTTATGACCGCACCAAGCTGGAAGAGCTGTGGAACACGGTGACCGACGCCTGGTTCGACGGCATCGACGACCCGGATGTGCGGCTGATCGAGGTGACGCCGACGACCGCCGAGCTGTGGATCTCGCCCGGCAGCCTTGGCTTTGTCATCGGCATGGCCAAGGCCAAGATGAGCGGCGAGCAGCCCGATATTGGCGAGCATCTGATCGTTAGCTTCTGAGCCAAGCCAAGGTTTGCGGGCCTGCTTCTCAGGGGGCTCCCACTCAGGATCGCGACGGAAGCCTTGGCATTCCTGCGGGCGGGATGGAACGTTTTTGGGCGGCGATGCGGAAGGGTGCATTCGGCGCGCCGTAGCCCGCATAGCCGCCCTGTCTTTGCACGATCTCGACAAAGAGGCCTTCAGGGCGGGTCTGCGAGTAAAGTTGAAAGAACTGCCCGCCGGCATCTTCATCATAAAGCACATTGGCCGCGCGCATCCGTGCGGTCAGGGCGGGGTCCAAGCCGAAGCGCGCCTCGACATCGTCATAGTAGTTGCCGCCGATCTGCAGGACAGGAAATCCTGCAGCGCGCAGGGCCTCGGCGCTGGCAAAGATATCGTCACTGGCAAAGGCGATGTGCTGCACCGCCGAGCCAAAGCTGTCCTCGACGAACCGGCCCGCAAGGGTGCGGCGGGCTTCCGCGCCATTCAGCGTGATCCGCAGCGCGCCGGTTTCCACCGCCTGGCTGCGCACCAGGCCGTCAGGGTCCACCACATCCACCATGGGGGCTTTTTTCGCGTCAAAGAGCGCGTGGTAAAACAGCGACCAACTGAGCATCTCATCATAGGCCATGGTCTGCGCAATATGGTCGATGCGGGTCAGGCCTGCGCCTTTGGGAGCGGGGGGGGCGGCGGAGAAATCCAGCTGCCAGAGTTGACCGAGTGTGGTGGTGCGATCGACGAAGCGCAGCAGACTGCCGCCGACGCCCCTGATGGCGGGAATGTCCAGTTCGCCCGAGGCCGCGTCTTGACGGAAGGGCGCAATGCCCAGGGCCTTGGCACGGGCCTGCGCCTCCAAGGCGTTTGGCACCTGCAGGGCGATTTCGGAGACGGTGGTGCCGTGGGCGACATAAGAGCTATGGGCAAAGCCGCTGTCCTGGGTGTTGACCAAGAGGTTGATCGCGCCCTGTTGCCAGCGCGTGACTTGCTTGGAGACATGCGAGGCCGTGGCGGCAAAGCCCAGCGAGGTGAGAAAGCTGCCAAGCTCGGCCAGCTGGTCCGGGCCGGTGACAATTTCGATGAATTCAACGCCCTGCACCGGCTTTGGCGCCGGAAAGGCGGGCAGATCGACGGGTAGCGCAGGTTCGGCGCGGCGCACGCGGTCCATCAGATCGATCAGGCTGCGGTAGCCGTCTTGCGCCACCAGACGCGGCAGACCGGCGCGAAACTGGTCATTGAAAATCTCAAGGCTGAGCGGCCCCGCATAGCCCGTCGCCAGCACGGCGCGCAAAAACCCGGGGACGTCAAGATCGCCTTCGCCCGGCATATTGCGAAAGTGGCGCGACCAATAGAGCAGGTCCATCTCGATGGCAGGCGCATCGGCAAGCTGGACGAAAAAGATCTTGTCGCCGTGAATGCGGCGGATGGTCTCGGGGTCGATCTTGCGGCCCAGGGTGTGAAAACTGTCGAGGATCAGGCCAAGGTTGGCATGATCGGCGCGGCGCACCACCTCCCAGGCGTCGCGGTGATCGTTGATATGGCGGCCCCAGGCCAGAGCCTCGAACCCCACCCGCAGCCCGCGCGCGGCGGCACTTTCGGCAAGCGCGTGAAAATCGGCGGCGGCGCGGTCGATGCCGCCCATCGCGGCGGGATGCACCGAGGAGCAGATCAGCATCAGCTCTGCCCCCAGCTCTGCCATCAGATCGAACTTGCGCGCTGCCCGGTCAAAGGCGCGGCTGCGGTAGGGTTCGGGCAGGCCTTCGAAATCGCGGAAAGGCTGGAACAGCGTGATCTCCAGCCCTGCGTCGCGCACCATGGCCCCGATGTCGCGTGGCGCATGGTCCGAGGCGATGAAATCCTGCTCGAAAATCTCGATACCATCAAAGCCCGCCTTGGCGATGGCATCGAGTTTCTCGCGGAAAGCGCCGGAAATCGAGACGGTGGCGATCGAGGTTTTCATCGGCTTACTCCGGGTGCAAAAGGTCAGCGCGCAGGCGGTCGTAATCGAGCGGCAGGCCGGTGAAGAGCTTCCAGGCATCGACACCTTGGCCGATGAAAAGCTCGTAGCCCGAGATGATTTGCAGACCCTCGGCGCTTGCGTCTTGCAGGAACTGGGTGTCGACGGGCGTGTAGACCGCATCAAAGGCCCAGGCCGCCCCGACCATGGCCGCACGCGGCAGCGGCGTGCCACCATAGCCGACCATGCCGACGGGGGTGCAGTTGACCAGCCCATCGGCCCCCTTGGCCAGCGCTTCCGCATCAGAGCCCGTCACCACCCGCAACCCCGGCTTTGCGCGCCGCAGTGCCTCTGCCAGCGCCGCAGCTTTGGGCAGGTCACGTTCGGCGATGCGGATTTCCGCCACACCCATCGCCGCCAGACCATAGGCCACGGCCTTGCCAACCCCGCCTGCGCCGATCATCAGCACCACACCCGGCGATATTTCACCCCGGATATGGCGATAGGCCGCGATGAAGCCGGAATAATCGGTGTTGAAGCCATGCGGCCCGCCGTCATCGAAGATCACGGTATTCACCGCACCAATCGCCCGTACCAAGGGATCGTCGATGGTCACCTTGGTTGCGGCGCGCTCCTTATAGGGATAGGTGATATTCACCCCGCGAAAGCCACCCTTTGCGACCTCGGCAAAGAGCGTGTCGAACTCCTTGCCGGTCTCGGTGGGCACGATGCGGTCATAGGTCACCGACGTGTCATTCTGCACCCCGGCAAGCCGATGCAGGCGCGGGCTTTGCGATTTGGCGATGTTGTCGCCGATCAGACCAAGTCGGATCATCCGCGTGCCCTCCAGGTCAGTTTTGCCCAAAGCGGGGTCTTTGACATAAAGATCAGGATGACCGCGACAAACAGGGTTAGCGACAGCGGGCTGGTGACGATGCCGTGCAAAAGCCGCGGCAGGCTTTCCTGATCCGAGATGATCGCACGCCGCCAGTTGTCGTCGAGCAGGCGCGACAGGATCACGCCAAGGATCACCGGACCAAGGCTGTAGCCATAAAGCCGCATGAAATAGCCCAGAACACCAAAGCCCAGCATCCAGTAGACATCGGTCAGCGAGTTGTTGACCGCATAGGCCCCGACGATGGAAAGCAGAAGGATCAGCGGGATCAGTACCGTGCGCGGCATCTCGACGACTTTGACAAAGAGTTTGATGCCGGTGAGGCCGAAAGATCAGCATGAAGATATTGGCCAGCGTCAGGCAGCCGACGATAAACCAGAACATATGCGGCTGCTCGACCATCAGCATCGGGCCGGGGTGCAGCCCGTGGATGAACAGCGCGCCGATCATGATCGCGGTGACGGAATCGCCTGGAATGCCCAGCGTCATCATCGGGATGAAGGCTCCGCCGACGGCGGCGTTGTTGGCGGTTTCGGGGGCCACCAGACCCTCGCGTGCGCCTTGGCCAAAAGGCACTTCGGGGTTTTTGGTGATGCGCTTGGCGTGGTCATAGGCCATCAGCGCCGCGATATCGCCGCCGGTGCCGGGCAGGGCACCGATGATCACGCCAATCGCCGAGGATTGCAGCGACAGCGGCAGATATTTGCGGATGGTGCCAAAGCTTGGCACGATGCGGCTGATCACCTGCTTGACGCCCGGTGTCTTCATCGAATGCAGCTGGATCAGCGCTTCGGAGACGCCAAACATGCCAATCATCACGGCGATGAAGGAAATCCCGCCCATCATCGCGGTGGAGCCGAAGGTAAAGCGCTGGTCCATGGTCAAAGGGTCCAGCCCGATAGAGCCGATCATCAGCCCCATGGCTCCGGCAAAGATGCCCTTCACCAGACTGTCGCCCGACAGCGAGCCGACCAGCAGAATGCCAAGGATTGCCAGCAGCATATAGTCGCGCGGCTGGAACTTGATCGCAAAGGCCGAGACCGAGGGGGCCGCCGCCGCCAGCACGATGATGCCGACCAACCCGCCGAAAAAGCTCATCACCGTGGTGATGCCGATCGCCTCGCCCGCTTCGCCGCGCTTGGCCATGGGAAAGCCGTCCAGCGCCGTGGCAATCGCTGAAGGCGCGCCAGGGATGTTCAGCAGGATCGCGGTGCGCGAACCGCCATAGACCCCGCCCATATAGATGCCGATCATCAAGGAGATTGCCGGCAGCACATCCCAAGAGAAGGTAAAGGAAATCAGGATCGACACCGCCATGGTGACCGAAAGCCCCGGAATGGCGCCGATATAAATGCCCGCGAAGGTGCCAAGCGCCACCAGCGACAGAAGTTTCAGATCCAGAAAGGGGATCAGGAAGTTGTTTATCACATCCATCATTTTGCGGCTCCGAACAGATGGCGAAGGGCGGCAAGGATCTCGGATTCCGGCACGACGCCCTGCGGCATCAGCACGGTAAAGATCAGCCGGAAGATCACATAGATCAGCGCGACCGAGCCCGCGGCGGCGGCGATGGAAAAGCCCCAGCCGCGCTGCGAGAACAGCTTGATCAGCCCGAACAGGAAGAAGAACGAGGTGGGGATAAAGCCCAAGGGTTTGAGCAACAGCGCATAGGCGGTGATGGCGGCGATGGTCACGATCACTGGCAGCGGCAGGATGTCGTGGCGCAGGCTCTCGGTCTGATTGGCGGGCTTGCGCAGCGTATCGCGCAGGATCAGCCCGCCGCAAAGCGCCATCAGCGCCGTGGTGATCATCGGGATCGCCCCCGCCGAGGACAGGGCGTCAAAACCCGCAATGCCATAGGCGGTGTACAGAAGAAACAGGCTTGCGGCGATCACGAAGAGGGTAAAGATCACCTCTCCCGGCCGGCGTGGTGTGTTGGATTGCATCTCTTGGCCCCTTGAATGGCTGCCCGCGGGCATGAAAACGCCGCCCCGCTTTGGGTAAAGGGGGCGGCGCAGTCAGCTTATCGGTGGATCAGGGCTTCGGGATACCGAAGTCTGCGGGCGAGGCCTTGGTCAGACCTGCATCCTGCACCAGCCAGGCGGTGGTGGACTGCCACTTGTTCAGGAACTCCTGTGCCTCTTGACCCGAGATGTTCATCATCTTGAAGCCCCGGCCATCCATCAGCGCCTTGAAGTCTTCGGCCTTGGCACCCTCGGCATAGGCGGCGGTCAGCTTGGCCACCACATCATCCGGCGTGCCCTTCTTGACGAAGACGCCAAAGAACGGACCCCAGGGCAGCAGATCGGCAAACTCGGGGTTGGTCGAGACGATGGTCGGCGCATCGGGCAGGGCAGAGGTGGCTTCGGTGTCAAAAAGCGCAATCGCTTTCATCGTGCCGCCTTTGACGCCTTCAACGGCCGCCCCCAGAACCGCAGGCATCACGTCAATCGCGCCGCCTTGCAACGCCGTCAGGGCCGGGCCGTCGCCGTCATAGGGCACGAAGGTCACGTCGATCGGGGTCTTTTGGTTGATCATCGCGGTGACCACCGAAGGCAGGCCGCCCGGACCGGTCGAGCCGAACTTCACCTCCTTGGGATGCGCGTTGATATAGGCGATCATCTCTGGGTAGGTGTTGAAGGGCGCATCGGGGCGCGCCACCAGCAGCGGGATGCCACGCGCCAGCACGTTGATCGCGGTGAAATCCGAATAATCCTTGTCGCCAAGCGCCATCACCTTGTAGAGCAGCGGGTTTTCCGCGCCAAACAGGATGGTATAGCCGTCAGCCTCGCCATTGTAGACTTGGTTCAGCGCAATCGCGCCGACACCGCCGGTGACGTTCTGCATCACGATGGTGCCGCCCAGCGCCTTTTCGGCATGCGGCGTCACGGCGCGCATCACGGTATCGGTCGAGCCGCCAGCGCCCCATTGAATGATGCCCTGGATTTCTTTTTCCGGATATTCCGCCAGAGCCGGAAGCGTGGTCAGGCCAAGCGCCAGAGTGGCACCAAGTAGTTTGCGGATCATTGTCGTCCTCCCAAAGATGGACCGCGGTTCTTCTCCCCCCGCGGCTACTCCCTAACAATGGACGAGCTGGTTAATTTGTCAAACTAAATTGTACCATTTCGTTAAAATCGTGATACCGATGGAGCATCCGAAGGAAAAATCCAGCGATGACCGAACAGATGCCCGTCAGAAAAAACACGTGGAAACAAGACCCTGAGGCCGTCAAGGCCGATATCTTGCGCGTGGCCACGGCGGAATTTGCCGATCGCGGTCTGTCAGGTGCACGTATCGACGAGATCGCAGCCAAGACCTCGGTGTCTAAGCGTATGATTTACTATTACTTTCACGACAAAGAAGGCCTCTATCGCGCAGTGTTGGAAGGCGTCTATGCGCGGCTGCGCGCCAATGAAAATGCGCTCGACCTGGCCGGGCTCGATCCGGTTGCCGCACTGGAAGAACTGACCAGGGCCACGTTTGATTCGCACCGCTCGCTTCCCGATTTCATCCGGCTGGTGATGATCGAGAACATTCATCACGCCGCCTATATGAAGCAGTCCAGCATCATCCCGCGGCTGAACAGCAAGATCATCGAGACGCTGACCGCGCTCTGCGCCCGTGGCAAGGCGGCGGGCCTGTTCCATGCCGATATTGATCCGGTAGAGCTGCACTGGATGATCTCGGCGATGAGCTTTTACAACGTCTCGAACCGCGACACCTTCTCGCATTCCTTTGGCGCAGAGATGTACAGCCCTGCAGGGCAGGAGCGGCTGAAACAACGCGTGGTCGAGGCCGTGTTGTCGATGACCGTCATCGGCTATCCTCGCGGGAGCGCAGCCTGACGGCAACGGCCTCGGTCAGGCCCTGCCAAACGCGCGTGCAAATCTGATCGCAGATCGAACCTGAACGCTCGAGATGGGAAACCTGGAGGCGGGTACCGGAATCGAACCGGTCTTCATGGATTTGCAATCCAGTGCATAGCCTGCCTGCCCACCCGCCTCAAGGTGGGGCTGAAATAGGGGAAAGCAGCGGGGCGTGCAAGGGGTTAAAGCGCGGAAGTGACCCGGCAAATGCAAACGGCCGTCCCGAAGGACGGCCGATTTGATACTGGAGCGGGCGAGGCGATTCGAACGCCCGACCCTAACCTTGGCAAGGTTATGCTCTACCCCTGAGCTACGCCCGCACTCCGTAAGCTGGGTAATAATCGCGGTGATGCGGGGGTGCAAGAGGGATTTTTCACCCATTTGGAAATTTGCGCCACGGCGTTTTGCCAAAGCAAAAGGGCGCCCAAAGAGGCGCCCTTTTAGCAATCCGATGGAGCGGGCGAGGCGATTCGAACGCCCGACCCTAACCTTGGCAAGGTTATGCTCTACCCCTGAGCTACGCCCGCACCGATCGGATGGGCGTGAGATAAGCGAGGGCTGCGGGGCTTGCAAGGGGTAAAATGCAGCCCCGTCGCGGTTTTATCGGCGCACCGCCTTTGCGGCGGCAATCAGGCCCTGGGCGATGTAATCCAGCTCTTCTTCGCTCAGCCGCGTCGGCAGGCGCACGTCACAGGCGCGCATCAGCATGGCGCGGGTTTGCGGCAGCTCGGGCTGGGGGCCAAGGAACTCCCAGTTCCAGAAGGCGCGGGCATTGCCTTCCGACAGGCCAAAGACCTGCACCGAGATGTTGCGGGTTTTCGCCTCGGCCTGAAAGGCCAGGGCTTCGGCATCGGTCCAGGCACCGGCCAGGTTGAACTGGATGGAATCGGGCGCGCGCTCTTCGGGCGGCAGGGCGGGCGGCACGGTCAGATGCGCCGAGGTGTTCAGCTGATCGGCGACCCGGTCATGCCCGGCGCGGCCCTTGGCGACGCGGCCCGCGACCTCGGGCAGTTGCGGGCGGATCACCGCTGCCGACAGGTTCTGCATGCGCATGTTGTAAAGCGGCAGTTTGTTTTGCCACAGCATGTAGCTGTTCTGCATGCCGGGATGCTTTTTCCAGTTGCTCTCATAAGCGCCCGACATGATCACACAGCGCGCCGCAAGCTCGGGGTCGTCGGTGACCAGGATGCCGCCTTCGCCGGCGTTGACCAGCTTGTAGGACTGAAAGGAAAAGCAGCCGATCTTGCCGATGGTGCCGATATTGCGGCCGTGCCAGGTGGTGCCCAGCGAATGGGCGGCATCTTCGACCACCGGAATATTCCGCGCCTCACACAGCGCCATGATCGCATCCATGTCCGAGGTATGGCCGCGCATGTGGCTGATCAGCACCGCCTGAGCGCCGTCGAGCTTGGCGTCGAAATCCGCCATGTCGACGCGGTAATTTTCGCCCACCTCGACCAGCACCGGCACGCAATCGGCATGCACCACGGCCGAGGGCACGGCGGCAAAGGTAAAGGCCGGGATCAGCACTCTTGCTCCGCGCGGCAGGTCCAGCGCCTTGAGCGACAGGAACAACGCCGCCGAACAGGACGAGACGGCGAGGGCGTATTTCGCGCCCAGCAGGTCGGCAAATTCCTGCTCCAGCAGGGCAACCGGCGCGCCTTCGGCGGCGGTGTAGCGAAACAGATCGCCCGAAAGCAGCAGCCGTTCGATCTCGGCCCGCGCGGCTTCGGGGATCGGTTCGGCGTCGTAGACTTTCGGGGCGAGGATCTGTCCGTCAGCGGCCATGTTCTCAGCTTTCCTTAAACTCTTCTTCAGGAAAGCTTTAACCATAGCCTCTGTATCAGGCTAGTGACATTCGCCAGAAGCGGCGAATTCCGCCTATTCACTGGCAAAATATCCCCGCCGGAGGCTTCCTGCCGCGGCTGAAGCATGCCTCCGGCGGGGATATTTGCGCAAGGTGAAAGACCTAGAGCCCGAGCCGGTCGCGCAGCGAATACCAGGTCATCGCCAGCACCAGCAGCGGCCAGCGCAGGCCGCCCCGCCGGGAAAGCGCGGTTGCGGCAGGCTGGCCATCAGATCAAAGCCGTCCGAGCCTGCGGTCAGGGCTTCGGCCAGGATCTTGCCCGCCAGCGTGGCCATCGCCACGCCGTGACCGGAGTAGCCCGAGGCCGACAGGATGTTTGGGGCCAGCCGGGCAAAGCAGGGCATCCGGTTCATCGTGATCGCCAGCGTGCCGCCCCAGGCGTAGTCGATCTTGGCGCCCTTCAGCTGCGGATAGACCTGAAGCATCGGTTTTGACACGGTTTTCAGGATGTCGGGGAAGCGGTAGCCATAGCTTTCGCCACCGCCGAACAGCAGCCGGTTGTCCTCGGACAGCCGCCAGTAGTTGACCACGAATTTGGTGTCGGCCACGGCGACGGGCTTGCGACAGGATCTCTTGCGCCCGCTCGCCCAAGGGTTCGGTCGCGACGATGAAATTGTTGATCGGCATGACTTTGGCCGCAACCTCGCGGCTGAGATTGCCAAGATAGCCGTTGCCCGCAAGGATCAGCTGGGCAAGGTGACGCGGCCTTGGGCTGTGGACCACGGGGCGCGCGCCGTGGTCGATGTGGTGCACTTCGGAGGTCTCAAGATCAGCGCGCCCGCGTCGGCGGCGGCTTTGGCAAGGCCGAGCGCGAAGTTCAGCGGGTGCAGATGGCCCGCGTCGCGGTCGATCTCGCCGCCCTGATAGACTTTCGAGCCGATCAGGGTCTGGATGCCTGTACGATCAAGCGGTTCGAGCTGGGTATAGCCATAGTCGCGGGCGAGTTTTTCGGCATAGGCGTGGCTGTCGCGCACCTCTGCATCGGTCCAGCAGGCATGGGCGATGCCGGGGTAAAAGGTCACCGGCATGGCGTGATCGGATGAGGCTTCTTGCACCAAAGCCTTTGCATCTTCCGCCAAATCCCACAGCTGGTGCGCGGCCTCGACGCCCACGGTCTTTTCGATCCAGTCCTGATCCTGCCGCTGGCCGGAGCCGACCTGCCCGCCATTGCGCCCCGAGGCGCCAAAGCCGAGCGTGCGCCTCTAGCAGCACCACCTTGATAGCCCTTTTGGGCCAG
This sequence comes from uncultured Alphaproteobacteria bacterium, assembly GCA_963815275.1. Lineage (GTDB taxonomy): Bacteria > Pseudomonadota > Alphaproteobacteria > Rhodobacterales > Rhodobacteraceae > Cypionkella. Next base: position 189,007 of record CAWFGD010000011.1, read on the forward strand.
ATGCAGCGCGGCCGACAGGCCGGTATAGCCGCCGCCGACGATGCAGACATCGGCCTCGACCTCGCCTTGCAGCGGCGGCAAAGGGGCCAGCTCGGTCCGGGTGGCGGCGTAGTAGGACGGCGGGTAGGCCCCCGCCTGATCATTGGCGTGCAGCAGGTTCATCGCTTAGACGTTCAGCAGCAGATGTTCGCGTTCCCAAGGGCTGATGACTTGCAGGAACTCTTTGTATTCATTGCGCTTTACCGAATTCGTAGACCTCGACGAAATCGCCGCCCAGCACCTCGCACAGCGCCTTGTCTTCCTCGAGCAGATCCAGCGCATCGGCCATAGGTTGATCGGGATATCGTCGCTGTCGATATAGGCCGGACCGCTGAATTCGGGGCGCGGGTTGCTTTCTTTTCCATCAGGCCCAGATAGCCGCAGGCCAGCGTCGCCGCGATGCCGAGATAGGGGTTGCAATCCATCCCCGGCAGGCGGTTTTCCACCCGGCGCCCGGCGGGCGCAGATCGGGATGCGCAGGCCGGTGGTGCGGTTGTCGCGGCCCCATTCAAGGTTAATCGGGGCGGCAAAATCCGGCACATAGCGGCGGTAGCTGTTGACATAGGGTGCCAGCAGGGCAATCGCGCCGGTCAGATGGTTCTGCATCCCGGCGATGAAATGCAGGAAGGCCTCGGTCTCGTCGCCCTTCTTGTCGGAAAAGATGTTCTTGCCGGTCTTGCTATCGACCACCGAGGTGTGGATATGCATCGCCGAGCCCGGCTCTCCCGCGATCGGCTTGGCCATGAAGGTGGCAAAGCAATCGTGGCGCAGCGCCGCCTCGCGGATCAGGCGTTTGAAGAAGAACACATCGTCGGCCAGACGAATCGGGTCGCCATGCGCGAGGTTCAGCTCGATCTGGCCCGCGCCGCCTTCTTGCAGGATGCCGTCAATCTCAAGCCCCTGCGCCTCGGCGAAGTCATAGATGTCGTCGATCACCTTGCCGTATTCGTCCACCGCCGACAGGCTATAGGCCTGCTTGCCCGCAGCCCGGCGGCCCGAGCGGCCCATCGGCGGGATCACCGGCTGGTTCGGGTCGATGTTGCGCGCGGTCAGGAAAAATTCCATCTCGGGGGCGACAACCGGGGTCCAGCCCTGTTCGGCGTAAAGATCCATGATCCGGCGCAGCACGTTGCGCGGCGCGAAGGGGACCAGGTTGCCCTGCTGGTCCTTGGCGTCGTGGATGACTTGCAGCGTCACATCCGCCGTCCAGGGCGCGGCGGTGGCGGTGGTGAAATCGGGCTCGAGGATCATGTCCGGCTCGGTGAAGGCATCAAAGGGGTTGTCGGCCCATTCGCCGGTGATGGTTTGCAGAAAGATCGAATTCGGCAGGAAGTAGTTGGTTTGATCGGCGAATTTTGCGGCGGGCATCGCCTTGCCGCGCGCCACGCCGGCGATGTCGCCGATCACACATTCCACTTCGTCTACCCGGCGGTCACCGATGTAGTCTTGCGGGCTGCCTCGGGCAGCTGGTCGGTCCATTTGGACATTGTTTCACACTGTTGGTTGCGGGTTACCCCGCCGTTGAGGCGGGGACTTAGCTGTCGTTTGGCCTTGAAGAAAGCAGCGATCTGCGCGGCCATCGTCTGGTCCTGAATGGAGTCTGACAGCCGGTCTGCGGCTGCCGCCATCACCTCGTCCGGGACCAGACCTTTGCCCCGAGTTTGCATCAGGCCATCAATGAATTCGGGACGAAATTCAGGATGGGCCTGCACGGTCAACATGCGGTCGTCATAAAGCAAGCGCCGCATTGGTGCAGAAATCGTTTGTTGCCAACACCTTGGCATTGGCGGGGCTTTCGGTGACCTGATCGCGGTGCCAGGCGTTCAGCGTGCAGGGTCTCGCCGTCGAAATCGTAATCGGTGGCACCAACCGCCCAGCCGCCGGCGTAACTTCTCGACCTTGCCGCCCATGGCTTGCGCGATGATCTGGTGGCCAAAGCAGATGCCGACCATCGGGCACATGGGCGGCATAGGCGTCGCGGATGAAGTCTTCCAGCGGCGGAATCCAGGGGTGATCTTCGTAGGCGCCGTGGCGCGAGCCGGTGATCAGCCAGCCGTCGCACTCTGTGACCGAGGCCGGAAACTGGCCTTCCACCACGCGGTAGGTGCGGAAGCGTGAAACCGTTCCCGCCAGCAGGCGCGCGAACATGTCGGGATAATCGCCCGATGTTCGACAAGGACGTCAGGCGCAAGGCCGGTTTGCAGGATGCCGATCAGCATGAAAGTTCCGTTTATGTACTGGCGGTAGGGTAGCGCAGCGCCCCCCCGGTTGGTCAAGGGGGGACGTCGGTGCACGAAGGCTCAGACCGTGTCGAGGTAAAGCTCGATCCGATCTCGGTCTCGTTCAACTCGCCGATATAGTGCAGCTCTTGCCGCTTGGTCGAGACGAGGTTCTTGATCAACTCGGGGTGCATGAAGCGCGGCACGATCTCGCATTGCTCCATCGCGTCAATCGCGGCTTCCCAGGTGGCGGGGATCTGCGGCAGACCCTCGACGGCATAGGCATTGCCGACGATCGGGCGGCGGCGGCTCCATCTGGCCTTCGATGCCGTCAAGCGCCGCACCCAGGATGGCGGCCAGCATCAGATAGGGGTTCACATCGCCGCCCGCGACGCGGTGTTCGATGCGGCGCGCCGCCGGGTTGCCCGCCGGGATGCGGATCGCGGCGGTGCGGTTTTCATAGCCCCAGGCGATGGCGGTGGGGGCATGTTTGCCGGGCACCAGACGTTCGTAGCTGTTCTGATGCGGCGCAAAGATCAGCGCGGAATCATGCATCGCGTTCAGGCAGCCCGCGACGGCGTGCACTCAGCGCGGCGGTGCCTTTCGGGCCGCCGGAATCGAACACGTTGTCACCCTTCTCGTCAAGCATCGAGAAATGGGTGTGCAGGCCCGAGCCGGAATATTCCGGATAGGGCTTTGCCATGAAGCTGGCGGCAAAGCCGTGGCGGCGCGCCAGACCCTTGACCAGCATCTTGAACAACCAGGCATCATCGGCGGCGCGCAGGGCGTCGTCGCAATGCATCAGGTTGACCTCGAACTGACCCAGGCCGGTTTCCGAGGTGGTGGTGTCGGCGGGAATGTCCATCGCCTCGCAGGCGTCGTAGAGGTCGGTGAAGAAGGTGTCAAAGGCGTCAAGCGCCCGGATCGACAGCGTTTCGGCGGCCTTGCGCCGCTTGCCGGAGCGCGGCGAGGCGGGGACTTGCAGGGTCTTGCCCGAATCGTCGATCAGGAAGAACTCCAGCTCTATCGCGCAGACCGGGGTCAGCCCCCGCGTCTTGAAGCGTTGCACCACGGCGCGCAAAGCATGGCGCGGATCGCCCTCATAGGGCGTGCCGTTTTCGCGGAACATCCAGATCGGCAGCAGGGCGGTCGGCGCCTCCAGCCAGGGCATCGGCATGAAGCCGCGCTCGGTCGGCTTCAGGATGCCGTCCTGGTCGCCCTGTTCAAACACCAGCGGGCTGTCGTCGATATCTTCGCCCCAGATGTCGAGGTTCAGCACCGAGAACGGAAACCGCGTGCCGTTCTTGACCACGTTATCCGCAAAACGCGCCGGCACCCGTTTGCCGCGCGCTTGCCCATTCAAATCCGCCGCAGCCACACGAATCGTGCGCACGTCAGGATGCTTTCTCAGCCAGTCTTTCATCATGTCAATCAGGAGAGCATGACCGCCGCCCACACATGCCAAATACGGCCAGCGGGGATCGGATCATGCCCTTGATCCTATCCTTTTGTTTTGATCCCGGCGGCTGCCGTTGTAGCAGTCCCGCAATTTGATCAAATGTAGGTTACTATCGGATCAACTGCGGACGCAAGCGAATTCTGCTTTGCACATTGGTCGGCAGATGCCGGTTCAGATGGCGGTTGATGCGGCCAAACACCAGATCACCCCCAAGGTCAGCAGGACGAAGTAGAAGGCGACGATCGGGTAGGGGATGAAGGGGTTGAAGGTTTTGTCGGCGAAGTAGTTGGCATAATAGAGCGCGTCGCCCTCTGTTGGCAGTGCCGGAAAGCCCGAGAAGAACACCAAGGTGGTCGATTGAAACAGGAAAATCGCCTCGTTGGTGTAGCTGGGCCAGGCGAGCCGCAGCATGGTCGGCCATTGCATGCGGCGGAATTTGTTCCAGCCGGTAATGCCATAGGCTTCGGCGGCCTCAAGATCGCCCTTGGGGATCGAGCGCAGGGCGCCGTAGAAGATCTCGGCGGAATAGGCGGCGGTGTTCAGAAACAGCACGATCAGCGCGCCGGCCCATGCTTTGGTCAGCCAAGAGGTGGCAAGCGTCAGGCCGAAGAGGTCGATCCCGGTGCGGGGCAGCAGCACCAGCATTTCGTAGGCGAGGAAGAACTGGATGAACAAGGGCGAGCCGCGGAAGACAAAGACGAACCATTCGGCGGGTTTGCGGACCCATGGGTTGTGGGCGATGCGGGCCAGGGCGAGAGCGTTGGCAAGGAAAAAGCCGGCGGCAAGCGCAAGCACC
>CAWFGD010000012.1:0-125696 GCA_963815275.1 uncultured Alphaproteobacteria bacterium
GTGCGCCACTTTCGCCGCGATCCGGTGGACGAGGCGCTGCTGGAACGCCTGCGCGCCACCATGGACCGCGCGCCTTCGGTCGGCAACGCCCGGCCCTGGCGGGTGATCCGCGTCGAAGACCCCGCGCTGCGCGGCCAGATCCGCGCCAACTTCCAGCGCTGCAATGAAGAGGCCGCCAAGCTCTACGAGGGCGACACAACAAGCCGACTACCGCGCCCTGAAACTGGCGGGCCTCGACGCAGCCCCGGTGCAACTCGCCGTTTTCACGGTGATGGAGCCCGAGGCAGGCCACGGCCTCGGCCGCCAGACCCTGCCCGAAACCCTGCGCCAATCCACCGCCATGGCGATCTACACCCTCTGGCTCGCTGCCCGCGCCGAAAACCTTGGTCTCGGCATGGTCTCGATCCTCGCCCCGCGCGAGATCGAAAGCCTGCTGCAAACCCCGCCCGATTGGGAATTCGCCGCCTACCTCTGCCTCGGCCATCCCGAATTCATGGACGACACCCCGCTCTTGCACCGCTCCGGCTGGCAGATCAACAGCGCCACCGAATGGGAACCGCGCTGACCCGCGCCAAAACTGCGCAGTTCCATCTTGGTAAAAATATCCATACTGAACCGCATCCACTCCCGCGCGCCGCAGGCCCAGCCCAAACCACCGCAAAAGCTTCATACTGGCCGAATACTCCCGCCGAGGCACGCGCAGACCTATCACCGCGCCAGCCCCAACAGCCCCGCCACATCAACATGCGCCTCCAGATGCGCCGCCAAAGCGTCCAGCGTCGCCTCCACCCCCGCGCCATAAGACAGCCCCGAGGCCGCAGCCCCGATCTGGCGCAGGAACCCGGCGCGAAAGCCATCCTCGGCAAACATGCCGTGCAGATAGCTCCCCATCACCCGCCCATCGGCCGAGACCGCGCCCTCTGGCGCGCCCTCGACAAAGGCAAAGGGCCGCGCCCGGTCCGCCCCCTCGCTGCGGCCGATGTGGATCTCATAGCCCTGCATCGCCAGCCCGGTCGCCGCATGCACCGCCTGGGTGCGCGTCAGGCGTTTGTCCGGCGTCATCTCGGTGATCGATCGTCCAGATGGCCAAGGCCAGCGGTCTCTCCCGCTGGTCCCTCGATGCCCTCCGGGTCCCGCACCAACTGCCCAAGCATCTGATACCCGCCGCAAATCCCCAAAACCCGCGCGCCCCGGCGCAGCATGCGCCGCCAGATCGACATCCCAGCCCTGCGCCCGCAGAATAGGCCAGATCGCCCCGCGTCGATTTCGACCCCGGAATGATCACCAGATCGGTGTCGGCGGGAATCACCTCTCCCGCCCGCACCATGGTCAGGGACACCCCCGGCTCTTGTGCCAAAGGATCAAGATCATCAAAATTCGCAATCCGTGACAGAACCAGCGCCGCGATCTTGAAGGCCCCCGCACCGCCGCCCTTGGGCAGATCCAAGCGCATCCTCTGCAGGCAGCTTGTGGGCATCGGCGAAAAACGGCACCACGCCAAAGCCGCGCCAGCCGGTCCGCGCCTCGATCAGCCGATATCCCTCATCAAACAAGCGCGGATCGCCGCGAAACTTGTTGATCAGAAACCCCGCGATCATGGCAGTATCCGCCGCGTCCAGCACCGCCTGCGTGCCCACAATCTGCGCAATCACCCCGCCGCGATCAATATCGCCGACCAGCACGACCGGGCACGTCGCGCCGCCCGGGCAAAGCCCATATTGGCAATGTCGCCCTTGCCGCAGATTGACCTCGGCAGGCGATCCCGCCCCCTCGACGATCACCAGATCATGCCGCGCCTTCAGCCGCGCGAAACTCTCCAGAACCGGTGCCATCAGCGACGGCTTCAACGCCGCATAGTCCCGCGCCTTCACCGTCGCGATCCGCTTGCCCTGCACCACGACCTGAGAGCCGGTCTCGCTTTCGGGCTTCAGCAGCACCGGGTTCATATCGGTATGCGGCTCCAGCCCGCAGGCCAAAGCCTGCAGAGCCTGCGCCCGGCCGATCTCGCCGCCGTCCAAGGTCACCGCGGCATTGTTCGACATGTTCTGCGGCTTGAACGGCGCCACCGACAGCCCGCGCAGCTTCGCCGCCCGGCACAGCCCCGCCACCAGCATGGACTTGCCGACGTTGGAACCCGCCCCCTGGATCATCAGGGCTTTCATATCCCGCACCCGCGCGCTTGCCGTTGCATGGCGGAGCCTCCGGCGGGGATATTTTCCACCAAGATGAAAGCCCGCGCCCTGCGCAAGATCCCGCGTCGCCAAAACAGGCCAGATGCGCCGCTTTCCCCTTGGGCGGTCCTCGGCCTCCCCGCCTGATCCGCCGCTCCAGACTGAACGATCAAAGAGAACATCGCGTTCGCTTTCATCTTGGTCCAAATATCCCGGGGGTGAGCGCCAAGGGCGCGAGGGGGCTGGCCCCCTCTCTTGGCCTCAGAACTCAACCCCCGGCTGGGCTTTGATGCCCGAGCGGAACGGATGCTTGATCAGGGTCATCTCGGTCACCAGATCCGCCGCCTCGATCAGCTCGGGCTTGGCGTTGCGCCCGGTCATCACGACATGGGTCAGGGGCGGCTTTTCGGCGGCGAGGAACGCCAGCACCTCTGCGATATCAAGATAGTCATAGCGCAGCGCGATGTTGATCTCGTCCAGCAGGACCAGCCGGTTCGACGGATCGCGGATCAGCTCCTTGGCCTTTTCCCAGCCCTTTTCCGCCATGGCGATGTCGCGGGCGCGGTCCTGGGTTTCCCAGGTGAATCCCTCGCCCATGGCGTGAAACTCGCAAAGATCGCCGAAGTTTTCCTCGATGATGCCGCCGCTCGCCGGTATCCCAGGCGCCCTTGATGAACTGCACCACCGCGCAGGGCATCTCATGCGCGATGCAGCGCAGAATCATGCCGAATCCGCTGGAGGATTTGCCCTTGCCCGCCCCGGTGTGGACGATCAGCAGCCCCTTGTCGCCGGCCTTGCCCGCCATGATCTTGTCGCGCGCGGCCTTCTTCTTGGCCATCTTGCGGGCGTGGCGGGCGTTTTCGTCTCCCAAAGCGTCGCTTGGTGGCAGGGCTTCGGCGGGCAGGGTCTCGTCGGTGGGCATCAACCATCTCCGTTGCTTGACAAGGCGGCCTGTTCTGCCTCAGGTGAGGCAGCGCTGGTTCCTGTTCTATGACAGGCGAAGAGGGAATGCGAAAGGGGGCAACCCCCAAAGCTGCCGCCCCCGCGACCGTGACCGGAGAGGTCGCCCATGCCACTGGCCGCAAGGTTCGGGAAGGCGGGTGACCGTTGGGGCAACCCTGGATCCGCAAGCCGGGAGACCTGCCAGCGCCAAAGGACTGAACGGGCGGACGGGGTGTTCCGCGACCAGCAGGCATGCGCCCTTTGCGGTGCGGGCTCTGGCCATCCCCGACCACTTTTGAGAGGATTTGGCGATGGCCGTGACGCTACATGTCTGCACCACCTGCAAGGCAAATCTGCCTGTAGCCGAGGGCGAAACCCCGCTGGGCGCGCAGCTTTATGCCGCGATTCTCGCAGGCGAGGCGCCGCAAGGCGTGCGCATCATCGGCGTCGAATGCCTCTCGGCCTGCACCCAAGGTGCTGCCGTGGCGCTTTCTGCCCCCGGCCGCTGGTCCTATGTCTACGGCCGCCTGACCCCAGCCGATGCCGCCGATATCCTCGCCGGAGCCGCCGCCTATGCACGCCGCTGCCGATGGCCTCGTGCCCTGGCGCGAACGTCCGACGATTTTCCGCAAGCAAAGCCTTGCCCGCATTCCCCCCATGGAGCTTTGAATGACCGATCTGGCCAAAATCCCCGTCACCGTGATCACCGGCTTTCTCGGTTCGGGCAAGACCACGCTGATCCGCCACCTGATGCAGAACCCGCAGGGCAAGCGCCTTGCGATCCTGGTCAACGAATTCGGCACCGTCGGTGTCGATGGCGACATCCTGAAATCCTGCGCGGATGAAAGCTGCCCGGTCGAGAATATCGTCGAGCTTGCCAATGGCTGCATCTGCTGCACCGTCGCCGATGATTTCATCCCGACCATCGAGGCGCTGATGGCTCTGCCGGTCCGCCCCGATCACATCCTGATCGAAACCTCGGGTCTGGCCCTGCCCAAGCCGCTGCTCAAGGCCTTTGACTGGCCGGCGATCCGCTCGAAGATCACCGTCGATGGCGTGATTGCGCTGGCGGATGCCGAGGCGGTGGCCGCTGGCCGCTTCGCGCCCGATGTGGCCGCCGTGGACGCGCAGCGCGCGGCCGATGACAGCATCGACCACGAAACCCCGCTGTCGGAGGTCTTCGAGGATCAACTCGCCTGCGCCGATATCGTGTTGATGACCAAGGCCGATCTGGCAGGCGAGGCGGGTCTTGCCGCCGCCCGCCGGGTGATCGAGGCCGAGAGCCCGCGCAAGATCCCGATCCTGTCGATGTCCGAAGGCATCATCGACCCGGCGCTGATCCTTGGCCTGAAGGCCGCCGCCGAAGATGACCTCGCCGCCCGCCCCTCGCATCACGACGGCCACGACGACCACGAGCATGACGACTTCGACACCGTGGTCATCGACCTGCCCGAGATCGACGATATCGACGCGCTTGTCGCCCGCATCCAGCGCCTTGCCGCCGAGCAGAACATCCTGCGCGTCAAGGGCTATGTCGCGGTCAAGGGCAAGCCGATGCGCCTGCTGGTGCAGGCCGTGGGCGCGCGGGTCCGCCATCAGTTCGACAAGCCTTGGGGGGCGGATCGCCGCGGCCAGCTCGTGGTGATTGCCGAGCATGATCACGTCGATCTCGCCGCGATCAAATCGGTGCTGGGGGCCTGAGCCATGCATGTCGTCTTCCGCGAAAGCCATGGGCTGGAGGAAAGCGAGACCGCCGTCGATCTCGGGCAGACGCCCGCAGATCTGGTGGTCTTGTCCTTCTCTGACAGCGACCTTGGCGCTTTCGCGGCGGGCTGGCACCGCGCCAATCAAGGCGGGGCAGGGGGCAAGCTCCCCTCCCTGCGTCTTGCCAATCTGGTGGCGCTCAAGCATCCGCTTTCGGTCGACACCTATGTCGAGCGTACCTGCTGGGCGTCAAAGGCATCCTCGTCCGTCTGATCGGCGGCGAGAATTACTGGCCCTACGGCTTGATGCAGCTGCAAGACCACGCCCGCCGCCAGGGCATCGCCCTCGCCGTCCTGCCCGCCGATGGCCGCGAAGACCCGGCACTCGACGCCTATTCCACCCTGCCGGTTTCCACCCTGCGCCGCCTTTCAGCACTCTGCGACGCAGGCGGCGCCGTCGCCGCCCAAGCCGCCCTTGCGCAACTCGCCCTTGCAGCAGGTCTCTATGCAGGCCCCGTCGCGGGCGACAAGAGCGTGCCGGATTGCGGCTGGTATGACCCCGCAGGCGGCGTGATCCCGGCACCTGCGAGCTGCGACATCGCCATCACCTTTTATCGCAGCTACCTCACCGCCGCCGACACCTCGCCCATCGACGCGCTGATCGAGGCCTTTCGTGCCAAGGGTCTCAGCGCCTACGGCCTCTTCACCCCCTCGCTGAAAGCCGCGGGCGCCGCCGATTTCATCGCCCAGGCCTTCGCCACCCCGCCGCGCGCCATCCTCAACGCCACCGCCTTCTCCGCCCGCAGCTCTGACGGCACCACGCCGCTGGACGCCCCCGGCTGCCCGGTGTTTCAGGTCGCCCTTTCCACCGCGCGCAGGCGCGACTGGGCCAGTGCCGAGCGCGGCCTTTCCCCCGCCGACCTCGCCATGCATGTCGTCCTGCCCGAGGTCGATGGCCGCATTTTCGCAGGCGTTGTCAGCTTCAAATCGCCCGGCAAACGCGACCCCGACCTGCAATTCTCCCGCTTCGCCCACCGCGCCGACGCTGGCCGCGTCGAGCAGGTTGCCAACCGCGTCATAGGCTGGCTCACCCTCGCCGAAACGCCCGCGCCCGCGCGTCAGATCGCCGTGATCCTCTCGACCTATCCCGGCCGCCCCGACGCAGATCGCCCATGCCGTCGGCCTCGATGCGCTGGCCTCGACCCAGGCCATCCTCACCGACCTCGCCGCCGAAGGCTACGCCGTCACGCCGCCCGAAAACCTCGCCTCCCGCCTGACCTCCGAAACCTCTAAGCTGGCCGCTCGCCGCCTATGCCGAGGCGCTGAAAACCCTTCCCGAAGCCCTGCAAACCAGCCTGACCGAGGCCTGGGGCGACCCCGCCACCGACCCCACTGTCCGCGACCAAGCCTTCCACTTCCCCGCCCTGCATGCAGGCGCCGCCCTCGATCGCCCTGCAACCCGAACGCGGCCATGTCGCGGCCGCGCGAAGGCGACTACCACGATCTGTCGCGCACCCCGCGCCACGCTTACGTCGCCTTCTACCTCTGGCTGCGCGCCCAATCCCTGCACGCCCTGATCCACATCGGCGCGCATGGCACGCTGGAATGGCTGCCCGGCAAATCCGTCGCCCTCTCCGCGACCTGCTGGCCCGAGGCCCTGACCGGCCCGCTCCCCGTCATCTACCCTTTCATCGTCAACGACCCCGGCGAGGCTGCCCAGGCCAAACGCCGCCTCGGCGCGGTCACGCTCGGCCACCTGCCGCCGCCGCTCGCGGCAAGCGCGACCCCCGAAGGCCTGCTCCGCCTTGAACGCCTGCTCGACGAATATTCCACCGCCGACGGTCTTGACCCCGCCCGCCGCGACCGCCTGATCCGCACCGATCCGCGACAGAGGCGCAGGCCTCGGGCGTCGAAGCCGACCTCGCCCTGCCCGCCAACTGCCTCCGCCGCCGAGGCGATCACCCGCATCGACCGCTTCGTCTGCGACATCAAGGAAAGCCAGTTCGGCGACGGGTTGCACATCTGGGGGCAGGGCGCGGGCGAGAGCCGACGGCCTGCGCGCCGCCCTGGCAGGCAAACGCGTCGCCGCTGGCCCCGCAGGCTCGCCCTGGCGCGGCCGCTCTGACGTGCTGCCCACCGGCCGCAACCTCTACTCCGTCGACCCCCGCGCCGTGCCCTCCCGCGCGGCCCATGCCCAAGGCGTCAAACTCGCCGAGGAACTGCTTGCGCCGCCACCTGCAGGACAAAGGCGACTGGCCGCGCGGTCTTGTCATCGACCTTTGGGGCTCTGCCACCATGCGCACCGCAGGCGAGGAACTCGCCATGGCGCTGCATCTCGCAGGCCTCGCGCCGAAATGGGACGAAGGCTCCGAGCGCGTCGCAGGCTTCGAAATCCTGCCCCTCGCGCTGCTCGACCGCCCCCGCATCGACGTCACCCTGCGCGTCTCGGGCCTGTTCCGCGACGTCTTCCCCGGCCTCGCCCAGCTTTTCGAGGCCGGTGCCGCAAGCCCTCGCCGAGCGTGACGAGGCCGCCGACATGAACCCCTACACCACCCGCGCGCCCCGCGTCTTCGGCCCCAAGCCCGGCCTCTACGGCATGGGCATGGAACCGGCGCTGGAGGATTACTCCGCCGCAGGCCGCCAAGCCGCAGGCGAGGCCTGGCTCGCCGGCTCCGACTGGGCGATCAATGCCAAAGGCGAGGCCGCCCATGACCGCGCCGCGCTCGAGGCCCGTCTGCAAAGCGCCGACGGCTACGCCCATGTGCAGGATCTCGTCGAAACCGATATCCTCCTCGCCCCCGACTACGCCGCCCACGAAGGCGGTTTCGCCGCCGCCATGGCCGCGCTCGGCAAGGCAACCCCCGCGCTCTACCACCTCGACGCCACCACCCCCGATGCGCCGCGCGCCCGCCTTGTCGGCGAGGAAGTCGCCCGCGTGGTCCGCGCCCGCGCCGCCAACCCGGCTTGGGCCACCGGCATGATGCGCCACGGGTTCCGCGGCGGGGCCGAGATCGCCGCCACCCTCGACAACCTCGCCGCTTACGCCCACCTGACCCGGGACATCCCGGCGCATCTCTTCGACCTCTACTTTGATGCCACCCTCGGCCGCCCCGACCTCGTGGCCTTCCTGCAGGCCGAAAACCCCGCCGCCCTCCAGGCCCTGCAGGCCCGCTTCCAAGCCCTGCATCTGGCAGGCCTCTGGACCACCCGACGCAATTCCATCGCAGCCCAGATCGGCGGCACCCCATGACCGGCCCGCAAAGTCCCCCCACCTATCACAGCCCGGGCCCCGCCGCGACTTCATCGCGGCCCCGTGCCAAGGCGCGCTTCACAACGCTGTTTCGCCCGATGCACCCCACCGCTGCGCTTGCCGACCTGTCCCCCGCCGCGATTTCATCGCGGCGCCGTGCATATCCACCCCTCTCGCGCCCCGAGGCCCGCCATGGCTGACGCCCCTCTCATCCAGGGCTGGTGCCCCGGAGCCCTGCGCCCCATGCCCTCCGGCGATGGCCTCGTCACCCGCATCCGCCCGCTCGCAGGCCGGCTGAGCCAAGCCCAGGCCGCAGGCATCGCCCAGCTTGCCCGCAGCCATGGCAACGGCTTGATCGACCTCTCCAACCGCGCCAATCTGCAGCTGCGCGGCGTCACCGCCGCAAGCCACCCACCGCTGATCGAGGGCCTGCGCGCCCTGGGCCTGATCGACGCCTCGCCCGAGGCCGAGGGTCGTCGCAACATCATCGTCACGCCCTTCTGGATGCCAGACGATGCCACCCAGGCCCTCGCCACCGAGCTTGCCACCGCCCTCGCGCTCGAGGCTCCCGACCTGCCCTCAAAATTCGGCTTCGCGATTGACGGCAACCCCTCTGTCCTGCGCGACGCCTCCGTCGATATCTGGCTCGAACAAACCGCCGAAACCCTGCTTCTCGCCACGGTCAAAGGCGCGAAACCCGTCAGCCGTGCCAATGCCATCGCCGAGACCATGGCCCTGATCCGCTGGTTCCTCACCATGGGCGGCGTGCAAGAGGGCAGGGGCCGCATGGCGCAGCTCCTCGCCCGCACGCCCCTGCCGCCGGGCTTCACCGCCCCGCGCGCAACCCCCGCGCCAAAGCCAGAGGTCGGCCCGCATCCCCTCGGCCTGCTCGCAGGCTTCGAGTTCGGCCAGATGAGCGCTGAAACCCTCGCAAACCTCGCCCAGCTCGGCCCGATCCGCACCACGCCCTGGCGCATGCTGCTGATCGAAGGCGCGCGCAGCGCTGACCTACAAGGCGTCATCACCGACCCTGCCAACCCGATGCTCCGCGTCATCGCCTGCACGGGGGCTCCCGGCTGCACCCAGGCCCATGCCCCGACCCGCGCCCTTGCCCGCGCGCTGGCCCCCCATGTCAAAACCCTGCTCCACGTCTCTGGTTGCGCCAAGGGTTGCGCCCATCCCGGCCCGGCCCCCCAGACCCTCACCGCCACCCCTGTCGGTTTTGACCTGATCCGCGACGGTTCCGCCTCTGGCGTTCGCGCCCGCATCGCGCTATCGCCAGCAGACCTCATTGCCGACCCCTCGCTCCTGACAAAGGCCCCCTGATGCCGCATACCTACATCACCGACGGTGCCGAGATTTACCGCCAGTCCTTCGCGATGATCCGCGCCGAGGCCGATCTGGCCCGCTTCACGCCCGAAGAGGAAATCGTCGCGGTCCGCATGATCCACGCCGCTGGCATGGTCGGCCTTGAAACTCATATCGCGTTCTCGCAAGGCATGGCGATTGCCGCCCGCGCGGCGCTGGAGAACGGCGCCCCGATCCTCTGCGATGCCCGCATGGTCTCGGAAGGCGTCACCCGCACCCGCTTGCCCGCCAACAATCAGGTGATCTGCACCCTGCACGACCCCGCCGTGCCGCTGCTCGCCAAGGACATGCACAACACCCGCTCTGCCGCCGCCCTCGAGCTTTGGCGCCCCCACCTCGCGGGCGCCGTGGTCGCCATCGGCAACGCCCCCACCGCGCTGTTTCATCTGTTGAACATGCTCGAAGACCCCGCCTGCCCGCGCCCCGCCGCGATCATCGGCTGCCCGGTCGGCTTTATCGGTGCTGCCGAATCCAAGGCCGCCCTGATGCAAGCCCTCCCGGTGCCCGCGCTTATCGTGCGCGGACGTTTGGGCGGCTCGGCGATCACCGTCGCCGCGATCAATGCCCTCGCGTCCAGGATCGAATGATGGGCCGTATCATCTGCACAGGCCTCGGCCCCGGCGACCCGGATCTGATGTCGGTCCGTGCCGACCGCCTTGTCCGCTCGGCCCGCCACATCGCCTATTTCCGCAAGGCCGGCCGCGCCGGTCAGGCCCGCCGCATTGTCGAGGGCATGCTGGCCTCCGACGCCATCGAATACCCGATGGAATACCCCGTCACCACCGAACTGCCCTTCGACAGCCCGGCCTACAACGACGCGCTGGCGCGGTTCTACGACCACTGGGCGGACAAACTCGCCGCCCTCGCCGCCAGCCAGGATGTCGTGGTGCTCTGCGAAGGCGACCCCTTCTTCTACGGCTCCTTCATGCACCTGCAAACCCGCCTGCAGGGCCGCGCCGAGGTCGAGGTCATCCCCGGCATCACCGGCATGACCGGCTGCTGGAACGCCATCGGCACGCCCTTCACCTGGGGCGACGACGTGCTCTCGGTGCTGATGGCAACCCTGCCCGAAGCCGATCTGCTGGCCCATATCCAACGCTCCGATGCGCTGGTGATCATGAAAACCGGCCGCAACCTGCCGCGCGTCCGCCGCGCACTCGAGGCCGCAGGCCGTCTCGATGACGCCTGGCTGGTCGAGCGCGGCACCATGCCCGACCAACGCATCGCCAGGCTCGCCGAGATCGACGCCGCCGATTGCCCCTACTTCGCCATCGTCCTCGTCCACGGCCATGGCCGCCGCCCCGAATTGGGGGGCGTCGAATGACCGGACCCGCCGTCTGGCAGCCTTTGCGTCGCAGGCCTCGGCCCCGGGGACGAGGCCATGGTCACCCCCGAGGTCCGCACGGCGCTGGCCGCGGCCACCGACGTCATCGGCTATTTCCCCTATGTCGCCCGCATCGCCCCGCGTCCGGGTCTGACCCTGCATGGCTCGGACAACCGCGTCGAGATCGACCGCGCCGACCTCGCCCTGAACCTCGCCTCCGAAGGCGCAAAGGTGGTGATCGTCTCCTCCGGCGATCCCGGCGTCTTCGCCATGGCCTCGGCGCTGTTCGAGGCGCTGGAAAAGCGCCCCGACCTCCACGCGCTCGATATCAAGATCCTGCCCGGCATCACCGCCATGCTTGCCGCCGCCGCCCATGCCGGCGCGCCCTTGGGCCATGATTTCTGCGCCATCAACCTGTCCGACAACCTCAAGCCCTGGGAGCTGGTCGAACACCGCCTGCGCCTCGCCGCCCAAGCCGATTTCGCCATGGGCTTCTACAACCCGCGTTCGGCCCGCCGCCCGCACCAATTCGCCCGCGCGCTCGAGATTCTGCGCGAAGAATGCGGCCCCACCCGCCTGATCACCTTCGCCCGCGCCGTCACCACGCCCGAGGAACGCATCACCACCGTCACCCTGGCCGAGGCCAGCCCCGAGATGGCCGACATGCGCACCGTCGTCCTTGTCGGCAATTCCGCCACCCGCCGCGTCGGCCGCTTGGGTCTATACCCCGAGGTCGGCATGAGACAGCCAGCCCATCACCTCGGCCACCGAGCCCACCACCTGTCGCGCAGGCAGGGCAGGGCGCTCGATCATGATGACGGGCAGCCCCAAGTCGCCGCGCCGCCGACCAGCTTGGCCGCAGCCCCGGCACCGCCGGAATTCTTGGCGACGATCCAGCCGATCCGATGCTGGCGCAACAAGGCCAGATCGCCCGCGACCTCGAACGGCCCCCGCGCCAGCACCACCGTGCAATCGGGCAGGGGCGGGCGTCAGGGGCGCATCGACCAGCCGCAACAGATAGTGGTGCGGCAATCGCCGCAAAGCCGGCCAAATTCTGCTTGCCAATGGCCAGGAAAACCCGCGCCGCAGCCTCGGGCAGGGCGGCAATTGCGCCTGCAATATCAAAGACGTGCCGCCAGTTATCCCCCGGCTTGCGCAGCCCAGGCGGGCCGCTCCAGCGCCATCAGCGGCACCCCCGCCACAGCGCAAGCCTCCACGCGCATTGCGGCTCATCTGCGCCGCGAAAGGATGCGTGGCATCGACCACAGCGCCAATCCGTTCGGCGCGCAGATAGTCCACCAAGCCCGCCACACCGCCAAAGCCGCCGATCCGCAGGGGCAGGGGCTGCGCCACCGGAGCCTCGGTGCGCCCGGCATAAGAGAACACCGCCTCGGCCCCCGCCGCAGCCAGTGCCCGCGCCAAGGCCGAGCCTCGGTGGTGCCGCCCAGCAAAAGGATGCGTCGCATGGCTGTCCTGGGTTATCTTCACGCGTGCCAAAGATGGACGCGGCTGCCCCATTTGCAACCCCGCGCCGAGCGCCGAAATCTCGCCGCCTGATCGCCCCCAGAAGGAGGCCCGTCATGGCTGAGCCTTGGGTCTCGATCATCGGTCTGGGCGAAGACGGCCTCGCAGGCCTGATCCGCTGCAAGCCGCGAGGCTCTTGACGCACGCCGAAGTCATCTTCGGCGGCCCGCGTCACCTCGCTCTGGTCGCAGCAGGCGCGAGCGGCCGTGCATGGCCGGTGCCGTTTTCCCTCGCCCCGCTGCTGGCTGCACAAAGGCCGACGTCGCGCTCCTCGCCTCCGGCGATCCGTTCTGGTTCGGCGCAGGCGGCAGCCTCACAGCCCAGCTTTCGCCAGACGAATGGCAGAGCCTTCCCCGCGCCCTCGACCTTCTCGCTCGCCGCAAGCCGCCTCGGCTGGCGCATCGAAGAGATCACCTGCCACGGCTTGCACGCCGCCCCCTTCGCCCGCCTGCGCCCGGTGCTGCACAAAGGCGCCCGCGCGATCTGCCTGCTGCGCGACGCCGAAGCCCCCGCCGAGCTGGCGCAATGGCTGACCAGCCAAGGCTTCACCGCCGATCTCACCCTGCTTGAAGCCCTTGGCGGCCCCAACGAACGCATCCGCCAGACCACCGCCGCCGCCTTTGAGCTCACCGACATGCCCAAGCCCCCGTCGCCGTCGCCGTCGAGATCACCGCAGGCCAAGGCCTGCTCCCGCGCCTCTGGCCTCCGACGATGCTGTTCGCCACTGACGGCCAGATCACCAAACGCCCGATCCGCGCGCTGACCCTGTCGGCCCTCGCCCCGCGCGCGGGCGAGCTTGCTGTGGGATATCGGCGCAGGCTCCGGTTCGATCTCGGTGGAATGGTGCCTCGCCGGGGGCCGCGCCATCGCCTTTGAACTGCGCGCCGACCGCGCCGCGAACATCCGCGCCAATGCCGCGCATTTCGGCGTCGACCACCGCCTGACCTGCATCGAAGGCGCCGCCGCCCAAACCCTCGACAGACCATCCAATGCCCGATGCCGTGTTCATCGGCGGCGGCGGCTCTGCGGCGCTGTATCGATCAGCTCTGGCACATCCTGCCCGCAAGGCACCCGCCTGGTCGCCAATGGCGTGACGCTGGAAACCGAAAGCCTGCTTGCCGCAGCCAACACGCCCAACACGGCGGCAGCCTGCTGCGCATCGACCTCGCGCAAGCCGCCCCTCTGGGCCGGATGCGCGGCTGGGAAGCCGCCCGCCCCGTCGTGCAATGGAGTGTCACCCGATGATCGTCGCAGGCCTGGGCTTTCGCAAAGATGCCGGGATCGACAGCCTGCGCGACGCTTTGGCGCGCGCTGGCGGCGATGCGCGCCAACGCCCTCGCCACCGCCGAGGATAAGGCCGACGCCCCGTGATCCGCGCGCTTTGCCGCAGAACTCGCGCTGCCGCTGCACGCCATCCCCTTGGCAACGCTGCACAATCAACCCACCCTGACCCAATCGCCCGCGTCCATGCCCGCTATGGCACAGGCAGCCTTGCCGAAGCCGCAGCCCTCGCCGCCGCTGGCCCCGGCGCGCGGCTGCTTGGGCGCGCGTGTCACATCCCAAGACGGCCGCGCCACCGCAGCCCTCGCCGAAAGGAGCCCACATGACCGTCCATTTCATCGGCGCAGGCCCCGGCGCGCCCGATCTGATCACCCTGCGCGGCCGCGATCTGATCGCGGCCAGCCCGGTCTGCCTTTATGCCGGCTCCTTGGTGCCGCAAGCCCTGCTGGCGCATTGCCCGCCCGGCGCGCAGATCGTCAACACCGCGCCCTTGTCGCTGGATGAGATCATGGCCGAAATCGCCACCGCCCATGCCGCAGGCCAGGATGTGGCCCGCCTGCATTCCGGCGATCTGTCGGTGTGGTCGGCGATGGGCGAGCAACTCCGCCGCCTGCGCGCCCTGAACATCCCCTATGATGTCACCCCCGGCGTGCCGTCCTTCGCCGCCGCCGCCGCCGCCTTGGCCACCGAACTGACCCTGCCGGGCCTGACGCAATCGGTGGTCCTGACCCGCACCTCGGGCCGCGCCACCGCGATGCCGGCAGCCGAAAACCTGCCCGCCTTTGCCGCCACCGGGGCCACCCTTGCGATCCATCTTTCGGTGCATGTGCTTGAACAAGGTTGTCGCAGACCTGACCCCCCACTACGGCCCCGATTGCCCCGTCGCCGTGGTCTGGCGCGCGACCTGGCCGGATGAGCGCATCGTCCGCGCCACCCTTGCCACCCTGCAAACCGCCATCGGCGCCGAGATGGAGCGCACCGCGCTGATCCTCGTCGGCCCCGCCCTTGCCGCCGAAGGGCTTCGAGGAAAGCCGCCTTTACGCCGGCGACTACGACCGCCGCTTCCGCCCCGTCGGCACCGATCCCCGCTTCCCGGACGCGAAATGACCCCCCCTCCAGTTCCGGCCTGCTCATTTCCGCCCCCGCCTCCGGCACCGGCAAGACCACGCTGATGCTGGGCCTGCTCGCCGCCTTCCGCGCGCAGGGCGTCACCGTGCAGCCGTTCAAATCCGGCCCCGACTACATCGACCCCGCCTTCCATGCCGCAGCCTCGGGCCGCGCATCGGTCAATCTGGACAGTTGGGCGATGACACCCGAGCGCATCGCCGGGCTGGTGTCGGTGGCCGCGGACGCCGATCTGATCCTCGCCGAAGGCTCGATGGGCCTGTTCGACGGCGTCGCCAAACCGGGCGAATTCGGCACCGGGGCCAGCGCCGACATCGCGCAGATGATGGGCTGGCCGGTGGTTCTGGTGCTGGATGTCTCGGGCCAAGCCCAATCCGCCGCCGCCGTCGCCATGGGCTTTCGCTGCATGCGCCCCGAGATGCCCTTCGCCGGTGTCGTGCTGAACCGCGTCGCCTCGCCCGCGCCACGAGGCCCTGGTCCGCGCCGGGATGGACGGCTGCCGGCATCCCGGTGCTGGGCGCCCTGCCCCGCCGCGCCTCGATCGCACTGCCCGAGCGTCACCTCGGCCTTGTGCAGGCCGAGGAACAACCGCATCTGCAAGCCCTGCTGGCCGAGGCCGGGGCCTTCATCGCCGAACACCTCGACCTCGACGCCCTGCGCGCCGCCGCACGTGGCCATCATGCCCGCCACAGCCAGCCGCTGCCAATCATCCCCCCGCGCAGGCCGCATCGCCCTGGCCCGCGATGCGGCGTTTTCCTTCGTCTATCCGCATCTTATCGCCGGATGGCGCGCCGCTGGGGCCACGATCCTGCCGTTCTCGCCGCTGGCAAGACGAGGCCCCCGACCCAACGGCCGAGACCTGCTGGCTGCCCGGCGGCTACCCCGAACTTCATGCCGGAAAGCTTGCCGCCAACGCAGACATTTCCGCACCAAAACCTGCGAGCCTTTGCCGCAAACCAAACCCGTGCATGGCGAGTGCGGTGGCTATATGGCGATGGGCGCGGGCCTGATCGACGCGCAAGGGCAGCGCCATGAAATGGCTGGGCCTGCTGGGCCTAGAGACCAGCTTTGCCAAGCGCCGGATGCACCTGGGCTATCGCCTGGCCGAAACCCACGCGCCACTTGCAGGCCACGCCGCCAGGACGCCGCCTGCGCGGCCACGAGTTTCACTACGCCACCATCCTGCAGCGCAACCCGACGCAGCCCTTGCGCATGTCACCGATGCCACCGATACCGCTGTGCCTGAAACCGGCTCGACTGCGGGTTCAAGCGGCGGCGGGCCAATCCTCGGGCACCTTCTTCCATCTGATCGCAGAGGCGACATGACCGGCTTTGTTTCCTTCGTCTCCTCCGGCCCCGGCGACCCCGAGCTTGCTGACGGTCAAGGCCGTGCAAGCCGGCTGGCTGCGGCCGAGGTTGTGCTGTTTGACGATCTGTCCTCCGGCCCGATCCTTGGCCATGCCGCCGCAAGCCGATCTGATCGCGGTCGGCAAAAGGGCAGGGCGGCCCTCGCCCAAGCAAGATCACGTCAGCCGCCTGCTGGTCGATCACGCTTTGGCTCGGGCAAACGGTGGTGCGGCTGAAATCCGGCGATTGCGGCATGTTCGGGCGGCTGGAAGAGGAAATCGTTGCCCTGCAAGCCGCTGGCATTGCTTACGAAATCATCCCCGGCGTCACCTCGGCCTCTGCCGCCGCCGCAGCCGCTGGCATCCCGCTGACCCGCCGTCTGACCGCGCGCCGCGTGCAATTCGTCACCGGGGCCGATGTGACCGGCGGCCTGCCCGAAAGCACCAACATGGCTGCCCTGGCCGACCCGCAGGCCACCACCGTCGTCTATATGGGCCGGCGCACCTTCGCGGGCCTCGCCGCCCAGCTGATCGCCCACGGCCTGCCCGCCGACACGCCCGCGCTGCTGGCCGAGGCGGTCTCGACCCCCGATCAGCAGACTCACCCGCCACACGGTCGCCAGCCTTGCCATCGCATCTGCAAGACGGCGCAAAGCCCGCATCCGGCGCTGATCTTCTACGGCCCGCTGGCCGAGTTCCCGGCATGAAGGCCTACGTCTGCACCACCTGCCGCAAGTCGGGCGCGAGGCTTTGCCGACAGCTCTGCGCGGCGCTGCAGGCCTCGCCGAGCGTCGAAGTGCTGAATCGACTGCATGTCCGGCTGCACCCGCGATCAGACCCTGGCCTTCCGCGCGCCCGGCAAGATCGCCTATCTCTTCGGCGATCTCAGCCGTCGACGACCTGCCCGAGTCTGCAAAACTTCGCCCGCCTCTATGCCGCCTCCGCGCGACGGCCGCTTCCCCGACGCCCGCGTGCTGGGCGGGCTGCGGCTGAAGGCGCTGGCGCGGATACCGGGGTAGAACCTTCGGGGCCAGAGGTCAGCAATGCGGACGAAGCTGCCGATCAGATGATGCGCGACAGAGGGCCGCGCCCGACCTCGGGATGGCGCTCCGAACCTCCGACGTAGGCACTTTATAGCTCAGACACTTCCGCCGAATTCCACTGGCACGCCCAGCCAACGCGCCCTCCCGCGGGGAGGGAAGGGCGCGGCCCGGCGGCGTTCGCGCCTTGATTCCGGGCAAAGGGCGATTCATGGGTCAGGGCCGCTTAGGGCTCGAAGCCGTCATCTGACGGTCTATGTCGGATCACCGCACATCCCGACGTAAACCCTACGTCAGCCATACCTTCGCCATACCTAAGCCATACGCAGGTTTTGCAGCCAGCCTTGGCAAAAGCGGCCCCAAGACGTCGCTTTTCTGCTTGACGCTTTGCCACTTCTGCGGGCAGATGAAAGCGCAAGGTGTCCGATCAGCGCAAAGCGCCTGGACTGAAACGAGAATGGGGAATGGGTGGACCAATCAGGCACCCCAAGCCTCAGCCGCCCCCGCGACTGTATGCGGAGAGTGGCCTTCCAACACGTCACTGGCCCCGCTTTGGGCTGGGAAGGCGGAAGGTCGCAAAGACCCGCGAGCCAGGAGACCGGCCGTGCAAAGAAACAAAAAACCGTCGGGTGTGACGGTAGGAGACTGAAATGACGACGCAAATTCTTTCGACCGCAAAATCCTCAACCCTGATCTCGACGCTCTTCGTGGCGATGCTCGGCGGGGCGATGCTGTTCCTTGCAGGCCATGCGCAAAGCGCAGACCCTGCATGATGCCGCCCATGACGTGCGTCACGCGACCGGCTTCCCCTGCCACTGATCCCATGATCAAACAAATGGTGACCAGCGCGGTAATCGCTGGTTTTGCTGCAGGGCTGCTGGCGGCCCTGTTGCATTTCGCCTTCGTGCAAAAGCTTATCCTTTTGGGCGAAGAGTATGAAACCGGTGCTTTGGAGCATTTCGGGGCCTCAGGCACCCGCATGTCCCACGACCATGGCACCCCCCAACCCGCCGCTGCACCACAACCCGAGGCGGCACAACCCGAGGCTTCGGCCGAGGCGGCTGATCACGGCGCCGACGGCCACCACCACGAAGCGGCAGGCGACGATCCCACGACCCGTAACCTGCTGACTTCGCTGTTCTTTGGCTTGACCTATGTCGGCCTATGCGCCTGATCCTTGTCGCGGGCTTCAACCTGGCGACAAGCCTGGGCAAGACCATCGATCTGCGTGATCGGGCTGCTCTGGGGTATCGCGGGTTTTGCGGCCTTCCAAC
Organism: uncultured Alphaproteobacteria bacterium; assembly: GCA_963815275.1. GTDB lineage: Bacteria > Pseudomonadota > Alphaproteobacteria > Rhodobacterales > Rhodobacteraceae > Cypionkella. The sequence continues at coordinate 18,349 of CAWFGD010000012.1, forward strand.
TCGCTCCGGCCCTGGGACTGCAGCCTGAACTTCCCGGCACCATGGCCGCCGATCTGCGCGAGCGGCAGATCTGGTGGCTCGGCACCGCGCTTGCCACAGGAGGCGGGTTGGCGCTGCTTGGCCTATGGTCGCGGCGTGTCTCGGCCATTGCCGCGGCATAGCCCTTCTGGCCGCCCCGCATGTGATCGGCGCGCCCGAACTGGAAGGCTATTTCGGCGTCGCCCCTCCCGAGCTGGCCGCCACCTTCGCTGCCCGCTCTCTGGGCATCGGCCTGATCGTCTGGGCCTTCTGGGCGGGCTCTCGGGCAGGCTCTGGTCGCGCGCAATTAACCCTTAAAATGACGCGCGCCGATCCTGGTGGCGCGCGTTTTGCTCTAAGGACACTCAGACTATGTTCGACCTCACCCTGATCGGCATCGGCACCGGCAATCCCGACCATCTGACGCTGCAAGCCATCAAGGCGATCAATCAGGCCGAGGTGATCCTGATCCCGCGCAAGGGCGAAGGCAAGGCCGATCTGGCCGAGCTTCGCCTGGCGATCTGCCGCGATGTGCTGACCAATCCAGCGACCCGGATCGTCGAATTTGACCTGCCGGTCCGCGGATGAAACCATCCCCGATTATCAAGGCCCGGGTCGAGGATTGGCACGACCGGATCGCGGGGGTCTGGAAGGCGCGCGATTGGCGATGGCTCCGAAGGTGGCGCTGCTGGTCTGGGGCGACCCGAGCCTTTATGATTCCACGCTGCGGATCGCGGCCCGGCTGGTTCCGCCGGATCGGGTGCATGTCGTGCCGGGGGTGACCTCTATTCATGCGCTGACGGCGGCGCATGGGATTGCCCTGAATGAGATCGGCGCGCCCTTTGTGGTGACGACCGGGCGACGGCTGCGGGATGAGGGGTTTCCGGCGGGCGTCGATACGGCGGTGGTGATGCTGGACGGGGAATGTTCGTTTCAGAGCCTTGACCCGGCAGGGATACGTATCTGGTGGGGGGGGTATGTGGGGATGGCGCGAGGAGATCATCGTTGTCGGGCGACTGGCCGAGGCGGGCGCGCAGATTGTGGCGCTGCGGGCAGAGGCGCGGGCGGCGCATGGCTGGATCATGGATATCTATCTGCTGCGCCGCGAGGCCAGCCCAGCCGTGACTCCGCTGCAAGGCGAGTGATCTTGCAGGGCAAAAACCCCGCGCAACCGCAGCAAAATCCGGGTTTCCCACAGTTTTGCCACAAATTTGGCGTTTAGTTGCTGGAATGCGCAGGCAGGCTTTCTGGTAAAGCGCAGGACCGGCGGCCTCCCGCCAAGCCCTCGCGTCTTTGGGTGAAAGGATGCGAGACAATGAAAATCCTTGCGGTTGACGATGATCCGGTCTTTGCCGAACTGCTGGTCGAGACGCTGAAACAGGCGGGCTATGCCAAGATCACCTCGGTCAGTTCCGGGGATGAGGCGCTGCTCGACATCGAACTCTCCGACACGCCCTATGATTGTTTTCTGCTCGATATCACCATGCCCGAAATGGATGGCATTGCGCTGTGCTCTGCGATCCGGGCGCTGCCGGCCTATCGTCTGGTGCCGATCCTGATGGTCACCGCCATGGCGGAAAAGATCCATATGGATCGAGCCTTTGCCGCCGGGGCTTCGGACTATATTTCTAAACCGATCAATGGCTTGGAACTTGGCAGCCGCATGCGGGTTGCCGAGGCGCTCAGTGCCGCGCTGGCGCGGGAACGCGAGGCCAAGGCGGCCTTGGAGCGCGCTTTTGCCGGCTTGGGGCTGAACTGGGGCGAGGGCTTTGCCCGCCGCATCGGCCTTGATCTGCCTCAGGCGATCGAACTGCCCGCCCTGCAAAACTACCTGCGGCAACTGCCCGCCGGGCTTTATAACATGCAGGTCACCGGCTATCTGCTGGAAGAGGCCGCAGAGCTGCACCAGCGTCTGACGGCCGCGGAGTTCGAGCAGCTGATCGGCAAGGTCGCAACCGCCATCGCCGGGGTCTGGCAGGGCAGCCGGGTGTTTCTGGCCTACCTCGGCTCGGGCCGCTTTGTCACGTTAAGCGAGACTCGCAACCGCGCCTCGGCCGAGGCGTTGCAGGCGGCGATTTCGGCGCGTCTGGAGGTCGAGGTCAGCGCCCGCCGCCTCTCGCGCGGGATCTGCGCGCCAGAGCGGTTGCTGGCGGATCTGACGCGGGCAATGACGCCCGCCGAAGCGCCCCGACCCGCTGCCCCACTATCGCGCGAGCCTGAAATCGAGACCTCACTGGCCTCAAACGTCCTGATCTTGCGCGCCGTGCAACGGGTCAACAAACCGAGGCTCGACGTCGAAAGCGTGGTGCAGCAGTTTTGTCGCAGCGATTATGGGTGAGGCAGGCTGTGGCGGGGTCAAACCCCGCTAAACATCCAACTCCTCCACAAACCGCGCGTTTTCCTGAATATACTGAAACCGCAGTTCCGGTTTCTTGCCCATCAGCCGCTCGACCAGATCGCCGGTCTCGCCGGGCGCGTCCTCGTCGATGGTGACGCGGATCAGCTTGCGGCTTTCCGGGTTCATCGTGGTGTCTTTCAGGTCTTTGGCGTCCATCTCGCCCAGACCCTTAAAGCGCTGGACGTCGATTTTCCCCTTGCCGCCCAAGCCCTTGGCCAGCCATTGCTCTTTCTCGGCATCGTCGGCGACATAAAGCCTGCGCGCGCCTTGGGTCAGGCGATAGAGCGGCGGGCAGGCCAGGTAGAGATGCCCCTTGTCGATCAGGGGCCGCATCTGGGTGAAGAAAAACGTCATCAGCAGGCTGGCGATATGCGCGCCGTCGACGTCGGCGTCGGTCATGATGATGATCTTGTCATAGCGCAGGTCATCGACCTTGAAGCGGGTGCCCATCTGCACGCCCAAAGCCTCGCAGATATCGCGGATTTCGGAGTTGTCGTGCAGTTTCGCCGAGGCCGCGCCCAAAACGTTGAGGATCTTGCCTTTCAGCGGCAAAAGCGCCTGAGTTTCGCGGTTGCGCGCGCCCTTGGCAGAGCCACCCGCCGAGTCGCCTTCGACGATGAACAATTCGGTATTGTCGCGGGTTTTTGACGAGCAATCGGTCAGTTTCCCCGGCAGCCGCAGCTTTTTCGTCGCGGTCTTGCGCTGGGTTTCCTTTTCCTGCTTGCGCTTCAGCCGTTCTTCGGCGCGCAGCACCAGAAAATCCAGGATCGCCCCTGCGGATTTGGAATCCGACACCAGCCAGTTGTCGAAATGGTCGCGCACCGCGTTTTCGACATAGCGGGCGGCCTCTTCGGTGGCCAAACGGTCCTTGGTCTGGCCGACGAATTGCGGTTCGCGGATGAAGACCGAGATCAGCGCGCAGCCCCCCGTCAGCATGTCATCGCGGGTGATCATCTCGGCCTTGCGGTTCTTGGTCAACTCGCCATAGGCGCGGATGCCCTTGAGGATCGCCGACCAGAAGCCGAATTCATGCGTGCCGCCTTCGGGCGTGGGCACGGTGTTGCTGTAGGACTGGATGAAGCCGTCGCGCACCGGGCTCCAGTTGATCGCCCATTCGACCGAGCCGGGAACGTTGGAATTTTTCCTGGAACGACACCTTGCCGGCAAAGGGCCGGTCGGCATAGGTGGTTGTTTTCTCTAGCGTATCCGAGAGGTAATCGGCCAGACCGCCGGGAAAGTGAAAGGTCGCCTCCATCGGCGTGTCGCCATCCGGGATCGCTGATTTCCAGCGGATTTCCACGCCCGAAAACAGATAGGCCTTGGAGCGCACCATGCGCAGCAGCCGCGAGGGGCGAAAGTGATGCGAGCCGAAAATCTGCGGCATCGGGGTGGAAGGTCACCGAGGTGCCGCGCCGGTTCGGGGCCGCGCCGATCTTCTGGATCGGCCCCAGCGGTTTGCCGCGCGAGAAGCTTTGCGCGTAAAGCTCCTTGTTCTTGGCGACCTCGACATAAAGCTGGTCCGACAGCGCGTTGACCACCGAGGAGCCGACGCCATGCAGGCCGCCCGAGGTCTCATAGGCCTTGCCGTTGAACTTGCCGCCCGAGTGCAGGGTGCACAGGATCACCTCCAGCGCGGATTTGTCGGGGAACTTCGGATGCGGATCGACCGGAATGCCGCGGCCATTGTCGCGCACGGTCAGCGCGCCGTCGGCGTGCAGCTCGATCTCGATGCGGTTGGCATGGCCTGCCACCGCCTCGTCCATCGAGTTGTCGATGATCTCGGCGGCAAGGTGGTGATAGGCGCGCTCGTCAATGCCGCCGATATACATGCCGGGGCGCAGGCGGACCGCCTCCAAAGGCTCCAGCACCTCGATGGACGAGGCGTCGTAGGTGTCGGGCGTGCCAGAGAGAAGGTCGTTGGCCATGGGGTGCTCGATTCTTGTTATGCGGCTTTTGCGGGCTATTAGACCGAAAGCCGGGGCGGGACGCAAGATCTTGGGGCTGTTGCCTTGGGGCCCACGCAGGTTAGATCACCCGATGCGGCAGGCGAGGCCCGGGGCCGGTGTCTTGCCCATCCTCTCTGTGAAAATATCCTCGGGGGGAGGCTGCACTTGCAGCCTGGGGGGCAGAAGGCCCCCCTTTACGCCGGCTCCGCCTCGCGGGCCGCCCACATCGCCTTGAACGCCGGTCGCGCCTGGCAGCGCTCGAGCCAGGCCTTCACCGCCGGAAACTCGCCCAGCAGCGTGGGATGGCCCTGCGCATAGCGCAGGCATTCGGCGACGTTGATGTCGGCGACGGTAAAGCGGTCGCCCACCAGCCAGTCGCGGCCCTCCAGATGCAGCTCCAGCCGCGCCAGCGGGCGGCGCAGTTTGGCGGCATTGATCGAGATGCTGGCCTGACCTTCGGCGGTCTCGCCACCGCCCGCGTTCTGCACCAGCATGATCTCCAGCGCCGCAGGCTCGACCGCGGTGGCGGCAAACAGCGACCATTGCTCGATCAGCGCGGCTTCGTCGTCACTCTGCTGGCCCAAAAGCCCGCCATGCTTGCGCGCGATGTGCAGGGTGATCGCAAGGCTCTCGGTCAGCACCAGATCGTCTTCGGTATAGGCCGGGATCTGGCCTTGCGGATTGACGGCCAGAAACGCTGGGCTGGTGGTGTTCAGCGGCGCATCGGCGGCCTTGGGATCCGAATGCAGGCGGTAGGCCTGAATGACCGGCACATGGGTAAACTCCATGCCGATCTCGGCCAGAAGCCAGAGCGGGCGCGAGGCGCGCGAGCGGTAGACGCCGTAGAGCGTGAGCATGGGGCAGACCTTTCATCGAAGCTTTCGCGGCGAACCTATGCGCGGGCGGCGGCCGAGAAAAGGGGGCTGGTGCAGGGACTGGGTATTTCCGGCGCTATCCCCCGTTCGGGGTATGAGACTGTTACAAGAATCACCTAAAGTGACAGGCGTAGTGAGGTACGATTGATCCTGATATAGCTCTGCATCTTTATCCCCCTCGAGAGGGCGGCGGCATCTGGGGTGCCGTCGTCTTTTCGTGTTCTAACCCCGCTGCGAAGACCCGGCCGCGTTGCGCTGCGATGCGGCGGAAATGGTATCTTGCCGCGGTGATCTTGCCAGCGTAAAGCGGAAATATGATCAAAAGACAGTCATATTCCGCCCATGCGAAGGCGACACTTGGGTTGGGACTGCCGCTGATCGGCAGCCATCTGGCGCAGATGTCGCTGCATGTCACCGATACCGTGCTTTTGGGCTGGTATGGGGTCAACGAGCTTGCGGCGGTGGTGCTGGCAACCTCTTCCTTTTTCGTGATTTTCATCCTGGGCTCGGGCTTTGCTCAGGCAGTGATGCCGATGGTGGCCTCGGCGCTGGGGCGCGGCGACGAGGCGCAGGTGCGCCGCGACACCCGCATGGGGCTCTGGCTCTCGATCGGCTTTGGCATGGTGACTTACCCGCTGTTCTGGTTTGCCGAGCCGATCCTGCTGGCGCTGGGCCAGCGCCCCGAGGTGGCGATCCTGGGTCAGGACTTCCTGCGCATCGGCGGGCTGGGCATGATCCCGGCGCTCTTGGTGATGGCGCTGAAAAGCTATCTTGCCGCGCTGGAGCGCACGCAGGTCGTGCTGATCACCACGGTGCTGGCGGTGGGTGTCAACCTTGTGCTGGATTACGCGTTGATCTTTGGTCATTGGGGCGCGCCGGAACTGGGCGTGCGCGGCGCGGCGATGGCCTCGCTGCTGGTGCAATGCCTGACCTTTGCGGTGCTGGCGCTTTACGCCGCCTGGCTGCCCGAGTTGAAGCGCTTTCACCTGTTTCAACGCTTCTGGCGGCCCGACTGGCAAGCCATGGGGCAGGTGTTCCGGCTTGGCTGGCCGATTGGCGTGACCGCCTTGGCCGAAAGCGCGCTGTTTCAGGCCACCGCCCTGATGATGGGCTGGATCGGCACGGTTGAACTGGCCGCGCATGGCATCACGATGGAGATCGCGGCGCTGTCGTTCATGGTGCATCTGGGCCTGTCGAATGCCGCGACAGTGCGGATCAGCCGCGCCGAGGGGGCGGGGGATCTGCAGGGCCTTGCGCGACGGCGCCAAGGTCGCCATCGCGCTCTCGGTCGGCTTTGGCGTGGCGATGGTGCTGATGTTCACCCTCTGGCCCGAGCTGCTGATCGGCGCTGTTCCTCGACGAGGCCAATCCGGCCTCTGCCGCGATCCTTGCCTTTGGCGTGCAGCTTCTGGCGATGGCGGCGCTGTTTCAGATGGCCGATGCCATGCAGGTCATGGCGCTGGGCCTGTTGCGCGGCGTGCAGGACACACGGGTGCCGATGCTGGCGGCGGCGGTCAGCTATTGGGGGATCGGCATGCCTGCGGGCTATCTGCTGGCCTTCAGGGCGGGAATGGGCGGCGTCGGCCTCTGGCTTGGCCTTGTCATCGGGCTGACCTTCGCCGCCGTGACGATGATGTGGCGCTTTTGGGGGCGGGCGGGGCGGCGCGGCGGCCTAGGCCTGCTTGGCGTCGCTTTGCTCTGCCGCCTTCATCAGCCGCTCGGCCTTCTTGCGCACCAGAACCGTGCGCAGATCGTGCATCGCCAGGAGCAGAGGGTCGGTCACCGCGTCCAACTGGTCATCCGCGGCGCGGGTCTGCGCCCATTGCGTCGTCAGGTTCAGATGATCCACCGCGCGCAGGATGTCGTCGATATCGCGCGAGGCCAGCATGGCTAGGCGCTCGGCCATCCAGACCGTGATCAGCTTGACTTCGGCTGGCGTCAGCTTGCGCTCGCCATGCGGCTTGATGTTGCCGTTCTTGACGTTGACGATGGCGATCTCTTCCATCTCGATGCGGCGCTGGCGGTTTTCGGTGTCGACTCTGAACACCACTGCGCCGTTTTCGCGGATGCGAAAGAAATAGTCGGGCAGATCGCCAGCCATGTGTCCTCTTACGTCAGTGCCGCGCAGAAGCTCTGGATGCGCGTGCAGGCCTCGCGCAGCAGCTCGTCCGAGGTAGCGTAGCTGACGCGGAAGTTCGGCGAAAGCCCGAAGGCCGCGCCAAACACCACGGCGACGCCGGTTTCTTCCAGCAGGGCGGTGGCAAACACCTCGTCATTGGTGATCTTGGTGCCCGCGGCCGAGGTCTTGCCGATGCAGCCCGAGATGTCGGGATAGACATAGAACGCGCCTTCGGGCTTGGGGCAGGTGATGCCCTTGGCCTCGTTCAGCATCGCCACCACCAGATCGCGGCGGCTTTGAAACAGCTTGCGGTTTGGGGCGAGGAAATCCTGCGGCCCGGTCAGCGCCTCGAGCGCCGCATATTGGCTGATCGAGCAGGGGTTCGAGGTGGACTGCGACTGGATCGTGCCCATCGCCTTGATCAGCGCCACCGGACCCGCCGCATAGCCGATCCGCCAGCCGGTCATGGCATAGGATTTCGACACGCCGTTGCAGGTCAGCGTGCGGTCATAGAGCGCCGGTTCGATCTGCGCGGGGCGTGGAGAATTCGAAATCGTCGAACACCAGATGTTCATACATGTCGTCCGACATGATCCAGACATGCGGGTGGCGCAGCAGCACGTCGCACAGCGCGCGCAGCTCGGCGCGGGTATAGCCCGCGCCGGTCGGGTTCGACGGCGAGTTGAAGATGAACCACTTGGTTTTCGGCGTGATCGCCGCCTCCAGCTGCGCCGGGGTCAGCTTGAAATCGGTCTCGATCGCGGCCACGACCGGAACCGGCGTGCCGCCCGCCAGCAGCACCATGTCGGGATAAGACTGACCCAATAGGGCGCGGGGATGATCACCTCGTCGCCCGGATTGCAGGTCGCCATCAGCGCATTGTACAGCGATCTGCTTGCCGCCCGTGCCGACCGTGATCTGGTTCGGCGCGTAGGTCAGCCCGTTTTCGCGCACGAACTTCGCGCAGATCGCCTTTTTCAGCTCGGGGATGCCATCGACGGCGGTGTATTTGGTCTTGCCCGCGTCAATCGCGCGCTTTGCCGCGTCCTTGATGTTCTGCGGCGTGTCGAAATCCGGCTCGCCCGCGCCAAGACCGATCACATCGCGCCCCGCGGCCTTCAGTTCTGCCGCCTTGGTGGTCACGGCGATGGTGGGCGAGGGTTTCACGCGGGCGAGGGTATCGGACAGAAAGGCCATGAGGGCTCCGGCTGGCTGATTTGCGATTTGCGTTTATTTGGCATAGGAAGGCAGCACAAGCAATCAAGCCATATCAGAATTGGGAGAAGCAAGATGGCTGATATCAGCGAAAACACATGGTTTGCCGACGACGTGGCGACCTTTGGCGACCGACTAGGCAGCCGCGCGCCGGCGGCGGATCTGAGTCAGGCCGGGTTGGCCGAGCGTCTGGGCGTGCGCGACACCACCGTGGCGGCCTGGGAGGACGATGAATGGGAGCCGCGCGGCAACCGTCTGCAGATGCTGGCGGGGATGCTGAACGTCTCGCTGATGTGGCTGATGACCGGGCGCGGGCGGGTCTCGGCGGGCCGGTCGACGAGGCGGCTTTGCCGCTGGGCGCGCGATTGGCGCTTGCCGAGATCGCCGAATTGCGCGAGCAACTGGCGGAAACCACGGCCAAGCTGCGCCGCGCCGAGGAAAAGCTGGATGGCGAAATGAAAAAGGTGGCCTGATGGGCGAGACGGCAGAAGCGCGGCTGAAACGCATGGCGATGCGGTCGTGGCGGCGCGGCACCAAGGAAATGGATCTGGTGCTGGGCCCCTTGGCCGAGGCGCATCTGGCGCGGATGTCGCGCGAGCGGCTGGATCTTTACGATGTGCTTGCTGGAAGAGAACGATCAGGATCTGCTGCCCTGGGTTCTGGGGCAAATGCCTGCGCCCGCAGCATCTGGCTGAATTGATTGGCCGAAATCGCGCAATTTGCGCGGCATGCGTCTGTCGCCGCGCCTGATTTTTCGCCAAAATCGAGGCGAGTTTACGTTATGTTTGCGTATTTTTCGCCGAATCTCTGTGCCAGTGACCTGGATGCGGAGACGGCAGATGACCCTTCATGCCCCCTTGCTGGACGGCTCGCAAAAGGCTGTTCATGGCCGGCTATCTGGACAACCTCGCGCTTGTTGGAACGGCTGCACCGCCTGCTGCTGGATGTGATCAAGGACGAATTCGAACGGCTGGGCATCCTCGAGATCAACTCGGTGCAGGCGCTCTTGCTGTTCAACATCGGCGAGAACGAGGTGACGGCGGGCGAGTTGAAGTCGCGCGGCTATTATCAGGGCTCCAACGTCAGCTATAATCTGAAAAAGCTGGTGGAACTGGGCTACATGCACCACCAGCGCTCGCGAGATCGACCGCCGGTCGGTGCGGGTGCGGCTGACCGAAAAGGGCCGCGCGGTGCGCGGCCAGCTGACCGATCTGTTTGCCCGCCACGCCGAGGGGCTGGCCAAGCGCAGTCTGGTCGATGCCGAGGGCATGGAGGATATGAACACCTCGCTGAAACGGATCGAACGCTATTGGACCGAACAGATCCGCTATATTTACTAGGCGTCAGCGCCGCCACAGCCGGGCATGGGTGGCAAAGCGGCCTTGCAGTTTCGCCAGCAGACGCAGGCCAAGACCGCGCTGCGGCGTGATCGCCGCTGGCAAGGCGGTCGATCACCACCTCGGGCGGGCAGGGGCGGCGGCTGACCGGGTCGTAATAGCGCGGATAGGCGATCAGCGCGGCATGGACCAGATCCAGCAGATCGGGGCGCGGCAGCGGGTGGCCATCGGGCGCGCGCAAGCGCCGCTCGGGGATCGGCGCCCAGGTCACGGGTCAGACCCCAGCCCGCATAGAACGGCGCGCCCAGGCAGGTGACGGGCTTGCCGCGCAGCAGCGCCTCGAACCCCAGAAGCGAGGTCATGGTGACCAGACCTCATCGCAAGCCATGATCAGGACCGAGCGGATCGGCTTGCGTGGCAACATGATCGGCGAGGCCTTGCAAGCGCATCGGCGGCAATCGCCCCTTGGCGCAGCCCCGCTTCGACATCGGGGTGGGGTTTGTAGATCAGCTTGGCCTCGGGGAAAGCCGCGCGGGCGGCTTGCAGCAGCGCCAAGGTTGGTGCTGCACCTCGACCTGCGCCAAGACGGATCGAGGCATCATCTTCGACCTGACCGGGCACCAGCAGTTTGACCCCCGCAGGCAGAGTCTGCGCCTCTGCCGCAGGCAGGTTGTATTTGCTCAGCCCCGGTCTCGATCAAGCGGCGCAGCAGTTTCTCGGCCCGGGCGCGGCCGCCTGCAGGCGGGCCGCGCAAGGATCAGACGCTCAAACCGGCTTTCGCGGCTGGGGTCATAGTAGATGCCAAGATCATCGGCGACGAGGCTCAGCGGCGGCACCAGATCGGCCCCCAGACCCGCGCGAGCGCAGGAAACCGTCTTCAAGGCGCAGCAGTGCCAGGTCTGGTGGCGGAGCGTCGGGGACCTTGCCAGCCCAGACCAGCAAGCTGCGGCCCGTCTTGCGGGCACGCTGGGCGGCCTTGGCGAAATTGTCCTGAAAGATCAGCGGCTTTTCCCGGCCAAACACCTCTTGCAAGCGGCCGCGTTTCCACAGCCGCATGCCGCTGGCGACATGGCCCGCGCGGTCTTCGCGAAAGGCGCGCACCTCGGCCTCCAGCTGGTCTACCGCCTCTTCAAAGCTGCACAGCCGGTCGCGGCAGGGGTCGTACCAGATCGGGGCCAGGATCATCGCGGCGGCGAAAAGCTGGCTGCGGGTCAGGCGGCGCTGGCGGCGGGCGCAGGGGGAATGCATCCTCGGTCAGGCCCCAGCCGGCATAGAACGGCTGGCCAAAGACCTGCGGCCGGTGGCCCGCCAGGATCGCCTCGAACCCCAGTTGCGACGAGACGGTGTAGACCGCGATCGCGCCGTCCAGCAGCGCCCAGGGCGAGACGGCGGCGGTCGAGCAGGGTGATGCGGTCCGTGCGCATCGGCCTGGCCGAAATGGCCCGCGCGCAGGCCAAGCGCGGTTTCGGGATGGGTCTTGATGACGATGCGCGCGGCAGGGTGATCGGCTGCGCGCAGTAGCAAGCATTTCGGCAAAGCGCGCGGCAGAGGCCCCGGAATGGCGGATCGAGGCATCGCCTGCGGTCTGGTCGACCACCAGCACATAGCCGGGCGCTGGCAGGACGAGCATCTGCGGCGTGCATGTTGTATTTTGACAAGTCCAGCGCCCGCAGCCGCGACAATACCGTCGCGAGCCCGCGTCAAAAGGTTCGAAATCGTCCAAGGGATGGCGAGCAAGGATCTGCTCCAGCGCCGAAGGCGCGGCGCTGTCGAAATGCACGCCCAGCCCGTCGATCAGCAGGCCGAGCGGCGCTTCGCCCATCCGGCCCGGTCGGATCGAGCGCAAGAAACGCATCCTCCAGCCGCACGACAGGCACGCCCCGTCCGCGCCGCCACCGCCTCGCCCCGCGCCGCATAGGGGGAATGGCCCCAGACCACCACGCCGTCGCCCGCAGAGGGACGGCCCAGCCGCAGGTCATGGCCCGCCAGCTCCAGCATTCGGCGCAGCTGCTTTTGCCGCAGGAAGCCTGCGTTGTAATAGAAAAGCCGCCGGGGGATCGCCCCGACGGCCTGTGGTTTTGCGCCAAAGTCAGGCAAGGCGGGTCAGCTGGCCGCACGGTGGCCAAGTTGTCCGCCGCGCCGGTGGTGCCGGTGATCGCGGAGAGCGTCTTGCTCCACTGCACGAAGGGCGCTTCGGTGACATAGACCGTGTCGCCGTCGCGCACGAGGAAATCGCGCGCCTCGAACATGCCGGTTGGTTGTGTCAGATCAAGCACATAGACCATGCGCTGATCGCCAACCAGATCCTTGCGGCCCAGCACGGCTATTGGCAATCGCCGCCGGTTCGTTGCGGAAGACAAAGACGCCGGTCGGGTCGGCCGTGCCGGTGTTCAAGCCCGCCGACCGTGGCAATCGCCTCGATGGCCGAGAGGGTCTGACTGGTGAAGGGCACGCGGTTTTGCGAACCAGTTGCTCCCAACGCGGTAAAGGCGCGGGTGTCGCGGTCGACAAAGATCTTGTCGCCGGGGCGCAGCGCGATATCGAGGCCGGGGTTCTGGTTGAGATCCTGCAACCAGACCTGCCCGGTCTTGTTGCCCCGGGTGACGCGGATGATCGCGACTTCCGGCTCGATGGTGACACCGCCGGCCTTGGCGAGCATGCCGCAAGCGTGCGGGTCGGCCGTTCGATCGGAATGATACCCTGCGCCCCGGCAAAGCCCGAGATCGAGACGGTCGAGCCGTCGCCCGCCAGCCGCTCGACCAAGATCTGCGGATCGGGGGTTTGCGTGTCGAGCTTTTTCGGTCAGCACATTGCGCAGGCCTTCGGGTGATTGCCCCGCAGCCTTGACGCGGCCCGCGTAGGGCACAAAGATATAGCCCGCGCCATCGACCTGAATTTGCTGCAGAGCCGAGACACGTTGCCCGGTATTGCCCAAAAGCGGGTCATCCTTGACGTTCTCGAAAATCGTCAGTCCCAGCGTATCGCCGGGCGAGATCACATCCGAGCCAAGCACGCCCGCTTTCATGAAATCAGACGAAAATCCCAGCGACGGCGTCACCGCAGTGGCGCGGGTCACGCGGGAATTGACACTGACGATAAAGGCGTCGCCCTCTTTCAGGACCGACCCCTTGAAGATTTCTGCCTTGTTCGGCCCCGAACGCGGCAGGCCACAGGCCGATACCACACTCACAAGCGTCACAAGGGCCAGGGCTGTCGCCCCCCTCGTTCCGGTAATTTTCACTGCCCGGGCTCCTTTAACTGGATTTGCCTCAAGTTTTGCCTGTAAGGCTACATAAAGACGAAACAATATGCCAGTCTTGGTTTCGCGGGTCAGTTTACCAGGCGTAACTGTTGCCGTGGTGCCGCTTTTCCCGAGGTCAGCGCGTCATAGGGGTCTTCGGTTTGCAGCATCATATCTACCACCTGTCGTAGCAACTCGCGCCTGCCACGCGAGCTGTAGAAGCCGCCGGGCACTTGGCTGGTTTCCAGCAGGTAGTGGCGATAGTCGCGGTAAGCCCGGCTGTCGGGGCGGGTTGGCAGAATAAAGAACTCGCGCAGGGATTGGGTCGAGACGAATTCCGGCTTGGCATAGACCGCCGCTCCAAAGGTTTTCAGCGGCAAGCCGCGCCACAGCACCTGCTGCGCTGCGGTCGAATTGACCGTGATCGCCGAGCGGGCGTGGTTGAGGAGTGCGGCCAGTTTGCCGCCGCGCACGAAATGCACCCGATCCGCCACGCCATGGATACGGGCCAGCCGCTTGATCTCATGCGCCACGGGAACGCGGCCATCTTCCAATGGGTGGGCCTTGAAGACGATATGGTGATGCGGCGCTGCCCCCTTGGCAAAGCCCTCCATCACCACCTCGAGAAATTCGCTCATGGTTTTGAAGGGCGAATGCATCTGGAAAGAACTGTCATGTTCCAACTGCAACAACACAAGGTGATAGGGAAAGCCGCCGTGCTTGATGCGCAAGGTGGCGGCGATGCGTTCCCAACGGTGGATCGGCAACAGCGCCAGGCGTTTGACGTAAAGCCAGAATTCCTGGCCCACGCTCAGGGCGCGATGCGGGCGGAAATTGCGATAATCCCAAAATCCGACCATTACGAACCAATGATACAGCGCGCCCCAGAACATATGCTGGCGCATGTCACCCCAGCGGGCGGGGGCGTCTGGCAGCTCCATATCCAGGGTTTCCAGCGCCTTTTGCATCGCGGGCACGCCCATCTGCATCAGCCGCGAATTGCCGTTCGAGCCGCCGCGTTCATAGGTCACCCAATAGGGCCGCAGGTAGCCTTCCTCGAAGACATGCACCACCACCCCGACGTCGCGGGCGGCACGGATCGCCTCGGCGTGGATCGGGCGGGTGTCGCCGTAAAGCACGATATCGGTGATGTTGCGCTGCGCAAGGATCAGGCGGAAAGCAGCGGGCCAATCCTCCGATCGCCCCTTGTAGGGCAGAAAGCTGGCACTCATCGGCCAAAAGGCGCGGTCACCGCGGTTGAAGCCGACGCGCCAGACCTCGGCCCCCGCGGTTTGCAGCAAACGTGCCAGACGGCTGAAGAAGGGCCCGTGCGGACCCTGCAGGAAGAGGAAACGGCGATTGTGGCCGGAGGTTTGCATGGCACCTTTAAGATCCGCGGCGGGGTCACTGGCAAGAGGGTTTAAACGGTAAACTTCACTGATGCCTTAAAGCTAACCGCGCCGCCGGGCAAGAATGCGGCGAAATCGAGATCTTGTCGCGAAGCGGGCCGCGTATTAGCCTTGCAGCAAGACAGGTGGCGCCCCAGTTCGGTGGCCGAGGACAGGAGGCTCACATGGCAGAGATCGGGCATAATCGCGGGCCCAGCATGGAGCCGGGTCTGGCTTGGCGCAGCCATTGCTGGAAGGCCGCGCGGGAGGCGCTTTTGCCCACTCTGCCGATCGAAGTGGTGCGGCTGCGGGTCAAGCGGGCGCAGGATCTGGGGCTGGAATACAAGACCTATGCCTCGGTGCGGGCAGCGACCGGGCATGATCTGGTGGCCTTTCTGTTCTCCTCCAACGCCTTGCGGCTGATCAAGGGGCGCAAGGATATCGGGCCACAAGAGGCCGCGAAGCTTTTGGCGATGGACTGCGACCGCATCGGTCTTGCCACCGCCCCCTTGCGGGCCCAGGTGATGGCGCAGAATGCGGCTCTGAATGCGGCCCACCCAGCCCCCTTTGCGCTGGCGAATTTTCCCGAGACGCGGGCCCTGATCCGCGCAGCCTTGGGCAAGACGCCCTCGGACCGGGTGTTGCTGGTCGGCGATCTGCCTTTGGAGCAGGAGTGGTGCGCGGCAGGCCGCCTTGCCGGATATCTGCCAGCAGAGCGCTTTTTTGCACGCGCCTGAGGGGTTCTGGCCCTTGCACTTGCGCGCATTGTCCCGCAAAGGGGCGGGCGTGAGAAAAGAAAGCGGTTTTCGGCGATGAGCAAGCCTGACAAGAAACAGATGAAATCAGCGGCACGGCTTTATGCGGTGCAGGCGCTGTTTCAGATGGAGACCTCGGGCCAGACCGTGGAAACCATCGTGCGCGAGTTCGAAACCCACCGCTTTGGCGCCACCTATGATGGCGACGAGATGGCCGAGGGCAACTCGATCCACTTTCGCGCCGTGATCGACAAGGCGGTGAACTTTCAGGCCAGGATCGACCAGTTGACCGACCGCGCCTTGGTCGCGGCTTGGCCGATTGACCGGATTGATCCGGTGCTCCGGGCGCTGTTTCGCGCCGCTGGGGCCGAGATCTGCGAGATGCCAACCCCGCCCAAGGTGGCGATCACCGAATATGTCGATGTCGCCAAGGCGTTCTTTCCCGATGGCAAGGAGTCGAAATTCGTCAACGCCGTGCTTGATCACATGGCACGTGAGGCCAAGCCCGAAGCCTTCTGACCCGACCCCCGGCCGATCTTTCCCTGCCATTCCCCAAGGCCGCGCCCTCAGCGCGGCCTTTTCTGCATCTGCACAAAAAGCGCGGCGCGAATAACGTCTGAGAGGAGATACGGTTTCCTGACGTTTGCGTGAGGTCGGAAATGTTACGGCCAAGTGGCATGATCTTGCCGCCTTTTTTCATATTTCGGCGAGAATATGCAGGCTTTTCAAAAGTTTGGGAACGCTTCTTGTCGTGGTGGTGTTGGTGGGTCATCTGCACTCCCATGCAGGCAGGCAGGGGTTTGTCTGCAGTTCTATTTGATGTTTGAAAGGACGGCACATGAAGACTTTTACGCGTATGGCAGGGGCCTCTGCGCTTGCAATGGTGGCCCTGAGCGTGCCGGCACTGGCTCAGACGAGCCTGACCGGCATCGAGTCGGCAAATGACCGCATCGATGATATCGAGCGCGACGTGAACAAGGATCTGGCGCGCGCAAATGACGATATGCGCTTTGGCAATCAAGAGATGCGCCAAGGCCTCTCGGGCTCGGCCTCGCTTGGCTATTCGGGCAAGACCGGCAATAACGAAAGTCAGGAATTCAGCGCTGGCGCACGTCTGCGCTATGGCATGGGGCCCTTTGTCCAAACCCTGAGCTTTGCGGCAGACTATGCCGATCAGGCGGGCACCAATACCAAGGAAGACCTGCTTGCCGTCTATGATGCCAATTACTACTTCAACGACCAACTCTATGGCTTTGTGCTGGGCCGCGTTGAATCCGATGGGCTGGCTTCGACCGCAGCCGAGACCAAGACCGACGCCTTCATCGGCTTTGGTCCGGGTATCCGTCTGATCAATACCGACCAGATGGCATGGCGCGTGCAGGCCGGTGTTGGCGTGGGCTATCTCGAGGACGGTTTGAGCAATAGCACGACCGAAACCACCGGCATCGCCTCGTCGCGGTTCTTCTACAAGTTCAACGAAAACGTCTTTGCGACGATGGACACCGATATTCTGAAATCGGAAAGCGCTTTGCGGGTGAACAACGACCTCGGGGTGAACTTCAAGATGACGGACGCTTTCTCGACCCGCGTCAGCTATCTGACCGAGTATAACGACAGCCGCGCCATCCGGGCCGACAACAAGTTGGGCGTCTCGCTCGTCTACGGTTTCTAACCCGCACTTGCGGAAGACTTTTTCATAGACTTGGGGCAGGGCAACCTGCCCCTTTTTTTGACCAGCCTCGGGACAGGGCAACCTGCCCCTTTCTTGCCGTTGCCCTGCTGGTCGCAGACAGGCCCCGCGACAAGTCGACCAATGCAATCGAGGGAAATCTGTGGTAGACTGCGCAGAGGAGAGGAGTCTGCCATGCCGAAACTCATCAAGCTTTACATTGTCAGCATCGCCTTTGGCTTTGGCCTCTCGGCGGTGTTTCTTGGGGCCCTATTGTGGCTCGACGTGGCGGGCATCCGCCATCTGATCTTGGGCTCTGACATGGGTCAGGTCGCCGCCGCGATGATCTTCGTGATGAACGGCGTGCTCTTTGGCGGCGCGCAATTCGGCATCGCCGTGATGCGCATGGCCGAAGACCCCGAGGGTCCGGGGCCGACCAGCGGCACGCGCGCCCCGGATGTGACGCGGCCGCTCCGCGTCAAGCTGGCTGCGAAGGGTAAAGTGGCGGGCCCGCAGCGGCCGTGACGGCGTGAATTTCCCGAGAGCCTGAGTGTTCAGGTTGGTCACCAGGTAGCAAGACCAGGATCTTGCCAGAGCCAGCTCCCTCGGAGATGCTTATCGGCCACTGGAAAAGGGCCATTCACGAGAAGAGCAGAACCCGCCGCCTTTGAATGTAGGCTTGTGTTGCCCGCCGCGCAAGGGCGCTGCACGTGTTTTTCCTTGCGCCGTGTTCACCTTTTGTGCATGATTTAACCATGACAGACAGCGCCTTTCCTCTGCCGCCGATGCCCGGCCAGCGTCTTGCCCGCGGCGTGGCCCGCGCGTTGCGCGCCTTCGATTTCGTCTCGGTCGAGGAATTCGTGCCTTGCGGCGGTTTGCGCGTCGATCTGCTGGCGCTGGGACCGAAGGGCGAGGTCTGGGTGATCGAATGCAAATCCAGCCGCGCCGACTATCGCGCCGATCAGAAATGGCAGGGCTATCTGGAGTGGTGCGACCGCTTCTTCTGGGCGGTGGATGCGAATTTCCCCACCGAGCTTTTGCCCGAAGGTTCCGGCCTGATCCTCGCCGATGCCTATGACGCCGAGATTGTGCGCATGGGCGCGCTGACGCCGCTGCCACCGGCCCGGCGCAAGGTCATGGTGCAGAAATTCGCCCGCCACGCAGCGCTGCGCCTGCAGGCCTACCGCGATCCGGGGGTGGCGCCGCTGTTGCTGGCGCGCGAGGCGGGTTAGCGCTTTTTCTTCGGCTTGCCGCCGGAAGACACCGCACGGGCCGCTTCGGCTGCGGCGCGCAGCTCTTCGGCGATTTCCTCGGCCTCTTCGGGATCGAAGTCGAGCGGCAGCTCGATGCCGCCATCGGCCTCGATGTAAATCCGCACCATGCCCAACTCGGTCGGCCCGATCTGGATATTGGCGGCGATGTCGCTTTGCTTGTCGATGCCCATGGTCTGCCCTCTAGCCCTTGCAGCCAAAGGGGTTAGCGAATTGGGGCTGGCAGTGCAAGCGCGATCACGCAATACTTCGCCGCAGCGAGGCATGGAGGCGGCGTGACAGAGGCGGTGATTTTGCGCAGTCATGCGGCGGCGGATGATCAATGGATCGTCGCGCGGCATGCTGCGCTTTATGCCCAGGCCGAGGGTTTTGACGAAAGCTTTGCGCAGTTGGTGGCGTCGATCCTTGCCGAATATCACCTCCAGCGCGACCCTGCGCGCGAGCGCGGCTGGATCGCCGAGGCCAAGGGCCAGCGGCTCGGTTGCATCTTTTGCTTCAGGGACCGCACGGCGGGGCCAGAGGTTGCCAAGCTGCGGATGTTTCTCCTCGAACCCGAAGCGCGCGGCACTGGTCTGGCGCAGCGCCTGCTCGAGGCCTGCATGGGCTTCGCCCGTGAGGCGGGCTATAGCGAAATGCGGCTCTGGACCCATCGCAGTCACGTCGCAGCGGGCAAGCTCTACGCCCGCAACGGCTTTGCGCTGGAGCGCGAGGTGCCGGTCCATGCCTTTGGCCTCGATCTGATCGAACAATTCTGGTCACGCACACTTTAGCACTTCCGGCTCTTGCAATTGGCCAAAGGGGCGGGTAAATGGCCCCTCAAGTGCCGCGTTAGCTCAGTTGGTTAGAGCGCTTGATTGTGGATCAAGAGGTCCCCCGTTCGAGCCGGGGACGTGGTACCATCCTTTCCATTACTACGCTGCGCCGCCGATACCGCCCTTTGGGGCGCTATGGGCGTTTCGGCCCCTTGGCGCGGCGCGGGCGCGGGGGTATGGTCGGGGTCCGATTTGTGAAGGAAGACCCGATGACCCCCGAAGCTGCCCGCCGTATCCCCCTTGTAATCGCTGGTGAAATTGCGGCGCAGCCGGCTCAGGTCGCCGCGGCCATCGCGCTTTTGGACGAGGGCGCGACGGTGCCCTTCATCGCGCGCTATCGCAAAGAGGTGACCGGCGGGCTGGACGACACGCAATTGCGCAAGCTGGCCGAGCGGCTGGTCTATCTGCGCGAGCTTGAGGCGCGGCGGGCGGCGATTCTGAGCTCGATCACCGAGCAGGGCAAGCTGACCGAGGCGCTGTCGGGGGCATTGGCCAAGGCGGTGAGCAAGGCCGAGCTCGAGGACATCTACCTGCCCTACAAACCCAAACGCCGCACAAGGGCGATGATCGCGCGCGAGAATGGCCTTGGCCCCTTGGCCGAGGCGATTCTGGCCGACCGCACCGCAGAACCCGTGGTTCTGGCGCAGGGCTACCTGTCCGAGGCGGTGCCCGATACCAAGGCGGCGCTTGAAGGCGCGCGGGATATCCTTGCCGAGGGTCTGGCTGAAGACGCCAGCCTCTTGGGCCGGTTGCGCAGCCATATGAAGCAGGTCGGCCGCCTGCAGGCGCGCGGCGTGGCGGGTCAAGAGGCGGCAGGGGCGAAGTTCTCGGATTACTTCGACCACAACGAGGCCTGGGCGGGCGCGCCAAGCCACCGCGTGCTGGCGATGCTGCGCGGCCAGAAAGAGGGCTTCCTGACGCTGGATCTGGAGATTGACCCCGAGGCGCCCAAAGGCGACAGCCCGGCCGAACGCGCCTGCGCTGCCGCCTTGGCTGCGGGTGGCCGCG
Organism: uncultured Alphaproteobacteria bacterium; assembly: GCA_963815275.1. Classification (GTDB taxonomy): domain Bacteria; phylum Pseudomonadota; class Alphaproteobacteria; order Rhodobacterales; family Rhodobacteraceae; genus Cypionkella. Next base: position 38,401 of record CAWFGD010000012.1, read on the forward strand.
GCGCAGGCGATGCCTGGCTGCGCGAGGCGGCGGCCTGGGCCTGGCGCGTCAAGCTGAAGACCTCGCTGAGCCTTGATCTGATGAGCGAGCTGCGCGAGCGCGCCGATGCCGAAGCGATTGCGGTCTTTGCCCGCAATCTCAAGGATTTGCTGCTGGCGGCTCCTGCCGGTGGCAAGGCGACGATGGGCCTTGATCCGGGGATCAGGACCGGCGTCAAGGTCGCGGTGGTTGATGCCACCGGCAAGGTGCTCGGCACCGACACGGTCTATCCCTTCCAGCCCAAGAACGACCTGCGCGGCGCGCAGGTGGCGATTGCGCAACTGATCGCCAGACATGGCGTCAAGCTGATCTCGATCGGCAATGGCACGGCAAGCCGTGAGACCGAAAAGATGGTGGCCGATCTCCTGGCCGTGCTGCCGGGGGCGGAAAAGCCGGTCAAGGTGATCGTCTCCGAAGCGGGAGCCTCGGTCTATTCGGCCTCGGAACTCGCGGCCAAGGAATTCCCCGATCTGGATGTGAGCCTGCGCGGTGCGGTCTCGATTGCGCGACGGCTGCAGGACCCGCTGGCCGAGTTGGTCAAGATCGAACCGAAAGCCATCGGCGTCGGCCAGTATCAGCACGACGTTGATCAATACCGGCTGGGCCGCAGCCTTGAGGCCGTGGTCGAAGACGCAGTGAACGCGGTCGGGGTCGATCTGAACACCGCTTCCGCGCCGCTGCTGGCGCGGGTGTCCGGCGTGGGCGCAGGTCTGGCCGAGGCCATCGTCGCCCACCGCGATGCCAACGGCCCCTTTGCAACGCGGCGCGAGCTTCTCAAGGTCGCGCGGCTGGGGCCGAAGGCCTTTGAACAGGCCGCAGGGTTTCTGCGCATCTCGGGCGGCAAGGAACCGCTGGATGCCTCCTCGGTCCATCCCGAAGCCTATGATCTCGCCCGCAAGATCGTCGCCGCCTGCGGCCGCGATATCCGCGCCCTGATGGCCGATGGCGCGGCGCTGAAATCGCTTGACCCGCGCGCCTTTGTCGATGCGAAATTCGGTCTGCCGACGGTGAAAGACATCCTCGCCGAGCTGGAAAAACCCGCCCGCGACCCGCGCCCCAGCTTCAAGACCGCCACCTTCGCCGATGGCATCGAGGATATCCGCGACCTCAAACCCGGCATGATGCTGGAAGGCACCGTGACCAATGTCGCGGCCTTTGGCGCTTTCGTCGATATCGGCGTGCATCAGGACGGGCTGGTCCATGTCAGCCAGCTCGCCGACAAATTCGTCAAGGACCCGCATGAGGTGGTCAAGGCCGGCGATGTGGTCAAGGTCCGGGTGGTCGAGGTCGACGTGCCGCGCAAACGCATTGGCCTGACCATGAAATCCGACAGTGGTGAGGCGCGCGAGCAAGCCCGCGAACGCAGCCAGGACCGCCAGCCCGCCCCGCCTCGCGGCAAACCGCTGCCAACCCAGGCGGGCTCTGCTGCGGCTGGCAATGCTTTTGCCGATGCGCTCAAAGGCAAATTCGGGCGCTAAGCGGCTTTCATCTTGGTCAGAAATATCCCCGCCGGAGGCTTCCACGGCCGAAGTCGGAGCCTCCGGCGGGGATATTTACAGCCAAGATGAAAGCGCGTCAGTTTGTCCGGATCAGCGCCGAGAAATCTGCCGCCTCGGGGATCGCCTGCGCCTTGGCGCTGATCGCGGCCATGGCGCGGCGTTCGGCCATCGGCATCGTCGCCTTCCAGCCCGCCAAGCTCGTCGATGTATTCGGGCAGCTGGCCGGAAAACAGCAGGCGGCTGTCCAGCGGCAGCTGCGGCTCGATGGATTTGACCAGCGCGTAGACGGTCGAGGCGCAGTTGGCGGTCACGGTGTTGTAGAACTGCGGTTTGCCGGCGAGTTGGTTGCCATAGGCGAGGTAGGTCAGGAACAGCTGGCGGCGTTTCTCGGGGTCAAGTTTGATCGCAAAGCGATGGACGTCTTCGCCGCGCTGATTGGTGCGGAGGCGGACGATATCCTCTTCCGTCGCGGCAATCAGGGCGATTTCGAACTGGCGGAAGAAGCCGCCGATCGAGGAGAAGACCTCGCCCTTCTCCTTGCGGATTTCCACCGAATAGACCAGCTGCGCGCCGTCCTGAAAACCAAAGCTGACCAGCAGGTGGGCGATGTTCGGGTCGCCCCAGGTCGAGGTGAACATATCCAGCGAGGTGATCTCGTCGAGGTTATAGCTGCGGTCTTCCCAGGCTTCTTCGGCCTCGGTTTCGCTGGTCCAGCGGAAGTTGCGGATGTTGTGCAGGCTGGCGATATTGCCCGAAACCTCGCCCGTTACGTTATGGGCGACGTCGGCGGCCCAGTCGCGATCCTGGCGCGGTTGCAGGGAAAGATACCAGACCGCAATGGCAAGGCTGGCCACAGCGATCACAGCCCAAGAAGCCGCAGGGCGCCGCCAGTGCCATGCCAAAGCCGTGAGGCAGGCGGCGGCAAGGGCGGCCAATGGCAGCCAGACCAGCGGCGCTGCGATCTGGATCCAGAGGGCGGTGGCGGCCCAGGCCGTGGCAAGGGCGAGGCTCAGCAGAAAGAGGGCGTGGCCAAGCAGGCGCAGGGGCTTCGGCATGATCTGGGCTTTCGGCAAAAAGGGCAGGGGGGGCGGGCTTTGCGCCCGCCCTTCGGGATCAGCCGCGTGGGCCTGCGGTTTCCATCAACAGCCGTTCGGTGCGGGCCTCGTCGATCTTGTTGTGCAGGCGCTGGGATTCCTCGGCGTCGCGGATCGATTTGGTGATCGCGGCGGTGGAGTTCACCAGCATCAGAGCGGCCATGGCGTAAAAGCCCTTGGCGGCAAAGCTGGCCTCCATGAAGTAGATGCCGCCTGCCATCATCACAGCGGCAACGCCGAAGTTGAGGTAGGTGAACATATTCCAGGCGGCGGAGGGTTTCATCGGCAGGGCATCAGACATTTGCATCATCCTTTGAGGGGTAAACTAGCGAGATTTGGCGGGTTTGCCAGCAGGTCAGGCGGCTTTGGCGCGAAGTCGCGCCAGCACCGAGGCGGCATCGGGGCGCAGGGGCGCGCCACAGCCTGCGGCGGCAAGGCGGTTTTGCATCGCGGTGGCGTTGGTCGAGGCGGAAAGCTCCAGCATCGCAGCCCGCGTCGCCTCGGTCTCGGCCTGGCGGTTTTGCAGCCGGGTGAGGGTGGTCTCGGCCTCGTCCAGCGTGGCCGTGGCCGCAGCAGGGGTCTTGGCGCGCAGGTTTTGGGTTTGTGCTGTGGCAAAGGCAAGGTGGTGGCCACGTTGCAGATCGCGCAAGCGGGCGTCGGCCTCGGCAACCACGCCGCGCAGATGGGCGATTTCGCGGCCATAGGTCGCAATCGCGCGGGCAGTGGTGGCAGCCTCGGCTTCGAGATTGGCAAGGGCAGAGGCGGCTTCGCTGGCCAGATCCTCGCGGCCTTTGGCCAGCGCATCCAAAGCGCGGGCTTCCAGATCGGCAAGTTGCTCGGCGATGCGCGCGGCTGATTTCTTCTCGCGCGCCTCATAAGCCATGACCATGGCGACAGAGCGGCGCGCGGTTTCCAGCGCGCCCGCGCAATCGCGCAGCTGTTGGCGCAGCAGCGGCAGGGCGGCTGCGTCGCTCAATGCCTCGGTGGCATCCGCACTTTGGCCGCGCAGCAGGGTGACAAAGAGTTTGAACATTTCCGTCTCCATTGTTATGAACCGTGTTCATGCAGCCTGTATGGCAGAAGCGTGAACACTGTTCAAGATAATAGTGAACGTCGTTCAGGAAACAATTCGGAGGCGGAATGAGCAACAAACGCGAAGAGGCGCGCGAAGATCTGCGCAATCGCTTGATCGATGCCGCCGAGGCGCGAATTGCTGATGCTGGTCTCGCCGGGCTGAAGGCGCGCGAGGTGACGCAAGATGCGGGCTGTGCCTTGGGCGCGCTTTACAATGCCTTCGAGGATCTTGACCGCCTCGTGCTGCACGTCAATTCCCGCAGTCTGGCGCGGCTTGGTGTGGCTTTGTCTGCTGCGGTGCCAGAGGCGGCCGAGCCGAAAGCCAAGCTGCTGGCGCTGGCGCAGGCCTATGTCGGTTTTGCCATGCAGAACTTTCATCTCTGGTCGGCGATGTTCACCCACCGGCTGCCCGATGGGGTGGAGCCGCCCGAGTGGCATCGCGCCGAACATGCCGTGCTGATCGCCCAGATCGTCGGCCCCTTGGCGGCACTGCGGCCCGATCTGGAGCCAGCTCTTCTGCACCGCCGCGCCAAGACGGTCTTTGCCGCCGTGCATGGCGTGGTGCATCTTGGCCTGACAGCGCGTTTTATCGGCACGCCCGCCGAGGTGCTGGCCAGCGAAGTTCAGGCCCTGGTCGAGGCGATGACGCGGGGACTTTCGACCTAGTGAAACGCCGCAGGCCGGATGCGGGCGGCGGCGGCGCGCAACAGCGCCAACAGGGCAGCGGCAAAGGTCACGATGGCTTCATTGCCGATGAGATAGCCAAGGGCCGCCCCAAGCCCCATGCCAATGATCAGCGCCGGGATATAGCCGAACCAGCCCCGGTTCATCAGCACGGCCACCAAGGGAGCCGCCAGCACCAGCGCCGCCCAGCTCAGCGCCGGCGAGAACAGCAAGAGCACCGAGAAGGTCCAGAGCATCAGCCAGCCGTTGCCCCAATTTTGCGTGCCAAGCCCCCACTGCAGCGCCAAAGCCACGGCGGCAATCAGGGCAGGGGCCAGCCAGGCAATCAGCGCGGCCTTCAGATAGCCAAGCCAGCCAAGCAGGGTAAAACCATCAGGGGCAGAAAAGAGCAGGGTCATGGTATCTCCGGTGTGGGGCATCTCCGGTGCGGGGCAGGGCCATCTTGCCTGCCCCGCTCCGAATTGCAACGCCTCAGACCGCGCCGATCAGGTCTGCGAGCCGCCGATCGTCAGCCCGCCGATCATCAGCGTCGGCTGGCCGACGCCCACCGGCACCCATTGCCCGGCCTTGCCGCAATTGCCGATGCCGGGGTCAAGCGCCAGATCATTGCCGATGGCGCGGATGTGTTTCAGCGCCGTGGCGCCGTCGCCGATCAGGGTGGCGCCCTTGACCGCCTCGCCGACCACACCATTGCGCACCCGGTAGGCCTCGGTGCAGGAAAACACGAATTTGCCGTTGGTGATATCGACCTGACCGCCGCCAAAGCCGACCGCATAGATGCCGTCTTTCAGGCTGGCGACGATCCCCGCCGGGTCATCCTTGCCCGAAAGCATATAGGTGTTGGTCATGCGCGGCATCGGGATATGGGCATAGCTCTCGCGCCGCCCGTTGCCGGTCGCAGCCACCCCCATCAGCCGCGCGTTCTGGCGGTCCTGCATGAAGCCGACCAGCCGCCCGTCCTCGATTAGGGTGTTTTTCTGCGACGGCGTGCCCTCGTCGTCGATGCTGATCGAGCCGCGCCGGTCGGGAATGGTGCCGTCGTCCAGCACCGTCACACCGGGGGCCGCAATCATCTCGCCCATCAGCCCGGCAAAGGCCGAGGTTTTCTTGCGGTTGAAATCACCTTCCAGCCCGTGGCCAATCGCCTCGTGCAACAGGATGCCCGGCCAGCCCGGCCCCAGCACCACATCCATGATCCCCGCAGGCGCAGGCACCGCGTCCAGATTGACCAGCGCAATCCGCAAAGCCTCGCGCAGCAGGGGCTGCCAATGGCTCGCCTGCATCAGCCCCGCCAGACCAAAGCGGCCACCGCCGCCCATGCCACCCGACTCGCGGCGGCCCTTGTCGGCGACGATCACCGAGACATTCATCCGCGCCATCGGGCGCACGTCGGAATAGCGCAGACCTTCCGGGCGCAGGATTTCCACCTCTTGCAGCCCCGCCGAAATCACCGCCGAGACCTGCACCACCCGCGGATCAAGCCCGCGGGCAAAGGCGTCGATTTCCTTCAGCAGGTCGATCTTGACCGCAAAGGCGGCATCGGCCATCGGATCGGCATCGCCGTAAAGCTTGATATTGGTGCGGGCAGGGGCATCGGCCAAGGTGCCGCCACCCGAGCCCACCGCCAGCCGTGCGGTCTCAGAGGCGCGCAGCAGGGATTTCTCGCTGATCTCGGTCGAATGGGCATAGCCCGCCACCTCGCCACGCACCGCGCGCAGGCCAAAGCCTTCCGAGGCGTCATAGCTTGCCGTCTTGATCCGCCCATCGTCCAGCACGATGGATTCAGACCGCCGCCGTTCCAGAAACAATTCGCCATCATCGGCACCTTGGGTGGCGGCGCGCAGGGTGGCAAGCGCGCTGGCCTCATCGAGATGGGTTTCAAAGGGGCGGAAGGGGGCATCACTCATCGGTCTGCTTTCAGGCTCTGGGTCAGACGCGCTGTCTGCCCTTTGCAGCGAACTTAGGCGCGGCAGGCGGCAGTCGCAAGGCTGCGCCCAGCAAGCCCTCTGACAAGCCACCCCGCACCCCACCCCGCACCCCATTGACGCAGCACCCGCAAAGTGAGGGATTTTTGCCTTGATCAGGATCAAAGCGCACGGATTTGCCGCAGCTTTCTCTTGTCGCGCGGCGGCGAATATGGTTTCACGGGCCGGAAGATATAACGGGATTCTGCCCACTCCTTGGGCGGGGTCGAAAAGGTGGCAGCAAAGCCGCCCATGGATACGGGAAATGAACATGCGTCTTTTGTCCTCCTTCAACGCTCTTGCCGCCGCCGGTCTTGGGGTGTTTCTGCCCGGATCGGTTCTGGCGCAGGCCTTGGAAATCGTCGGGGCGCCCGTTCCTGGCGGCACCGAGCACCAGCCCGCCGCGACCGACATCGCCCGCGATCTGCAATGGCTCGATCACACCATTCTGGTCATCATTACCGTCATCGTGGTCTTTGTGACGGCGCTGCTGCTCTACATCGCGGCGCGCTATAACCGCAAAGCCAACCCGACGCCGGCGACCTTTACCCATAATACGCCGCTGGAGATTGCATGGACCCTGATCCCCGTGCTGATCCTGGTGTTCATCGGCTCGTTCTCGCTGCCCGCGCTGTTCAAACAGCAAGAAATCCCCGTCGCCGACATCACCATCAAGGCGACCGGCAACCAGTGGTACTGGTCCTATGAATACCCCGACGTGAAATCGGCGGATGGCGAGACGCTGAAATTCGACGCCTTCCGCATCGACGCCGCGATGAAGATCGACGACGCCGCTGCGGGCTGGGGTGACGATCAGCCGATGGGCGACGCGCAGGTGCTGAACGACGTCGCGGTGAAAAAGCTGGAATACTACGGCTACAAGAAAGAAGACTTCCTGCTGGCCACCGACAACGCTGTCGTCGTGCCGGTCGGCAAGACCATCGTCATGCAGGTCACCGGCGCGGATGTGATCCACGCTTGGGCAATGCCCGCCTTTGGCGTGATGCAATCGGCCGTCCCCGGCCGCCTTGGCCAGCTCTGGTTCACCGCCGAGCGTGAAGGCATCTACTTTGGCCAATGCACCACGCTCTGCGGCAAGGACCACGCCTATATGCCGATCACCGTCAAGGTGGTCAGCCAAGCCGCCTACGACGCTTGGGTCGAGCAAGCCAAGGGCGGCAAGATCGTTCTGGCCTCGAACTAAGCCGGACAGAAATTTTGCGCGGTGGCCCCCGATGCGGGGGCCTCTGCTTTCCTTGAAAGCCGGAATTCATGGCCGATACCCAGACCTTTGACGCGCCCAAAGAGGCAGGCTTCGGCGATTACGTGCAGCTTCTGAAGCCGCGCGTCATGTCGCTGGTGGTCTTTACCGCCTTGGTCGGCCTGCTGGTCGCCCCGGTGCATCTGCATCCGGTCGAGGCTTTTGCCGCCGTGCTGTTCATCGCGCTGGGGGCAGGGGCCTCGGGGGCCCTGAACATGTGGTGGGACGCCGACATCGACCTGATCATGCGCCGCACCAAGGGCCGCCCGGTGCCCTCTGGCAAGGTCGAGGCGGGCGAGGCGCTGGCCATTGGCCTCGCGCTCTCGGGCATCTCGGTGGTGATGCTGGCGCTGGCGACCAATATCCTTGCAGGCGCGCTGCTGGCCTTCACGATCTTCTTCTACGCCGTGGTCTATTCGATGTGGCTGAAGCGTTCGACGCCGCAGAACATCGTCATCGGCGGTGCCGCCGGGGCCTTCCCGCCGATGATCGGCTGGGTTGCGGCGACCGGCTCGATCTCGGTCGAAGCGGGCCTGATGTTCATGCTGATCTTCATGTGGACCCCGCCGCACTTCTGGGCGCTGGCGCTGTTCATGAACGAGGATTATTCCAAGGCAGGCGTGCCGATGCTGACCGTGACCCATGGCAAGAAGGTCACCCGCAACCATGTGCTGGCCTATACCATCGCGCTGATCCCCTTCGCGCTGGGCCTTGGTCTGACCTCGATCGGCGGGCCGGTCTATCTGGGGATCTCGGCCCTGCTGAACGCCGAATTCCTGCGCGGGGCCTACCGCATCTGGAAGCGCGACGAAGACAAGGCCCTTGCCGATAACTACAAGGTCGAAAAGCAGGTCTTCCGCTTTTCGCTGATCTACCTCTTCCTGCATTTTGGCGCTCTGCTCGCCGAAGCCGTCTTGCACGGTCAGGGCATGGGGGGCTGGTAAGATGGCCTTTCGCCCCGAACACGAAATCCACCGCCGCCGCTTTTCGCGCAATCTGGGTGTCGGCGTCCTGCTCGTCTGCTTTGTCGCGCTGGTCTTTGCGCTGACCGTGGTCAAGGTCACCCGCGGCGATCTGATGCATGCCAATGATGCGCCGGGACTGCTGGGCGCGACACAAGCAATTGTGCCGCAGACCGAGAGCCCGCCGGAGCCCCCCAAGCCATGAAGAAGATGACCCCGCAGCAGATGGCCTTCGGCCTTGTCGGCATCGCCGCCCTGATGCTCTCGCTCAGCTTTGCTGCGGTGCCGTTTTACAACTGGTTCTGCCGCGTTACCGGCTTTGCCGGCACCACCTCGGTGGCCGAAGCGCCCTCGGAGGTGATCCTCGATCAGACCGTGATCATCCGCTTTGACGCCTCGCTCGAGGCGGGCATGCCCTGGCAGTTCAAGCCCGAGGTCAGCCATATGACCCTGCGCATCGGCGAGACGGGTCTGGCGTTTTTCGACGCCTACAACCCGACCGACCGCACCGTCGCAGGCACCGCCAGCTATAACGTCACCCCCGATCAGTCGGGCGGCTACTTCACCAAGATCGAATGTTTCTGCTTTACCGAGCAGATCCTCAAACCCGGTGAGCGGGTGCAGATGCCGGTGACCTTCTATGTCGATCCCGAGATCGTCAAGGACAAGGAGGCCAGCAAGATCAAAGAGATCACCCTGTCCTACACCTTCCACGAAACCCCCTTGACGGAAGAGCAGGCAGCCCTTGCCACGCAGACCGACAAGCAGGTAAACTGATCAGAATAAAAACCGAGGGAACCCCAGACCATGGCCCACGCCAAGAACCACGATTACCACATTCTGCCGCCATCGATCTGGCCGTTCTTTGGCGCTGTCAGCGCCTTTGTCATGCTGTTCGGCTTTGTGCTCTGGATGCACGGCTCGGCCCCTTACATGGGGCTGATCGGTCTCGCAGGGGTGCTTTACACCATGTATGCTTGGTGGTCCGAAGTGGTGCACGAGGGGCAGACCGGCGATCACACGCCCGTGGTCCGCATCGGCCTGCGCTATGGCTTCATCCTGTTCATCATGTCGGAAGTGATGTTCTTCTCGGCCTGGTTCTGGACCTTCTTCAAGCACGCCATGTATCCGATGGGACCGATGTCGCCGCTGGTGGATGGTGTCTGGCCGCCCGAAGGCATCACGGTGTTCGACCCCTGGCATCTGCCGCTGATCAACACGCTGATCCTGTTGTGCTCGGGCTGTGCCGCGACCTGGGCGCACCACGCGCTGGTGCACGAGAACAACAACCGCGCCGCGATGAAGCAGGGCCTGATCCTTGCCATCCTGCTCGGCGTGCTCTTCACCTTCTTCCAGGCCTATGAGTACAGCCACGCCGCCTTTGGTTTTGCTGGCAACATCTATGGCGCGTCGTTCTTCATGGCGACCGGCTTCCACGGCTTCCACGTCATCATCGGCACGATCTTCCTGACCATCTGCCTGATCCGCACCTACAAGGGCCACTTCACCCCCGAACAGCACGTCGGTTTCGAAGCCGCGGCCTGGTACTGGCACTTTGTTGATGTGGTCTGGTTGTTCCTCTTCGCCTCGATCTACATCTGGGGCGCGCACTAAGACCGGCCTTACAAGACCAAGCGCGCGGGCCCCTCGGCCCGCGCCTTTCATTTCAAGGGTAAGCCATGAAGGTCCGTCTGATTTCCGCGCTGCTGCTGGGCCTCGCGGGTGTGGGGTTTCTCTGCAGCCTCGGTTTCTGGCAGGTCTCGCGCATGTATGAAAAGCGCGCGCAGCTTGACGAGATGACCGCCGGCATCTCGACCCCTGCCATCCCGATGCCGGCAAGTTATGACCCCGAGCGGGACCGCTATCGCCCGGTGACTGCCGCGGGGAAATTCACCGGCGAGCGGCTTTACGTGCTGTCGGGTCAGCCGATGGTCGGGGCAGGGGTGCAGGTGATTTCGGTCCTGCAGATGACCGACGGGCGGCGCATCCTCGTCGACCGTGGCTTTTTGCAAGACGACGACAAGCACAAGCCGCTGACCGTCACCGATGTAAAGGTCACTGGCAACCTGATGTGGCCGCGCGATTCCAACCAATACACCCCGCCGCCCGATGCCAAGACCGGCCTGTGGTTCGCCCGCGACGCCGAGGCGATGGCGGCCAAGCTGAACACCGAAGCCGTGATGATTGTCGCCCGCGCACCAACCGGTGACGGGATCGAAGCGATGCCAGTGGACACTTCCTCTATACCCAACGATCATTGGGGCTATGCGATCACATGGTTTTCGCTGGCCTTTGTCTGGGCGGTGATGACAGCGGCTCTGGTCTGGCGTATCAGGCGGGCAGAGACCTAAGGGGAAAAGATGCACTACATCTCCACGCGGGGCGCGGCTCCGGTACTGACTTTTGGCGAAGCGATGATGACGGGCCTTGCCCGCGACGGTGGGCTTTATGTGCCCGAGACCGTGCCAGTGATGAGCAATGCCGAAATTGCGGCTCTTGCGGGCCTGTCCTATGAAGAGATCGCCTTCCGCGTCATGCGGCCCTTTATCGGCGATACCTTTGGCGATGACGAATTCAAAGGTTTGATCGCCGCCGCCTACAAGGGCTTTGGCCACGAGGCCCGCGCGCCGCTGGTGCAGCTTGGCCCGAACCATTTCCTGCTGGAACTCTTCCACGGCCCCACCCTGGCCTTCAAAGATTTCGCCATGCAGCTGATCGGCCAGATGATGCAGGCAGCGCTTGCCAAGACCGGTCAGCGTATCACCATCGTCGGGGCGACCTCGGGCGATACCGGGTCTGCGGCGATGGAGGCGTTTCGCGGCCTCGCCAATGTCGATCTCTTCATCCTCTACCCGCATGGCCGCGTCTCGGATGTGCAGCGCCGCCAGATGACCACCCCGTCAGAGGCCAATGTCCACGCCCTCGCCATGGATGGCGATTTCGACGAATGTCAGGCGCGGCTCAAGGATATGTTCAACGACTTCGCCTTCCGCGACGATGTGCGGCTGGCGGGCGTGAACTCGATCAACTGGGCGCGGGTGCTGGCGCAGGTGGTCTACTACTTCTCCTCGGCGGTTTCGCTGGGGGCTCCGCACCGCAGGGTTTCCTTCACGGTGCCGACCGGCAACTTCGGTGACATCTTCGCAGGCTATATCGCCAAGAAGATGGGCCTGCCGATTGATCAGCTGATCATCGCCACCAACCAGAACGACATCCTCGACCGCGCGATGAAGTCGGGGGAATACCGCACCAATGGCGTCAAACCCTCGATCTCGCCCTCGATGGATATTCAGGTCTCGTCGAACTTTGAACGCGCGCTTTTCGACGCCTATGGTCGCGACGGCGTGGCGATTGCGGCCCTGATGGAAGAGATGAAATCGGGCGGTTTCCACATCAGCCAGGGCGCTTTGCAGGCGCTGCGCGAAACCTTCACCTCGGGCCGCTGCTCGGAAGATCAGACCCGCGGCACGATCAAATCTGCCTATGCCCGCACCGGCGAGGTGCTTTGCCCGCATTCTGCCGTCGGCGTGAAGGTGGCAGAAGAGCATCTCGGCTCGACCCCGATGATCACCCTTGCCACCGCCCATCCCGCCAAATTCCCCGATGCGGTCGAGGCGGCGATGGGCAGCCGTCCAGAGCTGCCTGCCCGCATGGCAGATCTGTTTGACCGCCCCGAGCGTTTTACCCGTGTGAAGAATGATCTGGGCGCCTTGCAAGCCTTGGTCCGTGAAAGGATTACCCTTTGAGCCTGCGCCTGACCACTCTGCCCAACGGCTTTCGCATCGTCACCGAATCCATGCCGGGGTTGAAATCGGCTTCCGCTGGCGTCTGGGTCATGGCAGGCGGTCGCCACGAGCGCCCCGAGCAGAACGGCATCGCGCATTTTCTGGAACACATGGCCTTCAAGGGCACCGAAAAACGCACCAGCCTGCAGATCGCCGAGGAAATCGAGGATGTCGGCGGCTATATCAACGCCTATACCGGCCGCGAGATGACCGCCTATTACGCCCGCGTGCTGGAGGCCGATGTTGGCCTGGCGCTGGATGTGATCGGCGACATCGTGCTCAATCCCGCCTTTGACAAAAAGGAAATCGAGGTTGAACGCCATGTGATCCTGCAGGAAATCGGTCAGGCTCTGGATACCCCCGACGATATCGTCTTTGACTGGCTGCAAGAGGCTTCCTACCCCGATCAGGCCTTTGGCCGCACCATTCTGGGGCCGGAGGAACGGGTTTCGGCCTTCAAACGCAAGGATCTGCAAGGCTTTGTCGGCGAACATTACGGCCCGGCGCAGATGATCCTTTCCGCGGCGGGTGGCGTCGATCATGACGCCATCGTCAAACAGGCCGAGGCCCTGTTCGGCGCCATGAAGGCGCAGCCGCAGAGCCGCTTTCAGCCGGCCCTCTTCAAGGGCTCGGAACGGCGCGAGATCAAGGATCTGGAACAGGCGCATTTCGCCATGGCCTTCGACGCCCCCGGCTACCGCGACCCCAATGTCTATACCGCGCAGGTCTATGCCATGGCGATGGGCGGCGGCATGTCGAGCCGCTTGTTCCAAAAGGTCCGCGAAGAGCGTGGCCTGTGCTACACCATCTTTGCCCAATCGGGCGCTTACGAGGATGCCGGCCAAATCACCCTCTACGCCGGCACCTCCGCCGAAGAGATCGGCGATCTGGCCCAGATCACCATGGACGAGATGAAGCGCGCCGCCGACGATATGTCCGAGGCCGAGGTCAACCGCGCCCGCGTCCAGCTCAAGGCGGGTCTGCTGATGGGTCTGGAAAGCCCCTCCAGCCGCGCCGAACGCAATGCGCGCCTGCTGGCGATCTACGACCGCGTGCCCCCCGTCGAAGAGGCTGTGGAGCGGATCGACGCGGTTTCGGTCGCCGATGTGCGCGACTTTGCTGGCAATCTGACCGAGGCAGGCACCGCTCTTGCGCTTTACGGTCCGGTCGACTCCGCGCCCTCGCTGGAGGATATCCGCAAGCGTCTGGCCGCCTGATGCTGGGCTTTCGCCGCCGCCCTGCGATCGAGACCGAGCGGATGACCCTGCGCTTGCCCACGCATACCGATTACCGCGCCTGGGCAGAACTCCGCGAGGCCTCCGCCGACCATCTGCGGCCCTGGGAGCCGGTCTGGGCGCATGACCACCTGACGCGCAAGGCCTTCACCAACCGGGTCTATTGGGCCGGGCGTGCCGAACAACAGGGCACGGCTCTGCCGCTTTTGATGTTTCGCCGCGACGATCAGCGGCTGCTCGGCGCCCTGACCTTGGATAACGTGCGACGCGGCCCGGTGCAGGCGGGCACGCTTGGCTATTGGATCGGCGCGCCCTTCGCGCGGCGCGGGTTCATGAAAGAGGCCGTGCTCGCCGTGGTGCATTTCGCCTTCTTCACCCTCGATCTCAGCCGGATCGAAAGCGCCTGCCTGCCGGAAAACACCGCCTCGCGCGGTGTGCTGGAAAAGACCGGCTTTAAATATGAAGGTGTTGCGCAATCTTATTTGCAAATCAACGGGCGCTGGCGGAACCATGTGCTATACGCCAATCTACGCCACGACCGACGTGGCCGCACAGACGTGGGCTGATCCTACGCTGGCGCGGCCGGCGGTGGGCGAGGAGATCTCCATGTCCAAGATCAAAGTCTTGCTGTTGCGCGGCGTCAATGTGGCAGGAGCCAACCGCCTGCCGATGCCGGAATTCCGTCAGCTCCTGCTGGAATTGGGCCTCAGCCAGATCCACACCCATATCCAAAGCGGCAACGCGGTGTTTGTGGATGAAGGCCTCAAGGATCTCGAAGGCATGATTGCGGCGGGCATGAAGGACCGGTTCGGCTTTGCGCCTGCCATGTTCATCCTGGATCTGGCCGAATACGAGGCGATCCTCGCCGCCAACCCCTATCAGAAACAGGCCGCTGCCGACGGCACCAAGGCGCATATCTACTTTCTGCGCAGCCCCGCCACAGTGGCCGAGCTTGCCGCCGTCTCGGCTTTTGCCAAAGAGGGTGAAGCGCTGGTGCAGACCGGCTCCGCACTCTATCTCTATGCGCCAAACGGCATTGGCCGCTCGCTCTTGGCAGGCAAGATCGAAACTGGCATCAAGGCCGAGAAAACCGCGCGCAACCTGACCTCGGCTCAGGCCATCTCGGCTCTGGCGCGCACCATCTCGCAGTGAGGCCCGATGCTGAACCCCGCCACGCCTGAGTTCCTGTCCCAGCTTGCAGCGCAATTGCCCAAAGGCAGCCTGCAAGCCGCCGAGCCGCGCCATCTTGAAGAGCCGCGCGGCCGCTGGCAGGGGCAGGCCGGGGCGGTGGCACTGCCCCGCCGGGTCGAAGAGGTCTCGACCATTCTCGCGCGCCGCCAATCAGGCGCGGGTTGGCGTGGTGCCCTGGGGCGGCGGCACCGGTCTTGTCGGCGGCCAGGTGCTACCCGAAGGGCCTGTGCCGCTGGTTTTGTCTTTGGAACGCATGGCGGCGCTGCGCGGCGCATATCCGGCGGAAAATGTGCTGGTGGTTGAGGCGGGGATGATTCTTGGCGCAGGTCCATGCCGAGGCCGAGAAGTTGGGCCGCATCTTTCCGCTGTCGCTGGCCTCTGAAGGCACCTGCCGCATTGGCGGCAACCTTTCGACCAATGCGGGCGGGCTCAACGTGCTGCGCTACGGCAACACCCGCGACCTCTGCCTGGGGCTCGAGGCGGTGCTGGCCGATGGCACGATCTTCCACGGGCTCAAACGCCTGCGCAAGGACAACACCGGCTACGATCTGCGCGATCTGCTGATCGGGGCCGAGGGCACGCTGGGCGTGATCACCGCAGCCACCCTGCGCCTCTTCCCCAAACCTGCCGAGGCGGGCACGGCGCTCTTTTGGCCGTCGCCAGCCCCGCAGCCGCCCTGCAGCTGCTGGCCCTGGCCGAGGACCGCGGCTCTCCGGCATGGTCTCGGGCTTTGAACTGATCAGCCGCATCGGCCTCGATTTCCTTGCCGAAACCATGCCCGAGGTCGAAAGCCCGCTCGCGGGCAATCCCGACTGGATGGTGCTGATCGACATCGGCCTGCCTGCAGGCTTCGGCACCGCCGCCGACCACCTCTGGACGCTCTTCGAGGCCGCCGTTGGCGCAGGTCTTAGCGACGATGGCGTGATCGCGAGCTCCGAGGCACAGCGCGCAAGCCCTGTGGCGCATCCGCGAATCGATCCCCGAAGGCAACCGCCGCATCGGCGCGGTCTCCAGCCATGACATCTCGCTGCCGCTCAGCCTGATCCCGGAATTCATCGCCAAAGCCGCCGCCTGCGCTGGCAAAAATCGGCGACTGGCGGATCAACTGCTTTCGGCCATCTTGGCGACGGCAACCTGCATTACAACGTCTTCCCCGCCCAAGGCAAAACCCGCAAAGACCATGAGAATCAGCGCGAGGCGGTGAAAACCTGCGTGCATGACCTGGTCGACGAGATGGGCGGCTCGGTCTCCGCCGAACATGGCCTCGGCCGGCTCAAGGTCGACGATCTGGAACGCTACGGCGACCCCGGCAAACTTGCCGCCATGCGGGCGATCAAGACGGCGCTCGACCCCAATGGCATCCTGAACCCCGGTGCGGTCCTGCGCGCCTGAAGCTTTCATACTGGCCCAAATATTCCGGGGTCCGGGGCAGCGCCCCGGCGGCCAGCCCCGCAAACCCCCGGAACGAAATACGCCCTGCCAGCAGAGCCGGCAGGGCGCAAGGGGTCTCAACTGGGTCACATGGTGCAAGCAGCGCCCATCGAGGTGGGTAGCCCCGATGCCCTCAGCCTAGATCGACTCGGGTTAATTCTTCCTTAATGCCACCTGCGCGATGCTCACCCCTTCAATGCCCGTCAAAGGTGCAAAGCGCATGTACCTCCATGCCCATCGCTTCCAGCTTCGCGCCGCCCGCCCAGCTCCGGCAGATCGACGACAAAGGCGCAGCCGATCACCTTCGCCCCCAGCCGCTCGATCAGCTTGATCCCGGCCTCGGCGGTGCCGCCGGTGGCCAGAAGGTCATCGACCAGCAGCACCTTCTCGCCCGGCTGCATCGCGTCGTCATGCACCTCGACCACCGCCTCGCCGTATTCCAGCGTATAGGCCTGCGCAGATCGTCTGCCCCGGCAGCTTGCCCTTCTTGCGGATCGGCACGAAGCCGATCGACAGCTGATGCGCCACCGCGCCGCCCAGGATGAAGCCCCGCGCCTCCAGCCCGACCACCTTGTCGATCCGCATCCCGGCATAGGGTGCAGCAGCTGGTCGATGCACATGCGAAACCCGCGCGGATCGGCAAACAGCGTCGTGACATCGCGGAACATGATCCCCTCATGCGGGAAATCGACGATGGTGCGGATGTAGTCTTTGACGGTTTTCATGAACGGGCCTTTCAGAACTTGGCCTGTCTAAGCACCAGCCCTGCCAGGCGGCCAGCCGCAACAGGCGCGCGCGTCAGCGCAAAACCCGCCCGGCCACCGCATCCAGCTTGGCCAACAGCACCGGATCGCGCTTTTCCGGCGCGGTCATGATCGCATGGCTCAGCGCGTGGTCGCAGCCCTGCGGGCAAGCGCTCGCGCTCGGGCAGCAGGGCGGGCAGGCGGGCGACCGTATTGCGCGCCGCATCGGCATTGGCCATCAGCGTCGCAATCACCGCCGAGACATCGACCGCGCCATGGTCCTCGTGCCAGCAATCGTAATCGGTGACCATGGCGACGGCTGGCATAGCAAAGCTCGGCCTCGCGCGCGAGTTTCGCTTCGGGCATGCCGGTCATGCCGATCACGTCGGCAGCCCCAGTTGCCGGTACAAGCAGGCTCTCGGCCCGGGTCGAAAATTGCGGGCCTTCCATGGCAAGATAGGTGGCACGCGCGATGCACCTTGACCCCCGCCGCTTCGGCCGCCGCAAGACAGGCCGCACCCAGCCGGGCGCAGGTCGGCTCGGCAAGGCTGACATGACCGACGCAGCCGGGGCCGAAAAAGCTTTTCTCCCGCGCAAAAGTGCGGTCGATGTACTGATCGACCAGCACGAAATCGCCCGGCGCGTAATCTTCGCGCAAGCTGCCCACCGCCGAGACCGCGACCACATCGGTGCAGCCCAGCCGCTTCAGCGCGTCGATATTGGCGCGGTAGTTGATCGAGGAGGGCGTCTCGACATGGCCGCGCCCGTGACGCGGCAGAAAGGCCATCGGCGTGCCGCCCAAGCGGCCCAGCAGCACCTCATCCGAGGGCCGACCCCAGGGCGATTTGACCTTGACCCAGCTCGCCCCCTCCAGCCCGTCAATATTATAGACCCCCGAGCCGCCAATCACGCCGATCATGGGTTTCATCTGCGGTTTCCTTTGCTGGGGGTTTTTCCAAGTTTAGGATGGGTCGGGCCGGAGGGAAAGAGCAAGCTGCGCCAAAACTCACCCCAGCCCTTGGCGGTGCTGGCACTCCGGCAAGTTTCTCGGTAAAGTTCAGCTTTGGCCGCATGGGGAAAAGATGACACTTTGGCAAGGGCGGACTGGGCATCTGACTGCAGCACTGCCACAGGGCCAGTTCCGCTTTATCGCGCTGGATGTCGAGACGGCTTGCGGCAACTCTGCCAGCATCTGCCAGATCGGCATTGCCTGCGTGCGCGAGGATGGCGGGGTCGAGACCTATGCCACCTATGTCGATCCCCAGATGGCCTTCGCAGGGTTCAACACCCAACTGCATGGCATTGCGGCGGTGCATGTCGCGGGCGCGCCGCGCATCGGCGAGGCGCTGGCCCTGCTTGCGCCTTTGCTGGAGCGGCACACACTGATCCAGCACAGCAGCTTTGACCAGACCGCGATCCGCGCCGCCTGCCTGCATTTCGGCCTGCCCGAGCGGGCCTGGCGCTGGGGCAATTCGGTGAAAATCGCCCGCCGCGCCTGGCCGGAGTTCATCGGCAACGGTGGCCATGGGCTGGCGCATCTCAAGCGCCAGCTTGGCCTCAGTTTCGATCACCACGACGCCGGTGAGGATGCCAAAGCAGCGGCGCAGGTGGTCTTGCAGGCCGAGGCGCGTCTGGGCATGCCCTTTGACGAAATCCTGCTCCAGCCCGGACGCCGCGCCCCCGCGCCGGTCTACCCTGTCTCGGGACTCATCGAGTGATCGGCTGCATCTCTGGCTGAAAGCTGGAATGACCGAGCCATGGGATCGGCATTTGACCCACCTCTGTCTGAGTGCGGCCAAGGTTCTGCGCAGAAATGCGGGGTCAAAGCTGCAAGCATGCGGTGCTCTTGCTTGCAGCGCTGGGGCCATGCGGCTAAACGGGGGGCAGAATTTTCGCGGAGTACCCCCATGTCCATCGACATCGACACCGCGCGCAAAGTCGCCAAACTCGCCCGTATCAGGGTGGAAGAAGCTGATCTTGACGCGCTTGCCAGCAAGCTGTCCGGCATCCTCGGCTTTATGGAGCAGTTGAACGAGGTCAATGTCGACGGGCGTCGAGCCGATGACCTCTGTGACGCCGATGCGGCTGAAGCGCCGCGCCGATGTGGTGACCGATGGCAATATTCAGGCGCAGATCCTGAAAAACGCCCCCGATGCCCGCGAGGGATTTTTTGCCGTGCCGAAGGTGGTGGAATGAGCGCGAACAGCTGGACGATTGCCGCCGCCCGCGACGCGCTGCGCAAGGGCGAGATGTCGGCCACCGATCTGACCATGGCCTGCCTGACCGCGATGGATGCGGGCGATGGGCTCAATGCCTTTGTTCACAAGACCCCCGAACTGGCGTTGGAACAGGCCCGCGCCGCCGATATCCGCCTCAAGTCCGGCGATGCGCCCGCGATGTGCGGCATTCCGCTGGGGATCAAGGATCTCTTCTGCGTCAAGGGCGTGCCGACGCAGGCCGGGTCCAACATCCTTGCCGGTTTCAAGCCCGAATACGATTCGACGGTGACCTCCAAGCTGTTCGATGCCGGTGCGGTGATGCTGGGCAAGCTGAACATGGACGAATTCGCCATGGGCTCGAGCAACGAAAGCTCGTGCTACGGCGATGCGATCAACCCCTGGAAGGTCGATGAGACCAAGCGCACCCCCGGCGGCTCGTCGGGGGGCTCGGCAGCGGCAGTGGCGGCGGATCTGTGCATCGCGGCCACGGGCACCGATACCGGCGGCTCGATCCGCCAGCCTGCGGCCTTTAGTGGCATCACCGGCATCAAGCCGACCTATGGCCGCGTCAGCCGCTATGGCATTGTCGCCTATGCTTCCAGCCTGGACCAGGCAGGCCCGATGACCAAAACCGTGCGCGATGCGGCGATCATGCTGGGCGCCATGGCCGGCCACGACATGCGCGACAGCACCTCCGCCGAGATTGCCGTGCCGGATTTCGAGGCGGCGCTGACCGGCGACATTCGCGGCAAGAAGATCGGCATCCCGCGCGAATACCGCATCGAGGGCATTCCGCCCGAGATCGACGCGCTCTGGAGCCGTGGCCGCGAGATGTTGCGCGATGCCGGGGCCGAGATCGTCGATATCTCGCTGCCCCACGCCAAATACGCGCTGCCTGCCTATTACGTGATCGCACCGGCCGAAGCCTCGTCCAACCTCGCGCGCTATGACGGCGTGCGCTATGGCCTGCGCGCCAGCCTTGGAGGCAGGCGATGGCATCACCGAGATGTATGAGAAAACCCGCGCCAGGGCTTTGGCCCCGAGACGCAGCGCCGCATCATGGTCGGCACCTATGTGCTGTCGGCGGGCTTCTACGACGCCTATTACAACCGCGCCCGCAAGGTCCGCGCCCTGATCAAGCGCGATTTCGAAGAGGCCTTTGCAGCGGGGATCGAGGCGATCCTGGCGCCGACCACCCCGACCTCGGCCTTTGGTCTGGGCGAGATGGATCAGGCAACGCCGGTCGAGGTCTACCTCAACGACGTCTTCACCGTCACCGCCAACCTCGCCGGTCTGCCCGGTGTCGCCGTGCCGATGGGGCTGGATGCCAAGGGCCTGCCGATGGGGCTGCAACTGCTGGGGCGGCCCTGGGACGAGGCCGGTCTGCTCAATCACGCTTATGTTTTAGAGCGGGCAGCGGGCTTTGTGGCAAAGCCGGATAAATGGTGGTAACACCGCGTCTAACCTAAAGCTTGAGGCAAAACATGTGGCGTCCCGGTGTAATTTTCTCTGCTCTGGCTCTGGCCGCCTGCACCCAGCCGGTGCCGGATTCAGGCCCCGGTGTCGGGTTTTCGGACTATAACAGCTATAATGCGGCCCCCGTGGCCACGCCTGCGCCAGCAGGCGGTTTCTCGACGGCGGCAGCGGCAGCGGCGATTGACAAGGCCGAGGGCAAAACCCCGGCAGCCCCGCCGCTGCTGGCTCCCGGCATGGGGGCGGTGATCGGCTCGACCAGCACGATCACGCCGGCGCAACCGACTCAGGGCTCGATGCCGATCATCAGTTCCGGCAATCGTGCGCGTGGCAATGCGCCCGCTGGCATCGCCGAGACCACCTCCGAGATGGCCAATGTGCCCAATTCCGCCACCGTCTCGGACGAGCAGGACTTCGCGGCGGTCAGCCAGCGCGAGACCATCGAAAGCGACAAGCAGCGCATCGAGCGCAACCGCGCGCAGTATCAGATCGACCAGCCGACGGCGCCTGCCGACGCGCACGGGCGACGAGGGATCGAATATCGTGCAATTTGCGCTCTCGACCTCCAATCCGGTTGGCACCCAGATGTACAAACGCTCGGGCCTGCGGTTGAGCAGCTCCGAACGCGGCCTGTGCGAAATACGCCTCGCCGGATCTGGCGCAGCAGGCGTTTCTGGATGCAGGCGGGCCGGAGAGGGACCGCAAGGGGCTGGACGCCGATGGCGACGGCTATGCCTGCGGCTGGAACCCGGCCCCCTTCCGCGCGGCGCTGAAGTGACAGCTCTGCCTTCGCCGAATTTCGGCGAAAGGCGCGGCGGGGCGAAACCCTCGCTGATCGTGATCCACTACACCGCGATGCAAAGCTGCGCCGAGGCGCGGGCGCGGCTTTGCGCGCCCGAGCACGAGGTCTCGGCGCATTGGCTGATCTCCGAGACGGGGCAGACCGAAGCGCTGGTCGACGAGGCCCATCGCGCCTGGCACGCCGGGGCAGGGCAATGGGCTGGCGTCACAGATGTCAACTCCGCCTCGATCGGGATCGAGCTCGCCAATACCGGCGCGCAACCCTTTGCCGAACCGCAGATGGCGGCGCTTGGAAACCCTGCTGCACGGCATCATGGCGCGCTGGGCGATCCCGCCTGACGGCGTGATCGGCCATTCCGACATGGCACCCGCGCGCAAGGGCGATCCGGGCGCAAGGTTCGACTGGCGCAGGCTGGCGCTGGCGGGGCTGTCGGTCTGGCCCGAAGAAGCGGCTGCGGCAGATCCTGCGGGCTTCTGGGCCGCAGCCCAGCGATTTGGCTATCCTTCGGGGGCTGCGCAGGCCGCTGTCTTGCAGGCCTTCCGCCTGCGCTTCCGGCCTTGGGCCAAGGGGCCGCTGGATGCGACGGACGCAGGGCTGATGGCCGATCTGGCGGCGCGCTATGGCGTGGCAAGCTGAAACGGGCCAGCCAGGCCCTGCCGCAGGCTCAGAGGGCCGCGTGCCCCTCGGCCGCCAACTCCTGCGCCAGACGACGCAGCAGCAGCCAGACGATCAGCCGATGCGCCGGACCCACCGGCAGCATGTAAATCCTGCCAAAGCCATTATGCGTCACCACCGAGGCGGTGATCGTCAACAGCCGGTTCCGCGTTGTCACCGCGATCATCACATCCAGATGGCGATCGCGCTCGGTCAGGGTCAGCGCCTCGGGGTCATTGCGCTCGACCGTAAAGAAATCCAGCTTCCCGCCCAGCCGCACCGAAGCGCGGGCGCTCTGGGAAAACCCGCCGATGCGTTTGACGCCAAAGCGCGCCGAGATCGCATCGCGCAGCCGGAAGGCCAGACCCAGCAAGGGCAAGGGCCGCGCCATCATCGCGTTCCAGGCCTCCAGCGGCGTCAGATCGCAGGGCAGGGCAAGGCTTTGGGCGTGGTGATAGGCGAGCCTGTCACGCGGCGCCACAATGTCGGGATTTGTCGCTTGCACCAGGGGCATGGCCACCTCCATTGCCGCCAATCCTGCCAGAGACGGTCGGTGATGCAAGCGCGCCACTTGTCGCAGGCAGATGCGCCAAATTCCAAGAGGGCTTGAACAGCACCCGCGTTGCGCCTATGTCCGCCCTCGCGCGGATGGCTGGATGACCGCGGGGGCCTTCGGCCTTCGAGGAAAGTCCGGACTCCATGAAGCAAGGGTGCCGGGTAACCCCCGGCGGGGGCAACCCCAGGGAAAGCGCCACAGAGAAGAGTCTGCTTTGGTGCCAGCGGCTTGCCGCGGGCAGATCCAGAGTGAGGGTGAAACGGTGGGGTAAGAGCCCACCACGGACCTGGCAACAGGGACGGTATGGCAAGCCCCACCCGGAGCAATGCCGAATAGGGGCCTTGCGTGGAAAGGTCTGCGCTTAGGCAGAGACCTCCACAGGGATCTTCAGCCCGAAGGCCCGGGTTGGCAGCTTGACCGCCCGTGGCAACACGGGCGGCAGAGGAATGGTCATCCAGAGGCGCCGCGCCGCAAGGTCGGGGCCTGGACAAAATCCGGCTTACAGGCCATCCGCGCAAATTTTCCGCCTCGCTTTGGGGCTTTCTGGCCAAGCGGCAAATTCCCGCGAAAATTCCGCCCCTTTGCTGTTGACTCTGCGCCCGTCCCAAGTAAAAGGCGGGCTTCAAGAGATTTCGCGGGCGACGCAGTTTGCCCGATGCAGGAGAGACGACTATGGCCAAACCGGCGACGATCAAGATCCGTCTGAACTCGACGGCTGGCACCGGGCACTTCTATGTGACCAAGAAGAACGCTCGGACCATGACCGAGAAGATGACGGTCAACAAGTATGACCCCGTCAAGCGCGAGCATGTCGAATACAAGGAAGGCAAGATCAAGTAAGATCTTCCCCGTCTGAGTAGCGAAGTGATCTCTGTGCGAAAGCGCCGCGCCCCTTGGGCGCGGTTTTTCGTTGCGTTCTGCGCGCTTTGGGCCATGCCATTGGCAAGGCTTTGCAAGGGTGGCACATGGAACGCAATCACTACGAGGAACATTACGTCGCCCGTGTCGGCTGGCTGCGCGCCGCTGTGCTGGGGGCCAATGACGGGATCGTTTCGACGGCTTCGCTGATCATGGGGGTGGCCGCGACCTCGGGCCGGGCCGAGGTGCTGCTGGCGGGCATGGCAGGCCTCGCGGCAGGGGCCTTGGCGATGGCGGCGGGGGAATATGTCTCGGTCTCGTCTCAGGCCGATACCGAAAAGGCCGATACCGCCCGCGAGCGTGCCGAGATCAAGGCCGACCCGCAAGAGGAACTAGAGGCTTTGGCCGGAATTTACGAGCGGCGCGGCTTGCAGCCCGCGCTCGCCTTGCAAGTCGCCGAGGCCCTGCACGCCAAAGACCCGCTCGAGGCGCATCTGCGCGACGAGCTGGGCTTTTCCGAGCATACCGAGGCCAAGCCCATTGTGGCCTCCGCCGCCTCGGCTGCCAGCTTTGCCGTTGGCGCGGCGTTACCTCTGGCCACCGCAGCGCTGGTGCCCGAGGCGGTGATCAGCCTTTGGGTGACGGTGCTGTCACTGGCCTTCCTCGCCGTGCTGGGCGCGGTCGGAGCCAAGGCAGGCGGCGCGCCGATTGCACGCGCCGTGGCGCGGGTTACCTTCTGGGGCGCCGTGGCGATGGCGGTGACGGCTGTCGTCGGAAAGCTCTTCGGCGCGGTCATCTAAGCAAGGCGGCCAGCTAACCGCGACGGCAGGCAGGCCGCATGACCGCAGACATGAAAAAGGCCGGGGTTTCCCCCGGCCTTTTGTCTTGCACTGTCCTGCGCTTATTCGCGGTTGCCCATGAACTGCAGCAGGAACATGAACATGTTGATGAAGTCGAGGTAGAGGTTCAGCGCGCCCATGATCGCCGACTTTGCCCAGCCATTCGCTGATCGCCCATCTGCGCATGCTCGATATACTGCGTCTTGATCTTCTGCGTGTCATAGGCGGTCAGGCCCGCAAAGATCAGCACGCCGATCACCGAGATCGCGAAGGCCAGCGCCGACGAGGCGAGGAAGATGTTGACGATCGAGGCGACGATCAGGCCGATCAGGCCCATCATCAGGAACGCGCCCATCGCCGACAGGTCGCGCTTGGTGGTGTAGCCATAAAGCGACAGGCCCGCGAAGGCGATCGACGGTCACCAGGAAGGTCTGCGCGATCGAGGTGCCGGTGTAGACCGCGAAGATGAACGACAGCGACAGGCCCATCGGCTGCGGCGTAGACATAGAAGAACAGCTGCGCGGCGGCGACCGACAGACGGTTGATCATGGCGCCAAAGGCGAAAACCATGATCAGCGGCGCGAACATCACCAGCCATTTCAGCGGCGTGCCGAAAATCGCCTGCACCATCGCAGGCGCTGGAGCCAACGGCCCAGGCCACACCCGCGGTGATCAGCATGGCCACGGACATCAGCCCGTAGACCTTGTTCATATGGGCGCGAAGCCCATCGTCGATGCCGACCGAGCGCGTCCCAGCGCCTACCGTGCGGATCGTGTCATAGTCAGCCATCAAAGCCTCCCGTTAAGGTTGAGACGGCACGAAGCCCATGCCGCCTGATGGAACCAATATCGGGATGCTGCAAGCAGATTTCAAGGATTTCCTTTACGAAAATCCTTAAAGTCCGTCAATGTCTTAGCGACGACCCGTCGCAGGCAGATCCCAAGCCGGGCGCAGAGCTTCGGTCAAAGCCGCCGCACGGCTCAGGCCGATGTCGGCCAGAGCCGCATCATCCAGCCGCGCCAACTGGCGGCGCTGGGCCGCAATGACCAGCATGACATTGAGTTTTTCCGAGAGCCCGCGCAGCGTGCCGAGGACGGAGCCGCGCTTCTGCACATGGGACACAGCCATGGTGGAGAGCGTGAGCGAGGCGAACATGGTCTTTCCTTTCAGGACATAAACATCGGTGATGTGGACCCTTGGGCGCATCACAACACTTGATCTGTATAGCCGAATCGCTCACATTAGGAAAATGAATGCTTTTGAAGTCTCACATCAAGGATTGTGATCATGCGCAACCTCGACCTCACCTCGCTGCGCTCTTTCGTGGCCATCGCCGATGCCGGGGGCGTGACGCGGGCGGCGGGCTTTCTCAACCTGACGCAATCGGCGGTTTCGATGCAGATCAAGCGGTTAGAGGAGATGCTTGACACGCAGCTGCTGGATCGTTCGGCGCGGCAAGTGGCGCTGACCACGGCGGGCGAGCAGCTTTTGGGCTATGCCCGCAAGATGCTGGCGCTGAATGACGAGATCTTTGGCAAGCTGACCCGCACCGAAGACGAGGGCGAGATTGTGCTCGGCGTGCCGCATGACATCGTCTATCCGGCGATTCCCCAGGTGCTGCAACGCTTCGCCAAGGAATTCCCCAAGATGCGGGTGACGCTGATTTCCTCCTTCACCCGCGTGCTCAAGGCGCAATTTGCGCGTGGCGAATGCGATGTGATCCTGACCACCGAGAAAGAGGCCGATCCGGGCGGCGAGACCATTGCCGAGCTTGACCTCGTCTGGGTCGGGGCGCCCGGCGGCAGCCGCTGGAAACAGCGCCCCTTGCGGCTGGCCTATGAACAAAGCTGTTTCTTCCGCCAGGGCGTGCAGGCCGAGCTGGATGCAGCCGGCATCGCTTGGGAAATGGCGGTCGAGGCCGACAGCACCCGGGTGGTCGAGGCCACCGTCTCGGCTGATCTCGCGGTGCATACCGTGCTGGCAGGCTCCGAGCCGCCCTATGTCGAGCGCGATCAACCATGGCGGCGCGTTGCCGGATCTGGCGCGGATGAAGGTCAACCTTTACGTCGCAGACCCGGTGCATTCGCAATCCGTGCTGGAGCTGGCGCAGATGATCCGCCAGGCCTATCTGCCGCGCCCGGGTCGCGGCGTGGTGCAAGAGCGCGAGCCGCCTAGGGACGAAGGATCACCACTTTGCCGGTGGCCTTGCGGTTCTGTAGCAGATCCAGCCCCTGCGGATAGGCGTCAAACGCCAGCTGATGCGAGATATGCGGCCGCAAGCCGCCGGTCTCATACCAGCTGAACAGCGTGCGCAGCGAGGTGGCCAGCACCTCGGGGGCAAATTTCAGATAGCCGCCCCAGTAAAGCCCGATCACCGAGAGGTTCTTGACCAGCAAAAGATTGGCCGGGATCTGCGGCACCTCGCCCGCGGCAAAGCCGATCACCAGAATCCGCGCCTCGGGGCGGCAGGCGCGATAGGGCCGCGTGAAAGCCCGGACCGCCGACCGCGTCATAGACCACATCGACGCCGCCCAAGCGCCTTCAGCTCCGCCTTGCAGATTGGCAGAGTCGCTGTCGATCAAGACATCGGCGCCCGCCGCCTCGGCCACAGCCAGCCGTGCGGCCCCCCGCGCGCAGGCCACCACCCGCGCGCCCATGCGCTTGCCGATCTCGACCGCCGTCAAGGCCGACGCCGCCCGCAGCCCCGAGCACCAGCAGCGTCTCGCCCGCCGCCAGATGCGCGCGGTGCTCCAGCGCCAGATGCGAGGTGCCATAGGCGATCTGAAAGGCAGCCGCCTCGGCAAAACTCATCGCCTCCGGCAAGACCACCAGTCGCGCGGCAGGCAGGCAGGCATATTCCGCAAGTCCCCCCGCGCCGGCAAAGCCCGCGACGCGGCTCCCGAGGGGTGGGCACTGCTCCGGGCTGCCAAGCGCCTCGACCACGCCGGCAAACTCCATGCCGGGAATATAGGGCAGGGCAGGGCGCTCCTGATACTTGCCCTGACCCATCAGCAGGTCGGCAAAGTTCAACCCGCAGGCCTCGATACGGACAAGCGCCTCCCCGGCTTGCGGTTCGGGGCGGGGCAAATCCACCCGCTGTGCCGCCACGCCCAAAGCTGAAACCTGCCATGCCTGCATGCGCTGCCCCCCTTAACTCGCCCCGTTTTGCCCGAGCGGGAAAGAATCTTAAAGAAACTTTCACAAATTTGGGTCATTTAGCGGTGTTACTGCGGGAACACCCACGGCTTCCAGGCAGCATCTTTGCAAAATGAAAGAATTTCGGCAAATTCTTCGCAAAATGCAAAGCAAATTGGAATACACGCTGGGGACGAGCATTATGGTTAACGCAAACGCTCAGCGGGTCCGAAGCGTTTCAGGCGCGGAATCTTGTCCAACTGTATAATTCGACATATCTAAAAAGACAGGTTTCCGCTGGGATGCAATTAAATCTGCGGAAAACCTAGGTTTAACAGCATTTGGCACGAAAATTGCTTATAGTTAACCAGTAGAAGTTTATAAAGTGGAGACCGCCATGAAGCACCCTGTTGACGCCCATGTGGGCAAGCGTATCCGTCACCGTCGCTGGATGATCGGCATGACGCAGCAGCAGCTTGCCGACAAGGTTGGCATCAAGTTCCAGCAGATCCAGAAATATGAAACCGGCATGAACCGCGTCAGCGCTTCGCGCCTGTGGGATATCTCGGATGCGCTGGGTGTAACGATTGCCTTCTTCTTCGAGGGACTTTCCGAAGGTGCCGAAGCCGCCCAGGCCGGTGCCGATATGATGGCCGACAAAGAGGCGCTGGAGTTGGTGCGCTCCTACTACGCCATCCCCGAGGCGCAGCGCCGCCGCCTGTTCGATCTGGCGCGGGTGCTGAGCGAAGCGGCTTAGCTGAACCTGGCGGACCCGCAGGACTGAGCTAACTTGACCCAACGGCCCCATCTTGACCCAACGGCCCCATCTTGACCCAACGGCCTTGAGGCGCTAGCCCCAAGGCTCGTGGCCATTCCGGCCGAAACGGGGGCAGGGATGGCTGTAATTTCTGACAGTGAGGCGCGCGATCTGATCGCGACCGCGCATGACCTCGCCGACGTGGCACGGACGGCGACGCTTCTGCACTTTCGCACGGCGGGGCTGACTGCCGACACCAAGGAAACCGCGCGATTTCGATCCGGTGACCGTGGCCGACCGCCTGTCCGAAGCCGCATATGCGCGAGATTTTGGCGCAGCGCCGGCCAGATGACGCAATTCTCGGCGAGGAATTTGGCGCCACGCCGGGCACCACCGGCCTGACCTGGGTGCTCGACCCGATCGACGGCACGCGCGGCTATCTCTCCGGCACGCCGACCTGGGGCGTGCTGATCTCGGTGCGCGATGAAGCCCGGGTGATCTACGGGCTGATCGACCAACCCTATATCGGCGAGCGCTTCGAGGGCGGCTTGGGCCGGGCAGAGGTCAATGGCCCCTCCGGTCGCGCGCTGCTGCGGACCCGCGCCGCACGTCCCCTCTCCGAGGCGATCCTGTTCTCGACCTTCCCCGAGGTCGGCACGCCCGAGGACTACGCAGGCTTCCGCCGTGTGGCCGAGCGCGCCAAGCTGGTGCGCTATGGCATGGATTGCTACGGCTATGCGCTGCTGGCCGCCGGGCAGGTCGATCTGGTGATCGAGGCAGGTCTGCAGGCCTATGACGTGCAGGCCCCCATCGCCGTGATCGAGGCGGCGGGCGGCATCGTCACCGACTGGCAGGGACGGCCCTGCCTGCAAGGCGGGCAGGTTCTGGCTGCAGCCAATGCAGCGATCCATGCCGAGGCTTTGGCCCTGCTCAACGGCTGAAGGGGGGCCTTCTGCCCCCCAAGGGTCAATTGCAGGCAATTGCCCCTCTTCCCCCGAGGATATTTGCGCAGAGAGGATGACCAGAAGCGATTTCCGCTTGGGAATCGGCGGCTTGGCAGCTATTTTCACGCGGCGGCGCGTCCTTGGTCCCCCTTCTGGTGCCGCTCTTCCCGATCCACCGAAGGGGGTGGTGTGAAGGGGAAGTCATGTCTGAAATTCTGATCCGCAGGGCGGCGGTGGTGGTGACCATGGACGGCGCGCGGCGCGAGCTTGCCGGTGCCGATGTGCTGATCCGCGGCGGGGTGATCGCGGCGGTGGGGCAGGGGCTGACCACCACGGGCGAGGTGCTGGAGGCCTCGGGCTGCGTCGTCACGCCGGGATTGGTGAACACCCATCATCATTTGTATCAGACCCTGACGCGGGCGGTGCCGGGCGGTCAGGACGCGCTGCTGTTTGGCTGGCTGCAGACGCTCTATCCGATCTGGGCGAAGTTCGGGCCGGAGGAGATCTTTGTCTCGGCGCAGGTCGGGCTGGCGGAACTGGCGCTGTCGGGCTGCACGCTGACCTCGGATCACCTCTACCTCTTCCCCAACGGCGCGCGGCTTGATGACACCATCGCCGCGGCGGGCGAGGTCGGCCTGCGCTTTCACCCGACCCGCGGGGCGATGAGCATCGGGGAATCGCGACGGCGGTCTGCCGCCAGACAGCCTGGTTGAGCGCGAAGCGGCGATCCTTGAAGACTGCATCCGCATCGTCGACGCGCTTTCACGATCCGCGCGAAGGGGCGATGCTCCGCGTCGGTCTCGCCCCCTGTTCGCCCTTTTCGGTCAGCCGCGATCTGATGCGCGAGGCGGCGCTGCTGGCGCGCGACAAGGGCGTGATGCTGCACACCCATCTGGCCGAGAATGACGAGGATATCGCCTATTCCCTGGCGAAATTCGGCTGCCGCCCCGGCCAATACGCCGAGGATCTCGGCTGGACCGGCAGCGATGTCTGGCACGCCCATTGCGTCAAATTGGATGCGGGCGAGATCGACCTTTTCGCGCGGTCCGGCACCGGCGTCGCACATTGCCCCTGCTCGAACTGCCGCCTCGGCTCTGGCATCGCCCCGGTGCGGGCGATGCGCGATGCGGGGGTCAAGGTCGGCCTCGGCGTCGATGGCTCGGCCAGCAATGATGCGGGCAATCTGGCTCTGCGAGGCGCGGCAGGTGCTGCTGCTGCAACGCGTCGCGAATGGCGCCGATGCCATGACCGCCCGGGAGGCGCTGGAAATCGCAACCCTTGGCGGCGCGCGCGTGCTCAACCGCCCCGATTGCGGCAGCCTTGAACCCGGCAAGCGCGCCGATATCGCGATCTGGGATGTCGCAGGCATCGAGGCGGCAGGCTCCTGGGACCCGGTCGCCAGCCTGATCCTCTGCGGCCCGACCCGGGTGCGCGACCTCTTTGTCGAGGGCCGGCGCGTGGTGGCCGAGGGCCAGATCGCCACCCTCGATCTGCCCCGCCTGATCGAGCGGCAAAACCATCTGGCGCGGCGGCTGGCCTAAATTTCAATTTACAGCGCCGCCGCCCTGCGCTATCTCGGCGCCATGATCACCCGGACCGCCCTTATTGCCCGTCCCCGACGTCAGCGCCGCTGACGTTTGATCCCGTTTGCCCTGCGGTTTCAGGGCATTCCCGTTGACTTCCCCCCTCTGCCTTGGCTACGCCTAGGCTTCCTTCGTGAAAGGTCACGCCGATGATCCCCGCCGTCCTGCCCACCTATAACCGCGCACCTCTGGCTTTTGTCTCAGGCGAAGGCTCCTGGCTGATCGCGGAGGACGGGATGCGATACCTCGATCTCGGCGCAGGCATCGCGGTGAACGCGCTGGGCCATGCCCATCCGGCGCTGGTCAAGGCGATAACGGATCAGGCGGCCAAGCTCTGGCATGTCTCCAACCTCTACCGCATCCCCGAGCAGGAAAAGCTGGCCGAGATGCTGGTCGACAAGACCTTTGCCGATACGGTGTTCTTTACCAACTCCGGGACCGAAGCCGCTGAATTGGCGATCAAGATGGCCCGGAAGTATCACTACACCAACAACCAGCCCGACCGCATCCAGATCATCGCCTTTGAGGGCGCCTTCCATGGCCGCTCCACCGGGGCCATCGCGGCGGCGGGGTCGGAAAAGATGGTCAAGGGCTTTGGCCCCTTGATGCCCGGCTTCAGCCAGTTGAAATGGGGCGACCACGACGCGCTGCGCGCCGCGATCACCACCGAGACCTGCGCCGTGATCATCGAACCGGTGCAGGGCGAGGGCGGCATCCGCTCGGTGCCGGATCAGTGCCTGAAAGGCCTGCGCGATCTTTGCGATGAAACCGGCACCCTCTTGATCTTTGACGAGGTGCAATGCGGCATGGGCCGCACCGGCAAACTCTTCGCCCATGAATGGTCCGGCATCACCCCCGATATCATGATGGTCGCCAAGGGCATCGGCGGCGGCTTCCCCCTCGGGGCCGTCCTTGCCACCGAAGCGGCCGCCAAGGGCATGGCCGCAGGCAGCCACGGCTCCACCTATGGCGGCAACCCGCTTGGCTGCACCGTGGGGGCTGCAGTGATGCAGATCGTCGCGGACGACGCCTTCCTCGACGAGGTCAGCCGCAAATCCGCGCAGTTCCGCCAGGGCCTCGAAGGCCTCGTCGCCGCCCACCCGCAGGTCTTCGAAGAGGTGCGCGGCCAGGGCCTGATCCTCGGCCTCAAGTGCAAGGCGCTCAACACCGATGTCGTCAAGGCAGCCTACGCTGAACACCTGCTCACCGTCCCCGCCGCCGACAACGTGCTGCGCCTGCTGCCCGCGCTCAATATCGAAGCCTCCGAGATCACCGAGGCGCTCGCCCGCCTTGACCGCACCGCCAGCCGCATCGAGGCCGATCTCTAGGGTCATCCTCTCTCCACACATATCCTGCGGGGGTTCGGGGGTACAAATCTCCCGACGCCCGCCACCAAAGAGACGCTTGCCATGAAACACTTTCTCGATATCCACAAAACCGACGCCGCCGACCTGCGGGCGATGATCGACAACGCCCATGCCATGAAGACCGCGCGCAACGACCGCCCGAAGGGCACCCGTGACGACGACCAGCCGCTGGCGGGCCGCATGGTGGCGCTGATCTTCGAGAAGCCCTCGACCCGCACCCGGGTTTCCTTCGATGTCGGCGTGCGCCAGATGGGCGGCGAGACCATGGTGCTCTCGGGCAAGGAAATGCAGCTGGGCCATGGCGAGACCATCGCCGATACCGCCCGCGTGCTGTCGCCGCTATGTCGATCTGATCATGATCCGCACCTTCGAAGAAGCGACGCTGCTGGAAATGGCCGAACACGCCACCGTGCCGGTGATCAACGGGCTGACCAACCGCACCCATCCCTGCCAGATCATGGCCGATGTGATGACCTATGAAGAACATCGCGGCCCGATCGCGGGCAAAAAGGTGGTCTGGGCCGGCGACGGCAACAACGTCTGCGGCTCTTTCCTGCATGCCGCCGGTCAGTTCGGCTTCGACTTTACCTTCACCGGCCCGGAAACCCTTGACCCGGAAGCGAATTTCATCGGCTTCGCCCGCGGCAAGGGCAGCCGCATCGCCATCGAGCGCGACCCGGTCAAGGCTGTCGCGGGCGCCGATCTGGTGGTCACCGACACCTGGGTCTCGATGCACGACCCCGAATCCGCCAAGGAACGCCGCCACAACCAGCTGCGCCCCTATCAGGTCAACGAGGCGCTGATGGCCCACGCCAAACCCGATGCGCTCTTCATGCATTGCCTGCCCGCGCACCGCAACGACGAGGCGACAAGCGCGGTGATGGACGGCCCGCATTCGGTGATCTTCGACGAGGCCGAAAACCGCCTGCACGCGCAAAAGGCGGTCATGCGCTGGTGCCTCGGTGTCTGAGCGGGTTTTTGAAACAAAAGCTATGATTGCGGCTATGACGCCCAAACTCGTCCCTGGCGATTTCGTTTTTGCCACCAGCGATGATGATGGCTGTATCGCCAAAGCCATGCCGCTGGCCTGGGCGACGTTGCGCGAGGCAGAAGGCATGTCCTTCATCCTCCGACCCGACGCGGCGCAAGAGTTGGGGCTTGACGCTTCCGAACCCTTTCGCTGTGTGACTCTCGAGGTTTTTTCCTCGCTAGAAGGTGTTGGGCTGACGGCGGCCGTCGCGCAGGCGCTGGCTGTTCAAGGCATCGCCTGCAACATGGTCGCGGGGTTTCATCACGATCACGCCTTCGTTCCTGCACAGCGCGCGCAAGAAGCCTTTGAGCTTCTGCAAACTCTTTCCCAGACGGTTGCCGATTAGGGCTGTCGAACCTCTAGCCCATCCGATGCTTCAACACGACGGGGAGGACCAGATCCTCCTCGTCATCCAGATGCCGTGCCAGCAGGCTTTGAAACCGCCCCAGATGCTTGTGAAACGCCGCAACCGTCTCGCGCCCCGCCGCTTCGGTCTCGGCCATCAGCACCGCGTTGCCGCCTGTCGCAAAATCGTCGATCAGCCCATGCAGCGCATGGTGGTCGGCGTCGAGCATGTCAAAGCCGCGCGCAATCCCCGGCTCCAGCCGGGCCAGTTCGGGGAAATAGGCGTCATCCTCGATCTGATGATGCCCGATCAAACCGTTCAGAAACTGCGAGCCTACCCGCTGCAAGCGCGCGGCATAGGCCTCTGGGGCAAGGCTGCCGTCAATCCGCGCCTCGGCCTCGGATCGAAGCCGCGCCAGCACCTGACGAAAATCGAGATGCCGGTCCAGCCAGAACGCCGCCAAGCCATTGAAATCAGGATGCGTCTGCCAGCCCTCGCGCGGATAATCGGCAAGGATCAGCTGGTATTCTGCGGGCAAATGCAGCCGGGTGCCAAGGTCGAACTCGGGGGTGGGGGCTCTGGGTGTCATCGGCTCTAGATGGCAAGCCCGCCGCCGCGCCGCAAGGGGAGGCCGCCGGATTTGCCGCTTGCCTTTTGCCGAAATCCGCCGCCTTCTGCGCCAAGATACCCCGCACAAAGGTGCCCAGATGCAATCTCCCATCCCCTTCCTCAGCCATTCGTTGACCGCGCTCTCCAAGATCCTCGACAAGGCCGAGGCCCATGCCGAGGCGAAAAAGATCAAGCCCGAGGTGATCCCCCAACTGCGCCTGATCGCCGATATGCTGCCGCTGTGGCGTCAGGTCACCATCGCCTGCGACCACGCCAAAGGCGCGCCCGCGCGACTTGCGGGCATGGAGGTGCCGAGCTTTGCCGATAACGAGGTCACCCTCGCCGATCTGAAAGACCGCATCGCCAAGACGCTGGAATTTCTTGCCACCATCCCCGACGCAGCCTTCGAGGGTGCCGAGGCCCGCACCATCAATGTCAAGGCCGGTCCGCGCGAGTTGAGCTTTCCGGCGATGCAATACTACCACGGCTATGCCCTGCCGAACTTTTACTTCCACATGTCGACCTGCTACAACATCCTGCGCGCCAACGGCGTCGAAATCGGCAAGATCGATTTTCTTGGGGCGTAGTTTTCTCGGGGCGAAAACGCCTGCGCCGGGCCTTAATGCTTTTGCAGATCATCCGCAGCAGCCGCGCGGCCCGCAAGGGCCGCGACCAACAGCAGGATCAGCGCCAGAGCCGCATAGGTGGTGCGAAACCCGATATGATCGGCGGCAAAGCCAATTACACTCGGTGCGATCAGAATGCCGGAATAGCCCACCATGGTGACGGTTGAAATTGCCGTGGCCGAGGGCAGGTTCGGATGGTTTCCCGCTGCCGAAAACAGCACCGGAACCAGATTGGCCAGCCCCAGCCCCGCGAAGGCAAAGGCGGCAATGGCGGAAATACTATCCGGTGCAAAGGCCCCGCCGAAAAGTCCCACCGCCGCAGTAAGCGCCGAGAAGCGCAGGGTTTTCACCGCGCCAACCCGGTTGCGGATCGCATCGCCGACGAAGCGCATCGCCGCCATTGCGCCTGCGAAAAACGCAAAGCCAAGTCCTGCCCGAAACAGATCCGAGCCATGCTCGCGCCCCAGATAGATCGCAGCCCAATCCAGCACGGCCCCCTCGGGCACCAGGCAGGACAGCGCCATGAACCCCAGCAACCAAAGCCTGCCGTCGCGCGGCAAAAGCGGGCCACGCGGCGGCTTGGTTGCGGTTACCTCGGCAGCCAGCTTGGCGGGCGCTTCCGCCATCAGATGCGGCCAGGCCGCTGCCATCAAAGCCGCCGAAATCAGGGCGACCAGCAAAGCCTGCACCAATGGCCCCCAGTTTGCGATCACATAGCTCCCCGCCAATCCGCCGCTAAAGCCACCCAGGCTCCAGAACCCGTGGCTCGACGACATGATGGCACGGCCCAGGCGCCGCTCGACCGCAACGGCATTGGCGTTCATCGCCACATCCATGCAGCCGATCACCGCCCCCATCAGCGCCATCACCGGAGCCAGAAGATAGACGCTCGGCGCGCCGACCACCAAAAGCAGCGTCGGCACTGAACAAAGGCCAAAGACCTGCACCACCCTGCGCGAGCCATAAGTCGCGATCAGCCGCCCGGCAAACAGCATCGCGGCCACCGCACCCAGACCAAGTGCCAGGATCAAAAGCCCCAGCGTGGTGGTGGAAATGCCAAAGCGCGGCAAAAGCAGCGGAATCTGCGGTGCCCAGGCTCCCATGATAAAGCCATTGGTGGCAAACAACGCCGCCACCGCCCACCGTCCGCGCTCTGCTTCTGTCATGTCCCGCTCCGCTTTTGCCAAGCTCTATCAAGCCCGGCGCGTTAGCGCTAGCGGCGGCGTCGCACAGATTGTTTCACGCTGTTACCCGCGCTCAAAGCGCCACTCGGTGACCTGCGTCCGGGTGGCCCCGGCCGCAAGGCTGATCGGCGGGAAATCGGGCTTGTTGGGCGCGTCCGGCCAGCCCTGCGCCTCGATGGCAAGAGCCTTGAAACCATCGTGGCGGCAGTCATAGACCTGCACGCCGGGCTCGGTGGTGGCAAGGGTCAGGCGCAGACCGGATTGCCCGGTCAACCACAGTACATCGCGCAGCGGACCGGCGGCCCGGCTTAGACAATAGCAATTATCCAGATCGGGTTTATGCGGTGAAATCGGCTGCGGCTTGCGAAAATCGAACATTCCGCTGACAGGGCGGATCTCGCCCGTCGGCACGAAATCGGCGTTGACCGGCAGGTAATCTTCGGCGGCGATTTGCAGCTGATGCCCGGTCAGGCTGCCCGAACCATCCAGATTCCAATAGCTGTGATTGGCGCAGTTAAAGAGGGTCTCGGCATCGCTTTCGCAGGTCACCGTCATGCGCAGGCTGGCGGGGGCCGAGACTTCGAAATGTGCCTCCAGATGGCGGTTGCCGGGAAAGCCGCCAAGGCCATCGGGCAAGTCCAACGCCAACACCACTTCAGTCGTGCTCTGGCGCTTGATCCGCCAGTTATGGTGCTGCGCCCCCGAGGGGCCGGAATGCAGCGAGTGGCGGCCGTTGAAGTTCACCTCCACCGCGATCTCCCCCTCGCCCAGCTTGGCACGCGCATCGGTCAGCCGGTTCACCACCGGCGCGACCAGAGCGCCGTAATAACCCATGGCGCCCTGATAATCCGCAATGTTTTCCGAACCCAGCGTCAGGTCGTAGTCGACGCCCTTCAGCCGCACCGATTGCAAAACCGCGCCCCAGGTCAGCAGGCAGACCTGTAAATCCCCCGCAGTCAGGGTGATCTTCTCCACCGTCTCGCCCGCCGAAGTTGTGCCGAAAACTGCCATAGCCCGCGCTCCCTTTTGCTGCGCTGATAGGGGCCGAAATCGGCGGCGCGGTCAAGCCGGGGCGAGGCAGTCGTGCAGGGTTTGCGCGATGCTGCGCATCAAGGTCTCATAAGCCATTGGCCCGAACTCCAGCGAGGAGCCGACCGGATCAAGCGCCGCCCCCAACTTGGCCGAGGTGCCCGCCATCAGCTGCGTCAACAGCTTGGGGTCGTGCTGGATCTCGGGGAAAGCACAGGTGTAGGCGCCCGCCTTCAGATCGGCCTGCAACTCCGCCAACCGCGCAGCCCCCGGCGCCGAAGCATCGCCAAGCGCCAGCGCAGCGGCCCCCTGCAAGCCATAATGCGTGGTGAAATAGCCGTAAGCGGCGTGGAAAGTCACGAAAGCTTTGCCCTCTAAAGGCTTGAGAAGCGTGGCGATTTCACCATCCATCACAGCAATCCGCGCCTTGGCTGCGCTGGCATTGCCGGCATAGGTCGCCGCATGCTCAGGGTCGATCTCGGACAGGCGTGCAGCAATCAGATCCAGCCAGATTTCGGCATTCTCGGGGTTCATCCAGGCGTGCGGGTCGAGGCTGCCGTGATCATGGTCGTGCCCCTCTTCCTCGCCATGCACGGCCTCTGGGAAAGCTTGCGTCTTGGTCTCTGGCGCATCCAGCAGGGCCAGCGTGTCGCCACGGTCCCCCAAGGCACGGTCCAGCCAGGGCGTCAGCTCCGGCCCGATCCAGACCACCAGATTGGCCATCGAGATATCGCGCATCTGGCTGGGGCGCAGTTGAAAGTCATGCTCATCGGCGCCCTTTTCCAGCAGCAGTTCCGGCGCGCCCAGATCGCCCATCACCTGCGCCACCAAGGCCTGCACCGGCGGAATGTCTGTCACCACGCGCGGCACCTCGGCCAGAGCGGGCAGGGCGGTACTGGCCAAAAGCAGCGATATGATATAACGCATCGTAAACCTCTTTGCTTTGCGATTGGCGGAGCTTATGTATGTGATAACATAACAAGTCAAGGGCGCGAGATGACCGACCGCAAACAAACCTCCTGTCAGGCCTGCGAGACGCCCGAGATGGCCTTTGCGCCGCATGACCACATCCATTGCAGCAGCGATGCGCTGGCGCGCGCCGAGGCGGTCGTGGCGCAAAAGGGCCTGCGCCTGACCCCGGTGCGCCGCCGCACGCTCGAGATCCTGCTTGAGGATCATCGTGCGCTGGGGGCCTATGACGTGCTGACCCGGCTCTCAGCCGAGGGCTTTGGCAACCAGCCGCCGGTGGCCTATCGCGCGCTGGAATTCCTGACGGAACAAGGGCTTGCCCACCGCATCCAGAGGCTGAACGCCTTTACCGCCTGTATGCACGCGGGCGAGACGCATGCCCCGGCCTTTCTGATCTGCCGCATCTGCAATCTGGTCGCCGAGGCCGCTGCAGCCCCGGTGCAGGCGGCGCTGGCGGCTTCGGCCGCCGAGACCGGCTTTAGCATCGAACGCAGCACCATCGAGGCGCTGGGCCTGTGCCCCGGCTGTCAGGAACAGGCCGCATGAGTCTGATTTCAGCGGAAAATATCGCGGTGCGCTTTGGGGGTGCCGAGGTGTTGTCGGGCATCAACCTGCGCGTCGAGCCGGGCGAGATCGTGACGATTCTCGGTCCGAACGGCTCGGGCAAGTCCACGCTGCTGCGGGCATTGCTGGGCATCCTGCCGCTTTCGGCGGGTAAAGTTCGTCGCGCAGCGGGTCTGCGGCTTGGCTATGTGCCGCAAAAACTCAGCGTTGACCGCGCCATGCCGATGACGGTGCGGCGCTTTCTGTCACTGCCCAAGCGGGTCAGCGATGCGCAGGCCACAGCCGCGCTGACCCGCGTCGGCCTGCCCAATCTCGAAGCGTGGCAGATGGCGCAGCTCTCGGGCGGCCAGTTCCAGCGCGTGCTTCTGGCGCGGGCGCTCTTGTCGGATCCGCAACTCTTGATCCTTGACGAGCCGACCCAGGGCCTCGATCAGCCTGGCGAGGCGGCGTTTTACCGCCTGATCGAAGAGGTCCGTCGCGAGACCGGGGCGGCGGTGCTGATGGTCAGCCACGATCTGCACGTCGTCATGGCAGCCTCTGATCGGGTGATCTGCCTGAACGGCCATATCTGCTGCGAGGGCACGCCGCGTGTGGTTTCGAACGCGCCGGAATACCGCGCGCTTTTCGGCCTTGGCACCAAGGGCGCGCTGGCACTTTACCAGCACCAGCATGACCACAGCCACGAGGGGCATGAGCCACGATCATGCCCACGATCCTGCAGACCACGGACATTCACGGGCACCACGACGGACCACGCGCATGATTGACGATTTCCTGATCCGCGCCGGGCTGGCGGGCCTCGGTCTCGCCTTGGCAACAGGGCCCTTGGGGTCTTCGTGGTCTGGCGGCGCATGGCCTATTTCGGCGATGCCACCTCGCATGCGGCGATTCTTGGCGTGGCGCTGGCGCTTGCGACCAATCTGCCGATCGCGGCCGGCACGCTGATCGTGGCGCTGAGCATGGCGCTGACCGTCTCGACCCTGGCTGCCGGGCTGGGCGATGGATACCACTTTGGGGGTGCTGGCCCATGCGGCCCTGGCCTTTGGTCTGGTGGCGATTTCCTATGTGCCGCGGGGTCAGGGCGGATCTTGCGACCTATCTCTTTGGCGATATTCTGGCGGTAAGCACCTCGGATCTTTGGCTTTATCTGGGGCGGCGCCGTCTTGGTGCTGGCGCTTTTGGTCTGGCGGTGGCAGCCGCTGCTGACCGCCACCCTCAGCGAGGATCTGGCGCATGCCTCGGGCCTCAACCCCAACCGCGAGCGCTGGTGCTGACGCTGGCGCTGGCGCTGGTGGTGGCGGTGGCGCTCAAGATCGTGGGCGCGCTTGCTGATCGCCGCCATGCTGATCATCCCCGCCGCCGCTGCGCGCGGCTTTGCCCGCACGCCCGAGAGCATGGCAATCGGCGCCAGCCTGATCGGGGCGGCCTCCTGCCTTGGCGGCCTCTGGCTCTCGCTCTGGCAAGACACCCCTGCAGGCCCTTCCATCGTTACCGTGGCAGCCTTGTGTTTTGCCGTCAGCGCGGTGGTCTCGGCCCTGCGCCGCTGATGCCACTGTCAAGCTGATCGAACGGCCAAGCTGTTCACTCGGCGACAAGAAAACGTCGATAAATCGGCTGCAGCGGCCGCGCGTTCATCGGGAATATCTGCGCAAATCCGGCAATCGCCGCGTCCGACACCGCAAACGGCTGCTGCAGCACCGTCCACAGTACGACCTCCGAGCAGGGTGGCGTGGTCAGCGAACCGGCATAGCGGAAGAAGCCGCGCGTCTCGGGCAACAGCGCCGCCGGATCCTGCAGGCCCAAGGGCACCGTGCCCTTCACCGTCGGCGCCGTCTGAACGATCTGGTCGAGCCAGCCTGCAGCCCCGCCGCCGACCAGCATCACCCCCAGCACCGCCAGACTGCCATCCGCGGCCTTATGGACAAAATGCCCCTCCATCGCGGCGCGCCTTCCCTCAATCGCATGTTCGGCGGGGTGGTGGAAATGCAGTTGCACCAGCGCATAGGCCTTGCCCGCAATCTCGATCCCGCCCGCCGTTCCGATCGGGTTCAGCTGCAGAGTATGGCCGTTGTTCTGCACCAGCCAATCGGTGCCCGCCTGCCAGCCTAACTGCACCGGCGGCGCGTCGCTGGCGTGCAGCGCGGCCACCAGATCAATCGGGGATTGTTCATGCCCCGTGGCGCAAAGATCGGTCCAATACTCGGGCCCGGCTTGCCCATCGTACCCCCAATGGCTGGTCTGATTCTCGGCAAAGGCGGCCAAGGGCAGCAGCAGCGCCAACAGCGCGATGATCTTCATGTCACTCTCCCTCGGGTCTGGGCAAAGACTGCCGCAAAATCGGTTAAGGCGGGTTGAACCCGCCCCGAAAATGCCCGGAGGATTTGTTTAGACTACGATGCAAATAAACGAAAAAAGACGCGCATCCGAAGATGCGCGCCTCTCTGGCCCAGTTGGTTGTGCGTGGGGACACCGCCAAGGGGTACGGGCCAGAGCCTGGGGTTACAGAGCCCGGGGTCAGTTGGAAGCCGGAGCCATGGCTTCCAGCTCGTCTTTGGTGGCGTTGACATGCAGATAGGTGGCGTCGCTATTGGCTTCTTTCATCACCGTCAGCTGGTCAGCCCCCAGAGCGACTTTCTTTTCGCCGATCCCAAGGAAGCCGCCGACGTCAACGATAACACCGCTGATCTTGCCCGAGGCGTCCATCGACACCGCAGAGATCTCGCCGACATCTTCGTCAGCCCTGCCGTAGACCCGTTTGCCGATCAGATCTTCCTCTTTCATCATCGAGAAATCGACAGCGGCGCCCGCAGCCATATTGGTGGTGTCAGCCGTAGACTCGGCGGTTGCATCAGCCGCAGGCGCTGCCGGATCGGCCGGAGCCACGGTGCCGTCAGCCGGAGCCATCGCGCTGCCGTCAGCCGGGGCCGTGCCGTCAGCCGGGGCCATGCCATCAGCCGGAGCCATCGCGCTGCCATCTGCCGGAGCCACGGTGCCATCAGCCGGGAGCCATGGTCGTATCGGCCGGAGCCGCCGCCGGATCTGCCGGGGCAGGGGTCATGGTGCTGTCAGCCGGGGCCGCAGCGGTGGCGTCAGCAGCGGCGGTATCGGTCGAGAAGACCATCGCCGGGTCAAAGGCGGGGGCGCCTTCCAGATCGGCCTTATTGCCTTGGAAGACGATGAAGTAGTCGTCCGAGCTGTTGGCATCCGGAACCATGGTCAGATCCTTGATGTTCAGCGCGACGGTTTTTTCACCGATGCCCAGGAAGCCGCCGAAATCGACCAGCACCGCCTCGGTATCGCCGTTCATCGAGATGATGACGTCGGAAATCTCGCCAGCGTCCTGCCATTCGGCATTGGCCTCGGCGACAGCATCGTTGGACATGGTCGACATGTCGGCCTCGGTCACATAGATGCGCTTGCCGATGAAGTCAGAGGCGCGCACACCCATATCAACGCCCGGCAGATAGGGCGAGGTGGTGGTTGGTTCGGTGGTCGTGGTGGTGGTCGCGGTTTGTGCGAAAACCGGGGTGGTCAGGGCCATAACAAGGGCCGAAGTCATCATAAGATTTTTCACGGGTAATCTCCTCAGTGTTTGGCTTTGGCAAGCGTCGATCGCTGCTCGCCTTGTGGATGGACAACGACCAAACCCCAGATGCGTTCCAAAAAAATCTCTCAAAGCCATTGATACTGTTAAATTTCCCTCAGGGCGGAGCGAGACCTGCTTTCGGGCGTTAACTCCTTCTGCCTCGCGACAGGGCCGCCTTTTTCCTGCAAAACATCCGGCTTTCCACCAAAACGCGCAGCTCCGCCCCCGTGTCGCGATTCTGCGCCGATGTCGTTTTTATACGCCAAAGGTCGCGCGGCCCTGCTCAATCTGCGCAGGCTCTGGCATTGATGGGCAAATCTTGCGCCTTCAGGGAGACTCGGCCCAATGAAAACTCACGTCAAAGCTCTGGTCGTCGGTGGCGGCGCTGTCGGCAACGGGATCGCCTATCATCTGGCCAAGGCGGGCTGGGATACCCTGCTGGTCGAACGCGACGAGCTGACCTCCGGCTCGACCTGGCACGCGGCGGGGCTGCTGCCCTTGTTCAACATGTCCTATGCCACGACCCATATCCACAAATACTCGGTCGATTTCTACAAATCGCTGGAGGCAGAGACCGGCCTGAACGCAGGCTTCGCCGTGGTCGGCAACCTGCGCATGGCGCAGAAGGCCGAGCGGATGGACGAATACATGCTGTATTCCTCGGTCGCCGAAACCGCAGGCGTCTACCACGAATTCCTTTCGCCGGCGCAGATCAAGGAACGCTGGCCGCTGGTGCGCACCGATGACCTGCTTGGGCGCGCTTTACCATCCGCAAGACGGCTACATCAACCCCGCCGACGTGACCCAGGCCATGGCCAAGGGCGCGCGCCAGCACGGCGCCACCATCGAGCGTAAGATT
Organism: uncultured Alphaproteobacteria bacterium; assembly: GCA_963815275.1. Lineage (GTDB taxonomy): Bacteria > Pseudomonadota > Alphaproteobacteria > Rhodobacterales > Rhodobacteraceae > Cypionkella. Next base: position 81,353 of record CAWFGD010000012.1, read on the forward strand.
CAGGTCGATGGCTACAAATGGACCGGCTCGGAATGGATCGTCTCTTGCACCCGCATGGTCGACAAGGGCGGCAATCTGGTGCCCTCCGAAGAGAAATTCGAAATCCGCGCCGAGCATGTCGTCACCGCCACCGGCAACCACGCCCAACGCACCGCGCGCCTCTTGGGCGTCAAGATCCCGGCGATCCCGGTCGAGCACCAGTTCATCGTCACCGAACCCGATCCGATGCTGCAAGAATATCGCAAGAACAACCCCGAGCATCCCGTCCTGCGCGATGCCGATGCCAAATGGTACGTCCGCGAAGAGCGTGGCGGCTGGATCCTTGGCCCCTATGAAAAGGGCGCCCCGGCGCGCTTTGAATATTCGGTGCCCGACAGCTTCCGTGCCGATCTCTTCCCGCTGGATCTTGAGCGGATCGAGAAGGAATACATGGACTTCATCCACCGTATTCCCTCCTCCGAAGTTGTCGGCCTGAAGGACGACTTCAACGGCCCGATCTGCTATACCCCCGACGGCAACCCGCTGGTCGGCCCGGTCCCCGGCCTGCGCAATATGTGGATCGCCGAGGGCTTCTCCTTCGGCATCACCGCCGCAGGCGGCACCGGCTATTACCTCGCCCAGATGATGGTCAATGGCGAGGCCGAGATCGACATGGCCTCGCTTGACCCGCGCCGCTATGGCTCGTGGATGACCACCGAATACGCCGCGCGCAAGAACGAGGAATGCTACGACCACGTCTTCATCCTGCACCACCCGGACGAAGAACGCGAAGCCGCCGCCCCCTGCGCACCGCCCCGGTCTATGACCGGCAAAAGGCGCTCGGCGCGCAGTTCGGCCAGGTCAACGGCTGGGAACGCCCGATCTACTACGGCCCGCTCGATGCGCCGGAAGATTTCGACCACAAGGCCCGCAGCTTCCGCCGTGGCGGCTGGTGGCAATATGCCGTCGATGAGGCGAAGGCCATCCGCGAAACCGCCGGCCTGATCGACGCCACCGCCTTCACCAAGCACGTGGTCAAAGGCCCCGGCGCCACCGCCTTCCTTGACTGGTTCACCTGCAACGCCCTGCCGAAGGTCGGCCGCATCAACCTGACCTATGCGCTGACCCCTGCGGGCACCACCCGCACCGAATACACCATCGTGCGCAATGGCGAGAACGACTACTACCTCGTCTCGGCCGGGGCATGGACCGCCTATGACGCCGACTACCTGCGCAAATGCGCCGAGGATAAGGCGCCCGAGTTCGGCTATATCGAGATCCACGACGTCACCACGCAATGGGGCGTCTTTGCCCTCGCCGGCCCCAATGCCCGCAAGATCCTGGCGGAAGTCATCAAGGATGAATTCCCCGAAACCGCGCTGTCGAACAAGCGCTTCCCCTGGCTTTCGGCCCGGCGCATCGAGCTTGGCATGTGCCCGGTCAATGCCATCCGCGTCGCCTATACCGGCGAGCTGGGCTGGGAGTTGCACCACCCGATCGAAATGCAGCGCTACCTCTGGGATCTGCTGCTGAAGGCGGGCGAAAAGCACGGGCTGAAACTGGTCGGCGCCCGCGCGCAAAACTGGCTGCGCCAGGAGAAATCCTATCGCGCCTTCGGCAACGAACTTGGCCGCGATGCGACGCCGCTGGAGGCCGCTCTCGACCGTTTCGTCGATCTGTCGAAGGATTTCCAAGGCAAGCAGGCGATGCTGGATGTCGGCATCCGCTCGAAATGCGTCACCCTGCTGATCGACGGCCCCGCCGATACCGACCCCTGGGGCAAAGAGGCGCTGCTGTTTGAAGGCGAGAAGATCGGTCGTCTGACCTCGGGCGGCTATTCGGTGGCCTTTGGCAAGCAGATCGGCATGGGCTACGTCCGCCCCGATCTTGCGGTCACCGGGCAAAAGCTGCAGGTGCGGATCAACCGCGAGCTTTGGGACCTGTGAAGTCACCGAAGACAGCCCGTTTGATCCCTCGAACGCGCGCATTCGCATCGACGGCTAGGGGGGCCAGCCCCCTACAGCCCTTGCTTGCGCAAGGGCTGCTCCCCCCGGGATATTTTTGCCAAGGTGAAAGCTGGAAGCGGCGGGCCTAAAGCCTGCCGCTGATCTTTTTCAGCCACCAGCGGGTGCCGACCAGCAAAAAGCGCCAGTCCTGGAAGAACTCTGGCGGTTTGCCCTCGATGGCGTGGCCGATGAATTGCAACAGCCAGCCTGTGAGGAAAAGACCCAGCGCCCATGGCCACAGCACGGGCCAGATCAGCGCCAGCACGGCCAGGGCAAGCGAGAGCACAATCATCGGGATGCCGATGGCATGGCTGATCTGGTTCCAGCGGTTCTGATGGCTTTTGGCATATTGGGCGATCCAGTCGTCCCATGAGCGTCCGTTCAGCATGGCAGCCTCCGTGATCTGCCTGAGGCTAGACCCGAAGCTTGCCGCGCGCCAAACGGTTTTTGCCCTGACGCCGCGTCAGCGCTGACTGCGCCGCGCCAGCCAATCGGCCCAGGCACTGCGCGATCCGGCAAAGGCGTTCAGATCGACGCGGCCTGCGATGCCCTTGACCTGTCCGGTGCCCGAGTATTGCCAAAAGCTCCAGTGCTGGCCCTGATAAAGCTCTTTCGGATGGGCAGCGGTGGCGCGCAACCAGAATTCGGTGCGCGGGAGCTTCCACATCTGGTTGTCTTCAAAGAAATCTATCGTGGTGTAAAGCAGCGGCCTTGTGCCGTAGTGCCGCTCGACCGCATCAAGAAAGATCGCGGCATCGGCGCGGATCATGGCCGCGTCGCGGCGGATGCGGCAGGTCGGCGAGGTTGGCGTCCATTCCATATCCAGCACAGGCGGCAGTGCGCCCCGGCTTTTCGGCACATGGGCGATGAAATAGCGCGCCTGCTCGATGGCCGGGCGGCAATGGTAGTAGAAGTGATAGGCCCCGCGCGCCACCCCCGCCTGCGCCGCCCCACGCCAATGCTGATCGAACAGCGGATCGGTCTGATCGCCGCCCTCGGTGGCCTTGATATAGGCGAAATTCACCCCGGCCGCCCGCGCTGCCCGCCAATCGACCGAGGTCTGAAACTTTGACAGATCAATGCCATGCACCGCGTAGTGCTGCGGATTGCCGCCCTGAAAGTCGTGCGGATCGGCATCGCCAAAGCTTTGCGACACCACCCCGCTCGCACGAGGGCTGGGCGCGCCGCAGGCGGCGAGGGCGAGAAGGCTGGCAATAAGGAGAAAGCGCATGCGGCCAAATTGCCAGAGGCTGGCAGGCTTGTCAGGGGCGCTTTTTCACCTTGCGCGGAAATCCCCTCAGGCGGGCTGTTCGGCCAGTTCGTCCCAGGCCGCAAGCGCGTGGGCGGCATACATCAGCGCCGGGCCGCCGCCCATCTGGATGCACATCGAGATCAGCGACGCGAGATCCTCGCGCGTCGCATCGGTCTTTTGCAACGCCTCGATGTGAAAGCCGATGCAGGGCTCGCAATGCTGGGTGATGGCGATGGCCAGCGCCACATATTCGCGTTCTTTCACCGAAAGGCTGCCTTCGATCTTGGCCGCCTTCGACAGATCGGCAAAGCCCGCAGCGGTTTTTGGGATCAGGCGGTTCATCACGCGCAACTCGCTGCGCATCTCGGCAGATTTGGCCTTGTAGCTCATGGCGGGCTCCTTATCTGCCCTGACTCATGGCTGCGACAGGCGCTAGGGGCCTTGATCTGAATCAGGCTGGCCAGAATTTACGCCTTGCGGGTGGCGATCAACATCAGGTTGTTGGCGGGCATCTCTTGAAGGCGGGTGTCAAAGCCGTGGCGGGCCAGGGCCTCGGTGACCCAAGCCAGATCCTTGTAGCCAATCGCCGGGTCCTGCGCCCGCAGCGAGGTGTCAAAACTGGCATCCCCCGGCGAGGTCGCCAGACCGTCACGCAGAAACGGGCCGTAGATCAGCGCCTTGCCGCTTGGGGCGAGGCAATCGGCAATCCCGTCCAGCAGGGTCTCGACGGCGGCGGCCGGGATCAGATGCAGCAGATTGACCACCAGCACGGCCGCCTGCGGCACGAAACCTGCGCCCCACCCCGGCACCGAGGCGTCCAGCAGAACCGGAGGCCGCAGATTGGCCAGGCCCTTGCCCCAGGCGCGGATCGAGGCGAAGGTGTCGGGGTTCACATCGCTTGGCTGCCAGATGACCTCGGGCAGGGCGGTCGCAAAGGTTGCGGCGTGCAGCCCGGACCCGGAGGCGATCTCCAACAGCGGACCCTGCAGTTCTTCCGCCTGCAACACCGCCAAAATCGGCGCCGCATTGCGCTGGGCCGAGGCGGTAAGGCGGCGGCCATCCGCCAAAACCTCCGCGCCGCTATCGGGCAGACGCAGGCTCATCCAAAGCGCGCCGGCGAGAGGGCGGCGATCAGATCCGCCGGGGCCTCGGGCGCGCGCTCGAGCAGCAGATCGGCGGCAAGCTGGCTCGCGGCGGGGCTGGACTGAAAGCCATAGCCGCCCTGACCGGCCAACCAGAAGAACGCAGGCTCGCGCGCATCGCGGCCGATCACCAGCACACGGTCGGGCGAAAAGGTCCGCAGGCCCGCCCAATTCGACAGCATCCGCGTCACTGGCTCGGTGACCATCTCTTCATACCGCGCCAGCCCCTCGGCCAGCACCATGTCATCGGCCCAGGCGTCGTGCGGGTCCATCGGGTGTTCCTCGGCGGGCGAGACGATCAGCGCGCCTGCATCCGGTTTGGCATACCAGGTCTCGCCGCAGCCAAACATCATCGGCCAGCCCGAAACATCATGCCCGCCGGGTGCCGGGATCCGCGCCATCGAGCGGCGGTTGGGCTGAAAGCCCAAAGGCTGCACCCCCGCCATCCGCGCGATCTCATCGACCCAGGCCCCCGCCGCATTGATCACGACCCGCGCCGTGTCATCGCCGCCGGTGCTGGCGATATGCCAGCCGCCCTCGATCCGGGTGATCGCGGTGACCCGCGCCTCGGTCCGAATCTGCGCGCCGTGGCTGCGCGCCTCGCGGGCGAAGCCCTGCAGCAACAGATCGGTGTCGATGTCCCAGGCGTGATCGGCCAGCGCCGCGCGCTTCACCACCGCGGGGTTCAGGATCGGCACCCGCGCCAGCGCCGCTTCCAGGCTGATCTCGGGCAGCTGCATGGCGTCGATATCGGCGGCAAAATCCGCATCCTCGCCCGCTTTGGCCAGAATCATCAGCCCGCGCGGTGACAGGATATTCGCCTGGCTGCGCAGATAGTCGCCCGAGGCCAGCGACAGCTCGACCACCGGAGCCAGGCCATAGCGCGGCTCGTAAAGCGCAGCCGAACGGCCCGAGGCGTGATGCGCCAGGGCGCTCTCGCCCTCAAACAGCACAAGGCTGGCATGGGGGGCAAGCCGGGCGGCGGCCGAGATCCCGGCGATGCCGCCGCCGATGATGGCGATATCTTTCATGCGTCTTCCAATCGGTCGGTGATAGGGGCGGAGGTTGGCGGCAAGCGCCGTGACCGCCGCGCAAAGACGGGCGGCGGGCGGCAGGCTCAAGCCGGCAAAGGCTGAGGGAGGAGGAAGGCTCTGGCGCATGGCGCGAACCTTGCATGCCGCTCGCATACATAAAAGGGGGGGCGCAGGAAAAAGGCCCGCACAGCGGCGGGCCTTTCGCAAAATATGGCCGAAAGTGCGGCCAAAACCTCAGGCGGCGGATTCGACGCCTTTGACGAACCAGTCGATGGTCGCCAATTGCTCCAGTGTCATGATTTCGCCTTCCTTGACCTTTTCATTGCCGTCCTGATCAAAAATCGGGCCGGTGAAGATGTCATAAGTGCCGTCCTTGTAGCCCGCTTGCACCGCATCGGCCAAGGCCACCACATCGGCCGGGATCGCGGCGTTGTAAGGCGAGATCACCACGGTGTTCTCTTTCATGCCATCCCAGGTGTCTTTCGAGGTCCAGGTGCCATCGACAATCGCCTGCGCCCGCTCGACGTAATAGGGGCCCCAGATATCCTCGATCGCGGTCAGATGCGCGGTCGGCGCGAATTGCGACATATCGGCGCCCTGACCAAAGCCGTAAAGACCCTTCTGCTCCAGAATCTGCAAGGGGCCGGGGCTGTCGGTATGGGTGGTGACGATATCGCAGCCAAGGTTGACCAGCGTTTCGGTGGCCGCGGCCTCTTTCGGCGGGTCGAACCAGCTGTCGATCAGCACCAGCTTGACCGTCGCCGCCGGGTTCTGCTTTTGCGCCGACAGGGCAAAGGCGTTCACGCCCAGCACAACTTCCGGCACCTTGTACGATCCCAGATAGCCCAGCACGCCCGATTTCGACATCTTGCCCGCAATCGTGCCCAGCACGGCGCGGCCCTCGTGGAACTTGGAGTTATAGGTCGAGACGTTGTCCGCCCGCTTGAAGCCGGTGCAATGCTCGAACTTCACATCGGGGAATTCGCCCGCGACCTGCAGGGTCTGGTCCATATAGCCGTAAGAGGTCGTGAAGATCAGCTTGCAGCCCTGCTGTGCCAGATCGCGCAGCACCGGCACGGCGCTGGCGTCTTCGGCGACGTTCTCGACATAGATCGTCTCGACCTTGTCGCCCAGCGCCGCATCAATCGCCTCGCGGCCCTTGTTATGCGCCCAGGTCCAGCCGTAGTCGCCGATGGGGCCAAGGAAAATGAAGCCGATCTTGACCTTGTCTTCGGCCCGCGCCGCGGTGCCGATCAGCGAAAGGCTGGCGGCGGCACCGACACCTTTCATCAAGGTGCGTCTGGAAATTGTCGTCATCACTGTCTCCATGTTGGTCGTTTTTTGTTGCGTGGTATGGTGTTACGGTAGGAAGGGCTTGCCAAGACAAGCCGGGGCCGAAGCGCCGACATTGCCGCGTGCCGAGATGAAGGTCAGCGCCACCACGGTCATCAGATAAGGCATAGCCGCCCAGAATTGCGAAGGCACGAAGGAAAAGCCGGAAGCCTTGGCATAAAGCTCCAGTGCCATGAGGATGCCGAAGAAATAGGCACCTGCCAAGAGCCGACCCGTGCGCCAGCCGGCGAAGACCACCAGCGCCAGCGCAATCCAGCCACGCCCCGCGGTCATCTTCTCGGCCCACATCGGCGTGATCACCATCGAGAAATAGGCCCCGCCGATCCCCGCCATGGCCCCGCCAAAGGCAATTGCTGCATAGCGCACGGCGATGACCGATATAGCCGATCGAATGGGCCGAATGATCATTCTCGCCCACCGCGCGCAGGATCAGCCCGGCGCGGGTCGATTTCAGGAACCAGCCCACCAGCGGCACCATGATCAGCGCGAAATAGACCATGTGGCGAATAGCCGAAAAACACCTGCAAGATCGGGTGCTTGGCAAGGCTCACCGGAAAGATCGAGCCGAAAACCGGCGTGATCCGCCCGACGAAAGACAGCCCCAACAAGCGACGACAAGCCCGGTGCCAAAGATCGACAGCGCCAGCCCCGTCGCCACCTGATTGGAGTTCAGACTCAGCACCAGCACGCCAAACAGCAGCGCCGAAAGCGCCCCCCCCGCCGCCGCCCCCAAGACCCCCAGCCAGGGGTTAAAGGTCATCACCGTCACGCCAAACCCCGAGATCGCGCCGATCAGCATCATGCCCTCGACGCCAAGGTTCAGCACGCCCGATTTCTCGACCACCAACTCGCCCAGACCCGCCAGCAAGATCGGCGTGGTCAGCCCCACCACCGTGATGATCGCCGCAATGATGAAATCAAGGCTCATGTCACTCTCCTGCCGTCAGGGGCTTGGCCGCCGACACCCAGCGCAGGCGGTAGCGGATCAGAATGTCGCTGGCGAGGATGAAGAACAGCATCATCGCCTGAAAGATCCCCGCGGTGGAGTTGGGGATATGGACGCTGGTCTGCGCCACCTGACCGCCCACATAGGTCACCGCCAGAACGATGCCGGCAATCAGACAGCCAATCGGATGCAAGCGGCCCAGAAAGGCCACGATAATCGCGGTAAAGCCATAGCCCGAGGGAAAGCCAAGGTTGATCGCCTTCAAGGACGCCGGTAAATTCCAACGCCCCCGCCAGCCCGGCCATGCCGCCGCCGATCAGCATGGCAATCCAGATCGGTCTGCTTGGCGTCAAAGCCGCCATGGCGCGCCGCCTGCGGGGCCGATCCCACCACCCGCACCTGATAGCCAAAGACCGAGCGCGACATCAGCAGCCAGAAGGCAAAGGGCAGCATCAGCGCGATCAAGACCCCCAGATGCACCGTGGTGCCGGGAAACAGGATCGGCAGGGTCTGTGCTTCGCTCAGCGGCGCTGTGGCCGGAAAATTGCGCCCGTTCGGGTCTTTCCACGGCCCGCCGACCAGATAGCCAAGGATCTGATACGACACATAGGTCAGCATCAGGCTCGACAGGATCTCGTTCACATCCCAGCGCGTCTTCAGCACCGCCGGGATCAGCGCATAAAGCGCCCCGAACACCACGCCCGCGAGGATCATCGCCGAAATCACGAAGAACCCGCCCGCGGTGCCCGCCGCAATGCCAATCCCCGCAGCGGCCAGAGCCCCGACGATATACTGCCCCTCGGCGCCGATGTTCCAGATCTGCGCCCGGTTGCCGATCGACAGCCCCAGCGCGATGATGATCAAGGGCGCGGCCTTCACCGCCACATCCTGCCACTTGTAGCTCGCCAGCAAGGGCGTCAGGAAAATATCCATCACCGCCTTTTGCCCGTTGATGCCGATCAGATCAAACACCACCATGCCGATCAGCATGGTCAGGATCACCGAGGCAATCGGCGTGATCACCAGCATGGCGCGGCTGGGCGCGGGGCGGCGTTCGAGCTTAATAGGCATCGGCGACCTCCTTGGAAATATGCACGTCGGCATCGGGGTCGCCATGCACTCCGCCCATCAACAGCCCGATCTTCTCGATATCGGCACCCTCCACCGGCATCGGCGCGGAAAGCCGGCCCTCGTTGATCACCGCCAAAGTGTCGCAGAGCGACAACAACTCATCGAGATCCTGCGAAATCACCACAATCGCCGATCCCGTCGCCGCCAGATCGACCAAGGCCTGATGAATGGCGCTCGCAGCCCCCGCATCCACCCCCCAGGTCGGCTGGCTGACCACCAGAACCTGCGGCTTTTGCAAGATCTCGCGGCCCATGATGAATTTCTGCAAATTCCCGCCCGAGAGCGACTTCGGCAAAAGCGCCCGGCCCGGTCGCCTTGACGCCAAACGCCTTGATCACCTGCTCGGCATAAGACCGCGCCTTGCCCGCGTTGATCAGCCCGCCCGAGACCATCGCCAAACGCTCTCGCGCCGTCAGCACGGTATTCTCGGCCAGGGTAAACTCCGGCACCGCCGCATGGCCGTTGCGCTCTTCCGGCACCGAGGCCACACCCTTCAGCCGCCGCGCCTTGGCCGCCAAGGCACCGATCTGCACCCCGTCAACCTGCACCGCATCGGCCTCCGCCGTGACCTCGCCCGAAAGCGCCAGCAACAGCAGCGTTCTGGCCGTTGCCCGCGACGCCTGCGATGCCGAAAATCTCGCCCGCTCGCACCGCAAAGGAGATCCCCTTCAGCGCCGTGCCAAAAGGCCCGTCCTTGGGCACACAGAGATCCGAGACCACCAGCTTGGCCGCCCCCACCTGCCGACCCGCGCCGCGCGTGATATCCTTGAGACTGCCGCCGATCATCTTTTCCGCCATCGAGCGCGAGGTCTCAACCGCCGGGTCGCAGGTATCGACCAGCTTGCCGCCGCGCAGGATCGTCGCGGTATGGCACAGCGCTTTGATCTCATGCAGCTTGTGGCTGATATAAAGGATCGAACAGCCCTCTGCCGCAAGCTGGCGCAGCACCACAAACAACTGCTCGACCTCCTGCGGCGTCAGCACCGAGGTCGGCTCGTCCATGATCAACAGCGAAGGGTTCAACAGCAGCGCCCGCACGATCTCGATCCGCTGCCGCTCGCCCACCGACAGGGTCGAAACGATCCGCTGTGGCTCCAGCTTCAACCCGTATTGCGCCATCACCGCCAGGATCTTCGCCTCCAGATCCCGCGCCGGGATCGAGCCGTCCATGCCAAGCGCGATATTCTCCAACACCGTCATCGCCTCGAAGAGCGAGAAGTGCTGAAACACCATGCCGATGCCCAGTTTGCGCGCGGCCTTGGGGTTGGGGATCACCAGCCGCGCGCCGTTCCAGCGGATCTCACCGGCGTCGGGCTGCTGGATGCCGTAGATCATCTTGACCAGCGTCGATTTGCCCGCACCATTCTCGCCCAACAGCGCATGGATCTCGCCGGGCTTGACCGCAAAGCTGACCTGATCATTGGCTAAGACCCCGGGAAACCGCTTGGTGATGCCAAGAAGTTCAAGGCGCGGCTGATCAGGGTGGGCCATCAAGGATCCTTTGCGGTAAAGTCCAGCCTATCTTTGGTAGCCCCACGTGTGGCGAATGATTTTCAAAATATTCTTGAAGCAGTCTCAAGAAATCTCGGAAGACCACGGGTCCTGGCTTCATGCTAAGCCAAGATGGCTTTTTCGGGCAAGGGCGAGCAGGCAGTTTGGCAAATATTTCTAAGGCCTTAGCCCTGATCCCTCGCTCAACCTCCAGCCGAAGTGGCGGCTAAAGGCATGGATTGTTTTGGATTCTGTGCTGGCCCCGGACTTTGCAGGCTTTGCGGCAAAGCGCCAGGCTTTGGGCATTTCTGGCGCATCTGCTTGATTTTTAAGCGCAGCAAAAAGCCGGGGGGCGGCTCGACGCGCTTGAACTCGCCCCGATTCAGCGCAAGGCTCGGCGAAACGCTGCGCGAAAGGAACCGCCATGTCCGCCGACGACCCGATCCAGACCCTCGACCATCAGGCCTTCCTGCGGCTCGCCATCAAGGAAAGCCGCCTGGCCCGCGACCATGGCGTGCATCCCTTTGCCTCGATCCTCGTCGGGCCCGATGGCGCGGTGCTGATGACCCAGCACAATGCGTTCATGCCCGATCACGACATGACCGGCCATGCCGAGCGCGTGTTGATGACCCGGGCCTCGACCTCGCTGCCGATGGCGCTGTTGCGCGAATGCACGATCTATACTTCGGCAGAGCCCTGCGCCATGTGCGCCGGCGCGATCTATTGGGCCGGGCTGAAGCGGGTGGTTTACGGGCTTTCCGAGCAGGCGCTGAAGGGCATCACCGGCAATCACCCCGAGAACCCGACGCTGGATCTGCCCTGCCGCACGGTCTTTGCCGCAGGTCAGCGTCAGGTCGAGGTGATCGGGCCGATGCTGGAAGCGGAAGCTGCAGCGGTGCATGACGGGGTCTGGGGTTAGGGGGCTTTCCGCCCCCTCGGCTTCGCCTCACCCCCGAGGATATTTACGCCAAGATGAAAGGGTCAGAGTTTCGGGGCATAGTCGGCGGGGTTGACCGTGGCGGGGCGGCCTTCGAGGCTGAGTTCGGCGATGCGTGGCAGGCTGCGGGCGATGACGTTTCCGGCCTTTGATCACCGCGAGGCGGGCGGGTTTCAGGCGCAGCGCCTCGGCCGGGCTTTGCGCCTGCAACAGCACCATGTCGGCGCGGCAGCCTTTCGTCAGGCCATAGCCCTGCAATCCCATCGCCTTGGCCGAATTGACAGTCAGGGCGTTGAAAATGCTGAGTTTATCTTCGACACTTGCCATCTGCGCCACATGCAGCGCCATATGGCCGACCTCAAGCATGTCACCTGAACCCATCGAATACCAGGGGTCCATCACGCAATCATGGCCAAAGGCGACGTTGATCCCTGCCGCCATCAGCTCGCGCACCCGCGTCATGCCGCGCCGCTTGGGGTAGGTGTCGTGGCGGCCCTGCAGCATGATGTTGATCAGCGGGTTGGGGATGACATGCATCTCGGCCTCGCCGATCAGCGGGATCAGCTTGGAGACATAGTAATTGTCCATCGAATGCATCGAGGTCAGATGCGAACCGGCGACGCGGCCTTGCAACCCGTGGCGGATGGTTTCCGCTGCCAAGGTCTCGACATGGCGGCTCAACGGATCATCGGTCTCGTCGCAATGCATGTCGACCGGCAGGCCGCGCTCGGCGGCCAGACGGCAGAGCGCCTCGACCGAGGCCTGCCCTTCCGCCATGGTCCGCTCGAAATGCGGAATGCCGCCGACGACATTCACCCCCATATCCAGGGCCCGCGTCAGGCTCTCCAAGCCGTGCTTGGCGCGGAACAGCCCGTCTTGCGGGAAGGCCACCAGTTGCAGCTCGATATAGGGCGCGACCCGCCGCTGCACCTCCAGCATCGCCTCCACCGTCACAAGACGCGGGTCGGAGGTATCGACATGAGTGCGGATCGCCAGCAAGCCCTGCGACACTGCCAGATCGCAGTAGCGCAACGCCCGCTCGACCAGCGCCTCCACCGTCAGGGTCGGGCGCAGCTCGCCCCAAAGGGCAATGCCTTCCAGCAAGGTGCCCGAGACATTCATCCGCGGCAGGCCCAGCGACAGCGTCGCGTCCATATGGAAATGCGGATCAACGAAGGGCGGGGTCACCAGATATCCGCCGGCGTCGATCTCTTGGCGCGCCGTCGCTTGCAGCTGCGGCGCGACCTCGGCAATCAGGCCATCTTTCATTGCGATATCAAGGCCTTTACGCCCATCAGGCAGCCGGGCATCGCGAAGAATCAGATCGAACATTGCGGCACTTTCGCATGAAACAGGGCAGGGCGCGGCATCAGCAATTGCACCGCCACGCCCAAGGCGATGGCTTGCGGGTGCTTGCCATAGGCGGGGGTGCCGATCGGGCAGGTGAGGCGCGCGATGGCTTGGGGCGCATGGCCAAGGGCCGCAAGCCGGCTGCGAAACCGCGCCCACTTGCTGGCCGAGCCGATCAGCCCGCAAAAGCCAAAGCCGCGCTGCAACAGGCGGTGGCAAAGCTCCAGATCCAGCGCGTGGCTATAGGTCAGGATCAGATGCGCGGCCTCGGGCGGGGCCAAAGCCACCGCCCGCGCGGGGTCGGCCACCGGCAAGGCGCGCACCCCCTCGGGCAGGTCAGGAAAGCGCTCCGCCTCGAAATCCACCCAAGTGATGGCGAAATCGGGCAGGGGCGCCAGCACCGAAACCACAGCCCGCCCGACATGCCCCGCCCCCCAGACCCACAGATCGCGCGCGGGAGCGGCGACAGGCTCCACCATCCAGCCCTGCAGCATCTGCGCCGCAGGCAGCACCCCTTGCCCCCGCGCCGCAGCCAGCATCCGCTTGACCGCCAAAGGCATCGCCGAGCCGTCGAGCGCCCGCGCCACCACCGGCCCCTCGGGCAGCGCCGCATAGACCTCACTCAGCAAGGTCACCACCCCGCCGCAGCATTGCCCCAGATCCGGCCCCAGCGCGGCGCGATCCAGCCGCGTCCCGCCCGTGGCCAGCAAATCCCGCGCCCGCGCCGCCGCCTCGAACTCCAAGGCACCGCCGCCGATGGTCCCCGATTGCCCGCCCGGCCAGACCAGCATCGCAGCCCCGACCTCGCGCGGCGACGAGCCCTTGACCTCGGCCACCACCACCCGCACCACCGGCCCGTGCAGGGCAATCGCTGCCCCCAAGGCGCCCAGATCAAACATGGCGCATCCGCTCCACCGCCGCCAGAATCCGTTCGGGCGTCGCGGGCGCATCCAGCGCCACATAGCGCGAGCCATCGCCACAAGAGGCCACCGCATCCGACAGCGCCAAAAGCGCCGCAATGCCAAGATTGAACGGCGGCTCGCCCACCGCCTTGGATTTGCCAACGGTATCCTCGCGGTTCGGCTGATCATAAAGTGCCACGTTGAACAGCGCCGGCCGGTCCGAACAGGCCGGGATCTTGTAGGTCGAAGGCGCATGCGTGGTCAGCGCCCCCTTGTCTGTCCAGACAAGCTCCTCCGTCGTCAACCACCCCGCACCCTGCACAAAGGCGCCCTCGATCTGGCCCAGATCAATCGCCGGGTTCATCGAACTGCCGCAATCATGCAGAATATCAACCCGCAGCATGCGGTTCTCGCCGGTCAGCGTATCGATCACCGACTCGACCAGCGCCGCGCCATAGGCAAAGTAAAGAAAGGGCCGCCCGCGCCCCTTGGCGGCATCCCAGTTGATCTTGGGCGTGGCGTAATAGCCGGTCGAGGACAGGGAAATCCGTGCCTGATAGGCCCAGGCGGCGACTTGGGCAAAGCCAAAGTCCTCACCCGCCACCTTGACCCTTCCGCCCTCAAAGCGCACCGAGGCAGGCGCCACCCCATGCTTTTCGGCAATGAACGCAGCCATCCGGTCGCGGATCGTCACGCAAGCCGCCTGCGCCGCCATGCCGTTCATATCCGATCCAGAGGAGGCCGCCGTCGCCGAGGTATTCGGCACTTTGCCGGTATCGGTGGCGGTAATCTTCACCGCCTCAATGCCAAGACCAAAGACACTGGCGGCGGCCTGCGCCACCTTCATGTTCAACCCCTGACCCATCTCGGTGCCGCCATGGTTCAGATGTACCGAACCATCCTGATAAACATGCACCAAGGCCCCGGCTTGATTGAGCCAGGTGAGCGTAAAGGAAATCCCGAACTTCACCGGCGTAAAGCCCAGACCCTTCTTCAGGATGGCGTTCTCGGCATTCCAAGCCGCCACAGCCGCCCGCCGCGCCTCATACCCAGCACTCTCCAGCAAAGCCGATCCGTAATCGCATTGCCAATGAAATCCTCCACCTCCATATGAAACGGCGTGGTCTCGGCTTTCATACTTGGCCAAAATATCCGGGCTGGAAGGCCCGCTTTCCAGCTTGCCGGAGGCATCCACCGCCGCCCCAGCCTCCCGGTAATAATTCACCCGCCGCAGCGCCACCGGGTCCATGCCCAGCACAAAGGCCGCGTGATCAATCACCCGCTCGATGCCGATGATGCCCTGCGGCCCGCCAAAGCCGCGATAGGCGGTGTTGCTTTGGGTGTTGGTGCGCAACCGGTGCGATTCGATGCGGATATCGGGCAGGTGATAGCAATTGTCGGCGTGCAGCATGGCGCGGTCGGCGACCGGCAGGCTCAGATCCTGCGACCAGCCGCAGCGCAACAGGTGGGTGAATTCCACCCCGCTGATCCGCCCCGAAGCCTCGATCCCGGCGCGGTAGCGGATCTTGATGTCGTGGCGCTTGCCGGTGATCATCATGTCGTCGTCGCGGTCGTAGCGCATCTTGCAGGGCCGCCCCAGAGCATGCGCCGCCATGGCACAGGCGACGGCCAGGGCATTGCCCTGGCTCTCCTTGCCACCAAAGCCGCCGCCCATCCGCCGGGTTTCGACCCGCACCGCCGCCATCGGCAGATGCAGGGCATGCGCCACCTTGTGCTGGATTTCCGAAGGGTGCTGGGTCGAGGCGAGGATCTGCATGCCGTCCTCTTGCGGAATGGCAGCGGCAACCTGACCCTCAAGGTAGAAATGCTCCTGCCCGCCAACCTCGATCTCGCCCTCGATGACATGGGCGGCAGCGGCAATCGCGCCGCCCGCATCGCCCTTGGCCCAGATCACCGGAGCGGCTTGAAAGCGGCTGTTGGCCGCCAGAGCCGCCTCGACCGTCAAAAGGGCAGGCAGCTCGGCGTAAGTCACCTTGCCCAAGACGCGCCGCCTTGCGCGCCGCCAGATGGCTTTGCGCCACGACAAGGAAGACCGGCTGGCCAAGATAATGCACCTTGCCCACCGCCAGCAAAGGCTCATCCGCGGCCGAAGGCGAGCAATCGGGCATCTCGGGCCAGTCCTCGGCACTATAGACCGCGATCACCCCCGCAGCGGCGCGCACCGCCGAAAGGTCGATCGCGGTGATCTCGCCATGGGCGCAAGTCGACAGCCCAAAGGCCAGATGCGCCGCCCCGGCGGGCAAGGGAATGTCATCGACATAGCGTGCAGCCCCGGTGACATGCAGCGGCGCAGACTCGTGCGGCAGGGGTTTGCCAAGGCTCATGGCTGCACCTCCAACACCGAGACGGGCGTTCCATTTGCCTCGTGGAAATAGCGGATCAGCAGGTTCTGCGCCGCCTTCAACCGATAGTCCGCCGAGGCGCGCATATCGCTCAGCGGCTGGAAATCGCTGGCAAAAGCGGGCAGGGCGGCCTGCAGTGTCGCAAGGCTGAAAGGCTGGCCGATCAGCGCTGCCTCCACCGCGCGCGCCCGCTTGGGAATCCCCGCCATGCCGCCAAAAGCGATCCGCGCCGCGGTGATCTTGCCAGCCGCACGGGTCAGGTTAAACCCCGCCATCACCGCCGAAATATCCTGATCGAAGCGTTTCGAAAGCTTGTAGCAAGCCAGATCGGGGCAGCTCGCCGGTATAGAAATCCCCGCGACGAACTCGGAAGGCTTGCGGTCCTGTTTGCGGTAGTCGAGGAAAAAATCCTCCAGCGGGATCGAGCGCATCTCGTCGCCGCGCCGCAAATGCAAAGTCGCGCCCATGGCGATCAGCGCCGGGGGCGCGTCCCCAATCGGCGAGCCATTGGCGATATTGCCGCCGATGGTGGCGGCATTGCGCACCTGTTCGGAAGCAAAGCGCCGCAACAGCTCGGCAAAAGCGGGGTGGCTGGAGGTGAGCGCCGCGCGCAATTGCGTCAGCGTGACCCCTGCACCGATATGGATCTGCCCGCCCGCCTGCTCGATCTGCTGCAGGTCGGTCATCCGGCCCAGAAACACCGGATTGGCCAGATCGCGCAGCTGCTTGGTGACCCAGAGGCCGACATCGGTGGCCCCGGCAATCAAGGTGGCTTCGGGGTTTTGCAGATACCACGCAGCGAAATCATCGCTGCTTTGCGGTGCATAAGCGCCGGGCAGATGGTCGTGCCCTGGATCCGCTCTGCAGAAGCGGGGAGGCTGTCTGCCTCCCCGCGCCCCTCCGAGGATATTTTTGCCAAGGTGAAAGGGGCTTTCAGGGCTTCAGGGACCGGTGCCGAAGCTGCGGCTTCGGCGGCGCGGATGATCGGGGCGTAGCCGGTGCAGCGGCAGAGGTTACCGGCGAGGATGGTGTCGTGGTCGGTGCGGCCAAGGCTATGGGCGGTGGCCAGCGAGACCACGAAGCCGGGGGTGCAAAAGCCGCATTGGCTGCCGTGATGCGCCACCATCGCCGCTTGCACCGGATGCGGGAGTGAGGCCCTCGACCGTGGTGACGGCCTTGCCATGCAGTTGCGGCAGGAACAGGATGCAGGCGTTCAGCGCCTTGGGGCCGGCCTCATCCGTCACCATCACCGTGCAAGCGCCGCAATCGCCCTCGTTGCAGCCCTCCTTGGTGCCGCAGAGGCTGCGATCTTCGCGCAGATAGTCCAGCAGCGTCCGCGTGGGGGGCTGGTCCCCGAGGCGGATCGGCGTTCCGTTCAAGAGAAACGCGATATCAGTCATGTCATATCCTGCCGCGGTCTTTTCGAGGGGTCTTTGCGCGCCCGCCCGATGCGGCGTAAAACGGGTCGCGCGACCTTTGCGGCTATCAAGCCCGAGGCAGGGGCTTTGTGCAAGGGTTAGGTTGCGCGGAAGGCCGTCTTGCGGTGCTGCTGCGCAAGGTTTGGGCGAAAGGGCGCTTTCAACCCCACGGGGTCTCCGCTAACCTCGCCCGCATGACCCAGCCCCAATTCATCCACCTGCGCATCCATACCGAACATTCGCTTCTGGAAGGCGCGGTGCCGGTCAAGAAGCTGATCAAGCTCTGCGCCAAGCACGAGATGCCCGCGGTGGCGGTGACCGACACCAACAACATGTTCGCGGCGCTGGAATTTTCGGTCTACGCCAAGGAGCGGGCCTGCAGCCGATCGTCGGCTGTCAGGTCTCGCTGGCCTATGACCCGCCCGCCCCGGGCGAAAAGCCCCGCGCCCCTGCGCCCGTGGTTCTGCTGGCGCAGAACGAGGCGGGCTATATGAACCTGATGAAGCTGAACTCCTGTCTTTATATCGACAAGGGCGGGGCCTTGCCGCAGGTCACCGTCGACGGAGCTGGAGCGCCATGCCGAGGGGCTGATCTGCCTGACCGGCGGCGCCGAGGGGCCTTTGGGGCGGCTGCTGCAGGGCGCGCAACTGCCCAAGGCGCAGGCGCTGCTGGAACGCCTCGCGCGGGCCTATCCCGACCGGCTTTACGTCGAGCTGCAGCGCCATCCCGGCGAGGGCGGCCGTCTGCCCGAGGCCGAGGCCGGGACCGAGCGCTGGTTTGTCGAGCTGGCCTATGCGCTGGACCTGCCCCTGGTCGCGACCAACGACGTCTATTTCCCCACCACCACCATGTACGAGGCGCATGACGCGCTTGATCTGCATCGCCGAGGGCGCCTATGTCGATCAGCAGGAACCCCGCCGCCGCCTGACCCCGCAGCATTACTTCAAGTCCGAGGCCGAGATGGCCACGCTTTTCGCCGACCTGCCGGAAGCGCTTGAAAACACGGTCGAAATCGCCCGCCGCTGCGCCTTTGCCACCTATAAGCGCGCGCCG
Source organism: uncultured Alphaproteobacteria bacterium (assembly GCA_963815275.1). Taxonomy (GTDB): domain Bacteria; phylum Pseudomonadota; class Alphaproteobacteria; order Rhodobacterales; family Rhodobacteraceae; genus Cypionkella. The sequence goes on from CAWFGD010000012.1 coordinate 99,710, forward strand.
ATCCTGCCGAAATTCGCCGATGACGAGGTCGAGGAGCTGCGCCGTCAGGCCAACGAAGGCCTGCAGAACCGCCTGACGGTCATCCCCCACGCGGTGACGCCAGAGGAGTATGAGGCGCGGCTGGATTTCGAACTTGGCATCATCGAGAAGATGGGCTTTCCCGGCTATTTCCTGATCGTGGCCGATTTCATCAAATGGGCCAAGGATCACGACATTCCGGTCGGGCCGGGTCGCGGCTCGGGCGCGGGCTCGCTGGTCGCCTATGCGCTGACCATCACCGACCTTGATCCGCTGCGCTATGCCCTGCTGTTCGAACGCTTCCTCAACCCCGAACGCGTCTCGATGCCCGACTTCGACATCGACTTCTGCATGGACCGCCGCGAAGAGGTCATCCAATACGTGCAGGCGAAATATGGCCGCGACAAGGTCGGCCAGATCATCACCTTCGGCGCGCTGCTGTCCAAGGCCGCCGTGCGCGATGTCGGGCCGCGTGCTGCAGATGTCCTACGGGCAGGTCGACCGCCTGTCCAAGATGATCCCGGTCGAAGGCGTCAAACCCGTCTCGATCAACAAGGCGCTGGCCGACGAGCCCCGCCTGCGCGAGGCGGCCAAGGAAGAGGTCGTCGCCCGCCTGCTGGACTACGGCGCGCAGATCGAAGGGCTCTACCGCAACGCCTCGACCCATGCCGCCGGCGTGGTGATCGGCGACCGGCCGCTGGACGAGCTGGTGCCGCTCTATCAGGACCCGCGCTCGGACATGCCCGCCACCCAGTTCAACATGAAATGGGTCGAACCGGCGGGGCTGGTGAAGTTCGACTTTCTCGGCCTGAAGACCCTGACGGTGCATCCAGAACGCCGTGGATCTGCTGAAACTGCGCGGCATCACGCCATCGATATCTCGCTGATCCCGCTGGACGACAAGGCGACCTACGAGCTTTACGCCGCCGCCAAGACCGTCGCGGTGTTTCAGGTGGAAAGCTCCGGCATGATGGACGCGCTGCGCCGCATGAAGCCGACCTGCATCGAGGATATCGTGGCGCTGGTCGCGCTCTACCGTCCCGGCCCGATGGAGAACATCCCGACCTATTGCGAGGTCAAGAACGGCCTCAAGGATCTCGAATCGATCCACCCGACCATCGACCACATCCTGGCCGAAACCCAAGGCATCATCGTCTATCAGGAACAGGTGATGCAGATCGCCCAGGTCATGGCCGGCTATACCCTCGGCGGTGCCGACCTGTTGCGCCGCGCCATGGGCAAGAAGATCGCCGAGGAGATGGCCAAGGAACGCCCCAAGTTCGTCGAAGGCGCCAAGAAGACCCATAACGTCGACGCGAAGAAGGCCGGAGAAGTCTTTGACCTTCTGGAGAAATTCGCCAACTACGGCTTCAACAAATCCCACGCCGCCGCCTATGCCGTGGTCAGCTACCAGACCGCCTGGCTGAAGGCCAACTACCCGGTCGAATTCATGGCCGGGCGTGATGAACTGCGATATCCACCTGACCGACAAGCTGGCGATCTACAAACGCGAGGTTGGCAAGCTTGGCATCAAGACGATCGCCGCCTTGCGTGAACCGCTCGCTGGCCACCTTTACGGTGCGCGAGGGCCGCGGTGGTCTATGCGCTGGGCGCGCTGAAGAACGTCGGCGTCGAGGCGATGCAGCTGATCGTGGCCGCGCGCGGCGACAAACCCTTCGCCACCCTGTTCGACTTTGCCCGCCGGGTGGATCTGAAACGCGTCGGCAAGCGCCCGCTGGAAATGCTGGCCCGCGCCGGGGCCTTCGACGTGCTTGATCCCAACCGCGCGCCGGGTCTTCGAGGCGCTCGATGCGCTCGTCGCCTATTCCGCCGCGATCCACGAGGCAGAGGACCTCCAATCAGGTCAGCCTCTTTGGCGAGGCCGGCGACGACCTGCCCGAACCGCGCCTGCCGGTCCGCGACGACTGGCTGCCGGTCGAACGTCTGGCCGAGGAGCATCAGGCCGTCGGCTTCTACCTCTCGGGCCATCCGCTCGACGATTACATGGCGCCGCTGAAACGCAACGATGTGATGACGCTGACCGAGGTTACCGCACCTGCCGAACGCGGGCCCCTGGTCGCCAAGATGGCGGGTACCGTGTCGTCGGACGGCAGGAACGCAAATCCGCCAAGGGCAACCGCTTTGCCTTCGTGCAGCTGTCCGACCCGACCGGGCTTTACGAGGTCACGGTCTTCTCCGACACGCTGGAGGCCGCCCGCGACCATCTTGAACCCGGCAAGAACGTCGTGCTGACCGTCGAGGCCGAGCTGGAAGGTCGACACCCTCGAAACTTCTCGCCAACGCACGTCCAGCCGATCGATCAGGTCGCCGATGCCGCTGGCGCGCAAGCCCTGCGCATCCACCTGAACCAGGCCTCGGCGGCGACCTCCATCGCCAGCCTGCTGGCATCGGTGCAAGGCCGCAACCGCGCTCAGATCACCCTCTGCGTCGCCGACGATCAGGGCCGCGAGATCGACCTGACCCTGCCCGAACCCTACCCCGTCACCCCCCAGATCAAGGGCGCGATCAAGGCGATGCAGGGCGTGGTGATGGTCGAAGAGGTCTGATCGGCGTCAGCCCTTGGCCAACCGCTCAGTTTGGATATTGTAGACCAAGATGAAAGCCCGAGGCCGTGCTTTCATCTTGGTGCAAATATCCTCAGCGGGGGAGCGCAAAGCGCGAGGGGGCGCGCAGCGCCGCCTTTACCAGTGCGGCGGCTTCTGATCGGCCAGCGGGATCGAGCTTGCCCCGTCGCTTTCGCGCTCGGCCTCGCGCTCGGCCAGAAGCTGGGCGACCCGCGTCAGCCGCTCCAACTCGCGGCTCTGCCGTGCGACCACGTCCGACAGGTCCTCCACCGCCCGCATCAGATGCGCCACGCGCTCTTCCAGGGTCTCGATCCGCTGCATCACCACTTTTCCTTTCGCCCTGCGCACAGCCATACCTTCGCCATACGCAAGATCATACGTCCGCCATACCCTAAGCAGACGTGCCAGACGCTTGCCGCTGCCTGCCCCATCCGATACACGGACCGCGATCAAAAGCGAAGGGTCCAAGACCATGGCACAAGGACAAACCCGCCCGCCGCCCGCGCGCCGAAACGCCCAAGGGCTTTCGCGACTATTTCGGCGCGGAAGTGACCGAGCGCAAGGCGATGCTGGACCAGATTGCCGAGGTTTATCATCGCTATGGCTTCGACCCGCTGGAAACCTCCGCCGTCGAAACCGTCGAGGCGCTGGGCAAGTTCCTGCCCGACGTCGACCGCCCGAATGAAGGCGTCTTCGCCTGGCAGGACGAGGACGCCGGACTGGCTGGCGCTGCGCTATGACCTGACCGCCCCTCTGGCGCGGGTGGCTGCGCAGTATCGCAACGACCTGCCCACCCCCTATCGCCGCTATGCGATGGGGCCGGTCTGGCGCAATGAAAAGCCGGGGCCGGGGCGGTTTCGGCAGTTCTATCAATGCGATGCGGATACGGTGGGTCGGCTCGCGTCGCGGCGGATGCCGAGATCTGCGCCATGCTGTCGGATGCGCTGGAGGCCGTCGGCATTCCGCGCGGCGATTACGTGGTCAAGGTCAACAACCGCAAGGTTCTGAACGGGGTGATGGAGGTCGCAGGCGTGCTTGATCCCGCCGATCCCGAGACGCTTCGCCGAAGAACGCGGCATCGTGCTGCGCGCCATCGACAAGATCGACCGGCTCGGCGACGCACGGCGTGCGCGCGCTTCTGGGCGAGGGGCGCAAGGACGAAAGCGGCGATTTCACCAAGGGCGCGGGGCTTGCAGCGCTGAACAGGCCGATGTTGTCATGGGCTTCAGTCTCGGCCAAGCGCGACAACGAGGCGCCGGCAGACCGTGCGCGCGCGTCTGCGTGCGTCTTGGTCGGCGGCCTCGGCTCATCGGGCGGAAGGCGTGCAAGAGCTTGAAACCATTGCTGAACTTCTCGACGCTCAAGGCTATGGCCCCGACCGCATCGTGCTCGATCCCGGCGTCGTGCGCGGCCTTGGCTACTACACCGGCCCGGTCTTCGAGGCCGAGCTGACCTTCGAAATCCTCGACGAAAAGGGTCGCAAGCGTCAGTTCGGCTCGGTCGCGGGCGGCGGGCGCTATGACGATCTGGTCAAGCGCTTCACCGGCCAGGCCGTGCCTGCGACGGGCGTCTCGATCGGCGTGGACCGGCTGCTGGCCGCGCTGCAGGCCAAGGGGCGCTCGGGGGGCGAGGCCTGGGGCCGGTCGTCGTCACCGTGATGGACCGCGACCGCATGGCCGATTACATGGCGATGGTGGCCGAGTTGCGCAACGCAGGCATCCGGGCCGAGGTCTATCTGGGCAATCCGAAGAACTTCGGCAACCAGTTGAAATACGCCGACAAACGCGACTCTCCCATCGCGATCATCCAGGGCGGCGACGAGGCGGACGCCGGGGTTGTGATCCTGAAGGACCTGATCCTGGGCGCGCAGATCGCCCAGAATGCGACGCTGGAGGAATGGAAGGACCGCCCGGCGCAGGTCGAAGTGCCCCGCGCCGATCTGGTCGCGGCGGTGCAGCGGATGCTGGCGCAATGACCAGCCCGCGACCAGCGCCGCGCAAGGCCCGCGATCCGGGCCGAGGCCGAGCGGCTGTTTGCCGGCTTTCAGGCGGCGGGGGCGGTGCCGGTCGAGGCCGACCTGCTGCTGCCCGCCGAGACCCTGCTCGACCTGTACGGCGAGGATATCCGCGCCCGCGCCTATGTCACCACCGACCCGTTGCAGGGCGAGATGATGCTGCGCCCCGACTTCACCGTGCCGGTGGTGCAGGCCCATATGGCAGATGGCGCGGACCCCGCGCGCTATTGCTATCTGGGCGAGGTGTTTCGCAAGCAGGAACACCTTGGGCCGAGGGCCAGCGAATACCTGCAGGTCGGGTTCGAGGTCTTTGACCGCTCGCGCCAGAGGCGGCGGATGCCGAGGTGTTTTCGCTGTTTTCCCAAATGCTTGCCGGGCTTCCTTTACGCGCGGTGACCGGGGATATCGGCATCCTGATGGCCGCCGTGCGCGGGCTTGAGACCACCGAACGGCGCCGCGCGGCGCTGTTGCGCCATGTCTGGCGGCCGAAGCGGTTCCGGGCTTTGCTCGACCGGTTTTCGGGGCGCACTGCGCCGCCGGAGGCACGGCTCCAGCTGCTGGACCGGCTTGCCGGTGGTGCCGCTGAGGCACTGATCGCGCAGGCGGGCAGCTTTGTCGGCCTGCGCGGGCCGGAGGAGATTGCGGCACGCGCCGCAGCCCTGATCGAGGATGCCGAAGCCGCGCCGATCACGGCCCCTGAGGCGGCCTTGCTCTATGATCTTCTCGGGTTGCAAGCCCCTGCAAAGGCTGCGCTTTCGCATCTGCGCGGCATCACTCCCCTGCTGCCCGCCATCGCCCCTGCGGTGGAGCGTTTTGCGGCCCGACTGGAGGCTCTGGCGGCGCGGGGGATCGCGGTGGAGGCCCTGGCCTTCGAGGCCTCGCTGGGCCGCACCTCGATGGAATATTACGACGGTTTCGTGTTTTCCTTCCACGGACCCGACGCCGAGCCGCCGATTGCCAGCGGCGGGCGCTATGATGCGCTGACCGCGGTGCTGGGGCAGGGACGGTCGATCCCGGCGGTGGGCGGCGTCATCCGGCCAGATCTGGTGGCGGCGTTGCGGGGGGCGCTGTGATGCTGAAAATCGGGGTGCCGTCCAAGGGGCGGCTGATGGAAAAGACCTTCGACTGGTTCGGCGCGCGCGGCGTCGACCATGCGCCAGACCGGGGCCGACCGCGAATATGCCGGCGCGGTCGAGGGCGTGCACGGCGTCGAACTGGTTCTGCTTGTCGGCGGGGGAGATCCCGCGCGAGCTGGCGGCAGGGCGCATTCATCTGGGCGTCACCGGCAGCCGATCTGGTGCGCGACAAGCTGGCGGATTGGGCCTTGCAGGTGGCAGAGCTTGCGCCGCTTGGGCTTTGGCCATGCCGATCTGATCATCGCGGTGCCCGCGGTCTGGATCGATGTCGACACGCTGGACGATCTGGATGCGGCGGCTGCGGCGTTTCGGCGTCAAGCATGGCTTCCGCCTGCGGATCGCCACCAAATATCACCGGCTGGTGCGCGAGTTTCTGACCGCGCAGGGCGTGGCGGATTATCAGCTGGTCGACAGTCAGGGCGCGACCGAAGGCACGGTCAAGAACCTGACCGCCGAGGCGATTGCCGACATCACCTCGACCGGCGAAACGCTGCGGGCCAACCATCTGAAGATCCTGGCGGATCGGTGATCCACCAGTCGCAGGCGACGCTGTTTGCCAGCCGGTCTGCGGAGTGGCAGGCAGCGCGGGCGCCCTATGTCGCGCTGTTGGCCAAGCTCGGGCTGCAGGGGCCGCAGCTTTAGACGCGAGCCCTGCGGCTGACCAGTGCTACACCAAAGCCCGCCAGCGCCATGCCCGCCCAGGCAAGTGGCGGCACCGGCTCGCCCAGCATCGGCCAGGCGAAGAGGGCGGAAAGGGCGGGCACAAGGTAGAACAGCGCCGAGACGCGCGAGACCTCACCGGCGCGGATCATCGCCAGCAAAAGGCTCATCGCCAGCAGGGAATTGCCGATTACAAGATAGGCCAACACGCCTACGAATTGCCAGTCCCAGGCCACCGCCATGCCTTCGGTTGCCCAGGCGGCGGGCAGGGTGATCGCGGCGGCAACGGCGTATTGGATCAGGTTGGACATCACCGGATGATGGCTGACGCCGAAGCGTTTTTCGTAAAGTGTACCTAAGGTTATGCCAAGCAGCGCAAGGAAGGCGTAGAGGATGCCGATGCCACGATCTGCGCCGAAAGACGAGCGGGAAAGGATGACGATGGCCGCGCCAGCAAGGCCAAGGCAAAGGCCTGCCCAGCCAAGGCGAGAGATCTTCTCACCGACCAATGCGGGGGCCGAGAGCGCAACGAGAATGGGTTGCAGGCAGACGATAATCGCCACCGTGCCCGCCGAGACGCCGGATTTGAAGGCGACGTAGCACAGGCCGAAGTAGACCACCTGGATCAGGAAGCCGACCACAGCGACATCGCCGATGCCGCGCAGGCTGGGGCACCGGCGGGCGCAGGATCAGGGCGATAGGGATCAGCACCACCAGCACGCAGACATAGCGCAGGGCGAGCAGGGTAAAGGGTTCGGCGTGCTGCAACCCCAGCTTGGCGATGCCGAAGCCCGCCGACCAGAGCAGCAGAAAGATCACGGGGGCGGTGAGGAGCCAGAGCGGGCGTTGGGACATGATGCGCAATCTGTTGCTGGGATTGCGACTGGGCACAAGGGGGATCTGATCGCGAAAAGGACAACAGAAGCGGGGGGTTCACACCCCCAGCTGCCAATGCAGGCATTTGCAGCTTCCCCCGTGGGATATTTGGCGAGAGGGGATGACCGCAGGCGACCGGGGGTTAGTGTAGGCCAATCTCGGCAAGGGCCTGGGCGAGGGCGGGGGGCAGGGCGTCTTCCTTGGCACGGGCCTTGGGCAGGTCGCGTGGCGCCTCGGTTGCCGCGAGGTAGCGCCAGCCCTGAAAGGCGCGGCGCGGCGCGGCCTCGGTGCGGATCACTTCGGCATCCATCACGAGGGCGCAGCGCGCGATCCCGTCGCCGCCGCGCCGCTCTGCCAGGCCCAGGATGCGCTGGCGGGCGAGAATCACCCCCTTGATCACCCAATAGAGCGAGCCGCCATCAAGCAGCTCTTCTTCGCGTTTCGGCCACATGCGGGTGACATGTTCGGTGGTGCCCTTGGCCCAGATATGGGCATGGGCGCGGTGCCAGTCGGTCAGATCCTCGATGGAGGTCGCGCCGACGCAGAGTTTTAGGATGTTGAGTGCGGCCATGAGTCCCTCGATCCTTAGAAGACAAGAATAGGCCTAAATCTGGTAGGCTCAAGGGTTGCCGTGACAGGGTGTTGCGAGTAGATTGGAAGGCTCTTGCCGAGGGCGCGAGCCGCCTTGGCAGTTTACGCATTCAGATAGCCTAACAGAAGGAACGCCTTATGTCGCGCTTTGCCGCCCCCATTGCCGAGCAGATCTGGGATATGAAATACCGGCTGAAGGCTGCGGATGGCACGGCAATCGATGCCTCGGTCGAGGACAGCTGGCGGCGCGTGGCGCGGGCCTTGGCGGAAGTCGAGGCCGAGCCTGCGATCTGGGAAGAGCGATTCTACAAGGCGCTTGAGGGCTTCAAGTACCTGCCCGCGGGCCGGATCACGGCAGGGGCGGGAACCGGGCGCAATGTCACCCTGTTCAACTGCTTTGTCATGGGCACCGTGCCCGACAATATGGGCGGCATCTTTGACGGGCTGAAAGAGGCCGCGCTGACCATGCAGCAGGGCGGCGGCATCGGCTATGATTTCAGCACGATCCGGCCGCGCGGCGCGGAAGTCGAAGGGCGTTGCGGCGGATGCCTCGGGGCCGCTGTCTTTCATGGACGTCTGGGATGCGATGTGCCGCACCATCATGTCGGCAGGCTCGCGTCGCGGCGCGATGATGGCGACGATGCGCTGCGATCACCCGGATGTGGAGGCCTTTATCGAGGCCAAGAAAGACCCGGCGCGGCTGCGCATGTTCAACCTTTCGGTGCTGATCACCGATGCCTTCATGGCGGCGGTCAAGGCGGATGGGCCTTGGGAGCTGGTGTTTGACGGGCGGGTCTATCGCACCCTGCAAGCGCGCGATCTGTGGAACAAGATCATGCGCAACACCTATGATTTTGCCGAACCCGGTGTGATCTTCATCGACCGGATCAATGCCGCCAACAACCTGAATTATTGCGAGACCATCGCCGCCACCAACCCCTGCGGCGAGCAGCCTCTGCCGCCCTATGGCGCTTGTCTTCTGGGCTCGATCAATATGCCGACCTTGGTGACGGGGGCCTTTACCGACGCGGCAAAGCTGGATCTGGACGCTTTGGACGGGTTGGTGGGCCTGGCCGTGCGGATGATGGACAACGTCGTGGACGCCAGCCGCTTCCCGCTGCCGGAACAGGCCGCCGAGGCGCGCAACAAGCGGCGTATCGGTTTGGGCGTGACCGGTCTGGCCGATGCCTTGCTGATGCTGGGGCTACGCTATGGCTCAGTGGAGGCCGCAGCGCAAACCGAAGCCTGGATGAAGGCGATTGCGCGGGCATCCTACCTCGCTTCGGTCGATCTGGCCCGTGAGAAGGGGGCCTTCCCGCTGTTTGAGGCTGAGGCCTATCTTGCCTCGGGCAATATGATGCAGATGGACGACGATGTGCGCGAGGCGATCCGCAAACATGGTATCCGCAATGCGCTGCTGACCTCGATTGCGCCGACCGGGACGATCTCGCTTTATGCGGGCAATGTCTCTTCGGGCATCGAGCCGGTCTTTGCCTATGCCTATAAACGCAAGGTTTTGCAAAAGGATGGCTCGCGCACCGAGGAAGAGGTTGTCGATTACGCGGTGCGGTTGTGGCGTGAATTGAAGGGGGATACCGCGCTGCCGGAATATTTCGTCAATGCCCAGACCCTGCCGCCTCTGGACCATGTGCGCATGCAGGCCGCGGCGCAGAAATGGATCGACAGCTCGATTTCCAAGACGATCAACTGCCCGGAAGACATCAGCTTTGATGCGTTCAAAGAGGTCTATATGGCCGCTTGGGATCAGGGCTGCAAAGGCTGCACCACCTACCGGCCCAATGCGGTGACCGGCTCGGTTCTGACCGTCTCCGAAAGTTCCGAGAAATCGCCGGTCGAGGCCCATGCCTCGCTGGATGGCGGCGAGGTGGTCTATCTGACCGAACCGCTGGACCGTCCCGCAGCACTTGAAGGCCAGACCTATAAGGTCAAGTGGCCGGGCTCGGAGCATGCGCTCTATATCACCATCAATGACATCATCATCTCGGGCCACCGCCGCCCGTTTGAGGTCTTTATCAACTCGAAAAACATGGAGCATTTCGCCTGGACCGTGGCGCTGACGCGGATGATCTCGGCCGTGTTCCGGCGCGGCGGGGATATTTCCTTCGTGGTGGAAGAGCTGAAGGCTGTGTTCGATCCGCGCGGTGGGGCCTGGATGGGGGGGAAATACATCCCCTCGATTCTGGCCGCGATTGGCGGGGTGATCGAACAGCATCTGGTCTCGATCGGCTTCATCGAAGGCGAGGGCATGGGGCTGAAATCCGACCCCAAAGCCGAAGTCATCGCCATCGGCGGCGCCCCGCGCGGCAAGGCCTGCCCCAGCTGCGGCGAGTTCGGCATGCGGATGGTCGAGGGCTGCATGACCTGCGGCTCGTGCGGGCATTCGAAGTGCGGCTAAGCGAGACAGCTGTGGCAGCTTGCTGATCTGAGGCTCTCCTGCCGGGCAAGCGATGAGGCGGAGATGGCTTGTCTTGATCCGAAGAGCTCTCGACCGAATTCTTTGGGATTCGCTGAAAACCGAACCCTGTGCTTTGGCGAACAGACACTGAGCGGTGGTGCCTCTGGTTGAGGGTCGTCTGACCGATTAGCTAGCATGCAGCGCTTTATCATCGCAGTCGCATTCGGAGAGACATCATGAAGAAGATCGGATTTCTGTCTTTCGGGCATTGGAACCCCGAGCCACGCTCGCCGCTCCGATCCGCTGGCGAGACGCTGAAGCAATCCATCGAACTCGCCGTGGCGGCCGAGGAGTTGGGCGTCGATGGCGCTTATTTCCGGGTGCATCATTTCGCCCGGCAGCTGGCCTCACCGTTTCCGCTTCTTGCGGCGATCGGGGCGCGGACCTCTAAGATAGAGATCGGCACCGGCGTCATCGACATGCGCTACGAGAACCCGCTTTACATGCTGGAAGATGCGGGCTCTGCCGACCTGATTTCGGACGGGCGGCTGCAGCTGGGCATCAGCCGCGGATCGCCCGAACAGGTGATCGGAGGCTGGCGTTACTTCGGTTATGGCACCGACGAGGATGGCGATGCCGCAGAGATGGCGCGCCAAAATACCGAGACCTTTCTCAAACACCTCGACGGCAAGGGCTTTGCCCAACCCAATCCGCGCCCGATGTTCCCCAACCCGCCGGGCCTTTTGCGCATCGAGCCGCATTCGCCCGGGTCTGCAGGATCGCATCTGGTGGGGGTCGGCGTCTAACGCAACGGCGGTCTGGGCGGCCAAGATGGGCATGAACCTGCAAAGCTCCACCCTGAAAGTCGATGAGACGGGCGAGCCGTTCCACCTACAGCAGGCAAAGCAGATCCAGGCCTTCCGCGACGCCTGGAAGGAAGCCGGCCACGTGCGCAAACCGCGCGTCTCGGTCAGCCGATCGATCTTTGCCCTGACAAACGATATGGACCGCGCGTATTTTGGCCGCGGCAAGGAAAGTGACCAGATCGGGCAAATCGACAATTTCCGGGCCATCTTTGGCCGCAGCTACGCGGATGAGCCCGACCGTCTGATTGAGGCGCTGAAACAGGACGAGGCCGTTGCCGCCGCGGATACGCTGCTGTTGACGGTGCCGAATATGCTGGGCGTCGAGTACAACCTGCATGTGCTGGAGAGCATCCTGACCCATGTCGCACCCGGCCTCGGTTGGCGTTGAGCCGGGCGCTGGCGCCACTGGGTTCGACTTGCGCTCATGTCCGGGCCTTGGTTAGCGCCCGAGCCCATAGGTCGCGCTCCTTTGCCCGATCAACCTCGGAGATTTGTGGATCAAAGGCGCGGATGTGTGCTCCTCCGGACAGAGCTGCGCCAAGTGCCATTGAGGCAACACCCATTGCGCCAATCTCTTGAATATCCGATTGCAGGACGCGCCGCCCGATAAGGTCGGCTTGCATCTGCATGAGAAAGGCGTTGATCGAAGCGCCGCCGTCGGCGCGCAGGTCATGGAGGGCATGGCCAATGTCATTTTCCATTGCCACAAAGACATCTGCGATTTGATGGGCAATGGCCTCAAAGGTTGCACGCGCGATATGGGCGGGGCACGTCGCGTGTGTCATTCCAGTGATCGTGCCGGTTGCGTGATCATCCCAATGTGGCGCGCCAAGACCAGCGAGGGCGGGGACGAAAGAAACGCCACCGTTGTCTGGCACGGTTTGTGCCAAAGCGGAAAGCGCGGCCGCGTTTTCCAGACCCAGCAGGCGGGCGGTAAAAGCGGCGGCTTGGGCCGATACCGTAATATTGCCTTCCAGCGCATAGGCGGTGCCTGTGCTGTTGGTCCAGGCGATGGTGCCCGAAAGCCCATGCGTCGAGGCAACGCGGCCGGGCGTCAGCGTCATCAGGGATGAGCCCGTGCCATAGGTTGCTTTTACGGTGCCCGGTCGCGCGCACGCCGTGACCATAAAGCGCTGCGTGGCTATCACCCATCATCGCAAGCACAGGCACGGCTTCGGGACAACGCCGTCGCATTTGCGGCTGTCTCGCCAAAGCGGCTGTCCGAGGGCAGGGGCGTACGGCAAACAACCCAGCGGCACGCCGAAAATCGCGCAGAGGTCGGGACTGAAGGCCAGCGTTTCGGTATCGAAAAGTTGGGTGCGCGAGGCGTTGGAATGATCGGTGGCAAAGACTTTGCCGCCGGTCAGGTTCCACAGCAGCCATGCGTCAACGGTTCCGGCGCGCAGATGTCCGGCCTTGGCAAGTGCCGCAGCCCCTTCGATATTTTCCAGCACCCACGCCAGTTTTGACGCCGGAAACAGCGGGTTGATATCAAGGCCGGTCACGTCGCGCACTTGCGCATTATGACCTGCGCTCGTCAGTTCTTCACAAACCTCGGCGGTGCGACGGCACTGCCAGATAATCGCGGGGCAGATCGGGGCGGAGTTTCGGGCATCCCAGACAACAATCGTCTCGCGTTGATTGGCGATGGCAATGCCATCAATCGGGCCATCGGTTTGGGCAACGATCTGCGCGATCACGTCCTGCACCGATTTCCAGATGTCATGGGCCGATTGCTCGGCCCATCCGGCGTGCGGATAAGCGGTGGTCAACGGACATGACGCTCGCGCCAGGATCTCACCCGACTCGGCAATCAAAAGCGCCTTGGTGTTGGTGGTGCCTTGATCAATCGCCAGAATCCGCCGACTGCTCATTTGCGGCACCGCTGCAGTGCGCGCCGCGCAGCGGCAGCGATGCCGTCAGCCGAAAGGCCAAATTCTTTGAACAGCCAATCGACGGAACCGGTCGGCACAAACCCCGGAAAGCCAACCCGCTCAACGGGGACAGGATGGTTGGAGGCGGTGAGTTCGGCCACAGCCCCGCCCAGACCGCCGCGCACCGAGGCTTCTTCGACGGTGACAATCGCGCCCGTCTCTGTGGCCGCAGCCAGAACGGCGGCCTCGTCAAGCGGGTTGATCGTGGCCATATTCAGCACGCGCGCCGAAATCCCTTCGGCCTTAAGTGCCTCCGCGGCCGCTACGGCGAGGTGGACAGTCGTGCCGCAACCGATCAGCGTCACATCACTGCCTTGCCGCACCAGCTCTGCCTTGCCCATGCGAAACACGCGGTTGGGCACCTCAAGCGCAGGCACCGGCATCCGCGAGAGGCGGATATAGACCGGGCCGTCATATGCCGCCGCCCATTTGATCGCCTCGGCTGTTTCCCAAGGATCGGCGGGGGCGATGACGGTAAGGTTGGTCAGGGGCCGCAGCCAAGCGAAATCCTCAATCGAATGATGGGTCGGCCCCAATTCGCCGTAAGCCACACCCGAAGACTGGCCCACCAGTTTGACGTTAAAACCCGCATAAGCGATGTCAGCCTTGACCTGTTCCAGCGAGCGCGATGTCAGAAAACACCCCGCCGCCGACACGAACGGAATCCGACCGCCATTGGCAAGGCCCGCGCCGACACCAACCATGCATTGTTCGGCAATGCCGACATTGACAAGGCGGTCGGGGAATTTCTTTTGAAATCCGCCCAATTTGGACGATCCGACAGAGTCATTGACCACGACCACGATGCGCTCATCGGCTGCGGCCAGTGTCTCAAGCGTTGCGACCCAAGCCTCGCGGCAATCATACAGGCCTTCGGTTTTTGCGGCAGGGGCGGCCATTACACAAGTTCCTTCATCGCAAGATCAAACTGTTCGGCATTGGGCACGCCGTGGTGCCAGCTTGCCTTGTTTTCCATAAAGGACACGCCTTTGCCCTTGGTGGTATTGGCGATAATCGCACGCGGACGATCGCCAGCCGGTGCCGAAAGCACCGCCAAAAGTGCCGCCGGGATGGCCGAGTTGCGCATCAAAGACCATCTTGAAGGCCCGCCGACGCATCCAAAGCGCCTTTTGCGCGATCAGCGCGGGTTTGTCATTTTGCAAGGTCATGACCTGTCCTCAAAAGCGGTTTGGCAGGATCAGCGAAGCTGGCTGCGGGGCGTTGTGGTGATAATATGGCCAGCCGAGATAGCGGGTGACGGCCTCTTCCACCACATCGGCGTGGTGGCCGCGCACCATGGCAACGTGATGTTCAAAGCCGTTTTGGGTGACAAAGCGCATCAACTCGCGCAGGCGCGCTACTTTCGTCACGGCAATGCCACCATCCATCGGGAAGGGATCTGCGGTAAACTCGCCCTCGCCCAGGTAGCATTTCAGCGTCCCTGCGCGGTCATCAGAGGACAGCCGGAAATAGGTCATCGGGCCGGGCTTGACCTTGCCTTTGACAGCGCCAAAGCATTTGGAACGCCCGATGCTTTCGCCCAGAACATCCAGCTCGCTGATCTCGGGCGTGTCACCGATGAAGGATTTCGGGAAGTTGCCACAATGGGTGGCGACGCATTTGTCAACCTCGGGCCATAGTTGTTGTTCCAGTCAAGGATCGCGGGCGGCGCCCCCGAGGCCAGCGCCAGCGCATACATCGACAAGCGCGCCCATGATGTCAACCTCGCAGGCCGAGGGCATCAACTCCTCGCCCATCATCGACATGGTCACGCAGGTGGCACAGCCGAAGTTATCCTGAAGCGAACGCCAGCATTGAATGGCGCTTGCGTCGCATTCGTTTTCCTCGATCCAGCGGTTGACGGCGAGGGTCCATTTCGCCTGCGTCAGAATTTGGCTGGTCTTGATATGGGCCGGGATAGTGCCATAGGCCTTGATCTTTTCCATCTTGGCCAGCAATTCGGGCGCATCGTCGCGGATCGCATTCGCCTTGCCCATCATTTCCGACAGATCGACGGTCAGCACGGTAATGCCCGAGGATTGCAGCAGTTTTTCCGAATACCGCATGGTTTGAAACGCGCCGGTGCGTGCACCAATGGCACCCAAACGCGCGCCGCGCAAGCCGCGCACGGTGCGGCAGACCCGCGAGAACCGCTCAAGATCGGCGCGGAATTCCGCGCCGCTCGTGTCGCAGGTGTGTGTGGTGGTTTCGGTAAACGGCACGCCATATTGCCAGAAGTTATTGGTCACCGAGATCTTGCCGCAAAAGGCGTCGCGGCGTTCGTGGACCGAAACCTTGTCCACCTCGTCATTGCTGGCCTGCAGCAGGATCGGCACGTTCAGTTTGGCGCGGTTGATCAACTCGGCAATGGCGATTTCGTCACCAAAGTTCGGCAGGCAGATCACCAGCCCGTCAATCTTGTCACGCTGCGCCTTGAAGTGTTCGGCATAAAGCTGGGCGTCGGCAATGCTTTGCACCGCACCGTTGTCCGTCGCTTCAAAGGGCAGGGTGACAACCTCTATGTCCAGGCCTGCAAGCTGCGCCAGGACTTCGCTGCGTGCTGCTAGGCAGGGCGCGGGGCTAAAGAAGGCGCGGCTGCCGATAACAACACCAAGTGTGATTTTGCGCCGAATAGTAAGCGTCATGGTTTCCTCCCTTGAGCGCGGCCTTCACATGGATTCGCCCAGTGCTGACTTTCGATTACTTTCACTTTCTGCGGTTTCTAATGCAAGCGCTAATTTTCGGCCGAAGTTCGTATAATTGGTGAGTTTTCAGTCGCAAATGAAGATAAATTGACACCAAATAAAAATGATTGCGAAAATATGCCGGAGGAATCGCAGCCAAACACAGGTTGCGCCATTATGGGAGGAACTAAAATGAACCTGAAGCGCCGCCTACTTTTGTCCGCAGTCGCTGTTGCCCTGGCGGGCAGCCCTTCCGCTTTTGCAGCATCTGCTGACACCATCGCCATCATCACGCCAAGCCCTGATAACCCTTTCTTCAAAGCCGAGGCCGATGGCGCTGCGGCAATGGCCAAAGTGCTGGGCTATGAGGTCATGACGCTGGTGCACGACGATGACGCCAACAAACAATCCGAGCTTTTCGACAGCGCGATCGCGGCTGGCGTCAAGGCGAACATCCTTGATATCGCCGGTGCCGACGCTTCGGTTGCGGCTGTGCAAAAGGCCAAGGATGCAGGCATTCCGTCTTTCCTGATCGACCGTGAAATCACCGCAACCGGCGTTGCCGTCAGCCAGATCGTGTCGAACCCTACTAGGGCGCACAGCTTGGGGCGGAAGAATTCGTCAATCTGATGGGCGGCAAGGGTGTCTTCGCCCGCATGATGGAAGGCTTGGCCTCCGGGGCCGCCACCCCGAAGACGATGATGACCGGCGCGACCTACCTCAAGGCACACCGATTGCCGCGGCGGTGCTTGGCGGCACCCCGATGTCGGGCGGGCGCAGACGGATCGGCGGCACGACCATCGGCGCCTTTGTTATCGGCATTCTGTCCGACGGGCTGAACATGATGGGGGTTTCGTCGTTCTGGCAAACGGTGATCAAGGGTGTTGTCATTATTGCCGCCGTGGTGATTGATCAGGCGCGAAGCAAGCTTCAGGCCCGCGTGGCCCTGCGACAAGAGGCTGCGGCGGGCAGATAATGTCTTTCACTTTTATCTTTGCACGACTTCATCTAAAGTTAATCGAAAGCAACTGTAACTGAACTCACCCGATCCGAAACGGAGATTGCTTGTGCACCTGCCTCCTTTCCCTGCCACCGGCGATAGCATGATCGGCCTATTGGCCGAACCCCGCCGGCGCCGGATTTTGGAATGGATTCAGGAAGAGGGCGCGGCAAGGGTGCGTGAGTTGGCGGCGGCCTTTCAAGTGTCGGAGGCCACGATCCGCCAGGATCTTGAGCGCTTGGAAGCGGAGGGGCAGATAACGCGCGAACACGGCGGCGCCTATCTCAATCCGATCACCGCACAGGCTGGGGCGATGGTGCTGCATCATCAAGAGAATATGGATAAAAAGGCAAGGATCGGTGCGCTTGCCGCCAGCCTTGTCGGGGACAATGAAACCATCATTCTTGACGCAGGCACCACGACGACCGAAGTCGCAAAGCGCTTGGTGTCGCGGCGCAATTTGACCGTGATCACCAATGCGTTGAATATCGCGATAGTTCTGGGCGTGGTCCCCGGCTTTGCCGTCCATATGCCGGGCGGCCAGTTCAAGGCGCCGACACTCTCGCTGTCGGGGGACAAATGCGTCGAATACTTTGGCAATATCTTTGCCAGCAAGCTGTTTCTTGCAACCGCTGGCGTTGCGCTGGATACTGGCCTGACCAATCCCAGCTTTGCTGATTTGCAGCTTAAAGAGGCGATGATCAAGGCCGTTAGCCAAGTCTATCTGGTTGCGGATTCGACCAAGATCAACAAATCCTCCTTCACGCGCCTTAGCACATTGGAAGTTGTGAACACGTTCATCACTGATGACGGAATTTCCGATCGGGATGCGAAAGAGTTCGAGAGCCGCGGGATTAAGCTGCTGATAGCCTAAACCATACTGATAGCTTCAATGGAGTTCACTGCGTTTCGCGGGTGCAAAGTGAAGCCAATCACTTCAAGGCAGGTTTGCCGGACAGTGCCTGGTCGGCTATTCGGATTCCGACGACCATGGGAAGTTCAGATAAGTGCCACGCGTGTCATAGCAAATATTGCCATAGAACCTGAGGTATGAGTTGCGCCGCGCTGGATCTGCGAAAACTGCACCTGGGTTTGCAATGTCCGCCTCGTAGGCGGGCAGGCTCTGCGCGGTCAACGCGATTGGCAGGATATCGATCGCTTGGGGGATACTCTTTCCCGCAAGCCAGTCAGCTGCGTGTCGGCCCATCGCATAGCCGAACACTGGCGCAGCGAGACTGATGCTGGCCTTATAGGGGCTGTCGGCTTGGCGCAGCTCGGCCACGGCATCAGGTTCGCCGTCAATGCCGCCGAAGAATTGATCATGCCGTGCCAGACCTGCATCGCGCATAGCGGCCAGAGCGCCCAGAACAACGGTGTCGGCTCCTAGTACGACGTCGATATGTGGCTCGGCCACCAAAATGGTCTGCATCGCGGCGTAGCCGCCTTGGTTGTTCACTGTTTCAGGCGAGATGTCGGCCACGATGACTGCACCCTGCACCTCTGCCAGAGAGTCCCTGATAGCCGCGAAAACTGCAGAGCCTCCGAGAATATCGCTGTTGCGCAGCTGATGGCTGGCTCGTTTGCGAATAATAACAGCTGTCGTTCGCTTCCTGGTCGACGCCCTCGTTCGCTGCGACAAACAGCATTTCAATGTACGGGGCACACGTACGGGCGGTCAGGCCGATATCGGCTCCGTTGTAATCGACAGGCACATCGCGCCAGCCCAGCAGTTTCTGACCCTGATCAGAAATGATTGTTTCGACTGTCTCCTTGCAGGTCTTCCGTTCCATCGGATTCTGAGGGAGGAAGACGATTCCAGCTCCATAACGGCCGGGTCTTGGCAGCTCCACGTCCATGTCTTCAAGGGCGACGCGTTTGAGGAAGTCGGTTGGCAGCGGCAGTGAGCATCCGCTCGCCGTCTCCCGTGTTTTCTTCGCAGCCGCAGGCAGGTGGTGGATTCGTCGGAGGACTTGTGGCCGCGGCTGCTTATGCACTTTACTTAATAGCAAATGGTGTCGAAGAAGCAAAGAAATTACTTAAAGCTGAACCCATTAAATTAATAGCGATAGGATTACTTCTTGCTATTATCAGTGCATTCATATCTGTGATTAATGGTCAGGATTTCATGACTGGCGTGTGGGCTAAAAATGAATTTCCTGTTATCGGTAAAGTTGGAACTCCACTTTTGTTTGATCTCGGCGTTTACTTTCTTGTACTTGGAATAGTTACTAAAATTATATTCTCCCTTGCAGAGGAGGATAAATAATGACGTTCCTTCTCGCAATATTAGTTGGTGTTCTTTACTCAGCTGGAATTTATATGATCCTGCGCAGAAGCCTTGTTAAAGTAATTATTGGACTAATCTTTTTAGGACACGCTGCAAATCTTTTAATATTTACAATTGGAAGAATTACAAAAGGTATCCCCGCTTTCGTTCCAGCCGACGGAACAAAATTAGTTGAACCTTTTGCTGATCCTTTGCCTCAGTAACTGAACAGCCAACTATCTCGATTTGTAATTTGGTAGATGGAGAATATCAAATTAGTAAGTTTCAAGATGGCGATCGCCTAATTTCGCAAATTTTCCCTGAGCTAAACCTCACTACAAATCAGATTTTTACAGCAGGGCTTCCCAATTAAAAATCATATCAGGAAATGCAAGTAGAGAGAGGGTATCACCCTGTTCATAGCGCTGCGATCGCTTGTAACTTGAAGCTGATGGTTGCGAATATCCTTCGATAATTTGTTGATTGACATCAAAGAGCCACATTTCAGGAATCCCGTTAGCAGCATATAAAGGCATTTTGACATCACGGTCATAGGCGATCGTGCTGTCAGCAACTTCGATAACCAACAAAATATCCTCTGGTGTTGGCAAAGCGCCAGCATAAAAATCATCACGCCATTTGAGGATGGCAAGATCTGGCTGAGGTTCTGAATTACTTGATAGGCGGATTGGGTTTTGCGTCCAAATAATTGTCTGATCGCCTAATTTTCTTTCAAAATTTTTAGTCAAACGAGCTACACAAACTGCGTGCTTGATACCAATCGGGGACATTTCTCTAATTTCTCCATTAATTAATTCATAGCGATCGCCTTCCGCAAACACACCCGCCTCGTGCATGAGATGGTATTGCTGCACCGTAAACCTATGAATATTGCTCGTAAAACTGGGTGTAACTAGTTGGGCTGTCATCGTATTTCACCTCAATTCAGGTAGGTTAGAGCTTTCATGCTAAATGTTTAGTATTATTAAGATTCAAGACTAGCGATCTAAGCGATCGCTTGCTTCCCTATTCGCATATTTTCGCATATTGAATTGATAAGTAATGGACACCAGATATAATCCCCAGCAGATCGAACCCAAATGGCAAAAAGTTTGGGCTGAGAAACAACTTGACAAGGTAAGCAACGATGCAATTGGTGCAGACAAGAAGAAATTCTATGCGCTGTCAATGTTTCCCTACCCATCGGGTGATCTGCACATGGGTCATGTCCGTAATTACACGATCACCGATGTGATTGCCCGTTACAAAAGAATGCAGGGCTATCAAGTTTTACACCCAATGGGCTGGGATGCCTTCGGGTTGCCTGCGGAAAATGCAGCGATCGATCGCAATACCCATCCTGCCAAATGGACTTACGCGAATATCGACAATATGCGATCGCAGCTTCAGCAAGTGGGCTTGTCTTACGACTGGGATCGCGAATTAGCCACCTGTTCGCCCGACTATTACAAATGGACACAATGGATCTTTTTGCAATTTTTGGAAGCAGGTTTGGCTTATCAAAAAGAAGCAAAGGTTAACTGGGATCCGATTGACCAGACTGTAATTGCTAATGAACAGGTGGATAGTGAAGGCAGATCTTGGCGATCGGGCGCGATTGTGGAGAAGCGCAAATTGCGTCAATGGTTTTTGAAAATCACTGACTATGCCGAGCAGCTTTTACAAGATTTGGATAAGCTCAACGACTGGCCTTCTAGCGTCAAGATCATGCAAGCCAACTGGATCGGCAAATCCACAGGCGCAGAGCTAAGTTTCCCCATCGTTGGCAGTGACGAAAAAATCACCGTTTTCACCACCCGTCCTGATACCGTTTACGGTGTGAGCTATGTCGTGCTTGCGCCTGAGCATCCATTAGTCGAGACTTTGACCAGTGACGCTCAAAAATCATCCGTTGCAACATTCATTCAGGAAGTTAAAAATCTTAGCGAAATCGATCGCACCTCTGACGATCGCCCCAAACGTGGCGTAGCGATCGGTGCAAGTGTAATCAATCCCTTCACAGGTAAAGAAGTTCCCATCTGGATTGCCGATTATGTTCTTTTTGAATATGGCACTGGCGCAGTAATGGGAGTTCCTGCCCATGATGTTCGCGATTTCGCCTTTGCTAAACAGTACAATCTTCCCATTCAAATCGTAATCACATCTAACTCCCCTCTCCCTACGGGAGAGGGGCAGGGGGTGAGGGAATCTGCTTACACCGAAGCAGGAATCATGGTCAATTCGGGAGAGTTTGACGGATTGGATTCTGTAACAGCAAAAACTAAGATTGTGGAACTTGCGGAAAAGAATCAATGGGGAACTGCCAAAATCACCTATCGCTTGCGTGATTGGTTGATTTCTCGCCAAAGATATTGGGGCTGTCCGATTCCCGTAATTCATTGCCCAAGCTGTGGCATCGTTCCCGTTCCCCATGCGGATTTACCCGTGATCTTGCCTGAAGATGTAGAACTCACAGGACGCGGAGCCTCGCCTCTCGCCCAAAAGGAATCTTGGATCAATGTCCCCTGTCCTAAATGTGGCACTGCTGCCAAGCGCGAAACCGACACGATGGATACTTTTATCGATTCCTCTTGGTATTTCTTGCGGTTTGCTGATGCAAAGAACGATCAAGAAATAGGCGATTGCAATGCCATTAATAATTGGATGCCTGTCGATCAGTATGTCGGCGGCGTAGAACACGCAATTTTGCACTTACTCTATTCCCGCTTTGTGACTAAGGTTTTGCGCGATCGTGGCTTGCTCAATTTCGATGAGCCATTTGCGAGATTGCTAACTCAGGGCATGGTGCAGGGCTTGACCTACATGAATCCCAACAAAAGTGGAAAAGATAAATGGGTTCCCTCGGCTTTAGTCGATCCTAAAGATCCTAAAGATCCCAAAACAGGCGAACCTTTGCAAGCGCTCTATGCCACGATGTCCAAATCCAAGGGTAATGGCGTATCTCCCGAACAGGCGATCGCTAAGTACGGAGCCGACACTTTAAGAATGTTCACACTCTTCAAAGCTCCTCCTGAAAAGGATTTGGAATGGGAAGATGCCGATGTCGAAGGTCAGCAACGCTTCTTAAATCGGGTGTGGCGATTGGTGTCTAGTTTTGCCGAAACTAAGCAGAATGGTATCTCTGACAAAATCGACAAGAATCTCCGCCGATCTATTCACATTGCGATTAAAGAAGTTTCTGAAGATTTCGATGGTGGCTATCAATTGAATACCGCTATTTCGGAGATGATGAAGCTTAGTAATGCCTTGCAAGATGCGGAAGATAAATCTTCTGCTACTTTCTTAGAAGGTATCGAAACCCTCTTAACCTTGCTTGCTCCCTTTGCCCCACACATTGCTGAGGAACTTTGGTTATTGATTGGAAATGAAGGCTCGATTCATTTGCAACCTTGTCTTACCTATGATCCTGATGCACTCACCGTTGATGAGATTACCCTTGTCATTCAAATCAATGGTAAAGTGCGTGGCAGCCTCCAAGTGCCATCTAGTGCCAGTAACGACAAGCAAGCATTGGAAGAATATGCGCGTAGTTCAAGCGCTGCACAGAAGTATCTTGAAGGTAAAGAGATCAAAAAGGTGATTGCAGTTCCCGGAAAGTTGGTGAATTTTGTAGTTGTGTAGTGCTTCAATTACTAATACTTAGTATCTTGCTTAAACTCATAAATTAGAAATGGTAGTAATTTGCTTCTCTAATTTATGGGTTTAAATTTTAGAAGTAACTAAATGTAACTTTTTAAAAAATATGTAAGCGCAAAACAAAAAGGCTGAAATTTACCGTCGCGATCGCGTTTCTCAAAACTTTTAACAAAAAGGTCTATTTCTTCATTACTGAACCCATCTTCAAACAAACTAATCACCCCCTCAATTGCAGCTTTTCTAAGCTTTTTTAACTCAGTGTAGTTAAGATTGAGAGTTATTACCGTTGAGTCATTGTTAGGTAAAATTTCACCTTCAGCACTGTAGCTAAACTTTGTCTCACAATCTGGATTAGTAGGCTCAACCGATAAGTATTTATTTCCCCGCTTACGCCCACAATGTTCTTCACAGTGTATTACTGCAAGATTTTTAGCAATTATGTGATCAGAGATTCCGCAAGATGCAAGTAGATTCGTGTATTCAAGTGATAGTTCAGGATGTGTACTTTGTGGTGCAAGATGTTCTATATGACTAGTGCGATTGCTTATTTCCATGCCGCAATAGCAGCAAATATACCCCTGTTCTTCGATCAAGGCTTGAAGTAATTCCTTACGCTCTTTACTACGCAAATACTCATATCCGTAATTGGGATCATTAGCAGCTAGTTGTTTCCATTGCTTTACGCGCTCTGGTTCACGACTAGAATCTTTAGCAATGTATTTCATCTACCGAGTACTTCCTTGCGGTGCATAAGTACATCAGCTTTTATAAAAGTAGGATCTTCACCTATTTTTCCTTGTAGAGAATGTTTTAGCGATCGCGCAGCTTTTAAATCACCATCATCAATATATCGAAACAGTTGTAATATATCTTCTTGGATATCGCGATCTCGTTCTGTGGATTCCATATCATCTTCTAAAATACGATTGCTATCCTTGCCGTAGGTATGACGAAGTTCAGCAATAATACCTGACTCAAACTGTTTCAATCTATAGACCTGTCCTTTAAATTCGCCTAACACTTGTGGTGAATGGGTCGTGATAATAAATTGACAATTAGGAAAAGTTTCAGTCAGTCTAGGAATAACTCGACGTTGCCATTCAGGATGCAAGTGCAATTCAATTTCATCTATCAAAACAATGCCATAACCTTTTAACGGATCATCTTTTTTAGGGTTAGCTATTGCTAATCTTCGTGCTAAATCTCCTACCATCGCCAAAAAGCATTTTTCTCCATCAGAAAGCTGATTGATGGAGAATTTTTCTTTGTTATTTTTTGTCACCTCAATCTTTGCAGGTGGTCTACGATTAACTTTTAAATCAGAAAACTCAGGGACTACATTGGCAATTGCATCACGTACTGCTTGTAGTTGCTTATCACGATAGCTAGATTCACCATCAAGACGCATTTGATTTTCGATATCTTCTAGCGATCGAAACCAAGTAAATAAATCCACGAAACTAGTTTGTCTACTTTCAGAAGAAAAAACGTAAGCTTCTGTGATACTTATATCTTCAAGTCTTATTGGTTCTAGGAATTTAGATTCTATCTTTGGGACAACTCGATTAGTCATATAGTGAACAACTAAAGGAAAATCATTATAAATTTTACTGGCAAGATCGTGTAAATCTAGTTTTGAACAAAATAATTCAGATCCATTTGAACTACTTATTTTTGCTGTAAAGTAAGCATCTAAATCTTGATAAGCAGTACAAATAGACACTGTACTTTCTTTTGAATTGCTGTTAATGTCAAATTTTGAAAAATCTATAGATTCATTGCTTGCTAAGACTTGTAATTTTAAAAGTTCAAATATTTGAGTAAATGACTTGGCAAGAATAATCGAAATACCATCTAGAATAGTTGATTTGCCAGTACCATTACCACCTAAGAATATTGTAGAAAGTTGATTGTCAAAACTGATGTCAAGATTCTCAAATCCTCTAAAATCTTTCAGTGTCAGACCTTTAATTCTCATTTTTTATGATCTAATTGATTGGAATATATCTACGTCTATTGAATTGTCTATATTTTAGCGTGCAGTCAGAATAGATTACATAAGTAGGATAAGCAGCAAAATATCAAATTATCTTACTACTCACGTTGCGTAAATTTGCTTGATAGATAGGCTATTTCCGATACTATTTTTACCTATAGCAATTTCCACACTAGTGAGCTATAGGTAAGTAGCTTAAGCCCCTTGTTTAGATAGCTTAATGTACCTCACCAGATTGAGAACTGCTATATATTTTTTAGTGGAGATGGTCAGATAAAAATAGTGATCGCCTAAAATGACGATCGCTTTAAAAATTGGTCAGAATATCTAGAGTGAAACTTAAAGAGCAACTTAGAAAATCATTGCTTACCCAACGTCGCCAAATTCCTTATGAAATTTGGCAGCAAAAAAGTCAAGCTCTATGCGATCGCCTTGCAGATTGGCAAGTCTTCCAACAGGCGCAAAATATTCTTACTTTTACCAGTTTTCGCCAAGAGCCAGATTTAAGTCCCCTTTGGCAAAAATTTCCTGACAAAAATTGGGGCTTTTCACGCTGTATCGAAAAAGATTTAATTTGGCATCAAGTGGCGATCGCTGATTTCTCAAACCAGATGCAAGCAGGAACCTTTGGTATTCTTGAGCCACTTCAAAATTTGCCACTTATGGATTTAGCAAAGATTGATCTAATTTTGATACCTGCGGTGGCTGGCGATCGCCAAGGTCTATCGATTAGGTTATGGCGGTGGCTTTTACGATCGCTGGTTGCCCTATTCTACAGGTCAGAAAGTGGGCGTGGTTTTTGATGAATTTTATTTAGACGAATTACCTAACGACCCTTGGGATATCAGATTAGAGGCGATTATTACGGATCTACAGGTTATTTATGCTTAATGCTAGGATCATGTGAGCGTTCAACTGGATAAATATGGCGATCGCTTCTAACCAACCGCAACAAAAAATATCTCATCAAGCACTTTACGAACAGGACTTGTATCTGTGGATAGAGCAAGCTATAAATTTATTAAGGGAACGAAATTTAACAGAATTAGATATAGACAATTTGATCGAAGAAATCGCAGACATGGGAAGTAGTCAAAAGCAAGCTGTAGAGAGCAACTTGGAAATAGTTCTCATGCATTTATTGAAATACAAGTATCAACCTGCCAAGCGCTCTAACAGTTGGCGCTACACTTTACTAGAGCATCGCCGTAGGTTACAAAAAGCTTTCAAAACTAGTCCCAGCCTCAAACGACATTTTCTGGAAGAATTTACTGAAGCCTATGAAACG
>CAWFGD010000013.1:0-94209 GCA_963815275.1 uncultured Alphaproteobacteria bacterium
CGGCGAGCCCGTGGCCATCCGCATGAACGACGGCCTGCAGAGGGTGCGCGGTGGCGGCAACGCCGTGCGCGCCATTGCCTGCCTGCCCGCGCTGGTGGGCGCCTGGCGCCACCGCGCCGGCGGCGTGCTGCTTGTCCAGCTCGGGCTATGCGTTCCCACGCAGAGCGCCAGGCGCTGGAGCGGCCCGAGCTGCTGGCGGGCCGCACGCCCCGCACCATCAACATGAGCACCATTGGCGACGACCTGCTGCGCCCCGCAGCCGCCGAGTTCGGCCGGCGGTTGAGGCCGTCATCGTCTACAACAGCAACCCCGTGGCCGTAGCCCCGGAGTCCGCCAAGGTGGTGCAAGGCTTTGCGCGCGAAGACCTTTTCACCGTGGTGCTGGAGCACTTTCAGACCGATACGGCCGACTACGCCGATATGCCACATCGCAGCCGATCAACCCGACCTCGCGGGTAGGTCGCGGCCATATGCACCAGGTGCTCACCGCCGCCGAAGCCGATTTCAAGCCAGAGCGGTTTACCGGCAAAGCGGGTCAGATCCAGCGGGGCGCGCGCCGGGTTCTCCTCGCGGGTCACCCCGGACAGGCTCAGCGGGCCGAGGTCTTCCTCGAGATAGGTCTTCTGGCTTTGCCGCAGGGTCTTGCCCTTGATGCGGCCATAAAAGTTGCGCCGTTCGACCGGATCATACATCAGCTTGTCCCTCAGACCTCTTGCCGCGGCCTTAGCCTTCGTGGGGGCGCAAGGTCAACCCCGGCCGCGATAGGGGGCTACACCTTGGTCGGGCAGCCAGACGCCTTCGGGCGGCGCGCCGGTTTGCCAGAACACATCGATCGGCATGCCGCCGCGCGGGAACCAATAGGCGCCGATGCGCAGCCAATTGGGATCGAGCAGGCTGACCAGCCGCTTGGCGATATCCAGCGTGCAATCCTCGTGAAACGCGCCATGGTTGCGGAAACTGCCGAGGTAGAGCTTCAGCGATTTGCTTTCCACCAACCAGTCGCGCGGCACATAGTCGATGACGATATGGGCGAAATCGGGTTGTCCGGTCATCGGGCACAGCGAAGTAAACTCCGGCGCGGTAAAGCGCACGCAATAGAGCGTGCCTGCGTGCCCGGCTGGCACCCGCTCCAGCTCGGCCTGCTCGGGGCCTGCCGGCAGGGTGGTGGCCGCGCCAAGCTGGGTCAGGCCGGATACATCTGTCTTGGGCATGGCAGCCTCCACATAAGCCAACGGCGGCACCAAAGCGCCGCCCTTCGTTGCGAGCCCGCGGCAGCAGCGGCTGAGAGGTGGCTCGATGCCACCCGAAGCCGCCTCTGCCTTGCGGTCAGACCGCCGCCTTCAGCGCCTCGGTCAGATCGGTCTTCTCCCAGGAGAAGCCGCCATCCGCCTCTGGCGCGCGGCCAAAGTGACCATAGGCCGAGGTGCGGGCATAGATCGGCCGGTTCAGCGACAGGTGCTCGCGGATGCCGCGCGGGGTCAGGTCCATGCATTGTGCCACGGCCAGCTCGATGCGGTCGGCCTCGACCTTGCCGGTGCCATGGGTGTCGACATAGATCGACAGCGGTTTGGCGACGCCGATGGCATAGGACACCTGCAGGGTGCAGCGGTCGGCCAGCCCGGCCGCCACCACGTTTTTCGCCAGATAGCGCGCGGCATAGGCCGCCGAGCGGTCGACCTTGGTCGGGTCCTTGCCGGAAAACGCGCCGCCGCCATGCGGGGCGGCCCCGCCGTAGGTATCCACGATGATCTTGCGCCCGGTCAGACCCGCATCGCCGTCCGGCCCGCCGATCACGAAGGTGCCGGTCGGGTTGACCCACCATTCGGTCTTGGCGGTGATCCAGCCCGAGGGCAGCACTTCGCGGATATAGGGTTCGACAATGGCGCGGATGTCATCCGAGCTCTGGCTTTCCAGCGCGTGCTGGGTCGACAGCACGATCGAGGTGACCTCGACCGGCTTGCCGTCCTCGTAGCGCAGCGAAAGCTGCGACTTGGCATCCGGGCGCAGGGTCGGTTCCTGCCCCGATTTGCGCACCTCGGCCAGACGGCGCAGAATCGCGTGGGAATACTGGATCGGCGCCGGCATCAGCGCCTCGGTCTCGCGGCAGGCATAGCCGAACATGATGCCCTGATCGCCCGCGCCGTCGCGGTCGACGCCCTGGGCGATATGGGCCGATTGCGGGTGCAGATAGTTGTGCACCTGCAGGGTGTTCCAGTGAAATTCGTCCTGCTCGTAGCCGATGTCGCGCACGCAGTCGCGCACGATGCCTTCGACCCGCTCCATCATCGCGGCCGTGGCGGTCTTGTTGGTCAGGCCAACCTCGCCGCCGACAACAACCCGGCCGGTGGTGGCGAAGGTCTCGCAAGCGACGCGGGCATTGGCTTCTTCGGTCAGAAACGCATCGAGGATGGCGTCCGAGACACGGTCACACAACTTATCGGGATGGCCTTCGGAAACGGATTCCGAGGTGAAAATGTAGTTCTTACGAGACATGGGGACGTGCTCCGTTGGGTTAGCCCGTCACGCCAGGAAGCCGTTGTGCGGGAATGGTGCGGTGCTTGGGCCAAAATGGCGCAAAGGTCAAGCCGCCCGAGGCGGTCTTGTCCAAAAGGCGGCGGCGGCGAGTCCGGCCAGCAACAGCAGAAAGGGCCCCTCGCCCCAGCGCGCGAAGGGCGTGGCGGGCAGCGGCGCAGGCAGTCTGGCGTCAAGGTAATCCGCGACGCCAAAGGGCAGGCTGGCTGTGATGCGACCGCGGGCATCATAGACCGCCGTGACCCCGGTATTGGCGACGCGCACCAGCGGCAGGCCCTGTTCGATGGCGCGCAGCCGGGCTTGGGCGGCGTGCTGGAACGGCCCGGTCCAGGTGCCGAACCAGGCGTCATTGGTGATCTGCAACAGCCAGTCGGGCCGCGCGGCGGCGCGCAGGTCCTGCGGAAACACCGCCTCATAGCAGATCAGCGGCTGGACGCGGCCAAGTTTTGCGCCGAGGTCGAGCACCTGCGGCCCGGGTCCTGCCGAATAGCCATTGCCGACCTGAGCCGCGAAGGCAGAGATATTGGCCCAGGAAAACAGCGCATCGCCAAAGGGGATATATTCGCCAAAGGGCACGAGGTGGAATTTGTCATAGGTCGCGATGCGCTTGGCATCAGGCCCGATCACCACCATCGAATTATAGCCGCGCTGGCCCTCTTCGCGCTGAAAGCCGAAAGCGACCGCTGCGCCACCCCCCGCCTCGGCGATGGTTTGTGCGATCTCGGGGTGGCGGTCGAGCGAATAGGGCAGAGCGGTTTCGGGCCAGATCACCAGATCAGGGCGGGCGCCGATCGCGGTGAATTCCAGCAGGCGGTCGTAGAACTTCTGCGCCATCTCGGGGTCCCATTTGACCTGTTGCGCCGCGTCGGGCTGCACCAGGCGCAGGGTGATGTCGCGGGGCTCCGGCATCGGCTGCGCCAGCACCCAAAGCCCAAAGCCCCAGGCGGCGGCAAGGCCAAGGCCGCTGGCAATAGCCGCGCTCTTGCGCCCCGCAAGGCCGCTGGCGAGCAGGAGGGTCAGCAGCGTCAGGCCGCTTGGCCCGATCAGGGCTGCCAGTTGGGCTACCGGCGTGTCGATCCAGATATGGCCGGGCGCGGCCCAGGGAAAGCCGGTCAGCACATAGCCACGGGCAAACTCGGCCAGCGTCAGGCTCAGGGCAAAGCCAAGGCGGCGTTGCGGCAGGCGGCGTAGCGGCAGGAGGGGCAGGGCGGCGGCGGCCCAGAACAGGGCCAGCCCAAAAGCCATGAAGACCAGCGCAAAGGGCGCCATCCAGCCATCCCGCGCCGCATCGACCATGAAGGGTTGCACGATCCAGTTCAGCGCGGCGGCGAAGTATCCCGCGCCGCCAAACCAGGCCAGCCAGACCCGCTCGGCTCCGGCCCCGCCAACCAGCCAGACCAGCGCCGCCATGGCAGGCAAGGCGACAAACCAAGCCCCCAAGGGCGCTTGCCCCGTGGCCGCCAAAACCCCGAGCCCTGCGGCCAGCGCGATCCGCCGCAGGCCGGGCCAGCCAAAGCGCGCCATGTCAGCCGTCAACCTCGATCA
This sequence comes from uncultured Alphaproteobacteria bacterium, assembly GCA_963815275.1. Taxonomy (GTDB): domain Bacteria; phylum Pseudomonadota; class Alphaproteobacteria; order Rhodobacterales; family Rhodobacteraceae; genus Cypionkella. Next base: position 4,077 of record CAWFGD010000013.1, read on the forward strand.
CCTCGGCGCGGGCAACCGCCCCCGGCAGCCGCACCCGCAAGCGCTTGATGCGGCGCGGATCGGCGTCCAGCACCTCGAACTCCGCCCCCGATTCGTGCGGCACGATCTCGCCGCGCACCGGCACGCGCCCGGTGCGCAGGAACACCAAGCCGCCGAGGGTGTCGATATCCTCGTCATCCTCGCCATTGCGCAGGGTCAGACCGATGGCGGTCTCGAACTCATCCAAAGGCGCGGTGGAGGCAGCCAGATAAACCCCGGGCTTCTCCTCTTTCCACAAAGCCCCCTCCTGCTCGTCATGCTCGTCCTCGATCTGGCCGATCACGGTCTCGATCAGGTCCTCGATGGTGACAAGCCCGTCAACCCCGCCGTATTCGTCGATCACCAGCGCCATATGCACCCGGTCGCGCTGCATCTTTTGCAGCAAGATCCCGGCGGGCATCGAGGGTGGCGCGTAAAGCACCGGACGCAAAAGCTTTTTCAGCGAAAACCGTCCCGTTGCGCCAAAGCCATGCTGCAGGGCCAGATCCTTGAGCAGGACCAGTCCCTGCGGATGATCCAGCGTGCCCTTGTAGACCGGCAGGCGGGAAAAGCCGTGCTCGCGGAAGGCCGCAACCAGATCCTCCTTGCCGATATCCAGCGGCACGGCGGCAATCTCGACCTTGGGGATCGCCACGTCATCGACGCGCAAGCGCCGCAGATTGCCAAAGCCGGGCAGCATCGCGCCCTTGGCCTCGCCTGCGGCGCCCTCCTGGTCGCCCTCGCTGCTGTCAGTGGAATTGAAGGCGGAAAGCAACCGCCCGAAAAATCCGCGTGGAGAGGCCTCTGCCTCCTCCGTCTCGGCCTGCGCGCGCGGCGCTGCCATAGACCCGTCGTTGCTACTGCCCATCGGCCCTTTATCCAAAATCACCCCAAAGCGGGGAAGCTGTCAGTATGGGTCAGAAAGCCCCAGACGCGCAAGTATCCGCACCTCGGTGGCCTCCATCACGGCGGCATCCGCCTCGCGGACATGATCATAGCCCAGAAGATGTAACAAGCCGTGCACCACCAGATGCGACACATGCGCCGGCATCGGCTTGGAGGCAGCCAGAGCCTCGGCGGCACAGGTGTCGTAAGAGATGGCGATATCGCCCAGATGATTTGGGTCGTCGGCGGGACCGGCCTGCGGCAGCTTTGGCACTTCACCCTCGGCAGGGCTGCGCTCCTCCGAAGGCCAGCTCAGCACGTTGGTCGCCGTGGTCTTGGCGCGAAAGGCGGCGTTCAGCTCGCGGATGCGGGTATCATCACAGCCCATCAGACAAAGCGTGAAACCCTGATCAGGCAGGCCAAGCTCGTCAAAGGCCGCCTGCACCGCGGCCTCGGCCAGGACTTCGATGCCGAAGACCTCCCAGCGCGCATCTTCGATGACACAATCTACACTCGGTTCCATGCCGCCCTTTACGCCGCGAAAGCCCCAGCCTCAAGCGGTTTCATCTGTCTGCAAATATCCTCGGGGGGCGATTTGGCCGCGGCCAAATCGATGGGGGGCAGAAGGCCCCCCACCGCGCGCAAGCGCTTCAAAAGGCTTGCGCTGCAAGCGCGCTGCCGGATCACGCCGGATGCCGCTGGCGAGGGTGCTCAGCCGGGGCTGGCTTCGTCCCGCTCGTAGGCCTCGATCACCCGCGCCACCAGCGGGTGGCGCACGACGTCCTTGGAGGTGAAGTAGTTGAACGACACCCCCTTGACCCCCGCCAGAATCCGCTCGGCATCCGCCAGACCCGAGGCGGTGCCGCGGGGCAGGTCGACCTGGGTGCGGTCGCCGGTGATCACCATGCGGCTGCCCTCGCCCAGACGGGTCAGGAACATCTTCATCTGCATGGTGGTCGAGTTCTGCGCCTCGTCCAGCACCACAAAGGCATTCGACAGGGTGCGCCCGCGCATGAAGGCCAGCGGCGCGATCTCGATGCGCTTTTCCTCCATCAGCTTTTGCACCTGTTTGGCGGGCAGAAAGTCGTTCAGCGCGTCATAAAGCGGCTGCATGTAGGGGTCGATCTTTTCCTTCATGTCGCCGGGCAGAAAGCCCAGCCGCTCGCCCGCCTCGACCGCGGGACGCGACAGGATGATCTTTTCCACCGCGCCCGAGATCAGCATGGTCACGCCAACCGCGACGGCAAGATAGGTCTTGCCGGTGCCCGCAGGCCCGATGCCAAAGCCCAGCTCGTTCTGGAAGAGATTGGCGACATAGGCCTTTTGCGCCTCGGTGCGCGGTGCGATCGGTTTCTTGCGGGTGCGCAGTTCGAACTGGCCGCCGGCGAACATTTCGATCTGATCGGCACCCTCGGCGCGCAGATTGGCGGCCATCGGCTGCCCCATGCGGATTGCGCCGTCGATGTCGCCCGCCTCGACGCCGTGCCCGGCTTCGAGCCGCGCATACATCGAGCGCAGCACCGCCGCCGCCTGTTCGCGCGCGCCAAGATCACCAATCACCGAGAGCTTGTTGCCGCGTCGCAGCACATTCACCCCCATCTGATGCTCGACCTGGGCGAGGTTGCGGTCATATTCACCGCACAGGCTGATCAGCAATCGGTTGTCAGGAAATTCCAGAGTTGTTTCCACGATATCTTCCGGACGAGTCGGGGGGGTCAACGCGCTGATGCCCAAAGGCTTCTCCTTGCAGGTTAGGTTGCACCTATATCTGGTAGGTCCAGTCTGATCTCACTGCGCCGGTCTGGCAAGAACAACCTGCGCTCCAATGCTTTCAAAGATATGACAGTCGCGGCATTGCTCAAGATCCGGGCAGATAAAAAAGGCCATGGCGGGTGCCATGGCCTTTGATCTGGGCGAAAAGCAGCCGAGCGGCGCAGAGGTCAGCGGGTGCGTGCCGCATAGGGGACGTAGTCGCGAACCCCCGGTGTGCCGGTCTGATAGTTCTTCAGCACGGTGCCCGGCGGATAGAGGTTGTTGCAGACCGGCAGGCCCGAGACCGGGTCATAGCGGCGGCCGGAATAGCCCTCGACGCCGTCGTCCATGATCCAGCCCTGACAGCCGTCCGGGTCATAGGCGATGGCGGCCTTGGCGTCGGCGATGCCGACCTTGTCGCGGCCCGTGTCATAGGGGGCGGCGATCACCGTGTCGGGGCTTTGGGTATAGGGGCTGACCCCGTCAACACAGCCCGAGAGCAGCGCGGTTGCCATCAGGGCCGATGCGAGACGTGTAAACTTTTTCATATCTGTTACCACCTGTAGCAAACGACTTCGACGCGGCGATTTTGCTGCATCCCGGCGGCGGTCGAATTCGTCGCGCGGGGCTGGCGTTCGCCGTAGCCCATTTCACGTTCCACCGAAGCGCCCATGGCGCGGGCGACATTGGCCACCGAGGCGGCACGGCGCTGCGACAGGCGCATGTTGTATTCATCCGAAGCGCGGCTGTCGGTATGGCCATAGATGGCATAGCCAAAGGCCCCGGCCGAGCGGAAGAAATCCTCGAGCCGCCGCAGGCCCGCTGCGGTCAGCCGCGAGCGAATCGGTGGCGAAGAGCTGGTCGGTGTTTTCGACAAGGCAGGTGTTGCGCTTGAGGCAGACCGGCTTGCCGGTCTTGGGGTTGACGCGGTCGAGCATATAGCCCTCGACGCCGCCATCGGCCCACCAGTGCATGCAGCCATCATCGTCGATCCAGGCGCCCCAGATGATCTTGCCCGCCACGGTGGGGCCGTGGATCGTCTGATGTGACTGGTGCGGTGTTTTGCTGGGATGGGCGAAAACCGTCCCGGCGGACAGAAAGCTCAGAGCCAGAATGGCCGCGCCTCCGATCGTTTTACTCACTGCTCTGGAAATGCGCTCCACTGCGGCAGCCCCCTTTAATCATCGCTAAATACACAGATATGGGGTCAAGGTTTGCCGTCACGTCCCTGTGAAGTAAAGCAAAATCTATGGGATTGAGGCATTTTCATGACTAATTGTAGCGTCTTATCCGACAGTCACCGCAAGATCGGAGGGATTACTGGCGCGGCGGAAACGACGCGGTCAGAGCCAGGATCAGGAAATTCTTTCCCCTGCCAGTGAGTTGGCGGACGAAGCTAAGATGCGCACCCGCACCAGCTCGCCAACCCGGCCTGCGGCATCATGGACATGGACCGCGTGCAGGTGGTCGGATTTGCCGATCATCTGGCCCTCGCGGCGACCGGGCTTTTCGTAAAGCACGCCGACTTCGCGGCCGACCATCGCCTCTTGGGCGGCGCGTTGCTGCGCGGTCAGCAGGGCCTGCAGGCGCTGCAGGCGGTCATCGGCAATCTCGGCTGGCAGCTCGGGCTTTTCGGCGGCGGGGGTGCCGGGGCGGGCGGAGTATTTGAAGGAATAGGACATGCCGAAGTCAACGGCGCGGATCAGATCAAGCGTCTCGCTGAATTCGGCCTCGGTCTCGCCGGGGAAGCCCGCGATGAAATCCGACGAGAGCAGGATATCGGGGCGGGCGGCGCGGATGCGCTCGATCAGGCGCAGATACTGCGCGGCGGTGTGCTTGCGGTTCATCGCCTTGAGGATGCGGTCGGACCCCGACTGCACCGGCAGATGCAGGTAGGGCATCAGCTTGGGCAGATCGCCATGGGCGGCGATCAGATCATCGTCCATGTCATTGGGGTGCGAGGTGGTGTAGCGCAGCCGCTCCAACCCCTCGATCCCCGCCATCTCGCGCAGCAGTTTCGACAGCGGGACGTCGCGGCCATTCTGGCTGCCGTGGTAGGCGTTGACGTTCTGACCCAGCAGGGTGATGTCGCGCACGCCTTTCGAGACAAGGCCGCGCGCCTCGGTCAGGATGCGATCCACCGGGCGCGAAACTTCGGAACCACGGGTGTAGGGCACGACGCAAAAGGCGCAGAACTTGTCGCAGCCTTCCTGCACGGTCAGAAATGCGGTGGGGCCGCGGCGTGGCCTTGCGTTCGGGCAGGGCGTCGAATTTGTCTTCGAGCGGGAAGTCGGTATCGACCGACTGGCCCGAGGCGCGCGCCATTTCCGGCAGGCGGTGATAGGCCTGCGGACCGACGACAAGGTCAACCAGCGGCATGCGGCGCAGGATCTCGGCCCCCTCGGCCTGGGCCACACAGCCCGCAACGCCGATTTTCATCTCGGGCCGCGCCGCCTTGAGTTTGCGCAGCCGACCCAGATCGGAGTAAAGCTTTTCCGAAGCCTTTTCGCGGATGTGGCAGGTGTTGATCAGCACCATATCGGCGTCGTCGGCGGTCTCGGTGGTGACATAGCCATCCGCGCCCATGGCCTCGGCCATGCGCTCGCTGTCATAAACGTTCATCTGACAGCCGTAGGTCTTGATGAACAGCTTTTTCGGATCGGCCATGGCGCACCCCTCTTCGGCCCCGCGTCTTAGGGCAAAGCGCGCGCTTTCGCAACGCTTGGGGGGTTGCATTGCGCCAAATCATCGCCGAGTCTGCGCGTCATGTCCCAAAGCCGATAGGGCCGCGATGAATTACCCCTCGCTTGACGCATTTCTGGAGACGGCAAAGCCGCTGTTGGCCAAGGGGCCGGTCTGCATCGTTTTTGCCGAAGATCCGGTCGAGGTGGACAGCACGCTGCGCCATCATCTGACTGCGGGGTTCACCGAAGTGCTGCTGCTGGCCCCCGAGAGCATCGCGGTGGCGGCGGCATTGGCGGGGAAGATCACCCGGATCACCTGCGATGTGCATGCCGATGAGGCCTTGGTCGGCGCGGTGAACCGGATCGCGGCGGCAGCACCGGGGGTGTGGTTTTACTACTGTTATAACGGCGAATATCTGTTCTTTCCCTTTTGCGAGACCCGGACGGTGCGCGATCTGCTGGCCTTTCACAGCGAAGAGCGTCGCGACGCCATGCTGTCTTATGTCGTTGATCTTTATGCCGATGATCTCGAGGCTTTCCCCAGTGCCGTCTCGCTGGAGCGGGCGCATCTGGACAAATCGGGCTATTACGCGCTGGGGCGGCTGGATGCGGCAAACCACAACCATCCCAAAGAGCGGCAGCTGGATTTCTTTGGCGGGCTGCGCTGGCGCTTTGAAGAGCATATCCCGGCGCCGCGCCGCAAGATCGACCGCATCGCGCTGTTCCGCGCCAAGCCGGATGTGGTGCTGCGGCCCGATTTCACCTTCAGCGAGGAAGAATACAACACCTACGCCTGCCCCTGGCACCACAATATCACCACGGCGGTGGCCTCGTTCCGCACCGCCAAGGCGCTGCGGTCGAATGCCGGGTCGACGCTTTGATATTCACAACTTTCTTTGGCACAATTCGACGCCGTTTCAGTGGCATAGCCAGCAGTTGATGGATCTGGGGCTGATGGAGCCGGGCCAGTGGTTTTGAGGGTTTCGCATGGCTGAGGGCAAGACCTGCTGTGCGCCCGCGCGCGAGGCGGGGGCTTTGCCTGCGGTGGACCTCGTCTTGCCCGCTGCCAAGGGGGCGGCGGTTTCTGCGATAGCGCTGAAGGGCGGGCGTGGCTTTGTCGGCACCGACCGGCCGCAGATTATTGGCGATGGCGAGGCGCCGCGCCGCGCCGTGACCCTGCGCGATTATGCCCTGGAGGCGCAGGTGGTCACCAATGCGCGCTTTGCCGCGTTTGTGGCAGCGACTGGCTATGTCACCGAGGCCGAGCGCTTTGGCTGGTCGGCGGTGTTTCGCGGGCTGTTGCCGCAGGGCGGGGTGCCAGTGGGCGAGTTGGCCTCTGCGCCCTGGTGGCTGCGGGTGGACGGGGCGCAGTGGCGCAACCCCGAGGGGCCGGGAAGCGAGATTGCCGCGCGGATGGAGCATCCGGTGGTGCAGGTGTCCTGGGCCGATGCTCAGGCCTTTGCCGCTTGGGTCGGCGGGCGGCTGCCGAGCGAGGCCGAGTGGGAGCATGCGGCGGGCAGCTTTGACGGGCGGCGGTTTGTCTGGGGCGAGGCTGAACCCTCGGACAGCGAGATTTACTGCAATATCTGGCAGGGGCAGTTTCCCAATGTGAACAGCTGCGCGGATGGTTATCTTGGCACAGCACCCGCGCGCAGTTTTGCTGCGTCAGAGCAGGGGTTTTACAATCTGCTGGGCAATGTCTGGGAATGGACCTCGGATGCCTTCCGGCTGCGCTCGGTCTCGGGCCTGGCCAAGGCGCGCAATCTTGCGGCCCAGCGGCAGAGCGAGAAGGTCTTGAAGGGTGGCAGTTTTCTCTGCCATATGTCCTATTGTTACCGCTATCGGATTGCGGCACGCATGGCTTTGACGCCGGACAGTGCGACCAGCAACGTCGGCTTTCGCGTGGCCTACGACGCGGCGCGATAAACGCAGGCAGGGGGCGCCCTGACGCAGGCAATGGCGGGGAGGCCAGGCGATGAAACGGTCAAGAATTAACGAGATCATGGGCCGCGCGGATGAGATGATCCGCCACTATGGCTTTGTGCTGCCGCCCTTTGCCTATTGGTCGCCCGATACCTTCAAGGCGCAGGCGGGCCCGGCGGCGCGGGTGATCACCGGGCGCTGCGGCTGGGATATCACCGACTACGGGCAGGGCCGGTTTGATCAGATGGGGTTGTTCCTGTTCACCCTGCGCAATGGCCTGCTGAGCGATCTGCAGCGCGGCGGCGGCATGTGTTATGCCGAGAAGCTGTTGATTTCGCGGCAGGATCAGCTGTCGCCGATGCACACCCATGTGATCAAGGCCGAGGATATCATCAACCGGGGCGGCGCGACGCTGGTGGTGGAGCTGTACGGATCGGACGATCAGGGCGGCTTTGCCGAGGACAAGGGCGGCACGGTTTTATGCGATGGCATCGCGCGGCCCTATGGCCCCGGCGACAAGCTGAAGCTGGCGCCGGGCGAGTCGGTGACGCTGATGCCGGGCGACTGGCATGCCTTTTGGGGCGAGGGCGGTGATGTGCTGATCGGGGAGGTCTCGACGGTGAATGACGACGAGACCGACAATATCTTTCGCGACCCGATCGGGCGTTTTGCCGAGATCGAGGAAGACGAGGCGCCGCGACATCTGCTGGTCAGCGATTATGTGAAATGGCTGGGCTGATCGACCCCGAGGCTTTGTTACGCCAGTTGTTCGATCTGGCGGTGGCCACGGCAGACCCGATGCGGGTGGTGGCGCAGCATCTGCCGCCGCGACCAAAGGGGCGTCTGGTTGTCATCGGCGCGGGCAAGGCCTCGGCGCGGATGGCCGAGGCGGTGGAGGCGCATTACGGGCCCTGCGAGGGGCTGGTGATCACGCGGCATGGCTATGGCCGAGCGTGTAAAGGCATTGAAATCGTTGAAGCGGCGCATCCGGTGCCGGATGCGGCGGGGGTGGCTGCCACAGCGCGGATGCTGGCGCTGCTGCGCGGTCTTGGACCGCAGGATCAGGTGCTGGCGCTGATTTCGGGCGGTGGCTCGGCTTTGCTCTGCGCGCCAGCTTTCGGCATGACGCTGGCGCAAAAGCAGGCAGTCAACGCGCGGTTGCTGGCCTCTGGCGCGCCGATCTCGGCGATGAACTTGCTGCGCAAACATCTCAGTCTGGTCAAGGGTGGCCAGTTGGCGGCGGCGTCGCCTGCGCCGATGCTGGCGCTGATGATCTCGGATGTGCCGGGCGATGATCCGGGGCTGATCGCTTCGGGGCCGACGGTGGCGGAGGCGAGCAGTTCGGCTGAGGCGCTGGCTGTGGCGGATCGCTGGCAGGTTGTCTTGCCTGAGGCGGCGCGGCTGGGGCTGTCGCAGGGCTCGGGCGTGGTGCCGCCGGGCGATGCGCGGCTGGCGCGGGTGGAGAACCGGGTGATTGCGGCCCCGGCGCAGTCGCTGGCGGCGGCAAAGCGGGCGGCAGAGGCGGCGGGCTGCGCGGTGGTGATGCTTGGCGATGCGCTGGAGGGTGAGGCGCGCGAGGTCGGGCGGGCGCAGGCTGTGCAGGCCAAGATTGTGCAGGCCAAGGCTGTGGCGCAGGGCGAGAAGCCCGTGCTGTTGCTCTCGGGCGGCGAATTGACCGTGACACGGCGCGGCGACGGTTCGGGTGGGCCAAATGCCGAGTTCTGTCTGGCTGCGGCGATCGAGTTGGACGGGGCTGCGGGGATCTACGTGTTGGCAGGCGACACCGATGGCGTCGATGGCGCGGCAGAGGTGGCGGGGGCCTGCTTTGGCCCTGATATCCTGACGCGGGCATCGGCGGCGGAGGCGGCTTTGGCGATCAACGACAGCCATGGCTATTTCGGTCGTGCCGGGGCACAGATTGTCACCGGGCCGACGCTGACCAATGTCAATGATTTCAGGGCGATCCTGGTGATGCCGCAGGGCTAGCCCCCCTGTTTGAGGGGGGGCTTTGCCGTCAGGCGAGGTCTGCGGGCAAAAGCTCCACGGGCAGGTTCTGATAGGAAACCGGGCGCAGCCAGCGCCGGATCGCCATGGTGCCGACCGAGGTTGCGCCGAAGTTGGTGCTGGCGGGGTAGGGGCCGCCGTGGACCATGGCCTCTGACACCTCGACGCCGGTCGGGAAGCCATTGGCAAGGATGCGACCGGCCTTGCGTTCAAGGATCGGCAGCAGGTCCTGGGCGAGGGCGTGATCCTCGGGGTCGAGGTGCAGGGTGCAGGTAAGCTGTCCTTCTAAACCTTTGGCAATGCTGAGCATTTCTGCGGCATCGCGGGCGCGGACCAGCATGCCGAGCGGGCCAAAGACCTCATGCGCCAGTGCGGGTGTGGCGGTGAAGTCAGCGGCAGAGGCCGCGAAGACATTGGGCGAGGCTGTGCGCGCGGGGCTTTCGCTGGTGAGGATTTCGCTGACGCCTTTTGTCGCGGCGATGACCCCAGTGCCTTTGCGGTAGGCCTCGGCGATGCCATCGGTCAGCATGGTTTGCGGCGCGGTCTTGCTGAGTGCGGCCCGGGCGGCCGTGGTGAAGGCGTCGGCCTCGGGGCCATCAAGCATCACGACGATGCCGGGGTTGGTGCAGAACTGGCCCGCGCCCATGGTCAGGCTGCCTGCCCAGCCGGTGGCGATGGCTTCGCTGCGGTTTGCCAGCGCGTGGGGCAAGAGGAACATCGGGTTGACCGAGCCCAATTCGCCGAAGAAGGGGATCGGTTCGGGGCGGCTGGCGCAGAGATCAAACAGCGCGCGGCCTGCGCCGAGCGAACCGGTGAAGCCGACAGCGCGGATCAGCGGATGTTTGACGAGCGCCTCGCCGACCTCGCGGGTATGGCCCTGCACGAGCGAGAAGGTGCCGGGGTGCAGGTTGCAGGCTTTGATTGCGGCATCAATGGCTTGGGCGATGATCTCGCCAGTGCCGGGATGGGCGGGGTGGCCCTTGACCACAACGGGGCAGCCTGCGGCCAGCGCCGAGGCGGTGTCACCGCCGGCGGTGGAGAAGGCGAGCGGGAAGTTCGAGGCCCCGAAGACGCCGACCGGCCCCAGCGGGCGTTGCATCATGCGGATCTCGGGGCGCGGCGCGGGTTGGCGGTCGGGCAGGGCTACATCGGTGCGGCGGTCAAGGTAGTCGCCCTTGCGGATATGGGCGGCGAAAAGGCGCAACTGGCCGGTGGTGCGGCCACGCTCGCCCTCAAGCCGCGCGGCGGGCAGGCCGGTTTCGGCGCAGCCTATGGCGGTGATTTCGGGTCCGCGCGCCTCGATCTCTTCGGCGATGCGCTCGAGGAACTGGGCGCGCTCTTCGCGCGTGAGGGCTGAGAAGGCGGGGAAGGCAGCTTCGGCGGCGGTGACGGCCAGGTCGATCTCTTTGGCGGTGCCGACGGAATAGCGCAGCGGCGCGCCGCTGGCGGGCGAGGAGAGTGCGGTTTCAGAGCTGGCGATCCATTGGCCTGCGATGAGGTGGTGTCCGGTGAGCATGGGTTCTTCCTTCAATGGTGGTGCCGCGGGGGACACAGCTGCGGCTGCAAATGCAGGCAGTTGCAGCTCCCCTGTGGGATATTTATGGAGAGAGGATGCCCTAGAAGTGGAAGGCATCCGTCTCGATGCGGCGGCCAAGGGTGAGGGCGTCGGCGACATGGGTCATCGGCGCGAGGTCGATCTCGCTGGTTTTGGTTGTCACCAGCTCGGCCATGCGGGCGTAGAGCGCGGGGTATTCGCCCATGATGGTGTTTTCGCCCGAGGTGGGCGTGCCGTTGATCTCGAGGATGTTGCCGCCCATGCGCAGGGCCATGGCGCCTGCAGGGGTGTCGATCTCGATATCCCAGGTCTGCGGGCCGGTTTGACGCCAGTCGAAATCGGCGGTGACATTGCCCGAGAAGCTGAGCTTGGCGGCGATCGGGGTTTGGCGGTTCGATGGGAATTCGAGGCTGGCAGAGGTCAGGTGGACGGGGGCAGGCAGGATCTCGGTGAGGATCGACAGGGCGTTGATGCCGGGATCAAAGACGCCCATGCCGCCGGGTTCGAACACCCAGTCCTGGCCCGGGTGCCAGTGCCGCACGTCTTCGCGCCAGGTGATATGCGCGCGCAGGATGGTTTTGTCCGCCAGCTAGGCTTTGGCGGCGGCGACGGCCTTGGCCATGCGGCTGTGCCAGGTGGTGTAGAGCGACAGGCCGTTTTTCGCGGCGAGGGCCTGCAGCGCGTGGACCTCGGCCAGTGTCGCGCCGGGGGGTTTTTCCAGCATGACGTGGCGGCCTGCCTGGAGCGCGGCCTCGGCGTAGTCAAAGCGCGGCACCGGCGGCAGGCAGAGCGAGACCACCCCGACATCGGGGCGGGCCGCGAGGAAGGCTGGCGAAATCGTCATAGCTTTCGACCCCCTCAACCGTGCCCTTGCGCGAGACGGTCGCGGCCAGCTCCCAGTCGGGAGAGGCCGCGATGGCGGGGACGTGCTGGTCGAGGGCGATCTTGCCGATGCCGACGAGGGCGATCTTCATCAGTGCGAGTCCTTGCCGACGGGGTTGCCCCGGCAGCCCTTGAGGAAATCGAGATCGGCGCCGGTGTCGGCACCTTCGACATGCTGCTGGTGCAGCCAGGCGTAGCCCGAGGCGGCCTGGACATGGCTGGGCGTCCACTCGGCCAGACGTGCGGCCAGCTCGGCATCGGAGATGTCCAGGTGCAGGCGGCGGTTCGGCACGTCGAGCTCGATCATGTCGCCGTTCCGCACCACCGCCAGCGGGCCACCGGCGGCCGCTTCGGGCGAGGTGTGCAGCACCACGGTGCCATAGGCCGTGCCGGACATGCGCGCGTCGGAGATGCGGACCATGTCGGTGATGCCCTTGCGCAGGACCTTGGGCGGCAGGCCCATGTTGCCGACCTCGGCCATGCCGGGATAGCCCTTCGGGCCGCAGTTCTTCAGCACCATGACGCAGGTCTCGTCGATGTCGAGCGCCTCGTCGTTGATCTTGGCCTTGTAGTCGTCGATGTCCTCGAACACCACGGCGCGGCCGCGGTGCGTCATCAGCGCGGCGTCGCGGCCGAGGGTTTCAGGACCGCGCCCTTCGGCGCGAGGTTGCCCTTCAGCACGACGACGCCGCCGGATTGCGTCAGCGCCTTTTCCGCCGGCAGGATCACGTCGTCGTTGTGGTTGACGCACGTCCTTGACCTGATCCCAGGCGGTTTCGCCGGAAACGGTCAGCGCGTCCTTGTGCAGCAGCCCGGCCTCGCCCAGACGCTTGATCACGACCGGCAGGCCACCGGCGTAGAAGAACTCCTCCATCAGGTATTTGCCCGACGGCATCAGGTTGACGATGGTCGGCACGTCGCGGCCGCAGCGGTCCCAATCGTCCAGCGTCAGGTCGATGCCGACGCGGCCGGCGATGGCCAGCAGGTGGATGACGGCGTTGGTCGACCCGCCGATGGCCGCATTGGTGCGGATGGCGTTTTCGAAGGCCTGCTTGCGTCAGGATGTCGGACGGCTTCAGGTCGTCCTTGACCATCTGCACGATGCGCCGGCCGGTCAGCTGCGCCATGACGCGGCGGCGGCTGTCGACGGCCGGAATGGCGGCGTTGCCGGACAGGGCCATGCCCAGCGCTTCGGCCATCGAGGCCATGGTGGAGGCGGTGCCCATGGTGTTGCACGACCCGGGCGAGCGGCTCATCGACGCTTCGGCCTCGAGGAACTCTTCCTTGGTCATCTCGCCCGCCTTGACCGCTTCGGAGAACTTCCACAGATGCGTGCCGGACCCGACCCGTTCGTCCCGGAAATAGCCGTTCAGCATCGGCCCGCCGGTCACCACGATCGAGGGAAGGTCGGTGGAGGCGGCGGCCATCAGAAGCGACGGCGTGGTCTTGTCGCAGCCGACCATCAGCACGCAGCCGTCCATCGGCTGGCCGCGCATCGCTTCCTCGACCGCCATGGCGGCGAGGTTGCGGAACATCATCGCCGTGGGGCGGAAGGCGGATTCGGAGGCCGAGAACACCGGAACTTCGACCGGAAAACCGCCGGCCTCGTAGATGCCGTGCTTCACCCGCTCGGCCAGATCGCGCAGGTGGGCGTTGCAGGGGGTAAGCTCCGACCAGGTGTTGAGGATGCCGATCACCGGGCGGCCATCGAACAGGTCGGGCGGGAAGCCCTGGTTCTTCATCCAGCCGCGGTGATAGATATTGTCCTTCGACGTGCCGCCGAACCAGTTCTGCGAGCGGAGTTTGCGGGGCCAGGCGGCGGGTTTGAAGGTCATGATATCCTCACGAGTTGGTGACACGCGGACCGCACCGGATTGGGCGGGCGCGACGGCAAGCGGGTTGCGCAGCGGCAGGCCGAAACGCTGCGGCCTCGATCTCGAACACATCGCCGGCTTGCGGCACAAGTCCATCGGCAAAGCGACAGCGTCGCGGTGCCGAACATGTGGACATGCAGATCGCCCGGCTGGCGGAACAGCGCGTACTTGAAGTGGTGATGTTCGAGATTGGCGAAGGTGTGGGACATGTTCGCCTCGCCCGACAGGAAGGGCTTTTCGAAGATCACCTCGCCGTCGCGCGATGATGCGGGAGGTGCCGCGCACGTCGTGCGGCAGCTCGCCGACCAGGATCTCGGGGCCGAAGGCGGCCTCGCGCAGCTTGGAATGGGCGAGGAACAGATAGTTGATCCGCTCGGTCACATGGTCGGAAAACTCGTTGGCCAGCGCCCAGCCGACGCGGTGCGGCGTGCCGTCGGGGCCGATCAGGTAGATGCCGGCCAGTTCGGGCTCTTCGCCGCCATCCAGCGCAAAGCGCGGGCGAGGTCAGCGGCGCACCGGGGGCCACGGCGGTATGGCCGTTGCCCTTGTAGAACCATTCGGGCTGCACGCCGACCTCGCCCGGCGCCGGGCGTGCCGCCTTCCAGGCCCATGCGGAACATCTTCATGCTGTCGGTCAGGGTTTCGGCCCCGTCCAGCTTGGCATGCATCGCGTCGCGGGTCGCGGCAGAGCCAAGATGGGTCAGGCCGGTGCCGGTCAGGTGCATATGGGCCGGGTCGGGATGGCTGATCGGCAGGGCAAGGCGGCCCTTGGCGGCAAGCGATCGGCAAGATCGACCGCCTCGCCCAGACCATGCGCGGCGATCACCTCGGCCAGGCTGCGCCCCGTGGCGATGGCTTCTTGCGCCAGAGCATAGGTGCTGGCGGCCCCGCTGACGATGGCAGCCTCCGAGCCTTCGCGCGCCACGACGGAAAGCGAGCCGTCGGGTTGCGGATTTGTGAAAGGAGCATATGCGCGGCCCTATTTCGATTTGTTGTAAACGTCGAAGATGACGGCGGCGAGCAGCACGAGGCCCTTGATCACCTGTTGATAGTCGATGCCGATGCCAAGGATCGACATGCCGTTGTTCATCACGCCCATGATCAGCGCGCCGACGACCGCGCCCAGGATCTTGCCGACGCCGCCCGACATCGACGCGCCGCCGATGAAGACCGCCGCGATGACGTCGAGTTCAAAGCCGACCCCGGCCTTGGGCGTGGAGGAGTTCAACCGTGCGGCGACGATCATGCCTGCCAGGGCAGCAAGCACGCCCATGTTGCAAAAGGTCAGGAAAACCAGCCTGTCGGTCTTGATCCCCGACAGTTTGGCGGCCTTTTCATTGCCGCCAAGCGCGTAGATGCGGCGGCCCGTGGTCATGTTCTCGGTGAAGAAGGCGTAGAGAACGGTCAGCACCGACAGGATGATCACCACGTTGGGCAGGCCGCGGAAGGTGGCGAGCTTGTAGCCGACAAAGATCAGGGCTGCGGCCATGAGGGCGTTGCGGAAGATGAAGATCAGCATGGGTTCCGGCGTCGATCACCAAAGGCCGCGTCGCGGTTGCGGGCGCGCCAGCCGCTGAAGATGATCGCGGCGGCGGCAAGGCAGACCAGCACGATGGCGGTGAGATTGGGTTTGCCCGACGCCGAAGAAATCCGGGATGAAGCCGGTCGAAAGCGACTGGAAGGACTTGGGGAAGGGGCCGATGTTCTGGCCGTTCAACAGCCAGAGCGTCAGGCCGCGAAACACCAGCATGCCGGCCAGGGTGACGATGAACGAGGGGATGCGCCAGATAGGCCACCCAATAGCCCTGCGCCGCGCCGATCACAAAGCCGACGATCAGGCAGGCGGGCACCACGGCCCAGACCGGCCAATGCAGATTGACGGTCAGCACCGCCGCCACCGCACCGACAAAGCCGACGACGGAGCCGACGGAAAGGTCGATATGGCCCGCGACGATGACCAGCAGCATCCCCAGCGCCATGATGATGACGTAGGAGTTTTGCAGAAACAGGTTGGTGATGTTCTGCGCTGAAAGGAAATCGACGTTGATCTGGTAGCGCACCACGATCAAAAAGAACACCACGATGGCGACCAGCGCCATCAGCATGCCATTCTCGCGCAGGTGGCCGCCCAGAAGGGCGCTCATGCCAGATTTCTTCTCACTCATGCCGCTTTCCCTTCGCTTTGCAGGATCAGCGCCATGATGCGCTCCTGATTGGCCTCGTCGCGGGAGAGTTCGCCCACGAGGCGGCCTTCGTTCATCACATAGATCCGGTCACACATGCCCAGAAGCTCGGGCATTTCCGAGCTGATCATCACCACGCCGCGGCCCTGGGCGGCGAGGTCGTTCATGATCGAATAGATCTCGAACTTGGCACCGACGTCGATGCCGCGGGTCGGCTCGTCCAGGATCAGCACATCGGGTTCGGCAAAGAGCCATTTCGACAGCACGACCTTTTGCTGGTTGCCGCCCGAGAGGTTGACCACCTTTTGCAGCACATTCGGGGTGCGGATGTTCATCGCCTTGCGGTATTTCTCGGCGACCTGCTGTTCGCGCGGGTGGCTGAGCACGCCGTTCTTCGAGATGCCCGCCAGATTGGCGAGGGTGATGTTGCGCGAGATCGGCTCTTCCAGCACGAGGCCGAGCGATTTGCGATCCTCGGTGACATAAGCCAGACCCGCGGCGATGGCCTTGTCGACGCTGGAGGTATCGACGGGCTTGCCCTTCATCTTGAGGCTGCCCGAGATGTCGCGGCCATAGGAATGGCCGAACAGGCTCATCGCAAGTTCGGTGCGGCCCGCGCCCATCAGACCGGCGATGCCGACAATCTCGCCGCGCCGCACGGTAAAGGCGGCGTCGCGGATCATCTGGCGGTCTTTCTGATCGGGGTGCCAGACGTTCCAGCCCGAGACCTCCATCAGCATCTCGCCGGGGTTCGCCGCGCGCGAGGGATAGCGGTGCGCCATGTCGCGGCCGACCATGTCGCGGATGATGCGCTCTTCGGAAATCTGGTGTTTATCAAGGGTCGAGACGGTGGCACCGTCGCGGATCACGGTGATCCGGTCGGCCACGCGGCCAATCTCGTTGAGCTTGTGGCTGATGATGATCTGCGTCACGCCCTGCGCCTTGAGCTCCAGCATCAGATCCAGCAGTTTCTGGCTGTCGTTTTCCTGCAAGGCTGCGGTGGGCTCATCAAGGATCAGCAGTTTGACGTCCTTGGCCAGCGCCTTGGCGATCTCGATCAGCTGTTGCTTGCCAACGCCCAATTTGCCGACCGGGGTGGTCGGAGCCTCGGTCAGACCGACCTTGGCGAGCAGCTCCTTGGTGCGCTGAAAGGCCTGCGGCCAGTTGATCACGCCGCCCGAGGCGACCTCGTTGCCCAGAAACAGGTTCTCGGCGATCGACAACAGCGGGATCAGCGCGAGTTCCTGGTGAATGATGATGATGCCGTGGTCTTCACTGTCGCGGATGTTGCGGCAGGCCAGCGGTTTGCCTTCGTAAAGGATGTCGCCTTCGTAAGTGCCATGCGGGTAGACGCCGGAAAGCACCTTCATCAGCGTCGATTTGCCCGCGCCATTCTCGCCGCAGATCGCGTGGATCTCGCCCGGTTCGACGCTCAGCGTGACGTTATCAAGCGCGCGCACGCCGGGGAACACTTTGCTGATCCCGCGCATTTCGAGCAGAGCTGTCATGGATGTTCCTCCCAAGGATACCCTGCCCACCCCAGAGGAGGTGGGGCGGACAGGGCCTTTGTGCAGAGTAGCGGAATTACTTCAGCTGGTCTGCGGTGTAGTAGCCGGAACCGACGAGGACTTCTTCGTAGTTCGAAGCATCGACCGGCTGGCTGGCCAACAGGTAGGACGGCACGACTTTGACGCCGTTGTCATAGGTCTTTTCGTCGTTGATCTCGGGCGTGCCGCCCGAAAGCACGGCGTCGACCATCTTGACGGTGACGGCGGCCAGCTGGCGGGTGTCCTTGAAGATCGAGGAATACTGCTCGCCGGCGATGATCGATTTGATCGAGGGGACTTCGCAGTCCTGACCGGTGACGATCGGCATTTTCAGATCGCCCGAGCCGTAGCCGACGCCCTTGACCGAGGAGAGGATGCCGATCGACAGACCATCGTAAGGCGACAGCGCGCCGTGCAGAACCTTGTCGCCATAGTTCGAGGACAACAGGTTATCCATGCGCGACTGCGCGACAGCGCCGTCCCAACGCAGCGTGCCGACCACGTCCATGCCCATCTGACCCGAGGGGATGACGATTTCGCCGGAATCGATCATCGGCTGCAGCACCGACATCGCGCCATTGTAGAAGAAGAAGGCGTTGTTGTCGTCTGGGCTGCCGCCGAACAGTTCGACGTTCCACGGCTTGGCGTCGGCAAAGCGCTCTTTCAGCCCGGCGACGAGGCTTTCAGCCTGCTGCACGCCGACTTTGAAGTTGTCGAAGGTGGCGTAGTAGTCGACCGAGCCGGATTCGCGGATCAGGCGGTCATAGGCGATGACCTTGATGCCCGCAGCTGCGGCATTGTCCAGCGCGTTCGACAGCGTGGTGCCGTCGATGGCGGCGATCACGAGGACCTTGACGCCCTTGGTGATCATGTTCTCGATCTGCGCCAGCTGGTTCGGGATATCGTCTTCGGCATATTGCAGGTCGGTGCCGTAGCCCGCTGCGGTGAACTGCTCGACCATGGCGTTGCCGTCAGCGATCCAGCGCGCCGAGGATTTCGTCGGCATCGCGATGCCCACGGTGCCCTTGTCTTGCGCGAAGGCCGGCAGACCTGCGACCGAAGTGGCGACTGCAGCGCCGCCGAGCGCCAGAAGCGCACGTCTTGAAATTTGCATTATGTATCCTCCCAAGCCGCAAAGCGCGGCGATAACCCTGCGGTCGCAAAAGCCCATGGCTGCGCGATCCGTGGCGCAGACTTGCAAAATGCCGTCATATCCGTCAAATGATAAGAATGAATGTTGATATGGCGAAAATGTTATGAAGATCGCGGAAAATGCGGAAACCTTGCTGCAACGCGGGCTGAAACTCAGCCATTTGCGGCTGATGGCCCTGCTGGCGGAAACCGGGCAGATCGGGCAGGCGGCGGATCTGTTGGGGGTGGCGCAGCCTGCGGCTTCGCGGCTGCTGGCGGAGGTGGAGCGAATCATCGGCGCGCCGGTGCATGTCCGCACCGGGCGCGGCATCAGCCTGACGCCGGTGGGGGCGACCCTGGCGCAACGGGCGCAGCGGGTGCAGATGGAGCTGCGCGACGCCGCCCGCGATATCGCCGAGGTTGCGGCGGGCAAGGGCGGCCATGTCCGCATCGGCTCGGTGACCGGCCCTGCCATCGACCGGGTGCTGCCGGTGTTGCGCGCCGCAAGGATCGCCACGCCCAATGTCACCACCGAGGTCACCGTCTCGCCCTCTGACCTGCTCTGCGAGCAATTGCTGGCCGGCCGACTTGATTTCGTCATCGGCCGCCTGCCCGAAGGGCCGCAGCGCAGCCTGTTCCAGATCATCCCGATTGCCACCGAGCCGGTCACCCTGGTGGTGCGGCGCAATCATCCGCTGGCGCAGCGCAGCGACCTGCGCCCCGAGGATCTGCTGGGCTATGACTGGGTGCTGCCGCCGCCCGACTCGATCCTGAGCCGCGCGGTGCTGGCGCGGTTGCGGGCGCATGGGCTGGCCTATCCGCCGCAGCGGCTGTCGACGGCAAGCTTTCTGCTGATCTTTGCGCTGGTCCAGCAAACCAATGCAATCGCCCCGCTGGCCCGCGCCGTTGCCGACAGTTTTGTCGCCCTGCCGGATGCCCCCTATACCCTGCTCGATATCGACCTTGGCATCGAGGTCGAACCCTTCGGCCTTGTCACCCGCGCCGGCGTGTTGCTGCCCCCCGTCGCCGCGCGTCTCGCCGCCGAGATACAGGCCGTGCACAGCGCCAGCGGTTCAATCCTCTCTGTCTAAATATCCTGCGGGGATAGGATTTGGCCGCGGCCAAATCCGCAAGGGGCGCAAAGCCCCTTGGCACGGCGGGGTCCGGGCACCCCCGGCGATTGGCTCTCGACAAGCCGCCGCAAGCCAGCCCATCCTGCGCCGGTTCGAACAGGAGACCCGCCATGAGCAAACCGCAGCTTTTGCAACTCGCCAGCTATCCAGACTGGGATCAGACCCCGCTTGATGCGGCTTACGAGGTGCATCATCTCTGGCAAGCGACGGATCCGACAGCCTTTCTGGCCGAACATGGCGCGAAGATCACAGCGATTGCGACAAATGGCGGACGCGGCGCGCGACCGGAAGAGATTGCGGCCTGCCCGAAGCTCCAACTGATTGCGATCAATGGCGTGGGCTATGATGCGATTGATCTGACGCTTTGCCGCAAGCGTGGCATCGCGGTGAGCAACACGCCCGACGTGCTGAACGGGGATTGCGCCGATCTGGCCTTGGGCATGGCGCTGGCACTGGCGCGCAACATTCCGGCGGCGGAGGCGCATGCCCGCTCGGGCGCTTGGGCGCAAGGCGCCTTTCCGCTGCAAAGGCGCTTCTTTGGTGCCAAGGTCGGCATTCTGGGCATGGGGCGGATTGGTCAGGATCTGGCGCGGCGGCTCGAGGGCTTTGACATGCAGATCGCCTATTCGGCGCGCAGCGCCAAGGACTGCGCCTATCAGTATATCCCCGATCCGGTGGAGTTGGCGCGCTTTGCGGATTTCCTCTTCATCACGGTGATCGCCAATGCCGAGACGCGTCATATCGTCAATGCTGATGTGCTGCAGGCGTTGGGGCCGAATGGCATGGTGATCAACATCTCGCGCGGTGCGAATATTGACGAGGCGGCGCTGCTCGAGGCTTTGGAACAAGGCCGGATCGGTGGGGCCGCGCTGGATGTCTTTGAGGCCGAGCCGCAGTTCAACCCGCGCTTTATCCCGCTGCGCAATGTGCTGCTGCAACCGCACCAAGGCTCGGCCACCGAGGCGACGCGTCGGGCGATGGGGCAGTTGATGCGTGACAATCTCGCGGCGTTTTTCGCGGGCCAGCCGCTGCTGACGCCGGTGCTGTAAGCCAGATCTGCGGGCGGTCAGATCAGCACATGGGCCTGAACGGCTGCAATGTCCTGGGTGCCAAGCACCTCGACAAAACTGAGGCCGGCAGAGATCAGCACCGCGCCTTCGGCAAGGGTAAACTGCGGCGGGAAGGGCCAGCTTGTCAGCGAGATGGTGTCGCCGTCGCGCCAGTCGGTAATGGTCAGCACGCCGCCCCAGGCGACGTGATAGCGCACCCCGCCCGGCCCGCCGGTGATGCGGTTTTCGCCGGGGCCGACATGGAAGGTGTCGCTGCCCGCACCCGAGGTGACCTCGTTGCGCCCCGGCCCGGTGTGGATGGTCGAGCTGTGCTCGCCGTCAAAGATCCGGTCATTGCCCGGCCCGCCGTAGATGGTGTTAAAGCCGTTGCCGCCGTAGATCAGATCATCGCCGGGCCCGCCATCCAGCGTGTCGCGGCCATTGCCGCCCTTCAGCGTGTCATTGCCCGCGCCGCCGTAAAAGCCGTGGTGGTCATTGCGTCGCTGCGAGGCCGCGACCAGCAGGTCATTGCCGGAACCGCCTTCGAACATCGCGCCGGCATAGACCGGCCCGATCAGGATATCATCGCCAGAGCTGCCGGTGACATGGACAGAGACCCGCTCGGAGGCCTCGAACTCCAGCGCAGAGGCGGGGTGGGCGATGATGCGCACGGCGCGGCCCACGGCGGTATCGGTCTCGTTGCGGGCAACGACAGTGGCCATTTTCACCACATCGATGCCGGGCGGCACTTGCAGGGTCGTAGCCATCGGGCCCCGCCAGATACCACAGCGTGTCGCGCGTGGTGGCATCGCGGCTGATCGCCTCGGCGGCCGCGCCGTAGGCCCAGTAACTGGCCATCGCCCGCGCCGCCCTGCAGCACCACCGAGCCATCCATCGCCATCATCGCATGGAGGCCGTCTTCGGGCCGTTCCAGGCCCGCAGATCAAGCCCAAGGTCAGGCCGCCGCCGCACCAGTTCGGCGCGCAGGGCGCGGGGTCTCGGGGCCGCCGATCAGGTTGGTCGTCTCGCCGGGGTCAGCCACCACGTCATAGACATGCTCTTCGCCGTTGGGATAGCGGAAATAGCGCAGATGCTCAGACGCCTCGGCACCGAAGGGCGCACCGACAGCGTGCCGAAGACCGCGGTCAGCGGCGATTTCGCTGCGGTCGTAAGCTGCCGAAGCCGGGGTCGATCAGCGGCAGCAGGCTTTGCCCTGAGGTCCAGTCGCGCCGCGGCGGCAGGCCGGCCAGATCCATGATGGTCTTGGGCAGGTTGTGCAGCGAGACCGGCAGATCGACCACCTCCCGCCCGTCATCGCCGCGTGCCAGATGCCCAAGGGGCACATGGGCCGCGCTGTCCCACTGGCTCATCTTGTGAAAGCTGTCATGGGTGCCAAGGTTGAAGCCGTTGTCCGACAGCAGCACCACCGTCGTGTTCTGCCCCAGGGGCGAGGCGCGCAACGCCGTCCATGAAACGGCCGATTTCGTGATCGACATGGCAGCAGGCGGCGAAATAGCCGCGCACGACCTGACGCCAGCGCCGCATCGCCGGCCTTTTCCGGCGTCCAGTGCGCCGTTGACGATATAGGCCGCCTCATAGACCGCCATGCCGGGTTGCGGACCGCTGAAGTCATCGGGATGCGCCGAGGCGGGCCAGCGTGATCTGATCAGCATCATACATCTGATAGAAGCGGTCGGGGCAGACCAGCTTGTAATGCGGATGCTTGAAGCCAAGCTGGATCAGATGGCGGCGCGCGGGGTCGGCGCGCGACAGATAGTCGATGGCGTTCTGCGCCACCTGATGGTCGTAGAAGGTCGGGTCGGTGGCGCCGTCGTCATCGGGTCCGTTGACACCTGCCACGCCGGGGCCATTGTCGAGATAGACCGTCGGCGGGCCCCGGCGACCAGACTCCACGGCGGGCGGGTCTTCGTGAAACAGCAGGCGGCGGTAATCCTCGGGCATCGGTTTGTAATTGGCGTCGGTCTTGCCGGTGGTGAAGGTGCGAAACCCGGCGCGGCGCAGATCATAGGCCCAGGAGGCGGTCGGCGGCAGCACATCGCGCCAAAAGCGGTTCAGATCGACCAGCCCGGTGCGAAACGGCGAAAGCCCGGTTGCAAGCTCGGCCCGGCAGGGCGCGCAGAGCGGGATCGTCGCATAGGCATTGGCAAAGCGCGTGCCCTCGGCCATCAAACGGTCGATGTTCGGGGTCTGGATCGTGACGCCAAAGGCCTTTCGCCAGGTGAAAATGTCGATCATGTCATCGATCCAGATGACGCAGATATTGCCCTCGCGCGCCGTCTTGGGCGTGAAGGCGGCGGCTTTAGAGGCTCGCGGCATCGCGCTGCCTTTCCTGCCACAAGCTCAGGGCCGGTTGCGGCGCGCGGGCGAAACTGCCCGCCAGCACGTCGACCCCCGGCCAGATCAGCAGATCGCTGAGGCTGAAGTGGCCGAGCTTGCCAATCAGGCTGCGGCTCGCCCCGCGACAGCCGAGAAAGAGGTCGAGGGGGGCTTCGCTTAGCGCATAGGCCATCGGCTGCGCCTCGGCGCGATTGACCGCCAGTTTCAAGCTCTCGCCATCCGAAGACAGCACCAGAAGCGTCAGCTTTTTCGGGTCTGGTGTCGAAAGGCTGGCCGCGCTGCCTTTGACAGCAAGGCGCAGCGAGCCGGCTTCGGCATTGAGAAAGATGTAATTTTCGTCGCCCTTGGCCTGCAGGCTGAGCAGGGTCAGGGCATCGCGCTTGGCATCCTGGCTGTAGATCAGCGCCAGACTGAAGCAACTGCCCTGGGCGATGGCGGCTTTGATGCAGAGCCCGCCGTGCTGACCTGCGGTGAAGTCAAGCGCGGCGGGCGCCTTGGCCCAGCCGGTGCCTGCGCTGTTGAAGCTGACCGGAGTGGCGGCGAGGCCGGAGGGCGTGGATTGCCAGCGGGTGACGCGACCTTCGGCGTTGAACTCAAGGCTTTCGGGGGCGCGGGTGCTGAACCAGAGCGGTGCGGGGGGGGCATGCAGAGCTGGGCTGGTCGGCAGGGTTTGGTGCGTGACAGGGCCGAAATTGCCATCGACCAAGGCGCCTGGCGGCAGCTTGCCGTGAAACTGCAGCGGCGGCATCACAAGGCTCCCGGCTGAATAGGGATCAGCGCGGGCAGCGCCCAGCGATGCAACGGCCCGCCCTCGGCGCGGCTTGGCGCCTGCCAGTCATCGCGGATCGCGCCCCGATTGGCGGGGTAGGCATCGGGCGAGGGCGTCGCCGCCCCATAGGCATAGGCGAGCTCGGCCAAGCCTGCGATGGGGCGGTCAAGCTGGATCAGCAGCGCCTGCGGGTCAGAGGGGTCAAGGGTGACTTCGGTGATTTTGACCGCTTTGCCAGAGGTTTGCACGGCAAAGCCGCAGGACTTTCCGGCTTGGAAGCGATCTTCGATCACGAGGCGCCCGATGGCGCGGCAGGTGACGCGCAGCCTCTGCCCCTGATGTTCGGCGAGCAGGATTTGCGGGCAGAACCACTCCGCCCGCGTCGAAAGCGCGGTGATGGCATGGGCGTCCATCTCGGCCATGCGCAGCCGCGCGGCAGGGCTGGGGCGGGCAAAGCGGGTTTGTTCAAACATATAGCCCGGGGCGGGCAGGGTCAGGCGGTGGTGGCCCTGCGCCCAGGCCAGATCGGCATGGGCAAGGATGCTGGGATGCCGGGAAATCTGCTGGGTGCCCGCCTCGGCCGGGATCAGAAAGATCGGCTGGCTCAGGCCGCGGGCGGCGATATCTTGCGCGATCTGGCTGATGAGATGGCGCAGGCCGTGGCGCAGCAGCTCGGGCGTGGCACTGGGGTCTTCGAGGGAAAAATCGAGGCTGACGGCCAGAACCTGCGCGGTTTTGTCCAGTCGCGCGGCGGCGGCGCAAAGCGAATCGAGGGCGGTGAGGAAGTTGGCATAGGCTTGCCCCCTCGCCAGGGCCGCCAGGCTGGGCGAACTGTCCGTCTCGCAGCGCACAAAGAACAGCGGCAGCGCCTGCAGCGCCTGATAGCGCAGGTGCAAAAGCGTATCGGCAATCAGTGCCTCGCGCGGGCAATGCGGCAGGCGTTGCAGGCTGTCCTGGACCCGCGCCTCGTCGGTGCCTTCAAGCCCGACGGCAAAAATATCGTCACCGGGGGCCAGCACATGAAAGGCAAACTCCGGGGCAGCGTCATTGAAGCCAGCCCGGCGGGGGCCGCCGAGGCCCAGAACCGCCAGAAGCGGGCCGTTGGTCTCGGCGATGATATCGCCACCAGCACGCGGTTTGCGGTAGTCGCGCGGCGGCCTGCCCGGCTCGAGCCGCGCGGTGAAGTGCAGCCAGTCGCCCGCAACCCGCAGCCCCCAGGCGTCGATGTCCCCCAAGGCCTGGCGATCCTCGGCGGTGACTGTGCAGGGCAAGGCCAGCCTGTGGCGCAGATCCTCGATCACCCGATCCGACAGACGCAGGGTCAGTCCGGTTTCGTCGAAGGTGACGACATCGCCATTGTCGGCGCGGATCAACACGCCCGCGCGCAGGGGCGTATCCAGCTCTGCGGCAGGGCCTGGGGCCTCTGGGTCATGACTTGGCATTGCGGTCCTGTCGGGCGTAAACCGCCTCTGCCTTGGTTTTTGCCCAGAGCGCGGGTTCGGTCAAGGCATCATTCGGTTTTTGCAGGATTTGCCAGCATCGGCTCCCGGCTTTGCCGCTCAGGCAGAGCGGCGGCGCGGTTGGTTTTGGCCGAAGGACAGCGTGGCAGCGGGGTGATCCACCTTGAAGGTGGCGGTCAGACCGACCAGAAGCTCCGCCTCTTGCGCCAGAGTTTCGCTGGCCGAGGTCGCCTCGACCACCATGGCGGCATTGCGCTGGGTGACCTGATCCAGCTGTCCGACGCCAAGGTTGATCTCGTTCAGGCTGGTTGCTTGCGAGACCGCACCATCGGCGATCCCGCCCATCAGCTCGGATATTTCCTGAATGCGGCCGACGATGCCCGACAAAGCCGTGCCGGTCTCGCCGACAAGCACCACGCCCTTGGAAACCTGATCGGCACTGCCGGTGATCAGGGTCTTGATTTCACGCGCAGCCCCGGAACTGCGCAGGGCCAGCGCGCGCACCTCGGAGGCAACCACGGCAAAGCCGCGACCTGCCTCGCCGGCGCGTGCGGCCTCGACCCCGGCATTCAGCGCCAGAAGGTTGGTCTGGAAGGCAATATCGTCGATGACCCCGATGATGGTGGAGATCTGACCGGAAAACTCGGCGATTTTCTGCATGGCGTTGACGGCATCTTCCACCACCGCGCCACTGTTGCGCGCGTCAGTTTGCGCGCGCTGCACCACTTCGTCGATTTCCTTGGCACCCTGCGCCGCGGTTTTGACATTGGCGGTCAGCTCGTGCAGCGCCGCTGCGGTTTGTTCCAGAGCTGCTGCCTGATTTTCGGTGCGCTGTGACAGATCGCCGGACTGACGATTGATCGCCGCAGCGCCGTCGCCGATTTTCTGCGAGGCTGCCACCACCGAGCGCAGCGCCTCGGCCATGTTCTGCATGGCGGTGTCAAAATCCGTCTTCAGCTGCGCGTAATCATCGGGGAAGTCTGGCGGCAGTTGAAAGGTCAGATCGCCGAGCGCGAGGCGACCCAGGCCTTCGGTGAGTTGGGCCACGACTTTGCGCTGGATCTCGGCATTCTGAGAATGCTGGCTGCGGGCCGCCTCGGCCTCGGCAAGGCTGTGCCGCATCAGATCGAGGGACTGTGCGATGGCGCCGACCTCGTCGCGGCGACCCACCATCGGGATCGGGGTCAGAAAATCTGCCCCCGCCACGGCGTCGATGGCGGTGGTGATCCGCCGCAACGGCACCCGCAGGGCGATGTGCATGAACCAACCGCCAAGCCCGAGCAGCCCGATCAGCAAGATGCCGACGGTTGCGATCGAGCGGGCGGTACTTTGCGCGATCAGGGCTTCGGTACTTTTGGCGGACCACAGAACCGCAATCGCGCCAGTAATCTCGTTTTTATCGGCGGTGATGGTGGGGGCCGCGACATAGAGGCCGCTCGGATCCTGGGCAAGCTTGCCCGTGGCCGAGGCCTGCTCGGCAAGCGCGCTCAGCAGGGTCAGCTCCTCCTCGGTCAAGCCCGGACTGGCAAAGACCTGGACCAGACCTTTGTTGATCGCGACTCCTCCGGCGAATTTGTCGTTTTCCTGATGCCCAAAGGTCGCCAAGGCCGTGGTCACTGCCTCGGCCTTGCCAAATTTGATCGCTCCAGCCAGCCGGGTTGCAAGCCCGGCTGTCGCGTCATTGGCAAGGCTTTGCAGTCCCTCCAGAGCGATGGCGCGCATCTCCCATTGGCTTTTGACCGTCAGAACCGCTGCCACGAGGGTCGTGATCAGCGCCACCAGCGCGAGGCTTTTTCCGAACAGCGACAGACTGGGTCGCAAGATCTTGGTTGCAAATCGCCTAGGCATATCCCGCCCCCCTGTCTGTGGCTTACTCGGTCAGCTCGTCTGCATTGACGCCAACCGTCAGGGTGCCGATGGTGGCTTGGGTCGCGGGATCGACAATCGCGATCGAGATCTGGCCCTGGTAGGTTTGGGTCGATTCGTCCAACTCCACATCGGCAAAGGTGACGCCGCCGCTGCCAGCGGGGAAGACTTTGGTGAATTTGTCCTCATCGCCCTGCCACATGTCAGAGGTCGCCGCCGAGACCGCAACGTTCAGGCCAACAGCGTCGGTGATGAAGGCTTCGGTGATCTTGCCGCCCGAGGCTTCGACCTGGCTGCGCAGGAAGTCAGCTGCGGCATTTTGCAGGATAGGCGTGATGGTCGGAGTGTCGGCCTGACCAACTTCGGCCTTCCAGGCCGCATCCAGGGTGTCGATCCTGGTCTGATCAAAGCCCGCGCGTTCGCCATTGGCGGCGTTGATGGCACTGACAAGGGCCGGGTCCCCGGCCCAGCCGCGGATCGAACTGTCGAGATAGGCGGTCATCGCCGCCTGATAGTCAGCGGCGGCCGCGGCGTGAAAGCTGAGGGCCAGCGGCAGGGTGAGCGTGTAGAGAAATTTCATCAAGTGTCCTTTTCAGTCAGGCCGGTGGTCCGGCGGGGGAGGGGGCATGAAGGGTCAGGCGACTTCGAGCCGCGGCAAGAGCTTTTCCTGCCGACGGAAGGCGCTGATCGTGGTTTTTATGGCCGAGGAGATGTCCATCAGGCGCTGCAAACGGTCGGTAATCTCGCTGTGGCGGGCATCGAGCTGATCGATGGTGGAGGAGAGGCCGGTGCCCGCGGCCCCCCCGCGCCGCCCGGACTCGACCCGGCCCATGACGCGGATGGTATCCAGGCCCAGCATCATGCGACGGATTTCGGCCGAGGCGAGATTCATCTCGGTCACCAGCCGTTCTGCATTCAACATCTCGGCCTCCGATTTGGCGGCATAATGGTGTACGGCGGTGTTGACGATCCGCACTTCAGCGGCCTTGTCTATCGGCGTCCCGTTGAGATCCTCTTGGTCAAACTGATGTTGAACCTCGATCAAGACGCGCACAATTCCCGAAACCAGAAGCGCGCTGGTGGTCATGACCGAGGCCGTTTTCGACAGATTGTTCTCATTGCCGGCAAAGCTCTCCAGCTTGCGGGTGATTTCGGTCAGCGAGTATTTGTAATTGTCCGAAATTGCCGAGATCGGTCCGCCCGAAGGTTCCAGCCGCGACGCGATGATTCGCATATTGGTCGGAATGGTTTGCAGCCGTTCGAAATCCTGCAACAACAGGCTTTGCTGGCTGGCCATCGCCGTCATATTGTCGAGCACGCTCTTGAGCGACAAGACCTGCGAGCCCTTATTTGCCAAGGGCCTGACCTCCCGCACCTCGAGCGCCTCTTCCAGCGCGCGGGCAGAGAAATCGGCGTAGCTGGCGTAACCCAAAGCCGCGAGCTTCGCGAGCAGCAGGCCCGCCGACTTTTCCGGCGAGAGCCCGCCCTGCTCGGCCAGCAAAAGTTCGCCATAAAGCGCCCTGGTTTGGTCGAAAATCGCCCCTATCGGCTTGATCCGCCCCGAAATATAGCCGCCCGGCACCGGCACCGCCGAGGCCAGCACCCAATACCAGCGCCCCGACTTTGAGAGGTTCTTGACATAGGCCACGATCGGCTCGCCCTTGCCAAGCTGCGCCCAGAGCAGCCAGAACACCGCCTTTGGCGTCTCGGGATGGCGGATCATCCGGTGCGGCGCGCCGATCAACTGATCCCACTCATAGCCCGACACCCGTTTGAACACGGAGTTGCCGCTGCGGATGATGCCGCGGGAATCGGTGCGGGAAATGAAGACGTCCTGTGCGCCGAAACTCGCTTCTTCGCTTTCGGACGACAGTGTTGGCACCTTTTGCATCGACATCTATGCGCTCCTCGCGGCGACTTGCCTCTCTTGTTTGCCACTCACCTATTAAGGCGCGGTAAACAGGCGAACTTTGCCAAAGCCTGCGCGGCCAAGCTGTAAACCCAGCAAGGCCGAGAGCCGTCGGGCAGACCGGAGCAAGCGAAGAATTTCTTAAGACTTCAAACCTAGTCTGAGCTCGAATCAAAGGCTGCGGCGCGGCACATTCGAGGAATTCAGACAGTGACCCAAGACTGGCAAGACTTTGTTTTGCATCCCGATTTCAACGCTGCCACCGATCGCGGTCTGCGGGATTTCCTGCTGGCTCACCGGGCAAGCCCGGTGCGGGTCGATCTTTCGGAGTTGCGCAGGCTGTCGACCGATCTGGTCGAGCTTTTGCTGACCGCGGCCGTCAGTTGGCAGGCGCGCGGGATCGGCTTTGTGCTGAGCGGGGTCAGCGCCGCCGCCGAGCAACGCCTGACCGGGCTGGGCGTCACCCCAGAGCTTTTGCAGCGCGGGATAAAGGCATGAAGATCAGAGTATTGGCAATCGACGATTCCCGCACAATCCGCACCATGGTGCAGAAGGCGATCACCGAAGCGGGGCTTGAATGCGTCTTGGCCGATGACGGCGCGCAGGGGGTCGCCCGGTTTCAGCAAGATCCGCCGGATGTGGTGATCACCGATATCAACATGCCGCATCTTGATGGCTATGGCGTCATCGCGGCGATCCGCGGCGGGGACATTCATGCAACGGGTGCCGATTCTGGTGCTGACCACGGAAAGCTCATCGCATCTGAAACAGCGGGCAAGGGAAGCCGGTGCCACGGGCTGGATCACCAAGCCTTTTGACGATGCGGCGCTGGTCTCGGTGATCCGGCGCGTCGCGGGCGCAGGAGCATAAGATGGCTGAGCAAAATTCCATCCGCGATATGTTTTTCGAAGAGAGCGAAGAGCTGCTGGAAGCGCTGAGCGAGGGGCTTGGCCTGATGGAGGCGGGGCAGCAGGACGATGAAACCGTCAACGCCGTGTTCCGCGCGGTGCATTCGATCAAGGGCGGTGCCGGGGCCTTCAAGCTAGATAAGCTGGTGGCCTTTGCCCACCGCTTTGAAACCGTTCTGGACGAGGTGCGCGCGCACCGCATGGCGCTTGACCCCGAAGTCATGCGCACCCTGCAGCGATCTGCTGATCATCTGGTCGATCTGGTCGAAGATGCCCGCACCGGCAACGAGAGTGTTGCGCCGCAGACGCCGGAATTTCTGGAGGCTCTGGATGCCTGCCTTGCAAATGCGGGCAGCGAGGTTGCCGAAGAGGTTGATCTGGCTGTTGCCTATGCGCCGATGACGATTGATCTGGCCGACTTCTCTTTGACCGACGAGCCTGAAACGCAGCGGTTTCAGATCCGGTTTCGCCCGCATGGCGCACTCTATGGCAATGGCCATGATCCTGCCCTGTTCATCGAAGCCCTCGGCGAAATCGGCCGGGTTGAGGTGAGCATCGATCTGACCGGTCTGCCGGAGTTGGAGGGCTATGAACCGGACCACCCCTGTCTGATCTGGAATATCCGGCTCGAAACGGCAATGCCGCAGGATATTGTCGTGGACGTCTTCGAATTTGTCGAAGGGCTTTGTGATCTGGAAGTTGTGGCGCTGGAAGCGGGTTTGGCGGACATGCCGCCAGTTGCAGCGATGGCGCCAGATGTTGCGGTGGACCCCATCGAGGCAAGTCCCCCGGCGGCAAAGCCGGAGCCGCCGGTCCCGACCGAAGCTCAGCGCCCGTCAAAGGCCCCTGCCGCCGAAAGCCAAGCCGAGATAGCGGCACAGGGCGACAAATCGGGCCCGAAACCAACGCTGCGGGTCGATCTGGACCGGGTCGACCGGCTGATCAACGCGGTCGGCGAGTTGATCATCAACCAGTCGATGATCGCGCAGCGGCTGGAGGATCTGCGGCTGGCGACCGATGCGGATGTGGTCACCCATGTCGAGGATTACCGGCTGCTGGCGCGCGACATTCAGGAGGCGGTGATGGCGATCCGCGCTCAGCCGGTCAAGCCGCTGTTCCAGCGCATGTCGCGCATCGTGCGCGAGGCGGCGGATGCCACAGGCAAGACGGTGCGTCTGGTCACGCGTGGGCGAAGCGGTCGAGGTTGACAAGACCGTTGTCGAGCGGCTGACCGACCCGCTGACCCACATGATCCGCAATGCCGTCGATCACGGACTTGAACGCTCCGAGGGCGCGGATCTGCGGCGGGCAAGGACCCCTGCGGCACGATCCAGCTGTCGGCGGCGCATCGGTCGGGCGCGGTGATCATCACGATCCGCGACGACGGCGCCGGTCTGAACCGGCGCGATTCTGGAGATTGCGCGCAGCAAGAATCTGGTCTCGGAGGAGGCGGAACTGAGCGATGCCGAAATCGATGCGCTGCTGTTTCTGCCGGGCTTTTCGACGGCCTCGACGATCTCGAACCTGTCCGGGCGCGGCGTCGGGCTGGATGTGGTGCGCAACGCGGTCACGGCGCTGGGCGGCCGCGTCTCGATCGCCTCGATCCCGGGGCAGGGCACCGAGTTCACCATCTCGTTGCCGCTGACGCTGGCTGTGCTGGACGGCATGGTGGTGTCGGTCGCCGGGCAGGTCATGGTGATCCCGATCACCACCATTCTTGAAACCATCCGTCCCAAGCCCGGCGATCTGCATCTCATGGCGCAATGGCGACCGGCTCTTTGCGATCCGCGGCAAGTTCATCCCGATGGTCGATGTCGCCGAGGGTCTTGGCTTTACCGCCCCGCCCGGCCACCCGGAAGCTGCAACGCTTTTGCTGGTGGAGACCGAAAATCAGGGCCAATGCGCGCTGATCGTGGACCGGGTCTTTGACCAGCGGCAGGTGGTGATCAAGGGGCTCGACACCAATTATGGCGCGGTGCCCGGCGTGTCTGCGGCCACGGTGCTGGGCGACGGGCAGATTGCGCTGATCCTCGACCCCGACGCCATCGCCAACAAGACGCTGCCCCGCGCCCGCGATCTCCTGTCAGCGCCAAAATGAACGAAGGGAAAAGTCTTGCAAGTCGCTTGAAACAAGACCCCCGACCGAGATCGAGTTCGTCACCTTCTTTACCGGCGGGCAGAGCTTTTCGATTGATATCCGTCAGGTGCGCGAAATCCGGCGCTGGACCTCGGTGACGCCGCTGCCCCATGCACCAAGCGAGGTGCTGGGGGTGATGAACCTGCGCGGCTCGGTCATCCCGATCTTCGATCTGGCCGTGCGCTTTGGTCTGGAGCCGACCCAGGACAATGGCCGCAACGTGGTGGTGATCGCCGCGCATGAAAGCCAGACGGTCGGCCTTCTGGTGGAATCGGTGTCCGAAATCCTGTCGGTGACCCCCGATCGGATTCAGGAAACCCCCGATCTGCGCGGCGAAACGTCGCGCCAGAGCATCATCGGCGTGATCCCCGTCGACGACGGCATGACCCGGGTGATCGATCTTGGCGCGGTGATCCAATCCGACCGGAGGCCGCTGCAATGAGCAGCCGTGACCTCCCAAGCCACGGCAGCGTGGGCGGCAGCTACGTCTTCAGCGATGCCGATTTCGGGGTGATCGCCCGGCGGGCACAGCAGGATTTCGGCCTGCATCTGACCGAGGCGAAAAAGGATCTGGTCTATTCGCGGCTGACCAAGCGGCTGCGCCAATTGGGAATGGCCGATTTTCACGACTATGTCCGCCTGTTGGAGGCCGGATCGAGGCCGAACGGATGCATATGCTGTCGGCGCTGACCACCAATGTCACCCATTTCTTCCGCGAGGATCACCATTTCCAGACCCTGCGCGACACGGTGCTGCCCGCCGCTGATCGCCAAAGCGCGGCAGGGGGGCAGGGTGCGGATCTGGTCGGCGGGCTGTTCGGCCGGGCAGGAGCCCTATTCGCTGGCCTTTACGGTGCTGGAGCTGTGCCCCGAGGCTGCGCGACACGACATCCGCATTCTGGCGACCGACGTCGATCCGGCAATCCTCGCCCGCGCCACGGCGGGGACTTATGACGGGGATGAAGCCAAATCCCTGCCGCGAAGGTCCGGGACCGCTTTGCCAGCATTTCAGAAAAGGGCAGTTTGACGATCGGCGCAAAGGCGCGTGCGCTGATCAGTTTTGGCGAGTTGAACTTGATGGAGGACTGGCCGTTTCGCGGGCTGTTCGACGTGATCTTTTGCCGCAATGTGGCAATTTACTTCGACAAGGACACCCAGGCGCGGCTTTGGCAGCGCTTTGGCGGGCAGCTGGTGCAGCACGGCTATCTCTTCATCGGTCATTCCGAACGGCTGAACGGGCCGGCGAGCGCAGAGTTTCAGAGCTGTGGCGTGACCAGCTATCGCAAGCTGACCGCGCCAAATCCAGGCGATGCATCCCAGAACAGGAATGGAACGACCCCATGAGCCTTAAAGAATCGCTTCGCTGTATGGTCGTGGACGACATGACGATCAGCCGCGCCCTGATTGAACAGTCTTTGGATGAAATGGGCATCAAGAATGTGCGCATGGAAAGTGACCCAAAGTCGGCGCTGGGCAAATTGGCGGCAGCGCCGGTGCATCTGGTGATTTCGGATATGAATATGCCGGGGATGAGTGGGCTCGACCTTTTGGCGGCATTGCGCTTGAACAAAACCACGCAACGTATTGGCTTTATCCTGATTACCGGCACGCCAAGCCCGGAGATTCTGAAACGCGGACAGGAATTGGGGGCGAATAATTTCGTGCGCAAACCTTTCACCACGGTCACGCTGAAGGCGGCGATCGAAGGCGTGGTAGGGAGGTTGTGATGTCGATGGCCTTGCAACAGCACCTGCTGCTGCCGACGCTTCTGGCGCGGCTTGCCGAGGATTTGACCCGGTGTCGCAGCGTTCTGGCGCGGATCGAGGTTGCAGTTCACCATGGACTGGATGCGGCAAAAGCTGGCGAAATCAGTACTGACCCGCCGATCTATTGGCAGACCAATCTGCAGGACATCGACCTGCTGGATCAGCATTTGGCGGATCTGGCGGTCTGCGTTCAGGCCGTTGCGTCTGAACCTGCCGTGCAAGAGGGCGCTCTGCTCAGCGGTGCGCGGGTGCTGGGTCCCTTGAAACTTGATGATCTGCGCAAGCGGCTGCGCGGCGATATGACCCAAACAGAAGACGGCTCGAATATTGAACTCTTTTGATGCTGGTTTGCGCTGTCGGCCGCAGAGGCGGCGGCGGGATACAGGTGGAGATCCAGAGGTCTGACAAGGGTTTGGCGGAAAACAGAAAGTGTGAGTGCGATGAACATGCTGAACGCGATCAAAGTCAGGTACAAGCTGCCCCTTGTGATGGTGGGGCTGTCATTCCTTACGGCTTTGGTGCTGGAACTCGATACCTCTTACCACTTTCGGCAACAGAGCTTGGAGATTTCCAAGGAAAGGCTGGCGGATGGCGTGGTCTCCATCAAGAATGAAGTGAGCCTGCGGGTCAGCGCGCGGACCAAAGCGTTGCAAGGTCTGGCAGGCGCCGAGGCCGTCATTGAGGCCGCAAAGAGCCTGGCTTCCAATCTGCGCGGCGGGGCCGAAACCCACGATGCGCTTTTTGGTCAATATGTTACGTCAAATCCGAACCCTGCAGGCAAGCATGATTTGCTGAATCGCGCCACGGGGCCGGAAACCTACAACGCGGCGCATGCGAAGTATCACGCGGCCTTTGCCCAATTCATCAAGCTCAATGACCTCTATGATCTGTTCATTTTCGACAACAATCTCAAGAACGTTTATACCGTTGCAAAGGAAACAGATTTTCTGGCAGATTTTTCGAGCGGACCGCTTGCTGCAAGTCCGCTTGGTGCAGTTTTGGCTCTGGCAAAGGCGGCACCGCCGGGCGAGGTTTTCACCAGTACTTTTGCCTCCTATGCCCCGAGCAATGGTGATCCTGCCGCCTTTATGGCAACGCGGATTGTCGATGGCAGAGGCAATCTGGTGGGCTTTCTTGCCGTGCAGCTGCCGCAGGGCGAGTTTGTTGCGCAACTGGCGGAAAAGTCATGGATGGGCAGCAGCGGCATTGTGTTTCTCGTCGATGATACGATGCGGGCGCAGTCCACCTCGCGCTTTCCAGAGCAGCTCAGGCTGTTTGATCAGCTGGCGGCGTCTCCACAGATTGAGGCCGCGCTTTCCGGGAAAACCGAAGTGTTTGAGGCGACCACCCTGGTTGGCGGGGCCGCGGGGATCGCGGCTGTGTCGAGTCTGGAGCTACCAGGAAGCAAGTGGGGTATCGTGGCTGAACGGGAAAGAAGCGATGTGATGGCGTCGGCTGGGCAGATGATGCGCCGGGTCATGTGGGTTGCCGCGATCGTGATGCTCACTGCGCTTGGTCTCGGCATCCTGGTCTCGCGTTCGTTGACGCTGCCGATCGAACGCATGCAACTGAGCCTCGATGCGATGGCGCAAGGCGATCTGGCCGTGAAGGTCAGCGACACGGACCGGGGCGACGAAATCGGCAGCATGGCGCAAGCCCTGGACGCGCTTTTGGAAAAGCTGTCTTTGGCTGACCTTGCCCAGGCTGAGCGCGACGAGATGGAGCAACAAATTCGCAGCGTTCTGGACAGGCTTTCGACCGGTCTGCAAGATCTTGCGGCGAATGATCTGAGCCAAACGCTCGACCAGGAATTTCCTGTTCAATTCGAAAGGCTGCGGCAGGATTTCAACGCAACGCTGACCAAGCTGACCTCGACGATCGAACAGGTTGTGGCGGCCGCGAAAAGTATTCGAACCCGGACCACAGAAATTGCATCGGCCTCGGAAGACCTGTCGCGGCGCACCGAAAATCAGGCAGCGGCCCTGGAACAAACGGCGGCGGCCCTGGACGAATTGACCGCTTCGGTCCGGGCGGCGGCCGAGGGCTCTCTCGAGGTCGAGACCATCACCCGCAAGGCACGCAGCGAAGCAGAGGAAAGCGGCCTCGTGGTCAAGAACGCCGTCATTGCCATGTCGAAGATTGAGAAGTCCTCGGAGCAGATCTCGCAGATCATTGGGGCGATTGACGACATTGCTTTTCAAACCAATCTTTTGGCGCTGAACGCAGGCGTAGAGGCTGCTCGCGCAGGTGATGCGGGCAAGGGATTTGCCGTCGTCGCCTCAGAGGTGCGGGCCTTGGCGCAACGGTCCTCGGCGGCGGCCAAGGAAATCAAGACCTTGATCGTCACCTCGTCGCAGCATGTCCGCGAAGGCGTCGATCATGTTGGCAAGGCTGGGAGTGCCTTGACCAATATCGTTGAATCGGTGGGCCATATTTCGAGCCTGGTCTCGACCATTGCGCAGGGGGCGTCAGAGCAGTCGAACGGACTTGCCGAGATCAATATCGGCGTGACCCAACTGGATCAGGTCACCCAGCAAAACGCCGCGATGGTGGAGCAGACCACGGCTGCGAGCCATGCGTTGCAACAGGATGCGACCGGGCTTTCAGCCCTGGTATCGGTCTTTGTGCTGCCGGGTGGCGCTGCGCGGGACTTCACGGCAGCGGTCACTGTGCCGATGCCCCGGAATGCGGATTTCGACTTGAAGGGAAAGGCTGCGGCGGCGGTGCAAGGAGCGCAAAGGTTGGCGGAAGATGCGACCCCCGACTGGGATGCCGTGCCGATTGCCAAAGTGGCCGACGCAGGCGGCCAATCCATCTGGCAAGATTTCTGAAAGGGAGCGGATCATGGCCAAAATCACTTTACTCATTGCGACGCCGTCGCCGCTGGAGGGGGAGAGGTTGACGAACTTGCTGAAAACCTCTGCCGAGATCGATGTGTTGGGCATCTGCGGCAACCTGTCAGAGACCTTTACCCGCGCCGAAGCCGCCGAGCCGGATATCGTGGTCGTGGCTGAGGTCTTCTGTCGGCTGAAAGAGTGGGAGGGCATGAAGTCGCTTTTCAAGGTCTTGGGCACGGCCTGGATTGTCGCTGCGGAACCATCAATCCTGGGCACAGGTCAAGACGGGTTGCAGATCGAGCCCCGGCTGCCAATTGCGGAAGTTATGACGCGGATCCGGACCCAGATCGCGAGCTTTCGGCATGGCCAGCAAAAGCGCACGGTCGTGGCGAATGCGACGGCGCCGCTGCATTACGAGCATCTGGTGTTGATCGGTGCCTCAACGGGGGGCGTGGATGCCTTGCTTGCGGTGCTGTCGAGTTTTCCGCAGGATTGTCCGCCGACGGCAATCGTCCAGCATACCGGCAAGGGCTTTTCTGAAAGTCTGGTGCGGCTTCTGGATCGACGCTGCAAGCCGCAGGTTGTGGCGGCGCGGGACGCGACGGCTTTAATTCCGGGACGGATCTGCGTCGCGGCAGGGCTTTCCGAACACCTGACCATCAAAGCCGGCGCGCCGAACCGCTGCGCGGTCAGATCAGGGCCTGCCGTGTCGGGGCATGTGCCTTCGGTGGATGTGTTGTTCCAGTCTGCGGTGCCCATCGCCGACAAGGTGATCGGCGTCATTCTTACCGGCATGGGGCAGGACGGGGCGCAAGGCCTGCTTGCGCTGCGGCGGGCTGGGGCACAGACTTTGGGTCAAGATGCAGCGAGTTCAGTGGTTTACGGCATGCCGCGGGCAGCCTGGAGCCTTGGTGCAGTACAGCGGCAATTGCCGATCATGCAGATAGGAGAAGAGATTATGCGACTATGCAGCGCAGCGACGGGTGGTTTGGCAGAAACGCGAATGGCAGGTCGATGATGGGAAGCGCAGTGCCAGACCGGACAATAGCCGTCGTGCAGGGCGAATTTCGCATCTCGCAGGACCCCAGTGAAGTGCTCTCGACCGTTCTGGGGTCTTGCGTCGCCTGCTGTCTGCACGACCCTGATCGCAAAATGGGTGGGATGAACCACTTTCTGTTGCCCAATGGTGCGGAGGCGAATGGCGATCATTCGGTCCGCTATGGGCTTTACGCCATGGAGATGCTGATCAACGCCTTGATGAAGGCCGGCGCGCGGAAAGACCGGCTGCAGGCCAAGATCTTTGGTGGTGCCAAGATGATGGCGGATCTGCGCGACATCGGCAAAGGCAATGCCGTCTTTGCCAAGGAGTTTCTGGGCAGTGAGGGCATCGCCTGCATTGCGGAAAGCCTTGGCGGAACCAACGCCCGGCGGGTGGTCTTTCGCCCGACAACGGGGCATGCCCGGATGCTGCTGGTTGCTTCCTCGGATATCGCGCCGCCGGGCTTTCTGCCGCCGCCTGCCAGCGCATCCGTCGCAAGAGCGATCGAGCTGTTCTAGGCAGAGATTCTGTCGCTTTTCCCGGCGAAAGCGTCGGTGACTTGCCATTCTCGCGGAAGTTTTTCGTGGAAATGGCAGCTTTCGCGACAGAGCCGCACGATTTCGGCTTGTCAGAGGGCAGGGCGACGGGCTACCCAAGGGGGGTCAGGATCGGGAGAATCCAGCAGGAAACTTCTGGTGCCGAAGGAGCAACCGCCCCGGTAAACTCTCAGGCTCAAGGACCGTCTTGACAGACAAACTCTGGAGAGTGGCGCCGCAGCGCCCGCCGAAGGGATAACGATCTCAGGCGCCAAGCCGGACAGGTTCCGGCACGGTAGGGACAGAGGGGGCATCGTGGGGTGGGGATTGGCCTGCCTGATCGGTGCCGGCTTGTTTTCCGGCGGAATTTGGGGGCGGCTTTGGCCGATGAATTGAAACGGTTGAACCTGCATGATCTGCATGTCGGCCTTGGCGGCAAGATGGTGCCTTTCGCAGGGTATGACATGCCGGTGCAATACCCGGCGGGGGTGATGACGGAACATCTGCACTGTCGTGCGGCGGCAGGGCTGTTTGACGTCAGCCATATGGGCCAGGTGATCTTGCGGCCCAAAGGCAGCATGGCTGATCTGGCCTTGGGGTTTGAGGCCTTGATGCCGGTGGACGTGCTGGGTCTGGCGGAAGGACGGCAGCGCTACGGGATTTTTACCAATGAAACCGGAGGGATCCTTGACGATCTGATGTTTGCCAACCGTGGCGATCATCTGTTTGTCGTGGTCAACGCCGCCTGCAAGGAGGCGGATATTGCGCATATGCAGCTGCATCTGGCGCAGGTTTGCACGGTGATCCCGGTGACGGATCGCGGGCTTTTGGCGCTGCAGGGGCCGCTGGCCGAGGCGGCGCTGTCGCGGTTGGTGCCGCAAGTCAGCTCGATGCGGTTCATGGATGTGGCGATCTTGCCCTGGGACGGGGGCGAGCTGTGGATTTCGCGCTCGGGCTACACCGGTGAGGATGGCTTTGAGATTTCGGTCGCCGCGGCTCAGACCGAGGCGCTGGCCAAGGCGCTGCTGGCGCAGCCCGAAGTCATGCCGATCGGGCTTGGGGCGCGGGATTCGCTGCGGCTCGAGGCGGGGCTTTGCCTTTACGGCCATGACATTGACACCACGACCAGCCCGGTCGAGGCGGGCCTGACCTGGGCCATTCAAAAGGTGCGCCGATCAGGCGGCGCGCGGGCAGGTGGCTTTGCCGGGGAGGCGCGAATTCTGGCGGAACTGGCAGAGGGTCCCGCCCGTCGCCGGGTTGGCCTGCGCCCCGAGGGTCGTGCGCCGATGCGCGAGGGCACGCCGCTTTTGGCTGAGGATGCGACGCCGCTTGGCGAGGTCACCTCGGGCGGCTTTGGCCCCTCGGTCGAAGCGCCGATTGCCATGGGCTATGTCGCCAGCCACTTCGCCGAAATCGGCACCCGTCTTGAGGGCGAGGTGCGTGGCAAGAAACTGCCCGTCTCCGTCGCCGAAATGCCTTTTATTCCAACCACCTACAAACGCTGAGGTCTGCAATGAAATACACCAAGGAACATGAATGGCTCCGCGTCGAGGGCGATCTGGTGGTCGTCGGCATCACCGAACACGCCGCAACGGCGCTGGGCGATGTGGTCTTTGTCGAGCTGCCCGAGATCGAGACGGTCGTGGCCGAGGGCGATGAAGTCGTGGTGATCGAGAGCGTCAAGGCCGCTTCGGACATCCTGGCGCCCCTGGACGGCGAGATCGTCGAGGTCAACCAGAAGCTGGTCGATAACCCGGCTTTGGTGAACGAAGATGCCACCGGTTCGGCCTGGTTCTTCAAGATGAAGATCGACGACATGTCGGTGCTCGACGCCTTCATGGACGAAGACGAATACAACGATCTGATCGGATAAGGCGATGGGGTTCCAGGTAACCCCATTGATTTTCTTCGCAATTTCTCGCCAACCCCTCTGGGGGATGGCTTCGTGCATCCAAAGGACAGAGCCATGAGCTTTACCCCCGTTGACTACGATCCCTATGATTTCGCCAACCGTCGCCACATCGGACCTTCGCCCTCCGAGATGGAGGAGATGCTGAAAGCGGTCGGCACGCCTAGCCTTGCCACGCTGATTGACGAAACGGTGCCGGCTTCGATCCGGCAAAAGGCGCCGCTGACCTGGGCGCCGCTCTCCGAGCATGAACTTTTGGCAAGGATGCGGGAAGTTGCCAAGAAGAACAAGGTGATGACCTCTCTGATCGGTCAGGGTTACTACGGCACGGTGACGCCGCCTGCGATCCAGCGCAACATCCTGGAAAACCCGGCCTGGTACACCGCCTATACCCCCTATCAGCCCGAGATTGCCCAGGGGCGGCTGGAGGCTTTGCTGAATTATCAGACCATGGTCGCCGATCTGACCGGCCTGCCGGTGGCCAACGCCAGCCTTTTGGACGAGGCGACGGCGGCGGCAGAAGCGATGACCATGGCCGAGCGCGTGGCGAAATCCAAGGCGCGGGCGTTCTTTGTCGATGAGCATTGCCATCCGCAGACCATTGCGGTGATCCGCACGCGGGCCGAGGCTCTGGGGCTTGAAGTGCTGGTGGGTGCGCCGGAAGAAATGCAGCCAGATCAGGTGTTTGGCGCGATCTTTCAATATCCGGGAACCTGGGGGCATGTGCGGGATCTGACGCCTTGGATCACGGCTTTGCATGCGGCAAAGGCGGTGGCCGTGGTGGCCACCGACCTTTTGGCACTGTGCATGTTGCGCGAACCGGGGGCGATGGGGGCGGATATCGCGGTCGGTTCGAGCCAGCGCTTTGGCGTGCCCTTGGGCTATGGCGGGCCGCATGCGGCGTTTTTCGCTTGTCGGGATGAGCACAAGCGGCAGATGCCGGGGCGGATCGTTGGCGTTTCGGTGGACAGCCATGGCAACAAGGCCTACCGCCTGGCCCTGCAGACCCGCGAGCAGCACATCCGCCGCGAGAAGGCGACCTCGAACGTCTGTACGGCGCAGGCCCTGCTGGCGGTGATGGCGAGCATGTATGCGGTGTTCCACGGACCCAAGGGGCTGCGGGCGATTTCCGAGCGGGTGCACTCGCTGACCGTGCGTTTGGCCAAGGCCTTGCGTGATGCAGGAGCCATGCTGCCGCAGAAAGATTTCTTTGATACCATCACGGTAGAAGTCGGTGTGGGTCAAGCGGGCATCCTGGCTGCGGCGCGGGCCGAAGGGTTGAACTTCCGCAAGGTCGGCCGCGATCACGTCGGAATTTCGCTGGATGAGACCAGCAATGAGGATGTGCTGGCGCGGGTTCTGCGCGCCTTTGGCATTGCCTCGGCACCGCCGGCCAAGGCGGAGCTGGGCTTTGCCCCGGCGATGCTGCGTGAAACGGCCTATCTGACCCATCCGGTGTTTCACATGAACCGCGCCGAGAGCGAGATGATGCGCTATATGCGACGGCTCTCGGACCGCGATCTGGCGCTGGACCGGGCGATGATTCCGCTGGGCTCTTGCACGATGAAGCTGAATGCGGCGGCGGAAATGATGCCGATCACCTGGCCGGAATTTGGCTCGCTGCATCCCTTTATTCCAGAAGATCAGGCACTTGGATATCACGAGGCGATCACCGATCTGGCCGAGAAGCTCTGCGAGATCACGGGCTATGAGGCGTTTTCGATGCAGCCCAATTCTGGGGCGCAGGGGGAATATGCTGGGCTTTTGACCATTGCCGCCTATCACCGCGCGCGGGGCGAGGCGGGGCGGGTGGTCTGTCTGATCCCGGTTTCGGCGCATGGCACCAATCCGGCTTCGGCGCAGATGGCGGGGATGGAGGTTGTCGTCGTCAAGGCGATGCCGAATGGCGATGTCGATGTCGAGGATTTCCGCACCAAGGCAGAGGCGGCGGGCGCGCGCTTGGCGGCCTGCATGATCACCTATCCCTCTACCCATGGGGTGTTTGAGGAAACCGTCCGCAAGATCTGCGACATTACCCATGAGTTTGGCGGTCAGGTCTATCTCGACGGGGCCAATATGAACGCCATGGTCGGGCTGGTGAAACCGGGGGAAATTGGCAGCGATGTCAGTCACTTGAACCTGCACAAGACCTTTGCCATTCCGCATGGTGGCGGCGGGCCGGGCATGGGGCCGATTGGGGTCAAGGCGCATCTTGCGCCCTTCCTGCCGGGCCATCCCGAGACCGGGGGCGAGGCCGGGCCGGTGAGCGCGGCGCCCTATGGATCAGCCTCTATCCTGCTGATTTCATGGGCTTATTGCCTGATGATGGGCGGTGAGGGGCTGACGCAGGCGACGCGGGTGGCGATCCTGAATGCCAATTACATCGCGGCGCGGCTGAAGGGGGCCTATCCGATCCTGTTCATGGGCAACAAGGGGCGGGTGGCGCATGAGTGCATTCTGGACACGCGGCCCTTTGCCGAGGTCGGGGTCACCGTCGATGATATCGCCAAGCGCTTGATTGATAACGGTTTTCACGCACCTACCATGTCCTGGCCTGTGGCAGGGACGCTGATGGTGGAGCCGACCGAATCCGAGACCAAGGCCGAGATCGACCGTTTCATCACGGCGCTGATGGCGATCCGCGAGGAGATCCGCGCGGTGGAGCGCGGCGAAATATCCAGTGAAAACAGCCCCTTGCGTTTTGCGCCGCATACGGTGGAGGATCTGGTGGCCGATTGGACGCGGCAGTATCCGCGCGAGCAGGGCTGCTTCCCGCCGGGGGCCTTCCGCGTCGATAAATACTGGCCGCCGGTGGGGCGTGTCGACAACGTGCAGGGCGATCGCAACCTGATCTGCATCTGCCCGCCGCTGGAAAGCTACAT
Organism: uncultured Alphaproteobacteria bacterium; assembly: GCA_963815275.1. Classification (GTDB taxonomy): domain Bacteria; phylum Pseudomonadota; class Alphaproteobacteria; order Rhodobacterales; family Rhodobacteraceae; genus Cypionkella. Next base: position 47,072 of record CAWFGD010000013.1, read on the forward strand.
GGAGGCGGCGGAGTAATCAGGTCTGCTTTGCGTCTGATTTAGGTATGGCGCAGGTATGGCTTGCGTCATGACGTTGAAGATTCTGGCGGCGGGGTCAACGCGCCTCGCCGCCTAAGCCGAAAAAGGTCGGGAGATTCGCGGCAGGCTCGGCGCGGGCGGCTTGCAATCGCGGCCAGACCTCCCATTTATTCGATAAGATGAATGTGAGGATGCCATGGAAGCTGTGAAACTCGCCTGTGCCACCTGTGGCCAGATGAACCGCGTGCCGGTGGCCAAGCTGACGGCGGGGCCGAAGTGTGGCTCTTGCGGTGAGCCACTGGCGGACGGCCGGGTGATCGAGCTGGACGCCAAAGCGCATGACAAGGCGACCAAGTCCGACGAGCTGACGCTTTTGGTGGATTACTGGGCACCCTGGTGCGGGCCCTGCCGCCAGATGGCCCCCGAATTTGCCAAGGCCGCCAAGAGCTTGCAGGGGCGGGCCCGACTGGCCAAACTGAACACCGAAGACAACCCTCAGATCGCGCAACGGGCGCGCATCCAGGGGATTCCGGCGCTGATCCTCTATCGCGGCGGCCGCGAGATCGCGCGGCTGGCGGGGGCAAGGCCTGCCAGCGATATCGTCGGCTTTGTGCAGCAGCACCTGGGCTGAGTGGGCAAAATTGAAAGCGTATCGGAGAGGCTTTCTGACGGGAAAGTTCTGCGCGAGCAGTGATTCTTGTCAGGGTTGAGTGGATAAATTCGCTCAAGCGGCCAGCGATATTTCTTAATAAATCCAGTATATTAGCTTTGCGTCACCGCAAAAGTGCCGCGACGTCATGCGCGCAATGCAGCAATTTCATTCTGCATTGCGGCGAGGGAGAGCTGTGCTGGTCTGATGAAAAGTTTGAAAAATTTGAAAGCGCTTTGGGTCAAGAATCCTTGACGGAATCTATCGCTCTGCGTAAGACTTGGCCAAACGCTTCGGGAGGCCGGCCCCTCAAGGTTGGAAAATGGGGCGTTTTACGGGATGCGCCGGGAAGGCGCACTTAAACCAATAGGGAGGTCATCCATGTCTTATGGATTCAAGGGCCGCGTCATGCGTTCGGCGGCAGCAATTGCAATCATCAGCGCGCTCGGCGCGCCGGTGATGGCGGAAGAGATTTTCTATGTCTCGGGTGCGGTCGGCAAGGCGGTCGAGAATTTCAGGGCGCTGGTCAAGCCCTGGGAAGAGGCCACCGGCAACACGGTGACCATGGTGCCGATGCCCGCCTCGACCACCGACCAGTTCGGCCAGTACCGGCTGTGGCTGGCCGCCGGCTCGACCGACATCGACGTTTACCAGACCGACGTGATCTGGGCGCCGCAGCTGGCCGACCACTTCGTCGACCTGACCGAGGTGGCCAAGGATCTGGCGCCGACGCATTTCCCGTCGATCATCGAGTCGCAGACCGTGAACGGCAAGCTGGTCGCTCTGCCGATCTTCACCGACGCGCCGGCGCTGTATTACCGCAAGGACCTGCTGGAAAAGTACGGCGTGGCCGTGCCGAAGACCTGGGACGAGCTGACCGTTGCCGCGCAGACCGTGCAGGACGGCGAGCGGGCGGCGGGCAAGGCGCGATTTCTGGGGCTTTGTCTGGCAGGGCAACGCCTATGAAGGCCTGACCTGCAACGCGCTGGAATGGGTCAAGTCGCTTTGGCGGCGGTCAGATCGTCGAGCCCGATGGCACGATCTCGATCAACAACGAGAAGGCCGCCAAGGCGCTGGAAACCGCCAAGGGCTGGGTCGGCACGATCTCGCCCGAGGGCGTTCTGGCCTATCAGGAAGAAGAAGCCCGTGGCGTCTGGCAGACCGGCAACGCCGCCTTCATGCGCAACTGGCCCTATGCCTACGGTCTGGGCAATGGCGACGACTCGGCGGTCAAGGGCCTGTTCGGCGTGACCACCTTGCCGGTTGGCGCAGAGGGTGACAGCTCGGCGGCAACGCTGGGTGGCTGGAACGTGGCGGTGTCCAAGTATTCCAAGCACGCAGGAAGCCGCGATCTCGCTGGCGATGTATCTGGCCGGCCCCGAGGCGCAAAAGCAGCGCGCCATCGCGGAATCGAACCTGCCGACGATCGTCGCGCTCTATGACGATGCCGATATCGCGGCGGCGCAGCCGATCATCCCGCAGTGGAAGGACGTGTTCCTGAACGCCGTGCCGCGTCCGTCGGCACCGACGCTGGGCAAGTACAACGAGGTCTCCTCGAAGTTCTGGTCGGCCGTGCACGAGACGCTGTCGGGCAATGGCACGGCTGCCGAGAACCTGGACCGTGCTGGAAGCCGACCTGACCGATCTGAAGGGCGACGCCTGGTAATCCTCCCGTACCGGGCTGATGCTTGCGGACAGGGGCGGCGTCGACCGCTGCCCCTGTCTTCACAGCGGCAACAAGGCCGCGAGAGGGGGACAGATGACAGATATTTCAGCAGCTTTGGCGCGGGCGGGCGGCTCGAGCCTGCAGCAGCAGCGGCAAACGCGCGGCCTTCTGGTTTCTGGCGCCGATGCTGATTGCGCTGTTCTGCGTGGCGGCCTGGCCGCTTGCTGCGCACGATCTGGTTTTCCTTCACCGACACCTCGCTGAACAATCTTTATGGCGGCAAGTGGATCGGCTTTGACAATTACCTGCGGGTGCAGACGCTGTCGAATCGGCACGGTCCGCTACGCGGCACGCTGGTCGATCCGGCCTGGTGGAACGCGGTCTGGAACACGGTGCGCTTCTCGGTCGTCTCGGTTCTGCTGCGAAACCGTGCTGGGCCTGATCGTCGCCCTGGTGCTGAACGCCGAGTTCAAGGGCCGCGGCCTTGTGCGCGCCGCCATCCTGATCCCCTGGGCCATTCCGACCATCGTTTCGGCCAAGATGTGGGCCTGGATGCTGAACGACCAGTACGGCATCATCAACGACATCATGCTGAAGCTCGGCCTGATCGACGAGAAGATCGCCTGGACCGCCAATTCGGACACCGCGATGTATGCGGTGCTGATGGTGGATATCTGGAAGACCACGCCCTTCATGGCGCTGCTGTGTCTGGCCGGCCTGCAGATGGTGCCGCGCGACATCTACGAGGCCGCCAAGCTCGACGGCATCCATCCGGTCAAGGTGTTCTTCAAGATCACCCTGCCGCTGATCCGCCCGGCGCTGATGGTGGCGGTGATCTTCCGCATGCTGGATGCGCTGCGCATCTTCGATCTGATCTATGTGCTGACGCCGAATTCGGCGGCGACCAAGACCATGTCGGTGATCAGCCGCGAGAACCTGATCGATTTCGACAAGTTCGCCTATGGCTCGGCGCAATCGACGCTGCTGTTCGCCATCCTGGCGATCTTCGTGTCGCTGTATATCTGGCTGGGCAAGGTCGATCTGAGCGGGGAGGCGGGCAAATGACCGGACAGCAAACTGCTGAACAACTATCGCCTTTTATGCGCTGGTCGTGGTGATCGTCGTCTTTTCGGTCTTTCCCGTTCTACTACGCCATCGTCACCTCTTTCTCGACCGGGACGCGCTGTTCCAGGTCAACTACTTGCCCGCCGGTGTTCGACTGGTCGCAACTACGAGACGGTGCTTGGCGGGCGGACCTTTCCGCGCAACATCCTGAACTCGGTGTTCATCGCCTCGACGACGGTGATCTTCGCGCTGTTCCTGGCGGTGACCGCGTCCTATGCGCTGGCGCGGGTGCGGTTTCGCGGCCGGGGCTTGCTGCTGATGACCATTCTTGCGGTGTCGATGTTCCCGCAGATCGCGGTTCTGGCGGGCCTGTTCGAACTGATCCGCTTCCTGGGCATCTTCAACACGCCCTGGGCGCTGATCCTGTCCTACACGATCTTCACCCTGCCCTTCACGGTCTGGGTGCTGACCACCTTCATGCGCGATCTGCCGGTCGAGATCGAAGAGGCGGCGATCGTCGACGGCGCGACGCCCTGGGTCATCATCACCAAGGTGTTCCTGCCGCTGATGTGGCCGGCCTTGGTGACCACCGGCCTTCTGGCCTTCATCGGCGCGTGGAACGAGTTTCTCTTCGCGCTGACCTTCACCTCTTCGGAAACCACGCGCACGGTGCCGGTGGCCATTGCGCTTGCTGTCGGGCGCCTCGCAGCAGGAAATTCCCTGGGGTCCGATCATGGCGGCCTCTGTCATCGTGACCGTGCCGCTGGTCGTCCTCGTCCTTATCTTCCAACGCAAAATCGTCGCGGGTCTGACCGCAGGCGGCGTGAAGGGTTAACATCATGGCAAAGATCGAACTGAAGAACCTGAAGAAGTCCTATGGCGCGGTGGACGTGATCAAGGGCGTCGACCTGACCATCGACAAGGGCGAGTTCATGGTCTTTGTCGGCCCTTCGGGCTGCGGCAAGTCCACGCTGTTGCGCCTGATTTCGGGGCTGGAAGAGATCACGATCGGCGACATGCTGTTTGACGGGCAGAAGGTCAACAACCTGCTGCCCAGCCAGCGCGGCATTGCCATGGTGTTCCAGAGCTATGCGCTTTATCCGCATATGAAGGTCTACGACAACATGGCCTTCGGCATGAAGCTGGCCAAGGCCAGCCCCGAGGAGATGAAAACGCGGGTGATGGAGGCGGCGAAGCTGCTGCAGATCGACCACCTGCTGGACCGTCTGCCCAAGCAGCTGTCGGGCGGCCAGCGCCAGCGGGTGGCCATCGGCCGGGCCATCGTGCGCGATCCGCGGGTGTTCCTGTTCGACGAGCCGTTGTCGAACCTTGACGCCGCCCTGCGGGTGCAGACCCGGCTGGAAATTGCCAAGCTGCACCATTCGATGGACCACGTGACGATGATCTACGTGACCCATGATCAGGTCGAGGCGATGACGCTGGCCGACCGGATCGCGGTGCTGCGCGATGGCAAGCTGGAGCAGGTCGGCACGCCGGCCGAGCTTTACGAACGGCCGAATTCGATCTTTGTCGCGGGCTTTATCGGCAGCCCGAAGATGAACTTCCTGACCGGCAAGTTCGCCGCAGATCACGGCTGCACCACGCTGGGCATCCGCTCCGAGCATATCGACGTGGTGGCTTCGGGCGGCATGTGGCAGGGCAAGGTCGTGCATGCCGAGGATCTTGGCTCGGACAATTACCTTTTCGTCGAGGTCGGCGCGGATGAGCCGATGATCGTGCGGCAGGAGGGCAAGCTGGCGGTCAAGCTGGGGGCGGAGGTGCAGCTTTCGCCGAAGGCCGGGCAGTTGCACAAGTTCGACGCGCAGGGCGCGCCGATCCGCTAGCTAGCAGGTCAATCATTTCTCTGGCTGCCTGCCTCCTCGGGCGGCCTCTATCGCAAGGAGCATGCCATGGCCATCCGCGTCACGGTTTGGGGCGAAAACGTTCACGAACAGAAGAACAAAGTTGTGTCAGGGATTTATCCGCTGACCATGCATGGCACGATTGCAGCGGCCTTGAAGCAGGCGGGGATCGATGCCTCGACCGTGACCCTGCAGGACGCCGAGCACGGGCTGACCGCGAAAAAGCTGGCCGAGACCGATGTGCTGATCTGGTGGGGCCATGCCGCGCATGGCGATGTGGAGGACGCGGTGGTCGAGCGGGTTTGCGAGGCGGTCTGGGGCGGCATGGGGATCATCTTCCTGCACTCGGCGCATTTCTCCAAACCCTTCAAGCGGCTGATGGGCGCGCCCTGCAACCTGTCGTGGCGCGAAGCGGGCGAGCGCGAGCGGCTTTGGGTGACCTCGCGCCAGCATCCGATTGCGGCGGGTCTGCCGGATCATTTCGAGCTGGAATACGAGGAAATGTATGGCGAGCCCTTTGGCGTGCCGGAGCCTTTGGAGACGGTGTTCATCTCGTGGTTTGCCGGGGGCGAGGTGTTCCGCTCGGGTCTGACCTACAAGCGCGGCGCGGGGAATATTTTCTATTTCCGTCCGGGGCATGAGACCTATCCGACCTATCACGATGCCAATGTGCAGCGGGTGATCCTGAACGCGGTGAACTGGGCCTATAACCCCGAGAAACGCATCGCCGATCCGAGCGATGCGCCGAATACGCCGGTCGACAAGGCTTTGGAGCCGATCGAAGAACGCGGCCCCCGGCTGCATCATGACGGCGAAGAGGGCTTTCGGTGATGGCTGCTCCGGTAAGACTGCTGGTTCTGGGCACCGGCGGCATGGCGCAGAACCATGTCACCGAGTTCAAGAAGATCGACGGCGTTTCCGTGGTGGGCGGGATTGATACCCGCCCCGAGCAATTGGCGAGCTTTTGCGACAGCCATGGCATCGAAAACCGCTTTGCCAGCATTGCCGAAGCGATTGCCTGGGGCAAGTTCGACGCGGTGACCAATGTGACGCCGGATGCGGCGCATTGTGCCACGACCTTGCCGTTTCTGGCGGCGGGCAAACATGTGCTGTGTGAAAAGCCGCTGGCGACGTCAGAGGCGGATGCGCAGGTGATGGTCGATGCGGCAGAGGCGGCGGGGGTGATCAATATGGTCAACCTCAGCTATCGCAATGGCGCGGCCTTGCAGGCAGCGGCGGCGATGGTGCGCGATGGCGCGATTGGAAATGTGCGGCATTTCGAGGCGAGCTATCTGCAAAGCTGGCTGACCCAGCCCGCCTGGGGGCATTGGGACCGCGAAAGCCAGTGGCTTTGGCGGCTGTCGACCAAGCATGGCAGCAAGGGCGTCTTGGGGGATGTGGGTATCCATATCCTTGATTTCGCAACCTTTATTGCCGGGCAGTGCGGTGGCGGAAGTCTCGTGTCGCCTTGCGACCTTTCACAAGGCGGAAGGCGATCAGATCGGGGAATACCCGCTGGATGCCAATGATTCTGCCACCATGCAGCTGGTCTTGGACAATGGCGCGCTGGGCACTGTGGCGGCGACGCGCTTTGCGAGCGGCCATCTGAACGACCTGCGCCTGCGGATCTACGGCGACAAGGGCGGGCTGGAGGTGACCTATGAAAACAACGTCAGCGGCCTGCGCGCCTGCCTCGAGCCGGATCTGCAGACCGCGACCTGGCACGCGGTAGAGGCCCCTGTGCTGGCCACGATCTACGAGCGCTTTATCGCGGCGATCCGGGGCGAGGGCGCTGGCGGAGCCGGACTTTGCCCGCGGTGCCATACTGCAACGGTTGCTGGACCGGGCCGAACAATCGGCGGCGCAGGGCGGCTTGAGCCTGACGGTTTGAGAGGGTTCTTAGCGAGTGATTGGGGGGTGCCTTCGGGCGCCCCTCTGTTTTGGGCAGGTTCCGGTCGACTTGCTTGCCCGTCCTCGCGCGGTTGGGCGTGGCCCTCTGTCGCTTGCAAGTCGAATTTGCGTTTCGCGACGCGGCATCTCTATGCGGAAAATGAGATATGTTGAGCCAGATCAAGGTGCGCCCCAGTGCTCTTGCGCAAGATGGCGGCGGAGCGGAAAGGAGATTTATATGTCTCGCTTGATGATGGTGCTGTTTTCGATGGTGTCGACGACGCTGATGGGCATTGGCGTGGTGATCGCTTTGGTGACGGGCTACGACACGCTGACCCCGATCCTGATCGCGGCGGCGGTTGGCTTTGTGCTGGCCGTGCCGGCGTCTTGGCTGCTGGCCGCGCAGTTGGAGTAGCGGGGTCAGGCGGTCAGGAAGACCTCGACCGTCTGTTCAAAGGCACGCGGCGCCTCGGCGTGGAGCCAGTGACCGGCCTCGGGCAGTTTGGCAAAGCGCGCCTTGGGAAAGAGCGCCTTGATCGCCGCGCGGTGTTCGGGGCGGACGTAGTGTGATTTGCCGCCAGTGAGAAACAGGCTGGGGCCGGTGAACTGGCCCTGTGGTTTCGGGCCAGCCGGTGATTTTGGCCATCTCGGCGCGCAACACCGGCAGGTTGAGCCGCCATTCGGGCGGGCTGGCCTTGAGATCCAGCGATTGCAGGAAGAAGGCGCGCAGCGCGGCGTCTTCGAGTACGGCAGAAAGGCGGCGGTCGGCCTCGCCACGCGAGGTGAGGCCGGTAAGATCAAGGCCTTGCATCGCGTCGATATGGCCGGATTGGTCGTGGGCATAGGCCACAGGGGCGATGTCGGCGATGATCAGGCGGCCGACCAATTCCGGGCGGGTGAGGGCGAGCTGCATCGCCGCCTTGCCGCCCATCGAATGACCCAGCACATCCATCGGGCCGCCAAGCGCCTCGATCACCTCGGCCAGATCCGCAGCCATTTCGGGATAGCCTTGCGACGCCGCCCGCGGGCTGTGGCCGTGGTTGCGCATATCGACGGCATAGACCGCGCGCGGGCCTGCCAGATGGCGGGCGATCACGCCCCAGTTGCGCGCCGAGCCGAAGAGGCCGTGCACGATCAGCAAGGCGCGGGCGTCGGGCGTGGGCGTTGTGGCGGGATAGGTGGTTGTGGCAAGCATGGCGCGATCCTAGCCGCTGATGCGCGCCACTGCCAGAGCAGTTGTGGCGCTGCAGGCGGGCAGATATGCTGGGGCCAGTGCAGGATAAGGGCAGAACATGACAGGCGTGCCGCTACAGCAGATGGCAGACCGGGTGGCGGAATTGATGGAGGCGCGGCTGGGCCTGCGCGGTGCCGGGCTGGCGGAAAAGCTGCGCAAGGGGCGACGGGTGCTGCCGCGCCGGGTGGCGGCGGCGGCCGAGACTTTGGCGGCGGGGGCGGCGATGGCGCAAAACCCGAAGCTGTTGTTGCAGGTCGATCAAGAGGCCTTGGCTGCGGCCTATGACCTCTGCCTCAAGCATCTGAACGGCGTTGACGGGCGGGCGCGGCGGCGCGGCGGTGTGGTGAATATGCTGGCGACCTCGGCGTTTTATCTGCTGGTCGTGGCGGCGGCGCTGGTGGGCGTGCTGGTCTGGCGCGGGTTTTTGTGAGCGCGTGAGGGGGGGCATTCTGCCCCCCGAGGGGCCTGCGGCCCCTCTCCCCCCTGAGGATATTTTTACAGAGAGGATGACCGCGAGGTTTTGCGGGGGTCGGGCGGTTTGGGCTGCAGCTGCGGGGGGCTTTCTGCCCCCGAGGCGTCAAGGCGGCTCTCCCCCCGAGGATATTTGGGGAGAGAGGATGACCTTGCGGTTCAGAGCGTCGGGTAGATCGGGAAGGCTTTGCAGAGCGCCTCGACCTTGGCTTTGACCGCAGCCTCGACCTCGGCATTGCCGTCTTCGCCGTTGGCGGCGAGGCCATCGACGACTTCGACGATCCATTGGCCGATCTGGCGGAATTCAGCCTCGCCAAAGCCACGCGTGGTGCCAGCGGGGGTGCCGAGGCGGACGCCGGAGGTGACGGTGGGCTTTTCGGGGTCGAAGGGGATGCCGTTCTTGTTGCAGGTGATATGGGCGCGACCCAGGGCCTTTTCGGTGGCGTTGCCCTTGACGCCTTTGGGGCGCAGATCAACCAGCATGACATGGGTGTCGGTGCCGCCGGTGACGATGTCGATGCCGCCCTTCATCAGCTCATCCGCCAAGGCTTGGGCGTTGTGGATGACCTGTGCGGCATAGGCCTTGAACTCGGGGCGCAGCGCCTCGCCGAAGGCCACGGCCTTGGCGGCGATGACATGCATCAGGGGGCCGCCCTGAATGCCGGGGAAGATCGCCGAGTTCACTTTCTTGGCGATCTCTTCGTTGTTGGTCAGGATCATGCCGCCGCGCGGGCCGCGCAGGGTCTTGTGCGTGGTGGTGGTGGCGACATCGGCATAGGGGAAGGGCGAGGGGTGCTGGCCGCCAGCGACGAGGCCGGCGAAGTGGGCCATGTCGACCATCAGGTAAGCGCCGACTTTGTCGGCGATCGCGCGGAATTTGGCGAAGTCGATCTGGCGCGGCACGGCGGAGCCACCGGCGATGATCAGCTTGGGCTGATGCTCGACGGCAAGGGCTTCGACCTGGTCGTAGTCGATCAGGTTGTCCTGCTGGCGCACGCCGTATTTGATCGCGTTGAACCATTTGCCGGACTGGTTCGGCGCGGCGCCATGGGTGAGGTGGCCGCCCGAGGCGAGGTCCATGCCGAGGATGGTGTCGCCGGGCTTGATCAGGGCCTGAAAGACGCCCTGGTTGGCCTGAGAGCCGGAGTTCGGCTGCACGTTGGCGAAGCCGCAGCCGAAGAGTTGCTTGGCGCGCTCGATGGCAAGGTTTTCCGCCACGTCGACGAATTCGCAGCCGCCGTAGTAGCGCTTGCCGGGATAGCCTTCGGCGTATTTGTTGGTCATGACGGAGCCTTGGGCTTCCATCACCGCGCGGGAGACGATGTTTTCCGAGGCGATCAGCTCGATCTCGTCGCGCTGGCGGCCGAGTTCATTGGTGATCGAGCCATAAAGCTCGGGGTCACGGGTGGCGAGGCTTTCGGTGAAAAATCCGGTGTCGCGGTGGGAAGTCATGACGTCTCCTGCGGTGTAAGGGCGTTTGGAGCGTTTCTAGGCTAAGGCGATCCCAGAGGAAAAGGCTGATTGCGACGGGAAAAGGCGCTGTGGCGAAGTCTTGTTTCCGATCGGAAACTTGTTTGCGCAAACGCGGGCCCCGTGAGGGGTTGAGTTCGGCGGCAATCGCGCGAAGACTGCGGCGGTTGGGCAGGGGGAGTCGCGCGTGGCATTTGATCGGATTGCGTTTTTGGCGAGCGCTGCGCCTGTGGCGCAGGGCGCTTTGGCCGAGATGGTGGCGATCTATGGCCAATATGCGGTGAGCGAGGCCGATGTGGTTGTGGCCTTGGGCGGTGACGGCTTCATGTTGCAGACCCTGCATGAGACCCAGGCGAGCAGCTTGCCGGTTTACGGGATGAACCGCGGCACGGTCGGCTTTTTGATGAACGGCTATGCGGCGGAGGATTTGCCAGCTCGGCTGGCTGCGGCGGAAGAGGCGGTGATCAACCCTCTGCGCATGCATGCGCAGTGCGCTGATGGGTCCGAGACCGTGCAACTGGCGATCAACGAGGTGTCGATGCTGCGCTCGGGGCCGCAGGCGGCCAAGCTGCGCATCTCGGTCGATGGCAAGGTGCGGCTGGAGGAATTGGTCTGCGACGGCGTCTTGCTGGCGACGCCTGCGGGATCGACCGCCTATAACTACTCGGCGCATGGGCCGATCCTGCCGATTGGGTCGGATGTGCTGGCGCTGACGCCGATGGCGGCGTTTCGGCCACGGCGCTGGCGGGGGGCGCTTGTTGCCAAAGTCGGTGGTGGTGCGCTTTGACGTGCTGGAGCATGACAAGCGCCCGGTGCGGGCCGATGCCGACAGCCGTCCGGTGACCGATGTGATCTCGGTCGAGATCCGCTCGGAACCGGCGATCCGCCACCGCATTCTGTTCGACCCCGGCCATGGGCTGGAAGAGCGGCTGATCGTTGAACAGTTCGCCTGAGGCTTGAAGTCGGCCTAAACCTTGGCCCAGCCTTCGATTTTGCGGTAGAGCGTCGAGGGCGAGATATCGAGGATGCGGGCGGCTTTCGGCACCGAGCCCGCCACCTGGGCCAGGGTCGCCTCGATCACCTGACGTTCGACCTCGGCGAGGGGCAGGCCGATCAGGCTGTTCAAGGCGAGGCTGCTTTCGCTGGCGGCAAGCGCCTTGGCCGCGCCGAGATCGGTTTGCAGCGAGGCGGGCAGCATGGCAGGGCTGACCGCGCCGCCGTCTTGCAGCACCACGACATTGCGGATCACGTTGAGAACCTGGCGCACATTGCCGGGCCAGGGCAGGCGCTGGAACAGGCGGCGGGCCTCGGGCGTCAGGCCGCTGAAGCTTTTGCCCTCTTCCTGACCAAAGCGGGTCAGCGCGGCCTCGGCGATTTCGATCACATCGCATTCACGGGCGCGCAGCGGCGGCATGTGGATCGGCACGACGTAGAGGCGGTAGAACAGATCCTCGCGGAACTGGCCGTTGCGCACCGCCTCGGTGGGGTCGCGGTTGGTGGCGCAGATGATGCGGACATTGACCCGGCGCGGCCGTGTCGCCCCGACCGGCGTGACGGTGGAGGTTTGCAGAAAGCGCAGCAGTTTGGTTTGCAGCGCCGGGGCCATCTCGCAGACCTCGTCGAGAAACAGCGTGCCGCCGTCGGCGGCGGTCGCCGCCCCCGGCTTGTCGCTGAGCGCGCCGGTGAAGCTGCCCTTCATATGGCCGAAGACCTCGGATTCCAGCAGATCCTGCGGGATCGCGCCGCAGTTCAGCGCGATGAAGGGACCGCGACCGCGCGGGCTTTGCGCGTGCAGCGCGAGGGCTGCGAGTTCCTTGCCGGTGCCGCTTTCGCCGGTGATGAAGACGGTGGCCATCGAGGGGGCGACGGCGTGAATGGTGCGGTGGATTGCGGCCATGGCCGGAGAGGAGCCGATGAAGCCGGAGTCTGGCAGGGTTTCAGGGTGGGCTGTCGCGGTCTTGCGTCTGGGCGCGGTTGCGGGCGGCAGGGCGGGGGCGAGGCTTTCGAGAGCGGCGAGCAGGCGGGCCTCGTCAAAGGGTTTGACGAGGAATTCCTGGGCGCCTGCGCGCATCGCCTCGACCGCCTTGTTGATCGAGCCATGCGCCGTCATGACGATGACATGCAGGGCGGCATTGTGGCTGCGCAGATCGATCATCAGATCCAGCCCGTCGCGGTCGGGCAGCACCAGATCCAGGAGCACGACCTGCACGGTGTTGTCCTGCAGGAAGCCAAGCGCCTCGGCCGCTGTGCTGGCCGGAAGCACGCGGTAGCCCGCCTGCAACAGCACCGAGCGGTAAAGCATTTGCAGCGAGGGCGTGTCTTCGACCAGAAGCACCGTGACGGCAGGCGGTGCGGCGGGCGGCGCAGGGGGCTCAGGGGGCGCGACAGTGGTCATGGCTGATCCTCTTCGCTGACGATTTGCGAGGCGATAAATTGCGCCAAAGCGCTGAGGGCTTCAAGCAGATGCGGCAAAAGCGTTTGCAGGGTGCTGCGGTCGGGGTCGGCTGCATGGCAGAGCCGGTTCATGGTTTGCGCCAGCTCGCTGAGCTGTTGTGCCCCTGCCGTGCCGGCAAGCGCGATCAGCACATGACTTTGCGCCTGCAGGCTGGCCCAATCGCTGCGATGCGAGGCGGCGATCAAACCGCGCTCGGTCTTTGCCAGATCACTGCGGAAGCTGCGCAGAATTTCTTGCGCCCCCTCGGGACCGGCCATTTTCAGCAGATTGGCGAATTGCGCCGGGTCGATCTCGGTATGGGGCCGGGGGCGGTGCAGATTTTGCGGCTGGGCGGCAATGCCTTCGACCGTGGTGGCGGCCTTGGTGCCGCTGGCCCCCAGCGCGGCAAGGCTTTGGCGCAGGGCTTGACGCTCGGCGGCACTGCCTTCGGCGATCAGCAGCTGCAGCTCTGCCAGGCTGGCAGGCGGCGGCAGCAACGGCTCTGCAAGCGGCAGGGTCACCATGACCAGCGCGCCGCCCGAGGCGGGGTTTTGCACCTCGAGCCTGCCCTCCAGCGCCTCGACCATGTCGCGCAGGATGCACAGGCCCATGTTGCTGCCGGGGCGGGCGGGGGGGGCCTTGAGCGGTTGGCCCGCGCGGAGGCAGTCCAGGGTCGCAGCGTCAAAGCCCGGACCTTGATCCTGCACGGCGATCTGCAGGGTGGTGGGGTTCAACAGGCCGATGCGACAGGTGACGCGCCCCGCGCCGGCATGGCTGATCGCGGTGTTGAGAAGATTGCCGAGGAGGCGAGCGCTGCACAGCGGGTCCAGCGCGATCTGATCGGGCAGGTCGTCGGCGGCGAGCAGCTGAAAGCTCTGGCCCGCCGCGCGCAGGGCCGGGGTCCATTGCGCCTTGAGCGATTGCAGCAGCGCCTTGGTCTGGATCGCGGGCAGAGCATTGCCCGGATGTGCAGGCGGCAGCTGGCTTAGCGTCTGGTCGAGCGCGCGGGCGAAGGCCGCCGCCTGGGCCTCGACCTCGGCGATCCGGGTGCGGCTGGCCTGCGGCAGATCCTCGGTCGCCAGGGCGCGCAGGCCTTCGCGCAGGGCGGCGAAAGCCTGGCGCAGCTCTGCGGCAAGCGCGGCTTCGGCAGGGCCGGGCGCGCTCATGCGCGCGCGCCTTGCACGGCGGTTTCTGGGTCTGAGGCTGCGGCTGTCGTATCCATTGCGCGGCAGATTACGCGCTGGCGCGGAAATCTCCAATCGGCTTTATGGCTTGGCGTAGCCAAGAGTTTGCAGCGCCGCCGTGATCTCGTCGAGGATCGCCGGGTCGTCGATGGTGGCGGGCATTTTCCACTCGGTGCCATCGGCGATTTTCACCATGGTGCCGCGCAGGATCTTGCCCGAGCGGGTTTTCGGCAGGCGGTCCACCACCACGGCGCGCTTGAAATCGGCGACCGGGCCGATCTTGTCGCGCATCAGCGCCACGCAGTCCTTGACCACCTCGGCAGCGGGCGCGGTTGCTGCCCTTGTTGAGGCAGAGGAACCCCACCGGGCTTTGACCCTTGAGCGCATCGGCGACGCCGATCACCGCGCATTCGGCGACGTCGCGGATGATTGGCCAGAACCTCTTCCATCGCGCCGGTCGACAGGCGGTGGCCCGCGACGTTGATCACGTCATCGGTGCGCGCCATGATGTAGAGATAGCCGTCTTCATCGACAAAGCCCGCGTCGCCGGTCTCGTAATAGCCGGGGAAATGGGCGAGGTAGCTTTTCTTGAAGCGCTCTTCGGCATTCCACAGGGTCGGCAGGGTGCCGGGCGGCAGCGGCAGCTTGATCGCAATCGCGCCAAGCGCTGCCGGGGGCGACGGGGTGGCCGCCCTCGTCCAGGATCTGCACGTCAAAGCCGGGCATGGCGACCGAGGGCGAGCCGATTTTCACCGGCAGATGTTCGATGCCCATCGGATTGGCGGCGATGGCATAGCCGGTTTCGGTCTGCCACCAATGGTCGATCACCGGCACCTTGAGGTATTTTTGCGCCCAGTTGATCGTGTCGGGGTCGGCACGCTCGCCTGCAAGGTAGAGGGTTTTGAGCCGGGAAAGGTCGTAGTCGGCGGGCAGCTTGCCCTCGGGGTCTTCGCGCTTGATGGCGCGCAGCGCGGTGGGCGCGGTGAAGAAGGCGCGGACCTTGTGCTCGGCGATCACCCGCCAGAAGGTGCCGGCGTCGGGGGTGCCGACGGGCTTGCCCTCGAAGACAATCGTGGTGCACCCGGCAATCAGCGGGGCGTAGCAGATATAGCTGTGGCCGACGACCCAGCCGACATCCGAGGCCGCCCAGAACACATCGCCCGGGCCGCAATCATAGATCGCCGACATCGTCCAGTTGAGCGCGACCAGATGGCCTGCGGTCGGGCGGACGACGCCCTTGGGCGCGCCGGTGGTGCCGGAGGTATAGAGGATATAGGCGGGGTGGTCGCCGGAAACCGGGACACATTCGGCCGGGGTAACGCCGTATTGAAAGCTGTGCCAGGCAAAGTCGCGGCCCTCTATCAGCTTGGCAACCTCTTGTTCGCGTTGCAGAATGACGCAGAAGTCGGGCTTGTGCTTCGCCATGTCGATGGCGGTATCAAGCAGGGGTTTGTAGTGGATGACGCGGCTGGGTTCGATGCCGCAGGAGGCGGCGATGATGGCCTTGGGGGTGCAGTCGTCGATGCGCACGGCCAGTTCGGCGGCGGCAAAGCCCCCGAAGACCACCGAATGGATCGCACCAAGGCGGGCGCAGGCGAGCATCGCCTCCAGAGCCTCGGGCACCATCGGCATATAGATGATGACGCGGTCGCCCTTTTCGACGCCCTTGGCGCGCAGCGCCCCGGCAAGCGAGGCGACGCGGGTTTGCAGCTCGGCATAGGTGATGGCGTGTTTGGTCTGGGTGACGGGGCTGTCGTGGATGATGGCGGTCTGCGTCGCCGCGCCCGGCCTCGACGTGGCGGTCAACGGCGTTGTAGCAGGTGTTGACCTGCGCGTCGGTGAACCATTCGTAGAGCGGGGCGCGGGTTGTCATTGAGCGCGCGTGTCGGGGTTTGGTGACCCAGTCAATCTCCTCGGCGGCCTGCATCCAGAATGCTTCGGGATCGGCCTTCCAGCCTGCGTAAACCTCGCGGTAGCCCATGATCGCCTCCTCCAAAGCCTCGGGAAGTGTTACGCGAGCCAGCCCCGAGTCGCGCAAGTTATGCGACAGGGGGTGCGACAAAAAGTTTGCATATCTTGCCAAAGTCTGGCGCAAACATTTGCAAACTGGTTGATCTATATGCGGAAGTCAGGCGAATTGCGCTGGGGTTTGCAAACTTTGCGCCTGCAAACCCGACAGGATCTAGCCGTAATGCGCAACCGGCGTGCCTGCCAGCGCCGAGATGTTCAGCAGGCCCCGCGCGGTGATCGACGGCGTGACGATATGGGCGCGGTTGCCCATGCCCATCAGGATCGGCCCGACTTCCAGCCCGCCAGCCTTGCATCTTCAGCATGTTGCGCGCGGTGGAGGCGGCATCGGTATAGCCGAAGATCAGCACATTGGCCGGACCTTGCAGGCGCGAGTTCGGGAAGATCCGGGCGCGCAGCTCGGGGTCGAGGGCGGCATCGGCGCTCATCTCGCCCTCATATTCGAAATCGACCTCGCGGGCGTCAAGGATCTCCATCGCGGCGCGCATCCGGCGGCCGGAATCGCTGTCGAGGTTGCCAAAGTTGGAGTGGCTGCACAGCGCGACCTTGGGCGTCACGCCAAAGCGGCGGGCGTGGCGGGCGGCGCCGACGGCACTTAGCGCGATCTGCTCGGGCGTCGGATGGGCATTGATCTGGGTGTCGGCGATGAACAGCGGGCCGGATCCTCCAGGATCATCAGCGACAGCGCGCCCTGCGGGTGCAGCCCGTCGCGGGCAAGGATCTGACGGACGTAGTTCGAGGTGCCAGAGGTACTGGCCGAAGGTGCCGCAGATCATGCTGTCGGCGTCGCCGCGATGCACGGCGATCGCGGCGATGGCGGTGGAATTGGTCCGCATCACGGCGCGGGCGATATCCGGCGTGACGCCGCGCCGCGCCATCAGCTCGTGATACGACCCCCAATAGTCGCGATAGCGGTGGTCGCTTTCCGGGTTGATGATCTCGAAATCGCGGTCGGGGCGGATCGGCAGGCCAGCCCGCTCGCAGCGGGTGGCGATGACCTCGGGGCGACCGATCAGGATCGGCTTGTCGGTCATCTCTTCCAGCATGGCATTGGCGCAGCGCAGCACGCGTTCATCCTCGCCCTCGGCAAAGATGATGCGGCGGGTGGCCTGGGCGGCGGCCTCGAACACCGGGCGCATGATCAGGGCGGATTTGAACACCGAGCCGTCGAGTTTCTCGCGGTAGGCGTCAAGGTCTTCGATGGGGCGGGTGGCGACGCCGGTTTCCATCGCCGCCTTGGCCACGGCAGAGGCGACGACGCCGATCAGACGCGGGTCAAAGGGTTTCGGGATCAGGTAATCCGCGCCGAAGGTCAGCTTTTCCGAGGTATAGGCGGCGGCGGCTTCGGCCGAGGTGGTGGCACGGGCGAGGGCGGCGATGCCCTCGATGCAGGCAAGTTGCATTTCGTCATTGATCACCGTGGCGCCCACATCGAGTGCGCCGCGGAAGATGAAGGGAAAGCAGAGCACGTTGTTGACTTGATTGGGGAAATCCGAGCGCCCTGTCGCCATGATCGCATCGGGGGCGACGGCGCGGACGGCCTCGGGCATGATCTCGGGCGTCGGGTTGGCGAGGGCAAAGATGATCGGGCGCGGCGCCATTTTGGCGACCATTTCCGGGGTCAGCACGCCGGGGCCGGAGAGGCCGAGGAAGAGGTCGGCGTCTTTGATCACATCGATCAGATCCAAAGCAGTGGTGCCCTGGGCGTAGGCGGCCTTTTGGTCGGTCATCTGCTCGTTGCGGTCTTTGTAGACGAGGCCGGCAAGGTCGCAGAGGTAGACGTTTTCGCGTTTGACGCCGAGTTTCAGCAGCATGTTGAGGCAGGCGATACCTGCCGCCCCGCCGCCGGTGGAGACCACCTTGATATCGGCAAATTTCTTGCCCGCGACGTGCAGGGCATTGGTGGCGGCCGCGCCGACGACGATGGCGGTGCCGTGCTGGTCGTCGTGAAACACCGGGATCTTCATGCGCTCGCGGCAGAGTTGTTCAACGATGAAACATTCGGGGGCTTTGATGTCTTCGAGGTTGATCGCGCCGAAGGTCGGCTCCAGCGCGCAGACGATATCGGCGAGCTTGTAGGGGTCGGCCTCGTTCAGCTCGATGTCGAAACAGTCGATATTGGCGAATTTCTTGAACAGGACCGCCTTGCCCTCCATCACCGGTTTCGAGGCCAAAGCGCCAATATTGCCAAGGCCCAAGACGGCGGTGCCATTGGTCACCACGGCGACCAGATTGCCGCGCGAGGTGTAGCGCGAGGCGGTGGCGGGGTCGGCCTTGATCTCGAGGCAGGCTTCGGCGACGCCGGGGGAATAGGCACGGGAGAGGTCGCGGCCATTGGCAAGCGGCTTGGTGGCGCGGATCTCAAGCTTTCCCGGCTTGGGAAATTCGTGATAATCCAGTGCCGCCTGCCGCGCATTGTCCTGGCGTTGTTCTTCCATGTCACCCTCCGAAAGAATTTGGTTTAGCCTTAAACCAGTTTTCTTTAGACGCCAACTGGTGGTTTGCCGCAGTGAAATTTTCCGCTTCTTGCAAAATGCCGTCTCGCGCAGCAGTCTCCTCGTAGGCTAGTCTGGCCGAAACCGGGGGAAATTGCCATGACCGAGACTGCGCCTGATTTTGCGCCTGAGACTGCGCCCGAAGTGCGGGCCGAGATATTGCTGCCGACGCGGGATCTGCGTGGCGATTTGCCGTTTTTCACCAAGACCTTGGCCATGCGGCTGGATATGATCTATCCCGCCGATGATCCGGCGGTGGCGGTGATCTCGGGGCATGGCTTGCGGCTGCGGCTGGACGCCGGGGCGGCAGAGACGGCGGCGGTGCTGCGGATCCTGACCGATCAGGCGGATTTTGCCGGTGGGGCGCGGGTGCTGACCTCGCCGGGCGGCACGCGGGTCGAGATCGACGCGCTGAACCCGCCTTTGATTTTGCCGAAAACCGAACATGCCTTTGTGGTGCGCCGCTTGGCGGATCAGGCACCTTGGGTGATTGGCCGGGCGGGGATGGAATACCGCGACCTGATCCCCAGCCGCTTGGGCGGGGCGATGATTGCCAGCCACATTCGCGTGCCAGATGGGCCGGTGCCGGATATGGTGCATTTTCACAAGGTCGGCTTTCAGCTGATCTTTTGCGTCGCCGGTTGGGTTGATGTTTTGTATGAAGATCAAGGCGATATCCTGCGGATCGAGGCTGGGGATTGCTTCATTCAGCCACCCGGCATCCGCCATAGGGTGCTGAAATCCGAAGGCGTGCAGGTGGTCGAGATCGGCGTGCCTGCCGAACATGTCACCGAGATCGATCACGAGATGACCCTGCCCACGCCGCATTTCCGGCCCGAGCGCGAGTGGCAGGGCCAGCGCTTTGTGCATGATATCGGCGCCAAGGCGGCCTTTGCGCCCTTCCGCATTCCGGGGTTTGAGGCGCGCGATACCAGCATCAACGCCAATACCAAGGGCGTGGCGAGCGTGATGGTGGCGCGGCCTGTTGGACCCGCGCCCTGGACCAAGCATTCCGGCGATATACTCTTCAGCTTTGTGATGCAGGGCACGATGCTGCTGGAGGGCGAGGGCAAGGAGCCTTACCGCCTCTCGCCCGGCGATGCCTTTGTGATACCGCCGGGGCTGGCAACGCGCTATTCTGAGGCAAGCGCCGATCTGCAACTGCTCGAGGTTTCGCTGCCCGGAAATCCGCTGACCGAGGTGCTGTAGCGCAGGCTTGCGCTTGGGCAGAAAGCGGCACAATGTTACTGACCGGATGGTCAAGAAATGGAGGCGAGGATGCTGCTGGAAGCTGCCACAAAGGTCAGGCTGCGCGCCTATGCGCCCTATTCGAAGTTTCTGGTCGGCGCGGCGATCCGTTCGGTCGAGGGCAATCTGCATGTTGGCTGCAATGTTGAAAACGTCGCCTATCCCGAGGGGACTTGCGCCGAAGCCGGGGCGATTGCGGCGATGATCGCGGGCGGCGATAGCCGGATTGCCGAGATCTTGGTGATCGCCGACAGCCCGGAGCCGGTGCCCTGCTGCGGCGGCTGCCGGCAAAAGATTGCCGAGTTTGCCGATCAGGGGGTGAAGGTAACCCTTTGCACCACCGACGGAAAATCGCGTTCGCTGACAGTGGCGGAGCTGTTGCCGGGGGTATTTACCCAAGCCCATATGGACCGGGCATGAGCGACGCCCGCGCCATTATCACCACGCTGCGCGATGGCGGTCAGCCCTCGGCCGAGGAGTTGGGCTGGTTTGCGCAGGGCCTCGCCTCGGGGGCAGTGAGCGATGCGCAGGCCGGGGCCTTTGCCATGGCGGTGCTGCTCAAGGGTCTGGGCGAGGCGGGGCGGGTGGCGCTGACGCGGGCGATGCGGGATTCGGGGCATGTGCTGCAGTGGGACATGCCGGGCCCGGTGCTGGACAAGCATTCGACGGGGGGGATCGGCGATTGCGTCTCGCTGCTGCTGGCCCCCGCATTGGCGGCTTGCGGCGCCTATGTGCCGATGATTTCGGGGCGCGGTTTGGGCCATACCGGCGGGACTTTGGATAAATTGGAGTCGATCCCGGGGTTTCGCACCGGGCTGACCGAGGAGCAGTTGCGCCGCCAGCTTGGCGATGTCGGCTGCGCGATTGTCTCGGCAAGTGCCGAAATCGCACCTGCCGATCGCAGGCTTTACGCGGTGCGCGATGTGACCGGGACGGTGGAGTCGATCGATCTGATCACCGCCTCGATCCTGTCGAAAAAACTGGCGGCGGGGCTGGAAGCGCTGGTTCTGGATGTGAAATGCGGCTCGGGGGCCTTTATGAAGACCCGCGCCGATGCCGAGGCTTTGGCCCGCGCGCTGGTCAGCACGGCGCAGGGGGCGGGCTGCATGACGAGCGCCCTGATCACCGATATGAGCCAGCCGCTGGCCACGGCGGCGGGCAATGCGCTGGAGGTGATCGAGGTGATGGAGACGCTGACGGGGTCGTCGGTGAACGGGGCGCTGTGGGATATCACCGCGGCTTTGGGCGGCGAGGCTTTGGCGCTGGGCGGGCTGGCGGCGGACCCGGCGGATGGCGCGGCGCGGATCGAGCAGGCGCTGGAATCGGGTGCTGCTGCCGAGATTTTTGGCCGCATGGTGGCGGCGCAGGGCGGACCTGCGGATTTTGTCGACCGCTGGCCGGACCGCTTGCCGGCGGCGGCGGTGATCCGCGATGTGCCCAGCCCGCTCGCGGGCTATGTGCAGCATGTTGATGGCCAGATTTTGGGGCTGGCGGTGGTTGGCCTTGGCGGCGGGCGGCAGCGCGAGGGCGATCGTTTGAACCTTTCGATCGGCTTCTCGGATCTGGCGGGGATCGGCGAGGAGATTGGCGCGGGCGATCCCCTGTGCATGGTGCATGCGGCGAGTGAGGCCGCGGCGGAGGAAGCGATTGCGCGGGTGCAGGCGGCCTATGCCTTGGGGCCGGATCTGCCGCAAGACCCAGATTTGATTATCAAAAGGATCGGATGATGGCGCGGGCATTCCTGATCGTGATGGATTCTGTTGGCTGTGGCGGCGCACCGGATGCGGCTGATTTCGGCGATGCCGGGGCCAATACTTTGGGCCATATCGCCGCAGGCCTGTGCGGCGGGCCAGGCGGAGGTCGGGCGCTCGGGGCTGTTGCAGATGCCGAATCTTGATCGCTTGGGGCTGGGGGCGGCGATTGCCTTGGCCTCGGGGCTGGCGGCCCCGGGTTTGGGCGCGCCTGCGCAGGGCTTTTGGGGCGCGGCGGAGGAGGTTTCGCGCGGCAAGGACACGCCCTCGGGGCATTGGGAACTGGCGGGGGTGCCGGTGCCCTGGGACTGGACCTATTTTCCCGATACCGTTCCGGCCTTTCCCGAGGAGCTGACCGCCCTGGTTTGTCGCCTGGCGGGGACCGAGGGGATTTTGGGCAATTGCCACGCTTCGGGCGTGCCGATCATCGAAAAACACTGTGCCGAGCATCTGCGGACGGGGTGGCCGATCTGCTACACCTCGGCGGATTCGGTGTTTCAGATCGCGGCGCATGAAGAGGCTTTCGGGCTGGAACGGCTGCTGAAGCTTTGCGCCGATCTCGCGCCGCATCTGCATGCGATGAAGGTCGGGCGGGTGATTGCGCGGCCCTTTACCGGCACGCCGGGACATTTCAAGCGCACGCCCAACCGGCATGATTACGCGATGGACCCACCGGCGCCGACTTTGCTGGAATGGGTGCAGGGCGCGGGGCGCAGCACGCATGCGATTGGCAAGATCGGCGATATCTTCTCGATGAAGGGCGTCGGTGCCCTGCACAAGGGCAAGAGCGACCTTGACCTTTTCGATCATCTGGACCGGTTGGCGGCGGAGGCCGAGGACGGTTCCTTGACCTTTGCCAACTTCGTCGAGTTTGACAGCCTCTATGGCCATCCGCGCGACGTGGCGGGCTATGCGCGGGCTTTGGAATGGTTTGACAGCCGCGTCGGCGGCTTTCTGAGCCGGTTGCGCGAAGGCGATCTGGCGATCTTCACCGCCGATCACGGCAATGATCCAACCTGGACCGGCACCGAGCATACCCGCGAGCGGGTGCCGGTGATCTGTGCCGGGCGCGGCGCGGGGTCTTTGGGGATTTGCGGCTTTGTCGATGTTGGCGCCAGTGTCGCCGCCCATCTTGGGCGTGCCCGCGCAGGGCAAGGGAAAGAGCTTTTTATGACGCCGAAGGTCGAGTTGCATCTGCATCTGGAGGGGGCGGCGCCGCCGGCGTTCATTCGCGGGCTTGGCGAAGGAAAAGCACATCGATATCGCAGGGATCTTTGGCGAGAACGGCGCTTACCGCTTTGCCGATTTCAACGAATTCCTCAAGGTCTATGAGGCGGCCTGCACCACCTTGCAAAGCCCGCAGGACTTTTACCGGCTGACGCTGGCGGTGCTGGAGCAAGTCGGCGGCTTCGGGCGTGGTCTATTCCGAATGCTTCCTTAGCCCAGATTTCTGCGGCAACCGCGATCTGGGGGCCTGGCGCGAGTATCTGCATGCCATTCAAGAGGCGGCCGAAGTGGCCGAGGCGCAGATGGGCATCACCCTGCGCGGCATTGTCACCTGCATCCGGCATTTCGGCCCCGACAAGGCGCGGCAGGTGGCGCGCTGTGCGGCGGAAACGGCGGGCGGTTTCCTGACCGGTTTCGGCATCGCGGGGGACGAAAAAGTGCTGGCGCCCAAGGACTTCGCCTACAGCTTTGATATGGCGCGTGAAGCGGGGTTGCAGCTGACCGCCCATGCCGGCGAATGGGGCGGGCCGCAATCGGTGCGTGATGCGCTGGGGCTTGGCGTGGCGCGGATCGGCCATGGTGTGCGGGCGATTGAGGATCTGGCGCTGGTGGACGAGCTGGCCGAACGCGGCATCGTGCTTGAGGTTTGCCCGGGTCTAACGTCGCGCTGGGGCTTTATCCCAACATGCGCGCCCATCCGATTGGCGAGCTTTTTCACCGCGAGGTCAAGGTGACGATCAGCACCGATGATCCGCCGTTCTTTCACACCACGATGACGCGGGAATATGAGGCGTTGCATCAGGCTTTCGACTGGGACGAGGGCGGTTTTTGACAAGATTGCCCGCACCTCGCTTGACGCGGCCTTTTGTGACGCCGATACCAAAGCCCGTATTCTGAAGTTATTGGAGCAGGCCCATGGCTGAGTATCTGACCGTCGTCTCGCACCCTCTGGTGCAGCACAAGCTGACCCTGATGCGCGACAAGGACACCTCGACGGCGAGCTTTCGCAAGCTGTTGCGCGAGATCAGCCTGCTTTTGGCCTATGAGGTGACGCGCGAGCTGCCGATGACCACCAAGCGCGATCGAAACCCCGATCGAGGCGATGGACGCGCCGACGATTGACGGCAAGAAGCTGGCGCTGATCTCGATCCTGCGGGCGGGCAACGGGCTTTTGGACGGCATACTGGAGCTGATCCCGGCGGCACGGGTCGGCTTTATCGGGCTCTACCGCGACCCCGAGACGCTGCAGCCGGTGCAATACTACTGCAAGCTGCCCGATCATCTGGAAGAGCGGGTCTCGATTGTGGTCGATCCGATGCTGGCGACGGGCAATTCCTCGGTGGCGGCGATCTACGCTGTTGAAGGCCGCAGGGGCAAAGAATATCCGCTTTCTCTGCCTGCTGGCCGCGCCCGAGGGCATTGCCCGGATGAAAGAGGCGCATCCCGATGTGCCGATCGTGACAGCTTCGGTCGATAGTCATCTGAATGAACACGGTTATATCGTTCCGGGTCTAGGGGATGCGGGTGATCGGATGTTTGGCACTAAATAAAGGCTAGTTCCTCTTTACTCGGAAACAATCCTGTCGCATTCTGGACCTCACGCTGCTCGGGGGTTCGTATGCTGTTCAAAGTTGTCTCGGCCGCAATTTTTGCGGCTGTCTGTGTGCCTGTCGCCGCCCTGTCCCAGTCGATTGCCCAGATCGGCGGGCCTGCGGAATTGCCGCCGGCGAGCTTTACCAGTCAGCAATATGTTGACAGCCGCGGCTGTGTTTTCATGCGCGTCGATAGTGGCGGGCAGCGGCGCTGGTATCCGCGGGTCAACCGCGATCACAAGCCGGTGTGCAATCCGGGTGGCCGTGTCGTGGCGCAGGTCGCGGCAGACGAGCCGCCGCCGGTGATGGCCGCTCCGGTCACGCGGGCAGCCCCCGCGCCGGTGATGCGCGCGCCGATGGCGACGGTGGCCAGCCGGATGATGCCGCCGCACCGCAGCCATCGCCTGGTGGCGCAGGCGCCTGTTGCCCCGCAGCGCGCCTGCGTCCCGACCTATCAAGCGGTGACGGCCTCGGGCCCGCCGCGGGGCAAGATCGGCTGTTATACCAATGCCCCGGTGGCCGAGGTGGTGCGCCTGCGCAACGGCGGCACGGCGGTGATGTGCACGCGCGGCGACGGCACCACGGGCGGTTGGCGTCCGCCGATCTATCCGGCTGGCTCGCCTCCGGGCATCGCGCTGCGCGATCCGGTGCAGGTGGCGCGCAATGATCTTGGCACGGGGCGGCTCGCGCCCGATAACGGTTATGTCGCGGGCAAGGTGCGGGTTTATGCCGCCGCGCAGACCGAATTCGCGGTGCCGCCGGGCTATAGAAAGGCCTGGAAGGACGACCGTTTGAACCCGCTGCGCGGTCAGGGCACCGAGGCGGGGCAGATGGCGCAAGACCAGATCTGGACGCGCAAGGTTCCGGCCAAGCTCGTCGCGGATGTCGAGCGCAAGAAACTGCGGCGCGTAGCCAGCGGCACAGTGACGATGTCGACGATGAACGCGCCTGCCGCCGCCACCGCTGCGGCCCCCAGCTCTGCCGGCCTCGGGGCGGACCTATGTGCAGGTCGGCAGCTTTGGCGTCGCCTCCAACGCCGCCGGGGCCGCCGCACAGCTGCGCGCCCTGGGTCTGCCGGTGGCCAAAAGCAAGATGACCAAGGGCGGTCAGAGCCTGCAGATCGTTCTTGCCGGCCCCTTCGGCTCTGCCTCCGAGGCGCAAACCGCGCTGCGCATGGCCCGGCGCGCCGGCTTTGGCGACGCTTTCCTGCGCTGATCACAGGACCAAAGCCGAAAAGCCCGCGCGACGGGGGCTTTTTCATGCCTGCGGGTTTTACTGGTTTGAATACTCCCGCCGGAGGCACTCTGCCCGTGCCGTAGATGCCTCCGGCGGGGATATTTGGGCCAAGGTGAAAGCTGCAGGGCGGGCAAATTTGGCGGATCAGCTGCAGATCGCTTGCAGGCCAAGCCAGGCGGCGTCGTCCAGCACCTCGGGGTGCGAGCCGCGCGGCAGCGGGTCGGCTTCGATCAGGCCGAGACTGCTTTGCCCCGAGGCATCAAGCGCATAGCCATAGGGGCGCGGAGCTGATCCCGGCGGTCTTGAAGGCGGAGAGCAGGGTCTCGTCGTCCAGCGGTTTGGGTTCGGCTTGGCTCACGACCTCGCCATAGCCTGCAAGGCTTGTCGCCGCCATCTCGCCGCTGGTCATCAGGCGCAGTGTCGCCCAGAGCCCGGCATAGCGCAGCAGGAATTTGGTCGGGTCGCGGCCAAAGGCGCGGCGCTTTTCCGCAAGGACGAAGCCTGCCAGCGCATCCGGTCCGTCGGTCTTGTCGAGGAGGCTGGCGGGCAGCAGGACATAGCCGCCGGGCAGGGCGGTCGGGCGGCTGAGCCCGCCCTGCAGCACACGGATTCTTGGCGGATCATCCGGGGCGATGCGCTCGGCCATGGCGGCAAGGGCGGCTTCCCCGGCCGTGCCGGTGCAGGGCGAGCCGGTGACGCGCGCCAGATCGCGCAGCGCCATTTCGCCCAGGGCCTGCCGCGTCGGCTGCGGCAGCATCGCGGCGGTGTAGTCGATAAAGCGCCCCGGCAGCCAGAACAGCGCCACGGCGGCACAGGCCAGCGCTGTGCCGAGAAAGATCGTGTTGCGCAGCCGCCCCGGCTTGGCGCGGCGGCGTTCGAGGGTGACGCGCAGGGTATCAAGCGCCGCGATCATCTCGGGGTCGTCGATCTCCAGCGTCTCGGCGTCTTCTTCGGCGGGGGCGATAGAGCGCGGGCAGGCGGGCCGGGTTCAGCCGGCAGAGCGCGGGCAGCGACCATTGCGCCAGCGGCATCTCGTTCTTGGGGTCGCTGAGGATCAGGGTGGCGGCGCGCAGAGCCGACGATGACCTCGCGCAATTGCGCGCCCGGCGTCTCGCGCCAGAGGCCAGAGCTTTCGAGCCGCTGGTATTTTTGCAGCGCTGTCATCGGGCGGTTTTGGCCTGTCCTGCGATCATTCCGGCAATCTAGCCGCTCTGCCGATTTTTCACAACATGCTGTATCGCGGCGCGCAATCTGCGCTATTGCTGCGCCGGTTTTGTGCAAGGTCGCGCTTCAGCGGCAGGTTTTGTCGGTTTCGGGCGCGCAATTGCGGCCGGGTCTGGCCCCCTTGGCAAAGAGGAGATGCCCGCCATGCAACAAGACCGAACCCTTGCCGCCGCAGGGCTGATCTGCACCTATGCGCTGCTGATCGGCTTTACCGATAATTTCGTGCAAGGTCATCGCCGCCGAGGCCGGGCTGTGGCAGTTCCACTTGACCCGCACGGCGATGGCGATGGGACTTTTGGCGCTGGCGGCGGCGCTGCTGCGCTTGCGCTTGCGGCCCCGGCGGCTGGGGTCGGTGGTGGCGCGCTCGGCGATCCATGGCGCGGCGATGGTGATCTATTTCGGCGCGCTGGCCTTTCTGCCGGTGGCTTTGGTGGCGGCAGGGCTGTTCACCGCGCCGATCTTCGTGCTGCTGATTTCGCGGCTGGCCTATGGCCATCGCATCGGCGTGGTGCGGATCGTGGCGGTGGCGCTTGGCTTTGTCGGCGTGGTGCTGGTGCTGGGGCCGCAGGCGCGCGGCGAGCCTCGCTGGCGGCGGTGCTGCCGGTGCTGGCCGGGGCGCTTTATGCCTGGGCAATATCGCGACGCGGGAGTGGTGCGGCGAGGAGAGTGCCGAGACCTTGCTGGCCGGGTTCTTCTTGGCCTTGGGCTGATCGGGGCTGTGGGGATGGCGGTGCTGTGGCTCTGGCCGGTGGACTGCGCCGGAGGGGGCTGCCGGGTTCTTGCAGCGCGGGCCGGTCTGGGCCTCGCAGCAGTTTTACTTCTGGACCTTTGTGCAGGCAGCGGGCTCGCTGCTTGCGGTCGGCATGATGATCCGCGCCTATCAGATCACCGAGGCGAGCCGGGCTGCGGTGCTGGAATATGTCATCCTGCCCGCCTCGGCGCTGTGGTCCTATCTTTTGTGGGGCGAGACGCTGGAACCGATGGCGATTTTCGGCATGGCGCTGATTGTGGCGGCGGGGTCGCTGATTGCGCTGCGGGCGCGGGCACAGGAAGGCCCGGCGCCGACGGCTTGACGTGCTCCCACCTCTAGTCGCCAACCGCCTCGCGCCAATGCCGGCGGCAGAGCGAGACATAGGTTTCGTTGCCGCCGATCTGCACCTGTTCGCCGTCCTTCAGCGCCCGCCCGTCCGGGCCCGCGCCGGATCACCATGGTGGCCTTCTTGCCGCAGTGGCAGATGGTGCGCACCTCGCGCATCTCGTCGGCCCAGGCCAGCAGGGCGGCCGAGCCGGGAAACAGGTTGCCCTGAAAATCGACGCGCAGGCCGTAGCACATCACCGGCACGCCCAGATCATCCACCGCGCGGGCCAGTTGCCAGACCTGCGCTTTGGTCAGGAACTGCGCCTCGTCGATGAAGACGCAGGCCACCGGGCCTTGCGCAAAGCGGGCGTGCGAGCTTGGCGAACAGGTCGTCTGCCGGGCGCGAAGGTATCGGCGGGCTCGCCGATGCCGATGCGGCTGGCGATGCGGCCTTGCCCGGCGCGATTGTCGAACTGCGCGGTGATCAGATAGGTCTGCATGCCCCCTTCGCGGTAGTTGTGCGAGGCCTGCAGCAGCAGGGTCGATTTGCCCGCGTTCATCGTCGAATAGTTGAAATACAGCTTGGCCATGGCGCGGTTTACCCCATGGCCAAGCGCGCCCGCAAGCATGCAGGGCGCAAAATCGTTAAGCGACATTCGAAAGCCACGCACGCGCCAGGACTCTGGCCATAGATTACATCACGCACATCGACCACGCACATCGAATAGGGCCGCCGCACAACGACGAGCACATCCCGAAGTTACCCTCAAAAAAAGGCCAAAGCGCGACGGACCCCACCCACACCAGCGCTGGGGACGCCGGTCACTCGTACTGTTCAGGTTTCCCTGAACACCTTTATGAATGACAAAGGTTTTACGCAGGATTAATGGGAAAAGACTGGGGCATTTCCCCGGCGTTTGCGAAGTGGGGTGTTGCATGAGCGTTGAGACTTATCTGAAGAAACATACCGAGGCCTTGGTCAAGGATGTCGGCATCGAGGCTGCCTGTGCGCTGACCGGCAGGTCGAAGGCGACCTTGGGGCGGTATTATTCGGATTCGGACGAGCATGGCGACCGCTTCATGCCGGTCGATGTGGTGGCGCAGCTGGAATCGGCGGCGCGCTTTCCGCATGTGACGGCGGCTTTGGCCGATCTGCGCGGCATCACGATGAGCTATGATGGCGAGCGCAGCAATGCGACCTCCAAGGGGGTCAACAACGATGTGGTGGCCTTGGCGCAGCGCTTTGGCATGTTGATGGCCGAGTATAACGCGGCGATTGGCGACGGGGTGATCTCGGTCAACGAGGCCAAGCGGATGCTGCGCGAGACTTTGGAGATCCAGCAGGTGCTGTTGCAGATGAAGCTGAATTTGGAGGAAGAGGTCAGCTGAGGGCAGAGGCTGCAAGCCAGCTGTTTTTAGCGCTTTTAACCGACACTATCTTTGGGAGGATTAGAAAATGCACTGCGTTTTCCCGACCAAGTGATGCGCTTGCGGCCTGACCCAGTGAAGTCAATCACATCAGAGGCCAGCGCCTGACCCGGCGGGCGAGAAGCGCCCGCCAGGGGCGGGTCGGGCGCTGGCCGGTGGCTTTGGGCCACCGGCTGGAGCTTGGCGGGCTTGGTCGATTGGCAAAGGCGATGGCCTTTGCCAGATCAGCGTTTCCCGGACTGACAGCCAGCTTTACGCCGGACGGCGCTGGCCTTGCGGCTTGCCAGCACCACCACCACCGGCGCGGCGCGGGGCAAAGCTGCCGCCTGCGGGTTTCGCGGGTTTGGAGCTGTGGGTCGCACCGGGTTTGCCGGGGGCTGCGCGTTGGATCGGCTTCGATCCTGGCTTCTGGCCGCCACGACCCTGCGAGGGGCGTGCGCCACGGTTCTGGCCGGGCTTGGGCGCGGCTGCGACCATTTCAGCCGACCAGGGCGCGCCACCGATCACCGGGATCGCCTTTTTCAGCAGCTTTTCAACCGCCTGGAATTCGCCCATCTCGGCCGGTGCGCAGAAGGCGATCGAGGTGCCTTCCTGGCCCGCCCGCGCGGTGCGGCCGATGCGGTGGACGTAGTTTTCCGGCACGTTCGGCATGTCGAAGTTATAGACATGGCGCACGCCGGGAATGTCGATGCCGCGCGCCGCGACGTCGGTGGCCACCAGCACGTCAAGCTCGCCGTTGCGGAACTCGGTCAGGGTGCGGTCGCGCTGGTTCTGGCTTTTGTTGCCGTGGATCGAGCCTGCCTTGAAGCCCCAGGACACCAGCAGCTTCATCAGCTTTTCCGAGCCATGCTTGGTGCGGCCAAAGACCAGCGCCTGTTCGCCCGGATGCTTGAGCAGGTATTCCTTCAGCAGATTGGCCTTGTCGCCATTGGGCAGGAAGTGGACGCCCTGAACGATACGCTCGACCGGTTTGCCCGGAGGGGCAACCTGCACGCGGATCGGGTTTTGCAGGTAGGTGTCGGCCAATTCCGAGATATCCTTCGGCATGGTGGCCGAGAACAGCATGGTCTGGCGTTTCAGCGGGATATGCTTGGCGATCTTGCGCAAGCTATGGATGAAGCCCATGTCGAGCATCTGGTCGGCCTCGTCGAGCACCAGATAGCCGGTGGCCGAAAGCGAGACATCGCCGCGCTCCAACAGGTCGATCAGGCGGCCGGGGGTGGCGACGAGGATATCGGCACCGCGCTTCAGACGCTCGGCTTGTTTGAACAGGCTGGCGCCGCCGACGACCATGGCGACCTTGACGGAGGTGCCCTTGGTGAAGACTTCGAGGTTGTCGGCGATCTGGCTGACCAGCTCGCGCGTCGGGGCCAGGATCAGGGCGCGCACGGTCTTTGGGCGCCGGCGGGTGGCCGAGGTCGAGGATGCGGTGCAGCAACGGCAGGCCGAAAGCGGCGGTCTTGCCGGTGCCGGTCTGCGCAAGGCCCATCAGGTCGCGGCCCGCCATGATATGCGGGATGGCTTCAACCTGGATCGGCGAGGGCATCTTGAGGGTGGTTTTTTCCAGCGCCTTGAGGATGCTGGGCGAGAGACCGAGGTCTGCAAAAGTGGTCGTGGACATGAATAGTCTTTCTGACGGCCCGGTTGGCCGCCTTCGGCCCCAAAAGGCCGACAGTGGGAAGCGACAAGCCCTCACATCGGGCGCTTGCCCGATACCGTTCCTGTCGCGGAACCCCTGCGTGCGGTGGGAACCAGTCTCGGGGCCTTACACATGCTCACGCGGCACGGGCACTCCGATAGGGGGCAAATGGGGGATTTTGGGCGTTCTGTCAAGGGGGAGGCTTCAGGGAGGCTTCAGGGGGTGGCGTCAAGCCCGTAAAACCGCTGGGCGGTGCCGCCGAGCACCTGGGCGCGGTCGGCGGGCGAAAGCGGCGCGAGCAGCTCGGCGGTGACCGCGCGCCATTGGTCGTAATCGCCCACGAGGTTGAGCACGGGCCAGTCGCTGCCCCAGATCACGCGATCCGCGCCGAAGTGGCTCAGGATGTGGGCGGCGATCGGGGCGAGACTGTCGGCAGACCAGCCGGGGCCGGCCTCGATTGGCGAGGCCGGAGAGTTTGCAATAGAGGTTGGGCAGGCGGGCGAGGCGGGCCATGTCCTCGCGCCAGGCATCACCCGCATCGGCGCCGCCCGCGATCAGGGGTTTGGCGCAATGGTCGATGACGATGGGCAGATTTGGATGGGCCTGCGCGAGGGTCAAAAGGCTGGGCAGGTGGCGCGGCTGGATCAGGGCATCGAAGCGCAATCCGAGCGGGGCGAGGGCGCGGATATTGGCCTGAACTTCCGGGCGCAGCACCCAATCCGTCTCGGCGATATCCTGCAGCATCGGGCGGATGGCCTTGAATTTGCGGTATTTTGCCAGACGGCGCAGAGTATCATGGGCCTCGGGGCTGGCCAGATCGACCCAGCCCACAACGCCCTTGATGAAGGCGGTCTCGACGGCGAGGGACAGCAGGAATTCGGTTTCTGCCAGCGTCGCCGCCGCCTGCACCACCACCGAGCCCGCGATGCCATGCTCGCGCAGATGCGGCGCAAGGTCGGCGGGCAGGGTGTCGTGGCGAATCGCAGCAACTTCGTCGGTCATCCAGTGATAATCGCCGCGCGCGATCTGCCAGAAGTGCTGATGGGCGTCGATCTGCTGGGTCATGGCTGTCCTCTGCGGCGGTTACGGCGATTGACTCGGGTGTTCTTGACTTGCGGTGTTTTGTATAATTAAAAACTTCAAAGCGTAAAGGGATTTTGCAGCATGGCACGCACCGACGAGAGGTTTCGCGAGGCCTTCAACGCGCTGTTGGAGATCTGCGACGGCTTGGCGCTGGGCGATGCGTTGGAGGCCGAGCTGGTGCTGGCCGCAAGGCTGGATGTCAGCCGGACGGTGGTGCGTTCTGGCTTGGAGCGGCTGCGCAGCGAGGGCATCATTGCCTGGGCGGGGCGGCAAAAATCCCTGTTGCGGCGGCCGGTTGCGGCGGATCGGCTGGCGGTGCAGACCGAATCCCTCAGCGCGCCAGAGCTGGAGCGGCAGTTCCTTGACTGGATCCTGCGCTTTGACGTGGCCCCCCAGACTTCGTTGAATGTCTCGGAGTTGGCGCGGCGGTTTCGGGTGACGCCGCATATGTTGCAGGAATTCCTCGCCTCGCTCAGCCGCTTTGGCTTGGTGCGGCGCGGCAGCAAGGGCGGCTGGGAGCTGTTGGGCTTTACCCGCGACTTCGCGGTAGAGCTGTCGGAGTTCCGCCTGATGCTGGAGCTGAACGCGATTTCGCATCTGGTCGATCTGCCGCCCGAGCACCCGATCTGGGCGCGGATCGACGGTTTCGAGGCCGAGCATCACCAGCTTGCCGCTGAGATCGACGCGCGGTTTCATGACTTTTCGCTGTTGGACGAGGCCTTTCACCAAGCGCTTGGCTCGGTGGTGCGCAACCGCTTTGCTGCCGAGTTCCAGAAGGTTATCGCCTTGATTTTCCACTATCATTTTCAATGGGACAAGACCCGCGAACGCCACCGCAACTTTGCCGCCATCGGTGAACATCTGCGGATCATCGCCGCGCTGAAGGCGCGCGACAAGGTGGCGGCGATGCAGGCGGCAGAGGATCATCTGCGCACCTCGAAGCTGACTTTGCTGGATTCCTTGCGCGATCATGCCGTGCCTTAGAGGCGGCCGTGAGAAGGGGCCGTGACCGGCGCGCACTGTTTTTTGGTTGAAATAATTAAAAACAATTGCGGGCTATGAAAACCGGTCGTAGCGTGATCCCAAGGCTCCGGGGAGGGAGTTTGGGATGAATGATCAGGCCGAAACAATGCTGTGCGGCGTTTGCGTCGAAGTCGGGCGGTTCGAAGTGCTCGAACGCCCGCTGCCGCAAGTCGCGCCCGAGGGTTGGGTTCTGGTCGATCTGGCGTGGGCCGGGCTGTGCGGCACCGATTACCATATCTTTGAAGGCAAACACCCCTATCTGGAATATCCCCGGGTGATCGGCCACGAGCTTTCGGGATTTGTTGCTGCGGCGGGACACGGCTTTGCGGCGGGGCAGGTCGTGGTGGTCAATCCCTATATCTCTTGCGGAGAGTGTCGGGCCTGCCAGCGCGGCAAGCCGAATTGCTGCATGGCGATTGGCGTGCTGGGCGTGCACCGCGATGGCGGCATGTGCGCAAGGATCGCGGTGCCGGCGGGGAATTTGTATGACGCAGAGGGCTTGAGCCCGCGTCATGCGGCGCTGGTCGAGTTTCTGGCGATTGGCGCGCATGCGGTGCGCCGCTCGGACATGGCGGCGGGCGACCGGGTGCTGGTGGTCGGCGCGGGGCCGATCGGCTTGGGCGCTGCGCTGTTTGCGCGGATGACCGGGGCGGAGGTGCATGTGATGGACCTTGCGCCCGAACGGTTGGCGGCGGCGGGCGGTCTGGGCTTTGCGCTGTTGCACGGGGCTGCGCCGGTTTTGCCCGAGGATGGCTTTGACGTGGTGATGGATGCCACGGGCAATCCGCGCGCGATGGAGGCGGGCTTTGGCCGGGTGGCGCATGGCGGAACCTATGTGCTGGTCTCGGTGGTCAAGGATGATCTGAACTTTAACGACGCCGAGTTTCACAAGCGCGAGATGCGGCTGATCGGCAGCCGCAACGCGCTGGCCGAAGACTTCGCGCATGTGATCAAGGCGTTGAAATCCGGCGAGGTTTCTGGCGATGCGCTGATTTCGACCGTGCTGCCGCTGGCCGATCTGCCGCGCCGGATTGGCGAGCTTGCGGCGGATCGCGGCGGCATCATCAAGGCGATTGTCTCGCTGCGGGAGGAGGCATGAACGACCTCATTCGACTGGAAGACATCGACAAGAAATTCCCCGGCGTGCATGCGCTGAAACGCGTCGGCTTTGATCTGCGCGCGGGCGAGGTTCATGCGCTGATGGGCGAGAATGGCGCTGGCAAGTCGACGCTGATGAAGGTGCTGTCGGGGGTCTATCAGCCCGACGGCGGCGTGATCCGGCTTAGCGGGGAAGAGGTGCGCCTGCCCAATCCGGCGCTCGGCGCAGCGGCTGGGCATCGGCATGATCCATCAGGAACTGGCGCTGATGAACGATCTGAGCGTGGCGCAGAACATCTTCATCGGCCGCGAGCCGCGCCGCAGCTTCGGCCGGCTCGACGAGGCGGCTCTGAACAAGGCCACGGCAGCGATCTTCGCCAGCATGCACGTCGGCATCGACCCGCGTGCCGAGGTGCGCGGGCTGTCGGTGGCGCAGCAGCAGATGGTCGAGATCGCCAAGGCACTGTCCTTCCGCTCGCGCATCCTGATCATGGATGAGCCGACCGCAGCCTGAACGACGCGCGAGATCGACCGAGCTTTTCGCCATCATCAACCGTCTGCGCGGCCGAGGGCGTCGGCATCGTCTACATCAGCCACAAGATGGACGAGATCAAACGCATCGCCGACCGGGTGACGGTGATGCGCGACGGCGCCTATGTCGGCACGGTCGAGGCCGAGCCGACACGCCGATCAGCACGATCATCTCGATGATGGTCGGGCGCGATCTGGAGGGTGGCACTGTTGATATTCCTGACCTTTCTGCGGCCCCCGTGGCGCTGGAAGTGCGCGGCATGTCGCGGGGCCGGGCGGTGAAGGATGTGAGTTTTTCGGTCAAGGCGGGCGAGATTTTCGGCTTTGCCGGGCTGATGGGCGCGGGGCGGACCGAGGTGGCGCGGCGATCTTTGGCGCCGACAAGCGCGACGCCGGCGAGGTTTTCGTGCATGGTCGCGCGATCAAGATTGCCACGCCGCTGGATGCGGTGCGAGGCGGGGATCGGCTATCTGTCCGAGGACCGCAAGCATTTCGGCCTGGCCTTGGGGCTGGACGTGCGCGACAATATCGCGCTGCCCAATCTGGGGCGGTTCCGCCGACTGTTCGGCGTCGTGGATGATGCCGCTTTGGCACAAGACCGCGCGGGAGTATATCGCCAGCCTGTCGATCCGCACGCCGTCGGAACGACAGGAGGCGCGGCTGCTCTCTGGCGGCAATCAGCAAAAGATCGTGATCGCCAAATGGCTGCTGCGCGACTGCGACATTCTGATTTTCGACGAGCCGACGCGCGGCATCGACGTCGGCGCCAAGGCCGAGATTTACCGGCTGCTGCAAGAGCTTGCGGCGCAGGGCAAGGCGATCATCGTGATTTCCTCGGAATTGCCCGAGGTGCTGCGGCTTTCGCATCGCATCGCGGTGATGTGCGAGGGGCGGCTGACCGGCATCCTGCCGGGCGGGGACGCCACGACACAAGAAGAGATCATGCATCTGGCGACGGACCGTCAGGGGCAAATGGGAGGGCAAGCCGCATGACCGCGTCAACCGCAACCGCACCGGTGAAGAAATCGCGCGCAGGGATGCAGCAAAAGCTGTTGGCTTTCGCCAGCCTGATCGTGCTTTTGGTGTTTTTCTCGCTGGCCTCGGACAAGTTTCTGGCAACCGGCAATGTGATCGGCATCTTGCAGGCGACCTCGGTCAACGGGGTGCTGGCGGTGGCGGCGACGCTGGTGATCATCACCGGCGGGATTGATCTGTCGGTCGGCACGCTGATGACATTCTGCGCGGTGATCGCGGGGGTGGTGCTGACCTATTGGGGCATGCCCCTGCCGTTGGGGATCTTGGCAGCACTGGCAACGGGGGCGGTTTGCGGCGCAATTTCCGGCACCTTGATCGCCAAGATGCGGATTCCGCCCTTTATCGCCACCTTGGGGATGATGCTGATCCTGAAGGGCATGTCGCTGGTGATTTCGGGCACAAAACCGATCTATTTCAATGACACACCGCTGTTTCCCGAAATATCGACCGGCTCGCTTGTTGGCGACGTCTTGCCGTGGTTGCCCTTGCCGAATGGGGTGCTGATCCTTTTCGTGCTGGCCATCGTGGTGTCTTACATCCTCAACCGCACGGTGCTGGGGCGCTATACCTTCGCGCTTGGCTCCAACGAGGAGGCGGCGCGGCTTTCGGGGGTGAATACCGATTTCTGGAAGATCACGGTCTACAGCCTGTCGGGGGCGATTTGCGGGCTGGCGGGGCTGATCATCGCGTCGCGGCTGAACTCGGCGCAGCCGGCCTTGGGGCAGGGCTATGAGCTTGATGCGATTGCCGCCGTGGTGATTGGCGGCACCTCGCTGGCCGGGGGGCGTGGCTCGATCCTGGGCACCTTGATTGGCGCGCTGATCATGTCGGTGCTGCTGAATGGCCTTCGGATCCTGTCGGTGGCGCAGGAATGGCAGACCGTCGTGACCGGCTTGATCATCATCGCTGCGGTCTATGCCGACATGATGCGGCGGGCGCGCAGCCGTTAGAGATTTAACAAAGAAGGGCGATCAGCGCCCCAAGAACACCAACCAGCAACCCGGCCTATCGCCGGAAGAGGAGGATACCATGATTACCAGACGCACGATGCTAGGCTCGATGAGTGCCGCGACCCTGATGGGGTCGGTCACCATCTCGTTCGGCCAGGAGAAGATGTATATTCCCTTGGTTTCCAAGGGCTTCCAGCACCAGTTCTGGCAGGCGGTGAAGGCCGGCGCCGATCAGGCAGCGGCGGAATTCGGCGTCGAGGTCACCTTTGAGGGGCCGGACAACGAGACCATGGTCGACAAGCAGATCGACATGCTCTCGGCGGCCCTGGCCAAGAACCCCAAGGCGATCGGCTTTGCAGCGCTTGACACCCAGGCCTCGATCCCGCTGTTGAAGCAGGCGCAAGAGGCGGGCATCCCGGTGGTGGCCTTCGACTCCGGCGTTGACAGCGACATTCCGGTGACGACGGTGACCACCGACAACGCGGCAGCGGCGGGGCTTGCGGCTGACAAGATGGCGGAGCTGATCGGCGGCGCAGGCAAGGTGGCCTTGGTCGTGCACGACCAGACCTCGCGCACCGGCATCGACCGTCGCGACGG
This sequence comes from uncultured Alphaproteobacteria bacterium, assembly GCA_963815275.1. Lineage (GTDB taxonomy): Bacteria > Pseudomonadota > Alphaproteobacteria > Rhodobacterales > Rhodobacteraceae > Cypionkella. The sequence continues at coordinate 84,278 of CAWFGD010000013.1, forward strand.
CTTTGTGAACCGGGCGAAAGAAAAGTATCCGGATATGGAGATCGTCGACATCCAGTATGGCGGCGGCGACCAGCTGCAATCGACCGAGATCGCCAAGGCAATTCTGGCGGCAAACCCGGATCTCAAGGGCTTTTTCGGTGCCAATGAAGGCTCGGCCATCGGTGTGGTCAATGCCATCAACGAGACCGGCACCAAGGGCGTGATCGTGATCGGCTACGACTCGGGGGCTGCGCAGAAAAAGGCGGTGATGGACGGCGTCATGGCCGGGGCCATCACGCAAAGCCCGGTCGGCATGGGCTATGAAACCGTCAAGGCAGCCATCGCGGCGGTCAAGGGCGAGAGCCTGCCCAAAGTGATCGACTCCGGCTATGCCTGGTGGGACAAATCCAACATCGACGCACCGGAAATTGCGGCGGTTCTCTACGACTGATCCCTCCCAAGGGGACGACGGAGGTGCCGGTCCCTGCGAGGGGGCCGGTGCTTTTTACAAAGGAAAACAAGACGATGGATCTGGGATTGCAGGACAAGCTTGTGGTGGTCACGGGCGGCGGGGCAGGGATCGGCGGGGCGATCAGCCGCGATCTGTTGGCCGAGGGCGCGCGGGTGGTCGTGGTGTCACGCAGGCAGCCGGAGGAGGCCTGGTTTGCCGCTTCGGGCGCGGATTTCGTGCAGGCAGAGCTGAGCCGGGACGACGAGGTGCGCGCGGCGGTGGCCGAGGTGCAGGCGCGGCATGGCCGGGTTTACGGGCTGGTCAACAATGCCGGCGTCAACGATGGCGTTGATCTGGCGGCGGGGCCAGAGGCGTTTCGCGCCTCGCTGGATCTGAACCTGATCCATTATTATACCATGGTGCATCTGCTGGCCGATGATCTGCGCGCCGAGCGGGGCGCGGTGGTCAATATCAGCTCGAAGACAGCGGTGACCGGGCAGGGCAATACCTCGGCCTATGTCGCGGCAAAGGCGGCACAATTGGGCCTGACGCGGGAATGGGCGGCGGCCTTTTCCAAGGACGGCGTGCGGGTCAATGCGGTGCTGCCTGCCGAGGTGATGACGCCGCTTTATGCGCGCTGGATCAACACTTTCGAGGCGCCCGAGGCCAAACTGGCCGAGATCACCCAGCGCATTCCCTTGGGGCAAAGGATGACCGAGGATGCCGAGATCGCGGCGATGGTGGTCTTTGCGCTGTCGAGCCGCGCCTTGCATCTGACCGGACAATGGCTTTTCGTCGATGGCGGCTACGTGCATCTGGACCGCGCCTTGGCAGGAGTTTGAGCAATGAAGCCGGATCATATCATTCTGACCGAGGGCGACGACGTGGCGATTGCTTTGGCCGATCTGGCCAAGGGGCATGTGATCGCGGGGGTGGAACTGACGTCGGCGGTGCCGCGCGGCCACAAGATCGCGCTGCATGATCTGGCGGCGGGCGCGCAGGTGCGCCGCTATGGTCAGATCATCGGACAGGCGATGCGACCCATCGCGGCGGGGGAGCATGTCCATGTGCAAAACCTTGGAATGTCAGAGCATTCTGCCGATTACGCAATCGGTCAGGGCCTGCGCGAGGTGGCGCCCGCAGCCGAGCGCACCTTCATGGGCTATCGCCGGGCGGATGGCAAAGCCGGGACGCGCAACTATCTGGGGGTGCTGACTTCGGTCAACTGCTCGGGCTCGGTGGCGCGGTTTATCGCCGAAGAGGCCGAGAAGACCGACTGGTTCAAGGCGCTGAAAAACGTCGATGGCATCGTGCCGATTGCGCATAGCTCGGGCTGCGGCATGTCGGGCAATGACGAGGGCTATCAGACGCTGTTCCGCACCCTGCAGGGCTATGCGAAGAACCCCAATTTTGCTGGGATTTTGCTGGTGGGGCTGGGCTGCGAGGTGATGCAGATCCCGGCGCTGATCGGCAAGGCGCGGCTCAGGGCGGATGGCCAGTTCCAGCACATGACCATTCAGGAAAGCGGTGGCACAAGGTTGACCGTGGCGCGGGGCGTCGAGGCTTTGCGCGGGCTGGCCGAGGTGGCGGACCGCTCGGCCCGCGAACCGATTCCGGCCTCGGAACTGGTGATCGGCATGCAGTGCGGCGGCTCGGATGGCTATTCCGGGATCACCGCCAATCCGGCCTTGGGTATCGCCTCTGATCTGGTTGTGGCCCAGGGCGGCACGACGATTTTGTCTGAAACTTCAGAGATTTACGGGGCAGAGCATCTGCTGACACGACGCGCAAGGTCGGCGGAGGTGGGCGAGAAACTGCTGGAGCGAATCCGCTGGTGGGAGGATTACACCGCGCGCAACAAGGGTGAGATGAACAACAACCCCAGCCCCGGCAACAAGAAAGGCGGCTTGACCACGATTCTGGAAAAGTCGCTGGGGGCTGTGGCCAAGGGGGGCACCGCACCTTTGGAGGGGGTTTACCTCTTTGCCGAGCCGATTGACCGCAAGGGCTTTGTCTTCATGGACAGCCCCGGCTACGACCCTTGCTCGGTGACCGGGCAGGTCGCCTCGGGGGCCAATCTGATCGTCTTTACCACTGGGCGCGGGTCGGTTTCTGGTTATAAACCAGTGCCTTGCATCAAGATCGCCACCAACAGCGAGATGTATCTGAAGATGCAGGATGACATGGATATCAACACCGGCGATATCCTTGATGGCGTGACTTTGGAGGCCAAGGGCCAGGAAATATTCGAGATGTTCCTGCGCGTCGCCTCGGGCGAGGTGACCCGCTCCGAGGATCTGGGCTTTGGCGGGGCGGAGTTCGTGCCCTGGCAGATTGGCGCGGTGATGTGATGCAGCGCATGGCAATGATGATCGGGATCGATCCGGCAAAGATCAGCGACTACAAGGCCTTGCATGCCGCCGTCTGGCCCGAGGTGCTGGCGCGGATCTCGGCTTCCAACATTCGCAACTACACGATCTATCTGCGCGAGCCGGAGAATGTGATGTTCGGCTGCTGGGACTACCACGGCACGGATTTCGCGGCGGACTCCGCCGCCATCGCCGCCGATCCGGTGACGCAAGCCTGGTGGAAGCTGTGCGGACCGATGCAGGTGGCCCTGCCGAGCCGCGCCGAGGGCGAATGGTGGGCGGCGATGCAAGAGGTCTTTCACCTCGACTGAGCCTGCGTCTGATCTGCGGCTGGCGAAGGTATGGCGCACGTATGGCGCGGGTGCGTACGCGGGGTTTTGCCGGCGTTAAGCGGCAGGCCTCAGGATGATCGCCGGCAAGGAGGCCCGCGATGACCAAGGCAGAGACCACGCGCAAGGTTCAGTATCACCGGATGGCCGAGGGGCTGAAGCAGCTCGAGGCGGCCTTGCAGGGGCGGCTGGAAGGCTCGGGCGTGATCCCGCCGGAATGGCACGCGATTGCGCAAGGCCAGGGCGCGGGGCAGAAGGTCAAGCTGACGATGTGGGTCGAGGCGGATGTGCTGCGGTTCTTCCGCTCGATGGGGCGGGGCCACACGACGCGGATGGCCGAGGTGCTGCGCACCTTCATGCAGGCGCGGCTGGCCGGAGTGGTCAAGGGGCCGGAGGACGTCGATTACAGCTGGCGCGCCGATGAGAGTGACCGCGACGAGGCGCGGCAGCGCTTTGACGCGCTGCGTCAGCAGGTGGCGCGCGGCGAGTTGGACTGGTGAGGCGGGGAGAAACCCTTAGGTCCGCGGCTTTGACTGTGCAACGCTTTCACTCCCTCGATTCTCGGGGGAAGCAAGGCCGCTAAGGTCTGCTCTGGGAGGAGCCGCTCATGTCCCATTATATGTTCCAATTGTCCTATACCGCCACCGCCACCAAGGCGATGATCACCGACCCCAGCGACCGCAAAGCGGCGGCGACCAAACTGGTCACCGCTTTGGGGGGCAAGCTGCACGCGATGTATTTCTGTTTTGGCGACTATGATGCGGTCTGTCTGATCGAGGGGCCGGACGACAAGATGATGGCGGCGGGCGCCATGGCTGTGGCGGCAGGCGGGTCGATCTCGAAGACGCATGTCACCAAGTTGATGACGATGGAAGAGGGGATGGCGGCTATGGCCTTGGCAGGCAAGGCGGTGGGAGCCTATTCGCCGCCAGTGGGCTGAGGGTTTTGGGGCAGCACGCAAAGGCAAGGTGCTGCCCCATAGCTAACTTACCGGCGCAGCCTGCCTGCGCGCCGAGGAGAGGTGCCGCAGACCAAGGTGACGGGGGCGCAGATTTGCGCCTCGCTTGGCAAAGCCGCCGTTCCTCACCCCTGCAGCGTCCTCACCCCATAGCCCTCACCCCGCGCCTGCATCGCCTCCACCGCCGCGATGCTCGCAGCCGCGGTGGTGAAATAGGGGATCTTGTCCATCAGAGCGACGCGGCGGATGTCGCGGCTGTCGGCGATGGCCTGGGTGCCTTCGGTGGTGTTCATCACCAGGGCGATGTCGTTGTTTTTCAGCCGGTCCACGATGTTGGGGCGGCCTTCGTAGACCTTGTTCACCAGGGTCGCCTTGACGCCCTGAGCGGTCAGCCAGTCGGCGGTGCCCTTGGTGGCGACGATCTCGAAGCCCATCCCGATCAGGCCAGTCGCGGCCAGCGGCGAAGGCGGCGGTCTTGTCCATGTCCTTGATCGAGACGAAGACGCGGCCCGCTTCGGGCAGGATCGTGCCTGCGCCCATCTGCGCCTTGAGGAAGGCGAGCGCAAAGGTGCGGTCCCAGCCCATGACCTCGCCGGTCGAGCGCATTTCCGGGCCGAGGACCGGGTCGACGCCGGGGAAGCGGGCGAAGGGCAGCACCGCCTCTTTGACCGAGAACCACGGCGTGATCGGGTCGGCGAGGGTGAAGGGGTCGGCGAGGGGCAGCGCGGTGTCGGGGCCGACGCCCTCGGCATAGGCGGCGCGCGCCGGGAAGTTCGACAGCGGCTCGCCGGCCATCAGGCGGGCGGCGATGGAGGCGATGGCGCAGTCGGTGGCCTTGGCGACGAAGGGCACGGTGCGCGAGGCGCGGGGGTTGACCTCGAGCACGTAGATCACGCCGTCCTTGATGGCGAACTGCACGTTCATCAGGCCGACGACGTTCAGGGCGAGGGCCATTTGCACGGTTTGCTTTTTCAGCTCGGCAATGATCTCGGGCGAGAGCGAGTGCGGCGGCAGGCAGCAGGCGGAATCGCCGGAATGGACGCCGGCCTCTTCGATATGCTCCATGATGCCAGCGACATGGACGTCTTTGCCGTCGCGAGAGCGCATCGACGTCGACCTCGATGGCGCCGGAGAGGTAGCTGTCGAGCAGGACCGGGCTGTCGCCGGAGACCTGCACGGCGGTGCGGATGTAGCGTTCCAGCTGGGCGTCGTCGCGGACGATCTCCATCGCGCGGCCGCCGAGGACGAAGGAGGGGCGGATGACGAGCGGGTAGCCGACGTCTTTCGGCGACGGCGAAGGCCTCGTCGCGCGAGCGGGCGGTGCCGTTGTCGGGCTGCTTGAGGTCGAGCTTTTGCAGAAGCTGCTGGAACCGCTCGCGGTCTTCGGCAAGGTCGATGGCGTCGGGCGTGGTGCCGAGGATCGGGATGCCTTCGGCGTGCAGCGCGTTGGCGAGTTTCAGCGGGGTCTGGCCGCCGAACTGGACGATGACGCCGTGCAGGGTGCCGTTCTCCTGCTCGACCCGCAGGATTTCGAGGACGTGCTCCAGGGTCAGCGGTTCGAAATAGAGCCGGTCGGAGGTGTCGTAGTCGGTCGAGACCGTCTCGGGGTTGCAGTTGACCATGATGGTTTCATAGCCCGCCGCGGTCAGCGCATAGCAGGCGTGGCAGCAGCAATAGTCGAACTCGATGCCCTGGCCGATGCGGTTCGGGCCGCCGCCGAGGATGACGACCTTTTTGGCGGCCGAGGGGCGGGCCTCGCATTCGACGTCGCCCATCGCGGGGGCTTCGTAGGTGGAATACATGTAGGGGGTCTGCGCCTCGAACTCGGCGGCGCAGGTGTCGATGCGCTTGAAGACGGCGGTGACGCCGAGGTTGCGGCGGGCGCGGCGGATCTGCGCCTCGTCGCGGCCGGTCAGGGTGGCAAGGCGGGCGTCGGTGAAGCCCATCATCTTGAGCTGGCGCAGGCCGGTGGCATCGACGGGCAGGCCGTTCTTGCGGACCACGGCCTCGGCGTCGATGATCTCGCGGATGCGGGCGAGGAACCAGGGGTCGAAGGCGGTGATGTGGTTGATCTCGTCATCGGAGAGCCCGTGGCGCATGGCCTGGGCGATGACGCGCAGGCGGTCGGGGGTTTGTTTCGACAGCGCCTTGGTGATGGCGGCGCGGTCGGGCGCGCCGGCGATCTCGATTTCGTCAAAGCCGGTCAGGCCGGTTTCCAGGCTGGCCAGCGCCTTTTGCATCGATTCGTGGATGGTGCGGCCGATGGCCATCGCCTCGCCCACCGATTTCATCGCGGTGGTCAGGTTGGGTTCGGAGCCGGGGAATTTCTCGAAGGCGAAGCGCGGGATCTTGGTGACGACATAGTCGATGGACGGCTCGAACGAGGCCGGCGTGACCTTGGTGATGTCGTTGTCGAGCTCGTCCAGCGTGTAGCCGACGGCCAGTTTCGCGGCGATCTTGGCGATGGGGAAGCCGGTGGCCTTGGACGCCAGCGCCGAGGAGCGCGACACGCGCGGGTTCATCTCGATCACCACCATGCGGCCGTCGGCGGGGTTGATCGCCCATTGCACGTTGGAGCCGCCGGTTTCGACGCCGATCTCGCGCAGCACGGCGATCGAGCCGTTGCGCATGATCTGGTATTCCTTGTCGGTCAGCGTCAGCGCCGGGGCGACGGTGATGGAATCGCCGGTGTGCACGCCCATCGGATCGACGTTTTCGATGGCGCAGACGATGATGGCGTTGTCGGCGTTGTCGCGCACCACCTCCATCTCGAATTCCTTCCAGCCGAGCAGGGACTCGTCGACCAGGATCTGCGCCATCGGCGAGGCCTCCAGGCCCGAGCGGCAGATCGCCTCGTAGTCGTCGCGGTTGTAGGCGACGCCGCCGCCGGTGCCGCCAAGGGTGAAGGCGGGGCGGATGATGGCGGGCAGGCCGACGTATTCGAGCGCCGCGACGGCTTCGGCGACGCCTGCGGCGATGTCGTACTTGCCGGCGGCAGTTTCGGCGCGGCGATGATGGTGGCCTTGGGGTTTTCCAGCCCGATCCGGTCCATCGCCTCGCGGAACAGTTTGCGGTCTTCGGCCATTTCGATGGCTTCGCGCTTGGCGCCGATCAGCTCGACGTCGAACTTGTCCAGCACGCCCATGTCGGCCAGCGCCAGCGCGGTGTTCAGGCCGGTCTGGCCGCCCATCGTCGGCAGCAGCGCGTCGGGGCGTTCCTTTTCGATGATCTTGGCGACGACTTCGGGGGTGATCGGCTCGATGTAGGTGGCGTCGGCCAGGCCCGGATCGGTCATGATCGTGGCGGGGTTGGAGTTGACCAGGATGACCCGGTAGCCTTCCTCGCGCAGCGCCTTGCAGGCCTGTGCGCCGGAGTAGTCGAACTCGCAGGCCTGACCGATGACGATGGGACCGGCGCCGATGATCATGATCGACTTGATATCGGTTCTCTTCGGCATGGCCGTCTCCATGCGCCCCCAATGCGCAAAACTTTGCGGGTTATAGCCAGCGGGCGCTGGGGCGCAAGGGGCAAATCGGGCGGGGCTACGCTTGGGGCGGGCGCGGCGCGCACGGACGCGGGATATGGGCCAAGATGAAAGCGGCGCGGGCGGGAAATGCAAAGGGCCGGGGGTGAGCCCGGCCCTCGTGGTGGTTTGGCGTGGTGGTCTGGGGGCTTTACGCCCTGCCACCGCGGCTTCGGCGGCGGCAATCGCGGCCTTGCGGGCGGCGATGCGTTCGCCGGTCGGCGGGCCTTCGAAGCGGCGGTTTTCGACGGCGAACCACAGGACCAGCGCCAGCGCGATGAAGCCGAGCACGACGTAGAGCACACGCTCGTTCGGCGGGGCGACGGCGATGAAGAGGATCACGCCCATGCCGACGACCGAAAGCAGCGTGACCAGTTTATAGACCCCTGCCGACATGGCCCAGGGGCCGGGGATCGGCCATTTCGCGGTGCCATAGGCAAAGAGGGCGGCGACCAGCGGAATGGTGAAGGAGAGGAAGAGGAAGACCAGCGTCGAGTTGACGACGATGACGTAGATCGAGGTTTCGCCGACCTTGATCGACATGGCGAGCAGCACATAGAGGATGCAGAGCGCCGTCGCCGTCCAGATCGCGGTGACCGGCGTGCGGTATCTCGGCGAGACCTAGGCGAGCGCCTTGGAGCCCACCGGCATGCCGTCATCGCGCGAGAAGGCGAAGAGCATGCGGCTGGCCGAGGTGACGGTGGCGAGGCCGCAGAGGAACTGGGCGATGAGGATGCCGAGGTAGACCACGGTCTTCAGGCCGGCGGGCAGGATCGCGTCCATGGTGGCAAAGAACATGCCCCAGCCCTGGCCTGCGGCAACCGCGAGGTCGGGGATCGCCAGAGTGATCGAGCAGAGCATGATCCAGCCGACCAGCGACGACCAGAACACCGCCGTGACGATGCCGCGCGGCACCGAGACCGCGGCGTTCTTGGTTTCCTCGGAGGTATGGGCCGAGGCGTCATAGCCGGTGATGGTATAGACCGGCAGCAAGAGGCAGAGCAGGAAGAGGTAGCCCATGTTGTCGGACTGCGGGAAGACATCGCCGCCGGCCGGGCCGGAGAAGTTGGTGAAGGTCCAGAGCCGCGAGATATCGAGGCTCGGGGCGAAGTAGAGGCAGGCCAGCACCAGAAGGGCGGTGGTGGCAAAGATCAGATAGCCCGAGAGATCGGTCAGCATCGTGGTGACCTTGATGCCGAGGTGGTTGAACAGCGCCTGCACGATGGTGATGACAGCAACAAAGCTGACAACCTCGCCGTCGGTGCCGCTAAAGCCGATCAGGCTGCCGAAGGTGCCGGCGAAGAAATAGGCGGTGCCGATGTTGATGGCGCCGAGCACGGTGATCAGCCCCAGAAGGTTGAGCCAGGACAGACGTTTGATCCGACGCAATCGCCTGTTTTCGGCCCAATCATCCCGTCCATAGAACCAACTTTGACGACGCCTTCCCCATTGCCGGTTGAAACCGCCGCTCCGACGCCTCTCTTGGGGCCGTCGGTTCCAACATCTGTTCCAACATCAGTCCCAACATTGGTCCCACCATCGGTCCCGACAACGGTCCCAACAACGGCCCCAGCAACGGCCCCAACATCGGTCCCAACAACGGTCCCAACAACGGCCCCAACATTCGTACCAACATCGGTCCCAACTTTGCCACCTACGGAAAACATTAGCGGGGCGCCAAGTCCTGGACCAATGATAGCGCCAACATCACCACCGAGTACATCAGAGCCAGATGCCACTTTGTCGCCGAGTATAGCCCCAAGCTCATCTTCAACAAGGTCTTGTGAAATAAATTTGACTACAACATGCATTCCACCACTTGGAGCTGATAGCTGTAACGAAATTCCGATCATAACGACACAATGTGAAGAGCTCCCAACTTCAATGGAATTCAGATTCAGTGGTGGTGGATGCGCTGGATCAAGCAACAGCCAGCCCAATCCTGCGTTCTTCCGGTGTGAGGGATATTGGGGCCGGACCGCCCACTGAGACTGGTGAACGAGCCTTCATCACTGCCGCCAGCGTAAATGATGAAGTAGAATATTTTTCAGGTGTCGTTCTGTCGGTGATTCGTTCGCATTTTCAGGTTCGTTTGACGACAACATGAAAATCACTGTATTTACTGAAAACAACCTCGAAGAGCTACAAACTGTCATCCTTCATACTTCGTGTGCAATTGAACTCAGCCTTAAAGATCAATTTGGCAGTGTCCAGCTTTTGGAATTCATCAATCAATCACAAGGTACAGTGAGCAGCTTCTTAAACGCTACCTTGATGTTTGAAATTGATGGCCCGGAGGAAGGACGCGAAGCATTATTGAGTT
>CAWFGD010000014.1:0-40806 GCA_963815275.1 uncultured Alphaproteobacteria bacterium
CGCCTGCTGCTGGGCGGCGCGGTCACCGCCACGCCCAGCTACCAGTGGCTGGGCACCGAGACCCTGGCCGGCGGCCAGTCGGCGCTGGACTACATCGCAGGGCAGCTGCGCAGCCAGGTGGCGGCACTGGCCGGCTTCAGCGCCGGGGGCAGCGGCAGCCAGGTGGTGCTGGGCCGCAGCAGCGGCGCGTTCACCCTGGGCTTCGACGTCAGCGGTGCCGACGGGCTGGGCAGCGCCACCGTGGCCGGCACGCCGGTGGCCGCCGGCACCGCCCGCTGGACCGCCGCCGACATCGCCCTGGGCGGCACGCCGGGCAAGGCCGAAGACTGGCGCATCACCCTGGCGATGCCTGACAGCGCCACCGCCGGCCTGAACGCGCCGCAGACCTTCACCGTGCATGTCAGCGCCACCGAGTCGGGGTCGGCCGATGTCATCGCCGATGCCATCGGTACAGCGCTGAAGGTGCTGATCAATGACTCGACATTCGGCATCAGCAATGCGCTGGAGGCCACCTACGACAGCGCCCGCAACCTGCTGGAACTGCGCGCCGGCACGGCAGCGCAGGTCAATCTGATCGCCAAGAGGCCGGCACCACGGTGGACCCGACCCCGCCCCGGCGGCACCGGCAACGCCGCGCTGGAGGAGAGCCTGTTGGGGCTGTCGTCTTATGAGAAGGCCGATTTGCAGCGGCGTCTGACCCGGCTCGGCTATAACACCTATGGCGCGGACGGGGTGTTTGGCCGCAACTCGCGCACCGCGATTGCGGGCTGGCAGGCCGATGAGGGTCTGACGGTGACCGGCTATCTGAGCGCGGATGAAGTGCGCAAGATCCGGGTGGAAACGGGTGGGTGAGAGCCGACCCCGCCCGCCTTCGGGCGGGGGCAAAACGGTCCAGTGGACCGTTTTGAGGCTCGAACGCCCGCGCAAACTTGCGCGGGCCGGGGGCTGATGCAGCAAACCTCTTTTGCGCCCCTGCCCCCAAGCGCCACGTTTGGGTGCAAAGCTGACCGCGCCCGAACCGACGGGGATCTTAGGGTGCGACCCGAGTCGCGCCCGCCCCGTGGGGGCGGATCGGGCGCGGTCAGATTTGCTTTGGGCAAATCTGACGGGGGGTTGGAAAGCATGTTGATAAACACACTATCTTTATTTACTAAGTGCCGATTTTCTTTAGAATTTCAGCCTTCACATTTTTTCCTATCGTGAACAAATCTAGAGTCTTTTTATTTCTGGCGTTTCCCTCAGCCATTGAGAGTAGTTTTCGTTAGAGGGGAACAGGTTGAGTTCAATGTACGGTTGAAAATTCAAGACTGGAAATTTAATTCGTTCCCCAAAGTCTTTCAAACCCAATGCGTCGACCAATTGCAAACGGATACTTACAGTTCGCGTCTGTCAAATATTATCTTGCCCCAAATCCAACCAAGTCCATTGTATCTTCATGATAGGCGTTCCCGACGAAACTCCAAAACAAACGAGCACAATCTATCCCTCAATCAAGATCCGTTTGATGCTGATTTGGAGCTTGCGACCCAAAGGTTTCGTTCGTTTAGAAGCGACTTTTCAGAAGTCCGGATCGCAATACTGAAGAAGCATACTTGCTGTTCGTTGCAACGACGAGATTAACAGTATCTCGGGCGTGCTGTGGGATAGCAAGGGCGTATATTAAAAGCCACAGATAGTGTTTCTTTAGACTCTGGCTGGGATGCAATAATGTCTCAAATTTCGAGAACAAACAACTCTCGTAGAGAGTCTCACATGCTGTTTATTTAGAGCTCAGACCTGATTACAATATGCCCCGTGGGATCGAAAGATCAGAAACTGTGCAATGTCTTCTTTCCTCTAATCGAAATTGATCACTGTCCCTTTGAAAGGCTGGTGCTTTTGCACCACAATACGCTCCGAAACAGAAAATACTGTTGGAAGAACTTGACGACTGCCGAAACTTCGAATCTCGGCCCCAATCTATCATGCCGAAATAACATTGTAAAGTTCGTGCCAAAATGAATTTAGCCACTCATTCACCCCCAAACCTCCATAAACTCCCGCCACTCGCCCTTGCTCATCCCGCTATCCCCCTGCTCGACAACCTCGCCCTTCAAGCCGCCGCTTCAGCACCTCAATCGCCTTGCCGCTCAAAGTCACCCCGCCCATGCGGTAATCCTCGAAGGCGGCGAAGGCCAAGGGCACCCAGTCGCGGGTGATCTGGGCGATGATATCGGCGTAGACGCGGATCTCGTATTGGGCGTGGGCATCGGCGCGCAGGCGCAGGAAGTGGAAGAGGTTGTGCAGGTCGGTCTTCCAGTACCACTGGGTGTAGATGTTCATCGGCAGGTTCATGCGGGCAAGCTCGCGGGCGAGGCCTTGCTGGCCGTCCTGGCTGAGCATCTCGGAATAGTGGTCGTAGGAGCGGGCGGCGTCGGATTTGAGCATCTCGAGCACGCGGGCGGCTTCCTCGCCCTGCAGGGTGTCACCGCGGCCCTGGTTGTTGACGGTGGATTGGGCGGCGAGTTGCGACGGTTCGGGGATGTAGAACTCGCGGTCGAGGATCGAGTAGCGGGCGGAGTATTCGTTGACGTTGGCGGTGCGGTGGCGGATCCACTGGCGGGCGACGAAGACCGGGAGTTTGACGTGGAGTTTGATCTCGCACATCTCGAAGGGGGTGGAGTGCCAGTGGCGCATCAGGTAGCGGATCAGGCCCTCGTCGTTGGAGACGTGCTTGGTGCCGGCGCCGTAGGAGACGCGGGCGGCCTGCACGATGGCGGCGTCGTCGCCCATGTAGTCGATGACGCGGACGAAGCCGTGGTCGAGGACTTCCTGGGCGCGGTAGAGATGCGCCTCCATCCCCTCGGAGACCGCGCGCAGGGTGGGGCGCGGCGTGGCGCGGGCGGCTTCGATTTCGGCGATCTGGTCGGGGGAGAGGGACATCGGGGCAGCCTTTCGCAGGGATGAGTCGTGGGGGACTATATCTGGGGGTTGGGATTTGCGAAACCGCTAGTAACGGGGGCGTGGCTGGGAGGCCATAGCGGGCGGGCAAGCTGGTGGCCCTGGGGGGATTGTCTTTGACTTTTTACGACTTTTTGCCCAGTTTCAGGGAAATATAAAAAGTTGAGGCAAGCTGATATGCGGATGACGATGGTTTTGGCCGCAGTGGCGGCTCTGGCAGGCTGTGGCGGCAATCCGTTTATCACTGGCGGGGGTGGGGGCGGTGGCACGCCTCCGATAACTCCGGTCGATAGCATCAACGGGGTGAGCGTGCCCGCCACGGTTTCGGGCAGCATGACAAGCGCCACCTTTGTGCCGGGCGACCCCACGATCACCGTCAAGATGTCGTCGCAGGACGCAAGCGATCTGAACGGGACCTATCAGCGCGACGCCAGCTTTGATGTGGCGGGCTACACCGGCTATAGCCATCAGGAGACCACTTCGAACCGCTTTGTCGTGGCGCTGGTCAAGCAGGTCAACGGAGCCAAGGCGATCATCGCCTATGACGGTGGCCAATTCATCAACTCGCACAAGGGCGGGCTTTATGCCCGGGCCGATGCCTTTTCCGCCCCGACCGGCGGGGTGCAGAACAGCTTCAACTATTCCGGCAGCTACGTCGGCTTGTTGAACACCGGCACCCCAGCCCCCGGCGGGCCCGGTGGTGCTTTTGACCCGACCATTTCCTATCGCACGCAGGGCACCGTGCTGATCACGGCTGACTTCGCCGAAATGACTGTATCGGGCGGGATCACCAACCGCCAAATCGTCGACACAGCTACGCCTTTGCCAGATCAGCTGATGAACGTGTCCAGTCCGATGGATGCCAATGGCAACTTTGCGGGGGTGACGAAATACAGCGACAACAGCGTTTCGGGGGATTACGCTGGTATCTTCTCGGGGCTGAATGCCAGTGAGATTGCAACGCTTTATGTGTTCAAACCGATTTCGGGCAATCCTGATCTGGTCGAGCAAGGCATGTTCGTCGGATCGAACTGCGCGGCGGTGGGCGGGCCAGGATGCCCCTGAAGCAAGGCTTTGGCGGCCGGCTGATCGCAGCCGCCGCGATAAGTTGCGCCCTTGCCCTGACCGGACTGACAGCCGCGCGGCTCCACGCGCAGGAGCTGACGTTTGAGCTTGCGCCAGCCGAGGCGCTTAAGCTGGCACATTTGGCCATGGCGCGGGGCAAGTTCGATCTTGCGGCGCAGATTGCGCGGCAGATTCTGGTGGCAAAGCCGGGCAATGTATCGGCGCAACTGGTTTTGCTGGCGGCAGAGGCGCGCGGCGGGCAACCGCAATCCGCTGTGGCCTTGGGCAAGCAGGTTTTTGCCGCCACGCCCGACCCGAAGCTGCGGTTTCAGGCCGCCTATCTGACCGCCGAAGCGCTGGCCGCACAGGACAAGACCTTGCAGGCGAAATGGTGGCTGCGCCGCGCTGAGCGCTTTGGCGAGAGCGCGACCGACCGCGCCCTGCTGCGGCGCGGCTTTCAGGGGCTTGACCGACGCAGCCCGTTGCGGCTGGATCTGTCGTTCTCGGGCGGGCCAAGTGCCAATGTCAACGGCGGCAGCCTGCATGACAGCCTGCTGTTGTGGGGATTTCTGGAAATCCCCATTCCAGAGGCGCTTTCGGGGTTTTCAACGCTGGCCTCGGCGAAGTTGTCGTATCGGCTGGTCAACGTCGAGGGCGCGAACCTGAGCCTTTTCGCCACGCTGCGCGATCAGCGGGTCTGGTTGAGTGATGCGGCCAAGCAAGCTGCTCCCGCGGCGAAGGGATCGGATTATGGCAGCTTTGGCGGCGATCTGGGCGTCTCGGCGCGCTGGCTGGCAGATCCACGGCTGATGCTGAATGCCTCGGCGCAAAGCGGCGCGCGCAGCTATGGCAATGGTCAGCAGGCCAAGGTGCAACAGTTGCGCTTTGGCGCGCAGCGGGCTCTGGCGCATCAGATGTTGCTGGGCTTTGATCTTGTGGCCTCGGCCTCGCAGAACCCAGATCGGGCGGTGTTGAACACCACGCGTCTGGGGGTGCAGACCTCGCTGAGCCGCGATTTTTCCTTTGGCACGGTTTCAGCGCAATTGGGCGGCGCGGTCACCGATAGCGAGGCAGCGGGGCAGGCCTATCGCGCCGCCACGCTGGGCCTGAGTTATGATCGGCCGGAGATTGTGACCGGGGTCGGGCTGGAGGTTTTTGGCCAGATCGAAATGCGGGATTATTGGAAAGCGCCGATGGACCGGCCCGATCTGCGGTTGCAGGCAGGGGTTTCCGCCGATCTGCGCCGGCTGTCGGTGATGGGCTATGTGCCAAGCGTCAGCCTGTCCGCGACGCGGTCGTTTTCCGATCTGGAAGTGCGCGACACCTCGGACCTTTCGCTGGCTTTCGGGTTGAACTCGTCCTTCTGAGTCTTTGCTTTTGGACCGTGACGACCTAAGTTATGGGCCAAAGCAAGGAGACTTCGATGAGTATTCGCTATTTGCACACCATGGTCCGGGTTCTGGATCTGGAGAAATCCATGGCGTTTTACCGCCTGTTGGGGCTGGAAGAAACGCGGCGGATTGACAATGAAAGGGGGCGGTTTTCGCTGGTTTTCATGGCCTCGCCGGAGCAGCCGGAATGTCCGATCGAGCTGACCTATAACTGGGACGGCGATGCGGGTCTGCCGAGCGACAGCCGGCATTTCGGCCATCTGGCCTATGCGGTTGATGATATCTATGACGATCTGCGCGCATCTGGCGGCGAATGGCGTGGTGATCAACCGGCCACCGCGCGACGGGCATATGGCCT
This sequence comes from uncultured Alphaproteobacteria bacterium, assembly GCA_963815275.1. GTDB lineage: Bacteria > Pseudomonadota > Alphaproteobacteria > Rhodobacterales > Rhodobacteraceae > Cypionkella. The sequence goes on from CAWFGD010000014.1 coordinate 5,755, forward strand.
TTGTGCGCTCGCCCGACAATATCTCGATCGAGCTTTTGCAAACCGGTGAGGCTTTGGAGCCTGCCGAGCCTTGGGTCAGCATGGGCAATACCGGCAGCTGGTAAGCCCGCCTTCCGCACAAAAAAGCCCCGCCGCAGCGGGGCTTTTTTTCAGAGCTTATTCGTCGGCGGCGCTGGGGGGCCGCAGTTCCGAGACGAAGCGGTCGAAATCATCGGCCGCCTGGAAGTTCTTGTAGACGCTGGCAAAGCGCACATAGGCCACGGTGTCGATGCGTGCGAGGCTTTCCATCACGATCTCGCCGATCACCTTGGAGGAGATATCGGTGTCGCCGAGGCTTTCCAGCCGGCGCACGATGCCCGAGATCATCTGGTCGATGCGGTCGGGATCGATGGGGCGTTTTTGCAGCGCGATGCGGATCGAGCGTTCGAGCTTGGTGCGGTCGAAGTCTTCGCGCTTGCCAGAGGTTTTCACCACGACAAGATCGCGCAATTGCACGCGTTCATAGGTGGTGAAGCGCCCGCCACAGGCGGGGCAAAAGCGACGGCGGCGGATCGAGACGTGATCCTCCGCAGGGCGGCTGTCTTTGACTTGCGTATCGACGTTACCGCAGAATGGGCAGCGCATCGGCTCCCTCCTTGCTTATTATTGTTACTGCCTCGTATCCCGCGTGTCTCCGCGAGTTATCCACAGACCCTAGCGCCAATCTCCACCCTTCGCCTAGGGGGGAAATGCAGATACTTCATCTGGGGGGCCTGGTGTGGCGGGCAGGACTCAGGTCGGGCGCGGCTCGCTGGCGGGCTTTGCGCCTTTCGGATGGCAATTTTTGGCAAAATTACCGCCTCGCCGCGCCGGATGATCGGAGAGAGAGGATGACCCGCACGGGCAGGAAGTTGCAAGCTCACGCAAGCGTGAGGCGACGGGGCCGACTCGGGCGCTAAGATTTAGCTTTCACATGTATGGAGGGTGCGATGACGCGGATGACGGCGAAGGATTTCAGCCCGGAATTGCTGGAGCTTTACGACTTTTACGCCCACGGCAAGATCAGCAAGCGCGACTTTCTGGAGCGCGCGGGGCGCTTTGCGGTTGGCGGGCTGACGGCGGCGGCGATCCTCAAGATGATGGGGCCGAACTATGCGATGGCGCAACAGGTGTCGTTCACCGATCCCGATATTCTGGCCGCAGTATGTGACCTACCCGTCGCCCGACGGCAACGGTGAGGTGCGCGGCTATCTGGTGCGCCCGCCGGCTCGAGGGCAAGCTGCCGTCGGTGCTGGTGGTGCATGAAAACCGCGGCCTCAACCCCTATATCGAGGATGTGGCGCGGCGGTTGGCCAAGGCGGGATTTATGGCGCTTGGCGCCGGACGGTCTGACCAGCGTCGGCGGCTATCCCGGCAATGACGAGGAGGGCCGCGAGCTGCAGGCAAAGGTCGATCCGGACAAGCTGATGAATGATTTCTTTGCCGCGGTGGAATGGCTGATGGCGCATGAGGCCAGCACCGGGCGCGTCGGCATCACCGGCTTTTGCTATGGCGGCGGCGTCGCCAATGCGGCGGCGGTGGCCTATCCGGAACTGGGCGGGGCGGTGCCGTTCTACGGCCGCCAGCCGGCTGCGGCGGATGTGGCCGAGATCAAGGCGCCTTTGCTGATCCATTATGCCGGGCTGGACACGCGGGTGAATGCGGGTTGGCCGGACTATGAGGCGGCGTTGAAGGCGGCGGGCAAAACCTATGAGGCCTTTATCTATCAAGGGGTCAATCACGGCTTTCACAACGATTCCACCCCCCGCTATGACGAGGCGGCGGCGGAATTGGCCTGGGAGCGGACGATTGACTTCTTCAAGGCCAATCTGGTCTGAGGCATCTCTCTCGTCTGAGGCAAAAGGGGGGCTTTGCGCCCCCCACGGGGCTTGGCCAATGGCCAAGCCCCTCCCCCCGCAGGATATTTTTGCAGAGAGGATGACCTTTCGCGGGTCAGTGTCTGCCGGTGAGCCAGTTGCCAAGGGCTGCGAAGCGCGAGGGCGGGATGCCGAGGCGGGTCTCGCGGGCGTCGGCGATGTGCAGCAGTTTGTACATGCTGTGGACGCCGAGCCAGCGCAGGGGTTCAGGCTCCCATTGTCTTACGCGGCGGTTGACCCAAGGGAGTTTGGTGAGATCTGTGTCGCGGCCTAACGCGAGATCGGCAAGGGTCTGGCCCGCGAGGTTGGAGGTGGAGACACCGGTGCCGACGTAGCCGCCTGCCCAGCCGAGGCCGGTTGCGCGGTCAAGACCGACGGTGGCACACCAGTCGCGCGGCACGCCGATCACGCCGCACCAGGCGTGGTCGATGGGGTATTTGGCAGCCTCGGGGAAGTGTTGGTGCAGCACGGCGGTGAGGCGGCGAATGGTTTCGGCGTCGGGCGCGCCGTTCTTGTCCATCTGCGAGCCGAACTTGTAGGGCACGCCACGGGCGCCGACGGTGATGCGGCCTTCGCGGGTGCGCTGGCAGTAGCAATAGGCATTGTTGAAATCACCAAAGAGCTCGTGGCCCTGCCAGCCGATCTTTTCCCAGGCCTCGGGCGGCAGCGGCACCGTGGCGATCTGGGCCGAGTTCAAGGGCAGCCATTCGCGCTTGCGGCCCTTGATGCCGGCGGTGAAGCCTTCGGTGCAGCGCAGGATGATCGGGGCTTTGACACGGGCGCGGGGCGTGGTGATTTCGCCTGTGCCATAGGCGGTGACCTCGCTGGCCTCGGCGATGCGGACACCGAGGCGTTCGCAAGCCTCGGCGAGACCGCGGACCAGTTTGGCGGGCTGGATGCGGGTCATGCCGGTGACGACCATGCCGCCGAGGACATTCGGGATCGAGAGGCGTTGGGCGACTTCGGCGGCGCTGAGTTCGCGGGTGCGGTGCGCGTCGCCCCAGTCTTTGCGATAGGCGACGGCCGCGCGCAGGCGGGCGAGTTGGGCGGGGTTGGTGGCGACCATCAGCTCTTCGGTGGGCAGGATGTCGGCGTCGATGGCTTCGGCGGCGCAGACCCGGCTGATTTCGGGGACGGCGGATTCGAGGGCGCGGACCATGTCGAGCACCGCCGCGCGCGAGGTGGCGCGGGCGTAGGCGGCGTGATCCCAGGCGAAGGTGCCCATGCACCAGCCGCCATTGCGCCCCGAAGCGCCAAAGCCTGCGAAATCCTTTTCGATCACCAGCACGTCGAGGTCGGGACGGGCCTGCTTGAGGTAATAGGCGGTCCACAGGCCGGTGAAGCCCGCGCCGATGATGGCGACATCGGCCTTTGTATCGGCGGTCAGGCCGGGGCGGCGGGTCTTGGGCAGGCCGATATCGGCATACCAGAAGGAGACATCGCCGATGTGGTTGGGCTGCATGAGGGGCTCCGTTTTGGCCATGGTGGCGCTTGGGGCCGGCGGGTGCAAGGGGGCGCTGCCCCCGCGCGTGCCGCGCCCGCCGGGATATTTATTGGACAGATGAATGGGCGAGTTCGGTCTCGATCCAGCGGCGGAAAGAGGTGAGCGGCGCGCGTTCGGGGCGGTTTTGCGGCCAGGTCAGGTAATAGCTGCCCAAGGATTTGATGGCGGGACCAAAGGCGGGGATCAGGCGGCCGGCGGCGAGGTCGTCCTCGATCAGGAATCCGGGGATCAGGGCGGCGCCGAGGCCGTGGATTGCGGCCTGGGTCAGGGTGGCGAATTGATCAAAGAGCATGGCGGCGGGGCGTTGTGCGGGCAGGCCGTGATGGGCAAGCCAGCGGCCCCAATCGCCCGTGCGGCTTTCGAGTTGCAGGAGTGGATATGAGAGAATGTCATTAGCGGCGGCGAGGGGCTGCAGCAGGCTGGGGGCCGCCACGGCGAGCAGGTCTTCCTCCATCAAGAGGAGATGCTGCGCCTCGGGCCAGGTCGGGCGACCGTAATGGATCGCGGCGTCGAAGTGGCTTTCGCTGAAATCAAACGGGCGCAGGCGGGTGGAGAGGTTGACCGTCACCTCGGGGTGGGCGCGGGCGAAGCGGGGGAGACGCGGGGCGAGCCAATGCATGCCGAATGCCGGCAGGATGGCGAGGTTGAGTGCACCGCCATTGGGGTTGGCGCGCAGGGTCAGCGAGGCTTGCGAGAGCGATTGCAGGCTGCGGCGGATCTCGCGGCAGTAGTCTTGTGCGGCTGGAGTGAGGTGCAGGCGCTGTTTGTCGCGGATGATCAGCGGCACGCCGATCTGGGCCTCGAAGGCCTGAAGTTGCCTTGAGATCGCCCCCTGGGTCAGGTTCAGTTCACTGGCGGCGGCCGAGGCGGAGCCGGTGCGCTCCACCGCTTCCAGCGCGAGGAGCGAGGCCATTGAGGGCAGGTAGCGGCGCGAGATCATATGAGGTTTCCTCATGAGATGATGTTAAGCCCTCGTTAGGCTTTTTGTGGGAATCATGCAATAAGGGCGCAAATCTGATGGAGGTTTCGCATGACTGATCGCCCTGTTCTGAAAGCCAAGGATGCCCCCGATCTGGGGCGGTTCGATTGGGAGGATGCCTTTCGGCTGGAGGACCAGCTGAGCGAAGAAGAACGCATGCTGCGCGACGGGGCGCGGGCCTATGCGCAGGAAAAATTGCAGCCGCGGGTGATTGCCGCCTACCGCGACGAGGCGACAGATCCGGCGATCTTCCGCGAGATGGGCGAGATGGGTCTGCTGGGCCTGACCGTGCCGGAGCAATACGGCGGGCTGGGCGCGTCTTATGTCGCCTATGGTCTGGTCGCGCGGGAAGTGGAGCGGGTCGATTCGGGATACCGGTCGATGATGTCGGTGCAGTCGTCTTTGGTGATGTATCCGATCTATGCCTATGGCTCGGAAGCGCAGCGGATGAAGTATCTGCCGAAGCTGGCCAGTGGCGCGTGGATCGGCTGCTTTGGTCTGACCGAGCCGGATGCGGGCTCGGACCCGGCGGGGATGAAGACCGTCGCGAAGAAGACCGCCAATGGCTATGTGCTAAATGGCGCGAAAATGTGGATCTCCAACGCGCCGATTGCGGATGTTTTCGTGATCTGGGCGAAGTCGGAGGCCCATGGCGGCAAGATCCGGGGCTTTGTGCTGGACAAGGGCACCAAGGGGCTGAGCGCGCCGAAGATCGGCGGCAAGTTGAGCCTGCGGGCCAGCATCACCGGCGAGATCGTGATGAAGGATGTCGAGGTCGGCGAAGAGGCCTTGCTGCCCTTCGTCGAGGGCTTGAAGGGGCCGTTTGGTTGTCTGAACCGGGCGCGCTATGGCATTTCCTGGGGTGTGCTGGGGGCGGCGGAGTATTGCCTGCACGCGGCGCGGCAATATGGGCTGGACCGCAAGCAATTCGGCAAGCCCTTGGCGCAGACCCAGCTTTACCAGCTGAAGCTTGCCAATATGATGACCGAGATTTCGCTGGGCTTGCAGGCAAGCCTGCGGGTCGGGCGGCTGATGGATGAGGCCAATGCGGCCCCCGAGATGATTTCGATCATCAAGCGCAACAATTGCGGCAAGGCGCTGGATGCGGCGCGATTGGCGCGGGATATGCATGGCGGCAACGGCATTTCGGAAGAGTTCCAGGTGATGCGGCATATGGTCAACCTTGAGACGGTCAACACCTATGAGGGCACGCATGATGTGCATGCGCTGATCCTGGGCCGCGCGATCACCGGGTTGCAGGCGTTTTTCTAAGGCGGAGGCTGCGCCAAGGCGCAGCCTCGCGGGCAGGTTCAAGGTGCGCCCAGCGGGCGCACCTTGTGCTTAATAGGCCTCTTCCAGCGCGGCGGCGCGGCGGGCTTCGGCCTCGCGTGCGCCTTCGATGGCGGCGCGGCGGCGGCGGTTGATCTCGTAGGCCACGGCCAGCGCCAGCGTCACCAGCATCAGCATCAGCGCCAGCGCGTTGATCGTCGGCGTGATGCCGGAGCGGACCTTGGAGAAGACATAGACCGTCAGGGTATTGGCGCCGCCGCGGGTGAACTGGGTGACGTTGTAGTTTTCGATCGACTGGAAGAAGGCCACCGCCGCCCCTGCCCCGATGGCCGGATAGAGATGCGGCAGAAGGATGCGGCGCATGACCTGGGCATGGGACGCGCCCAGATCGAGGGCGGCTTCTTCCAACCCGAGATCAAAGCTTTGCAACCGCGCCAGCACCAGCAGCATCACCATGGCGGCGACATAGCTGACCTGTCCCAGCACCGAGAGATGCAGGCCCGGCTTGAACAGGATGAAGTTGCTGTCCAGCCCGTTGCCGATTTTCGTCCACATGATCATTGTCGAGATGCCGATCACCGCGCCGGGGATCAACAGGGTCGAGATCATCAGCCCGTAAAGGCTTGACCTGAGCCTGCCCGAGACCGAGTTGATCAGGATCGCGGCGGCGGTGCCGACGATCACTGCCAGCGCCGCCACCGCGATGGCGACGAAGATGGTATTGCGGAAGGCCTGCCACATGGTGGCATCGGCCCAGAGAAGGTCGAACCATTTCCAGGTGAAACCCTTCCACGGCACAATCGAGGGGGTCTTGTTGTCGTTGAAGGCTGCAAGCCCCATGATCGCCAGCGGGATCAGGAGATAGAGCACGAAAAGCCCTGCATAGAGGCGGGCGAGGTTTTGCCGGAGTTGATACATGCCCTGCCCTTTTATTTCACGATGTCGGAAAGTTTGACGCGGAAGAGCTTCATCACCAGGCTGACGAAGAGGGTGCAGATCAGCAGCAGGATGAAGGCATAGGCTGCACCGGTATTCCAATCCAGCGCGTCGAACATCCATTGCTGGATGGTCTGGGTGAACCATTGCGAGGTGGTCGAGCCGAGGATCGTCGGCACCAGCAGCGAACCTGCCGAGAGCATGAAGACCATGACGGCGCCGCTGGCGATGCCGGGTTTGCAATGCGGCAGCACGATGCGCAGATGGGTGCGCCACCACGGCGCGCCGAGGTCTTCGGCGGCCTCGATCTGGTTGCTGTCGAGCGAGGACATCGCGTTGTAGACCGGGAAGATCATGAAGAGCACATAGGTGTAAACCAGCCCGATCAGCACGCCGTTATAGCCCGAGATCCAGCGCACCGGCTGGTCGATCAGGTGCAGCCAGACCAGCAGCGACGAAAGCGGGCCTTTGAGCGCCAGGATGATCCACCAGGCAAAGGCGCGCAGCACCTCGGAGACCCAAAGCGGCACGAAGAGGATCAGGAACATCGTCGGCAAGGACTTTGGGTTGATGATCTTGGCCATGAAGTAAGACAGCGGATAGGCGAGGATAAAGCACAGGATCGTCACCACCACCGAATAGAAGATCGTCAGCGTCAGGGTATAGACGTGGACGGGGATGGTCAGCGGGATGCCCATCAGTGAGGTGTCGATGTTGCCATTGAAGACCTTGGCGTAGTTTTGCAGGGTATAGACGTCACGTGGGCCGCCGATCTCGGTCACCGGGAGCAGTGGACGGAACGAGCTTTCCAGCAGGGTGATATTGGGCAACACCACCAGCATCACCAGCCAGAAAGCGGTGATCAGCAAGATCAGCAGGGTGGCGCCGCGCCCGTAGCGTCGGATCATTTCCCCCATGTTACGCCACCCGCCCGGCGTCTGGCAGGATCGCTGCATGTTCGGCGTTGAAGCTGGCAAAGCGCTTGGCGCCGATGGCGGGGACGGTGGCGGCGCCATCGTTGCGCACCTCGGCGACGAGGATCTGGCCTGCGTCGGTCTTGGCATGGACAGAGATGAAATTGCCCTCGAAGGAGACCTCGGAGACGGTCACCGGGATGGTGTTTTCACTGCCCGCGGTTTCGGTCAGGATCGTGTGCTCGGGGCGGACGTAAAGCTTGATATTGCCGCCCTTGGCCTGATCGCCAAGCCGGGCGCGAAGGCGGCCGTGGGCGGTTTCGAAACTGGCCATGCCTGCGGCGGGATTGGCGATGGAGCCGGTGAAGACGTTGTTTTCACCAACAAAAGCCGCAACGAAGCCGTTGGAGGGATTGTTGTAGATCTCGCGGGGTGTGGCGATCTGCTGGATGCGGCCCTGGCTCATCACACCGACGCGGTCGGACATGGCGAGGGCCTCGCCCTGGTCGTGGGTGATGTAGATGAAGGTGACGCCAGTGCGTTTCTGGATGGCGCGAAGCTCGGCGCGCATGTGTTGGCGCAGTTTCAGATCGAGGGCGGAGAGCGGTTCGTCGAGCAGCATGACCTTGGGTTCGACCGCCAGAGCGCGGGCGATGGCGACGCGCTGTTTCTGGCCGCCGGAAAGCTGGCTGACCATCTTGTCGGCGGCGTCGGGCAGATCGACCATGTCCAGAAGTTCCTGGGCGCGGGCGCGGCGTTTGGCTTTGTCCACCCCGCGCACTTCCAGGCCGAAAGAGATGTTCTCCCAGATCGACATCAGCGGAAACAGCGCGAGGTTCTGGAAGATCAGCGCGGTGGGGCGCTGGTTGGGGCGCTGGCCGCGCATGTCCTGGCCACCGATGCGGATCACGCCTTGGGTCGGCTCGATAAAGCCCGAGATCATCCGCAGGATGGTGGTCTTGCCGCAGCCCGAGGGGCCAAGGAAGGAAAAGAACTCGCCCGGTTCGATCGAGACATTGGCAGTATCGACAGCCCGAAAAGAGCCGAAATCGCAGCACACATTTTCAAGATCAATCCCAGCACTCATGGATCGTCTTTCCCCCTGTTTGATTTTTGTTTTTTGAGGCCGGCATGGCCCGGAAATAGCAACGCCGGGCCCGACAGGACCCGGCGTTCTGGTTAGCAAAGCGCCTTAAGCGGCCTTGTATTTATCGGCATATTCCGCCCGCTTGGTGAGGAATTCGGCCGACTGGTCGGGCCACCACCACAGCTTGGACAGCGCCTCGTCGTTGAAGGTGCCGTTGTAATAGGCCGAGACGTCGGGGTTCATGTGATCCGACGCGCCTTTGCCCACGGGGTTCGACGAGAAGGCGGTGGCCCAGAGGGCAGCGCCTTCGGGGGTCGAGGTCCATTTGGCCAGTTCGTGCGCCTGATCGACGTTCTTGGCGTTCTTCATCAGGATAAAGCCCTGATGCCAAGCAAAGGCCCCCTCAACCGGGGCAACATAGCCGTAGCCATCGTTGCGCAGGTTGAAGCCGGTCGAATCCCAGCACAGGCCGACGGTGGCACCATTGGCCGTGAAGCCCGCGTTGGCCTCGTTTTCACCCGACCACCACTGCACGACGTTGCCCTTGGCCTTGACGGCCTCGGCCAGCGCGATGTCCCAGAGCTCGACCATTGCGCCCATGTCGGAATAGCTGTCCATCCAAGGACGCGGCAGCTTGCCGGTGGCGTCGAGCCAGCGGCCCATGGCGGCCAGCGCCGAATGCGGACGCAGGGTCACCTGATTGTCGGCCGAGAAGAGCGCGCCGAGCGATGCCGGATCGCCAAGCTTGGCCTCGTCCTTGTTGTAGACCAGCGACTCGGTGCCCCAGTTCGAGGGCACATAGAGCAGTTGGCCGTCCTTGTGCGACCGCTCGCCCGCAGCGCCATCGGCGAGGCCGGGCAGGTAGTTGTCCATGGCGAGCTTGGCCGGATCCCAAGCGCCGAGGATGCCGTTGGAGTTCCAGGCACCGACGCGGTCGATGGTGGGTTCCACCATATCGACGCCGCCTGCTTCCAACGCGACTTTGGCCTCACCGAACATGGTGTCCTGATCGGGGAGTTCCTTGAAGTTCACCGTGATCCCGGTGGCCTTGGTGAAGGCGGGGAAAACGTCGGTCTTGAAGGTGTCGTAGCCTGCCCAGCCGACAAAGTTCAGCTCGCCCGAGGAGGCGAGGGCTTTGGACGAGATCAGCGCCGGGGCGGCAAGCGCGCCTGCACCAGCGGCGGTGGTCTTGAGGAAGGTGCGGCGGTTGAACGTGGTTTTCGTGGTCACGAAAATCTCCCTGAGGTTTGGTCCGATGTTACGGAAATCGCGGCGGGTGTCTTCGACATCTCCTCCGCCAGAACAGTTTGGCGCGCGTCTGTCACAAAGGCATGACAGGGCGTGCGACTCCCGCTCTCTGGTTTGAGATTACTCCCGAGCGGGGGAGATCTGTCAACAAGTGTTATTGACTGGCGGATCAACAGCGCGGGATTGGCGGCGGCGCGGGCGGCGCTGCGCAAAAGACGGGCGGTTTGCAAACTGCCTGCTTTCGCAGCACCTGCGGTGATACTACTAACTAGTGAAATAAACTGCTGATAAAATGTATTATGGTAGTGATATCATCGCAAAAATAAGCGGATCGGCTGGAAATTTGCCAGATCCTTTCGTGCAAATCTGCTAGTCTCGCGCAAGGCGAGTTCAAAGGAGCGGGCGGATGAAAATTGTCATTCTGGGTGCGGGCGTCATCGGGGTAACGACGGCCTATTATCTGGCCCGCGCCGGACATGAGGTCACCGTACTGGACCGGCAGCCGGGGCCGGCGCTGGAAACCTCTTTCGCCAATGCCGGCGAGATCAGCCCCGGCTATGCCAGCCCCTGGGCCGCCCCCGGCATTCCCGCCAAGGCGGTGAAGTGGCTGATGATGCGGCATGCGCCGCTGATCATCCAGCCGATGCCGGATTTTGCCAAGCTGTCCTGGGTGACCAAGATGCTGCTGAATTGCACCTCGCCCGCCTATGCCCGCAACAAGAGCCGCATGGTGCGCTTGGCCGAATACAGCCGCGATTGCCTGAAAGAGCTGCGCGCCGACACGGGGATTTCCTATGACGAGCGCACCCAGGGCACCTTGCAGCTGTTCCGCACGCAAAAGCAGGTTGATGGCGCGGCCAAGGATATCAAGGTGCTGGCAGCGGATGGCGTGCCCTTTGAGGTGCTGGACGCCGATGGCTGCATCGCGGTCGAGCCGGGTCTGGCCGACAAGCGCCACAAGATCGCGGGCGGCTTGCGGCTGCCGGGGGATGAGACCGGTGATTGCTTCAAGTTCACCAATTCGCTGGCCGAGATGGCCGAGGCCTTGGGCGTGGTGTTCCGCTGGGGTGTGACTATCGAGCGGATCGAGGCGGCGCAGGGCCGCGTGACCGGGGTGAAGACATCGGAGGGGTCGGTGACGGGGGATGCCTTTGTGCTGGCGATGGGGTCCTATTCGCCCATTCTGGCGCGGCCCTTGGGCATGCGCCTGCCGGTCTATCCGGTGAAGGGCTATTCGATCACCGTGCCGATCAAGGATGCGACCCGCGCCCCGGAATCGACCATCATGGACGAGACCTACAAGATCGCGATCACCCGGCTTGGCGACCGGATCCGGGTTGGCGGCATGGCCGAGATTGCGGGCTTTGACATGACCTTGCACCCAAGGCGGCGCGAGACGCTGGTGCATTCGGTCGAGGATCTGTTTGGCGGCGCAGGCGATCAAAGCCAGGCGACCTTCTGGTGCGGCCTGCGTCCGATGACGCCGGATGGCACGCCGATCGTCGGGGCGTCGTCCTTGCCGAACCTCTATCTGAACACCGGCCACGGCACGCTGGGCTGGACCATGGCGGCAGGCTCGGCGCGGCTGTTGACCGATCTGATCTCGGAGCGCGCGGGCGATATCGAGAGCGCGGATCTTGGCTATGGCCGTTATCAGGGGCTTGCGGCCTGAGCCTTGGCGGCTATCTTCGCCCCGAATGCGAGGAGGCAAAGATGATTGATCAGAGCAGGCTGGAAAAACTGGCCGAAGTGGCGGTGCGGGTGGGGTTGAACCTGCAAGAGGGGCAGGATCTGGTGCTGACCGCGCCGATCTCGGCCCTGCCCTTGGTGCGACTGGTGGCGGCGGCGGCGTACCGCGCCGGGGCCGGGGTGGTGACGCCGTTCTTTGCCGATGAGGCCGTGACGCTGGCCAAGTTCGAGAATGCGCGGGATGCGGCCTTTGATGCGGCGCCCGGCTGGCTTTACGACGGGATGGCGGCGGCTTTTGCCAAGGGCGCTGCGCGGATGGCGATTGCTGGCGACAACCCGATGCTGCTGGCCGGACAGGACCCGGCGCTTGTCTCGCGGGCGGGCAAGGCCACTTCGCTGGCGGTCAAACCTGCGATGACGGCGATCACCAATTTCGAGGTGAACTGGTCGATCTGCGCCTATCCCGGTGAGGCCTGGGCGCGGCAGATGTTCCCCGATCTGCCGGTTGAGGCGGCGGTGGCGCGGTTGGCCGAGGCGATATTCGAGGCTTCCCGCATCAACACGCCCGACCCTGTGGCGGCCTGGGCCGAGCACAACGCGAACCTTTTGGCGCGGCGGCAATGGCTGAACGGGCAGCGCTTTGCCGCCCTGCACTTCACCGGACCGGGGACGGATCTGACGGTGGGGCTTGCCGATGGCCACGAGTGGATGGGCGGCGCATCCCCTGCCAAGAATGGTGTGGTGTGCAATCCGAACATCCCCTCGGAGGAGGTGTTCACCACGCCGCATGCCTTGCGGGTCGAGGGCCATGTTTCGGCCACCAAACCGCTGGCGCATCAGGGTTCGCTGATCGAGGAGATCCGCGTGCGCTTTGAGGGCGGTAAAATCGTCGAGGCCCATGCCAGCAAGGGCGAAGCGGTGCTGCAAAAGCTGATCGAGGCGGATGAGGGCGCGCGGCGGCTGGGCGAGGTGGCGCTGGTGCCGCATGGCTCGCCGATCTCGGCCTCGGGTCTGTTGTTTTACAACACGCTGTTTGACGAGAATGCCGCCTGCCATATCGCCTTGGGGCAATGCTATTCCAAGTGCTTTGTCGGCGGCGCGGACCTGTCGCCCGAGGAGGTCACGGCGCGGGGCGGCAATTCCAGCATCATCCATGTCGATTGGATGATCGGCTCGGGTCAGGTGGATATTGATGGCATCGGCGCGGATGGGGCGCGGGTGCCGGTGTTTCGCCGGGGTGAATGGGCCTAACGCCGGGGCTGTTGCAGGGCTTTGAGGTATTCGGCAAGCTCGACAAGGCGGATCGGCGTTGGCGTCATGATGCCGTCGCCGCCGTCGTAGGGCACCAGTTCGCCCTCTAGCAGGGGGGCGAAATCGGGCATCACGCCGTCACCCTTTTTGCCGGTATAGCCCCAGATCTGCGCCATGACGCGGGTGGTGGGGAAGGTGCCGTGATTGCGTGCCGATAGCCGCGTCAGGTCGGCGGGCTTTTTGGCGAAGTCCGCTGCGACCGGGCCGTCGCCCTTGCCGCGCGGGCCGTGGCAGGCCGAACAGAAATTGGCGAAATCCAGCGCGGGCGTTGGCTCGGGCGGCGGGACGGGCAGGCAACCTGCGAGAGTAAGGCTGGCAGCGGCGGCGAGGATAAGGCGCATCTGAAACTCCCTTTTTTCAGGCAGAATGCCGTTGCGGCAAAAGATGCGCCTTGATCTGGATCAGGCCGGGGTGACGCGGCCCTTGTCGAGCCGCACGATGCGGTCCATGCGGGCGGCGAGGTCGAGGTTGTGGGTGGCGATCAGGGCGGCGAGGCCGGTGTCGCGCACCAGTTTCATCAGGGCCGAGAAGACCTGCTCGGAGGTTTCGGGGTCGAGGTTGCCGGTGGGTTCATCGGCAAGCAGCAGCTTTGGCCGGTTGGCCAGCGCGCGGCAGAAGGCGACGCGCTGTTGTTGACCGCCCGAGAGGGCCGCCGGGCGGTGGCTGGCGCGGTCACCAACGCCGACGTGATCAAGCAGTTGCATGGCATGGGCATGCGCCTCGCCCGCCGCGACGCCATTGGCGAGCTGGGGAATGATGATGTTTTCCAGCGCGGTGAACTCGGGCAGCAGGTGGTGGAACTGGTAGATGAAGCCGACATCGTTGCGCCGGGCAGCGGTGCGGGCGCGGTCACTGAGGCCGACCATGTTCTGGCCATTCAGCGCGACCGAGCCTTCGTCGGGCGTGTCCAAAAGACCCGCGATATGCAGCAGAGTCGATTTGCCCGCACCCGAGGGGGCGACGAGCGCGACGACTTCGCCACGCTTGACCTCGAGCGTGGCGCCCGACAGCACCGTGACCTGCGAGGGCAGACCCTGATTGTAGGATTTGTCGATCCCGGCGAGTTCGAGGGCGAAATTACTCATAGCGCAGCGCCTCGACCGGGTTCATCCGCGCGGCACGGCGGGCGGGGAAGATGGTGACGATGAAAGAAAGGCCCAGCGACAGCGAAACGGCGGAGAGCACGTCGTGCAGGCGCAGTTTGGCGGGCAGCGCGTAGATGTGGCGCAGATCGGGGTCCCAGACGCCACCACCGGCGAGGTAATTCACGAAGGCGTAGATCGGGTCGATGTAGATGGCGAAAAGGCAGCCGAGCAGCACGCCCATCGCGGTGCCGACGACGCCGGTAAAGGCGCCGCAGATGAAGAAGATCCGCAGGATCGAGCCCTCGGTCAGGCCCATGGTGCGCAAGATGCCGATGTCGCGGCCCTTGTTCTTCACCAGCATGATCAGGCCCGAGACGATGTTCATCGCCGCAATCAGCACGAGGATCGACATGATGATGAACATCACATTGTCCTCCATATCCAGCGCGCGCAGGAAGCCGCCCGCAGAATCGCGCCATGTCCAAAGCAAAGCATCTTCGCCGCCCGCCTGCATCAGCGGAATGGCGTAGTCGTCGATCTGCTCGGGGTTCTCGACGCGGACGTCAAGCTCATCGGCAAAGCCCTCGCGGTTGAAAAAGCTCTGCGCCTCGGTGAAGGGCATGTAGATGCGGGTTTTGTCGACGTCAGGCCCGGCGGTGAAGATATAGACCACCGGATAGGCGTTGACGCGGGGCGAGGAACCGAAGGCGGTTTTCATGCCCGAGGGGGCGACGAGGCGGATGCGGTCGCCGACGGTCACGCCCAACTCGCGGGCGATGCCGGAGCCGATGGCGAGGCCTTTGTCGTAATCGTCGATATTGCCGTAAGCGTCGGAGCCAACCCCAACCCGGGGGATCGCCTTGAGATCATCGGCGCGCATGCCGTAGACCTCGGCCCCCGTGGTGCCCTGCCCTGCGGTGGCCATGACCTGACCCTTGACGACGGGGGCGGCATCCTTGACGCCGGGGATCTTGCGGATCCTTTCGGCGATCATGTCGAAATCGGCGAAGCCCTTGACCTCTTGGCCATCGGCATTGAGGTGGCCTGCGGCATAGACCGTGACATGGGCGTTCGAGCCGAGGATGGTATCGACAAACTCGGCGCGAAAGCCCGAGCGCACCGCCAGCGTGGCGATCAGGGCAAAGACCGCGAGGGTGATGCCGATCAGGCTGATCCAGGTCATCACCGAAACGCCACCCTCGGCGCGGCGCGCCCGCAGGTAGCGCCAGGCGATCAGGAATTCAAAGCGGGAGAACGGGTTGGTCGTTGCCAAGATGCTGCTCTTTCAATTTTGCCGCAAACTGCCTTACGCGGCGGGCAGCGTCAAGGAACGCTTCTGTGTGCTAAAGGTCGGTCTCGCCCGGTTTGGCAGCATCGGGTTTGGCAGGATCAGGCAGCGCGGGCGCGGGCGGCGCGCCCAGCTTGCGGCGGATCAGGATATCGCCGTTGGGCAGACGCGTCGGCGCGTCGTAATTTTTCACATCGTCGATCATCGCGAGGATGGCTTGCAACTGCGGCGCGGCCTTTTGCATCGCGTCGGCCATGTCCTTCATCGCCGGTTCCATCTGCGAGGCCATGCCGCGCAACAAGAGTTTCGCGCCCTCTTGCAAGAGCGAGAAGCCTTCGTCGACGTCCGAGGCTGGCGGCGTGACGTTCTGGGCGCTGAGGGGCGTGGCGAGCAGGCTGAGGGCGAGGATGAGCTGTTTCATGCCTGCTATAAAAGCACGAAAGCCCGTGATTTCAAATCACAGAGCGATATCCAGCGTCACCGGGAAGTGATCGGAGGCGGAAAGCAGCGCATCGGCAAGGTCGGGGTGGGCGGTGACGGCGGGGTCGTTGAAGGGGTGCCAGATCCGCCAATCGGGCTGCTTGGCGGCCAGATCGGGCGAGATCATGATGAAATCCAGGAGCGCCTCGAAATAGCGTTTCTGCACCGGCTGCCAGAAGCGCGCCGAGGTGGCGGACATCGCCATCGTGCGGGTCAGGGCCATGGCGGCATGGGGGTCGGTCAGGCGGGCCTCTGGTGCCACCTTGTTGCCCAGCACGATCTCGACCCCGGAATGGCCGAAGAGTTTTTCAAAGTCGTCCAGCCCCGGCCCGTCGTTGAAATCGCCCATCACCATCAGGCTGTCGCCAGCCGCCAGTTGGCGATCGACGCGGGCGCGCAGCCAGAGGCATTCGGCGAGCTGCTTGCGGCGGTTCTCGATGGAAATCCGGGTGAAGACCTTTGGGTCGGTGACGCCATGCGGCGCCTTGGATTTGGCGTGCACGCCGATCAGACGCAGCTTGACCCCCGAAGCGGTGGTGACCGCCAGTTCCAAGGGGGGTTTGGAAAAGCGCACGAGGTCTTCCTCGCCGTCGCTGTTCAGATCAAGCCGGAGCTGGCTGTCGAAACGCGGCGCGCCGGGGGCACCATGCGAGGGGGCTGGATCACCCTGCGGGTCATGATGGGCCGTCAGGACGTCGGGGTCATAGAGAAAGGCGATTTCCTGTTCGGTTTCAGAGGCAAAGCCGATCAGGGCGCGGCGGGCGCGCAAGTCGTTGGCCGCTGCAAAAGCCTCCAATGCCGTGACGGTCGAGCGTTTGCCATTGGTGTCGGGGGCCTCGATCACCATGATGCCATCGGCGTTCAAAGCGCGGAACACGGTGCCCAGCGCATCAAGCTGCTGACCCCGGGTGATCTGATAGCGCGCCGAGCGTTCGTTATCACGCAACAAGCGGCCTGCGTCATCGAAGAGGGCGTTGAACCACTCGACGTTGTAAGAGGCGATCCGCATCAGGCCGCCACGCGCGCCTGGATCTCGTCCCAGGCGGCGTTGATGGCGATGAGGCGGCGTTCGGCGAGCTTCACCGCCTCGGCGGGCACACCGCGGGCGATCATCACATCGGGATGGCTTTCCTTGACGGCGCTGCGCCAGGCCTGACGCGCTGCTTCGACATCGGCGTCGGGGGGGATGCCCAGCACATCAAAGGGATCGCGCGGCGCACCTTCGACAAAGCGGCCGCGCAGCACCGAAAAGCAGCGCTCATCCAGACCAAAGATGCGGGCGACCTCGGCCAGAAAGGCATCTTCGGCGGGGTGATAAGCGCCGTCGGACATGGCGACCTGGAAAAGTCCCTCAAGAATGTCGATCAGCACATTGCGGTCATCGGCGCAGAGCGGCAGGCCGGGTTTGTTGAACAGCTGGGCGATCTTGTGGGCATAGTGTTCAAACCCCGCGACGTCCTGCCGCGCGAGGTTGTAGACGCGGGCGGCGTTGGCCTCTTCCTCGGGGGCGATGTGGAAGATGCGGCGGAAGGTGGCGACCTCGTCGCGGGTCACCTCGCCATCGGCCTTGGCCATTTTAGCGCCCAAGGCAATGACGCCAATGGTGAAACCGATCGAGCGTTCCGGCAGCGGGCCGTTGCGCAAGCGGTCGAAGACGGCCGCCAGCCCCTCGCCCGAAGTCAGGGCGGCGATGGCTTCGGAGATGCGGGTCCAGATCGACATAAGCAAAGGATAACCTGTCGTGCACGACTTGTCAGGAGATGAATTTCTGCATCAGCACAAGATCGTGGTAAAGGCCGAATTTATAGCCGACCTGCGGCATACGGGCGGTTTCGAGGTAGCCAAGGCGCTGGTGGAAGGCGATGGAGGCGAGGTTATCGGCGGTGATTGCTGCAATCATGACATGCGCGCCGGCCCGGGCGGCATGAGATTCGACGGCGGCCATCAGGGCGCGGCCATGGCCCCTGCCCTGCCCTGCTGCGGTCAGGGCCACGGAATGTTCCATGGTGCGGGCATAGCCGACCGAGCCGCGAAACTGGGCATAGGTGGCGTAGCCCGCGATGCCGTTATCCTCGGCGACGAAAATCTCATGCCCCAGTGCGCGGCGGTCGTGCAGCAGGGCAAGCACTTCGGCTTCGGTTTTTTCGACCGAATTGACGGTGATCGTGGTCTCGCGGATCACCTGATTGATGATCGCGGTGATGGCGGGAATGTCGCGAGGCGTGGCAGGGCGGATCATTCGAGGTGACGCGGCCCATGCGGGGTGACGAAACTGGCGCGCATGGCGCGCGGACCCTGCTGGATATGGATGCGGGAATCGTCGATCAGGGGCGAGAGGGCGGCGGCAAGCGCCTCTGCCTCGGGGTGGGTGATCTCGAGTTCGGTCAGGCGGAGATTGCTTTCGGGCAAGGCGCGGGCGGGGTGCAGCTCGCCCTGCCATTCGATCAAGGCCGGAAAAGCGCCATCAAAGGGCAGCTTGCCATCGGCAGGAATCGCCATCTGCCAGCGGTAGTCGCCGCGCTGCAATTGGGCGGGATTGCCGATGCCTTTAGGGCAAAGCGCCACGGCAGCACTTAGGTTATTGCAACCTGCAACCCAGTTGGTCAGGCGAGGTTTGCCCGAAAAATTGTCTAAATCGAACCATCGCGGCCAAAACGGCCGGGGCGCGCCGGGATCGGCCGCAATCACCTCGAGGTAAAGGTCGCCAAGACCCAGCAGCCGATTATGCGTCGCCATATGAGCGTGCTGACCGCCACCTGCGAGGGCAACACCAAGCGCGGCTTCGACGGCCTCTACGCCCTCGTCCAAGGTTTCGGCGGAAATGGCGATGTGGTCAAAGCGCAGGATCATGGCAGATCGCCGATGGCGGCTTCGGCCTTCATGGCAGAGACGAGGCTGGTAAAGCGCGCCTGCGCCACCTCGCCAAACAGCCCACGACCGTTGCGGGTCAGCTGCAATTCCAACAGGTTGGCCTCGGCATTCCAGACCAGCCGCGCCACGTCAGAAGGGTCGGAGACCGCGAACATCGCCCCAAAGCGCATGGCTTTGCCCAGCACCTCGGCATCGCGCAACTCGGCCTCGGTCAAGAGGGCGAAAAGCGGCTCCATCCGCGAGCCGGCGCGGCTGTTCTTGTAGCGGTGCAGCAGCGAGAGGCCAAGGAACACCCGGCCCGGATGATCCAGCCCGCCGAGGTTGGCGCGGGTGACGTTATCAAAGCAGGCCTCGGCGCGATAATCGGGGTGGGTGCGCCAGGTGGTGTCGTGCAACAGGCAGGCGACCTTGATCAGGCGCGTGCGTTCGGGCGTCGCATCGGGAAACAGCGGCACCAGGAATTCGTAGAGCTTTTTGCCGAAGCCCGGAATCCGCGACATGGTCTTTTCCACCAAGCGCGCGGCCTCGATCAGAGGATCGCGGGCGCGCAGGCGTTTGGGCATTTGCTCATAGAGCAAGCCCTCGCGGATGCCATAAGACGAGACGTCGATCTCGGAGGGTTTCAGGATGGTGATCAGCTCGCGCAGCACCTCGCAGGCCAGCGGCACCAACTCCATACGGGCGTTGGAGGTGCCGGTGCGGGCGCGCAAATCCTCGAGATCGGCCTTGGCAAGCCAGTCGAGCGTTTCCAGCAAGTCATTGGGCATCATACGATATTCGTGCAAAACCGTCATCGGATACTTGCGCCGCTCCATATCCAGACGGGCGATCACCCGCCAGGAGCCACCGACCAGATAGATGCGCTGGCCCTCGGATTGCAGGGTCTTTTGCGCCTCGGCCAGCACCTCGTCGATATGGGCGGCGCGTTTTTTGGCATTGTCGGACACGCGGGCCAGACGGAAGGGTCCGAGTTGGGTCGAGACGCGGGTGCCGACCTGACCTTCGCCGATCTGCGCCAGTTCCATCGAGTTGCCGCCGATGTCGCAGACGATGCCGGAAGCCTCGGGCCAGCCGAGCAGAACGCCCTGTGCCGAAAGCCGCGCCTCTTCCTTGCCATCGACCACCCAGAGCCGCAGGCCGGTCTCGCGCAGAACTTCGGCTTGAAATTCCAGACCATCCTCGGCCTCGCGGGCGGCGGCGGTGGCGACCACGGTCAGCGGGCCGATGCCCATCCCCTTGGCCAGCAAGGCAAAACGGCGCAGCGCTGCCACGGCGCGCTGGCGGCCTTCGGGGTTCAGACGCCCGGTTTCGGCCAGGCCCTTGCCCAAGCCGCACATGACCTTTTCGTTGAAGAAATAGGCCGGCGAGCGTGCCGCGCCGTCAAACACCACCATCCGCACCGAGTTCGAGCCGACATCCACCACCCCGACACGGGAGAGCGCGCGGGCGGAAGGGTCGTCAAACAGCGGGCGACCAAAGGGGCCGGAGTCGTCGTCTGCGTCATGTTTGCCCATGCGAATGTCCTATGCCAGTTTCTGCACGTCGTGCGCGCCCGCCGTGCCCCGCCCGGACAGCGAGGGATTTTCCATAAAGAACCGGTGGCAGTTGAAGGCCTGGCCATCGGTCGGGGTCAGATTGCGGCGGTAGCTGCCGTTGGGCGACAAGAGCCAGCTTTGCGCCTCGTCCGCGAGGTTGGCGGCCATGATCTGGCCAACGATCTGCGCTTTGACCGTGGCGTTGTGGATCTCGATCAAGGTCTCGACCCGCCGCGTCAGATTGCGCCCCATCCAGTCTGCCGAAGAGATGAACACCCGCCCCGCCGCCGAGGGCAGCCCCGCGCCATTGCCAAAGCAGACGATGCGGGAGTGTTCAAGGAAGCGGCCAACGATGGATTTCACGCGAATATTCTCGGACAGACCCTTGATTCCGGGGCGTAATCCGCAAATGCCACGGATGACGAGGCTGATCTGCACCCCGGCCTGCGAGGCCTTGTAAAGCGCGTCGATCACCTCGGAATCGATCACCGAATTCATCTTGGCCCAGATCACCGCCGGACGGCCCGCGCGGGCGTGATCGGCCTCGGCGGCGATCATCGCCAACAGGTTCTGCTTGAGGCTGATCGGAGAAATCGACAGATTTTCAAGGCCTTGCGGCTGCACATAGCCCGAGAGGTAATTGAAAACCCGCGTTGCATCGCGCCCCAGGGCCGCGTCGCAGGTAAAGAACGACAGGTCGGTGTAAACCTTGGCGGTGATCGGGTGATAATTGCCGGTGCCGTAGTGGGTATAGGTGACCAGATTTTCGCCCTCGCGGCGCACCACGGTCGAGATTTTCGCGTGGGTCTTGTAGTGGATAAAGCCGTAAACCACATGCGCCCCGGCACGTTCCAGGCGGCGCGACTGGCGGATGTTGGCGGCCTCGTCAAAGCGGGCCTTGAGCTCGACCAATGCGGTGACCGATTTGCCCGATTCCGCCGCCTCGCAGAGCGCCGAGACGATCGGGCTGTCCCAGGAGGTGCGGTAGAGCGTCTGCTTGATCGCCAGAACATTGGGGTCGCGGGCGGCGTGTTCCAGAAATCTGATAACCAGATCAAAGGTTTCATAGGGGTGGTGCAGCAGGATATCTTTTTGCTTGATGGCGGCAAAGAGGTCGCCGTCATGGTCCTGCACCCGCTCGGGCACGCGGGGGATGAAGCTTGGCCACAAGAGATCGGGCCGGTTGGCGAGCACCAGCTCCTTGAGGTCGGCAACGCCCAGGAGGCCGCGCACCTCGACCATCTCGTCGGGCGAGACGCCGAGCTCTTCCATGATCAGGGCGCGCAATTCGGGCGGCGCCCCTGCCGAAAGCTTCAGGCGGATCACCTCGCCGCGGCGGCGGCGTTTCAGCGCGGTTTCGAACTCGCGCACCAGATCTTCGGCCTCGTCCTCGACCTCCAGATCGCTGTCGCGCAGCACGCGGAACATGCAGTGGCCACGGTCGGTATAGCCGGGGAAGAGCATGTCGAGATGGATCAGCAAAAGCTCTTCCAGCGGCAAAAAGCGCTGTTCGCCCTCTTTGCTGGGCAAGGGCACAAAGCGGGCGATCTGCTGCGGGATCGGCAGCAGGGCCTGCAGGGTGCGCCGGTCGCTTTCGCGTTCAAGCTGCAGGGCGAGCGAAAAGCCGGTGTTGGGGATGAAGGGAAAGGGGTGCGCCGGGTCGATGGCCAGGGGCGAGAGCACCGGGAAGACCTTGTTGAGAAAGTGATCTTCGAGGAATTTGAGATCACGCCCCGTCAGTTTCGAGCGGGTGCAGAGCGAAATGCCCTCGGCCTCCATCTGCTTTTTCAGCTTGTTGAACACGGCCTGCTGGGTGTGCATCAGGCGGCGCGCATTGGCGTGGATCAGGGTCAGCTGTTCCTCGGGGCTGCGGCCATCCTCTGACGGCGTCTTGTTTTTCGCCCGCACCAGCGCGCGCAGGCCCGCGACGCGGACGGTGTAGAACTCGTCAAGGTTGGTGGCCGAGATCGACAGGAAGCGCAGCCGCTCCAGCAGCGGCACGGCGGGGTTCGAGGCCTCGTCCAGCACGCGCCAGTTGAAGGCGAGCCAGGACAGCTCGCGGTTGAAAAACCGGCGCGGGCCGGTGATTTCGGCCTGCGGCAGTTCGAGGGCTTCGGCGAAGGGGGCTTTGAGGAAATCGGCTTGTGTCATGAGGGCTTCTTACGGGGGGAAATGTGACAGCGCTGTGACGTGGCTTACTGTTTCATCGGGGCGGGTCCGAGTCCAGCATCTCGGCGGCGAGCGCGCGGGTTACGGCGCGGCCCTCTTGCAAGGCGCGGGCGTCAAGGGCGCTGACCAGGGCACGGGCGGCGGCGATGGAGCGGTCCATGCGCACCAGCAGAAAAGCGATCAGGTTGGGCGGGACAGTGATCTGGCGGTCGGCAAAAAGCTTGAGCAGAACCGCCGCCAGCAGGGCATCATCGGGGGCGTTCAGGCTGGCAATCGGGATGGCCTGCAGACGGCTTTGCAGATCGGGCAAGGTCAGGCCCCAGTCGCGCGGCGGGCGGCTGGCGGTGATCAGCAAGCCCTGCCCCGCCATCAGATTGTGCAGATGGAAGAGCGCGATTTGCAGATGCTGCGCGTCCGCGACGGTCTCGGCATTGTCGAGCACGAGCGGGGTTTTGGCGAGATCCGGCAGGAGATCTTCTTGCAGATCAGAGGCTTGAAGGATCTGCGCGCCAGAGACCTCGGCCCAGAGATGGGCGAGATGGGTCTTGCCCGCGCCTTCGGGGCCGATCAGCAAGAGCTTGCCCTGCGGCCAGGCGGGCCAGCTGTCAATCGCCGCCAGCGCCTCGGCATTGGCGGGTGAGGGAAAGAAATCGGCGCGGCGAAAGGCTTCCTGGGCGGGCAGATCAAAGGCGAGCTGGCCAGAGGGCGGGCGGTGGATCACAAGGCATCCTTGTCCGGCGCGACCTGGCCGGTGTAGAGCGTGCTCGCCTGATACTGGCTGATCGCAAAGCGGGTCAGCACGCCGATGATGGCCGCAATCGGCACCGCGACCAGCATGCCGGCAAAGCCGAACAGCGAGCCAAAGACCGAAAGCGCGAACATCAGCCAGACCGGGTGCAGGCCGACCGAAGCGCCGACAAGCCGTGGCGTCAGCACATTGCCTTCAAGGAACTGGCCGAGTGCGAAGATCGCGGCGACGATGCCAATCGACAGCCAGTCGCCCCAGAACTGAAACAGCGCAAGGCCGATGGCCAGGGTGCCGCCGACCAAGGCGCCGATATAAGGAATGAAGGTGATCGCCCCGGCCAAGGCCCCGACCACAAGGCCGAATTGCAGCCCCGCCAGCATCAGGGCAATGGCGTAATAGGTGCCAAGGGTAAGGCAGACCGTCAGCTGGCCGCGCACGAAAGCGCCCAGCGCCTCGTTGATCTCGCGCGCGAGGCGGCGGATCACCGGGGCGTGCTCGCGCGGCAACAGCTCATCGACGCGGGCGACGGTGTGATCCCAGTCGAGCAGCATGTAAAAGGCCACGACCGGCACGACGACCAGATAGACCAGTGCCGAAATCAGCGACAGCGCCGAGGTCAGCACGCCTTGGGCGACGCTGGCCCCCTTGGACTGGATTGCGGCGCCAATCTCCGACAGGCTTTGGCGGATCGTCGAGGTGCTGTCGGCCAGTTGGGGGAATTTCTCGACCAGAAAGGCCTGCAAACGTTGCGCAATTTCCGGCGCGGAGTTGATCAGGGCGGTGGTTTGCTGCACCAGCGTCGGAATCACCGCGAGGAACAAAAGCACCATGCCCAGCAGCGCCACCAGAGTGATCACCGAGGTCGCGGCGACACGGCTAAAGCCCATGCGCTGCAAACGATCCGCCACCGGATCGAGGAAATAGGCGATGGCCGAGCCGACAAGGAAGGGCAGGATCACCCCGCCGAGCAGCCAGAACACCACAAAGAACACCACCAGAGCGATGCCCCAGTACTTCGCCTGCGCGCGCAGCGATAATGCCATGCCCCGATCCT
Organism: uncultured Alphaproteobacteria bacterium; assembly: GCA_963815275.1. Taxonomy (GTDB): domain Bacteria; phylum Pseudomonadota; class Alphaproteobacteria; order Rhodobacterales; family Rhodobacteraceae; genus Cypionkella. Next base: position 29,838 of record CAWFGD010000014.1, read on the forward strand.
TATTGCCCTGTGCTGACATCGCGCATGGGGGGTGCAATTTCAAGGGGTAACGCGATGGGCACCAAGCAACCGCCCAGCGCCTGACCGGGAAGCCTCAGGCCGCGAAGGCGTGTTTCTGCGCCCGGGCCATGGGGCTGGCCGAAGTGGTGTTTTCGGTTTCAAATGAACTGACAAGACCCTCCAGATCCACAGCGTCACGCTGCAAGGCCTTGGCGGCGTTGGAAGTTTCCTCGACCATCTGGGTATTGCGCTGCGCCAGTTGGTCAAGCTGGGTGACGCCGATGTTCACTTCGGCCAAGCCGCTGGACTGCTCGCGCGCCTGCTCGGCGATGTTGGAGACCAGCGAGGCAATCTCGGACACCCGGCCGACCAGCTTGTCCAGCACCGTGCCCGCCTCGCCGACCGAAACCGTGCCGCGGGCGACGTGTTGGCCCGAGGTGCCGATCAGATCGCGGATTTCCAGCGAGGCGGCGGAAGAGCGCTGCGCCAGCGCCCGCACCTCGGAGGCGACCACGGCAAAACCGCGCCCCGCATCGCCCGCCCTTGCCGCCTCGACCCCGGCGTTCAGCGCCAAGAGATTGGTCTGGAAGGCAATATCGTCGATCACAGAAATAATCCGCGCGATCTGGCTGGAGCTATGCTCGATCTCGTGCATCGCGGTGACGACAGAGGTGACGACGCGGCCGCTTTCCTCTGCCTCCTGGCGGACGGTGCCGACGATGGAGGCGACTGACCCCGCATTCTCGGCCGTGGTTTTGACGCTGCGGGTCAGATGGTCAAGCGCTGCTGCGGTCTGTTCCAGCGTGGCGGCCTGACTTGCGGTGCGGTGCGACAGATCATCCGCGCCGTTGGCAATCACACTGGCGCGGTCGAGGATCTGCCCTGAAACCCCTGCCACCCGATCGATCGTGCTGCCCAGCATATCGAGGGTGCTGTTGAAATCGGCTTTCAGCACCGCATAATCCTGAGTGAACTCGCCGGTGATCCGCGAGGTGAGATTGCCGCGCGCCAGATCGGCAAGCCCGACGGTCAGACCCGCAACCACAGTTTCCTGGGCCTTTTGCCTTTGGTCCGCGAGTGTGGCTGCGGCATCGCCGATGGCAAGTTTGCCGCGCAAAACTTCCAGATGCAGGGCGATTTCCGAGATTTCGTCGTTCAGATCCGAAGCCCGTTCGAATTTGCCGGTGCGCGAAACATAAGTGCCGTTCACCGTTTCGAGAATCGTCTGCTTGATGCGCAACAGGGGTCTTGTGATGCTGCGGCTGGTCCACAACGATGCGACAAGCAAGAAGCCAAGGGTCAGCGCCGAAATGACATTCTGGTTGAACTGCGCTGTGACGATCTCTTGTACCGACTGCGAGGTCTCCAGCCGCGCCTGTTTGACCATCACGTCGCTAAGGGCGCCGAGTTTTTCTTCGACCGCGCGAAACTTGTCGGTGAAGTCAAGCATGCCAGCCTCGGCGTCGGCCTCTGCTGTCATCGCGAGACCGACCATGTCGGTCGCCGCACCAATATAGCTGTCGAGCAGCGGCACCACCTCTGCCACGGCATTGGAAATATTCTCGGCCAGCGGCAGTTGTCCGAGATCCGCCATATTGGAGCGAAACGTCTCGGCATGCCGTTTGACATCGGCGCGCACGGCATCCTTTTGATACTTCGGCGCGAGCGGGCCGGCAAGGCGGGCTTGCAGCACATCGGCGCGCAAGGCGTCGTGCATCATGTCGGACTCTTGTGCCAGCATGACGGAATGCGTGAGCAGGTTCGACGCCCTCAGGTTATCCGCGCTTTCACTCAGCGCGAAATGCCCGATCGTCCAAAGCGTCGCAAAGCCGCAGAGTGTCAGAATATTGGACACGCGCAGCCGGGCGACGATGGAGAAATTTTTAATCAGTGTGAACCTGCGCAGTCGCATCGGGGCGCCTCTTCCAACCAAAACCGCCCTCACTATGGGGTCGAGTGCTTAAGGATTTCTCAACGCCTGCCCGGCCCGCGCCGCTTGCCTGCGCTGGCCCAACCCGTTAGGAACGCTGCAACCCTAACCCAAGAGGCAATGATGCGCGTTTCCCGTTACTTTCTGCCGGTTCTGAAGGAAAATCCTGCCGAGGCGCAGATTGTCTCGCACCGCTATATGCTGCGGGCGGGGATGATCAAGCAGCAGGCGGCGGGGATTTATTCGTGGTTGCCGCTGGGCTTGCGGGTGCTGAACCGCATCCAGGCCATCGTCAATGAAGAGCAGGTCCGCGCCGGGCATATTCCTTTGCTGATGCCGACCTTGCAGCCCGCCGATCTGTGGCGCGAGTCGGGGCGCTATGATGATTATGGCCAGGAGATGCTGCGGATCAAGGACCGGCAGGACCGCGAGATGCTGTATGGGCCGACCAATGAGGAGATGATCACCGACATCTTCCGCGCCCATGTCACCAGCTACAAGGACCTGCCGCTGACGCTTTACCACATCCAGTGGAAGTTCCGCGACGAGATGCGGCCGCGGTTTGGCGTGATGCGCGGGCGCGAGTTCCTGATGAAGGACGGCTATAACTTTGACGTCGACAAGGCGGCGGCGCTGCATGCCTATAACCGCCATATGGTCAGCTATCTGCGCACCTATGAGCGGATGGGGCTGACCGCGATTCCGATGCGGGCGGATTCGGGGCCGATTGGCGGCGATGACACGCATGAGTTTCTGGTGCTGGCGGCAACCGGCGAGTCGGAGGTGTTCTTTGACTCGGCGGTCACCGAGTTGAAACTGGGCAAGCGCGAGGTCGATTACGACAACCGCGAAGAGGTTGCAGCGGTCTGCAAGGAGTTCACCACGCTTTACGCCCGCACCGATGAGACCCATGACGCGGCCCTGTTCGACGCCATTCCCGAAGAGCGCCGCAAGGTGGCGCGCGGCATCGAGGTCGGGCAGATCTTCTACTTCGGCACCAAGTATTCCGAGGCGATGGGGGCGACGGTGGTCACCGCGGACGGCGCGAAGGTTCCGGTCGAGATGGGCAGCCATGGCATCGGGGTCAGCCGTCTGTTGGGGGCGATCATCGAGGCCAGCCATGACGACAAGGGCATCATCTGGCCCGAGGGCGTCACCCCCTTCCCGGTTGGCATCGTCAACCTCAAGCAGGGCGATGCGGCGGCGGATGCGGCTTGCGAGGGGCTTTACAAGGCGCTGGCGGCCAAGGGGCTGGAGGCGCTTTACGATGACCGCGACGAGCGGGCGGGGGCGAAATTCGCCACCATGGATCTGATCGGCCTGCCCTGGCGGATCACCGTCGGCCCGCGCGGGCTGGCCAATGGCGTGGTGGAACTGACCTCGCGGCGCACGGGTGTTTCGGAGGAAATGACCCCCGAAGCTGCCGTGGCGCGGGTGGCCGAGATTTACGCAGGGCTTTGAGGCCAAGCGCGCGGGGGGCTTTCTGCCCCCCACGGCGGGCGGGCCCGCCTCCCCCTGAAGATATTTTCGGAGAGAGGATGGGCTGGTCGTGTCTTGGCGACGCGGTAAAGGGTGCGACAGCAGCGCAGGCTTTGATTTGGCCGAGATAGAGGATCAGGCTGGGGTGCGCGCGGCGGGACTGACGGGCGGCGGAGGGCTGTGATGGAGAAGATTGCGGCGGGGCTATACGTGCTGGATCTGGTGCTTTTGCTGTCGTTTCAGCTGCTGAACCGGGATTTTGCCCTGCTGCCGCAGGCGGTCAGTTCATATGGGCTTGGCAAGACCGCAGGATGGTTCAAGATCTATCTTCTGGCCGGCAGTATCGCGGCGCCGCTGCTGGCCTGGCAGTTCTGGCAGGCCACGGCCCCGGCCTATCCCAAGATGATCCCGGTCTATCTCCTGCTGGTTGCTTTGGGTCGGATGGGCGTTGCGATCTATCCCAACTATCCGCGCGGCGATCCCGAGGGCTTTGCGCGCCAGATGCATCATGCCGCCACGCTTCTGGCCTTTACCTGCGCCTATATGGCGGTGATCGAAGCCACCCCAAGGCTGTCGCAGGGGCTGGAGCATGGCCTGCCCGAGGTGGTGGAATGGCTGCGCCATCTGATCAGCGCGGGATTCATTGCGGTGGTGCTGACGATCTCGCCCCCCTTGCGGCGGTTCTTTGGTTTGAGCGAGCGGCTGTTTCTTTATGCGGTGGCGCTGTGGTGCCTGGCCGCCTCGCTGAGCTTGCCGCCGCTTTAGCCGATCTTGGCCAGAGCCGTGACCAGCGCCTTGGCGTCGGTGTCGATCTCGGCGGCCAGCGCCTTGTGTTCGGAGATCCACAGTGGCGTGGCGCGGGTCAGCACCGCGTGGCCAGCGGCGGTCAGGGCGGGGCGACGGGCTCGGGCGTCAAGCTCGTCGGGCAGCAAATGGACAAAGCCGCTTTTGCCCAGGGTCTTGACCGCCGCGGTCACGGTGGTCGAATCCATCGCCAGAAACTGCGCCAACTCGCCCAGACGCGGCTGCCATTCGCCCGACAGCGCCACCATCAGCGAGAACTGGCCATTGGTCAGCCCCAGGGGCGCAAACAAGCGGTCAAAGCGCCTTGCCAGCAGGCGGGCGGCGCGTTGCGCGGCGAGACAGAGGCATTCGTCGCGGATCTGGCGGACGGTTTCGATCGGCAGGGCAGCGGTGGGTCTGGGGATTGCTTTGCTCATTTTATCTTGATATCAATCTAAAGCGACGGATGCAAGCGCTGGGAGGCGGGGATGCAAGAGGCAGGACTGCAGGAGGCGGGAATCCAGGAGGCTGGGTTTCGCTGGGTGATCGTGGCGGCCGGCGGGGTGATGGGCTGCGTGGTGATGGGGGCGCTGTTCTCGCTGCCGGTGCTGCTGACGCCGATGTCGCAAGCGACGGGCTGGTCGCGCACGGGAATCTCGGCGGCGATGACGCTGGCCTTTCTGGCGATGGCAGTGACGGCGATGCCTTGGGGCGCGGCCGCTGACCGCTTTGGCGCAAGGCCGGTGGTGATGGCCGGAGCGCTGATGTTTTCGGCAAGCCTTTGGGCGGCATCTTGGGTCGAGTCCCTTCTGGGGTTTCAGATCTGCTTCGGCCTTTTGGTCGGGGGCGCTGCCTGGCGGCCTTCTTTGCGCCGATGATGGCGACCGTGACGGGTTGGTTCAAGACCCGGCGTGGCTTGGCGGTGTCGCTGGTCTCGGCGGGGATGGGCATGGCACCGGTGACGATGTCGCCGCTGGCGGCGCGGCTGGCCGAAAGCCATGACTGGCGCGGGGTTTTGAGCATCATGGCGGGGATTGTGCTGGCGGTGACCTTGCCGCTGGCGCTGCTGTTGCGCCGCCCGCCTGCGGAAGTGGTGCAGGCGGCTGATGCGCCGGATGCCGGGATGACCCTGGGACAGGCAGTGCGCTCGCCGCAGTTTCTGGTGCTGGTGGCGACGAATTTCTTTTGCTGCGCCACCCATTCGGGGCCGATCTTTCACACCGTCAGCTATGCACAGCTGTGCGGCATTGGCGCTTTGGCGGCGGTTTCGATCTATTCGGTCGAGGGCCTGGCGGGGATGGGCGGGCGCATTGGCTTTGGCGTGATGGGCGACCGCTTTGGCGCCAAGCGGGTGCTGGTGGCGGGGCTGCTGGCGCAGGCCTTTGGCGCGATGGGCTATTTCTTTGCCCGGGAGCTGGCGGCAGTTCTATGTCGTGGCCGCGATGTTCGGCTTTATCTATGCCGGGATCATGCCGCTGTATGCGGTGCTGGTGCGCGAGAATTTCCCGATGAAGATGATGGCGACGATCATGGGCGGCACGGCGATGGCGGGAAGCCTTGGCATGGCGACCGGGCCGGTGCTGGGCGGGCTGGATCTATGACACGACCGGGGGCTATGGCGCGCTCTATATCAGCTGCTGGGTGCTGGGGCTGGCGGGATTTGCCACCGCGCTGACCTTCCGCCCCTTTGCCAAGCGGCCCATCCCTGCCCCGCTGGCGGCCTGAGCTTTGCCCCTGAGCTTTGCCGTTGACGCGGCGCGAGGCTGGCTCCAGTCTGCGGCGAAACGGGAGGGTTTCATGGCTAAGGCGTTGATCACTTGGGGCGGTTGGGAGGGGCATGAGCCGGATCGGGTGGCGGATCTGTTCGCGACGATGTTGCGCGATGAGGGGATGTCGGTTGAGGTCCAGGATACGCTGGCCTGTTTCGATGATGCCGAGGCCTTGGCGGGGCTGAGCCTGATCGTGCCGGTCTGGACCATGAGCGAGATCGCCAAAGCGCAGAGCGAGAACGTCGCGGCTGCCGTGGCGGGCGGCGTCGGGCTGGCGGGCTGTCATGGCGGCATGTGTGATGCCTTTCGCGGCGATGTCTTGTGGCAGTTCATGACCGGCGCGCAATGGGTGGCGCATCCCGGGCAATGACGGCGTGGCATACCGGGTGCGGATGCTTGGCGAGGATCCCTTGGTGGCGGGGATCGGCGATTTCGACGTGGTCAGCGAGCAGTATTACCTGCATGTCGACCCTGCTGTGCGGGTGCATGCGGTTTGTGATTTTCCGCAAGCTGCTGGGCCGCATAGCGCCAATGGGCCGGTGGCGATGCCGGTGGGATATACCAAGCTGTGGGGCGAGGGGCGGGTTTATTACAACGCCTTGGGGCACAAGGCGGGCGTGATCGACCATGGGCCTGCGCGTGAGATGCTGCGGCGCGGGTTCTTGTGGGCGGCGCGATAGGCGGCCCTGGCGGCGGGGGTTTCACACCCCCGCACCCCCGTGGGATATTTATGCAGAGAGGATGACCGGATGAGCTTTCAGGCCTATCTCGACAACATCGAGGCCAAGACCGGCAAGACGCCGGCGGATTTTCGCGCCATGGCCGAGGCGAAGGGCTTTGCCGATGGTTCTGGGCTTTTGGTCAAGGCAACCCCGGTTGTGGCCTGGCTGAAGGCCGATTTTGATCTGGGCCACGGTCACGCGATGGCGATCGTGGCCCTGTTGAAAGGCAAGAGCGTTTAGACCCGCGCCTTGCGGATCAGGGCGAGGATATCCTTGGCGGCCGAGGGGATATTGGTGCCGGGGCCGAAGATCGCCTTGACGCCTGCGTCGTAGAGGAACTGGTAGTCCTGCTGCGGGATGACCCCGCCGCAGATCACGAGGATCTCGCCGGCGCCTGCGTCTTTCAGCGCCTGCACCAGCTTGGGCGCGAGGGTCTTGTGGCCCGCCGCCTGCGACGAGATGCCGATGACGTGGACGTCGTTGTCGATGGCATCCTGCGCCGCCTCTTCCGGGGTCTGGAACAGCGGGCCGACATCGACGTCAAAGCCGATATCGGCAAAGGCGGTGGCGATGACCTTGGCACCGCGGTCGTGACCGTCCTGACCCATCTTGACCACCAGCATGCGCGGGCGGCGGCCTTCTTCCTCGGCAAAGGCTTCAACGTCTTTCTGGATGGCGGCGAAGCCCTCGTCGCCCTCGTAGGCCGCGCCATAGACGCCGGCGAGGGTTTTCACCTCGGCGCGGTGGCGGCCGAAGACTTTTTCCATGGCCATGCTGATCTCTCCGACTGTGGCGCGGGCGCGGGCGGCGTCGACGGCGGCGGCGAGCAGGTTGCCGCCGAGACCGGCCACGCGGGATAGTTCATCAAGCGCTGTCTGGCATTTCGCCTCGTCCCGCGCGGCGCGGGTGGATTTGAGGCGGGCGATCTGCGCCTCGCGCACGGCGACGTTGTCGATATCAAGGATGTCGATGGGGTCTTGTTTGTCGAGCCGGTATTTGTTGACGCCGACAACGACATCAGTGCCGCGATCGATGGCGGCCTGGCGTTTGGCCGCGGATTCCTCGATGCGCAGCTTGGGCATGCCGGAGGCGACGGCCTTGGTCATGCCGCCCATGGCCTCGACTTCCTCGATCAGCTTCCAGGCCTCTTCGGCGAGCTGGTGGGTCAGGCTTTCGACGTAGTAGGAGCCGGCGAGCGGGTCGACGACATGGGTGACGCCGGTTTCCTCTTGCAGGATCAGCTGGGTGTTGCGGGCGATGCGGGCGGAGAATTCCGTCGGCAAGGCAATGGCTTCGTCCAGCGCATTGGTGTGCAGCGATTGGGTGCCGCCCAAGACCGCCGACATCGCCTCATAGGCGGTGCGGATGACGTTGTTATAGGGGTCGGCCTCTTGCAGGCTGACGCCCGAGGTCTGGCAATGGGTGCGCAGCATCAGGCTGCCCTGCTTTTTGGGCTGAAACTCGGACATGATGCGGTGCCAGAGCAGGCGGGCGGCGCGCAGTTTCGCGGCCTCCATGAAGAAATTCATCCCGATGGCGAAGAAGAAGGACAGCCTGCCGGCAAAGGCATCGACGTCCATGCCGCGTGCGATCGCGGTGCGGACATATTCGCGGCCATCGGCCAGGGTGAAGGCCAGTTCTTGCACCAGGTTCGCCCCGGCCTCTTGCATGTGATAGCCCGAGATCGAGATCGAGTTGAACTTCGGCATCTCGGCGCAGGTGTATTCGATGATATCGGCGATGATCCGCATCGAAGGTTCGGGCGGGTAGACATAGGTGTTGCGCACCATGAATTCTTTGAGAATGTCGTTCTGGATGGTGCCGGAGAGCAGCGAGCGGTCAACGCCCTGCTCTTCGCCCGCGACGATGAAGCTGGCCAGGATCGGGATCACAGCGCCGTTCATCGTCATCGAGACCGAGACTTTGTCCAGGGGGATGCCGTCGAAGAGGATCTTCATATCCTCGACCGAGTCGATGGCCACCCCTGCCTTGCCGACGTCGCCCTCGACGCGGGGGTGATCGCTGTCATAGCCGCGATGGGTCGCCAGATCGAAGGCGACCGAGACGCCCTGCTGGCCCGCCGCGAGATTCTTGCGGTAAAAGGCGTTCGAAGCCTCGGCGGTGGAGAAGCCTGCGTATTGCCGGATCGTCCAGGGGCGGCCTGCATACATCGTGGCTTTCACCCCGCGGGTGAAGGGCGCGATGCCGGGCAGCTCGCCCATTTGCGGCAGACCTTCGACGTCGGCGGCGGTGTAGAGCGGTTTGACCGGGATGCCTTCCAGGGTGTTCCAGATCAGGCTGGCGGGGTCGCCGCCCTTCATTTCTTTGGAGGCCAGGGCCGCCCAATCGAAAAGTTTATCGCTCATCTTTCCCTCTCGTCGCTGGCGGGCCTGCCAGTCTGCTTGGTTTTGCCGCCTGTCCCGCCTATATCGGAGGGATGAAGCAGCCTTTGATCCTCGCCCTGATGGGCTTTCTGCCTTTTGCCGCCCTGGCGCAGGATGGCGTCGCCCCTGCCCCCTATGGTCCTGTGCCTGCCAGCGAGGTGGTGCTGGCTGACGAACTTTACATTCACCGCATCGTCGCGATCTTTGCCGATTCTGCACGGGACCCGCAGTTCGTGCGCCAGATGGAGATCATCACGCCGCATCTGACCGACCTGGAGGTGCGCGATGTGCTCTTGGTCACCGATACCGCACCGGAGGAACGCTCGGAGCTGCGCCGCACGTTGCATCCGCGCGGTTTTTCCGTTGTGATCATGGACAAGGACGGCTCGGTTGCCATCCGCAAGCCGCTGCCCTGGGATGCGCGCGAAATCAGCCGCGCCATCGACAAATTCCCCTCGCGTCGCGCCGAGGTGCTGGAGCGCAATCCGGCGGGGCGGTAGGAAGGGAACAGGGGCTGCGCGCGGTTTGGCACCTATTCGAACTCCATGATCACTTCGTCGACTTTGAGGCTATTGCCGGCTGTGGCCTTGATGGCTTTGACGGTGCCTTTGCGTTCGGCCTTGAGGATGTTTTCCATCTTCATCGCCTCGACAGTGGCAAGGGCCTGGCCTTCCTGCACCTCGTCGCCGACTTCGACCATGATTTTCGCGATCAGGCCGGGCATCGGGCAAAGCAGGAATTTCGAGGTGTCGGGCGGGAGTTTGTCCAGCATCAGTTTGGCAAGTTCTGCCTGACGCGGGGTGCGGACGTGGACCTTGAGGTCAGCGCCGCGCAGGCGCAGGCGGAAGCCGCCCGAGATCTTGCCGACCTTCATCACGAGGGGCTGACCATCGACCTCGGCGCGCACGAGGGTTTGGCCGGGGGTCCAGTCGGAAGTGATGCGCAGGGCGCGGCCATCCGCCAGCGTGACGGTGGATCCGTCATGGTCGGCGGCGATTTTCATTTCATGTTCAACGCCTTGCAGCGATACCACCCAATCGTCGCCAACCCGGCGTTCGTGGTTGTCCATGGTGCCCGAGATGCGGGTGCGGCGAATCTCGGCGACGCGGTTCATCGCGGCGGCGGTGGCGGCGATGCGGGCGAGGGTTTCTTCGTCCAGGATCGCGCCCTGGAAGCCTTCGGGATATTCCTCGGCGATGAAGGCCGTGGTGATGTTGCCGGATTGAAAGCGCGGGTGGGCCATCACGGCGCCGACGAAGGGCAGGTTGTGGCCAATGCCTTCGACTTCGAAGGTATCGAGCGCGACCTGCATCTCTTCGATGGCGGCGGCGCGGGTTGGGCCCCAGGTGCAGAGTTTGGCGATCATCGGGTCGTAGAACATCGAGATCTCGCCGCCCTCGTAAACCCCGGTATCGTTGCGGACGATGCCACCGGTGACGGTCGTGCCTTCGACGGGCGGGCGGTAGCGGGTCAGGCGACCGATCGAGGGCAGGAAGTTGCGGTAGGGGTCTTCGGCGTAAAGGCGGCTTTCCATCGCCCAGCCGTTGATTTTCAGATCGGATTGGGTGAAGGGCAGTTTCTCGCCGTAGGCAACGCGGATCATCTGTTCGACAAGGTCAACGCCGGTGATCAGCTCGGTCACGGGGTGTTCGACCTGAAGGCGGGTGTTCATTTCGAGAAAGTAGAAGTTGCGGTCGCCATCGACGATGAATTCGACGGTGCCTGCCGAGGTATAGCCGACCGCCCGGGCCAGCGCGCAGGCCTGTTCGCCCATGGCCTTGCGGGTGGCCTCGTCAAGGAAGGGCGACGGGGCCTCTTCGATAACCTTTTGATTTCGGCGTTGAATCGAGCATTCGCGTTCGTGCAGATAGACGATATTGCCGTGCTTGTCGCCCAATACCT
>CAWFGD010000015.1:0-50027 GCA_963815275.1 uncultured Alphaproteobacteria bacterium
CCGAACTGCGCGATCGTATCGGCAAACCCTGCGTCGATCGAGGCCTGGTTGGTGATGTCCATCTGGACGCCAATCGCCTGCGGACCGAGCGCTGCGGCTGCTTTGGCCACGGCTTCGGCATTGATATCGGCCAGAGCCACCCGCGCACCCTCGGCAATATAGGCGCGGGCGAATTCCAGCCCGATGCCACGGGCCGAGCCAGTGATCAGCGCGGTTTTCCCCGAAAGCCTCATGCCATCGCCCGCCCGTCGGGGCCAAAGCGGTGCAGCTTGCCGGGCATCGGCGAGAGGCCGATGCGGTCACCGGGCGACAGCCGCAGCTCGCCATCCGCACGCAGGGTGATCGGGTCCATGCCCTCGACAGTGATTTTGAGAAAGGTGTCAGAGCCGAGGTGTTCGGCAAGGCCGACGACGCCTTGCAGCGGGCCGTCAGGGTCGATGCTCAGGTGCTCGGGGCGGATGCCGATGGTGGTGGCGCCGTGCTTTGCGGCTTCGGGGCCGGTGATCAGGTTCATTTTCGGCGAGCCGATGAAGCCTGCGACAAAGGTGTTGGCCGGGGCGCGGTAGAGGTCGAGCGGCGAGCCGACCTGCTCGATCCGGCCTGCATTCAGCACGACGATCTTGTCGGCCATGGTCATGGCTTCGACCTGATCGTGGGTGACGTAGATCATCGTGGTTTTCAGCTGCTGGTGCAGTTCCGAGATTTCCTGGCGCATGTTGACGCGCAGGGCGGCGTCAAGGTTCGACAGCGGTTCGTCGAACAGAAAGGCCGCAGGTTCGCGGACGATGGCGCGGCCAATCGCAACGCGCTGGCGCTGGCCGCCGGAAAGCTGACCGGGCTTGCGTTCAAGGTAGTTGGTCAGGTTCAGCACCTTGGCCGCATTGGTCACACGACGCTCGGCCTCGGCCGGGTCCATCCCGGCCATTTTCAGCGGGAACATGATGTTCTTCTTCACCGACATATGCGGATAAAGCGCGTAGCTTTGGAACACCATGGCCAACCCGCGCTTGGCGGGGGGCAGTTCGGTGGCGTCGCGGCCATCAATCTCGATGCTGCCGGAGGTGGTATCCTCGAGCCCGGCAATCAGGCGCAGCAGGGTGGATTTGCCGCAGCCCGAGGGGCCGACGAAGACCACGAATTCGCCATCGTTGACGGTCAGGTCGATGGAGGGGATCACATCGACCTCGCCGAAGGATTTGCGGACGGATTTGAGAACTATTTGTCCCATTTTGGTCCTCACTTAACCGCGCCGAAGGTCAGGCCCCGGACGAGTTGTTTCTGGCTGAACCAGCCAAGGATCAGGATTGGTGCGATGGCCATGGTGCAGGCCGCACAGAGTTTGGCGTAGAACAGCCCCTCGGGCGAGGAATAGCTGGCGATGAACTGCGGTCAGCGGCGCTGCCTTGGACGAGGTCAGGTTGCAGCGTCCAGAATGCCTCGTTCCAGGCGAGGATGATGTTCAAGAGCATGGTCGAGGCGATGCCGGGGATCGCCATCGGCGTCAGGATATGCACGATCTCGTTGCGCAGATTGGCCCCGTCCATGCGGGCGGCTTCCAGAATCTCGCCGGGGATTTCCTTGAAATAGGTGTAGAGCATCCAGATGATGATCGGCAGGTTGATCAGCATCATCACGATCAACAGGCCGATGCGGGTGTCCAGCAGACCCAGATCGCGGAAGATCAGATACATCGGCACCAGCACGCCGACGGCGGGCATCATCTTGGTCGACAGCATCCACATCAGCAGGTCCTTGGTGCGCCGGCCGGGCACAAAGGCCATGGCCCAGGCGGCGGGAATGGCGATGACCAGTGCCAGCACGGTGGAGCCGAGCGAGATGATCACCGAGTTCGAGAAGAACCGCAGGTAGTTCGAGCGGGTCTGCACCTCGGCATAGCTTTCCAGACGTCCAGGGGGCGGCGAGCATCTCGAAGGGCGCCTTGATCGCGTCGGCTTCGGTTTTGAAGCTCATCAGGATGGTCCAGAGGATCGGGAAGAAGATCAGAAATCCGATGGACCAGGCGATGGCGGTGACGAAGACTTTGCGGTGAGTTTGAGGATGTGCGGGCCATGCCTCATGCGTCCAGGTTCTTGCCAATCATCCGCATCAGGAAGAAGGCAACGATGTTGGCAAGGATGACGGCGATGATGCCACCGGCGGAGCCGCCGCCGACGTCGTAGCTGCAGCAGCGACTGGGCGTAGACGAGGTAGGTCAGGTTGGTCGAAGCGATGCCGGGGCCGCCATTGGTGGTGACGAGGATTTCGGCAAAGATCGACAGCAGGAAGATCGTCTGGATCAGGATCACCACGGTGATGGCGCGGGTCAGATGCGGCAGGGTCATGATAGCGAGAAGCGGTCGAGCACCGAAGCGCCATCCATCTCGGCGGCCTCTAGTTGTTCCTGATCAAGCGATTGCAGCGCGGTCAGCAGGATCAGCGTCGCAGAAGGGCAGCCACTGCCAGGCGACGATGCCGATGATCGACAAGAGCGGCGCTTGCGACAGGAAGTCATAGGGCGTCCAGCCGAGACCCTTGGCGATATGGGCGAACATGCCGTTCACCGGGTTCATGAACATGTTCTTCCAGACCAGCGCCGAGACGGTGGGCATGACGAAAAAGGGCGCGATGACAAGGATGCGGACGATGCCTTGGCCCCACATCGGCTGATCGAGCAACAGCGCCAGGGCAATGCCGCCAAAGACCGTGATGAACAGCACCCCCAGCACCAGGGCGATGGTATTCCACAGCGCGGTCCAGAAGGCGGCGTTGGTCAGGAAGTAGTAGTAATTGTCAAAGCCTGCGAAGCTCTCCATTCCGGGGTTCAGCAGGTTGTAGCGCAGGAACGAGAAGTAGATCGTCATGCCCAGCGGCACGATCATCCATAAAAACAGCAGGATAACGGCAGGCGAGACCATCAGACGCGCAGCGGTGCGGGAATGGGCGGTGGCCATGGCTGGCTCCTTCGCTCGAGATTGAGGTGGGCGAGATTGGATGGCGGGATTGGATGGGGAAGGTGCGGGGCCGCCTTGGGAGATCGGCCCCGCTGGGAGGGCAGGTTACTTGATGTAGCCTGCTTTGGTCATTTCGGTCGTGGTCAGCTCTTGGGCATTCTTCAGAGCGTCATCGAGCGAAGTCGTCCCGGCAAGGGCCGCCGAGAATTGCTGGCCGACAGAGGTGCCGATGCCCTGGAATTCCGGAATGGCGACGAATTGCACGCCGGTATAGGGCACGTCGTCCACGGTCGGATGGGTCGGGTCAGCCGAGTTGATGCTGTCCAGAGTCATCTTGGCGAAAGGCACCTTCTGGTACTCGGGGTTGGCATAAAGCGAGGCGCGCGTTCCCGGAGGCACGTTGGCCCAGCCCTCTTTCGAAGCCACCAGCTCGGTGTATTCCTTGGAGGTTGCCCAAGCCACGAAAGCCTTGGCCGCATCAACCTTTTCCGAGCCAGCCGGAATGCCCAGGGACCAGGCCCAGAGCCAGTTGCCGCGCTTGCCCAGACCCATATCGGGGGCCAGAGCAAAGGCCATCTTGTCGGCCACGGTGCTGTCTTTGCCGGTCACAAACGAGGCCGCAACGGTCGCGTCGATCCACATGCCGCAATGGCCTTGCTGCATCAGCGCGAGGTTTTCGTTAAAGCCGTTGTTCGCAGCACCGGGCGGGCCGTAGTCGTTCATCAGGTGCAGATAGGTGGTCAGGGTGTCTTTCCACGGCTGCTGATCGAACTGGGGTTTCCAGTCTGCATCGAACCACTTGGCGCCGAAAGAGTTCGACATGGCGGTCAGGAAGGCCATGTTCTCGCCCCAGCCGGCCTTGCCGCGCAGGCAGATGCCATACTGTTCTTTCGACTTGTCGGTCATCGCCTTGGCCGCAGCCTCGATGTCGGTCCAGGTCGGTGCGTCAGGCATGGTCAGGCCGGCGGCCTCCATCAGGTCCTTGCGGTACATGACCATCGAGGATTTGCCGTAGAAGGGCGCTGCATAAAGCTCGCCGTCTACGGTCAGACCGCCCGCGATGGCGGGCAGCAGGTCGGCCTTGTCCCAAGCTTCGGGCAGATCGTTCAGGCTGACCAGCCAGCCTTGCTTGCCCCAGATCGGCACTTCGTAGGTGCCGATGGTCAGCACGTCAAACTGACCGCCCTTGGTGGCGATATCGGTGGTGACCTTCTGGCGCAGGACGTTTTCTTCCAGCGTGACCCATTCGACCTTGATGTCGGGGTTCTTGGCATAGAAGTCGTCCATCAGACCCTGCATGCGGATCATGTCGCCGTTGTTGACGGTGGCGACGGTGATGGTGGTTTCGGCAAAGGCAGCACCCGCGAGGGTAAGCAGAGCCGTCGCGCCCAAGAGCGCGCGGAGCGGTTTGTTCATGGTATCCTCCCTAAGTAGCGAATGAGCAAATCATCGCTTGGTGATTAAATGCTCACATGAGGGGGTGTTTCGTCAAGCCCCCTCTTCCGCCGCAGTTGCAAAGGTCAGGGGCGGTGCAGCAGGGCGCGGGCGGTGAGATCGTCGGTGACAAGTCCGTTGATAATACGGGCTTTTAGCGCGCCTGCGATGGCCGCAACCTTGGATGCGCCCGCAGCAATGCCCAGACAGGGACGCGGAAGATTAGGCTCGACCCGCACGCCACCTGTCCGGCGGTTGGTGCCGAAATCAAGATAATTGCCGTGCGAATCATAGACC
Organism: uncultured Alphaproteobacteria bacterium; assembly: GCA_963815275.1. Classification (GTDB taxonomy): domain Bacteria; phylum Pseudomonadota; class Alphaproteobacteria; order Rhodobacterales; family Rhodobacteraceae; genus Cypionkella. The sequence continues at coordinate 4,683 of CAWFGD010000015.1, forward strand.
CAGCCCGCAACCTCGCCGACGGCGCCTGCGGCCTGCATCTCGATCAGTTCCGAGGGCGTGACAAAGCCATCGGCGCGCAGCGGCGCATCGGCGGACATCTGGCCGACCCCGACAAGGATCACATCGGCGGCGCGGGCCAGATCGACGACCTTTTTCACCGGGGCGAGGGCGTGAAAGGCGGCGTTCTCTTCGGGGGTGGGCGAGATCACCGGCACCGGCATCGGGTAGTGCGGCGCGCGCACCTTGTCCGAGATGCGCATCACCACATCGAAGTAAGAGGCCGAGCCATCCGGGGCGATATTGCCGATCAAGGACACCAGCCGGTGCTGTTCGGCATCCATCGGCGTGATCGCATCGACCATGCTGCGCAGCGCACGTCCGGTGCCAAGCGCCACGACAAGCGGGTCGGTCATGCGCAAAAACCGCTCCAGCTCCATCGCGGCGGCGGGGCCGATGGCGCGGTTCGGATCGGCCTGGCCAAGCCCCGGCACGACGCGGCAGCGGGTCAGGCCAAAGCGGGCGGTCAGCTCGGATTCAAGGGCGAGACAGGCGCCGATCTTGTGGTTGAGGCGGACCTGGATCAGCCCCTCGGCCATGGCGCGCGACACCAGACGCTGGGCGCGTTGCCGCGAGACGCCCATCTCGGTGGCGATCTGATCCTGGGTCATGCCGCCAACGTAATAGAGCCAGCCGGCGCGGGCGGCATCGTCGGTTGGAGTGGGTTCGGGGTCGCGGGAACTCATGGCTGCCCTTTCAGATCGGGCGCAAGATGGAAGAAATCGGCGAAAGAAGCAAATCGCGCGTCGGGGCGGGCATCTTCGGGTTCATCCAGCGCGCGCCCGGCAAGGTGGCTGCCGCCGGTAAAGCGCCAGACCACCATGCCCGCAGCCCGCGCGGCGCGGATGCCGGTGAGGCTGTCTTCGATCACCAGACAGCGCGCCGGATCGACTTGCATCTGCGCTGCGGCATGCAGGAAAAGATCCGGCGCGGGCTTGCCCTTGGCGACCATCGAGGCGGTGAAAAGCTGCGGGCCGACAAGATGCGCCAGACCGACCATGGTCAGCGAACGCGCGGCACGGGTCGGGCTTGAGGAAGTGGCGACGCAGAGCGGCTGGCGGATCCGCGCGATCACCTCGGCGACGTGCGGCATGATGCGCAACTCGGTTTCAAACCTTTCCAGCAGGCGGGCGCGGTAGTTGGTTTCAAACTCGGGGGGCAGCAGAAGGTTGAACTCGCGGCGGATGGTTTCCATCACCGTGGGGTAGCTGCGGCCGAGAAAGTGGCGGGCGACATAGGCGAGGTCGATGACGACGCCCAGCTTGGCCAGCTCTTCGATCAGCATCGTCGCCGAGATGATCTCGCTGTCGATCAAGACGCCGTCACAATCGAAGATCACCAGATCAAACATCGAAAATTGCCTTGAGGTGCGCGGTGTCGATGCCGGGGATCAGGATGCCCTGCGGTTTGAAGCTGGGGGTGTCCTCGCCCGCGACGATGGCGTTGATCACGGCCTCTTCCACCGCTTGCACGGCGGCGAGGTAGAGCGGGTCGATCACCTCGCCATTGATCTCGACCTTGGTGATCAGCGGCCCTGCATGTTGCGGCATTGGGCCTGGGTTGGCGGTAGAGAGCGCCAGAAAGATATCGCCCGAGGAATTGCCGCCGGGGGTGCCGCCGCGCCCGATCCCCAAGGCCGCGCGCTTGGCGACTTGACGCAGCGAGAGACCGGAAAGCGGCGCGTCGGTGATCAAGACCACGATGATCGAGCCAAGTTCCTTGTCGGGCAGGGCGGCAGGCTGCAGCGGCATCAACTGGCCAATCGGGCGGCCGAGGATCTGGAAATCTGGGCGGCGGCCGTGGTTGGCCTGCACCAAGGCGCCCATGGTATAGCTTTGGCCGCCGATCTCGAACACCCGCGAGGCGGTGCCGGTGCCTGCCTTGAACTGATAGGAGATCATCCCGGTGCCGCCGCCGGTGGCACCCTCGGCGACAGGACCGGAGGTGGCGGACTCCAAGGCAGCGATGGCATGTTCGGGCGTGACGTGGAAGGCGTTGATATCGTTGATCACGCCGTCATAGGTCTCGGCCACCACCGGCATGGCCCAGCCATGATCCTGGGTGAAGAACTCGTCATAGTGGCGGGTCATCCATTGGGCCGCGCCATGATGCACGGCGCCGACGCCATGGGTGTTGGTGATACAGACTGGGCCGATCATATAGCCTGCGTCGTCGATCCAATGCGTGCCGGTCATCTCGCCATTGCCATTCAGCGCGTAGTGCCCGGCCCAGACCGGCACTGGCAGGCCCGCATCCTGCCTTGGCCGGATCGCGGTGACGCCGGTGCGCATGTTGCGGGCGGGGTCGATCAGGGTGGTCAGGCCAACGCTGACCCCCGCCACATCGGTGATGGCATTGAGCGGGCCCGTGGTGCCGGGAAAGGGCAGACCCAGATCGCGGGCGCGGGGTTTTGGGTGCGGTTTTGGCATGGCTCGCTCCGGTGGCTTTGGCGCATCAAGCACTTGGACCGCAGGAAGGGCAAGGGGTTAGCCCGCCGCGCGGGCGCTTTGCTGGGCGGTGGCGAGAGCCGCGACCGCAGCGAGGATGAAATCGGCCTTTTCGTCATCCATCAGGGCCGAGAGGTTCAGGCGGGTGAAACCGGGCTTGTGGCTCTCGTCCCCGGCAAGGATTTCGGCGCGCATCTCGTCGGAATGGGCGCGGTCGATGTCCAGCAGGCGGTGGCCGTAGGGGCCAGCACAGGCGCAGCCGCCCCGGGCCTGAATGCCATAGTGATCCGAGAGGGCGCGGGTAAAGACCTGGGGGTCGGCAAAGCCCTTTGCGCTGTGGATCAGCAGGGAAAAGATCGGCAGGCGCGGCGGCGTCGGGGTTGCCGAGGATGGTGATTGCGGGATGATCGGCCCAGGCCTTGCGGGCGCGGGCGAGGTGGGCGGCGTGGCGGGCGTCCAGCGTGGTTTGACCGATCGCCTCTTTGACCAGAAAGGCCAGAGCGGCGCGGATGTCGCCAAGGATATTCGGCGTGCCCGCCTCTTCGCGGCTGGTCAGATCGGTGAGGTAATCGTGGCCCCAGGGCGAGACAAAGCGCACCGTGCCGCCGCCGGGCTGGCAGGGCGTGGTGCGGGCAGTGGCGGCGATGTTGACGATCATCACGCCGGAAGCCCCCGGCCCGCCAAGGAATTTATGCGGCGACAGGCAGAGGATGTCTTTCTCGGCATCGGTTCCAGCGCCCATGTCGATGGCGATGTAGGGGCCAGCGCCGGCATAGTCCCAGACCGACAGCGCGCCATGAGATTTGAGCAGCCGGGTGGTGGCAGTCGTATCGGTGAGGATGCCGGTGACATTGGAGGCAGCCGAGAAGCTGCCGATCTTCAGCGCATCGGCGGGGGCGTTTTGCAGGGCGGCTGCAAGCGCGGTCAGGCAGGGGCCGCCATCGGGCGCTTCGGCGATCTCGATCACCTCGGCCCCGCTTTCACGCCAGGGCAGGATGTTGGAGTGATGCTCGTAAGGACCGATGAAGACCTGCACTTTGCGGCCAGTGGACAAAGCTTCGGGAACGCCAAGCAAAGCCACGGCGCGGTTCAGGCCCGCGGTGGCGCCTGCGCCGGTGAAGATCGTGGCATAGCGGGCATCCGCGCCGCAGAGCCGGGCGATCTCGGCGCGGCCCGTCTCGCGCAGGCGAGTGATCGAGGCGCCGCAGAAGGAGGCTTCGGAATGGCTGTTGGCATAGATCGGCAGCACGTGGTCGAGCATGAAGGTCTCGACCTGACGCAGGGCGCGGCCCGAGGCGACGTAATCGGCATAGACCAGTTTGCGCGGGCCGAGGGGGGTTTGAAACTCCATCCCCTCGCCGATGGTGCCTGCGCGCAGGCGCTCGATCAGGTTCGGGGCGGTCATTTCAGCGAGGAAGGGGGCAAAGGGGGACATGGCGCGGCCTTTTGATCGGGGTTAAGCGATCATACCGCTTGGGAGTTGTGGAGTTTTCCCCTATTTTACGCTGGAACTGGTCGTAGGTTGGGTCAAATGAGCGGAAATGATGGAAAATTTAGATCAGATTGATCGCGCGATCCTGCGGGCGCTGCAGACGGGACGCTTCGGTGTCGCAGCGAGAGTTGGCCGAGCAGGTCGGCATGTCGCAAAACGCCTGCTGGCGGCGGCTGAAGGCTTTGCAGGACGCGGGCGTGATCAAGGGGCAGACGATCAGACTGGATGCCAAGGCGGTCGGGCTGGGGCTGACGGTCTTTGTGATGATCCGCACGCGACACCATTCGCAGGCCTGGCTGGACAGCTTTCGCAAAGAGGTTTCGGCGATCCAGAATGTGGTGGATTTCTACCGGATCGCGGGCGACTACGATTATATGTTGAAGGTGATGGCCGAGGATATGAATGATTTCGACCGGGTCTATCAGCGGCTGATTGCCCGGCTGGATCTGGATACGGTGACCTCGCTGATCACCATGGAGCAGATCGCCGATGCGCGGGATTGGCCGGTTTGAGGCGGTTTAGCGGATCAGACTGGCGGCGCGGATCACCTCGGTGATCTGGGTCAGCTGGGCGGCCAGTGGGTTGGAGCGGCGCCAGATCATGCCGATCTTGCGGGTCGGGCGCGGCTCGGCCAGACGCGCGGTCGAGACGGCGGCAGAGCGGGTTTCGACGGCCAGCGCCATCTCGGGGATCAGCGTCACGCCGATGCCGGCGCCGACCATCTGAACCAGAGTGGTCAGCGACGAGCCTTCCATCAGATCGCGCGGCGGGCTGGTGCCCATGGCGCAGTAGGACAGCGCCTGATCGCGGAAACAGTGGCCCTCCTCGAGCAGCAGCAGGCGCATTTCGCGCAGGATTTCCGGGCTGGGCACCGGGCGATGCGCGTCAGCAGGCGGGGCGGACGAGGACGAATTCCTCGTCAAACAGCGGCTCTTCGACCAGCGAGGGTTCAGAGATCGGCAGAGCGACGATGGCGGTGTCGAGGCGTCCGGCAATGAGGTCTTCGATCAGGCGCTGGGTGACCGCCTCGCGCGGGCGCAGATCAAGGCCGGGATAGCGGGCCAGCAGGCTCTGCATCACCTGCGGCAGCAGATAGGGCGCCACGGTGGGGATGACGCCCAGCCGCAGCCGCCCGACCAAGGGGCCGACCGAGGCGCGGGCAAGATCGCCCAACTCGTCGACTGCGCGCAGGATCTCGCGCGTGCGGGCGGCGAATTCCTCGCCCAGAGCGGTGAGGCGGATCTGCCGCGTGCCGCGCTCGATCAGCGGCGCGCCGAGCAGTTCCTCCAGCTCTTTCATCTGCAGCGAAAGCGCGGGTTGCGAAATCGCACAGGCATCGGCGGCACGGCCAAAATGGCTGTGCTGGGCCAGCGCTTCGAAATAGCGCAGGTGGCGCATGGTCATACTGATCATAAGCGCAGCATATTGCCGACATTAGAAAATGTAAATTTTCATTATGGCTCGACTGGTGTTAGAACCATTCCAGAGCCGCGCTGGAGGCGAGTCGCCCCGCGCGCTGCACGATCTAATCCGCAAGGGAGAGTCCAATGGGCCAGACGACCGATAACGATCAAACCCCGATGAGCAAATGCCCGGTCATGCACGGCGCGAACACCGTGCAAAGCGCGCAGAACACCGCCTGGTGGCCGAATGCGCTGAACCTCGACATTCTGCATCAGCACGACAGCAAGACCAACCCGCTGGGGCCGGACTTTCGACTATGCCGAAGAGGTCAACACGCTGGATTTTGCCGCCGTGAAGGCCGATGTGCATGCGATGATGACCGACAGCCAGCCGTGGTGGCCTGCGGACTGGGGCAGCTATGTCGGCCTGATGATTCGGCTTGTCCTGGCATGCGGCGGGCTCCTACCGTCTGGAAGACGGGCGTGGCGGGGCCGGAACCGGCAACCAGCGCTTTGCGCCGCTGAATTCCTGGCCGGACAACGTCAACCTTGATAAGGCGCGTCGCCTGTTGTGGCCGATCAAGCGCAAGTATGGCAACAAGCTGTCAGCTGGGCCGATCTGATGGTGCTGGCGGGCACGATTGCCTATGAGTCATGGGTCTGAAGGTCTTTGGCTTCGGCTTTGGCCGCGCCGATATCTGGGGTCCAGAGAAAGACATCTATTGGGGCGCGGAAAAGCAGTGGCTGGAGCCTTCCGACAGCCGCTATGACAGTGTCGAAAAGCCCGACGACGCATGGAAAACCCGCTTGCCGCTGTGCAGATGGGCCTGATCTATGTGAACCCCGAGGGCGTCAACGGCGTGTCGAATCCGGCGATCTCGGCGCTGCATGTGCGCGAGACCTTTAAGCGGATGGCGATGGATGACGAGGAAACCGTGGCGCTGACCGTTGGTGGTCACACCGTCGGCAAGTGCCATGGCAACGGCAATGCCGCCTTGGTCGGGCGCGGCACCAGAAGCGGCCGAGCGTCGAAGACGGCGGTCTGGGCTGGAACAATCCCAATGGCAAGGGATATGGCCGCGACACCGTCAGCTCGGGCATCGAAGGCGCTTGGACCGACGAACCCGACCAGTTCGGGACAATGGCTATTTCGATCTGCTGCTGGACCTATGAGTGGGAGCTGACCAAGAGCCCCGCCGGGGCCAACCAGTGGCAGCCGATCAACATCAAGCCCGAGGATATGCCGGTTGACGTTGAAGACCCGTCGATCCGTCGATGCCGATGATGACCGACGCCGATATGGCGATGAAGGTCGACCCGATCTATCGCGAGATTCTGCGAGCGCTTCTCGAATGACTTCGCAGCGTTTTCCGATGTCTTTGCCCGCGCCTGGTTCAAGCTGACCCACCGCGATATGGGGCCGAAGGTGCGCTACATCGGCCCGGATGTGCCGGCGGAAGACCTGATCTGGCAAGATCCGGTTCCGGCGGGCAATACCGGCTATGACGTGGCGGCTGTGAAAGCCAAGATCGCGGCCAGCGGCCTGTCGGTGCAGGATCTGGTGACGACGGCTTGGGATTCGGCGCGGACCTATCGCGGATCGGACATGCGGGGCGGGGCCAATGGCGCGCGCATCCGTCTGGCACCGCAGAAGGATTGGGCTGGGCAACGAGCCCGAGCGTCTGGCGCAGGTTCTGGCGGTGCTGGAGCCGATTGCCGCAGGCGAGCGGAGCAAGCCTTGCCGATGTGATCGTGCTGGCGGGCAGCATGGCGTCGAGCAGGCGGCCAAAGCGGCGGGCTTTGCCATCGAGGTGCCGTTCGCGCCGGGTCGGGGCGATGCCAGCGACGCGCAGACCGATGCCGAGATCTTTGAGCCGCTGGAGCCGATCGCCGATGGCTATCGCAACTGGCTGAAGGAGGACTACATCGTCAGCGCCGAGGAAATGCTGCTGGACCGCACCCAGTTGATGGGCCTGACCGCGCATGAGATGACCGTGCCTTGTCGGCGGTCTGCGGGTGATCGGGGCCAACCATGGCGGCGCAAGCACGGCGTCTTTACCGACCGCGTCGGCGCGCTGACCACGGATTTCTTCGTCGGCGCTGACCGATATGGCCTACACTTGGGTGCCAACTGGCCGGAATGCACTATGAGATCCGCGATCGCGCGACGGGTGCAGTGAAGTGGACGGCGACACGGGTCGATCTGGTCTTCGGCTCGAACTCGATCCTGCGCGCCTATGCCGAGGTCTATGCCCAAGACGACAGCCGCGAGAAGTTCGTGCGCGATTTCGTCGCGGCATGGATCAAGGTGATGAACGCGGATCGTTTCGATCTGGCGTGACGTACCTGCCCCTTCCCGCGTCTTGCGGGGAGGGGCCTTTCCACAGCGAGGGCCTATGGCGCGGATAGTTTTCGATCTGGACGGGACCTTGGTTGATTCCGCGCCGGATGTGCGGAGTGTGGCCAATGCGCTGCTGGCTGAGCGGGGACTGCCCGAGGTCTCCTTGCCCCAGATCCACAGCTTTATCGGCCTCGGTCTGGGCGTTTTGATCACCCGACTGCGCGCAGCGCGGGATATTCCAGAGACCGAACAGCGCCCGATGGAGGCCGACTTTCTGGCCCGCTATGAGGCGGCGGTGGGGCTGACCAAGCTTTATCCGCATGTGCGGGAAACCCTGATTGCGCTGGAGGCTGGCGGCCATCTGCTGGGCCTTTGCACCAACAAACCCCTCGCCCCGGCGCTGGCCTTGCTCAAGCATCTGGGCCTGAAGCAGCACTTCTCGAAAATCATCGCGGGCGACAGTCTGGCCTTGCGCAAACCCGACCCCGCGCCCTTGCTGGCGGCCTTCGAGATGGGCGGAGCCGGGCCGAATTATTACGTTGGCGACAGCGTCACCGATGCGCAATGCGCCAAGGCGGCGGGCGTGGATTTCCTGCTGTTTACCGAAGGCTATCCCGGCGAGGGTCTGGCAGATCTGCCCCAGCGCGGCAGCTTCAGCGACTTTCGTGCCTTGCCCGACCTGATTATCTGATTTGAAACTCGGGAAATTTGGTCGGAGCGAGAGGATTCGAACCTCCGACCCCCTGCTCCCGAAGCAGGTGCGCTACCAGACTGCGCTACGCTCCGACCGTGGCGCTCGGTTAAACCCTTGGCGGCGGTTTTGCAAGAGGGGGCTGGCGCAAAATCGCGGGATTTGGGGCCTGAGAGTCACCTGACAGTCAGGCGTCGCCTTGGGTGCCGGCAAGCCCCTCGATCTTGGCGCGCAGGCGGCGGCGGTCAAAGAGCCGCATCCAGGTGCTGATGCGCGGCGAGGTGGCGCCGTCATAGCGCGAGCGGGTTTCCAGCACCGGGCGGTTGATCGAGGCGCCGGGCTTGTCTTCGCGCAGCACGATATAGACGCCGGCCGCGATGATCACCCCCGAGCCGATGGCGGTCCAGACGTCGATTCTCTCGTTGAAAAACAGATAGCCGAAGATGATCGCCCAGATCATTTGCGAATACTGCATCGGGGCGACGATGATCGCAGGCGCGCGGCGGTAGGCGGCAATCATCAAAAGGCCGGCGATCAGGGTCAGCAGCGCCATTGCGGCCATCATGCCGAAATGTTCAACCGGAATAGGCACATAGACGAAGGGCAGTGCCACGGCCATAATCACGAAGTTGGCCACCATCGGGTAGAGCCATCAGCACGATGGAGCGTTCTTCATGGCCGATCTTGCGCACGATCACCGAGGTGGTGGCCCCCAGAAAGGCTGCCATCAGTGCCGAAAGATGGCCAAGGCCCAAGGGCAATTGACCCGGGCGCAGCACGATCAGCACGCCCACAAGCCCGACGAAGATGGCAAGCCCGCGGTGGATGCCGATTTTCTCGCCCAGGATCGGGATGGCAAGCAGGGTGATCAGGATCGGCATGGCGAAGATGATCGCGTAGCATTGCGCCAGCGGTAACACGGAAAAGGCATAAAACCCGGTGATGCCGTTCAGCACCGCAGCCAGGGTGCGCAGCGCGGTCCAATAGGGGTGCTTGGGGATCAGGTTGCCATCCGAGCGGTCACTCATCAGCAGGATCGTCACCAGCGGAAAGGCCAGTAACCCTGTGAAAAATATCAGTAAGAACGGGCTATAGGTGGCGCCGAGGAACTTCACCATCGTGTCGTTGGTGGCGTAAACCGCAAAGGCCGCGAGCGCGACAAGCGCGCCGCGCAGGTTGGATTGAACGGTTTGCATGTCTGGGTCCGCTTGGCTTTGACGAGGGAGCGTTACCGCTCACACCTCGCCTGCCAAGGCGTAAAGATCAAGCCTGATCTGTGTCAGACGGCAGGCTTTCGGCGGGCAAGCGCGGGGAGGCAACCCCCCGCGCGCGGCCTTGGATCAGAGGCTTGCGTCCAGCGCCGCGACGATGGCATCGCCCATCTGCGCGGTGCTGATCGGCGTGCCGCCTTCGGGGCCCATCAGGTCGGCGGTGCGGGCACCAGCGGCCAGCACTTTTTCGACAGCCTTTTCAACGCGGGTCGCTTCGTCCAGCATCGAGAAAGAGTAGCGCAGCGCCATGGCGAAGGACAGCACGCAGGCGATCGGATTGGCCTTGCCTTGACCGGCGATATCGGGGGCCGAGCCGTGCACTGGCTCATAAAGTGCCTTGGGGCGGCCATTTTCCATCGGCAGGCCGAGGCTGGCCGAGGGCAGCATGCCAAGCGAGCCGGTCAGCATCGCCGCCATATCCGAGAGGATATCGCCAAAGAGGTTGTCGGTGACGATGACGTCAAACTGCTTGGGCCAGCGACACAGCTGCATGGCACCGGCGTCGGCATACATATGCGACAACGCGACGTCGGGGTATTCCTTGTCGTGGATCTCTTGCACGACATCGCGCCACAGAATGCCGGATTCCATGACGTTGGCCTTCTCCATCGAGCAGACCTTGTTGGAGCGCTTGCGCGCCAACTCGAAGGCCGAACGGGCGACGCGGGCAATTTCGCTTTCGGTATAGCGCTGGGTGTTGATGCCGACGCGCTCGTTGCCCTCGACGAAGATGCCGCGCGGTTCGCCGAAGTAGATGCCGGAGGTCAGCTCGCGGACGATGACGATATCAAGACCCGCGACGACCTCTTTCTTCAGCGAGGAGAAATCGGCCAGCGCGTCAAAACATTGCGCCGGACGCAGGTTGGAGAAGAGGTCCATCTCTTTGCGCAGGCGCAGCAGACCGCGCTCGGGCTTCACCGAGAAGTCGAGCTTGTCATACTTCGGGCCACCAACGGCCCCGAGCAGAACCGCATCGACCTCTTGCGCGCGGGCCATGGTTTCATCGGTCAGCGGCGTGCCATGGGCGTCATAAGAGCAGCCGCCGACGAGGCCTTCCGAGACGTCGAATTTGACGCCGCGTTTGGTGTCGAACCAGCTGATGATCTTTTTCACCTCGGCCATGACTTCGGGGCCGATGCCGTCACCGGCGAGGATAAGGAGGGAAGGGTTTGCCATGGGCGGCTCCAGCGTTGAAAGGTTGCGCTTGGCCTAGCCAAAGCGGGGCGCAGGGTCAAGGCTCAGGGCCTTGAAACCCTCGGCCAGCGCATCAAAGACCCGGCGGATGCGCGGGGTCTGGCGCAGGGCCTGGGTTGCGGTCAGCCAGAAGGGCAGTGCTGGCAGCTGGACAAAAGGCGCGACGCGGGTCACCGCCGGGTCGGCATCGCCGATCAGGCATTGCATGCCGCCAATGCCAAGACCGGCGCGCAGCAGATTCCAGTAGACGATCTGGTCGTCGCAGCGCAGCGGGAAATCCTCGCGCCGGGCGGGATAGCCAAGGCCCTGCATCATCCGCAGGATGAGGTCGGATTTGTCGAAGCCGAGAAAGGCATGCTGGCGCAGATTCTCGGGGGTAATGGGTGGATTTTCAGCAAGATAGCTCTGGGCGGCATAGAGGTGCATCGGCATGTCGCACAGATGGGTCGTGACCAGATCCAGCTGGGTCGGACGGTACATGCGCAGGGCGATATCGGCCTCGTGGTAGAGCAAATTGTCGGTTTCGTCGCTGGCGATCAGCTCGATCTGGATCTGCGGTTCGGCGCGGCGCAGGCGGGCGAGCATCGGGGGCAGCAGGTGGTGGGCGACGATGCGGCTGGCGGTGAGGCGGACGGTTCCGGCCAGGGCCTGATCGCGGCCCTTGGCGGCAAGGGCAAGCTGGGCCGCCGCTTCGCGCATGGCGCGGGCGTGGGGTAGCAGGGCCTGCGCTTCGGGCGTGGCGGCAAGCCCGCGCGGCTGACGGGTAAAGAGCGGCAGGCCAAGCGCTGCCTCGATCTCGGCGATGTGGCGGCCGAGGGTGGGCTGGCTGAGCCCCAAGGCCCGGGCTGCCGCCGAAAGCGAGCCGGTCTCGGCCACGGCGAGGAAGGAGCGGGTCAGGGTCCAGTCGAGCTTGTCCATACATATCTGAATAGCACGGCTTTGGATTTCGGCAATGTCATGAATGGGTGCCAGTGGCTAAATTGGCGGCAGGAAATGGAGATCACAGATGCAAAGTGTATTGATTACAGGGGCTTCAGGCCTGTTTGGCCGCCGCGCGGCAGAGGCGTTCACGGCGGCGGGCTGGGAGGTGCGGCGCTATCAGCGGGGCAGCGACATGGTTGCGGCGGCAGCGGGCGTCGATGTGATTGTCAATGCGATGAACCCGCCAAATTATCACAACTGGGCGCAGCTGATCCCGCAGATCACGGCGCAGGTTATTGCGGCGGCCCGCGCTTCGGGGGCCAGGGTGATCCTGCCGGGAAATGTTTATGGCTTTGGCCAGCAGCCGGGGCCCTGGGGGCCGGGGGTGGTGCCGCTGCCTTGTACGCGCAAGGGGGCGATCCGGCTGGCGATGGAGGCGGAGTATCGCGCCTCGGGCCTGCCGGTGATCGTGCTGCGCGGCGGGGATTTTCTGGACCCCGAAGGGCGCACGTTGATGGCGATGCTGATGCGCAATTGGCGTAAGGGGCGCATTGCCAGCATGGGTATGGCGGAGGTATGGCGCGCGTATGGGTTTCTGCCTGACATGGCGCGGTTGGCGGTGGCGCTGGCCGAGCGGCGGGCAGAGCTGCCGCGCTTTGCCGATATCCCCTATGCGGGCCTGAGTTTCTCGATGGAGGAGTGGCGGGCGGAAGTGGCGCGGCAGGCCGGTCGTCCGATGCGGCTGACAAAGTTTCCCTGGTGGCTGATGCGGCTGGCAAGCCCGGTCTGGGAGCTGGCGCGGGAGCTTTTGGAGATGCGCTATCTTTACAATCTGCCGCATCGGCTGGACCCGGCACCGCTGGCCGCGCTGCTGCCCGAGTTTCGCAGCGCCAGCCTTGCCGAGGTGGTGGCGGCGCATCTGAAACATGAGAACAAAGGGTGATTTATTTCGCCGCCGGGCGGGTGTAGTCTGGTGGGATGATCAGCGATCTGGGTGAGTCTTTTCCGCTGCGGCGTGGCCGTGTGCATGAGGTTTATGGGGCGGCGGCCTTTGGCTTTGCCGCCGTTGCCTGTGCGGGGGCCTGTGCGGGCGCGCGGGGTGATCTGTTGTGGATCCAGGAGGGTTGGCGGGCCGAGCAGATCAACCCGCTGGGGCTGGCGGCGTTCTTTGACCCGAGCCGGCTGCTGTTGGCGCGGGTGCGCGATCAGACCGAGGTGCTGGCGGTGGCCGAGGAGGCGCTGCGCGATGGGGCGATCGGCTTTGTGGTGCTGGCGCTGACCCGGGCGCTGGACCTGCGCGAGGGGCGGCGCTTGCAACTGGCCGCCGAGCAGGGCCGCGCGACCGGGCTTTGCCTGATCCCCGAGGGCATGGGCAGCAATGCCACGCAGAGCCGGTGGCAGGCCAGCCCGCTTTTGGCCGAGGATGCGGACTCGACTCTGATGCGCTGGCAAATTATCAAGAACAAAGCAGGAACTTTGGGAGTCTGGGATGTTCGGTGGGATGCGGCGGCGCATCGTCTCTTTGTGGTTTCCCCGGTTGCCGAGCGACCGGGTTCTGCGCGCACGCCCGCTTGAGGCACCCTTTGCCGTCACCCTGCGCCAGAGCAATACCGAGCGGCTTTATTGCGTGACCCTGAAGGCGCGGCGCTTGGGCTTGCGGGCGGGGATGTCGTTCACCGATGCCCATGCGCTGTGCCCTGATCTGGTGACCAAGGCCGCTGATCTGGCGGCGGATGCGCGGTTTCTGGAGGCTTTGCGGCGCTGGGCTTTGCGCTATTGCCCCTGGGTGGGTTTGGAGGGCGGGGACGGGCTGGTGCTGGACATCACCGGATCGGCGCATCTGTGGGGCGGCGAGGCGGGTTTGCTGGCCGATATCCGGGGGCGCTTGGCGCGGGCAGGGGTGGCGGTGCAGATCGGGCTGGGGGATACGCGGGGCGCTGCCTGGGGCTTGGCGCGGCATGGCGAGGGGGTGGCCGAGGCCGGCGCGGGTCTGGCGGCCTTGGGCGGTTTGCCGGTGGAGGCCTTGCGGCTGGAGCCTGCCACGGTGGTGGCCTTGCAGCGGCTGGGGCTGCGGCGGGTCGCCGATCTGGCGGGGGCTGCGCGGGCGCCTTTGGCGCGGCGCTTTGGGCCGGAGCTGATGCTGCGGCTGGATCAGGCTTTGGGGGTGCAGGGCGAGCAGATCTCGCCCACAATCGAGCCGCCGCATTATGGCGTGCGGCTGACCCTGCCCGAGCCGATCGGGCTTTCGGCGGATGTGATGGCGGGGGTGGCGCGGTTGCTTGATCAGCTGTGCGCCAAGCTCAAGGCGCAGGAGGCGGGGGCGCGGGTGTTGCGGCTCAGCCTGCGGCGGGTGGATCAGGCGAGCCAGCAGGTGGATTTGCGGCTGGCCGGGCCGATGCGCGATCCGGCGCGGATCTTGCCGCTGTTTGCGCGCGGCGTCGATGGGGTGGATTCGGGCTTTGGCATTGACCAGCTGCGGCTGGAGGCTGTGGTGGTGGAGCCTTTGGCGGCCGAGCAGATCAGCATCGCCTCGCATCTGCGTGGCGGGAGAAAGGGCGGGCAGAGTGCGGGGCTGGAGGATCTGATCACAAGGATCGGCACAAGGATCGGGCTGGAGAATGTGCTGCGCTTTCTGCCTGCGGACAGTCATATCCCCGAGCGCGGGTTTCTGATCGCGCCGGCGGCCTATTCTGTGGCGGAAGCGGGGTGGGTGGCGCTGCGCCCGCGCCCCCTGAGCCTGTTTGCGCCCGAGCCGGTGGAGGTCGGGCCGGGCAGGTCGGGCCGGGGCAGGCCAAGTCGGTGCAGGCTGGGGGTCCGCGCCCGCCGCGCCAGTTTCGCTGGCGGCGCATGGCGATGACCACGGCGCGGGCGACGGGGCCGGAGCGGATCGCGCCCGAGTGGTGGCTGGAGGATGACGCCTGGCGCCACGGGGTGCGGGATTACTGGCGCATCGAGACGCGGCAGGGGCGGCGGCTGTGGATGTTTTACACGCCGCAGAATCCCGCTTGGTGCGTGCAGGGGGAATTCGCATGAGCCGCGCCGTCTTGGAAAATGCTGCGCAGCATAAACCGCAGCATTTGGGCTATGCCGAGCTGTGTGTGACGACGAATTTCACTTTTCTAACAGGGGCTTCGCACCCTGAAGAGATGGTGGCGCGGGCGGTAGAGCTGGGGCTGGAGGCGATTGCGATTACCGACCGCAATTCGCTGGCGGGCGTGGTGCGGGCCTATGCGGCCTTGAAGGAATTGAAGCGCGAGGTGGATAAGGGTCTGCCGATCCGCTCGCAGTCGCATGTTGATCCGACCACGCGGCTGGAGGCGGGGGAGCCGCGCGATATTGCGGTGGCGCGGGGCGGGCGGCTGCCGAAGCTGATCGTGGGCTGCCGTCTGGTGCTGAGCGATTGCCGGGTGGAATGGCTGGCGCTGCCGACCGACCGCGACGCCTATCAGCGGCTGTCGCGGCTCTTGACCCTTGGCAAGCGGCGCGCGGCGAAGGGCGAGTGCCATCTGACGCGGGCGGATCTGCTGGAGGGCTGTCGGGGGATGATCCTGATTGCGCTGCCAAAGGGCGAGGATCTGGCACCGATCAGGGCGATGCAGCGGCGCTATCCGGGGTGC
Source organism: uncultured Alphaproteobacteria bacterium (assembly GCA_963815275.1). Lineage (GTDB taxonomy): Bacteria > Pseudomonadota > Alphaproteobacteria > Rhodobacterales > Rhodobacteraceae > Cypionkella. Next base: position 20,117 of record CAWFGD010000015.1, read on the forward strand.
GTGTTTCTGGGGGCGGCGCCGCGCTATGACGGCTCGGATCAGGCCTGGTTCGAGGCCTGCGCGGCACTGGCGCTGCGCGCCTCGGCGCCGATGGTGGCGGTCGGCGATGTGCTGATGCACCACGGCGCGCGGCGGCAGTTGGCCGATGTGCTGATCTGCATGCGGGAGGGCTGCACGATTGACCAGATCGGCACCCGCGCCCTGCCCAATGCCGAGCGGCGGCTGAAGGGGGCCTCCGATATGGCACGGATGCTGGCGCGGCATCCGGCGGCGCTGCGCCGCACGCTGGAGATCGCGGCGCGGTGCAGTTTTGATCTGAGCGAGTTGAGTTACGAATATCCCGACGAGGTTTCGGTGCGAAGACCCGCCGCAGGTGCGGCTGGAACGGCTGACGCGGCAGGGGTTGGTGCGGCGTTGTCCCGATGGCATCCCCGCGCGCTATGAGGCGCTGGCGGCCAAGGAGTTGCGGCTGGTGGGCGATCTGGGCTTTGCCGCCTATTTCCTGACGGTGCATGATATTGTGCACTACGCCCGGAGCATCGGGATTTTGTGTCAGGGGCGCGGCTCGGCGGCGAATTCGATCCTGTGCTGGGCGCTGGGGATCACCGATGTCTCGCCCGACCAGATCGGCATGGTCTTTGAACGCTTCATCTCGAAATACCGCGGCGAGCCGCCCGATATCGACGTCGATTTCGAGCATGAGCGGCGTGAAGAGGTGATCCAGTGGATTTATGAGAAATATGGCCGCCATCGCGCCGGGCTTTGCGCCACGGTGATCCATTTTCGCAGCCGGGCGGCGATCCGCGAGGTCGGCAAGGTGATGGGCCTTAGTCAGGACGTCACGGCGGGGATTTCGGGGCAGATCTGGGGGATGTCGGGCAAGGGGGTGGACCCGGCGCGGGTGCGCGAGCTGGGGCTGGACCCGGACAATCGCCGGCTGATGCAGACGATCCGGCTGATCGGCGAGATCATCGGCTTTCCGCGCCATCTGAGCCAGCATGTCGGCGGTTTCGTCATCACCAAGGGGCGGCTGGATGAGCTGTGCCCGATCGAGAACGCGGCGATGGAGGATCGCACGGTGATCGAATGGGACAAGGACGATATCGATACCTTGGGCATCCTCAAGGTCGATATCCTCAGCCTTGGCATGCTGACCTGCATCCGCAAGGCCTTTGATCTGATGCAGGAACATCTGGGGGTGCGGCCAACGCTGGCCAGCATTCCGCAGGAGGACAAGGCGACCTATGACATGCTGTGCGTGGCCGATGCGGTGGGGGTGTTTCAGGTCGAAAGCCGGGCGCAGATGAACTTTCTGCCGCGCATGCTGCCGCGGACCTTTTATGATCTGGTGATCGAGGTGGCGATTGTGCGGCCCGGGCCTATTCAGGGCGGCATGGTGCCGCCCTATATCCGCCGCCGTCAGGGCTTTGAGCAGGTGAGCTTTCCGTCGAAAGCGCTGGAGGGGGTGCTGGGCAAGACGCTGGGCGTGCCGCTGTTTCAGGAACAGGCGATGCAGATCGCGGTGGTGGCGGCGGGGTTTGACCCCGAGGAAGCCGACCGCTTGCGCCGGGCGCTGGCGACCTTCCGCAAGATGGGCACGATTGGCAGCTTCAAGGAGAAGTTCATCGACGGGATGCTGGGCAATGGCTATACGCCCGAATTCGCGGCGCGGTGTTTTGCGCAGATCGAGGGCTTTGCCGAATATGGCTTCCCCGAGAGCCATGCGGCGGCCTTTGCCATGCTGACCTATGTCTCGTCCTGGCTGAAGTGTCATCATCCGGCGATTTTCGCCTGTGCGCTGCTGAACGCCCAGCCGATGGGGTTTTATGCGCCCGCGCAGATCGTGCGCGATGCGCGCGAGCATCAGGTCGAGGTGCGCCCGATCTGTGTGAACAACTCGGGCTGGGACAATCATCTGGAGCGGCGGGCGGATGGCGGCCTCGCGATCCGGTTGGGGTTTCGCCAGATCAAGGGCTTGCGGGCCGAGGATGCCGGCTGGATCGTGGCGGCGCGCGGCAATGGCTATCCCGACCCCGAGAGCCTGTGGCTGCGCGCAGGGCTGGCACCGGGCGTGCTGGAGCGGCTGGCCGAGGCGGATGGCTTTGCCGGCATGGGGCTGACGCGGCGCGATGCGCTGTGGCAGGTCAAGGCGATTCGCACCCCGGCGCCCTTGCCGCTGTTTGCCAACCCGCTGGACGGCGAGGGCATTGTGGAGCCGGAGGTGATCTTGCCGCAGATGCATCTGGGCGAGGAGGTGGTGGAAGATTACGTCTCGATGCGGCTGAGCCTGCGGGCGCATCCGATGGAGCTTTTGCGGGCGGCATCAAGGGCATCGTGCCGCATGCCGAGTTGGCCAAGCTGCCGCAGGGCTATTGCAGCGTCTGCGGGCTGGTGATCACGCGGCAAAGGCCGGGGACGGCCTCGGGGGTGATTTTCCTGACTTTGGAGGATGAGACCGGGGTGAGCAATATCGTCGTCTGGCCGAAGGTGTTCGAGCGTAACCGCCGCGTGGTGATGGGCGGGCGGCTGTTGCGGGTGACCGGGCGGCTGGAGCGGCAGGGCATCGTGGTGCATCTGATTGCCGAGACGATCGAGGATCTGTCGGGGAAATTGGCCGAGTTGGGCCATCCGATGGAGGAGGCGGTGGGGATTACCGCGCCGCAAGCCGATGACGCGCCGCGCCCGCCGCGCAGCCCGCCACGTACCCAGTCACGGGCCTATCACCCGCGCGATCAGGCCAAGCGGTTGTTTCCGAGCCGGGATTTTCATTGAGGCGGGGGGCCTCGGGGCCACGGGCGAAGCTTCCGGCGGGAATATTTGGAATCAGTATGAAAGCAGGGGGTGGTGCGGGGTGGATGCGCGAAAGCTCCCTGTGAGGGGAGCCGCGCAATCTGGGGATTGGGAAGTTGTGGTGAGCCGGACAGGGTTCGAACCTGTGACCCGCTGATTAAAAGTCAGCTGCTCTACCAACTGAGCTACCGGCCCACAACTGAGGCGCTGATTAGGAACTTCGGTCGGGGGGGTCAAGGGGCAAAATGCGAAGCTCTGGCAAAAACCTTTGGGCGGGGCTATATGCGCGGCATGGAAAACGCAGCGACCCCCAGCCCGATTGGCTTCATGAAGATGCATGGCGCCGGAAACGACTTTGTTATCATCGACTCGCGCGGGCGGGATGCGGTGGTGACGGAGGCGCTGGCGCGCGGCTTGGGCGATCGCAATCGCGGTGTGGGCTTTGATCAGCTGGCCGAGATCCGGGATTCGGAGACGGGCGATTTCGCGCTGGATTTCTGGAACTCTGATGGCAGCCGGGCGGGGGCTTGTGGCAATGCCAGTCGCTGTGTGGCGGATTATGTGATGACGGCTTTGGGACGCGATGCGGTACAGCTTTGTCACCGAGCGCGGGCTTTTGCACGGGGTGCGGCTGGCGGATGGCCGGGTTTCGGTGAACATGGGCGCGCCGCAGCTGGAGTGGCGCGCGGTGCCGGTGGCGCATGACTTGGACCTGATGCATCTGCCCGTGCCGGGGGACCCGGTGGCGCTGGGCATGGGCAATCCGCATTGCGTGTTCTTTGTCGCGGATGCCGAGGCGGTGGATCTGCGCGCGGTCGGGCCGGAGTGGGAGCATAACCCGCTGTTTCCCCAGCGCACCAATGTGGAATTTGCCTCGGTGATCGGGCCGGACCGTCTGCGCATGCGGGTCTGGGAGCGCGGCGCCGGGGTGACTTTGGCTTGCGGCTCGGGGACTTGTGCGGTGGTGGTGGCGGCGCATCTGCGCGGGCTGACCGGGCGGCGCGTGGTGGTGGAGGTCGATGGCGGGCTGCTGGAGGTTGACTGGCGCGCGGATGGCGTCTGGCTGACCGGGCCGGTGGCGCATGTCTTTGACGGGGTTTTGACCGCTGATTTTCTGGCCAGCGCTATGAGCGCGCCGATTTTTGCCACGCTGGGCTGTCGGCTGAACGCCTATGAGACCGAGGCGATGAAAGAGCTGGCGGCGGCGGCAGGGGTTGAGGGCGCGGTGGTGGTCAACACCTGTGCCGTGACCGCCGAGGCGGTGCGCAAGGCCAAGCAGGAGATCCGGCGGCTGGCGCGGGAAAACCCCGGCGCGCAGATCATCGTGACCGGCTGTGCGGCGCAGACCGAGCCCGAGACTTTCGCGGCCATGGCCGAGGTGACCAAGGTCATCGGCAATACCGAAAAGATGCAGGCCGAGACCTGGGCAGGCTTGCGGGTGCCGGATCTGATCGGCGCGACCGAACGCGTGCAGGTCGATGACATCATGTCGGTGCGCGAGACGGCGGGGCATCTGATCGACGGTTTTGGCCGCCACCGCGCCTATGTGCAGGTGCAGAACGGCTGCGATCACCGCTGCACCTTTTGCATCATCCCCTACGGGCGGGGCAATTCGCGCTCGGTTCCGGCCGGGGTGGTGGTCGAGCAGATCAAGCGTTTGGTCGACAAGGGATTTAACGAGGTGGTGCTGACCGGGGTCGATCTGACCTCCTGGGGGGCGGATCTGCCCGCCGAGCCGCGGTTGGGCGATCTGGTGATGCGGATTTTGCGGCTGGTGCCGGATCTGGCGCGGCTGCGGATATCCTCGATCGATTCGATTGAGGCGGATGAGGCGCTGATGGGGGCGATTGCGACCGAGCCGCGTCTGATGCCGCATTTGCATCTGTCGTTGCAGGCGGGGGATGACATGATCCTCAAGCGGATGAAGCGGCGGCATTTGCGCGACGATGCGATCCGGTTCTGCGAGGAGGCGCGGCGGTTGCGCCCCGATATGGTGTTTGGCGCCGATATCATTGCCGGGTTTCCGACCGAGACCGAGGCGATGTTTGCGCAGTCTTTGGCCCTGGTCGAGGACTGCGGGCTGACGTTTTTGCATGTGTTTCCGTTTAGCCCACGCAAGGGCACGCCTGCGGCGCGGATGCCGCAGTTGCAGGGGCCGGTGATCAAGGAACGGGCGGCGCGGTTGCGTCTGGCCGGGGATCAGGCCTTGGCGCGGCATCTGGCAGCCCAAGTGGGGCAGAGCCATCAGGTGCTGATGGAGGGGCCGCGGTTGGGGCGGACGGAGCAGTTTACCGAAGTTAGTTTTGCCGAGGACCAGCCGGAGGGGCAAATTTTGCAGGCCCTGATCCGGGGGCATGCGGGTGGCAGACTTTTGGCTTGAGTGTTTGCGGTGAAGGCCTAGGGCGGGTCTAGATGCCGGCGTACCATTCATAGCCACGGTCGGCCCAGTAGCTGCCCTTGCCATAGGCGGCGAGGCTGTCGGTCAGGGTGATGGATTTCAGGTATTTGGCGTGTTTGTAGCCCAAGTGACGCTCGACCCGCAGGCGCAGCGGCGCGCCGTTGGCGGTGGGCAGGGCCGCGTCGTTCATCTGGTAGGCGAGCAGGGTTTGCGGGTGGAAGGCGTCGATCAGGTCGATGCTTTCATAATAGAACACCTCGCCCGAGAGGGATTTCTCGATGGCATCGAAGCAGTCGAAGACACAATAGCGCGCGGCGGGCAGGGGTTTGGCGGCGCTGAGGACGGCGGCGAGGGGGGTGCCTGTCCATTTGGCGATGCAGGACCAGCCTTCGACGCAGTCGTGCCGGGTGATCTGGCTTTGGCTGGGCAGGGCGCGCAGGTCGGCGAGGGAGAGGCTTTGCGGATTTTCTACCATGCCTTTGATTTCGAGGCGGTAATCGGTGAAATTATTGGCGGCGAGGTCGAGGTAATCGGCGCTGGTCGGGTCGGTCGAGCCATTGGGGCGCTGGCCTTGGCGGATGTCGGATTCGGGGTAGGTGCGGGCCAGGGCGTTGCGGCCAAGGGCGCGTTGGCTGGCAAGGGTGAGGTCTTCGGCGCTGGCGAAGAGCCGGTGCAGGGCCGAGTCGCCAGTGGCATTGTCAAAGATCTTGCAGCCGGAGAGCGAGGCTGCGGCGGCACCGAGCAGGAGGTGGCGGCGGGCGATCATCTTAGTGATCCTTTCCGGCGGGGCTGGTGCGATACCAGCCGGTGATGATGGAGCGCAACTCGTTCAGTGGGCCTGCGGCAAGGATCATCAGCATATGCACGACGAAGAAGGCGACCAGCGCCAGCATGATGGCGAAATGCAGGGCGCGGGCGGTCTGACGACCACCGAAGAGGTCGAGCATCCAGGGGAAGGTCGCGTTCAGCGAAGGCGACATGGTCAGGCCGGTGGCGATCATCAGCGGCAGGGCGATGAAAAGCACGCTCGGCATAGGCGAGCTTTTGCAGCACGTTGTAACCGCCGGAATGGGAAAAGCGCAGGCGCAGGTGGTTGGCGAGATCGCGGGGCAGGGCGCGCAGGTCGGCCAGTGTCGGGATCAGCTGGCGCAGATGGCCGTTGAGGGCGGAGGCTGCCAGCCAGAGGATGAGGCTGGCCACGAGCACCCAAGCGAAGAAGAAATGGATGGTGCGGCCAAGCGCGAGGCTTTGGTAGCTGGGGATGGTGAGGGCAGCGGGAAAGGCACGAGCCTCGCCGCCGGACGTGCCGAGAAAGCCTGTGGTGTCAAAGCTGTGGCCGAGGATCGTGGTGGTGCCCTTGAGCGCCTCGCCCTCTTGGCTGGCGGTAATGCTGAACAGGGTGTTGTCATATTCAAAGCCCGAACTCGTTGCCAAGATACAGCGCCGGATGGGCGTTGAAGATCTGCAATCCGGTGAGCAGCAGGAAGAACAGGCAGATGGCCCAGGCCCAATGCGTCAGGCGGGTCAGCAGCTTTTGGCGGTAGATCAGCATGGCGGGCCTCCTTGTTGGTCAAGTTACGCCATGGCGGGCGGATAGTTTCATCTCTGGGCGGGAAATCGGAGGCCGGTGGCCTTGGGGTTGGCAGCGATTGCATTTCTGCGGTCTCGGGACTATCTGGGAGGATAACACGAACCACCGCAGGAAGCGCGATGAACTGGATTTCGAACTATGTGCGCCCGAAGATCAACTCGCTCTTCTCGCGCCGGGATGTTCCCGAAAATCTGTGGACCAAGTGCCCCGAGTGCGGCACCATGCTGTTTCACCGCGAACTTGCTGGCAATCTGAACGTCTGCACCAATTGCGATCACCATATGGCGATCACGCCGCGCGACCGCTTTACCGGGCTGTTCGACGGCGGGATTTTCGTCGAGATCAAGGTGCCGGAGCCGGTGGCGGACCCGCTGCACTTTCGCGATCAGAAGAAATACCCCGACCGGCTGAAGGCGGCGCAAAAGGCCACCGGCGAGCGCGATGCCATGCTGGTGGTCGAGGGCGAGATCGGCCGCACGCCGGTGGTGGCGGCGGCGCAGGACTTTGCCTTTATGGGCGGGTCGATGTCGATGTATGTCGGCAATGCGATCATTGCGGGCGCGCGGCGGGCGATTGAAATGAAGCGGCCTTTCGTGCTGTTTTCCGCAGCCGGTGGCGCGCGGATGCAGGAGGGGATTCTGGGCCTGATGCAGATGCCGCGTTCGACCGTGGCGGTGCAGATGCTGAAAGAGGCGGGGCTGCCCTATATCGTGGTCCTGACCCATCCGACGACGGGGGGGGTGACCGCCTCTTACGCCATGCTGGGCGATGTGCAGATTGCCGAGCCGAATGCGCTGATCGGTTTTGCCGGCGCGCGGGTGATCGAGCAGACGATTCGCGAGAAGCTGCCCGAGGGCTTTCAGCGCGCGGAATATCTGTTGGATCACGGCATGTTGGACCGGGTGACGCATCGCAAGCTGATGCGCGACGAGCTGATCACGATTTTGCGCATGCTGACCGGCATGGCGCCTGCCGTTGCGGGCGAGCTGCCTGCGCCCGGTCAACTGGCCACCACCGAACCCGCACCTGAGGCAGGAGCCTCTGCGTGAGCGCCTTGGGGTCGGATGCCGTCCTCGAGCGGATGATGACCCTGCATCCGAAGATCATTGATCTGACGATGGAGCGGGTCGAGCGGCTTTTGGCGGCCTTGGGCAACCCCGAGCGGGCCTTGCCGCCGGTGATCCATATCGCCGGGACCAATGGCAAGGGCAGCACGCAGGCGATGATCCGGGCCGGGCTGGAGGCTGGGGGATCGAAGGTTCACGCCTATACCTCGCCGCATCTGGCGCGGTTTCACGAGCGGATCCGGCTGGCGGGGGAGTTGATCTCGGAAGCGGCGCTGACCGCGTTGCTGGATGAATGCGTGCGGGCGAATGGGCCTGAGGAGATCACCTTTTTCGAGATCACCACCTGTGCGGCCTTTCTGGGGTTTGCGCGGCAGGCTGCGGATTACACGCTGCTGGAGGTGGGCTTGGGCGGGCGGTTGGATGCAACCAATGTGGTGGAGCAGCCGGTGCTGACGGTGATCACGCCGGTGTCGATCGACCATCAGCAGTATCTGGGCGAGACTTTGGCGGAGATTGCTGGCGAAAAGGCCGGGATTCTCAAGCGCTTGGTGCCGGTGATTGTCGGCCCGCAAGAACCTGCGGGGCTGGCAGTGATCGAGGCGCGGGCGGCTAAGCTGGGCGCGCCGGTGCTGGCCTATGGCCAGCAATGGTCGGTGATGGAAGAGCGCGGGCGGCTGATCTATCAGGATGAAAACGGGTTGTTGGACCTGCCCTTGCCGAACCTGCCGGGGCCGTTTCAGATCTTCAATGCCGGGGCGGCGATTGCGGCCCTGCGGGCGCTGGGCAAGGATGCGGCGGCTTGCGAGGCGGCGGTGACGCAGGCGTTCTGGCCGGCAAGGATGCAGCGCTTGCGCTTTGGGCCGCTGGTTGAGGCGGCGCCCGAGGTCGAGTTGTGGCTTGATGGCGGGCACAATCCGGCGGGGGGCGCGGCTGTGGCCGAGACTCTGGCGCGGATGCCGAAACGCGAGACATTTCTGATCTGCGGCATGCTGAACACCAAGGATGTGCGCGGCTATATGCGGCCGATGGCGGCGCAGGCGGCGGGGCTGTATGCGGTCACCATTCCGGGCGAAAAGAACACGCTGCCCGCAGAAGTGACGGCGGAGGCGGCGATTGCCGAGGGACTTGCGGCGCAGGTTGCGGGCTCGGTGGCCGAGGCTTTGGCGGCGATTGTGGCGCGCAATCCGGCGGCGCGGGTGCTGATTTGCGGCTCGCTTTACCTCGCGGGCGGGATTTTGCGCGAGAACGGCTAGGGCAGGGCGATCTCGACCCAGAGCGGCCAATGCCGCGAGGCGGTGGTCAGGGTCTGGCCGAACTCGGTTTCGGGGGGATCGCGCAGGATGCCTGCGTTGAGGATTTTCAAATCGTTTGAGGGCAGGATGAGTTCGACCCGCAGCCCGCCGGTTTTTGGATAAAAGGCGGTGTCGAGGGCGGCGTCGCCCTTGTGGCCTTTGTCCGGCGTGAAGCTATTGGCGCGGGGTTCGGGATCTTGCAGGGCGGGGTTGTGCAGCAGGGCTTGCAGGGCATCGGGCAGGCCTTCGCCGTCCATCGGATCAAGGTTGCTTTGGCCAAGGATGACAAAGGGCTTTTGTGGCGGCGGTTGCGACAGGCGGCCCGCCAGAAGCGCGCTCCAAAAGGCGGTTTCGTCGTGGTTGCGCTTGCCGTTGCGATCCTCTGGCCCATCGAAAACCGGCGGCGTCGCGTAAAAGGCGAGCAGGCGCAGGCTGCGGCCATCGGGCAGGGTGAGCGGGATTTCGTAGTGGCCTGCGGTGGAGAGACGCTGGCTGGGCGGCGTATCGGGTGGGGCGAGGTTGCCGGGCAGATCCTGCCAGAGAAAGCCGGTGAAATCGCGGATCTGCGCCTGATCTATCGGCAGGCGCGACAGCAGCGCCATGCCCGCCTGACCGGCAAAGCGACCGTAGGCCATGGCGTCGCGCGGCTCGCCGAAGCGGCCGTTGCCATCAAGATCGAGGCCGGTGGCAAGGCCGGTATTGGGGCGCAGGGCCAGCAGATAGGGGTAGGGTTTGCCAAGCCGGGCGGCGAAGGCGGCAAGGGTGCGGGTTTGCTGGTCGTAGTCGATGCCGGTGATCAGGATCACATCGGCCTCAAGCCTTGTGATCACTGCGGCAGCGGCAAGCTGCGAGGGATCGCTGCCACGCAGCAGGGCTTGCAGCGCGAGGCCGGGGCCATTGGCGGAAAGTTCGGCGTTATAGGTGGCGATGCGCAGCGGCTGGGCTGCGGCCAGCCCGGCCCAGAGCCAGATCAGGCATGCGCAAAGCGCTTGCCATCCTCGGCCAGTTGATTGGCGGCGCGGGTTTCGCTGATCATATCGGCGATCCGGCCCATGGCGATACCGCGCATGAACAGGCTGGCGGGAAGGAAGGCCCATGCGGTCATCGTCCAGATCAGGGTTTGCGGCGAAGACAGGGTCAGCGGCGCAAAGCCGATCGAGCCGATCTTCACCACGGCTGGGGTCAAGAATGGCAGCAAGAACCCTAACGCAAGGTTAATGCGGGCGTCGCGGGTCAGGCGCATCACCACATCGCCGCCCGCTGTCGGGTCAAAGGTCGGCAGGTTGATCCAGACGTTAAAGGTGCAGTCGCGGCCCGGCCAGCGGCCAATCTTGAGAAGGACCACAAAAACTGACAGGGAAATCAAGGAGATAAGGTAAGCCATGCCGGCGGCTGTGCGCATTTCGGCGATCTGCGCCTGGGTGGCATTGTCGGCCACCATCAGGGTGGCAAGCCGCACCGGGCTATAGGGGAAATCCATCGCGATGCCGATCAGGGTGCCGACGGCATCGATCAACTCGGTCAGCGACGAGGGCTCAACCCTGCCGCGCGAGATCATCGACAGCATGAAGACGGTGGCAAACAGCATCAGGAAGCGCACCCGGTTGAAGGGGGGCGCGTCGCGGAATTCGACGAGGCTGGGGTAGGTTGCGTTGTATTCGACAAAGGTCAGCAGGCCGACAAACAGCGCCACCAGTGCCACCATTTGCTGGGTGTCACGGCTAATATCGACCAAAAGCACGGAGGGCATGGTGATCAGCACCATGACCAGAATCATGCGAACGATCGCGCCTGTCAGTCGCGAAACCAAACCTCTACCACCCCTCAATCGGTCTTGTCGGGTGCTTTGCCCAACAATGTTTCCGAAGATTTCCCGCACAATGTGGCGGGCTGCCTCAATATTGCCCAATTCTTGCCTTCTTTCATTCCAATCGGCAACCATTGGCTGAAGGATCGTTAAAGACTGCGGCATTTCTGCGGTAAATGTGTTGCAGGATTGAATCATCCTTTAGGTCATAAAAAGGCCGCCCCGAAGGGCGGCACAAGATGTAGTGGTTTGGGGCGGTTTAGGCCCAAGGGCGCAGCGCCGCGGCCTTTTTCTCGAAAGAGGTGATGGCGGTGGCTTTTTCCAGGGTCAGGCCGATATCGTCGAGACCGTTGAGCAGGCAGTGCTTGCGGTGGGCGTCAACCTCGAAGGCGAAGACCTGACCGTCGGAGGTGGTGACGGTTTGTGCTACAAGATCAATGGTCTGGCGGGCGTTTGCGCCTTTGCGGGCATCGGCCATCAGCACATCGACCACCTCTTGCGGCAGGACGATGGGCAGGATGCCGTTCTTGAAGCAGTTGTTGTAGAAGATGTCGGCAAAGCTGGTGGCGATCACCGAGCGGATGCCGAAATCGAGCAAGGCCCAGGGCGCATGCTCGCGCGAGGAGCCGCAGCCGAAGTTGTCGCCGGCGATCAGGATCTCGGCCGAACGGTAGGCGGGCTGGTTCAGCACGAAGTCGGGAATTTCCTTGCCGTCGAGGGTGTAGCGCATCTCGTCGAAGAGATTAACGCCGAGGCCCGAGCGCTTGATGGTTTTGAGGAACTGCTTGGGGATGATCATATCGGTGTCGATATTGACCAGCGGCATGGGGGCCGCGATGCCGGTGAGGGTGGTGAAAGGGGTCATGACGCTTCCTGTAAACTTGGCGGGGGTCCGGGCGGCGAGCCCGGGGCTCTGCCCCGGACCCCGGGATATTTAGGGACAGATGAAAATCAGACCGCGTCGGCCATCATCTCGCGCACGTCGGTCAAGTGGCCGGTGATGGCCGCAGCAGCTGCCATGGCGGGCGAGAGCAGATGCGTGCGGCCGCCGCGGCCTTGACGGCCCTCAAAATTGCGGTTGGAGGTTGCAGCACAGCGTTCACCCGGCGCGAGTTGGTCGGGGTTCATCGCCAGGCACATCGAGCAACCGGCCAGACGCCATTCGAAACCGGCGTCGATGAAGATCTGCGCCAGACCTTCCTCTTCCGCCTGCGCGCGCACGAGGCCCGAGCCGGGGACGACCATGGCGCGAAGGCCGTCTTTCTTTTTCTTGCCCTTGAGGATCGCGGCGGCGGCGCGCAGGTCTTCGATGCGGCCATTGGTGCAAGAGCCGATGAAGACGGTGTCGATCTTGATATCCGACAGCTTTTGACCGGGGGTCAGGCCCATGTAATCAAGCGAGCGCTGCACGGCCTCGACCTTGCCGCCGGTGAAGTCGGCGGGGTTGGGCACCACTGCGGTGATCGGCAGCACGTCTTCGGGCGAGGTGCCCCAGGTGACCAGCGGTGCGATGTCTTCGCCCTTGATGGTGACGACCTTGTCGAAATGCGCGCCCTCGTCGGTGTAAAGGGTTTTCCAATAGGCCAGGGCGGCCTCCCAGGCAGCGCCTTTCGGGGCGTGCGGGCGGCCCATGCAATAGGCGAAGGTTTTCTCATCGGGCGCGATCAGGCCAGCGCGGGCGCCGCCTTCGATGGCCATGTTGCAGACGGTCATGCGACCTTCCATCGACAGTTCGCGGATCGCCTGGCCGCAATATTCGATGACATAGCCGGTGCCGCCAGCGGTGCCGGTTTCGCCGATCACCGCCATGGTGATATCCTTGGCGGTCACACCCGGACGCAGGCTGCCGGTGATTTCGACTTTGAAATTCTTGGCCTTGCGCTGGATCAGCGTCTGGGTGGCCAGAACGTGTTCGACTTCTGAGGTGCCGATGCCGTGGGCCAGCGAGCCGAAAGCGCCGTGGGTGGCGGTGTGGCTGTCGCCGCAGACCACGGTCATGCCGGGCAGGGTCCAGCCTTGCTCGGGGCCGACGATGTGGACGATGCCTTGGCGGACGTCAGAGACCGGATAGTAATGCAGGCCGAAGTCGCGGGCATTCTTATCCAGCGCCTCGACCTGAATGCGGCTGTCTTCGGTCATGGTCGCGGCATTGGCGCGGTCGAGCGTGGTGGGGACGTTGTGGTCCGGCACGGCGATGGTTTTCTCGGGCGCGTGGACGGTGCGGCCGGTCATGCGCAGGCCTTCAAAGGCTTGCGGGCTGGTGACTTCATGGACCAGATGGCGGTCAATGTAGATCAGGCAGGTGCCATCTTCGGCCTGGTCAACCAGATGGTCGTCCCAGATTTTGTCGTAGAGTGTGCGAGCGGTCATGGCTCATCCTCGGATTTGGGGTCTCGGTGTTTGGGGAATGCAAATATCGGCAGGCGGCGCGGCTATGCGCGCGGGCATGGCTTCAACGGCGTGCGAGGACGGCGCGGGTGGCCCCGTAAAACCGCCAAGGCAGGCGGTCGTGATCGGCGATGTCGAAGAAGCGGTTCATGCCTTGCGATATACGCAGGATTGCCGTGTGAAGCAAGCACAGAGGCGGGCCAGACAGTCGCCCTGAGGATGGGGGGCGTCTTGAGGATGCGGGCTTTGGAAAAGGCGGGGCGCGACGGCAGCGCGCCCCTTGGCCTGTGTTGCGCCGGTGTGCGGCGCAAGCGGCGGGCGTGCGATCAGCGACCGATAAATCTGCCCAAGGCGATTTCGCGCTCGCGGCATTCCAGATCATAGAGGCTGACCAACTCGTTCAGATAGGCGAGTTCAAGGTCTGCGCGGCTTTTGCGACGCGGAAAGAGGGTGAGAAGAAGGCTCATGGTGTTACTCCTGTTTTTCCTCCCTGCCGATAATATGCTGCACTGCGGCATGATTCACTAGGCCCAGATGTGACAGGGCGCTTTGCGCTGAGCGCATAGCGGGCGCGGAAGGTTTGCTTTTGCGCGCATGGCATGCCTGCAAGGCTGAGGGCATCTCAATTCCCTTTCCGCAGCGCGAGGTGCAGATTTTGGGGACTGACCCGGTGCAGCGCGGGCCAAGGGCGCCGGGTAAGGCTTGACAAAAGTGGGCAGGTTTGCGGAATACCCGTGCAAAAGCGGGGTTTTTGCCAGTTTGGTCTTGCGGGCAAGGCCTGTGCGGTCTAAGCGCGCGGCTTGCCTCGGAGTTGAGATCGCTGGCTTGCGGTGTTAGTCTGACGATAGCCCAGTGCCGGGGCGGGAGCGGCGCGCTATTTGGAGGACGTTGTCCTGTCGCATTCTGATCCTACCACCGGCCTTCCGGTTGGCCCGCGCTCCAGCCGTGATGGCGGGGCGGATGATTACACTTCGGACGAGCTTTTGGCCGTCGTTCTGGCCTCTGTCGATGACGACAAGGCCGAAGAGATCGTGCAGATTGATCTGCGCGGGCGGTCTGACGTGGCCGATTACATGGTGATCTGCTCGGGTCGCTCGTCGCGTCAGGTGGCCTCGATCTCGGAAAAGCTGGCTGACCGGATCAAGGAAAAGTTCCATCTGAGCGCGAAGATGGAAGGCAAGGAAACCGGCGATTGGGTGCTGATCGACGCGGGTGATGTGATCATTCACGTCTTCCGTCCCGAAGTGCGCGAGTTCTATCAGCTTGAAAAGATGTGGCTTCCGGGAAGCGCGCATCGCGGGGCGTAAGCCTTGCGGCTGCATGTCTGCGCGGTGGGCCGGCTGCGGGCTGGCCCCGAGCGCGACCTGGTCGACGACTACTATACGCGGTTTGACCGGACGGGGCGAGCTTTGAGCCTTGGCCCTCTGGCCGAGCTTGAGGTCGAGGACAAGAAGAACCTTGGCATGGCGGCGGAGGCGGTTTTGCTGGAACGCGCCATTCCTGCGGGGGCGCTGATTGCGACGCTGGATGAGCGCGGCCGGGTGATGACCAGCCCGGAATTTGCCGAGCAGCTGGCGCGGTGGCGCGATGGCGGGCGGCAGGATGTCGCCTTTGTGATCGGCGGTGCGGATGGCATTGACGCCAGTCTGCGGGCGCGGGCGGATTTTTCCCTGAGTTTCGGCAAGATGGTCTGGCCGCATATGTTGGTGCGGGTGATGCTGGCCGAACAGATCTATCGTGCCGCAACGATTCTGGGCGGCGGGCCCTATCATCGGGTCTGAAGCGGAGCGCCCATGAGCCTTGATGCCCTTATCAGCCACTACGGACTTATCGCGCTGTTCGTCGGCTGCTTTTTGGAGGGCGAGACCGTGGCGATTGCCGGTGGCGTGCTGGCGCATCGGCATTTGCTGGTGTTGTGGCAGGTGGCGGCGGTGGTGATTGCTGCGGCTTTTCTGGCCGATCTGACCGCCTTTGCCGTCGGGCGGCGGTTTTCGGGCAGCCGATTCGTGCGCAAGATTCTGGCCAAGCCTGCGGTGGTGAAGGTGATGCAGCAGGTGGCTGAGCATCCGCGCAAGGTTGCCTCCGGGTTCCGCTTTATTCCCGGTTTGCGGATTCTGGGACCGGTGGCCCTGGCGCAATCGCACCTGCCCTTTGTGATCTTTGCGGCGCATGCTTTGGTTTCGGCGGTGATCTGGGGCTGGCTTTACACCGTGGTTGGCCATGCTGTGGCGGAAGTGCTGGTGCGGATCTTTGGCGAGGACCGCGCGCTGATTTTGCTGATCGCAGGCGTGTTGCTGGTGCTGGGCACGGCCGGGTATTGGCTGTGGCGGCGGTTTGGGCAGCGCCATGGCGGATAACAGCTTTCGCGCTGCGCAGGTTCTGGGGGATCTGGTTCATCAGGTGAAGCCTTTGCTGGCGGTGCATCTGGCGGCGGTGGCCGGGGCTTCGGGGCTGAGCCTCGCGCAGACGGGGCAGGCGTTTCGGGATCTGCGCGACGATGGTTTCCGGTTTCGGCGGCCGGAGGCTTTGCCGCTTTTGGTGGGTTTGGAGGCGATTGCTTCGACCGGTGGCGCGGGGGTTGAACTGGCCGTGGTGGTTTTGCTGGCGGATGCTTTGCAAGGCGGGCGCGGGTTGGTGGGGATCGAGGCGGCGGTGCAGCGCCTGCGCGATTGGCCTGCGAGCCTGCGCGCGGCGGTGGCGAATGGGCTGCTGCGGGCGGCGGAGCTGGGCCTGCTGCGGCTGGAGGTTGCGCCTGCGGACTGTGTGACGCGCGGGGCTGGCGAAGTGGCCGAGGCGCTGTTGCGGGTGGCGCGGTCGATGCGGCGCGATGAGATATATGCGGTGGCCGAGCGGGGCGCGGATCTGACGGCGGATTTTGCCGCTTTGATGGCGGGGATCGGCGAGAACGACGGGATTTTCCCACAAGGCGCGGTGTTCGATCTGATCGAGCTTGGCGCGCGTCTGCCCAAACAGCCGGGCTATGAGGGCTGCACGGCGATTCTGCTGCTGAATGCTGTGCATTCGGGGCGGGGCGGGTTTGAGACCCGCTGGCAGGAGCAGGGCGCGGTCTATTGCGCGCTGCAGCCGTCGCGGCGCGATGCGGTGCTTGCCGGGATACGCTATCTTTACGAGACCGATCGCGGCTTTCTGAGCGATCAGGCGGTGCAGGGCGCGGATCGGCTGGGCGAGGGTGCGATTATCCCGGTTGTCGAGGAACTTTGACCACAGCGGCCTTGCGCAGGCGTTGCTCTGAAGCCCTCGCGGCGGTAGAAGCGGGCAAAGACTTTGAAAGGCGCCGAGATGACCCGCAAACCCGTTGTTCTGTGCATTCTGGATGGTTGGGGGATCAATGCCGACCCTGTGGTCTCGGCCCCGGCGCAGGCCAAGGTGCCGAATTTCAACCGGATCTGGTCTGACTGCCCGCATGCGACCCTGACCACCTTTGGCCCGGATGTCGGTCTGCCGACCGGACAGATGGGCAATTCCGAGGTGGGCCATACCAATATTGGCGCGGGCCGGGTGGTGGCGATGGATCTGGGGGCGATTGATCTGGCGATTGAAGACGGGTCTTTTGCCAAGAATGCGCAGCTGCTGGATTTTGTCGCCAAGATGAAGGCAAGCGGCGGGGTGGCACATCTGATGGGCGTGGTCTCGGATGGTGGCGTGCATGGGCATCTGTTCCACGTCATTGCGGCCTGCAAGGCGATCACGGCTGCGGGCGTGCCGGTGGCCTTGCATGCGATCACCGACGGGCGCGACGTGGCCCCCTCGTCTGCGGCAGAGTTTATCGCCGCCTTGATGGTGCAACTGCCGGCAGGGGCCAAGGTTGCGACGGTGATCGGGCGCTATTGGGCGATGGACCGCGACAACCGCTGGGACCGGGTCAACCGTGCCTATGGCGCGATGGTGCAAGGCATGGGCGAGGTGGCGGCAACCCCGCAGGCGGCGGTGGCTGCCTCTTACGCCAAGGGCGAGACCGATGAGTTTCTGGCCCCGACGGTGATTGGCGATTACACGGGCGCGAAGGATGGCGACGGGTTCTTCTGCCTGAACTTCCGGTCTGACCGCGCGCGCGAGATCCTTGCGGCGCTGGCGGATCCGGCGTTTGACGGCTTTGTGACCGGGCCAAGGCCGCAGTGGGCGGCGCTGATGGGCATGGTGGAATATTCGGCGGGGCATAATGTGTATATGCAGACCGCCTATCCGAAACGCAGTATTTCCAATACCTTGGGCGAATGGGTTGCCAAGCAGGGCCTGTCGCAGTTCCGCTTGGCGGAGACCGAGAAATACCCGCATGTGACGTTTTTCCTGAACGGGGGCCGCGAGGTGCCGTTTGAGCGGGAAGACCGTGCCATGCCGAAATCGCCCAAGGTGGCGACCTATGATCTGCAGCCGGAGATGTCGTCGGTGGAGGTGTCGGATCACCTCGTCGCGGCCATCGAGCAGGGCTACGATCTGATCGTGGTCAACTTTGCCAACCCCGATATGGTCGGGCATACCGGCAGCCTGCCCGCGGCGATCAAGGCTTGCGAGGCGGTTGACCGCGGCCTCGGGCGGGCTTTGGCTGCGCTAGAGGCCAAGGGCGGCGCGATGATCGTCACGGCGGATCACGGCAATTGCGAGCTGATGATTGATCCGGTGACGGGGGGGCCGCATACCTCGCATACGCTGAACCCGGTGCCGGTGGTGCTGGTCGGCGGGCCTGCGGGGGCCAAGTTGCGGCAGGGCGGGCGATTGAGTGACCTTGCCCCGACGGTGCTGGCGCTGATGGGCCTGCCGCAGCCAGAAGAGATGACCGGGCGGAGCCTGCTGCTGGCATGATCCGGGCGCTGGGCCTTGTGTTGCTGCTGAGCGCGCCTGCCTTTGGCGGCGTGGCGGAGGATGCGGCGCAGGCCTCGGCGGATTTGCAAAAGGCGGTGGCGGCGCTGCAAGAGGCGACGGGGTCGAAGGACCGCGTGACGGCCTTGACCCGCACCATCAAGGCCTATGAGGACGGGCTTGCCGCCCTGCGCGCGGCCTTGCGGCAGGCGGAGCTGCGCGACGATGCGCTGACGGCGGAGTTTCAGAGCAAGCGTGACCGGATTGCGCAGCTGTTGGGGGTGCTGGCGCGGATTGATGCCGAGCCGGGGCCCTTGCTGCTGCTGCATCCGGCTGGGCCTTTGGGCACGGTGCGTTCGGGCATGATGCTGGCGGATGTAACGCCGGCGCTGCAGGGCGAGGTTGAGGTTTTGAAGGGCCAGCTGGAGGAGTTGGCGCAGATCCGCAGCTTGCAGCAAGCGGCGGGGCAAACCCTTGGCAAGGGACTGGAAGCGGCGCAAACCGCGCGCAGCGCGTTGTCGCAGGCGATGTCGGACCGTACCAAGCTGCCGAAGCGCTTTACCGAGGAGCCAGAGGTGCTGAAGGGGCTGCTGCAGAGCGCCGATACGCTGGAGGCCTTTGCCTCGGGGCTGGTGCTGGACGATCAGGCGGTGACACAATTCGGCGAGGCCAAGGGGATCTTGGAGCTGCCGGTGCGCGGCACCTTGCTGCTGCGGCCGAATGAAACCGACGCGCGCGGCGTGACGCGGCCGGGCCTGACGCTGGCCACACGGGCGGCGGCGCTGGTCACCAGCCCCTGGCCTGCGACGATCCGGTATCGCGGGCCGCTGCTCGACTACGGAAATGTGATGATCCTTGAACCCGGAGACGGCTATCTTCTGATATTGGCGGGGATGGGCCAGGTTTATGGCGAGGTCGGAGAGGTTGTGGCGCAGGGTGCGGCTTTGGGCCTGATGGCGGGCAGCGAGACGGGAATCGCCGATCTGCTGGCCCCGGCCAAAGAAGGCACTGGCGGACGCGAGACGGAAACGCTTTACTTGGAAATGAGGCAAGGTGCGGCGCCTGTGGACCCGACAGAGTGGTTCGCGGCAACGGCCAAGGCAAAGGAATAGGACGACAGATGAAGAAAATCATGATTGCGGCGCTGTGCGGCAGCCTCGCAGGGGGGCTGATCACCACGCAGATCGCCGGGCCGATGATCGCGCAGGATGCGAGCAAGAATGCGTCGGTCTATGAACAGCTTGATCTGTTCGGCGATGTGTTCGAGCGTATTCGCGCGCAATATGTCGAGGATGCCGACAGCAAGAAACTGGTCGAGGCGGCGATCAACGGCATGCTGACCTCGCTTGACCCGCATTCGAGCTATATGGATGCCAAGGCCTTTGCCGACATGACCACCCAGACGCGGGGCGAGTTCGGCGGCCTCGGCATCGAGGTCACCATGCAGGACGGCTATATCAAGGTCGTCTCGCCGATGGATGGCACCCCGGCGGACAAGGCGGGCATCAAATCCGGCGATTTCATCACCGCGGTGGATGGCGAAGCGGTGCAGGGCCTGACCCTGGACGATGCGGTGGAAAAGATGCGCGGGCCAATCGGGTCAGAGATCGTGATTTCGGTGGTGCGCGAGGGCGTCGCCGATCCGTTTGACGTCTCGATCATCCGCGACACCATCAAGCTGGTGGCAGTGAAGAGCCGTCTGGTCGGCACCACCGGCGTGCTGCGCATCACCACCTTTAACGACCAGACCTATCCGGGCGTGCAAGAGGGCATCAAGAAGCTGGCCGAGGAAGCTGGCGGCATGGACAAGATCAGCGGCTTTGTCATCGATCTGCGCAACAACCCCGGCGGCTTGCTGAAGCAGGCGATCCTGACCTCGGACGCTTTCCTCAACGAGGGCGAGATCGTCTCGACCCGGGGCCGCAATGCCGAGGACAGCTCGCGCGAGAATGCGACGCCGGGCGATCTGGCCGATGGCAAACCTTTGGTCGTGCTGATCAATGGCGGGTCGGCTTCGGCCTCCGAGATCGTGACCGGCGCCTTGCAGGACCACCGCCGGGCCATTGTTGTCGGCACCAAGAGCTTTGGCAAAGGCTCGGTGCAGACGCTGATCCCGCTGAAGGGCGAGGGCGCGATGCGTCTGACCACGGCGCGCTATTACACGCCGTCGGGCCGCTCGATCCAGTCTTTGGGCGTGATGCCGGATATCGTGGTCAATCAGCCGGTGGTCGAGCCTTTGGCAGAGGGAACCGAGACGACTGCGGCGGAGAAAGAGACCAAGCAGCGCACCGAAGCCAGCTTGCGCGGCGCGATCAGCAATGATTCGATGACCGACGACGAGAAAAAGCAGTTGGAAGAAGACCGCGCCCGCACCGAAGAGGCGGCCAAGCTGCGCGACGAGGATTATCAGCTGGCCTATGCCATTGATATTCTGCGCGGCTTGCAAGCCGTCGCTCCGAAACCTTGATCAAGGGGGCCGCGCTGCAAGGCGCGGCCCGATTTATATGACAGATGCGACAAGCCTTCCCTATCGTCCCTGCGTCGGCGTCATGCTGATCAATGCCGCTGGTCTGATCTTTGCCGGTCAGCGGCTGGATAATGCGCAGGGCGCCTGGCAGATGCCGCAGGGCGGCATTGACGAGGGCGAGAAGCCACGGGCGGCGGCGCTGCGCGAGTTGTGGGAAGAGACCGGGGTGACCGCCGATCTGGTCGAGGCTGTCGACAAGACCAAGGGCTGGGTGACCTATGATCTGCCTGCGGACTTGCTGGGCAAGATCTGGGGCGGCAAGTTTCGTGGTCAAAAGCAGAAGTGGTATCTGTATCGCTATCTTGGCAGCGACGAGCAGGTGAATATTGCCACCTTGCACCCAGAATTTGGCGCTTGGCGCTGGGTCAGTGCCGACGAGATGGTCGCCGGGATCGTGCCGTTCAAGCGCGCGGTTTACCAAGAGGTCATCGGGCATTTCCGCCCGCATCTCGGCTGATTTCCGGGCCTGATCACTGAAACAGCCGTAGCAGCGCCGGGGCGATGATCGCGGTCAGCACGGCATTCAACCCCATGCCAAGACCCGCGAAGGCGCCTGCCGTCTGATGCACCTGAAAGGCGCGGGCGGTGCCGATGCCGTGGGCGGCGATGCCGGTGGCAAAGCCGCGCGCGCGCCAGTCGGTGATGCGCAGGGCGTTGAGCAGGGGTGTGGCGACCACAGCGCCGGTAATGCCCGTCAGGATCACCAGCACCGCCGTCAGGGTCGGCGAGCCGCCGATGGCCTGGCTGATGCCGATGGCGACCGGGGCGGTGGTGGATTTCGGCGCGAGCGAGGCGAGGGTCTCGCCGCTGACGCCAAGCGCGCGGGCGATGCCGAGGGCGGTGACGATGGCGGTGGTCGAGCCCGCCAGCAGCGCGGCCAGCAACGGGCAAGGCGGCGCGGCGGACGCGGGGCAGGTTTTGCCACAGCGGAACGGCGAGGCAGACCGTGGCGGGGCCAAGCAGGAAGTGAACGAACTGCGCGCCCTCGAAATAGGTCGCGTAGGGAGTGGCGGTGAGTTTCAAAAGCGCGGCGAGGATGGCGACGGCGATCAGCACCGGGTTGACCAGCGGGCGGCGCGCGCTTGCGCGAAAGCAGGCGTCACCGACAGCATAGGCGGCAAGGGTCGCGGTGAGCCAGAGCAGGGGCCCGCGCGACAGGTAGCTCCAGATCTCGGGGAAATCAGTCATCGCGGTTGCCGGTGGCGCGGGCGACGGCGGCAAAGGTCAGGGCACCGATGGCGATGGCAGCGACGGTGGAGCCGATGATGGCGGCGGCGATGGCCGCGCCCTGATCACCGAAGGCGGCAAAGTGGCCGACGACGCCGACGCCTGCGGGCACAAACAGCAGCGACATATGGCCAAGGATGCTTTGGGCCACCGGGCGGACCACTTCGGCTATGGCTGGGATGAAGTGCAGTGCCAGCCCCATCAGGATCATGCCAAGCACCGGGCCGGGCAGCGGCAGCGCCAGCGCGTGGGAAGCAGCCTCGCCCAGCAAGTTGGCAGGCGAGAATGGCGAGCAGGGCGTGGATCATTCAGACCTCTGGCACAGGTTTGCGGAAGGTGATCGAGGTCGGGCGGGTGTAGCCAGCGTGAGATTTGCGCCCGACCTCGGTGAAGCCGAGGGCGCGGAAGGTGGCGTGGTTTTCGACCAGTTCGACGCGGGTTTCAAGCTCTAACCAGGACAGGCCGAGGCCACGGGCGCGGGTTTCGGCGCAAGAGATCAGGGCGCGGGCGAGACCCTGACCGCGATGCGTCGGCGGCGACGGCGAGTTTGCCGATGTAGAGCGCATCTGCTTTGGGCGTCAGGAAAACGCAGGCGCGGGGCGGGGTGCCGATTACCCAGACCTCGGCTTTTGTCGCCTGCTCGGCAATGGTTTCGGCGGTGAGGCGGTGCATGGAGGAGGGCGGGTCGATGCGGCCCTCCATGCCGCTGAATTCGGCGCGGATCAGAGCGAGCAAGGCGGGCCAGTCATAGGGGGCAAGGGCGCGGTGCGGGGTCATGCGGGCTCCGGATTTTGGCGGAGTTTGCGGGGAGCTTGGGGGGAGGTCAATCGGATTTGGGCCGGGGTTGTGCCGTGGATATTTGGGCCAAGATGAAAGCCTCGCTGTGGGGGATTCGCAATATCTTGGGGATAAGGCGGCAAAAGGGGGCAGATAATGCGGTGCTGCGTTGACAGCGGGGGCGGTGGCGGGGGAAAGTTGCGGCTTGATGGAATCACGGGGATGGTCTGTTGCGCTTTACCAAGCTGCGGCTGAACGGCTTTAAAAGCTTTGTCGACCCGACGGATCTGGTGATCCATGACGGGTTGACCGGCGTGGTCGGGCCGAACGGCTGTGGCAAGTCCAATCTGCTGGAGGCTCTGCGCTGGGTGATGGGGGAAAACCGCCCCTCGGCGATGCGTGGCGGCGGCATGGAAGACGTGATCTTCAACGGCTCGGGCTCGCGCGGGGCGCGGCATTTTGCCGAGGTGGCGCTGGTGATGGACAATTCGGAGCGGCTGGCGCCCTCGGGGTTCAACGATTCGGATATGATCGAGATCGTGCGGCGGATTACGCGGGATGCGGGATCGGCCTATAAGCTGAACACCAAGGATGTGCGGGCGCGCGATGTGCAGATGCTGTTTGCCGATGCCTCGACCGGATCGCATTCGCCTGCGCTGGTGCGGCAGGGGCAGATTTCCGAGCTGATCAACGCCAAGCCGAAAGCGCGGCGGCGGATTCTGGAAGAGGCGGCGGGGATTTCGGGGCTTTATGCGCGGCGGCATGAGGCGGAGTTGAAGCTGTCGGGGGCCGAGCAGAACCTGCTGCGGGTCGATGATGTGCTGGAGTCGCTGGCGCAGCAGCTGTCGACGCTGACGCGGCAGGCCAAGCAGGCGGCGCGCTATCGCGAGATTGGCGAAGAGCTGCGGCGGGCGGAGGGGCAGCTGTTGTATCGGCGCTGGCGCGAGGCGGAGGTGGCGCGGGCCGAGGCTGACGGGGTTTTGCGGCAGCGGGTGACATTGGCGGCGCAGGCCGAGGCGGCGGCGCGGCTGGCTGCGAGCCAGCGCGAGGCGGCGGAGGCGGCGATGCCGCCGCTGCGCGAGGAAGAGGCGATTGCGGCGGCGGTGGTGCAGCGGCTGATGGTGCAGCGCGACCAGCTGGCCGAGCAAGAGGCGCGGGCGCGGGCGATGATCGAGACGCTGCGCGGGCGCATCGTCGAGCTGGACCGCGACGCCGAACGCGAGGTCAGGCTTGAACCGCGACGCCGGCGAGGTGATCGCGCGGCTGGAGTGGGAGGTCGAGCAGATTGCCCGGGCCCATGAGGGCCACGAGGAGCGGCTGGCGGAGGCGGCGGAGGTGGCGCGGGAGGCCTCGGCCAGCTTGAGCCAGCAGGAGAACTTGCTGTCGCAGGCCACCGAGGATGCGGCGCGGCTGGCGGCACGGCATCAGTCGGTGCAGCGGTTGTTGGCGGATAGCCGCGCCACGGTGCAGAAGGCAGAGTCCGAGGCGGCGCGGGCGGCGGAGGCGGCTTTGGCTGCGGAGACCGCTTTGGCGACGGCAGCGGAGGCCTATGCGGCGGCGGAGGAAGCGCAGGGCGAGGCGGCGGCTTTGGCCGAGGAGGCGGAGGAGACTTTGCTTTCCGCCGAGGAGGCGCGCGGGCGGGTGCAGGGCCGCGAGGCCGAGGCGCGGGCGGCGAAATCGGAAGCCGAGGGCGAGGCTTCGGCCTTGCGGGCCGAGGTGGCGGCGCTGACCAAGCTGGTGCAGCGCGAGGCGCAGGCGGGGCAGCAGCTGTTGGATCTGCTGGTGGTGCAAGAGGGGCTGGAGAAGGCGATTGGCGCGGCGCTGGCCGATGATCTGCGCGCGCCGGAAGTGGCGGGGGATCGCGCCTCGGGCTGGGTGGCTTTGCCGGAATATCCGGAGCCGGTGGCTTTGCCTGACGGGGTGGAGCCGCTGTCGGATTACGTTGGCGCGCCGGGGGTCTTGGCGCGGCGGATGGGGCAGATCGGGCTTGTGGCGCGGGCGGCGGGCGCGCGCTTGCAGGCGGCTTTGCAGCCGGGGCAGCGGCTGGTCAGCCGCGAGGGCGATCTGTGGCGCTGGGACGGGTTTCGCGCCGGAGCGGAGGATGCGCCCTCGGCGGCGGCGCTGCGCTTGCAGCAGTTGAACCGTCTGACGGCCTTGAAGCGCGATCTGGAAGAGGTCGCGGCGCGGGCGGAGGGGGCGGCGCAGGCCCATGCCAGCTTGCAGGCGCGGCTGGCCGATCTGGCGCGGGCCGATCAGATGGCGCGCGAGGCACGGCGCGCGGCGGATACGCGGGTGGCCGAAGCCGGGCGGATGGCGGCGCGGGCCGAGGCTGACAAATCCATTGCGGGTGGCAAGTTGGAGGCGGCACGGCTGGCGGTGTCCCGCTATACCGACGAGAGCGAAGAGGCCCGCGCGCGGCTGGAAGAGGCCATGGCGGGGGCCGAGGATCTGCCCGATCTTGACGCGGCGCGGGCGGCTTTGGAGACGGCCAAGGTCGCGGTCGAGGCGGCGCGGATCACCATGATGAGCCGCCGCTCCGGCCATGACGAGGTGCGGCGCGAGGGCGAGGCGCGGGTGCGCCGCCAGCAGGATGCGGTCAAGGAGATCGCGGGCTGGAAGCATCGGCTGGAGACGGCGGGCAAGCGCCTGGCGGAACTGGCCGCGCGCAAGGCCGAGACCGAGGAAGAGCTGGTCGAGGCCGCTGCCGCGCCGGAAGAGATTGCCATCAAGCGCGAGGAGCTGAGCGAGGCGATTGCCGAGGCCGAGGCGCGGCGGGCGCTGGCCTCGGATGCTTTGTCGGCGGGCGAGGGCGCTTTGCGCGGCGCCCGCGATACCGAACGCGAGGGCGAGCGGCTGGCCGGCGAGGCGCGCGAAGCCCGGGCGCGGTCCGAGGCGCGGGCGGAGGCGGCGCGCGAGACGGTGACGGCGGCGGCGGTGCGGATCTCGGAAGAGGCGGGAGCGACGCCGGATCAGTTGTTGGACACGCTGAAGGTTGACCCCGACAAGATGCCGGACGCCGACAGTCTGGATACCGACGTGCAGCGGCTGAAACGCCAGCGCGAGGCTTTGGGCGCGGTGAACCTGCGGGCGGAGGAGGATGCCAAGGAAATCGGTCAGACGAATACGACACGCTGGCGCAGGAAAAGATCGATCTGGAAGAGGCGATCAAGAAGCTGCGCTCGGGCATTGCGGGCCTGAACCGCGAGGGGCGCGAGCGGCTTTTGACCGCCTTTGAGCAGGTTAATGCCAACTTCGGCACCTTGTTCACTCATCTGTTCAATGGCGGTGAGGCGCGGCTGGTGCTGGTGGAAATCGGATGATCCGCTGGAGGCCGGGCTGGAGATCATGTGCCAGCCGCCGGGCAAGAAGCTGGCGACCTTGAGCCTGCTTTCGGGGGGCGAGCAGACCCTGACGGCGCTGGCGCTGATCTTTGGCGTCTTCCTCGCCAATCCCGCGCCGATCTGCGTGCTCGATGAGGTCGATGCGCCCTTGGATGATGCCAATGTGACGCGGTTCTGTGATCTGCTGGACGAGATGACGCGGCGCACCGATACGCGCTTTCTGATCATCACCCACCACGCGGTGACCATGGCGCGGATGGACCGGCTGTTTGGCGTCACCATGGCCGAGCAGGGGGTGAGCCAGCTGGTCTCGGTCGACCTCAAGCGGGCCGAGGCTTTGGTGGCCTGAGGCATGGATGAGGCGTTGCGGCAGGCCGGGTTTGGCGGCGTGGAAGTGGTGGGCGAGGTGATTTACGCCCGCGTGCGGCCGGAATGGCCGGAGTTTACCTGCGTGGCCGAGGGGGAAGGCTGGCAATTGGCCTTTGCCTGGCCTTTGCGCGCGACGGGCGCGCAGATTGCGGGCTGGACCGCAGAGCACCCCGAGGTGCCGATGGATCTGCATGCGGGCGAGACCCGGATCAGGATGCGGGTCGATGGCGCTGAGAGCCTGCAGCATTGGGCCGGGATGGTCGCGGAGATGGTGGCGCGCTGCACCCTGTGGCGGCGCGAGACCCGGCAGCGCGACGAGGGCATGTGATCAGCGCAGGACTTGCAGGCGGTCGTCCAGCGTGATTTCGCCGTCCTGCTCCACCGAGCAGAGCACGCCGCGCAGCCTGAGCTCGGGCCGGGATTCGACCCAGCGCAGGGCATCGAGACCGTAGCGCACCTTCCACTTGACGCAGCCGAGGTTTTCCACCCCCGAAACCCGCAGCAGGGCGGTGCCTGCCTGAATCAAGGTGCCGACGGGAAGGTTGGCTTCGGAGCAATCGAGATCGGCCACGATGGGATCGCCGGGGTGCGGCGTGGCATCGCGGTCGCGCCAGACCAGATCGGTGACGCGGGATTGCAGGATCGAGACCTGAATGCCGGGATGCGGCGCGCCGTCTTCGGTCTTGAGCCAGGGCAAGGTCAGCCAGCGCTCGCCGGGGATGCCCTCGGCGCGGGTCAAGCTGAGGCGCTCGACCATCTGGCGCTGGTTGAAGGCGGGGCGCAGGCAGAGGCTCTGGATCGGCGCATCGGTCTTGGGCGCGGCCAGCACATGCGGCAGGGCGGCGTCAAGCTCGGCGCGGCTGATCGGCTTGGGGTTTAGCGCTGTGCCGTCCATGGGACCTCCAGAGTTTTGCCGAATCATCATCCGGGGTGCAGCAACTTGCAACCTAGCAGGGACCGCAGGGCGGAGCCAATCGCGGCAGAGTTCTTTGATCGCCTAAAAAACGCGCTATTTGCGCAACAGGCACTGGTGATTTCGGAGGCGGACGCAAGACTGTCACAAAATTAACCAAAGGCGCGGCAGACTGTAGGGTGTCGGGGAGTGTGTAAGATGCTGGAATTTCTGCCGAAAGAGATACGTGACGGGCTGGAGGCCGCGCGCAAGCGGGACTATGCGCGCAAATCGCGCCTGCGGGTGCAGGTTGGCGAGGCGGTGTTTCCGATCACCCGCTTTTGGGCGGATGGCTTTGCGCTGGATGCCAGCCTGACGCCGCATCTGCGCGGCCATGTCGATGTTTACGACGGGGCGCGGCACATTTTTCAGTGTCTGATTGTTGCCTCGCGCGCCGAAAATGGCGATCTGGTCTGCGAATTCAAACGCATCACGGTGGTGAGCGAAACTGCCCCGCTTGACTATGAGCGCGATGCGAATGCGCCGGTAGGTTATTTGCCTAAGGCCTGATCTCGACCTGCGTGCCAAGCTTGGCCGCTGCAAAAATCTCTGCAATTTCAGCGTTTGACAGGGCGATGCAGCCAGCTGTCCAGTCGTAATTCACCACCACATCCGCAGGCAGATCGTTAGGCTGACCATGGATCATGATGTCGCCGCCTGCAGAGTAACCCCCGGCGCGGGCGCGGGCCAGATCGGCGGCTTGCGGGTAATCGAGCCCGAGCGAGAGGTGGAAGGCCGAGGCCGCGTTCTTGCGGTCGATGCTGAAAATCCCCTCGGGCGTGCGGTTGTCACCCTGACGTAGCTTGGGGCCGAGCGGGGCTTTGCCGAGGGCGATTTGGTAGGCCTTTACGGCCTGGTCGCCGCGAAACACCGTCAGGCGGCGGGCGGATTTTTCCACCAGAATCCGGTCGATCGCGCCGGTCAGCGGTACTGGCGGTGGCGGCGCGGGCAGGGGGCGCTGCGGTGTGATCCACAGCCCCAGCAGTGCCAGCCCCAAAAGGAGAACCAGCGCAGAGAAGAGTTTTGTCTTTAGTTTTAATGCTTAATTTGCCGGATTTCGTATCCTAATTTAGTATGTTCAGGGTTACGTTTTCTTTTTTTATTTTGATTTTCTGATTTGATATGACAAATTATTTTGTCATATACAAATTTATCAAGTTCAAACATATATATGTTAAAGAGTAGAGGTGAAATAATTCCTCCTTGAGGGGTTCCCTTGAGTGAATGTTGTAAGATTTCTTTTTCCATAATTCCAGTTTTTAAAAGATTTCGAAGTATATTGATGAACTTGTTGTCTTTTATTCTATTTTGAAGAATTTGAATTAGGATATCATGATCAACATTATTATAAGCACCAGAAATATCTCCTTCAATAGCATAAGTAGTTGATTGACCAAATAGTTTTAATTTTTCAACAGCTGTCCAACAAGATTTGTTAGGTCTGAAGCCGTAGTTGGAAGATAATTGAGAATTATTTGTTTCGAATTCTGTAAAAACAGGTTCCATAATCGATTCCAATATTCCTCTTATTGCTTCTTGGACGATTCTATCTTTTTGAGTGGGGGTGTCGATTGGTCGTTTTTCTTTTTTTCCTGGTTTTGGGATCCAAGTTCTACGACTTGGATTCCATTTGTAAGAATGTTTTTTAAAGTTTTCTGCAATGTTTTCAGCATCATTTTTTCCGAAGAATTTCATAATTTCTTCATCTTCTTTGATTCCTTTTGTTAATGCTCCTTTATTTTTTATAATTTTTGTAAGCATTAACAAATATAAGGTTTGCACCGTCGTTCCCAGCGGTTCTTGTCCTCTGCGCGAATACCGATTTGGTTCAACAATAGTGCCTCCTTTGGTGAATACGGGAATAGAAGCCGTTTCAACCAAGCCAAACTGCACCTGGGTTCGATTAACACCTACTACATCCCGAATTTTGATAGCAGTTTTATGGCAATAAATAACACCAAAAGCCAATTTTAATCACAGAATCCGGGATTCGTGATGTATTCAGCGATTAAATTCTGTGCGACAATAATAAATTACAATTATTGAAAATATTTAGAAAAAGAATTAAATCGCTATGTTGGATCGTATCAAAAATGAGCAAAAATGTCAAATAATGTAGGCAAATGACTCAATTGGTAGGGTCTAGTAATCATTCACTATGAAGAAGAATCAAAGGCTCTCTAAGGTTTCGATTCTGACGTTAGGAGTAGCCTGTTTCAGGACGCTTTAATCGGGAGGCATCAATGAGTAATGGTTTTGAACCATCCAGGAAGCAAGTAGGAGTGCTCGGAATTGGGTGCATCCTAGCAATCGTCAATGACCCTCAGCCCACCCGCTGATCCAACCCCATAAAACAACAGGAGAAAATGGCTTATGAGTAAAAATTCAAAACAGTCCTCACCCGAGATTGCCAATCTTGCTGCGTCAACCATGAACAACCCGAAGGCATCACAGGTCGCAAAAAAACTCGCGGCGTCCGTCCTCGCCCAGGCGATGTACGGCAAACAAACTGGGGTGGAACTCCAGACGGTCGCCTCGCGCGTCCTTCAGAGCTCAGCGATTGCGTC
>CAWFGD010000016.1:0-2500 GCA_963815275.1 uncultured Alphaproteobacteria bacterium
CCTGTGACCTTCAGGTTATGAGCCTGACGAGCTACCGGGCTGCTCCACCCCGCGACGGTTCCCTGAGGGATATGTTCAGGGTTTTTTTGCTATCGTTTAGAGAGATTGCTTCTTTTTAGGTTTGGCGGTGACCTACTCTCCCACGTCTTAAGACGCAGTACCATTGGCGCGACGGCACTTAACTGCCGAGTTCGGGAAGGGATCGGGTGTTTTGCTCGTGCTATAGCCACCAAACCGAAGAAGAAGCCTGGGTCGGTTGCTTTCGCAAATCCGACCCAAAAACATCAGGTTGTTCCAAGTTTAGTCTACTGTAGTTCGTGTAGCTTTTGACAAGGCTGCATGACGCAGCGTTTGTTTTGCTGACTGTCCAGGAGCTGACACGTCTCGCGTGCCTTGCTGTTTCTGGATCAAATCAAGCCTATCGAGCAATTAGTACCAGTCAACTGAATGCATTGCTGCACTTACATCTCTGGCCTATCGACGTGGTGGTCTTCCACGGCTCTCAAGGGAGACCTTGTTTTGAAGGGGGCTTCCCGCTTAGATGCCTTCAGCGGTTATCCTGTCCGAACATAGCTACCCAGCACTACCGTTGGCACGATAACTGGTCCACCAGTGGTTCGTTCACCCCGGTCCTCTCGTACTAGGGGCAACTCTTCTCAAGTCTCCTACACCCACGGCAGATAGGGACCGAACTGTCTCACGACGTTCTAAACCCAGCTCACGTACCTCTTTAAATGGCGAACAGCCATACCCTTGGGACCTGCTCCAGCCCCAGGATGAGATGAGCCGACATCGAGGTGCCAAACGATGCCGTCGATATGGACTCTTGGGCATCATCAGCCTGTTATCCCCAGCGTACCTTTTATCCGTTGAGCGATGGCCCTCCCACTTGGGACCACCGGATCACTATGACCGACTTTCGTCTCTGCTCGTCTTGTCAGACTTGCAGTCAGGCAGGCTTCTGCCATTGCACTCAACGACCGATTTCCGACCGGTCTGAGCCTACCTTCGCGCGCCTCCGTTACTGTTTGGGAGGCGACCGCCCCAGTCAAACTCCCCACCATGCAGGGTCCCGGACCCGGATAACGGGCCGCGGTTAGATATCAAGAGTGCGAAGGGTGGTATCTCAAGGGAGGCTCCACGAGAACTAGCGTCCCCGCTTCGATGCCTACCACCTATCCTGCACATCACAATCCTGATACCAGTGCAAAGCTGGAGTAAAGGTGCATGGGGTCTTTCCGTCTAACCGCGGGTAGTGTGCATCTTGACACACAGTTCAATTTCGCTAAGTCCGCATTTGAGACAGCGGGGAGATCGTTACGCCATTCGTGCAGGTCGGAACTTACCCGACAAGGAATTTCGCTACCTTAGGACCGTTATAGTTACGGCCGCCGTTTACTGGGGCTTCAATTCAGAGCTTGCACCCCTCCTTTTAACCTTCCAGCACCGGGCAGGCGTCAGACTGTATACGTCGCCTTACGGCTTCGCACAGCCCTGTGTTTTAAGTAAACAGTCGCCACCCCCTAGTTTGTGCCCCCTGCCCATACTTGCGTACGAACAGGGCCTCCTTCTCGCGAACTTACGGAGGCATTTTGCCGAGTTCCTTAAATGCGGTTCTCTCAAGCGCCTTGGTATACTCTACCAGTCCACCTGTGTCGGTTTAGGGTACGGTCTGATTGAGGGCTATTTCCTGGAACCTCTGAACGGCCCACCCAATCCGATAAGGGCAGACAATCTTCGAGATCCGTCACTTCCTCATGGCCCACGAATATTAACGTGGTTCCCATCGACTACGCCTTTCGGCCTCGCCTTAGGGGCCGGCTTACCCTGCTCAGATTAGCTTTAAGCAGGAACCCTTGGACTTTCGGCGAGAGGGTCTCTCACCCTCTTTATCGCTACTCATGTCAACATTCTCGCTTCTGATCTCTCCACCGGATGCCTTACAGCCCGGCTTCACAGAAAGCACATTGTGTACTCTGCATTCCGTAAACCGAATGCAAATACACAGCGTCCTATATCACAGAACGCTCCGCTACCACGCATATTGCTATGCATCCTGAGCTTCGGCTCGTGGTTTGAGCCCCGTTACATCTTCGCCGCAGGACAGCTTATCTAGACCAGTGAGCTGTTACGCTATCTTTAAAGGATGGCTGCTTCTAAGCCAACCTCCTGGTTGTTTTGGCCGTCCCACATGCTTTCCCACTTAACCACGAATTAGGGGCCTTAGCTGCAGGTCAGGGTTGTTTCCCTCTTCACGACGGACGTTAGCACCCGCCGTGTGTCTCCCGGATAGTACTCATCGGTATTCGGAGTTTGCTTAGGCTCAGTAAGGCTGTGGGCCCCCATCACCCATGCAGTGCTCTACCCCCGATGGTATTCGTCCGAGGCGCTACCTAAATAGCTTTCGCGGAGAACCAGCTATCTCCAGGTTTGATTAGCCTTTCACCCCTAGCCACAAGTCATCCAGACCCTTTTCAACGGGTGTTGGTTCGGACCTCCA
>CAWFGD010000016.1:7500-79541 GCA_963815275.1 uncultured Alphaproteobacteria bacterium
GGTTGAAACATAGCCGCAAGACAAAAGGGCGGCGCTTTCGCACCGCCCTTTTGTCAGACTTTCAACTGGGTCAGACTTTCAACCTTGTCAGCCTTTCATCCCGTCCCAGAAACTCTTTACCTTGGTAAAGAAACTGGCGCCCTCGGGATTGTTGTTGGCCGCAAGGGTGTCGAACTCGCGCAGGATGTCCTTTTGGCGGCTGGTCAGGTTCACCGGTGTCTCTACCGCCAGCTCGATGACCATATCGCCGGTGCCGCCACCGCGCAGGGCGGGCATGCCCTTGGCACGCAGCCGCATCTGCTTGCCGGTTTGCGCGCCTGCGGGAACTTTGACGCGGGCATTGCCGCCGTCAATCGTCGGCACTTCGACCTCGCCCCCCAAGGCTGCCGTGGCGATGGTGATCGGCACGCGGCAGAACAGATGCACGCCATCGCGTTGAAACAGCGGATGCTCCTTCATCTCGATGAAGATATAGAGATCGCCCGAGG
This sequence comes from uncultured Alphaproteobacteria bacterium, assembly GCA_963815275.1. Classification (GTDB taxonomy): domain Bacteria; phylum Pseudomonadota; class Alphaproteobacteria; order Rhodobacterales; family Rhodobacteraceae; genus Cypionkella. The sequence goes on from CAWFGD010000016.1 coordinate 7,989, forward strand.
GACCACCGCGCGCGCCGGCCTCGCCTTCGCCGGCCAGACGAATTCGCGTGCCGGTTTCAACGCCGGCCGGGATATTGACCGAAAGCGAGCGGTCTTTTTCGACCCGGCCATGGCCGTGGCAGACCTTGCAGGGGTTCTTGACGATCTGACCTGCGCCGTTGCAGGTCGGGCAGGTGCGTTCGACGGTGAAGAAACCCTGCTGGGCCCGGACCTTGCCCATGCCGGAACAGGTCGGGCAGCTGACCGGCTCGGCCCCGCCCTCGGCGCCGGTGCCGCGACAGGTGTCGCAGGTCACGGCGGTGGGGACGTTGATGGTCTTTTGCACGCCGCGGAAGGCTTCTTCCAGCGTCACGCGCAGATTATAGCGCAGGTCAGAGCCGCGTTGCGCCCGACTGCGCCCGCCACCCGCGCCGCCGCGACCGCCCATGAAATCGCCAAAGAGGTCTTCGAACACATCGGAAAAGGCCGAAGAGAAATCGCCCTGCCCGCCGTAAGCCCCGCGCTGGCCACCGCCGCCCATGCCGCCGTCAAAGGCTGCATGGCCATAGCGGTCATAGGCCGCCTTTTTATCGGCGTCCTTCAAGACCTCATAGGCCTCGTTCAATTCCTTGAATTGGGTTTCGGCGTTGGGATTATCCGAATTCCGATCGGGGTGCAGCTCTTTGGCTTTGCCCCGATAGGCCTTCTTCAATTCCTCCGCCGAGGCCCCCTTCGAGGCCCCCAGAACCTCGTAGTAGTCACGCTTTGCCATTCGCAAAACCCTTCTTTCGAAACGATTGGGGCGGCCCAAGCTGGCCGCCCCCCGATCGCTTCAGGCGGTTTACTTCCGCTTGTTGTCCCCGAGATCCTCGAAGTCTGCGTCGATGATCTCATCATCCACGCTGCGCTGCTCGTCGGCGTCGCCGCCATCTGCCTGATCGGCAGATGCCTTATAGATCGCCTCGCCCAGCTTCATCGCGGCTTCGGTCAGGTTCTGGATCGCACCCTTGATCTTGCCTGCGTTATCGGAAGGCAGAGCGTCTTCCAGCGCGGACATGGCAAGCTCGATCACTTCGACGGTCGAAGGATCGACCTTGTCGGAATGCTCGGCCAGAGACTTCTTGGTCGAATGCAGCAGGCTTTCGGCCTGATTCTTCGAACTCGACAAGCTCGCGACGGTCCTTGTCGGCCTCGGCATTTGCCTCGGCGTCCTTGACCATTTTCTCGATATCCTCATCAGACAGACCACCGGAGGCCTGAATGGTGATGGCTTGCTCTTTGTTGGTGCCCTTGTCCTTGGCTTTCACCGAGACGATGCCGTTGGCGTCGATGTCGAAGGTCACCTCGATCTGCGGCATGCCGCGCGGTGCCGGCGGGATGTTTTCCAGATTGAACTGGCCCAGCATCTTGTTGTCAGCCGCCATTTCACGCTCGCCCTGGAACACACGGATGGTCACGGCGTTCTGGTTGTCTTCGGCGGTCGAGAAGATCTGGCTCTTCTTGGTCGGGATCGTGGTGTTGCGGTCGATCAGGCGGGTGAACACGCCGCCGAGGGTTTCGATGCCCAAGGAAAGCGGGGTCACGTCGAGCAGAACCACGTCCTTGACGTCGCCTTGCAGCACGCCAGCCTGGATCGCGGCACCAGCGGCGACCACCTCATCAGGGTTCACACCCTTGTGCGGCTCTTTGCCGAAGAACTTGGTGACTTCTTCGATCACGCGCGGCATGCGGGTCATCCCGCCGACCAGCACGACTTCGTCAATGTCGGCCATGGTCAGGCCCGCGTCTTTCAACGCGTCCTTGCAGGGCTTCATCGACTTCTTGATCAGGTCGTCTACCAGCGATTCCAGCTTGGAGCGGGTCAGTTTGACCACAAGGTGCAAAGGCTGGCCGGTGTTCTTGTCCATCGAGATGAACGGCTGGTTAATCTCGGTCTGCTGGCTGGAGGAAAGCTCGATCTTGGCTTTCTCGGCAGCTTCTTTCAGACGCTGCAGCGCCATTTTGTCCAGCGACAGGTCAACGCCATGCTCTTTCTTGAACTCGTCCGAGAGGTAGTTGACGATGCGCATGTCGAAGTCTTCGCCACCCAGGAAGGTGTCGCCGTTGGTCGATTTCACTTCGAACAGACCATCGTCGATTTCGAGGATGGTGATATCGAAAGTGCCGCCGCCAAGGTCATAGACCGCGATGGTCTTCGATTCCTTGCGGTCAAGGCCGTAAGCCAGCGCAGCCGCGGTCGGCTCGTTGATGATGCGCAGCACTTCGAGGCCAGCGATTTTGCCGGCGTCTTTGGTGGCTTGACGCTGAGCGTCGTTGAAATAGGCCGGAACGGTGATGACGGCCTGGGTGACGGTCTCGCCCAGATAGCTTTCAGCGGTTTCTTTCATCTTTTGCAGGATGACGGCGGAAACCTGCGCCGGCGAATACCGCTCGCCGCGCACTTCAACCCAAGCGTCACCATTGCCGCCGTTGACGATCTTGTACGGCATGTTCTTTTGATCTTTGAGGATCACCGGATCGTCGTGACGACGCCCGATCAGGCGCTTGACGGCGAAGACGGTGTTCTGCGCGTTGGTCACAGCCTGACGCTTGGCGGCCTGGCCAACCAGACGTTCATTCTCGGTGTAAGCAACGATGGAAGGCGTGGTACGTGCGCCTTCGGCATTTTCGATGATCCGGGGCTGCGAGCCGTCCATGATGGCAACGCAAGAGTTGGTCGTCCCGAGGTCAATACCAATGACTTTAGCCATGAGTGGTCCCTTTCATTCGGCGATGTTGTGGGCGGAACCCGCTAAGGCATTCCGACCCGATCCCATGAGAACACGGTAACATGCATGTGCCTGTCACCGGCTTCTGGGCGTATATAGGGAGGTGGATTTGCCCCTGCAAGCGTTGGCGTGCGGTTTAGATCAACGGAAGTTGAGGAAAATCGTGCTTTCTTGCCGCAACGCGGCTTTTGCCAAGCGACAAGCCCTTGCCAAGGCGCAAAGGCTGATCAGCGCCTTGCGTTCCAGCTTGCCGAGGCATGTTTGCGGGTAAAGTTTTCCGCCATCAGACCGATCATGATCAGGATGAGCGTCGCATAGATCGGATAGCTGAGCGAGCTGTTATGCGGGTGGTAATTCTCGAACATATAGCCGCGGGTCTGGTCGATGGTGTGAAACAACGGGTTCCAAGAGTAGAGATAAAGCATGTGGTTGGGCAGGGAATTGGCGAGAAACATCTTGCCGGAAAAGATCATATTGGCGCGGGCATAGATCGAGGTGACAATGCTGAACACTTCGGGCTGCCAGGGTGTCGCCGCCTTGAGGATCATGCCGACCCCGACCCCCGAGGCCCAGGACAGCATATAGAGCCCAAGCACACCAACCGGATCATAGATGCTGATCGGGGTAAAAAGCGTGTGGTAAAAGAACAGGATGCAGAGTGCGGACAGGGTCTGAAGATACAAGGCGCCCAGCGCTGACGAGGCGATGGCAACGATGGTATTCATCGGCGAATGTTTCATCATCGCCGAGGTCGGGCCATCCGAGCGCGAAACAGCGCTGAGTGCCTTGGCATGGGTGGCAAAGTTGAACACGCCCGACATGATATAAAGCACGAAATCGCCGCGCACCGCCGAGCCGCGCATGTCCAGCACGTTGAACAGCAAGATCATGATCCCGACCATCAACAAGGCTTGCACGATGGCCATGAGCAGGCCGACGACGGCGTTGCCGTGCGATTTGCGCACCGATCGCACAGCCGCATGAAAGATCAGCTCAAACAGCGCGAGGGTGGTAAAAAGCGGGGTTTTCTTGGCGGCGGGCCGAAACATCTACTGCAACCTCATGATCGGGGCAAAGCCCCTCATACACAGGAAATCTTGCTGTTCCCTTGCGATCGCATGATAAGGGCAAAGACGGTATTAATCAACAAGACGGCGGTTCTGTGGCGCAGCCCCTCCGTCCCGAGGAGCGCATATGAATTTCGAAACCCTGATCCCCGTGATCCGCCGCCTGGCGCTGCAAGCCGGAGACCGTATCATGGAGGTCTACAACGGCCCGGATTTCGAGGTGAAATCCAAGTCGGATGCCAGCCCCGTGACCGAAGCGGACGAGGCTGCGGATGCGATCATTTCGGCAGGGTTGCGCGCAGCCTTTCCCGATGTCACCTTGATCACCGAAGAACAGGCCGACAGCCACGCGCTCAGCGCCAGTACCTTTCTGATCGTCGATCCGCTTGATGGCACCAAGGAATTCGTGCAACGACGCGGCGATTTCACCGTGAACATCGCCTATGTCGAGAACGGCGTACCGCTGCGCGGCGTGGTCTATGCACCTGCCAAGGCACGGCTTTTCTACACGCAGGCGGATGGCTCTGCGGTCGAGGAAACCGGGGCCTTTGACAAAGACACGGCAGGCGCGTTGCTGCCGCTGAAGGTTTCTGCGCCGGACAACTCTGCGCTGATGGTCGTCGCCTCCAAATCGCACCGCGATGCGGCGACCGATGCCTATATCGCCAAATACGCCGTAAAGGACATGACCAGTGCCGGATCGAGCCTGAAATTCTGCCTCGTTGCCACGGGCGAGGCCGATCTTTACCCGCGGCTGGGCCGCACCATGGAATGGGACACTGCCGCAGGCGATGCCGTGCTGCGCGGCGCGGGGGGCGCGATGGTGCGTTTTGATGACCATAGCCCGCTTGCCTATGGTAAAGCCGGCTGGGACAACCCCTTTTTCATCGCCTATGCGCCCGGCGTGACCCTGAAGAAATGAGCGTGCTGATCGCCATCCCCGCGCGCTATGCAAGCTCGCGCTATCCCGGAAAACCGCTGGTCAGCCTGCGCGGGCCGGATGGGGCCAAGACGCTTATTCAGCGCTCTTGGGAGGCGGCCAAGTTGGTGGCGGTGGCGGATCGGGTGGTGGTGGCCACGGATGATGCGCGCATCCGCGACCACGCTCTGGGCTTTGGCGCGGAGGTGGTGATGACCTCCTCTGACGCGCGCAATGGCACCGAGCGGTGCGCCGAGGTCGCAGCACAGCTGCCGGGGTTCGAGATTGTCGTCAATCTGCAGGGCGATGCCCCCCTGACCCCCGCCTGGTTCATCGAGGATCTGGTGAAGGGCCTGCGAGGTGATGCGCAAGCAGAGATCGCCACGCCGGTGCTGCGCTGCACCGGTCATGCCTTGCAGGGCTTGCTGGATGACCGCAAAGCCGGGCGGGTTGGCGGCACCACCGCAGTCTTCGGCGCGCAGATGCAGGGGCTGTATTTCTCGAAAGAGGTGATCCCCTTTACCAGCAAGACCTATGCCGAAGCTGAGCCTACGCCGGTCTTTCATCATGTCGGGGTCTACGCATACCGGCCGGAAACCCTTGCGGCCTATTCGGGCTGGCCAATCGGGCCGCTTGAGGCTTTGGAGGGGTTGGAACAGCTGCGTTTTCTGGAAAATGGCCGCCGCCTGCTCTGTGTCGAGGTGCAGGCCCGCGGGCGGCAGTTCTGGGAGTTGAACAACCCGAGCGATGTGCCGATCCTTGAAGCCATGCTCGCCGAGGCCGGATGAGCCAGAAGCGCGCCAGCGTGATCATCGTCAGTCGTCACCGGACGGCAGCGCTGTTGCGCTGTCTGGTGGGCTTGTCGCAGCAGGATCACACCGAATTCGAAGTGATCGTTGTTGCCGATCCAGAGGCGGCAGACGCGGTCGCGGCGCTGGCAAAGCCGATCAAGCTGATCCGGTTTGACGCGGCCAATATATCAGTGGCGCGCAATCTTGGGATTGATCAGGCAAAAGGCGAGATCATAGGCTTTATCGATGACGACGCTGTGGCCGAGCCGACCTGGCTTGGCAGGCTGTGCGCAGGCTTTACCACCCCAGAGGTGGTGGCCGCGACCGGCTTTGTGCGCGGCAGGAATGGCATCTCGTTTCAATGGCGCGCAAGCGAGGTCGACGCGCTGGCGCAGGATCACGAAATTGATGTCGCAGGGCCAGAGATCCGCCAAGGCAATGCCCAGCGCTGTGTAAAAACCCAAGGCACCAATTGTGCCTTTCGTGCCGAGGCTTTGCGCCAGATCGGCGGCTTTGATCCGGCCTACGGCTTTTTCCTCGACGAGGCGGATGTGAATTTGCGGATGGCGCATCTGGGGGCCACGGCAATTATCCCCGATGCGCAGGTCCATCACGGCTTTGAGGCCTCTGCACGGCGCAGGTCTGATCGGGTACCGCTCAGCCTAAGGGACATTGGCGCCAGCACCGCCTACTTTCTGCGCCGCCATAATTCGGCTCCCGATTTTGATGCGGCGCAAAAGCGGCTTTATCTGCGCGAGGGCGCAAGGATCGCGCGGCATCGTGCTGCGGGACGGCTGACGGCAGCGGCGGAAGAGGCCCTGCTGATTTCTCTCACCACAGGCTGGGCCGAGGGATTGGCACGTCCATTGACCAACATCACGCCCCTTGCCACCTCTGACAGTGCATTTCTGCGGTTCCCAAGCTTTGGCCCGCGCCCGGGGCAGGTCATCGCGGGCAGGATCTGGCAAAGATCTGCCCTGCTTGCGGCAGGACGCGCCGCGGCATCCGAGCGGATTACCACTGTGATCTGCCTTTCTCCCACGGCGCGACCCCATCGCATGAACTTTCAGCAAGAGGGCTACTGGCTGCAAACTGGCGGGCTGTTCGGCAGAATCGAGCGCAATTCTCCGCTGTTTCGTTTGGTTGGCTTTCGCAGCAGATTGCGCGAAATTGCAGCGTTCTGGTCGCCATTTCGGCCGATGGACTAAGCCTCTCCAGCGAAATGACGCCGAAACCGATATTTTTCCCCTTTGGTCTGTCTCTTAGAAGTCGTATGATCAAATGAACGAAATTTTGCCATCAATGGCATATACTTTGAACAAAGTTTACTGATCAACATTCGTTCCAGTTGGGCGAAAATGGACAGTTTGGAAGAGTAGGGCAGATGAAAAGTAAAAAAGTGACTAAGGCCGTCTTTCCCGTTGCTGGAATGGGAACGCGTTTTCTTCCTGCGACGAAATCAATCCCCAAAGAGATCATGACGCTGGTTGACCGCCCGCTGATCCAATATGCGATCGACGAGGCACGCGCGGCGGGCATCAAGGAGTTCATCTTTGTCACCTCGCGCGGCAAGTCGGCGCTTGAGGACTACTTCGATCATTCGCCGGAACTGGAGGCCACGCTTCGCAAGGCCGGCAAAGATGAGTTGTTGGAGATCCTGAAAGAAACCAACATGGATTCGGGTGCGATTGCCTATTTGCGGCAAAACCGGCCGATGGGGCTTGGCCATGCGGTCTGGTGCGCGCGGCGGCTGATCGGCGATGAGGCCTTTGCCGTGCTGCTGCCCGATGACGTGATCGCTGCCGACAAACCCTGTCTGCAACAGATGATCGAGGCCTATGAGCAGACCGGCGGCAATATGGTCGCCGCGATGGAAGTTTCGCCCGATAAGGCCTCTTCCTATGGTGTGCTGGATATTGACGAAGACATGGGCGCGATCGTAAGCGTCAAGGGCATGGTTGAAAAACCCAAGGCCGAGGATGCGCCGTCGAACCTTGCCGTGATCGGTCGTTATATCCTTACGCCCAAGGTACTTACCAACCTGAACAAGCTGAAGCAGGGCGCAGGCGGCGAGATCCAATTGACCGACGCAATCGCCGAGGAAACCAAGGCTGGCAAGGTGTTTGGCTATCGGTTCCGCGGTCAGCGCTTTGATTGCGGCTCCAAGGCCGGGTTCTTGCAGGCCACTGTGGCCTTTGGCCTTGCCCGCCCCGATCTGCGGGATGAGTTCGGCGTCTATCTGAACGATGTGATCGCGCTGCAAAAAGCCGCGCAGTAACCTTTGCCCAAGGCGCGGCTTCTTGACCTGACGCGGCTTGTGTCCCGCTTTGGCAAGGGGCCGCTGACCGGCATTGATCGCGTCGAACAGGCCTATCTGCAGGCGTTTCTTGCAGATCCTGCGCCGGTGTTTGGTTTGGTACGGTCCGTGCTGGGCTATTTGCTTCTGGATCGCGCGGGCCTGAACAAGATCTGCGACGCGGATCTGGATCTGTCAAAACCTGATCTGATCGGTCGCCTCGCCTGGCGCAAAGACCCGCGACGCGGTCGTGCGGAGGCGGCAGTGCGCAGGCTGGCCATTGCGCGTTGTCGGCGTTCAGCCCTGGGCAAGATGCTGCGAAAGCAGGTGCCGCCGGGCGCAGATTATTTCAACGTCGGCCACGCCAATCTGTCGGACGACGGGCTGACGCAGATCAAGGCTGCCATGGGGCGGGTCGTTGTCTTGGTGCATGACACCATCCCGCTTGATCGCCCCGAATATGCCCGCCCCGACACGCTTGCAGGGTTTCAGCGCAAGATGCAGGCAGTGTCGCGCCATGCCGATCTGATTGTTCACACGACACAGGACAGCCGCGCAAAAACCGAAGCGCAATTTGCAGGCATGGGACGCGTCCCACCGGGCGTGGTTGCCAATCTTGGCGTGTCGCCGATGAAGCCCGAGCCCTTGAGCTTCACCCCGAAAGAGCCGTATTTTCTGTGCCTTGGCACCATCGAGCCGCGCAAGAATCATGCTTTGCTGCTGGATATCTGGCCCGCGCTTCCCGACCCGAAACCGCATCTCTACATTGTCGGCAGTCGCGGCTGGGCGGATGAGGCGCTGATGGCGCGACTGGAGGCGCAAGTGGCCGAAGGCCATGTCCATGTGCTCTCCGATTTGGCGGATGGCGGCGTCATGACGCTGATGCAAGGCGCGCGCGCCTTGCTGTTTCCAAGCATGGCCGAGGGATTCGGCATCCCGGCTTTGGAAGCCGCATCGGTGGGGACGCCGCTGATTTTGTCGAATCTGGCAGTATTTAGAGAGCTGTTAGACGACAACGCGATTTACCTTGAGCCCGAGGCTCGCTATCCTTGGATGGAAACAATCGCCCGACTGGCCTTGCAAAGCCGTCAACGCGTGTCTGTGATGCCTCCGCCAAGTTGGGCGGCGCATTTCAACCAAGTGTTTACGATGCTGGCCTAGCATAGAGGTGAACAAGGGTGAAAAGGTAGGCATTGGGCATCCTGTCTCAGTATATGTTGCGTCTGGCGCGAAAGCGTTGGCGCATTCGCGCCTTCCGCAAGCGCCGGGAGCTGCGTCTGGTGGCCAATCGCACCAAGGCGATAAAGCCCGAACAGATCCTGTTGTTTTCAACCCTGCGCAATGAGAGGGTCAGGCTGCCGTTCTTCCTGCGTTACTATCGTGCGCTGGGCATCAATCATTTCCTGATCGTTGACAATGACAGTGACGACGGCAGCCGCGAATATCTCGCCAGCCAGCCCGACGTCTCGCTGTGGACGACGAAACACAGCTATAAGCGTTCGCGTTTCGGGGTGGATTGGCTGAACTGGCTGCAATCGAAATACGGCCATGGCCATTGGACACTGGTCGTCGATCCTGATGAGTTTTTTGTCTATCCCTTCTCGGATACCCGCCCGCTGCGCGCCCTGACCGATTGGCTGGATGCCAGCTCGATCAAGTCCTTTTCGGCCATGCTGCTGGATATGTACCCCAAGGGCCCCTTTGACGTGACGCCCTATCACGAAGGGCAGGACCCCTTTGAAGTTGCGCCCTATTTCGACAGTGGCAATTACCTGATCCAGCGCAATCGCAAGTTCGGCAACCTATGGATTCAGGGCGGCCCAAGGATGCGGATGTTCTTTCAGGACCTGCCCGAACGCGCCCCAGCCCTGAACAAGATCCCGCTGGTGAAATGGGACCGCGATTACACCTATGTCAGCTCGACCCATATGCTGCTGCCACGCGGGCTCAATCTGACCTATGATGAATGGGGCGGCGAAAAGGCCTCGGGCTGCCTGCTGCACGCGAAATTCCTCGATACCTTCGCCCATAAGGCCGAAGAAGAGATGGAGCGGCGGCAGCATTACGCCAACAGCCACGAATACCGCGCCTATCGCGCCGGGATCAGCACCCAGCCTGATCTGTGGTGCAAGTGGAGCGAAAAATACATCAACTGGCGCCAGTTGGAGATTCTGGGCATCATGTCGAAAGGCAACTGGGCATGACGATCGGATATGTCATGCTGTGTCACACGGCGCTCGACCGCGCGGCCGATGTGGCGCGTCACTGGGCGATACGCGACTGCCCCGTGGTAATTCACGTCGACCGGCGTGTGCCGCGCGCAAAATATGATGGCTTGGTCGCCGATTTGGCCGATCTGGACAATGTCCGCTTTTCGGGGCGGCATGCCTGCGAATGGGGCACCTGGGGCATCGTTGCCGCAACGCAAGAAGCCGCGACGATCATGCTGCGGGAGTTTCCAGCGGTGCGGCATGTCTATCTGGCCTCTGGCTCCTGCCTGCCGCTGCGCCCGATAAAGGAGCTTGCGGCCTATCTGAACGAACGCCCGCGCACCGATTTCATCGAATCTGTCACGACGGAGGATGTCGGTTGGACGATTGGCGGGCTGGATCTGGAGCGGTTCACGCTGCGCTTTCCATTCAGCTGGCGCAAACAGCGCCGGCTGTTTGACGGCTATGTGCGCCTGCAACGCCGCTTTGGTTTTCGCCGCAGCATTCCCAAGGGCATCGTGCCGCATCTGGGCAGCCAATGGTGGTGCCTGACCCGGCAAACCCTTTCGGCTATTCTGGAAAATCCCGACCGCGAAGAAATCGACACCTATTTCCGCCGCGTCTGGATTCCCGATGAAAGCTACTTCCAGACCATGGTGCGACAGGTTTCTTCCAATGTCGAAAGCCGCTCATTGACCTTGTCGAAGTTCGATTTCCAGGGCAAACCGCATATCTTTTACGATGACCACCTGCAGCTTTTGCGCCGGTCAGACTGCTTTGTCGCCCGCAAGATCTGGCCACTGGCCGACAAGCTCTACGCCACCTTCCTGAATGAGGCGAGTGCGGGTCAGCAGGCCGCCGAACCCAATCCGGGCAAGATCGACCGGCTCTTTGCCAAGGCGGTCGAGCGGCGCACCAAGGGGCGCTCGGGGCTTTACATGCAATCGCGCCATCCCAACGAAGACTGGGAGAATGGTCGCACGGCAGCGCCCTATTCGATGTTCGCAGGTTTCGCTGATCTGTTCGAGAATTTCGAGGTCTGGCTTGGCAAGGCGACCGGCACGCGGGTGCACGGCCATCTCTTTGCGCCCGATAAGGTCGAGTTCTCGGGGGGAGAGGCGATCTATAACGGCGCTGTGTGCAACTCGGCCGTGACCCGCGATTACAACCCGACAAGCTTTCTGACCAATCTGATCTGGAACACGCGGGGCGAGCGGCAGTGTTTTCAGTTCGGCCCTGCCGACAATCAGTCAATGACCTATTTCATCGCCGGTGACCCGAATGCGCAGATCTCGGTGATTTCGGGGGCCTGGGCTATTCCGCTGTTCCACTCCAACCGGAATTTTTCAGAAATTCGTCGCGAGGCCGCCAATCTGCAGAAGATCGAAGCGCAATTGCTGAGTGAACTTCGCAAGCCCTGGGTCAAGGCGCGGGTGCGGACGTGGAATCTGGCGGAATTTATCGAGAATCCGATGGAGCCTTTGCAGACCATCGTCGATGAGATCAGCCCGCGCGCCATGCGACGGCTGACCGAAGCGCCGCTGCTCGCTGACCTCAAGGGTTTTGGCCAGTTCCTGCAAAATCTGCGCAATCAGGGCATGCAGCCGGTGTTGATGGGCGATTTCCCGACGGGCGACGACCCGCGCCCGACCACGGCCCGCCGCGGCCGCCCCTATCTGGTGAAGTAATTTGAGCGCTTACACATCTTTTGTCGTCTTCGCTGAAATGCGAACGGGGTCCAATTTTCTGGAAGCCAACCTCAATGCGCTGCAGGGCGTCACCTGCCACGGTGAGGCCTTCAACCCCTATCTGATTGGCGGCGAGGGCAAGCAAGAGATGTTCGGCATCGACATGGCCGGGCGCGACGCTGATCCGGCGGGCTTTCTGAAAGCCATGCGCGACCAGACCAAGGGGTTGGCGGGCTTTCGCTATTTCTCCGACCATGACCCGCGCGTCTTTGATCTGGTGATGAAGGATGCGGCCTGCGCCAAGATCATCCTGACGCGCAACCAGCTGGAAAGCTTTATCAGCTGGAAGATCGCCAAGGAAAGCGATCAGTGGTGGCTGGCCAATACCAAGCACCTGAAGACCGTGCGGCCCGCCTTTGATCTGGCCGAGTTCAACACCCGCACCGACGCGCTGCATCAATTCCAGATCCGTCTGGTCAACCGTCTGCAAGTGACTGGCCAGACAGCGTTTTATCTCGACTACGAAGATATTCGCGATCTGGATGTGCTGAACGGTCTGGCCGCCTTTCTGGGCGTCGAATCGCGGCTGAAAACGCTGGATTTCCGCTTTAAAAAGCAAAACCCCGAGGCTTTGGAGGCGAAGGTCGCCAACCCCGAGGAGATGCGGACCGGTCTTGCGACGGTGGACTGGTTTAACCAGACGCTGGCGCCGAACTTTGAGCCGCGTCGGCAGGGCATGGTACCGCAATATGTCGCTTCGCAAGGCGCGCCTTTGCTGTTCATGCCAATCAAGGCGGCCCCCGAGGCTGCGCTCAAGAAATGGCTGCAAAGCTATGGCGCACTGATCCAGGATTTTGACCGCAATTCCTTGCGCAAATGGAAGGCGGCGCATCCGCGGCAGCGCAGCTTTACCGTCTTGCGCCATCCTCTGGCGCGGGCCTATTCGGCCTGGTGCGATCTGCTGAACCGCGATTTCATGCCCGAGGTGCGGCCCTATCTGAAACGGGTGCACAAGTTCATCCTGCCGCCGAAGGGCAAGGGATTTGACAGCGAAGCCGAGTTTCGTGCCGGTTTTCTGGTGTTTCTGGAACTGGCGAAATACATGCTGGACGGGCGGACCGAGCTGCGCATCCTGCCAGCTTTCGCCACTCAAGGCGCTCTGATTCAAGGGTTTTCACAGGTGCAAAGCCCGGATATGCTGATCCGCGAAGAGCGTCTGAGTGAGGGTCTGGCCTATCTGACCGCCGAAGCGGGCATGCCGCTTAATCCGCCGCCGCAGACCAAGCTTAACGGCCCCTTCCCGCTTGCAGCGATCTATGGCGATGATCTGGAACAAGCCGCAAGGGCAGCCTATGGCCGCGATTATACCGGCTTTGGCTTTGCAGACTGGCGCGAGGGCTAAGCCGCAACCTGCGGCGTGCGCGATTCGGTCAGAATCGCATGCAGTTTCGAGACATCCAGATTTGCCCGCAGCTTGGCGCAGATATTCGGGTCGCGCATGGTGCGCGACACCTGCGCCAGTGCTTTCAAATGCTCCACGCCCGAGTCCTTGGGCGCAAAGAGGCCAAAGATCAGATCGACGGGCTGGCGGTCAACGCTTTCATAATCCAGCGGTTTTTCCAGCCGGATAAAGACACCGTAAATCCGATCGACCTCTTCCAGCCGCGCGTGTGGCAAGGCGATGCCGTTGCCAACGCCGGTTGGTCCCAAACTCTCGCGCTCCTGCAACCCGTCAAAGACATAGGCCGAACTCAAACCATAGGCCTGGCCAACCACCTCGCCCAATTCCTGAAAAAGGCGCTTTTTGCTGGGCAACTGCCCGAAGACTTTGACAGCTTCGGGGACGAGCAATTTAGAAAGATCCATCCGGCGTTCACTTTCCCCGATCAGGGGTAATTATCTGCTATTGCGCGGATCGATCCAGCCGATGTTGCCGTCATCACGACGATACACCACATTCACGCCCGCATGACCCTCGTTGCGAAAAACCAGAAACTTCTGAGCAGACAGTTCAAGCTGCATCACGGCCTCACCCACGGTGATCGACGGAATTTTCGCTTCCATCTCGGCAATGATGATCGGCTCGATGCTGGTGTTGTCATCGTCTTCCGGTTCTTCGGTCGGTGCAATGATATAGGACGCGCCGCCGCCAAACTCAACAGGCTCTGGCCGGTTCGAGTGATGGTTGCGGATGCGGCGTTTGTAGCGGCGCAGCTGTTTGTCCATCTTTTCGCGGCAGGATTCAAAAGCTGCATAGATCTCAGTGGCATGGCCCTTGGCCGTTGCGCTCAACCCGGTGGAAAGGTGGATCATCGTTTCGCAGACATATTCATGCGCCGCCTTTGAAAACACGATGACTGCCTCGGTCGGGCGCTGGGAATACTTCTCCACCACCTCGCCGAGTTCGGCCTTCACATGGGTTTGCAGAGCTTCGCCAATATCGATGTGTTTTCCACTGATCTGGTAGCGCATAGACGCCTCCTTTACGAGAATGGTCGCATTGTTCCGTGACACACGGAATAGTTAACTCGTTTTAGTTTTCGGGAGTTTAGCGAGGCCAATGGCTGCCAGTCGCGGGGCCAAGGCATGGCCGCTAGGGTCTGGAGTGGCAAGGCGCAATAGTCTCGCATCCTTGGTATTTGGGGACGGCTGGGGCCACTTGTCAACTAGGCTGAGGGCAATCGCTCAGATGATGCGGAAATTCTCGCCCAAATAGACCCGGCGGACCATTTCGTCTTTCACGATCTCTTCGGTCGTGCCGGTTTTCAGCACCACGCCATCGTGCAGAATATAGGCGCGATCGACGATTTCCAGCGTCTCGCGCACGTTGTGATCGGTGATCAAGACACCGATGCCGCGCGATTTCAGATCATGGACAAGGTGGCGGATTTCCCCCACCGCGATGGGGTCCACCCCGGCAAAAGGTTCGTCAAGCAGCAGATATTTCGGATCAGCGGCCAGACAGCGCGCGATTTCTACCCGGCGACGCTCGCCCCCCGAGAGCGCCAGCGCGGGCGCACGGCGCAGGTGGGTGATGGAGAACTCGCCAAGCAGATCTTCCAGCTTTTCGCGGCGCTTGTGCTTGTCGGGTTCGCGGATCTCCAGCACGGCGAGGATGTTGTCTTCCACCGACAAGCCACGAAAGATCGAAACCTCCTGCGGCAGATAGCCGATGCCCAGACGGGCGCGGCGGTACATTGGCAGCGCGGTTACGTCGCGCCCGTCGATGATGATCTGGCCGCTTTCTGGCGTGACCAGACCGGCAATGGTGTAAAAGGTCGTGGTCTTGCCCGAGCCATTCGGCCCAAGCAGCGCCACCACTTCGCCGCGATCCAGATGCAAAGAGACATCGCGGATCACCGTCTTGCGTTTGTAGCTTTTGCGGATGTGTTTGATCGACAGGCCGAGATCGCCCTCGGTCACTTTAAGGTCAGTCATCACTTCTTCTTTCCGGGGACGAAGGTCGTCGTCACCCTGCCCTCCATCCGTCCGGTGCCGGTCTTCAGGTCGATGGTCATCTTCTGCGCCGCGATGGTGGCCTGGCCTTGGGTCAGCAGCACGTTTCCGGTCATCACGACCGCCCCTGTGGCGATGGTGTAATCGGCATTGTCCGCCTCGGCGGCATCGGTGGCATTGACCAGCAGCACCTTGCCGCTGGCGACGATCTTGTCGATGGTCTTGCTGTCTTCGGAATAGGTGGCGCGCACCTGATTGGCCGAAAGCTTCATCGCGCCCTGGGTGACCAGCACATTGCCGGTAAACAGCGCGGTTCCGTCAGCCTGATTGATCTCAAGACTGTCGGAAGTCATTTCAACCGGCTGGGTCACATCGCCCTTCAGGCCTCCAAAGCTGATACTGGTCTCTTGCGCCAAGGCAGGCACGGCCAGCAGGGACACCAGCGCAATTGTGCGAAAGAATGGGGTGAGCAGCATCAACAAATCCTGTCATTTCACGGGCTGGTAAAGCAGCCGGACCTTGCCTTTGAACACCAGAAGATAGGGGCCGTCGGGCTCGGCCTGCGAGAGCGTCATGTCATTAGCGCTCAGCGTACCGAGCGGTCCGACGGCGGTAATGGCTCCGCGACTTTGAACATAGGTGCGATCGGTGGCAATCCCCAGCCCTGTCGAATTCACCACATAGCCGCCCGAAGTCGTCAGTTCAGTGCCGCCAGCCAGTTCCAGCTGGTGCGCTGCGCTGTCGAGGGTGATCGTGGCTGCCGCCAGATCGGTTTCCGCCCCGTCGGGCGTGGTCAGCTTGCCTTGCACCGTCTGCAGCGCCGCCCCCCCAGCCGTGGGCTTGGCCTGCGCCGCCGTCACTGACAGCGAGGCGCCGTCGGCGGTCATCCCGGCAAAGCCCGCATCGGTCATTTTCGGATCCTGCAAGCGGTCGGCGACGTCTACCGTTGCATAGGGGATGGCATCTTCGGGATCGATCTTGCGCGAGAACAGAAACAGCGTCGACAGCAGGGCCAGGGCGATCAGCGGCAGCGCCAGCTTCAGAATGGCGACAATCCGCGAGTGCATGTTGTCGGCCCGCGCCATCACAGCACCCCAGCGCGCAGGCAGTCATGAATATGGACAATGCCCAGCGCCTTGCCGGGCAGCGCAGGTTCCATCACGAAAAGGCAGGTGATCTTGCGCTCGTTCATCAGGGCGACGGCGGCTTGGGCAAGGGCATCCGGGGCGACAGTGCGCGGGTTGCGGGTCATCACTGCCCCGGCCGTCAGACTGAGCAGACCGTCCATATGTCGGCGCAAATCGCCGTCGGTGATGATGCCGGCCAACTGCCCTGCCTCGGTGATGCCAACCACGCCAAAGCCCTTTTGGCTGATCGCCAGCAGGGCCTCGGACATCGGCCGGTCTGCCGCCAGCAGCGGCACGTCGCTGTGCATCAGGTCGCGGACTTTCAGCAGCTTTGCACCCAGCTTGCCGCCGGGGTGAAACAAGCGGAAATGTTCGGGCGTAAAGGCGCGGTGTTCCATCAAGGCAATGGCCAGAGCATCGCCCAAGGCGAGGGCCATCGTCGTCGAACTGGTCGGCACGATGCCGGTCGCGCAGGCCTCGGGCACCTCTGGCAGCAGGATCGTCAGATCGGCCTGCCGCACCAGAGTGCTGTCGGCGCGGCTGGCAACCGCAATCAACGGGATGCCAAAGCGCCGCGTATGGGCGACGATATCGGCCAGTTCCGCCGTCTCGCCCGAGTTGGACAGCACCAGCGCCACGTCGCCCTTGGTCAGCATGCCCAGATCGCCATGGCTGGCCTCGGCAGGGTGAACAAAGTGTGCAGGCGTGCCGGTGCTGGCCAGCGTGGCTGCAATCTTGCGGGCGATATGGCCCGATTTCCCCATGCCCGAGACGATAACCCGCCCCGAGGCAGCCAGAATCAGCTGGGCCGCCTGACCAAAACTTGCGTCAAGCGTCTCGGCCAGAATCGACAACGCTTCGGCCTCGCGGCCAATGACCTTGCGGCCAACGCTGAGAAATTCCGCCTCAGTGGTGGAAGAGGTCATTCGGCTCATCCCACCCCAAAAGATCCAGCTCGGCGCGCGTGGGCAGGAAGTCAAAGCAGCGCTGTGCCAGATCCATACGGTCTTCGCGGATCAGGATCGCCTCGAGGGCGGCTTTGAGTTTGTGCAGATAGAGCACATCCGAAGCGGCATATTCCTTTTGCGCCTCGCTCAGCACGACAGAGCCCCAATCCGAGGTTTGCTGTTGCTTGGAGACATCGACGCCGACCAGCTCCATCAGCAAGTTCTTCAAGCCATGCCGGTCGGTAAAGGTGCGCACCAGCTTGCCGGCGATCTTGGTGCACCAGACCGGAGCCGTGCGCACGCCAAAGGCCTTTTGCATGGCAGCGATATCAAAGCGGCCAAAGTGGAACAGCTTGATCACCGCCGGGTCGGTCAAAAGCCTCTCCAGATTGGGCGCCGAGGTCTGGCCCTTGCCGATCTGCACCAGATGCGCATGGCCGTCACCCGAGGAAAGCTGCACAAGGCAGAGCCGGTCGCGCATCGGATTCAGACCCATGGTTTCCGTATCAATCGCGACGACAGGGCCGAGGTTGAGCCCATCGGGCAGGTCATTTTGGTAGAGGTAGATCGCCAAAGGATATTCCATTCGTGCAGGGTTAGGATGGGATTAGACCTGCAAAGGCCAAGGGTCAACTTAACATGGTTGATCCCGCAGCGGCGCGGCCAATTTGTAGCCGATTTCGGTGGAGACAGGCGGGTCCGGCAATGACCTCGACGCGTGATCCTTTCCGAAAAGCCAGACAGATTTCGGACACAGTTCATGTCACCTTCCTGCCTCATGCCGGACTCTGCTGGGGTCGAAGCGGAAATAATCAAGCGGAACCGGCCAGAGTCAGGGCAAGGAGCTTGCTATTCTGTGAATTGGAAGATTTTAAATCCGATCAATCGTTTCTATGAACGCGGCAATACACCCAAGGCGAAATCTGGAACTCCATAGATTCCTGTGTATGTGGTTCATTTCCACTACCATCTGTTTCCAATTCAGAAACTGGACAAAGTTTTACCGCATCTTGGCCATTATTGCACCCGCAGGAGGGTTAATGATTAATGAACTATCAACCTAAAATGGAGTACCGTAATGATCACGCTTAAATCATCAGCAGTGTTACTTCTTCTCGCCGGAAGCTATGCTAATCCTGTCTCTGCGGAATTGCTCGGGCGGCGTCACTGCCTCGGTCGGCCTGGATATCGGGGGACTCGGGGACACAGTCGGTGCCGTCGGCAGCACCGTCGGCGGGGTCGTTGGCTCGGTCGGAACCACCCTGGGAAGCCTGGGCAGCACGACAGTCGCAGCCGGCACCACTTTGGGTGGGCAACCGCTGGTCGGCGCAACGGTCGGGGTAAATTCAACCCCGATTGGCAAGCTGAACGCCAACGTTTGTCTTGGCCTGAACGCCCCATCGAGTTGTACCACCACTGCTGGCACACCGGGATCAAATCCCTCAACGCCGGGCGCGCAGGTTCCGAGGCCTGCCAATCCGGGTGCCAAGGTTGCCCGAAGCGACTCCAGAGACATGATGCAGATTCGCCCAATTGCCGGATCGTACAATTGGATGGTCGGAATGCATGCGATCTCCGGGATCGCATTATTGTCGGCACGGTTAATAAGGTCAGCAATGCCCAAGGCAATTCTGCGCCGATTATCACGATCCTGCTTTATGATGGTCGGACAATTCGCATTGAAAACGGAATGAAAGGTGTTGACTCAAACGGCGTGCGGTTGGTTTTGACGTCACAGACACTCACCTCTCGAAGCAATGCCAACAATACCTTGCTTTCGGTCAGGCTCTGATCTGACGGCGTTCGAAGGCGCAGCGGCGCGAACAAACAAAGAAGCTCGCCTGAAACGCGCCCTCACGCAAAGAAGAAACCCCGCAACACATCACTGTTGCGGGGTTTTCTTTTGGAAAATGGTGCCCAGGAGAGGACTCGAACCTCCACGTCTTGCAACACTGGTACCTGAAACCAGCGCGTCTACCAATTCCGCCACCAGGGCACTGGTGCAGTGGGGGCGATGTAGCCAAGCGGCCGCGGCGAGTCAACGGGGTGCGCGCCAGATTTTGCGAAATTTCGCTGCATATGCTGCTGCGGCGATTGGGCTTGCCGCTTGGGGGGATGCGGATTATTCAGACAGGGTTGATTTCTGCCGGGCAAAGAGGGTTTTGCGATGAACAAGCTTGTCACGATCTATGGCGGCTCAGGCTTTGTCGGCCGCTATATCGCGCGCCGTCTGGCCAAAGAGGGCTGGCGCGTCCGCGTCGCCTGCCGCCGCCCGAACGAGGCGCTCTTCGTCAAATCCTATGGCGCTGTCGGTCAGGTCGAGCCTTTGTTCTGCAACATCCGCGATGACGCTTCGGTGCGGGCTGCGATGCGTGGCGCGGGCGCTGTGGTCAATTGCGTCGGCACCTTTGACCGCGGCGGCAAGAACAGCTTTGCGGCAGTGCAAGCGCAGGGTGCGGGCCGGATCGCACGGATTGCGGCCGAAGAGGGTGTGTCCTCGCTGGTGCATATCTCGGCAATCGGGGCGGATGTGGCCGGCGCGAGCCTTTATGCGCAAAGCAAGGGCGAAGGCGAAGCCGCTGTCCTCGAGGCCTTCCCCACGGCGATGATCCTGCGGCCTTCGGTTATTTTTGGCAATGAAGACGGCTTCTTCAACCGATTTGGCGCGATGGCGACCAAGGGGCCTGTGCTGCCGCTGGTCGGAGGCGGGACCAAGTTTCAGCCGGTCTATGTCGATGACGTCGCCGCCGCTGCGGTCAAGGGCGTCAAGGGCGAGGCGCAAGGCGTCTATGAGCTTGGCGGGCCGGATGTCGAGAGCCTCTCGACCATCATCGGCAGGATGCTTGCGGTGATCCGCCGCCGTCGTCTGGTGCTGAACCTGCCGTTCTTTGTCGGCAATGATCCTGGGCTCTCTGCTGGATTTCGTCTCTTTCGTGTCGGGCGGCCTGATCCCCAATGCGATCCTGACCCGCGATCAGGTTGAGAGTCTGAAGTCCGACAATGTTGTCTCGCCGCAGGCAAAGGGCCTGGTGGATCTGGGGATTAACGCCGACCGATTATCTTTCGGTGATCCCGGAGTATCTGTGGCGCTTTCGCCCCTCGGGCCAATATGCGGCGGTCAAGGAATTTGCGAAAAACCTCAAGAAAATCTAAGACCTATCTCTGACTGGCCCAAGCAAGGGGACGCCTTTGACCTATCTGAACGACGTCTTGCTTGGGGTGATCGAAGGCATCACCGAGTTTCTGCCGATTTCCAGCACGGGGCATTTGCTTCTGGCAGAGCATTGGCTGGGGGCGCGGTCTGACACCTATAATATTGTGATTCAGGCCGGGGCCATTCTGGCGGTCACCCTGATCTATTGGCGGCGGATTCTGGATCTGCTGCTGAATTGGCGTGATCCCACGAACCGCGATTATCTGATCAAACTGAGCATCGCCTTTCTGATCACCGCTGTGTTGGGGCTGGTGGTGAAGAAGCTTGGCTTCGAGCTGCCGACAACGGTCCAGCCTGTCGCCTGGGCCTTGGTGATCGGTGGCATCTGGATGCTGGTGGCCGAAAGCCTTGCCGCCAAGCAGGAGGATCGCAGCTATATCACTTTGCGCGTGGCAATTGCAGTTGGGCTGGCGCAGATCGTTGCAGGGATGTTTCCGGGCACCTCACGCTCGGCTGCGACGATCTTTGCGGCAATGCTGCTCGGCACCTCGAACCGGGCGGCGGCGACGGAGTTTGCGTTTTTGGTCGGGATTCCAACCATGTACGCGGCCAGCGCCTATGAGATGTTCAGCCAGTTCCGCCATGGCGCCGCCCATGAAGACTGGTCTGCGCTTGGGCGTCGCCTTTGTGGTCTCGACCCTGACCGCTTTTGTCGCGGTGAAGTGGTTGCTGAGCTATATCCGTAGCAACCGCTACACGGTTTTTGCCATCTATCGGATTGTGTTTGGCGGGGTCTTGCTGGCGCTGACTTTTGCCGGATTGCTTGCCTGACAGGATCGAATCATGGCAAGGTTCCGCAGTCGAAACCGTGCTTTTGCGCGAATAGGTAACTATTACTGACCTTAATTCGCGGCACAAAGTGAAAAAATCAAATTTTGGCTGCGGAAAAGCGACAAATAGGTAAACCATACTGACTTTTATTTTCTAAAGGCACGACGTATCAACGCGCGACGGTGAAATTACCTGAGGGATGCATCATGGCCGGGCAGAAGATGTTGAAGTTCGTGACGCTTGGCAAGGAAATGCCGCCGAAGCGCGAGGCCAATCTACGGGCTGCGGATTTCGATGAGATTTATCGCGAGTTCGCTGCCGAGAAGGCTGCCGAGCAGGCCAGCCGCTGCAGCCAGTGTGGCGTGCCCTATTGCCAGTCGCATTGCCCCTTGCACAACAATATCCCCGACTGGCTGCGCCTGACCGCCGAAGGGCGGCTGGAAGAGGCCTATGAGCTTAGTCCAGGCCACCAACACCTTCCCCGAGATCTGCGGCCGCATCTGCCCGCAGGACCGGCTTTGCGAAGGCAATTGCGTTATTGAACAGTCGGGCCATGGCACCGTCACCATCGGCTCGGTCGAGAAATATCTGACCGACAAGGCCTGGGAGATGGGCTGGGTCAAGCCGATCACGGCCCGGGCGCAGCGCACGGAATCGGTGGGCATCATCGGTGCGGGCCCGGGCGGGCTTGCGGCGGCAGATGTGCTGCGGCGGGCGGGCGTGCAGGTCACGGTCTATGACCGCTATGACCGCGCCGGCGGCTTGCTGACCTATGGCATCCCCGGATTCAAGCTGGAAAAACCGGTGGTTATGCAGCGGATTGAGCAGCTTGAAATCGCAGGCGTGACCTTTGTGCTGAACTGCAAGGTCGGCGAGGATCTGTCCTTTGACGCCATTCGCGGCCAGCATGATGCGGTGTTGATCGCCACCGGCGTCTACAAGGCGCGCGATATCGAGGCGCCGGGTGTCGGCGCCAAGGGTGTGGTGCGGGCTTTGGATTACCTTACGGCCAGCAACCGCAAGAGCTTTGGCGATGATGTCGCCGAGTTTGACTCGGGCGAGTTGAACGCAAGCGGCAAGCGGGTTGTGGTGATTGGTGGCGGCGATACCGCGATGGACTGCGTGCGCACGGCGATCCGGCAGGGCGCGGTTTCGGTGAAATGTCTCTATCGCCGCGACAAGGCCAATATGCCCGGCAGCCAGCGCGAAGTGCAGAATGCCGAGGAAGAAGGCGTTGATTTCGTTTGGCTTACTGCGCCCAAAGGGCTTTACCGGCGGCGAATATGTCGAGGGCGTGATGGTGCAGCGCATGCGTCTGGGCGCGCCGGATGTTTCGGGCCGCCAGTCGCCGGAAGTGATCGAGGGCGCAGATTACATCGAGCCTGCCGATCTGGTGGTGCAAGCCCTTGGTTTTGAACCAGAAGCCGTGCCGACACTTTGGGGGGTGCCCGATCTTGCCGTGACCCGCTGGGGCACGATCAAGGCCGATTTCCGCAGCCATGCCACCAATCTGGACGGGGTCTATGCCGCTGGCGACATCGTGCGCGGGGCCTCGCTTGTGGTCTGGGCGATCCGCGACGGGCGTGAAGCCGCCGAGTCGATCCTGGACTATCTGGCCCAACCGGCAAGTGTTGCGGCAGAATAAGCGCGTATGGATGACGTCAGGCGCGGGTATGGCTTACGTATGGCTTACGTAGCGACCTGGCGCCGACAGTCGAATTTCGGTTGGTCAGGTTAACTGACCCTTTAAACGGGTGAAGACATGAAGGCGTTCCTCTCGATCCCTCTGCTGTTTCTTGCAGCCCCGGCACTGGCCGGTGCCTTTACGCCGCCGCAGGGCTGCACCACGACGCTGACCGTGCAGTCGCGCGGCTGCTATGTGGCGAATTACTACACCTGCACCGCCGATCAGCCGGGCGACCAATGGCGCGCCGATTTCGATCAGGAGGGGATGTTCTACCTCTCGAAGATCGACTTTGAAACGCGCTGGATCGAAAGCTATGATCTGAACCCGCAGGTGAAGCAGACGCTGGACCCGAACGAAAAGGACCCGGCAAGCTTTAGCGGATTGCTGTCGACGGGGCGCGATGATTTCGAGTTCAGTCTGAGCAAGGACAATGGCGAGCATTCCAACGTCAAAGGCTATGACAAGCTGACCGGCAAGACCGTCACCATTGACGGGGAGACCTTGCAGCAGACCGAATATGAGTACATCGAGACCGATGACGCGGGCATTGAGCTGCGCAAGGCGCATGGTCATGAGTATATCTCTGCCAAGTGGCGCAACTTTTACGCTGGTCCCTCCGAGTGGTGGAACGGCACCGAGTTCTTGCCGATGGACAGCAGCCCGATGCAATTCATCGAACCCGGCGAGACCGGTTTCGCCGTGACCCAACCCCTGTTTGAATGCGACGCAGTGATGTCTTCGCTGCCCTATAGCCCGGAGATTGCCAGCTATGACCCTCTATAACGAAGCCTGGGCCCGCGCCGAGGAAGCCAAGCGCGCCTATATGGATGCCAACAGCCTGTACAAGGCCGAGGACGAGCATTCTTCTTGCGGCGTTGGTCTGGTGGTTGCCATTTCGGGCAAGCCTTCGCGCAAGGTGGTCGAGAACGGCATCAATGCGCTGAAGGCGATCTGGCACCGCGGCGCGGTCGATGCCGATGGCAAGACCGGCGACGGGGCGGGGATTCATCTGCAGATTCCGGTGCCGTTCTTCTATGATCAGGTGCGGCGCACCGGGCATGAGCCGGATGTGAAGAAGCTGATCGCTGTCGGGCAGGTGTTCCTGCCGCGCACCGATTTTGGCGCGCAAGAGCGCTGCCGCACCATCGTCGAGGCCGAAGTGCTGCGCATGGGGCATTACATCTATGGCTGGCGGCATGTGCCGGTGGATATCTCGGTGCTGGGCGAGAAGGCCAATGCGACGCGGCCCGAGATCGAGCAGATTCTGATCCGCTGCGAGAAGGACATCAGCGACGAGCAGTTCGAGCGCGAGCTTTATATCATCCGCCGGCGGATCGAGAAGGCGGCTTTGGCGAGCCAGATTCAGGGCATGTATCTGTGCAGCCTGTCGTGCCGGTCGATCATCTACAAGGGCATGATGCTGGCCGAGCAGGTGGCGGTGTTCTACCCCGACCTGATGGACAGCCGGTTCGAGTCTGCCTTTGCGATCTATCACCAGCGCTATTCCACCAACACCTTCCCGCAGTGGTGGCTGGCGCAGCCCTTCCGCATGCTGGCGCATAACGGCGAGATCAACACGCTGAAGGGCAACGTCAACTGGATGAAGAGCCACGAAATCCGCATGGCCTCGAACAACTTTGGCGAATCTGCCGAGGACATCAAGCCGATCATTCCGGCGGGGACTTCGGATTCCGGCGCGCTGGATGCGGTGTTTGAAGTGCTGGTGCGTTCGGGGCGCAACGCGCCGCTTGCCAAGACCATGCTGGTGCCGGAGGCCTGGTCGAAGGCCACCACCGATATGAAACCGGCCTGGGCGGATATGTATGCCTATTGCAACTCGGTGATCGAGCCTTGGGATGGACCGGCGGCGCTGGCCATGACCGATGGCCGCTGGGTTTGCGGTGGCCTGGACCGCAATGGCTTGCGGCCGATGCGCTATGTTGTCACCGGCGATGGTTTGCTGATTGCCGGATCGGAAGCCGGGATGGTTCCGGTTGAGGAATCGACGATCCGCGAGAAGGGCGCTTTGGGGCCGGGGCAGATGATCGCCGTCGATATGGGCGAGGGCAAGCTTTACCACGACGTGCAGTTGAAGGACAAACTGGCGGCGGCGCAGCCCTATGGCGCCTGGATCGAGAAGATCGTCGATCTGGGCGAATTGCTGCGCGATGTGCCGGAAGAGGCGATGTTTGAGGGCGGCGAGTTGCGCAAGCGGCAGATCGCGGCGGGCTTTACCGTGGAGGAGCTGGAGCAGGTTCTGGCGCCGATGGCCGAGGACGGCAAGGAGATGATCGCCTCGATGGGCGATGATACGCCCTCTGCGGTGCTGTCGTCGGTGTATCGCCCCTTGAGCCATTTCTTCCGGCAGAACTTCTCTCAGGTCACCAACCCGCCGATTGACAGTTTGCGCGAGGGTCGGGTGATGAGCCTGAAAACCCGCTTTGGCAATCTGCGCAACGTGCTGGATGAGAACAACGCCCAGAACGAGATTCTGGTGCTGGAAAGCCCCTTCCTGGCCAATTCGGAATTTGACGTGTTGGTCGAGCGCTTTGGCGATCAGGTGGCCTTTATCGACTGCACCTTCCCGGTCGATGCCGGCGTGGATGCGTTGCGCAACGGCTTGGAGCGTATCCGGGCCGAGGCGGAGGATGCGGTGCGCTCGGGGGCCGGGCAATTGGTGATGACCGATCAGCATCAGGGGCCGGAGAAGGTCGCGATGCCGATGATTCTGGCAACCTCCGCCGTGCATAGCTGGTTGACCCGCAAGGGGCTGCGGACGTTCTGCTCGATCAACGTGCGCTCGGCTGAATGCATCGATCCGCATTATTTTGCGGTGCTGATCGGGTCTGGGGCGACGACGGTGAACGCTTACCTCGCACAGGATTCGATTGCGGATCGGATTCGGCGCGGACTGATCGAAGGCACGCTGCTGGAGGCGATGCGGCGCTATGGCTATGCGGTGGACGCGGGCCTGTTGAAGATCATGTCGAAAATGGGGATTTCGGTGATTTCCTCGTATCGCGGCGGGTTGAACTTTGAGGCTGTTGGCCTGTCCCGTGCCATGGTGGCCGAGTATTTCCCCGGCATGCAAAGCCGGATTTCCGGCATTGGTCTGCAAGGCTTGCAGTTCAAGGTCGAAGAGGTTCACGCCAAGGGCTGGCTGGGCGGCGCGGATGTGCTGCCGATTGGCGGGTTCTACAAGGCGCGGCGCTCGGGCGAAAAGCATGCCTGGGAAGCGCAGACCATGCATATGCTGCAATCGGCCTGTGACCGCGCCAGCTTTGACATCTGGAAGCAGTATTCGGCGGCGATGCGGGCCAATCCGCCGATCCATATCCGCGATCTGTTGGACATCAAGGCGCTGGGCAAGCCGGTGCCGATTGAAGAGGTCGAATCGATCACCTCGATCCGCAAGCGTTTCGTGACGCCGGGGATGTCGCTGGGGGCGCTGTCGCCCGAGGCGCATAAGACGCTGAACGTGGCGATGAACCGGATTGGCGCGAAGTCTGACAGCGGTGAGGGCGGCGAAGATCCGGCGCATTTCCTGCCCGAGGCGAATGGGGATAACCCGAGCGCCAAGATCAAGCAGGTGGCTTCGGGGCGCTTTGGCGTGACTGCCGAGTATCTCAACGCCTGTGAAGAGCTGGAGATCAAGGTCGCACAGGGCGCCAAGCCCGGTGAGGGTGGCCAGCTGCCCGGCATGAAAGTGACCGAGCTGATCGCGCGGCTGCGGCATTCGACCAAGGGCGTGACGCTGATCAGCCCGCCGCCGCATCATGACATCTATTCGATCGAAGACCTGGCCCAGCTGATCTATGACCTCAAGCAGATCAACCCGCGCGCCAAGGTGACGGTCAAGCTGGTGTCGTCCTCGGGCGTGGGCACGATTGCGGCGGGCGTGGCCAAGGCCAAGGCCGATGTGATCCTGATTTCGGGGCATAACGGCGGCACCGGGGCCTCGCCGGGCACCTCGATCAAATACGCGGGTCTGCCCTGGGAGATGGGGCTGACCGAGGCGCATCAGGTGCTGGCGATGAACAACCTGCGCGAGCGGGTGACTTTGCGCACCGATGGCGGTTTGCGCACCGGGCGTGACATCGTCATGGCGGCGATGATGGGGGCCGAGGAATATGGCATCGGCACCGCTGCACTGATCGCGATGGGCTGCATCATGGTGCGGCAGTGCCAGAGCAACACCTGCCCTGTCGGCGTCTGCACCCAGGACGCGGCGTTGCGCGACAAGTTCACCGGGACGGCGGATAAGGTGGTCAACCTGATCACCTTCTACGCGCAGGAAGTGCGGGAAATCCTCGCGCAGATCGGGGCGCGGTCGATTGACGAGATCATCGGGCGGGCGGATCTGCTGTCGCAGGTCAGCCGTGGCTCGGCGCATCTGGATGATCTGGATCTGAACCCGCTGCTGATCACGGTCGATGGCGCGCAAAAGATCACCTATGACCGCACCAAGCCGCGCAACCATGTGCCCGATACGCTGGATGCCGAGATCGTCAAGGACGGCGCGCGCTTCTTTGAAGACGGCGAGAAGATGCAGCTGTCTTATGCGGTGCGCAACACGCTGCGCACCATCGGCACGCGGGCCTCGTCGCATATCGTCAAGCGCTTTGGCATGAAGAACAACCTGCAGGCCGACCATCTGACGGTGAAGCTGTCGGGGTCCTGTGGGCAGTCGCTGGGGGCCTTTGCGGTGCAGGGGCTGAAGCTGGAGGTGATGGGCGATGCCAACGATTACGTCGGCAAGGGTCTGTCGGGTGGCACGATTGTGGTGCGGCCGCAGATGTCTTCGCCGCTGAAGGCCGAGGATAACACCATCATCGGCAATACCGTGCTTTATGGCGCGACGGCGGGCTATCTGTTTGCCTCGGGTCGGGCGGGCGAACGCTTTGGCGTGCGCAACTCGGGGGCTTCGGTGGTTGTGGAAGGCTGCGGCTCGAACGGCTGCGAGTATATGACCGGCGGTGTCGCGGTGGTGCTGGGGCGGATCGGTGCCAACTTTGGCGCCGGGATGACCGGCGGGATGGCCTATGTTTATGATCCCCTGGGCGTGGCCGAGGATTTCATGAACGAAGAGACCGTGCTGACTTGTGCGGTGGCGCATCCGCATTGGGAGGCGCAGCTGCAAGGGTCTGATCCAGCGTCATCTGGCCGAGACCAACTCGCGGCTGGCCGAGCGGATCCTGAGCAACTGGGCGGCAGAGCGGGCGAATTTCCTGCAGATCTGCCCGAAAGAGATGCTGCCGCATCTGGCCTATCCGCTGTCGGACGAAGCGGCGAAGGTGCCGGCGGAATGAAAAAAGGCCCCCGAAAGGGGGCCTTTTTGTTAGCACTGGCCGCTTAGAACGGCGAATCGGGGAAGTAGAAGTCCTTGGCATTGTCGGGCGTGATCAAGGTGGCATCCAGCGTATAGACGCCATGCACCGGAACCTGGCCATAGAGCTGGGCTGCGGTCATTTCCAAGGCCGTGCCCACCATGGCTGGCGGATACAGAACATCGACCGGGATCATCGGGTCTTTGTCCATGACGCGCTTGATCATGTCTTTCGACCCGGCACCACCGACGACATATTTGATGTCGGTGCGCTTGGCCTGCTCGATGGCTTGCAGCACGCCGACGGTCATGTCGTCATCCTGGCACCAGACCACGTCGATCTTGTCGTATTTGGTCAGGTAGTCCTGCATGACCTTGAAGGCGTCGTCGCGGTTCCAGTTGCCGAACTGACGGTCGAGCACTTCGACGTTCGAACCGGCGATGCCGGCGTCAAAGCCATCCTGACGCTGCTGGTCGATCGGGATCGGCAGACCGCGGATGATCACGACCTTGGCGTCGGGGGTGGTGGCCTTGATGTATTCGCCAGCGACCTGACCCAGAGCCGGGTTGTTGCCCGCAACGTAGAGGTCACGCACCGAGCTGTCATTGGTCGAGGGCGCGCGGTCGACGAGGGCGACGAAGGTGCCCTTGCCCTTGATCTCCTTGATGGCGTTGACCAGCGGATCGGGATCGGTCGGCAGGATCACCAGAGCGTCGATGCCTTGCGTTTCAAGATCTTGCAGGGCGTTGGCCTGGCTGGCCGGATCGGGCGAGGTTTTCACGATCACGGTCAGGCCGGGATAGGCGGCTTCCAGCTCTTTGGCGACGCGGTTGGCGTGGTAGACCACGCCTGCGGTCCAGCCGTGGTCGGCTGCGGGGATCGAAACGCCGATGGTCTTGGCGTCTTGGGCCAAGGCCGGGCTGGCGAGGCTTAGCGCCGCCACAGCAAGTGCTGCGAAAGTCTTTCTCATGTCTTCCTCCCTAAATGGGCGCTTTTACTTGGACCAGCGCCCTTCGGTCCTTAGCCCTTGCGGCTCAGCGAACGCTGCACCAACATGGCAATGATGATGATCGAGCCCTGAATGGCCCCGAGCAGATATTCCGAGATGAAATTCGACAAGAGCATGATATTGCCGACGAATTCCAAGATGAACGCCCCGCAGATCGTGCCCCAGACCCGGCCAGAGCCGCCCTTGAGGGCGGTGCCGCCGACGACGACGGCGGTGATGGCTTGCAGCTCCCACATCATGCCGGTGGTGGCGGAAGTCGAGCCGAGGCGGGGCACGTAAAGCAGCACGGCGATGGCGACGCAGAGGCCCTGAATGACGAAGGCAAGGGTGCGGACACGGTCAACCGAGATGCCGGAATAGCGCGCGACCTCGCGGTTGGAGCCGACGGCAACGACGTGGCGGCCATAGCGGGTGCGGTAGAGGATGAAGGCGGCGATCAGGGTGCAGATCAGGATCGCCCAGATCGGGATTGAAAAGCCAAGGAACGAGCCGAAATAGACCGGGCGGTAGATTTCCTGCTGCTCAGGCGATTTCAGGGTGATTGCGCCGCCCTGGCTGAGCCAGGTGGTCAAGCCGCGAAAGATCCCCATGGTGCCAAGGGTGACGATGAAGGGTTCAAGCTTGCCCCAGGTGGTGAGCAGCCCGTTGACCAGCCCGCAAGCCGCGCCCAGCGCCATAGCGAGGAGGCAGGCGGCGACGATCATCATCAGCGGGTCGGCAATCACGCCGGAGTTCATGAAAAGGATCATCACCGAGGCGACGAAGGCCACCATGGAGCCGACCGAAAGGTCGAGATCGCCGGACGAGATCACAAAGGTCGCGCCCAGCGCGATGATGGCGATGAAGGCGGCGCGGGTGGCGACATTGGCAAGGTTGCCAAGGCTGATCACATTGGGGTTCACCATGGCCCCGATGATCAGAAGGATCACCAGAGCAACGAAAGGCGCCACGGCGCGCAGGTCGACATTGGCAAAACGCCGGGCGGGTTTGGCTGGCTGGGGTGCTGTCGCGCTCATGCCAATTCCTCCTGAGATGATCGGCGCAGGCCAGCGGCGGCGCGCATGATGGTTTGTTCGTTGACGTCGCTGCCCTCAACCACATCGGCGATGCGGCCTTCGCGCATGACGACGACGCGGGTGCAAAGGCCGATGATCTCGGGCATTTCCGAGGACACCACGATGATCGAGTGGCCGTCGCGGGCAAGGGCCGCGATGAAGTGGTAGATCTGCTGCTTGGTGCCGACGTCGATGCCGCGGGTGGGTTCGTCGATGATGACGATCTTCGGCTCGGTCTCCATGATCTTGGCGAGCAGGAGTTTTTGCTGGTTGCCGCCGGACATGCGGCCCGCTTTCACCTTGGGGTCGCGCACGCGGATGTCAAAGCGGCGGGCGGCGCGTTCGAAGGCTTGCGCCTCGCTTTCGGGCGAAAGGTAGAAGCCGCGCCAATGGCGGAACAGCGACTGCAGGGTGAGGTTCTTGGTCATGTCCTCGCCCAAGAGGAGGCCCTTGCCCTTGCGGTCTTTGGTCATATAGGCGAGGCCCGCGCGGGTGGCTGTGACCATGTCTTGCGCCGGCAGGGTCTGGCCGTTGGCCTGCACATCGCCGGCGCTGCGCGGACGCAGACCGATGATCGCCTCCATCAGTTCGGAGCGGCCCGAGCCGATCAGGCCGGAAAAGCCGAGGATCTCGCCTTGACGCAGATTGAAACTGGCGGATTTGATGTAGGCGGTCGAGAGGCCGCGCACCGCAAGGACGATGGGCGCATCGACATCGGGCTCGCGTTTGGCGGGGTAGAGCGAGGAGAGCTCGCGGCCGACCATCAGCTGGGCAATCGCCTCGCCATCAAGCTGGCGAGTGGGGGCGGTGCGGACCCATTGGCCATCGCGCAGGACGGTGACGCGGTCGGTCAGCTCCATCACCTCGTCGAGCTTGTGCGAGACGAAGACAAAGCTGGTGCCGGTGGCGCGGAGTTTGCGGACCTGTTCGAAGAGGACGTTGGTTTCTTCGCGCGACAGCACGGCGGTGGGTTCGTCCATGAACACCACGCGGGCATTGCGGGCGATGGCCTTGGCAATCTCGACCATCTGCTTTTGCGCGACGCTGAGGTCGGAGATCAGGGCATCGGGGTGGATATTGGTGCCAAGCTGCGCCAGAACGGCGGCGGTTTCGGCGCGCATCGAGCGGCGGTCAAGCAGGCCGAATCGGCTGCGCTCGCGGCCCAGAAACAGGCTTTCGGCCACGGTCAGATGTTCGGCGAGGTTGAATTCCTGGTGGATCAGGGCGATGCCCAGCGCCTCGGCAGTGCCGTTGGGTGGCAGGGTGACGGGATGACCGTCAAGCAGGATCTCGCCCGAGGTTGGCTGCTCGAAACCGGAGAGAATCCTGACCAGTGTCGATTTTCCCGCGCCGTTTTCGCCCATCAGCGCATGAATCTCGCCGCCGCGAACATCGAAATCGATGCTGAACAGCACCGGAACCTCGCCAAAGGATTTCGAAATGCCGCGCGCCATCAGAACAGGCGCCGCAGCAATTGCGGTCTGTGTATTCATGCGTCCTCCCCTGCAGCTCCTCAACTGCTTCTTGCTGTGAATGTAAACCTTTACATTTGAGCTGTAAAGGTTTTCAACGCTGGCTTTTCACGGCATGCTGCCGCATTGCGGAAGGCAGGATCTGCCGCCTTTCCGGCGATCAGAGGAGCGATTGAAGCCAGTGGCCTTGAGCACGATCGAAGATGTGGCCCGGATTGCCGGGGTTTCGATTGCGACGGTCAGCCGCGCCATTCACACGCCCGACCGCGTCGCCCTGACCACGCGGCAAAAGGTCAATCAGGCGATTGCGATCACCGGCTATACCACCAACGCCATGGCGCGCTCTTTGCGGATGGGGCGCAGCAATATCATTCTGGTGCTGGCCCCGGATATTGCCGATCCGAATTTCTCTTCGACGCTGATCGGGCTGGAGAACGAGGCGCGGGCGCATGGTCAGGCCATTCTGATCGGCCACACCCAGAACGACCCCGAGCGCAGCATGGATTATCTGCGGTTTCTGGCGGCGCATAAGGCGGCGGGGTTGATCCTGTTCACCGGGCATCTGCCGTTTGGCGAGCAGGTGATGGCGCCGCAACTGCCACCGACGGTGGCGGTTTTCGAGCCGGTGCATGGCTCGCCCTTGCCCTATGTCGGCGTGGACGACGTGGTGGGCGGGCGCAAGGCGGCGGAACATCTGCTGTCGGCGGGGCATCGCAGCATTGCCTTTATCGGCGACACGCGGCTGCGGCTGGGGCATCAGCGGCGCAAGCAGGGCTATGATCTGGCGATGGAAGCGGCGCGGATTGCGCCGGAGCGGCGCTTGCTGGTGGAGGGCGATGGCACGATGGAAAGCGGGCGGCTGGCGGTGGAGCTGTTGTTCCTGCGCGACACGCTGCCGACGGCTTTCATGTGCGTCAATGATGCGACGGCGATTGGAGTGATGAATGGCCTTGCGGCGCGGGGCTATAATGTGCCGCGGGATTTCTCGGTAATCGGTTTCGACGATGTGCCGCAGGCGACCTTTGTAACCCCGGCGCTGACCACGGTGCGCCAGCCGCGCGGTGCCATCGGGCGGCAGGCGATTTCGCTGTTGCTGGCAGAGGTGAATGGCGGGAAAGTGGCAGTGCAAGAGACGCTGCTGTTGCCCGAGTTGATCCTGCGCGGCTCGGTCACTTCGCCGCGTGAGGGGCGGCAGGGCTTTCCGCAGTGAACCTTGACCGCGCCGCCCAGATCGGGCCTAAGTGACGGCCATGGTCGCCACTCCCAAATCCCGTTCCCGCAAGAAAGCCGCGACGCCGGCGGCTGTGATCCGGCCGCTTGGCAGGCGGCTGCGGCGTTGGGCCTGGCGGGGGTTTCTGGGCATTGCCGGGGTTTTCGCGTTGTTGATCCTGGTGTTCCGTTTCGTGCCGCCGCCGATCAATCTGTATCAGCTGAGCGAGAGCTGGCGGTTGGGATCGATTGACAAGGATTGGGTGAGCTGGGACGAGATTGCGCCGGTGATGGGGCGTTCGGTGGTGGCGGCGGAGGATGCGAATTTCTGCCTGCACTGGGGCTTTGATCTGGCCGCGATCCGGGCGGCTGTTGACGCGGGGGGCGCGCGCGGGGCCTCGACGCTGTCGCAGCAGGTGGCGAAGAACGTGTTTCTCTGGCAGGGCCGCAGCTATATCCGCAAGGCGTTGGAGGCGCTGCTGACCCCCACGATCGAGCTGGTCTGGCCAAAACGGCGAATTCTGGAGATCTATCTGAATGTCGCCGAGTTCGACGAGGGCGTGTTTGGCGTTCAGGCGGCGGCGCAGCATTACTTCGGTGTCGATGCCGCCAAGCTGAGCGCCTTGCAGGCGGCTCGGCTGGCGGCGATCTTGCCCGATCCGAAGGACCGCTCCGCCTCCAAGCCCAGCGCTTTTGTCAGGAAGCGCACCGGGGCGATCATGGCGGGGGCCGAGACGATACAGGCTGATGGCCGCGCATCTTGCTTTGATCGCGGCAATTGAGCCGGATAGATGTTGAACTCTGCCCCTCTTCACGGCATTGAGGGCAAAACCCCAATAAAAAGCCGTAGAATTCGATGATCCGTCTCTATCACTTTCCGCTGTCGCCCTTCAGCCGCAAGGTCCGCTTGACCCTGGCCGAGAAGAAGCTGGAGGTCGAGTTGATCGAGGAGCGTTATTGGGAGCCGACGCCGGACTTCCTGCGGCGCAATCCGGCGGGCAAGGTGCCGGTCTTGCGCATCGACGGCAAGGTGCTGTCGGAGAGTCAGGCGATCTGCGAATATCTTGAAGAAACCGTGCCCAACCCGCCGCTGATGCCGCGCGATATCGATGCGCGCTATGAGGTGCGCCGGCTTTGCGCCTGGTTTGATGACAAGTTCAATGCCGAGGTGACCTCGAAGCTGTTGCACGAGCGGGTCAACAAGAAGGTGATGGGTCAGGGCTATCCGGACAGCAAGAACCTCAAGGCCGGGGCCGGGCGGATCAAGTATCATCTGGATTACATGGCCTGGCTTTTGGATCAGCGGCGCTGGCTGGCGGGGGATGTGATGACGCTGGCCGATCTGACGGCGGCGGCGCATCTGTCTTGTCTGGACTATATCTCGGATGTGGACTGGAACCGCTCGGCCACGGTCAAGGACTGGTATGCCAAGATCAAATCGCGGCCGGCGTTTCGGACCTTGCTGGCGGATCAGATTCCGGGGTTTCCCCAGCCGGCCCATTACGCGGATTTGGATTTCTGACGGGATTGGGGGTTTCACACCCCCAGCTCCAAATCCAGGGATTTGCAGCTTCCCCCGTGGGATATTTGGACAGAGAGGATGACCCTTGCGGGAGCTTCTGATTGAGCGCGCTTTGGCGGAGGGGTTTTCCAAGGTTGGCATTTGCGCGCCGGATGCGGTGCCCGAGACGGCGGGGCGTTTGCGGGCGTTTCTGGCAGCGGGGCGGCAGGGCCAGATGGGCTGGATGGCCGAGCGCGAGCATTGGCGCGGCAATGCGGCGGCGCTGTGGCCCGAGGCGCGGTCGGTGATCATGCTGGCCGAGGTTTACACGCCAGAGATCGATCCCTTGGCGGTGTTGCAGCAGCGGGACCGCGGGGCGGTTTCGGTCTATGCGCAGGGCAAGGATTATCATGATCTGGTGAAGCGGCGGCTGAAGCGGCTGGGCGGCTGGTTTGCCAAGGAATCGGGCGCGGAGATCAAGGTTTTCGTGGATACCGCCCCGGTGATGGAAAAGCCCTTGGCACAGGCGGCCGGGCTGGGCTGGCAGGGCAAGCATACCAATCTGCTGAGCCGGGATCTGGGGAATTGGTTCTTCCTTGGCGCGATTTTCACCACGGCGGATTTGCCCAAGGATGCGGCGGAGGTTTCGCATTGCGGCTCTTGCACGGCCTGTCTGGATATCTGCCCGACAGCGGCCTTTCCCGCGCCCTATCAACTGGATGCGCGGCGCTGCATTTCCTATCTGACGATTGAGCACAAGGGGCCGGTTGACCCGGAGTTGCGCGCGCTGATGGGCAACCGGATTTATGGCTGCGATGATTGTCTGGCGGTTTGTCCCTGGAACAAGTTTGCGGTGGCTGCGCGGGATCTGGGCTATCAGCCGCGGGTTGGCGCGCCGGAGTTGGCGGAGTTGGCGGGCGCTGGATGATGCCGGGTTCCGGGCGCGCTTTGCGGGCAGCCCGATCAAGCGGATCGGGCGGGATCGCTTTTTGCGCAATGTGCTTTATGCGATTGGCAATTCCGGGATGGCGGATCTGGCGCCGGTTGCAGCGGCGCATCTGGGCGAGCCGGATGAGGCGGTGGCCGAGGCGGCGCAATGGGCTCTGTTCAGGCTGCGCGGAGATGACCGCGCAGCGCGTTGATCTGATCGCGCAGCGCCGTCAGGGCTTGCAGCGTCATGCCGGATTTTTCCAGGATGCAGGCCGGGATATGGGCGGCGCGGTTTTGCAGGGCGTTGCCCGCTTCGGTCAGGCTGACCATGACCTGCCGCTCATCCTCGCGGCTGCGGCTGCGGGTGACGAGGCCCTGCCCTTCCATCCGCTTCAACAGCGGGGTCAGGGTGTTGCTTTCCAGCTGGAGGGTCTGGCCGATCTGGCCGACGCTTTGGCCATCGGTCTGCCATAGCACGGTCAGCACGAGGTATTGCGGGTAGGTCAGGCCGACCTGATCCAGCAGGGGTTTATAGGCCGCCTGCATCGCATGGGTGGCGGAATAGAGCGAGAAGCAAATCATATCGGACACGGGCAATGGCATGGGATGCTCCTTTGCTGAATATAGATCGCGTGCGACTTAATCACAAGACTTGACTTGACCTAGGTCGGGCGCTAAATACATCGCATACGATTTAATCGCAGGAGATGAAAATGCCGACGAAAGTAGTTTACAGCACCGAAGCCACGGCAACCGGCGGCGGCCGCGATGGCAAATCCGCAACCACCGATGGCGCGCTGGCCGTGACGCTGGCGCCCCCAAAGGAAATGGGCGGCACCGGCAAGGGAAACAACCCCGAGCAGCTGTTCGCGGTGGGCTATGCCGCCTGCTATCTGGGCGCGATGCGCTTTGCCGCCAGCAGCGAAAAGCTGGGCACGGTGCCCGATGACGCCACCGTGACCGCGACGGTGGGGATTGGCCCGCGCGCCGAGGGTGGTTTTGGCATTCAGGTCGAGCTGAAAGTCGCCCTGCCGGGTGTCGAGAAATCGGTGGCGGAAAAGATCGTCGAGCGCGGTCATTTCATCTGCCCCTATTCCAACGCGACCAAGGGCAATATCGAGGTGAAAACCACGCTGGTCTGAGCGCGCCTCGCAAACCGCAAACAAGGGATGCCGCCTTGCTCTTGGCGGCATTTCCTTATAATCGCGGGCAAACCCCTTCATGGAGCGCCCAATGTCCGCACCCAAGAAAGTCGTCCTTGCCTATTCCGGCGGACTTGACACCTCGATCATCCTGAAATGGCTGCAAACCGAGTATGGCTGTGAGGTGGTGACCTTTACCGCCGATCTGGGGCAGGGCGAAGAGCTGGAGCCGGCGCGGGCCAAGGCCGAGCTTTTGGGCATCAAGAAAGAGAATATCCACATCGTCGATGTGCGCGAGGAATTCGTCCGCGATTTCGTCTTTCCGATGTTCCGCGCCAATGCGCTGTATGAGGGGCTTTATCTGCTGGGCACCTCGATCGCGCGGCCTTTGATTTCGCAACATCTGGTGCGGATTGCCGCGGAATGCGGTGCCGATGCGGTTGCGCATGGCGCGACGGGCAAGGGCAATGATCAGGTGCGCTTCGAACTTTCGGCGCTGGCGCTGAACCCTGCGATCCGCGTGATTGCGCCTTGGCGTGAGTGGGATCTGACCAGCCGCACCTCGTTGATCGCCTTTGCCGAGGCGAACCAGATTCCGATTGCGAAAGACAAGCGCGGCGAGGCACCGTTCTCGGTCGATGCCAACCTTCTGCATACCTCGTCCGAGGGCAAGGCCCTGGAAAACCCGGCGGATATGGCGCCGGAATATGTCTATCAGCGCACCGTCAGCCCGGAAGATGCGCCGAACACGGCTGAGTATATCGAAGTGACGTTCGAGCGTGGCGATGCGGTGGCGATCAATGGTGAGGCGATGTCGCCTGCGACCCTTCTGACCCGCCTGAACGAGATCGGCGGCGCGCATGGCGTTGGCCGGCTGGATTTCGTCGAAAACCGCTTTGTCGGCATGAAGTCGCGCGGGATTTACGAAACCCCCGGCGGCACCGTGCTGCTGGAAGCGCATCGCGGTATCGAGCAGATCACTCTGGACGCGGGCGCGGGCCATCTGAAAGACAGCATCATGCCGCGCTATGCCGAGTTGATCTACAACGGGTTTTGGTTCAGCCCCGAGCGGGAAATGCTGCAGGCCCTGATCGACAAGAGTCAGGAGCATGTCACCGGCACGGTGCGGCTGAAGCTGTACAAAGGCTCGGCGTCCTGCGTCGGGCGGTGGTCCGAGCACAGCCTGTATTCCGAAAAGCACGTCACCTTCGAGGAAGATGCCGGGGCTTATGATCAGAAGGATGCGGCAGGCTTCATCCGGCTTAATGCGCTGCGTCTGAAGCTGATCGCGACGCGCAATGCGCGGGTGGCGAAGTAAGGCTTCGCTGAGAATAGGTCGCGCCTGCCCCGTCACTGCGGGCGGGCGCGGAACCTGATGCGGTTTCAGGCGTCTTCCTGGTAAGCAGAATTATTTGGAGACCGCCATGACCCTGAGATCGACAGCTTTGGCGCTGGGCTTGGCGTCGCTTGCTCTGACCCCGATTGCGCAGGTCTTGCCCGGAGCCTTGGGCTTTGACGCGGCCTTTGCCGAACAGGCCGGCAAGGGCAAAGGCAAGGGTCACGAGAAACATGCCAAGAAGGTCAAGCATCCGCAGGGCCGGGCCTTGGGTCATGCCAAGAAGGCGGCGGGTGGCATCGTCTGGAATGATCTGGACGCGGTGCTGCATCAGGGCGATCTGGCCTCGCATCTGAAGGGGCTGAACGCTTTTCGCGCCAATCCAAAGGCGATGGAACAGGCCGACCCGGACAGTCAGCCGGGCCGCATCGTTGCCTACCGCGAGGCGGCAAGGGAATCGCGGGTGCTTGCGGACAGGTTGGCCGCTGCAAATGCGCGGTTGGCAGGCTTGACGCGGCCGACCTATAGCGTGGCGCAGGTCGATCTGGCGATTTCCCGGCTGGACCCGGCGGACCCGCGCTATGACGAAAAGCTGGTGATGCTGGAAGATTACCGGGCGAAGTCATTGGCCTATGAGGATGCGGCTGCCGATGTGGCCGACGCCCGTGCGGCCCTCGCCGAGTCGCAACGGCTGGAAGAGGACCGGCTTTACACCGCCGCGGACGGGGTGATCCTGAGCCCTGCCGAGTTGGAGTATCTGCGGGCTGTTCTGGGGCTTTAAACTTTGATCTAGGATGCGTGGTGGCGAAGGCAGCTTTGGCCACCTGCTGCCTTGCGCGCCAAAGCTGCAGCGGATTACTCTGAAGTCCTGACTTGGCTGACGCTAGGGCACTCTCCCCAAGACGGGGGATGCGAGAGCCGTTCATTCCGCTTACGAATTGTTTTGAAATGCACCGACAGGTTTCCTAAGCTGAACCTGTTTGGTGGATTCAATTTTTAGTGATCGGAAATTTCGAAGTGGTTGGCAAAGTCCTTGTTGCCCTTTTTGGTATCCTCGCGCCGGTATCGCTTGCCTTTGCGGCGGCGGGGCATCTGGCGGGGGGCGTCTGGCTGATCATTGCCTGCGGCGCTACGGCGTTTTGCCTGATGGCGGTCAATCTGGTGCTGGCGGCGCGGCTGCCGGGGGTGGATGGGCTTTTCCGGGGATTGGATCAGGTCTATTGGCTGCATAAGTGGCTGGGCATCTCGATCCTGCTGCTGGCCTTTCTCGCACCAGTATTTCAAGATCAACACCTCGGGGCTGCAGGTGCAGCAAGAGCTGAGCAAACTGTCGATTCTGGTGGCGACCTATTGCTTTTACGCCTTGTTGTTTCTGGGATTGATCAGCTTTTTCAAGCGGGTGCCGAAGCTGCCCAAGATCACTTGGGAAATCCCCTATGGCTGGTGGCGTCAGACGCACCGGCTGTTTGGCGTGGTGTTTTTCGGCATCGGCTTTCACCAGTTCACCGTGAAAGCGCCCTTTGACAACAATGCCTTTCTGGCCACCTATCTGAATATCGTGGCCGCGATTGGCATGCTGGCTTTCCTGTGGACGCAGTTCGGATTTCTGGCGCGGCGGCGCAGCTATAAGGTGGTGGGTGTCACCAAACACCCAGCCGCGACCATCGTCGATCTGGAGCCGAAGGGGCATGGATTGAAGGTGCGGCCGGGGAGTTTTGCCTTTGTGAAATTCTCGAGCCGGGGCTTGGGCGAGCCGCATCCCTTTACGGTTTCGCAGGTGCGCCCCGACGGCGGGCTGCAGTTTTCGATTCGGGGCCTGGGCGATTACACGCGGCATCTGCGCGATGCGATTGCGGTGGGGGATACGGCGCGGGTCGAGGGCGGCTATGGCCGCTTTCACCATCACTACGGCGGCAAGCGGCAGATCTGGGTGGCGGCGGGCATCGGCATCACGCCGTTTCTGGCCTGGGCGGATCACATCAGGCCCGATGACGCGGACGAGGTGGTGATGATCTACTGCCTGCGCAATCCCGAGGAAGGCGTGGCGCTGGACCGGCTGCGCGCGGCAGAGGCGCGGGTGCCGGGGTTCAAGCTGGTGCTGCATTGCTCTGATACCGATGGCCGCTTCGATGCGGCCAAACTCGTCTCTTACCTGCCCTTCGAGCCTGCCTCTGCCAGCTTTTGGTTCTGTGGTCCCGCACCGATGCGGGAGGGTTTGCTCAAGGGTCTCAAGACGCTCGGCAAGATGCCGGGCTCTGTGCATTTCGAACGCTTTGAATTCAGATAATTTCAACGGAGAACGTCATGGCCGCTTATCATCTCTCGTCGGCTCGGCTGCTTGCAAGCGCGCTTGTTGCGTTCTGGTCGAGCACGGCACTGGCCGAACTTCCTGCCTTTGGCGAGGGGCAGTTCACCAGCCACACCGCCGATGCCGCGCATGGGCAAGAGATTTATAACGCGGCGGGCTGTGCCACCTGCCATTCGGTCGAGGGGCAGATGGATCTGCTGGCCGGCGGGCGGGTGTTCGAAAACCGGCTCGGCAAGGTCTATGCGCCCAATATCACCGATGACAAGACCGCCGGGATCGGCGGCTGGACCGATGCGCAGTTCCTCAACGCGGTGCTGCGCGGCGAAGCGCCGGATGGCAGCAAGTATTACGGCGCGTTTTTTCCCTTTGCCGCCTATGCGCGGATGAAGCCCGAGGATGCGCTGGATCTGCGGGCGTTTTTGAAGACGCTGCCGACCAGCGATCTGGCGACCAAGGAGAACGAGGTTAACCTGTTTTCGGATCAGGCCTTGTTGATGCTGAATTCGGACCGGCCTGCGCTGGTGGTGCCTGCCGATGCGCAACTGGCGCGGGGGCAATATCTGGTCGAGGCCTTGGGCCATTGCGCCGAATGCCACACGCCGCGCGATGGGTTCTCGCTGGATGAGGCCAAGCCCTATACCGGCTTCATGGGCTATTTTGGCGATTATTCGCCCGATATCTCTGGCGCGCGCTTGCAGACCGCGGGGGCAGAGGCCTTTGTAATTGGCGCTTTGGCCGAGGGCAAGAAGCTGAACGGGCGGCCCTTTGGCGCGGGCTCGATGCGGCGGGTGGCGGAAGAGACCGCGCAACTGAGCCTTGAAGACCGCGCGGCGATGTATGCCTATTTGACCGGGCAGCCGCTGGACGTGGCGACCCTGCCGCAAGCGCCGGTGGTGCTGGTGCAGGCCGAGGTGGTGACGCAGACGGATGGCACGACGGCCCCTGTGGAAGAAGCCAAACTGGACCCGGTTGCCGTGGGCGAACCCACCGGCAACGTGCCCTTGATGCAGATCGTGGCGGCGGCTTGTGAAAAGCCGCTGGACCCTGTGGTGGCCGAGGCTGCGCCTGCGGCCCCCGTAGCGCCGGTGGCGGCGGCGATGGTGCCTGAAGAGATCGAGCATGCCGCCGATCTGGTGTTGGACAAGGCCTGCCGCACCTGCCACGGCCCCGGCCAGCGCAATGACAGCACCTTCCCGATCCATGACATCGCCGATCTGGCGGCAAGCCCTGCCGCTGTGACCCCCGGCGACCCGGATAAATCGCCGGTTTATGCCTCGATCGCGCGCAACCGCATGCCTTTGGGCACCAAGCTGACCGCCGAGGAACTCGACCAGATCAAGGCCTGGATTGTGGCGCTGGGCGAGGTGGAGAAGGCCAAGGCTACGGCGCCTGCGGTGGCTCCTGCTGCCCCGGCTGCAACCGCCAGCGCTGACCCGACCGCGCCGCGCCCCGAGGTGCAGATCCCGCGCTTTGTCGGGGGGGACTATTCGCAGCTGATGCTGGCCGCCGTGGCCGATCTGCAGGCGACGCAAGACCGCGACCGGCCCTTTATGCGCTATCTCAGCTTTGCTGATACCGCCTTGCCGCCGGTGGATTGCACCGCGACCGGGATGCGGGCCAATCCGATGGCCTTCCTGCATGGGGCGCTGAACAAGTTCATCAACTCGGTCAGCCGGGGCCCGCGTCTGGAGAAGGTCGAGCCTGTGAAGGGCACCGATGGCGCGCTGGTGCGGATTGATATGCGCGACTTTGGCTGGACCGCGGACGATTGGGTGTCGCTGACCACCGGAGCCTATACGTCTGGCTCGCAAGAGGCGGGCTTTACCGAAGCAAGCTGGGCCGATCTGGCGACGGTCTATCCCTATGCCGCGGATCCGGCCTCTGACAGCCTGCTGTCGGTGCTGGCCGATGGCACGGGTGCTGCGGTGCCGGTGCTGAGTGCCAGCTGGTTCACGCATTTCGGCTCGGAAGGGCCGTTCTATGACCTGCTGCTGCGCCTGCCGCCCGATATCCGCGATCTGGAGGCGCGGCTTGGCGTCGATGTCGACCGCAATATCCAGACCGCAGACGTCGCCCGCGCCGGATTTGGCGAAGGCTCGTTCCGGCGTGTCGGACCACAACCGCATGATCGAGCGGCATGACCTGCCGCGTGGCGGCTATTACTGGAAATCCTATGATTTCGCGGGCAGCACCAACACGCAATCGCTGCTGCTGCATCCCGATGGCCCTGCGGAAACCGCCGATCTGCCCTCGCATTCGGAGCCTTTCCACCATGACGGCGGCGAGATGATCTTTAGCCTGAACAACGGCATGCAGGGCTATTACCTGTCGACCAATCTGGGCAAGCGTCTGCAGGTCGGGCCGACCACCATCGTGTCTTATCGCAACAAGCCGATTGGCAAGGGCGTCGAGATCACCAATGCGCGGTCCTGCTTTGACTGCCATGACAACGGCATGATCCAGAAGACCGACGAGATGCGCGCCTTTATCGAGAGCGACAACCGGATGGACCGGGATCAGCGCGAGATCCTGCTGGAGATGTATCTGCCCGCCGCCCAGATGGACGAGCTGTTCACCCGCGACATGGCCGCCTTCCGCGCCGCGCTGGAAGAGCTGGGCATCACCGAGAAATCCGCCTCTGGCATGGATGTCTCGATGGCGGCCCCGACCCCGACCAAGGGCGAGATCATGACCTATCTGGCGGATCTGCAGTTCGACAATCTGGATCTGGAGCAGGTGGCGCGGTTGTTCTTCCTGACCGAGGCCGAGTTCCGCCAGCGGATGCGGGAAGTCGGCGATCCGGGGCTGATGCAGACCATCGACCTTTGGGTGCAGCGGGTCGACAAGGGGCTTTACATCAAGCGCAGCGAGATCGAGGCGGTTTATGCCGACCTTCTGCCGCGGCTGACCGACCTCAGGCCCTATCGTGCCGATTATGCCGCCTATACGCCGCAGCCGGTGCAGGATTACGACCAATATGCCGCCACCGCCTTGCAGGCCGAGGTCGAGCAGCAGGCAGCGCCCTATGTCGCCCCTGCGGAATCGACGTTGCAGCCCTATGTCGCGCCGGAATACCCGAGCGATCCTTTGGTGCTGGAGCTGTCGGTGCCCTATGTCGAGGTGCATGTGAACGATCTGCTGCAGTTCGACGTCAAGGCCAACCGGCGCTGCGAGTTGCAGGTGCTTTACGTCGAAGAGACCAAGACGGTCGAGGAACTGCCGCCAGAGGTGCTTGGCCCGGCCTATCTTGAGGCGGGCGAGACCCGGCGGATTCCGGTGGCGGGTTCGGACTTCCAGCTGCGCTTTGACACCCCCGGACGTGGCGAGACCATGGTGGCCTTTTGCCGCGAGGGCGGGCTGGCCGAGACGCGCATCTCGGCGCAAGGCGCGATTGATTATGCCAACGACCGTTTCCAGCCGCTGTCGCGTGGTCTGGTGATCGAGCGGACGCAGACCGTGGCGCAGGACAATGGCCAGTCGGCGACCAATGCCGTGACCTTCAACGTGTCGCCATAGGGAGGTGGGAATGATGAAACCGCAATCAGCCTTCATTGCTGCCGTTTTTGCTGTGGCCCTTGGTCTGCCCTTTGGAGCAGAGGCGCAGACGGCTTGTCCCGATGCGCTGGCCAAGCTGCAGCCGATCACCACGGCGGATCAGGTGCCCGCCCTGCTG
Source organism: uncultured Alphaproteobacteria bacterium (assembly GCA_963815275.1). Classification (GTDB taxonomy): domain Bacteria; phylum Pseudomonadota; class Alphaproteobacteria; order Rhodobacterales; family Rhodobacteraceae; genus Cypionkella. The sequence continues at coordinate 51,871 of CAWFGD010000016.1, forward strand.
GCGGCCTGGAAAGAGATTGAAGCCTCGAGCTGCGATCCGCGCCAGATCCTTGCGGCGCGCTCGCAGGCCTCGGCCTTTATCGCCACGGTGGCGCAGGAGGAGTTGGACAAGGGCGATGCTGCCGGGGCGGAGGTGCTGATCAAGCAGGCCCCCGGGATGCATTGGGCGGTGCAGGCGCTGCGCGGCGATCTGGCGGCCAAGCGCGGCGACAGGCCCGAAGCGGCGCGGATGTATAACGCGGCGATCGATACCCTGGGCGATCCGCAGCAAACCGTGCAGAACGCGGCGCTGGAACCCGTGGCAGAGCAATTGGCGGCGCTGGCACAAGAGAACATGATGCTGGCGGGCAGCATGGAAAGTTCGGTGACGCGGGGCGGCGGCGCGAGTGGCGTGATGAAGATGGCCGCGCGCGGCTTGTCGGTGGAAAAGGTCAATGCCGAGCATGCAGCGGACCCGGCCTATCAGGCCCCTGCCGCTGATCCCGCGTATCAGGCACCTGCGGCGGACCCGGCTTATCAGGCCCCTGCTGCCGATCCGGCGTATCAAGCCCCTGCGGCAGATCCCGCCTATCAGGCCCCCGCAGTCGATCCGGCCTACCAAGCCCCTGCTGCGGACCCGGCCTATCAGGCCCCCGCAGTCGATCCTGCCTACCAAGCCCCTGCTGCGGACCCGGCCTATCAGGCCCCTGTGGCGGAGTATAATGTGGTACAGGCGGCGGCGGCCAATCTGACTTCGGTGTTCCTGCCGATCCGCTTTGGCTTTGACAGTGACCGGCTGGACGCGGCGGGCACCAAGGAGGCGCTGCGGTTGTCGGAGTTCATCAAGGCGAATAATATCGGCTCGCTGATCATCACCGGCCATACCGATGATGTCGGCGATGCCAATTACAACCTTGATCTTTCGGCGCGTCGGGCGCGGTCGCTGGCGGATTTCCTGCTGAGTGACGGGGTGTATAGCCGCATCACCATCATCGGCAAGGGCGAGACCGAGCCGCCGCTTTACACCGATGCTGCGGCCTACTCGATCGAAGAACTGCGCACCATCGCGCGCAGGGTCGAGGTGGCCTTTGGCTACTAAGGGCCTTCTGACCGTCGCAGCCTGCCTTGCGCTGGGCTGGGCAGCGCCGGCCTGCGCCAAGGACTGGGGCCTTGTCATGGGCATCGATGACTACGCGTTTTTCGAGCCCTTTGACCCCAACAAGCCGGCGGCGGGCCATACCGATTTGCAGGGGGCCGCCGCCGATGCGACGGTGATCGGCGCGGCGTTGCGCAAGGTTGGCGTAGATCTGCCCGACAACCGGTTCTTGCTGAACCGCAAGGCGACATTGCCGGCCTTTGAAGCAGGCTGGAAAGAGGTCATCGCCAAGGCGGCCCCCGGTGACCGGCTGTTTGTCAGCTTTGCCGGACATGGCGGGCAGGAAGAGGAAACCGCCGCGCCGCTCGACGAAAAGGACGGGCTGGACGAGACGATCATGTTCGCCGACTTCAACCCCGACAAGCCACGCGAGGGGCGGCTGAACGACGATCAGCTGCATGCGCTGCTGGCCTCTGCGCCGCAGTTGCAGATCATCTGGGTGATGGACAGCTGCCATTCCGGCGGCTTGGAACGCGCGGTGACGGCTTCGGCCACCGGGCTGTCGCGCTCGGGGGGCAAGTGGAAGATCCCGATTGATCCTTTGCCCAGTGAATTGCCCTCGGGCGCGGGCGAGACCGGCCAGCCGGAACTGCCGCATGTGACGCAGATTCTGGCGACGGCCACCGATGACCGGCTGGTGAACGAGACCACCTTCGAGGGTCAGCCGCATGGCGCCTTGTCGTGGTATTTTGCCAAGGCGGTTGCCGGTGAGGCCGATACCAATCAGGACGGCAATCTGACGCGGCTGGAGCTGGCCAGTTACATCGGCGACCGGGTGTTCACCCATATGGAGCAGAACCAGCAGCCAAGGTTCTTGCCGCGCGGCGATACCTCGGTGATGCTGAGCCTGCATGCCGCGCCGCCGCCACCGCCGCCGGTTGATCTGACGCTGTTGCCGGTGAAGTTTGAGGGCGCGCCGCCGCCGGGGCTGTCGCCCGATCACTGTCCGGGTTGTCGGGTGGTTGATCAGGGCCAAGAGTTGACCTTCCGTCAACAGCCGGGCGGTTGGGCGGTGTTTTCGGGCCAGGGCGATCAGACCACGGTTTTGACCGGGGACGCCGTGCCGCAGGTGATCCGGCGGCAGTTTCTGCTGGATCTGAACGAGGCCAAGGTGACGACGCTGCCGCCGATCGAGATGAAGCCGCGCCAATCGGCGGCGCGCCAGCCGATTGGCACCCGCATCGGCTTTGACGCCGCACCGCCAACGCCGGATCTGCTGTTTCTGACGCTGTTCAACGTCGCCTCGGATGGCACGGTGCAATATCCGCTCTATCCGCCGGGATTCAGTGAATCCCAGCCAGCGCAACAGGGGATTTCGCTGCAATTCGATGTGGCCCCGCCGACCGGGGAGGATCAGCTTGTGGTGATCTGGTGCAAGCGGCCGCCTTTGTCGCTGCATGCCCTGCTGGCGCAGGCCAATGGACATGTGGTGCCGAGGATGGCAGATATCATAGCCAATTCGGCCGATACGCAATGCCAATATGGCCGGATCGGCTTGTTTACCGAAGGCTGAGTTATGCGATGCGCGCGCTTCATTCCTTTGGCCCTGACCCTTGTGCTTATGCTCTGGGGTCTGGCCGCTGGCGCGCAGACCCGGCGGGCGCTGGTGATCGGCAATGCCCAATACGCGGTCTTGCCCGATCTGCAAAACACCATCGACGATGCCGAGGCCTACCGCGATACCTTTGCCGGGTTGGGCTATCAGGTCAGCTTTTACCGCGACCTTGATCTGGATGGCTTTGCTGAGGCGGTGGACAGCTTTGCGGGCTCGATCGAAGGCGGCGATGTGGTGGTGGTGGTCTATACCGGCCACGGCTGGAGCGATGGGCGCGAGAACTTCCTGATCCCGACCGACGCGCCTGCCTCGGGGTCCGAGACCAAGCTGCGCGGGGCGTCTTATCCCTTGCGCGACGGGCAGAACGGCTTGCTGGATATCCTTGATGCGGCGGGGGCGGGGCTGACGGTGGCGATCATTGACGCCTGTCGCAACAACCCCTTTGCCCCCAAGGCGGGGACGAAATCGGTGGGCTTTTCGCGCGGGCTGGCGCCGGTGTCAGCACCGACCGGCAGTTTTGTGATCTTTTCTGCCGGAGAGGGGCAGGAGGCGCTGGACCGGTTGCCCGACGATACGCCGGACCAGAAGCTTTCGGTCTTTACCCGCAACCTCGCGCCCTTGTTGCAGGAAAGTGTTTATCTGGAAGACGCCGTTGCCGAGGCGCAGCTGGAGACGGCGACGATGGCCCTGACGCTGGACGGGCATTTGCAGCACCCGGCCTATTACGACCAGACGCTGGGCAAGACCTGTCTTTCCGCCAAGTGCCGCGACTTTGAACAGGTGGCGTTGCAAGAGCCTGCCACGCCAAGGACCGATGCGGCCCCGACGCCATCGAAACCGGATATCGAAGGCAATCCGCTGATCTTGGCCTGCGATGCCGCTGCGATGAATGTCGCCAATCCGGACAATCCGAACCACCTGCCGGGGATTGCCATCGACATGATCGATGTCGGCTCGGCGACGGCGGCCTGCACGGCGGCGTTGGCGCAGTTTCCCGATCATCTGCGCAGCACATACCACCTTGCCCGCAGCAAGACCGCTGGCCGCGCCCATGACGCGGCCCTGCCGCTGCTGCAAGAACTGGCGGGCAAGGAGTATCCGGCTGGCATCTTCGCCTTGGGCAATGCCTATGAAAACGGCGAAGGCATCGGGGAGAACGCTGCTCTGGCGCTGACCTATTACGACCGCGCCTGCAAAGCCGCGCATGAGACCGCTTGCGCCTCCTATGGCCGGATGCTGTTTTATGGCGAGGGCATCGCCGCCGACCGGCCGCAGGCGATCAAGCTGCTGCTTGAGTCTTGCGCGCGCAAGTCGGGCTTTGCCTGCGAGTTTGCCGCCGTAGCCCTGGAGGAAGATCCGGCCCGCAGATCAGAGGTGATGCCTTTGCTGCAACAGGGCTGCGCGCTGCAGGATGACTACGCCTGCGCCCGGCTGGCGCTGCGGCAATGGCAGGCCGAGGATTATGCCGCGGCCTTGTCGAATTACGCGCTGGCCTGCGATCATGCGATTGGCTGGGCCTGCCGCAACCTTGGCAATATGCTGCGCGACGGGAATGGCACGCCGGTCGACAAGGTCGCCGCGGCCGCGCGGCTGGAAAAGGGCTGTGCCCTGAATGACGCCGATGCCTGCTCGGATCGTGGTTGGCTTTACGTCGAGCAGGGCGACCCGGTCAAAGCCAATGGTTTTTTCAAATCCGGCTGCGATCTGCAGGGCGGCGCGTCCTGCACCAACTTGGGGTATCAGATCGAACAGGGCAAGGGTGCAACCGCCGACCTGCAAGAAGCGCTGCGCTATTACGAGCTGGGCTGCAGCTATGGCGAGGGCTATGGCTGCAACAATATCGCCAACCTGAGCAACAACCCTGACGCGGCCCCGGCGGACATGAGCAAGGCGGTGGAGTATTACAAGAAGGCCTGCGATCTTGACGTCGCGCTTGGCTGTCGCTCGCTTGGGATGCTGCGATTTAACGGCATGGCTGGCGCGGCGGATCAGACCGCGGGACTGGCTTTGCTGGAGAAATCCTGCACGCTGAAATCGGGTCAGGGCTGCGCAACGCTGGGCAATTACCTTGAAAAGCTGAAGGATAGCACGCCCGCCGTCAGCGACAGGATACAGGCAGCCTACTGTGCAGGGTTGCGAGCTGGAGTGGGGTGGGGCCTGTGCCGATCTTGGGCAAGGCTATCTTTACGGGCGGTTTGGCCTGGCCAAGGACGCGGCCAAGGCGCGGCAGTATCTGGAGCTGGGCTGTGGCAAAACCGACTATGCCTATGCCTGCGACAAGCTGGCGCTGTCGATCAAGGACCCGCAGGATGGCGAGCTTTTCGTCGATGCAGCACTCAAGGCCTGTGATGGCGGCTATGGCGACCATTGTGTCGAGCTTGCGTTGTGGAGTTACGGCCCGCCGAAGCCGCGCCCTGCCGTCGATCTGCTGGTGCAGGGGCTCAAGCTGAAATCCGAGATGCCCCGCCAGGTGATCGCGTCGCTCGACAAAAGCCAGATCGCGCTGGTGCAAGAGGCTTTGGGGCAGCTTGGCCTTTACAAGGGCACGGCAGACGGAAAACGCGGCCCTGCGACGATGGCGGCGCTGGAGGCGGTGTATCAACCCTAGTTCTGCTTGACCTGCGTGACCTTTACGTCAAGACTTGGCCCATAGAATAAGGCCATTTTCATGCTGTTGCGCGCGCTGCTGATCCTTCTGTTCCTAGCCACTCCGGGCCTTGCCGAGCGCAAGGTTGCCTTGGTCATTGGCAATTCCGCCTATACCCATGCCCCTGCCCTGCCGAACCCGATCAGCGATGCGACCGCCGTGGCGGACAAGCTGCGCGGCTTGGGCTATGATGTGCAGCTGGAGGAAAATCTGACGGGGCAGACGTTTCGCGTGGCGCTCGGGGTGTTTTCCGAGACGGCCCATAACGCCGATCTGGTGCTGGTGTTCTATGCCGGGCATGGCATCGAGATGGGCGGGCGGAATTTTCTGATCCCGATTGATTCCGAGATGAAGTCGGAATCGTCAGCCCAGTTCGAAACCGTGGCACTGGATCAGGTGCTGTCCACCGTGCGCGGGGCCAAGACGCTGGGCATCGTCATGCTGGATGCCTGCCGCGACAATCCCTTTGCCAGTTCAATGAAGCGCAGCAATGGCACACGCTCGGTGTCGCGGGGGCTCGCGCCGGTGTCGGTCGAGGGTGAAGGCGGGCTGGTGGTGTCTTTTGCCGCCGAAGCGGGGGCCACCGCCTCGGATGGAGACAGCGGCCATAGCCCCTATACCGAGGCTTTTCTGGAGGTGCTGGATCAGCCGGGGCTTGAGGTCGGCAAGATGTTCCGCACCGTGCGCGCCAAGGTGCGCGAGAAATCCGGCGGCAGGCAGGTGCCGGTCGAACAGGCGCAACTGCCCGACCGCGATGTCTTTATCACCCCGGTCAGTGGCGAGGTGGTGGCGGTGCAGCCGGCCGTCACGCCGCAGCCGGTGGCCTTGGGCCCCGATCCGGAGGCGCAGTTCTTTGAGGCGGCGCGGACCAATGATCTTGCCAAGCTGAACGACTTTGTGGCGCGCTATCCTGACCACGCCCGCACCCCTGTTGCGCGGTCGATGATTGCCGAAATTCAGGACGATCAGATGTGGGCGCAGGTTGAAAGCGAAGGCACGGAGGCGGCGGGCAAGCGCTATCTGCTGGTCTTTCCCAATGGCAAGCATTCGATTGCGGCGTCCTTGATGCTGGACCCTGCGCCTGCCGCCGCGCCTGCCCCTGCCCCCGTGCCGCTGATCCCGAACCTTGGTCCGACCTTCGATTGCACCAAGGCAAAGACAGCGGTGGAGATTGCGGTCTGTGGCTCTGCTCAGCTGGGCTTGCAGGATCACGCGCTGGTGGCGACCTTCAAGAAAGCGCTGGCGGCGGGATGGGTGACCAAAACGCAAGAGAAAGAGTGGGTGCTTTACCGCGAGGCTGTCTGTGGCGGGCTGACCAGTGGGATCGAAGAGTGTATCTACACCACGACCGCGGCGCGTATTGCGCAGCTTGGGGGTTGAGATGGACCTTGGGCCGGGCATGGCGTCTGTGGCGGTTGCCGTTCTGGCGCTGATGCTGAGCCTGAGCGCGGCGCTTGCCGAGACGCGGGTGGCCCTGGTGATCGGCAACAGCGCCTATCAGAACGCCTCGGCCCTGCCCAATCCGCGCAATGATTCCGAGGCGATTGCGGCCAAGCTGAGTTCGATCGGCTTTGATGTCGTTGCTGCGGGAAGATCTGGACGGGCAGGGTTTTCGCGTCGCTTTGGGCGAGTTTTCCGAGAAAGCGCTGAACGCCGATATCGCGCTGTTCTTCTATGCCGGGCATGGCATCGAGCTGGAGGGGCAGAACTATCTGATCCCGATCGATGCCAAGATGAAAAGCGAGGCGACGGCGCAGTTTGAAGCCGTGCCTTTGGAGCAGGTGCTGTCGGCGGTGCGTTCGGCGAAAAAGCTTGGCATGGTGATGCTGGATGCCTGCCGCGACAATCCCTTTGCCGCCAGTATGACGCGCAACAATGGCACGCGCTCGGTCTCGCGCGGCTTGGCACCGGTCTCGGTCGAGGGCGAGAAAGGTCTTGCTGATCTCCTTTGCTGCCGAGGCGGGGCGGACGGCTTCGGACGGCAATTCCAGATCACAGCCCCTATACCGAGGCGCTGCTCGAGACGATTGGCCAGCCGGGGCTGGAGATCGGCCGGATCTTCCGCACCGTGCGCGCCAAGGTGCGCGAGAAATCCGAGGGCAAGCAGGTGCCGATTGAGCAGGCGCAGTTGCCGGACGAGGATATCTATCTGGTGGCGGCGACGGGGCAGGCCCCGGTGTGGTGGCGCCACCGCAGACCCAGCCGCAGGTGCAGACCGCAGCCGCAACTGCAGGAAGACCCGCTGCTGATCTATCTGGATGCGGTGCAGCGCCAGGACCGCACCGCGCTGGAGGATTTTCTGCGCCGTTATCCCGGATCATCCGCGCGCCAAGGATGCGCGGGCCTTGGTGACGGCGATGGCCGAGAAATCGGCTTGGGAAAATGCCAGCACGCAGAACAGTGAAGACGGCTACCGGACGTTTCTGGTCGCCTTTCCCGACAGCCCCTTTGCCGCCGCAGCCAAGGCGCGGCTGGCCGCTTTTGCCCCGCCACCGCCCCCGGAACCCGAGCCTGTGCCCGAGCCCGCTGCGCCGCAGACCTCGTCTGCGCAAAGCTGCCCCTATCCGACGGGGTCCGGCTCGGTCACCGGCATCCGCACCAATGACACGCTGTTTCTGCGTCAGGGGCCAAGTTCCAAGACCGCGCAGGTCGGCGAGCTTGCGTTCAATTCCGATGGCATCACCATCCGCAACTGCGCCAACAACTGGTGCGTGATCCAACAGGGGTGTCTGTCGGGCTATGCCTTTCAGAAATATCTGACCACAGCGCCGCAGGGCAATCGCGCCTCGGCCTATAGCGGCATCTACCGGGTGGTGAACCATCCTGCCGACCAGTTGTTGAATGTGCGTTCCGGCCCCGGCACCAGCTATGCCATTGTCGCAGAGATGCCGCATGACGCGCTGGGCGTGCAGGTCATCGATTGCCAGCAAAAATCCGGCGAGACCTATGTCTGGTGCTATCTGCGCTGGAATGACGTGTCGGGCTGGGCCTATGGCAAGTATCTGGCACCGGACCAGTGAGCGAGGTCGTCAGATCTTCAGCTTGAGTTTCAGGATGCGGGCGTAAGCGGCTTCGATTTGGGCGGGGTCAATGCGGCCCTGTTGCACGGCCTGCAGGATCGCGCGGTTGATCTTTGGGCCGATTTGCGGGTCGGGGTGTTTGTAGGTCAGAAACAGCAGCAGATCGTCGCCGGCGATCACTGCCTGCACCGCCGCCTCGGCATCGCCAAAGCTGTCTTGAATCGCCTGCATCTGCAGATCATCGGTGACGATCACCGCCGCGCCGACGATTCGGCGCAGGGCAGCAACGCCCTTGCGGGAGATCGAGCTTGGACGGTCCTTGGCGTCCGAGAAATCCGGGTGGTAGAGGTGGCCGATCATCGCAAGATCGATCAGCCCTTCGCGGGCCAAGGTCTGGAAGGGGATCAACTCTTCATCGTGCCAGGTGGTGGCGATTGAGGGCAGGGCCTTGTGGCTGTCGCCCAGCGACGAGCCATGGCCGGGGAAGTGTTTCACGCTGGTCAGCACGCCTGAGGCGCGGTGGGCGCGGATAAAAGCGGCGGCCATATCGCTGACGGTGGCGCTGTCGGGCGCAAAGCTGCGGCCGAGTTTGCCGATGATCGGGTTGGCGGGGTTGAGGTTGAGATCGACTACCGGCGCGAAGTTGAGGTTGACGCCAAGGGCCTGCAAATCCTGCGCGCGGCGGCTGTAGTAATCCAGCGTGAAATCCGCGCCGCCCTTCCGCGCGGCTTTGCGCAGGCTGGCGGCGGAATCCCAGGGGGTGAAGCCCTTGGTGGCAGGCAGGCGCTGCACGCGACCGCCCTCTTGATCGACCGAAATGAAGGCGGGGATCGGCAGGGAGGCTGGGTTGAGCGCGGCGGTCAGGCGGGTCAGTTGCGCCGGGTCGGTGACATTGCGGTCCAGCAGGATGATGCCGCCGATGCTGCCCTGCGCCAGTTGCGCCTGCACGGCTTTGACGCCTGCGTCTTCGGGCTTTGGTGCCGGTGAAACCGACGATGATCATCTGGCCGATCATCTGTTCCAGCGAAGGCTCGGCGGCGGCAAGGTTGGGCTGTGCCAACCCGAAGCAGAGGCTCAGGAGCAGGGGGCGGAAGGCGGGCGAGTTTGGGCAAGGTGCATTCCCTGAAGGCATGCGGAAACTTTGCCGGTCATGCGCCGGATTCGCAATCGCTTTGGCTCTGTTCGGCGGCAAAGTGCTAGAGCTTGTGGGCGGCAAGCCGATCGTAGTAGGGCCGCGCCTGATCTGCGAGGGCTTGGTATTCGGCGGGCAGGTCGGGCAAGCGGGCCCTCGGCGGCTTCGAACCCTGTCGAGCGGTGGACGGCGTTGTACCAATGCGGCGCCCAGACGCCGTCATAGGGTTTGGGGCCAAGTGGCCAGTGCAGCATGGCATCGGTGAAGGCTATGCCCAAAGCGCCGCATAGAGCCGAAAGCGCCGCCCTGGGTTGGCGCGAATGTCGGCGGAATCGATGACCAAGGGCGCATGGCCGAGGCTGTCTGCCACCGCATCGAACAGGTCGGCCTGCTGGACAAAGCCGATGTCGGCAAGGGTCGGGCCCTCGCGCTTCTTGGCATAGCTCGCCACGACGCGCGCCGGATCGCGGATCAGGAAGACGTTGGTCAGATCGCGCATGAAGCCGCGCGGGAAGCCGGGGATCATGTGCAGGGTCATGTGTTTTTGGTAAAACAGGCTCTGTTGCTGCGGATTAGGCCCGGTGCAGAAGGCGGCAACCTCTGCCGGATCGGAGCTTTGCGCGGCGATGACCGCGTCGCGCATCGGGTGGTCGATGCCGGTGGCGTTGAGGTAGGCACCGTAGAAGGGTTCATCGACCACGGCGCAATCGCCCCGTGCGGCGAAGGCTATACATCATCGCGGTGGACAGATTGCGCGGGCCGGACCACATGGCGATTTTCATGCGCCCACCATGGCTTTGTAGAGGCTCGCGGATGCGTTCGGTCATCGGGCCCATCTGGCCGGTGCCGATCACCCGCCCGTCAATGCATGCCGACCGGGGTCTGCGCGCCGAAGGTGCCGGTCAGGAAGGCCTCGTCCGCGGAATAGGTCTCTACAAGGCTGAAATTGCGTTTCAAACACCGGGATGTCGTTGGCGCGGCAGAGGTCGATCACCTTGTGCGCGGGTGATGCCGTTCATGCAGTAGTCGCCGGTCGAGGTCCAGACCTGCGCCCTTGCGGACGATGAAGAAGTTGCAGGCGTTGGTGGTGTTCACAAAGCCATGCACGTCGAGCATCAGCGCCTCGTCCGCGCCGGCCTTTTCGGCGGCGATGCAGGCGAGGATGCAGTTGAGCTTGGAATGCGAGTTCAGCTTGGGGTCCTGGGTCATCGGCAGGCCGCGCAGGTGCGGCACGGTGGCCAGACGGATCGGGCGCGGCATGTTGGGGCGGGAATGCTCCATGATGATCACCACGGTCGGGCCCTGCTGCGAGAGTTTCGGGTGCTGGAAGGGCCGGGTCTTGACGCCGCGGGTCACCATCAGACGGGCATGGGCGTCGGTGGTCATGCCATTGGCCTTTTGCGTCTCTGATACGGCGGAAATCACCTGTTCCGGGGTCATGCCGATGTCGAGGTCGATGGCCTTGGCGGCCTCGAACAGCCGGTCGATATGTTCGTCGAGAAAGCTCCAGCGCCCGTTGTAGAGCCGGATGCCTTCCCAGACGCCATCGCCGAGCATGAAGCCCGCGTCATAGACCGAGACCAGGGCCTGCGCCTTGGGCACGATCTGGCCGTTGACGATAGATCAGGATCGCTCTCGTTGCGGGCGTCGTCTTCGGCCTGGTGGGTGGACACATGGTCGGTCATGGCGTTCTCCGGTTTGGCCGCAGGCTACGGCGGCGCGGCGGAAAGGCCAAGGGGGGGCTTCACCATCGCGTGACTTCACCAAGCGGTGAGTTGCGGGAAAGGCCAATGGCCCGCAGGGTCGTGGCAACAGGAGGATTTATCATGCTGCGCTATGCCCTTGCCTTGACGCTGGCCTTTGCCGGTGCTGCCGAAGCCAAAACCCAGAAAGCCGTGCTGGCGGGCGGGTGTTTCTGGTGTGTCGAAGCGAATTTCGAGCATGTGCCGGGGGTCAAGGATGTGATCTCGGGCTATACCGGCGGGGCTTCGGCCAACCCGACCTACGACAATCACGCGGGGCATTACGAGGCGGTGCAGATCAGCTTTGACGATGCCAAGATCAGCTACGCCGAGATGATCGACAAGTTCCTGCATTCGACCGATGTGGTGGATGCAGGCGGGCAGTTTTGTGATCGCGGCAAAGCCTATCGCTCGGCGATTTTTGCGCTGAATGCAGATCAGGCGGCGGTGGCCAAGGCCGCGGTTGCCAAGGCGAGTGCGACGCTGGGGCAGAAGGTGGTGACGCCGGTGCTGGGCGCCAAGAAGTTCTGGCCTGCCGAGGCCTATCACCAGAATTACTATCGCAGCGCAGAACTCGTGCTGACCCGGCGCGGCCCGAAGGAAAAGCGCAACGCCTATACATTCTATCGCAACGCTTGCGGGCGGGATGCGCGGGTCAAGCAGTTGTGGGGATCAAGCGCAGAGTTCCTGCACTAGCAGTTCGGCCTTAGCGGTTCGGATTTTGCGCCTGAGGAGAGGCCATTTCGGCGATGATCGCCTTTGCGGCGGCAACCGGATCGGCGGCTTGCCAGATCGGGCGGCCAACCACGATATGGTCAACGCCATCGGCAATGGCCTGAGCGGGCGTGGCGATGCGTTTCTGATCGCCCGCCTCGGTGCCGAAGGGGCGCACGCCCGGCGTCACGATCAGCTTGCCTGCGGCCTGCGGCAGGGCGCGGATCAGCGCGGCCTCTTGCGGGCTGGTGATCACGCCATCGGCCCCGGCTTCCAGCGCACGGGCGGCGCGTTCGACGGTGATTTCGGCCAGATCGCCTTCGCGGATCAGGTTGGCGGTCAGATCGGCGCGGTCGAGCGAGGTCAGCACGGTCACCGCCATGATCTTGAGGTTGCTGCCCGCCTTGCCCTGCATCGCGGCACGCACCACCTGCGGGTCGCCGTGAACGGTGAGCAGGTCGAGATCATACTGCGCGATGCCGCGCACGGCGGCCTCGATGGTGGCACCGATGTCGAAAAGCTTGAGATCGAGGAAGATGCGTTTGCCGTATTCTTGTTTCAGCTCGTTTGCCAAGGCGAGGCCACCACCTGTCAGCATGCCCAGACCGATCTTGTAGAAGGATACGGTCTTGCCAAGGCGGCCAGCCAAATCCAATCCTGCGACGATATTGGGCACATCAAGGGCAACGATCAAACGATCATCCGACATCTTGGTCTCCTTTGATTTTTGGCGTCATGATGGCAAGCGGCGGGGCTGTCAAGCCTATCGCGGGAAATTGTCTGACGCGGGGGTTGGTTTTTCGCGGCGGCTCTTGTCATTGCCGGAAAGCTGCGAATAAGTCGCAGCATCATGGCCTCTGCCCGCATCCTTCCGCTGATCATCGCCACCGCCCTGTTGATGGAGAACATCGATTCGGCGGTGCTTTCAACCTCTCTGCCGCAGATCGCGGCGGATCTGGGGTCTGATCCGATCCATCTGAAGCTGGTGCTGACCACCTATCTGCTGGCACTGGCGATCTTTATTCCGGCCTCGGGCTGGGCGGCGGACCGTTTTGGGGCGCGGCGGGTGTTTCGCTGGGCGATTGTGGTCTTCGCGCTGGGGTCCATCGCCTGCGCCTTGTCGAACACCCTGTTGGAGTTGGTGGCGGCGCGGGCCTTGCAGGGCATTGGCGGGTCGATGATGGTGCCGGTGGGGCGGTTGATCGTGCTGCGCGGCGTGCCGCGGGCGGGGCTGGTCGGCGCACTGGCCTGGCTGACGGTGCCGGCGCTGATGGGGCCGGTGATCGGGCCGCTGCTGGGCGGATATATCACCACATTCTGGGACTGGCGCTGGATTTTCTGGATCAACATTCCGATTGCGGTGCTGGGCGTGGTTCTGGCCAGCCTGTATGTGCCGGATCTGCGCGAGCCGGAGCCGCGCAATTTCGACGGCTTTGGCTTTTTGCTGCTGGGGCCGGGGCTGGCGGGGTTTTTGACCGGGGCGACGCTGCTGGGGCTTAATCTGGCTTCGACGCCGGTGGTGGTGGCGCTGTTGCTTGGCGGCGCGGGGCTGACGCTTGGCTATATCCGCCACGCTCTGCGGGTGGCCGAGCCACTGGTTGATCTGCGCCTGCTGGCCTTGCCGACCTTTCGCACCACGATCACAGCGGGCACGCTGTTTCGCATCGGCACGGGAGCTTCGCCGTTTCTTTTGCCGCTGATGTTGCAGCTGGGCTTTGGCATGACGCCATTTCAATCGGGGGCGCTGACCTTTGTTTCGGGGCTGGGGGCGATGGTGATGAAGTTTGCCGCCCAGCCGATTCTGCGGCGCTTTGGCTTTCGCGGCGTCTTGACGGTGAATGCGGGGATTGCGGCGGTGTTCATCGCGCTGCCGGCGCTTTTCACCCAAGCGACGCCCTGGCAGGTGATCATGCTGGTGCTGTTCGTTGGCGGGTTGTCGCGGTCGCTGCAATTCACCTCGATCAATGCGATTGCCTATGCCGATGTCACCTCGGAGCGCTTGAGCAGCGCCACCAGCTTTTCGGCGGTGATGCAGCAGCTGACCGGGACCATCGGCATTACCCTCGCCGCGATGATGTTGGAGGCGACGGGGGCGTTGCGCGGGGTGGCGGCGACCGATAGCGGCAATTTCCCGGTGGTGTTCTGCCTGATCGCGGGGATGACGCTGATTTCGAGCTTTGTCTTCCGGCGGTTGTCTTCGCGGGCGGGCGAGACGCTTTTGGCCCGCGAGGTCAATTGACAGAGCCGGGCTTTGCGTCGAGTCTGCGGGCAAAAGCAGGGGCAGCGCATGGACATCAATCTTAGCTTCGAGCGGCCTGAAGAGGGGCCGAAGTCCGGCCCGATCAATGTCGGCTGGTTTCTGACCTCGGACAAGGGGGCGGTGCTTTATGAACCGCCCGAGCGGGTGCAGTTTCGTCAGACCAACAAGGCGCATGCCAAATCGGCGAGCCGCTGCCCGGCGGTGATCCAGCTGGAAAGCCGCTATTTCCTGGTGAAATGCCCCTATGATCTGCACATCGGCTTTAGCCGCGATGACAAGGGCAAGGCGCAGCTGGTCAATCGCGCCGGGGCGGGTTCGCCGATCCGGGCCAACAAGATGGGCGAGGTGCTGACGCTGGTGAGCGAGGCAGAGTGGCGCTATCCTGATCGCCCGACCGTTCAGCTGTCGCTGCCCTACTGCTTTATCGCCGATGAGTTGGTCTATATCACCCAGCTGTCTGCCTTTGCGCATTACCGCAAGGAGCAGCTGCCCGGCACGATCTTTGGCGGGCGCTTTCCCCTGAACATCTGGCCGCGCCCCTTGATGTGGGCGTTCGAGTGGCACGAGCCGGAGAAGGACATCGTGCTGCGCCGCGGGGAGCCGCTGTTTTACTGCCAGTTCGAGGGCGAGGGGCCGGATCGTCCGGTGCAGGTGGTCGAAGCCGAGCGGACGCCGGAGTTGCAGAAATACATGGAGCAGGTCTCGGGCGTGGTGAATTACGTCAACCAGACCTTTGCCTTGTTCAAGGCGGCGGAGGCCTTGCGACCCAAGAGCCTTTTGAAGCCGAAGCCGAAGGCCTGAGGCGATGCGCAGCTATCTGGAGATTTACGATCTGAAGCGCGGGCACGTCGCGGTTGGTGCTGGAGGTCGAGGGCCGGATTGAGGCGCCGAACTGGGATCCGGACGGGCAGTCCTTGCTGATCAACGGCGAGGGGCGGCTTTACCGGGTGCCACTGGCGGACCCCAGGATGATCGCGGTCGAGACCGGGCCTGCGATGCGCTGCAACAATGATCACGGCATCAGCCCGGACGGGAGCCAGATCGTGCTGTCGAGCGCATCACGAGGGCGCGGGGTCGCAGATCTATCTGATGCCTGCTGCGGGGGGAGAACCGGTGAAGGTCTCGCCGCAAGCGCCGAGCTGGTGGCATGGCTGGTCGCCGGATGGCAAGACGCTGGCCTATGTCGCGGCGCGGGGTGGCAGCCGGGTGGTTGATGTCTATACGCTTGCGCTGGGCGGCGAGGAGCGGCGGCTGACGCAGGGCGAAGGGCATTGCGACGGGCCGGATTTCGCGGCCGATGGAAGCCGGATCTATTACAACTGCGACCGCAGACGGGCATGCGCAGATCTGGGTGATGCAGGCGGATGGGTCGGGGCAGCGCCAGCTGTTTGCCGATGATCAGGTGAACTGGTTTCCGCATCCCTCGCCGGATGGGCGGCATGTGCTTTACCTCGCCTATCCGAAGGGCACCGAGGGACATCCGGCGGATCTGCAGGTTTCGCTGTGGCTGATGGACCCCGAGGGTGGCGGTCGTCGGCAGCTGCTGAGCTTTACCGGCGGGCAAGGCACGATGAATGTGCCGAACTGGGCGCCCGACAGCCAGGCCTTTGCCTATGTGCGCTATGCGCCCTGATCCTTGAGCGCCTTGGCCAGATTGCTGTTGGCGGGGGTGACCCCCATAAGCCGGTCTACCGCGCCCCAGACCGAGACGAAAATCTCGGGCTGGCGGGTTTCGGAGAGATGCTCGGGCGTCAACCCGACGATGCGGACGCGCAGGTGCATGTCCTGACGCATCGGCTCGGCCAGAATTTTGCTGGCAGCGGGGCCAAGCTGACCCAGATGCAACAGATTGCGGCGCGGGAAGAGACCGAGCCAGCGGCTTTGGCCTTGGGCAAACAGGCCGATCTGGCCATCTTCGAGCATTTCGAGATGCGCCGTGTCGCCGATGCAAAGCCCTGCCTTGTTGACGTTGACCCGCAGCCCAACAACTTGGGCCTTGGTGATCAGGGGTTGCAGAAAATCATGCATGCAGTGCGGCCCTTTTTGCGATTCCTCGGTCTTCACCCGAGAGAGGGCTTCATGCAAGGCGGGGTTGCGCCCCTACAAGGCGGGCAGCCTCAAACGGGCAGCATCACGCCGACGTGTCGGGCCGCTTTCGGCGGGATTCAGTCGAAACGGCTGAATGTGACGCCGATTTGACCTAGTGCCAGCGCTGCGGGATCAGCCCGCTGAGGCAGATGCGCAGGTCGAAAATGCCGCCTGCCCGGCTGCCAGAGGTCGCGGCGCGCGGGGTGCGGCTGTCTTCGCGGACGCGCAACTCGCGGAAAATGCTGGACTGGCAGGCCTCGATGGCGGGCAGCTGCGCCGATTTGATGCGGTTGAAGCTCTGCGCCTCGCTTTCGGCGGTGGCTGCGTGCAGGTTGAGCCAGTATCGGCCCGGACGATACTGGTAGCACTTCCCATGTTATTGATCTGATTCTCGCGAGCAAACATCAGAGCGTCGTGCATGGCATCCTCAAAGCTATCGTATGCAGGCATCCGCGCCACCACGTCAGGCTGCTCATAGTCGCCCAGCAGATACAGATTATCCTTGGTGTAATACTTCTTCATGAATGCCTTCACAAAGTACCAGTACACACCAAAATTACGGTAATACTTCACATCGTTGTCCAGCATGGCACGGATGTTTGCCGCGAGCTGGTCGGTCGGGATAATTTTCGTTTTCATCAAATTGCGCGTGAAACCTCGGCGTTTAGGCTGCCCTGCGGGCCGACGTCGGTGATGATCGAGGTCGACGACACCGAGCAGGCTGCTCAGCTCGCCACGCGCCTGCGTTCGGCGGGACTGAGCGGCGTGATCGACCTCGTACCTGCGGCGCGCACGCTGCTGGTCACCTGTTCATCGTCGCACACGCTGGCCGGGGTGGCCGCGGTTGCGGCGGGCTTCGTCCCCGGTGGCGACACGATGGCCGATGGGATCATGGTCGAGGTGCCCACCGTGTACGACGGTGAGGACCTCGGGTCGGTCGCCGAGACGACGGGACTGACCGTTGCCGACCTGATCGATCTGCACAGCTCGACGGAGTACGACGCGGCGTTCTGCGGGTTCGTCCCGGGGTTCGCGTACCTCACCGGGCTCCCCGAGATCCTGTGCCTGCCGCGACGGCAGAACCCGCGGCCCCGGGTGCCCGGTGGTTCGGTGGCCATCGGCGCCGCGTTCACGGGTGTGTACCCCACCACCTCGCCGGGCGGCTGGCACCTCCTCGGCCGGGCCACCGTGGCGATGTGGGACTCGTCGCGGGCACGGCCCGCGTTCATCGAGCCCGGCGACCGGGTGCGCTTCGTTCCGGTGGCGCCGTGATCGAGATCGTCGCGCCCGGGCCGCTGTGCACCGTGCAGGACCTCGGACGCGCCGGGTTGGGCGCACCTCGGCGTCGGCTCGCAGTGGCGCTGCGGATCGCTCCGCGCACCGGCTCGCCAACCGGCTCGTCGGCAACCCGGCCGACTGCGGCGACGCTCGAGTGCACGTTCGGCGGCCTGCGCGTGCGCTTCGACCGAGCCGTGTACGTCGCCCTCGCCGGTGCCGACTGCCCGGCAGCCACGTCGCCGGACGCACGCCGGTCGGCCACCGGTCACGCCGTGGCCCTCGCCGCCGGCACCGAGCTGATGCTCGGCGCGCCGCGCACCGGGCTGCGCACCTACCTGGCGGTGCGCGGCGGCGTCGATGCACCCGCTCGTGATGGGCTCGCGGAGCACCGATCTGCTGAGCGGTCTCGGTCGTCCGCCGCTCGCCGCCGGAGATCGGCTCGCCGTCGGCGCCGACCTCGGGCACCGACGCTGCCGGTCGCACCTCGCGCCGGTCGCCGACCGTCCGACCATTCGCCGATCACGCTGTGGCCGGGGCCACGTCATCGACTGGTTCACGGAGGCGCGCATCGCGCGCTGGCGGCGACGCCGTACGACGGTGCTGCGGCACGAGCAACCGCATCGGCACCCGGCTGCAGGCGTCGCACTCGAGCGGTCGGTGCACCACGAGCTGCCGTCCGGAGGGCATCGTCGACGGCGCCGTGCAGGTGCCCAACGACGGCCAGCCGCTCGATCTTCCTCGCCGATCACGGCGTCACCGGGGGCTACCCGGTGATCGCCGTCGTCGACCCGGCGGACATCGGCCGGGTCGCCCAGGCCCGCCCCGGCGAACGGCTGCGCTTCCGCTGGAGCCGTTGACCGCGTCGCATCGACCGGCCTCCGGCCGGCGGCCCGCGGGAGCCGAGATGTTCCACGCGCTGCCGCGCGGGATCGCAGTAGGTTGACGCCATGGAGCGTCGCATCTACGGGCTCGAGAACGAGTACGGCGTCACGTGCACGCTGCGCGGCCAGCGCCGGCTGAGCCCCGACGAGGTCGCCCGCTACCTGTTCCGCCGGGTGGTCAGCTGGGGTCGCAGCAGCAACGTGTTCCTGCAGAACGGCGCCCGCCTGTACCTCGACGTCGGCTCGCACCCCGAGTACGCCACGCCCGAGTGCGACTCGCTGTACGACCTCGTCGTGCACGACAAGGCGGGGGAGCGGATCCTCGAGAGCCTGGTGGAGTCGGCCGAGCAGCGCCTGCGCGAGGAGGGCATCCGCGGCACGATCTACCTGTTCAAGAACAACACCGACTCCGCCGGCAACAGCTACGGCTGCCACGAGAACTACCTCACCAGCCGGCGCGACGACCTCGGCCACTACGCCGAGGTGCTGATCCCGTTCCTCGTCAGCCGCCAGATCTACACCGGCGCCGGCAAGGTGCTGCAGACCGCCCGCGGGCCGGTGTACTCGCATCGCCCAGCGCGCCGAGCACATCTGGGAGGGCGTCTCGTCGGCCACCACCCGCAGCCGGCCGATCATCAACACCCGCGACGAGCCGCACGCCGACGCCGAGAAGTACCGCCGGCTGCACGTCATCGTCGGCGACTCGCAACATGAGCGAGTACACCACGTTCGTCAAGGTCGGCGCCGCCGCGCTGCATGCTGCGCATGCTCGAGGACCCGCAGGTGGTGCTGCGCGACATGACGCTGGAGAACCCGATCCGGGCCATCCGCGAGATCAGCCACGACATGACCTGCCGCCGCACGGTGCGGCTGGCCAACGGGCGCGAGGTGTCGGCGCTCGACATCCAGCGCGAGTACCTCGACCGGGCGCTGCGCTACGCCGACACCAAGGGCTTCCCGCCGATGGAGCAGAAGGCGCTGGAGATGTGGGAGCACTGCATCACCACCATCGAGAACGATCCGCTCAAGCTCGACCGCGAGGTCGACTGGGTGATCAAGCACAAGCTGATCGAGGCGTACCGGGCCAAGCACGACCTGCCGCTCGGCCACGCCCAGGTGCAGCTGCTCGACCTCCAGTACCACGACGTCAGCCGGGCCCGCGGCCCGTTCTACAAGATCCAGGACCGCGGCATGGTCGAGCGGATGTGCACCGACGAGGACATCGACACCGCCGTCGACGTGCCGCCGCAGACCACGCGGGCCCGGCTGCGCGGCGAGTTCATCAAGCGGGCCAAGGAGCGCAAGCGCGACTACACCGTCGACTGGGTGCACCTGAAGCTCAACGACCAGGCGCAGCGCACGGTGCTGTGCAAGGACCCGTTCAAGAGCCGCGACGAACGTGTCGAGAAGCTCATCGCCTCGTTGTGATCCCCGAGGTGCCGCAACTCTGGCTCTCTCGAACGGTACGGTAACCGCCGCATGTCCAGCGAAGACTCACCCGGGATGAACGACGCCGGGGTCGAGACCCCACCGACCGAGTCGGCCGACGATGCTCCGCCTGTCGACGCCGTGGATGGCGATGCCGGCGCCGAGCCGGGCGACGCGTGTCCGCAGAGCCGGCACCGCCGACAGCGCCACGGCGACGGCCGCCGCGACCGGAACCACGGCCGTGAAGGCGCCCCCGCAGAAGGCCCACGTCGGCAAGTCGATCCGCGAGTGGGGACTGGTCGTCATCATCGCCATCGCTGCGGCGGTGCTGATGAAGCTGTTCGTGGTGCAGCAGTTCTACGTGTCGGGCGAGTCGATGGACTACACCCTGCACAACTTCGACCGGGTGCTCGTCAACAAGCTCAGCTACGACCTCCACGACCCGAACCGTGGCGACGTCGTGGTGCTCGAGGAGGAGCAGGGCCTGTCCCAGCGCGACCTGATCAAGCGGGTCATCGGCCTGCCCGGCGAGACCATCGAGATCCGCGACTGCGTCGTCTACATCGACGGCAAGGTGCTGGTCGAGCCGTATCTCGACCCCCACGTCGTGACGCCCGGCAACTGCGGCCCGAACTTCTCGTCGCTGATCGTGCTCAAGGACCACGTGTTCGTGATGGGCGACAACCGGCCCGGATCCGGCGACAGCCGGGGCACGCTCGGCCAGGTCGACTACGACCAGATCGTCGGCCGCGCGTTCGTGGTGATCTGGCCGAAGAGCCACTGGAAGTGGCTCTGACCGAGCCACGCCGGCTGCGCAGCTAGAGCTGCGGCGCCCCGAGCTCGGCCCGGTACGAGTCCATCATCCGGTCCACCCAGTCGCTGTGCACGCCGTCGATGCCCATCCGGAACATCGGACGGAGCACGTGCTCGAACTGCAGGTCCCACGCGATCGTGCAGACCTCGAAGCGGTGGAACAGGGTGACGAGCCCGCCGTTCCAGTCGGAGTGGTGCATGTTGATGGCGTCGATGCCCTCGTTCGCGAGCGTGGCCGCGCGACGTTCGGGGCCCTCCTTGATCCGGCCGAGCCGGGTGGAGTCGACCAGCTTCGCACCGTCGGCGTCGATCACGCAGCGGCAGCAGGTCCTGCCACTTCGGTTCGCACAGCCACAGCCGGGGGAGCAGCTCCGGGGCGGCCTCGCGGACCACGTCGAGCACGGCCGGGCCGACGTTGTCGCCCTTCAGGTCGAGCGAGAGGTGGTACTAGGTGCCGCACTGCTCGATCAGATCGGTCAGCGACGGGACGTACGAGGGCAGCTGGTCGCGGCGCAGCTCGCCGATCGGGCGGCGGCTGAGGCGGTGGCGGATGATGCCGTCGTGCTCGAGCACGGGGATGCCGTCGCTGGTGAGCCAGACGTCGCTCTCGAGGCCGGTGGCGCCGAGTTTGAGGCCGAGCGTGAACGCGGCGATGGTGTTCTCGGGAGCGTGAGCCTTGCCCCCTCGATGCGCGAACGCGATCGGATGGTCGAGGAGGGAGGGGAGTCGTTGCTGCATTGGATGACGATTGTGGCATGTCTTCCATGTGCCTTCGCGAGCGCCTGACGAGCACCTAGACTCGCCAGCGTGTTCAATCTGTCCGGCAGCGAGCTCATCTTCCTGGTGGTGATCGCCCTCGTCGTGCTCGGACCCGACAAGCTTCCTGAGGCCATGCGCAAGGCCGGCAAGGCCTACGCCGACTTCAAGCGGATGACGTCGGGGTTCCAGAGCGAGATGAAGTCCGTGCTCGACGAGCCGATCCGCGAACTGCGCGAGACCGCCGAGCTGGCCAAGAACGCAGCGTCCTGGGACACCAACATGTTCAACCCGGCGAAGCGCCAAGTCGCCGGGCGGACCCACCGATCGCAGTGCCACCGCCACGCCTGCAGCGACCACCCCGGCGGCGGCCACCTCGGCCGCGAACGGCTCGGCACCGCCGGTGGCTGCAGCAGCGGCTGCGGTGGCGCGGCCGAACCGGTGGTTGCACCGACGAGCCGCCGCAGACGCGGTCGATGCACCCGTCGTGAACGACGCCACCTCGCGGCGTCTGGCCCGCCAGCAGGCTCCGGACATCGCCGTCTCCACGGCACCGCTGCCGGTTGCCGCCGAGCCGGCCGCCCCGGCACCGACCCCCGACGCGATCGTGGCGTCCGGCATGATGACGGGTTTCGGCGCCGTCACGCCCGCCGCCGAGACCACCGACGCCGCTGACGAGGTTGCAGCAGAGTGAAGCTCAAGATCCCGTTCAAGAGCGAGCCGCGCCCGGCGCTCAAGGGTCCCGAGGACCGGATGACGCTGCGCGACCACCTCGCCGAGCTGCGCGTCCGCATCGTGCGCAGCATGCTCGCGATCGTGCTCGGCGTCATCATCATGATGGCGTTCTACGACCCGATCCTGCGGTTCATCAAGCAGCCGTACACCGATCTGTGCCAGCGCAGGGGCACCGAGTTCTGCACGGCGAACCTGTTCGCGCTCGGGCCGCTCGACGGCTTCTCCACCCGCATCTCGATCTCGCTCTACGGCGGCATCGTCATCGCCTTCCCGGTCATCCTCTGGCAGATCTGGCGGTTCGTGGTGCCGGGCCTGCACGCCAAGGAGAAGCGGTACGCCGTGCCGTTCATCGGGTCCACGATCGGGCCTGTTCCTGTTCGGCGGGTTCATCGCCTACTGGACCCTCGGCTTCGCGCTGGAGTTCCTCATCTCCTGGTCGGGCAGCGACGTGCAGCAGGTCTTCCCCGTCGACAAGTACGTGAGTCGACGACTTCGATCCTTACCGCTTTTGAAGTGTTAAACGTTTTTTCGTCTACAACCTGCGTGATAGAACTATCATCTAACCCCGTCAGAAATAATCTAAAAACACTGCGTTCTCTTGTTCGCGATACGACCTGTCCACTTTCTATCGGCGATCGTTCACTCTGAATACTGGTTTCATCTACCAACGAAATCGCAGCTATATCCCGGAAACTTATAGCCTCCGTCACGCCATCAGCATTCTTGGCTAACTTTTTCCCATCGAAACCGAGTTGCTCAAGCAAGAATTGAGGAAGACTTTTTGTGCTCTTTGTTTGTAGTGTAGGAGCTAATATTTGAGTTGTCTCGCCAAGGACAAATAAGCTGACAAGGCCGTTATGAAGTTCATAACTCCCGCCGCTTATTGATCTGGATAGGGTGAAATCGCCTACGCCTTCAAGAGTAAAGCCAAACCAGAGTTTGTCATAACCGTCTCGTTCGTGAAATTCGGGCAGGTCCTTTGTACCACCCAACATAAAGTCAATGGCCTTTAAGGTAAATGATTTACCTGTGTTGGATGCACCGTAGAGAAGATTTAGTCCGGCATCGAACTTAAGCTGAGCTGGGGCAACTTGTGGGCCGGTAAAGACAAGGTGCTTGATGGTTAATCCAGACGCTCTCATTTCGATCCTTTGGCGATGCCCGCATTTTTTTGAAACTCAATGTTCCATCTGCCTAACTTGGCTGTGATTAAGTTATGAATGGCTTCCTCTCCGCGAGGACATACATTTTCTACAAGCCACGTTGCTCTAATTTTTAACTCAGTGGCATAGACTGCCCTCATCAATTTAACTAGAGAATAGGCCTCATCTGTTGCTTGGTATGTTATGCCACTTTCGTTTGTGATGGCGGTCACTAAATGCAAGCGACGCATAAGCGTAAGACTATCTTCTATGAGGCGACGTCGGACAAGTATTTCACCACTACGCTGTGGGAGATTTGGGTGAAGGCTTGCAGGACCGTTAATATCACCTGTATGAACCACAAGGTGATCAAACCAAGTCAGCATAGTTAAATCGAATGACTTTGGGTAGGCCGCATCTAGGATAATAAGCGCACGTATACCAGTCTCTAGCTGGCTATTAAACAACGATGCAGATTCGCCCTCGCAGTTGGTTGTCATTGCCGCCATTTCAACCGATCCTCATTCGCAAAGTGATGACAGACTCCCTGTTTAACTTGCACGCGAGCATGCCGAGCAAGCGGCCCAGATGGCTGCACAGTGGATGCTTGCTTCATTACTGCATCAACTCGATCAAGGGCATCAGTATGTTTAGCTTCGCATGTTTCAACGATCCCATAAAATATTTCTTGCTCAAAATTTTCAATAACAGATTGATCCGTGTTATCACGGTAGAAACGCTTAAAAGCATCCGCGTCGTAGAAACGCTCTCTTTGTCGAGAGAGGTGAATGCTTTGTTTTGGGTGCTTCGCAACCTCTTCATAACCCGTAAAAATCTTTCCCTCACGCTGACTATATGCATCAACCAATTGGTTGATGTATGGGAGTTCGGTATTTTGAATATTAGTTGGGGTCGTGCCTTGAGGAGCGGGGCCGGGGTCGGCTCCGAACCATTTAAACAGAGCTGGTGTAGCTGTCACGTCGTTGAGAATGTCGTCGAGGCCAAGTCTGTGAATAGTGGAAAAATCGAAGCTCTGTACAAATGAACTTAGGGCCGAATCAAGTGCAATGGTTTTTCCATCAACGATCTTTCTGGCGCAACAATCATCCCACTCGGTGATCAATTTATTTTTAAATTGATTCGGATTGAATATGAGTTTTTCTAGGTTGCGATTTACACCACGAGGTGCAACGAAGAAGTAAGCAGTGGGTGCGGTGAACTCCTCTTGAAAAGCATAATAAAGAATTTTACCTATCTCACAAAGCGCCGTGTCGGTAGGGAGACGTTTAGCATATTGTTTGCATTGATAATTGTGCCAATCACCTTCGTGTTTGGCGTCTGAAAGAAAGCCGACCACATCGCGGCCAAGATCGCCAGCCCCAGAAAAACGTGCTGTCTCGACGTATTGGTTCGTTTTTGAGTTGACCCAATCCAAGACAAATTGTTCAAGCTGTACATCGTCAAGTGCCAAGACATCTCGGTCATATGTTTTCTTTGCCATACTTTACCAATTTAATATGAAACAAATTTGCCGCGTGCCGAAAGTTGTATCGCTGCCCCTCTTCCCCCAGTTCGCGCGCAACATCGCAGCCAGACTGTAGGCGATTGCGCCATAGCTCCCATATTTTGAGTACAGGCCGAGTTATCTATCCAATGTATATCGGCTACTGAGCGCTGACGCACACCGACTCGTGTCACTTATTAATAGCATGCCACAAAGCGGGCATTCATTGCCAACTATATCAGATTACCCGCGACGGTCAGCAGCGGCCGAGATTAAACCAGTCAAAATCCTCGCTCATTGAAATCGATATTGGAAGCAGACACGGTATTGTAATAGATGGAGGCTTTTCGCCTGGAATCGCTGGCGGATATCGTAGAGGGTAATTTCTTGGTAGATATAGCTTACAGACATGCTGAAGACGTGCCGCAGACACTCCACGGGGCATATGTAAAAAATCGATTTGCAAGCATCGGAAAATCCCAGATCAATTACATCATGCCTGCGACACACTTACGCTTTCTTCATCTTGCCTTTCCGCAATCCTTACTTTATAGTAAGGCCATAAAGTAAGAGGCAAATATGTCAACTGCAACCATAACCAGTAAAGGTCAAATTACCATCCCTGCCATTGTGCGCGCTGCGCTTGGCGTAGCAACAGGGGATCGGGTTGAGTTCGTTCAAGTTGAGCCTGGACGATTTGAGTTATTTGCATCTACGCAGCCTGTGAGTGCTTTGAAAGGCTTGGTGAGAAAACCGACCACGCCAGTAACGGTTGAAATAATGAACGAGACAATCGCGGAGCGCGGAGCATCATCAAAATGATCGGTTTAGACACCAACATTCTCATTCGCTATATTGCTCAGGACGATCCTGTGCAGTCGCCCAAAGCAACGCGACTGATTGAGTCGTTAGCTACGGATGATCCGGGCTACGTTAGCCTCGTTTCGGTGGTGGAACTGGTCTGGGTGTTGACGGGATGCTATTCATCATCCAAGGCTGAGATTTGTGTGGTGCTGGAAACATTGTTGCGCACCAAAGATATTATCGTGGCGAATGCCGACATTGTTTGGAGAGCGTTGCGACTTTTCAAGGCTAATAATGCTGATTTTGCAGACTGCTTGATTGAGCGTTCTGCCAGCGATGCTGGATGTGGCTATACAGCAACATTTGACCAAGGTGCTGTCAAAAATTGCGGGATGAGGTTAATTGACTAAATTGCCAAAATGCTAGGTACGAAGGAGATAAACAATGGGAATCTTGATTTTATTGGTGTTCGCTATTGGTGTCGGCACGATTATTTACTACGTCGGCAAAGGCGCGGTTGGGTTATATCGCAAAGCTTTTGGATTGCAGAAGGGCGTTGACGCAATGCAGACTAATAGCTTTGCGGCGCAAGACGGATCTGGCGAAACAGGCTGGTTTGGTCTTCCGAAATACCGTGATGTGATCGTGCCAGAAAAGCATCACTACGCAACAGTTGTTTACATGGGCAGTCCGGTTAAGCAGTATTTCTATGACTTGATGGCTGGGTGGAAGAGGATTGAAAATAGTGGTGAGCGGTGGGGTTTATTGGTTGTTCCAGTGTTCTTTGGTGGATGTTTGTCACTAATTCATCCATTTTGGGGTTTATTGGTCGGAATTTTCACTTTATGGTTTATTTTTTGGATGACTCCCGCTGCAATGAAAGCGACCAGAGGGTCGGCAGAAATGTCAAAAAACCTCACCGCTGATGATTGGCGGCAAGTGTACCGTGAACTGGATAAGTCAAGAGAACGCGAAGATGAAATAACAAGAGCGTTTAGGCGAAGCGGCATCGGCCATCGCTGGTAATGCGCAAGATGAATGGGTTGGGGCGGCAAATGATGCGCCCTTTTTTATTTCTTGATTATTGTGTCCGCAATCTGGTTGCCAAGGCTATTGGCTTTGTTCGCCATATCAGATACAGCTCTAAGCGTTGCGTTGTTGGCATTTTCTACCGCTTGAACCGCAGGCTGAACGGCTGGGTTGTGCACGACACCTTCGTCGCCTGATAACCCTTTGGCTATTCCTCCACCGGCTATTGCGCCACCGATCAGGCCAGTCCCTTGTACGGTACTGGCAGCTCCAACATCGGCCTCAGCTCCTTTGCGCGCAGCGCTCCTTTCGATATTTTCTTTGGCTTTATCTGCTGCCACTTTGGATGCGGCTGTTGCTTCAGGTGCTGCTGTTTCGGCTTTGAACACACTGCCTTCGGCCTTGGTTGCCTGAGATGCTACGCGCCCTTCCGTTTTGGCGGCAACTTTCAGCGCGGTTGCCTGTGCAACATTTCCAGCGGCATCGCCAGCAGCCACACCAACAAGCTTCCCGCCCACCTTGCCCAAAGCACCACCCCCAACCGTCAAACCAACAGCAACCGCAGTCCCCACGATATTCTCAGTGAGCGTTCCTGTATTCTGATCCGCAACTGGCTTCGCTACACCAGCATCGTCTGGAATCAGCCCTGCCCTATCCGCAAGTTTAGTTGCGTCTGACCCAAGCGCGACCGGCAATGCATTCGCGGCAGCTCGCCCAAGATTGCTTCCCTTGGTTGGGTCGGTGGAATTTTCTGCACGGGTCTTGATCGGCTCACCTTCTTTATGAACCTCCCCTTTGCCTGCGCCGATTGCGGCAGTGGCTTGCCCTGTCATCGCCTGAACTTGACCTGTCACATTGTTGGCTGGCGCAGTGCCGGGGTTAACGCCTGCAGCAGCTTGCAGCCCCCCTACTTCCTTTTTATTTTTCGTGTCAAAAGCCGCAGCTGCTTCCGTGCCAGACACGCTGGCTTTGTTTTGTTCATGTTGGGCTGATACAGCGTTGGTTGGTT
>CAWFGD010000017.1:0-23231 GCA_963815275.1 uncultured Alphaproteobacteria bacterium
GTTAAGCGGCAGTTTGGGCAGCGGGCCGCGCGTTCCATCACTGCGGGCTGCGATATTGCGCTGCATTGCAAGGGCGACATGGCCGAGATGCTGGAGGTCGCCGCAGCCGCAGGCGCGATGACCGAGCCGCCCGCGCGCCGCGCCGCGGCGGCGCTTGCGCAGCGCCGTCCGGCGAAACCCGTTGACATCGCCGCGCTGGAGGCCGAATTTTCGGCTCTGCTTGGCGAAGGTGCGCATGGCTGACACGGACTACCGACGATTGGGGCGCGCCGAGCGTATTCCGCCGCGGCCGAGCGGCTGGCATCGGAAGCGTTGATCATTGATGTCGATGGCTTTGAAGGGCCGCTCGATCTGCTTGTTGATGCTGTCGCGCACGCAAAAGGTCGATCTGCGCAAGATTTCCGTGCTGCAACTGGCCGAGCAATATCTGGTCTTCGTCGCACGCGCGCAGGCGTTGCGGATCGAACTCGCGGCCGATTATCTGGTGATGGCGGCTTGGCTGGCCTTTCTGAAATCGCGGCTGCTTGCTGCCGCCCGAACCGGGTGAGGCGGGGCCGTCTGCCGAGGATCTGGCGGCACATCTGGCGTTTCAGCTGGAACGTCTGTCGGCCATGCGCGAGGCCGCCGCCCGGCTGATGGGCGCGCGATCAGTTGGGCCGCGATTTCTTTGCGCGCGGCGTGCCCGAGGATGTCACCCGCAAGGTCAATGTCAGCTATTCCGCGACCCTGCTGGATCTGATGCGCGCCTATGCCCGCATCCGCACCCGCGACGAATTCCGCCCCTATGCCTTTGATCGCAAAGACGTCTACACGATGGAAGACGCGCTGGAACGCATGCGCGGGCTTGCTTGGGCTATGCGGGGGAATGGTCGGATCTGACCAGCTTCATGCCCGAGGGGTGGGAGGTCTCGCCCGCCCGCCGCACGATCGGCCACTGCTGCGCATTTCGCGGCGATTCTGGAAATGGCCAAGCGTGGTCAGGTGCAGATCAAACAGGGCGAGGTCTTTGCGCCCGTTGATGATCCGCCGGACGGAGGCGCCATGAGCGATCCGATCGAAAAAAGCCTGTTCGAAGCCCCGCCGATGGGCGAGCAGGAACGCATGGTCGAAGCCATCCTGTTCGCCTCGACCGAGCCGGTGACGCTGGCCGAACTGGTCAAACGGATGCCGCATGGCTGCGATCCTGCCGAGGCCCTGCTGACCCTGCGTCGCCGTTATGAGGGGCGGGGGGTGAATATGGTCAAGGTCGGCGATGCCTATGCCTTTCGCACCGCACCCGATCTGGGCCATCTGATGCAAAAGGAAAGTCGCCGAGCAGCGCAAGCTGTCGCGGGCGGCGATCGAGACGCTGGCGATTGTGGCCTATCATCAGCCGGTGACGCGCGCCGAGATCGAGGAAATTCGCGGGGTTGCGGTCAGCCGTGGCACCGTGGATCAGCTGCTGGAACTGGATTGGATCCGGCTGGGGCGCCGGCGGATGACACCGGGGCGTCCGGTGACTTTTGTGGTGACGGATCATTTTCTTGACCATTTCGGCCTGGAATCCGCCCGCGATCTGCCGGGGTTGAAAGAGTTGCGCGCCGCAGGGTTGTTGGACAGCCGCCCCTTGCCGGGTGGGCTTTCAACCCCATCTGAAGACGAAGAACAGCCCAGCACCGGGCAAAGCGAATTGTTTGAGGATTAAGCCATGGACCGAATTATTCAGATGATCTTGAACAAGCTGTTGGGGCGGTTGGTCAATACCGCCGTGAACAAGGGCGTTGATTACGCGGCACGGCGGGGCAAATCCGCCCGATCAGATGACGCCGGCGGAGCTTGAGCAGGCGCAGGCGGGCAAGGAAATGGCCAAGCGGGCGCGGCAAGCGGCCAAGCTGACCCGCCGCATCCGCTAACGCAAAAGGCCCGCCAGCGGCGGGCCTTTTAGCGGCGATATTGGTGCGAATCTTAGCGCGCGCGACGACCGCCGCGACGGCCCGAGGTTGCCGCCGTTGCCGCAGCCGAGGCTTCGGCAAAGGTCGCCCCAGCCTCGACAGCCTCCAGCACTTTGGCAAAGCGGATCCACTCGCCGCCATTGGCGTCGTGGTTCATCAGGAAGTTGGCGGCGCGGATCGCCTCCATTTCCGGCTGACGGACCGGGTTCATGATCGCCGAGGTCATGCCCGCGCCAATCGCCATCGGCAGGAAGGCCGCGTTGATGCCGTGGCGGTGCGGCAGGCCGAACGAGATGTTCGACGCACCGCAGGTGGTGTTGACGCCCAGTTCCTCGCGCAGACGCCGCACCAGAGCAAACACCTGCTGGCCAGCCGAACCCATCGCGCCGACCGGCATCACCAGCGGATCGACCACGATGTCATGCGCCGGAATGCCGAAATCGGCCGCGCGCTCGACGATCTTCTTGGCCACCGCAAAGCGCACGTCGGGGTCTTGGGAAATGCCGGTGTCGTCGTTGGAGATCGCCACCACCGGCACGTTGTATTTCTTCACCAGCGGCAGAACCAATTCCAGGCGGTCTTCTTCGCCGGTGACCGAGTTCAGCAGCGGGCGGCCCTCGCAAGCCATGCAAGCCCAGCTTCCAACGCGCCCGGAACCGAGCAGTCGATGCACAAGGGCACGTCGACCACGGCCTGAATCCGCAGGATCATCATCGCGCATCAGCGGCGGTTCGACAAAGTTGTTGTCGGCATAGCGCGGATCTTCGGCCATCTTGTTGGTGAACACCGCACCCGAGTTCACGTCCAGCACGGTGGCACCGCAGGCGACCTGCTCTAGCGCGTCCTTAGAACGGTTTCAAAATTGCCGGCTTCCAGCTCGGCCGCCAGCTTTTTGCGGCCCGTCGGGTTGATCCGCTCGCCGATCACGCAGAACGGTTCGTCAAAACCGATGATCACGGTTTTCGTTTTGGATTCAATGACGGTACGGGTCATTCTTAAACCTTTTTCTTAAGCGTTTGCGGGCACGCCAGACGGCGCCGCCATTTTCGGTAACCCAAGCGGCATTGGTCTTGATGCCGCCCAGCGGGAAGAAGTGAACCTGCTCGATGCCAAAGGCCGGGTTGGCAGCCTTGTGCGCGGCAAGGCCAGATGACGAAACTCGGTCGGCTCGTAGGGCAGCAGCAGTTTGGTCACATCCATCGCACGCTTTTGCAGCACGCGCAGCGAGGCGCCGACGCCGCAGGAAATCGCGAATTTGATCAGGGTTTGCAGCTTGGCGGGGCCCGCCACACCGATATGGATCGGCAGATGCACGCCCGCTTCGGCCAGACGGTTGGCCCAGGCGATCACCGGATCAGCCTCAAAGCAGAACTGCGTCGCAATCGCCATTTTGGCATCCGAGCGCTCGGAAAACGCCTGCTTCCACTTCAGCGCCTGCATGACGATGGCATCGCCGCCGTCCTTGTCGATGTCCTTGTTGCCCTCGGGGTGGCCCGCGACGTGCAGGCGCTCAAAGCCGTCAAACAGGCCGGTTTCGATCAGCTGCATCGAGCTGTCAAAATCGCCCGCAGGGGTGTTGACACCGCCGCCCAGCAGCAGCGCCTGCTTGACGCCCGCCTCGGCCTGATAGCGCGTGATCCAATCGGCCAGGGTGGCCTTGTCATGGATGATCCGGGCCGGGAAGTGCGGCATCACATCAAAGCCTTCGCCCGGCGATACGCTTGGCGGTGGCGACCATATCCTCAATCGGGGTGCCCTCGATATGGGCGATGTAGACGCGGGTGCCTTTCGGCAGCAAAGCGCGGAAATCTTCCACCTTTTCGGCGGTGCGCGGCATCACCTCGATGGAATAGCCTTTCAGAAAGGCCTCATTCGCATCGGTGTTGGCGGCCGGTTTGGTTTCTTTGCGGAAAAAGCTAAGTGCCACGCGGGCCTCCCTTAGATACGGTCAGGCTTGCGCCCAGCCCTCGGCGTTGATCAGCGTTTTCAGACGCTCGGTGTCATAGGCGGCGTCCAGCCGCGCGGCCTCGGCTGCGGCAACCTCGGCGGCTTCGCCTTCGACCGGGTAGGGCGTCGGCCTTGCGCCATTCGGCAAGATAGGCATCGGCATCCTTGGCGCCGATCTTCATCGCGCAGCGGTCAATCGCTTGCTCAAACCGTTCGGGCAGTTGCACCTTAGAGGCAGAGCGCCCCTTGCCGACGATCACCTGTGCCGGAATATCGCGCCAAAAAACCACTGTTACATCCGGCATAGCTGATTCCCCTCACCACTTTGACACCTGTTCTATGCGGCCATACGCGACAAACAGGGTCGGTTTTCGACATGGCACATGCTCGCTAGCGACCACGCCTCGTTGCTAGCGACAAACAGCCGCGGCGCCCAGAGCCCGTGGTGTGGAGAAA
This sequence comes from uncultured Alphaproteobacteria bacterium, assembly GCA_963815275.1. GTDB lineage: Bacteria > Pseudomonadota > Alphaproteobacteria > Rhodobacterales > Rhodobacteraceae > Cypionkella. The sequence goes on from CAWFGD010000017.1 coordinate 4,335, forward strand.
TTTTTCATCATCTTTATGAGCGCACAGATCACGTTGCGGCCGCGACATCGGGGAGGGTGCTTGCCTCTGGCACGGCAACGGGACTACCTTGAGGGCAACCACCAATGGAGGGCGATTATGGCGCCCGAGCGTCCCCTGGGGGCGGACGCGATGCAAACAGCGGTCGAGGCACAAGGTGCTTTCCGCGAAACTGACCCGTCGGCCCCCCCCGGCCCGGGGTCCAAGGGGCTTTATGCTGCCGTGGATCTGGGCACAAATGCGTGCCGCATGTTGATTGCCCAACCAAAGGGCAGTCAGTTTGTGGTTGTGGACAGCTTTTCCAAGACTGTCCAACTGGGCGCGGGGCTGGAAGCCTCGGGCAGGCTTGGTCGTGCCTCGATGGGGCGCACGCATGCAGGCTTTGCGGATCTGTCAGAAGAAGATCGAACAGCATGGCGTGACCCGGATGCGGTTTGTGGCGACCGAAGCCTGCCGCCGGGCGCGCAATTCCAAGGAATTCATGCGGCAGGTGCGGCGCGAAACCGGGCTGATCGTCGAGATCATCCCGGCCGAGGAAGAAGCGCGGCTGGCGGTGATTTCCTGCGCGCCTCTGGTCAATCGCTCGACCGAGCAGTTGCTGGTGGTCGATATCGGCGGCGGCTCGACCGAATTGGTGTGGATTGATCTGTCGCGCGTGGCCCCCGAGGATCGGCCCGCATGCGATCATGCGGCTGCATCGCGGCTTTCAGGCCGATCCGGCGGGCGCGCGGGTGGTGGATTGGATTTCGGTGCCGTTGGGCGTGGCGACGCTGAAAGATCAGTTTCAGGATGTCGAGGATGACGCGGCGCGCTTTGCGCTGATGAGTTGGTTTTTTGAGGAAAACCTCGCCTCGTTCAGCCCCTATGCCGCGGCGCAAAAGCGCGAGGGGTTTCAGATCATCGGCACCTCCGGCACGGTGACGACGGTGGCGGCCAGCTATCTGGGCCTGCGCCGCTATGATCGCACCAAGGTCGATGGGCTTGCAGATGACCTCTGATCAGATTGACAGTGTGATCCGCGAATATCTGACGCTTGGGCCGGAAGGGCGGCGCAACGATCCGCGCATTGGCCGCGACCGGCATACGCTGATCATGTCCGGCGCGGCTATCCTTCAGGCGCTGATGCGGATATGGCCAACCGATCGCCTTTCGGTGGCCGACCGTGGCCTGCGCGAAGGGCTGCTTATATGCACAGATGAGCGCCGACGGCGTGTTAGAGGACGGACCTTTCGAATGACGGAAAAGAACACATCAGGCCGGGGCCAGCGCGATCTGCGCGTGCGGGTGAAGACCGCCAAGGGGCGCAAGCTGTCCTCAACGCTGTGGCTCGAGCGGCAGTTGAACGATCCCTACGTCATCCGCGCCAAGAAGGAAGGCTATCGCGGCCGGGCGGCCTACAAGATTCTGGAGCTGGACGACAAATACGGCTTTCTCGTGCCGGGCGCGCGGGTGGTTGACCTTGGCTGCGCGCCGGGGGGCTGGTGTCAGGTTGCGGTCAAGCGGGTCAATGCGCTGGGCGACAACCCGAAAAAGCCGATTGGCACCGTGCTGGGCATCGATCTGCAAGAGATCGAAGGCATTGCGGGCGCGCAGATCCACCAGCTGGATTTCCTGTCGGATGAGGCCGATGCGCTGGTCAAGGGCTGGCTGGGCGGCAAGGCCGATGTGGTGATGTCGGATATGGCGGCCTCGGCTTCGGGGCATAAGGGCACCGACCACTTGCGGATCATCGCGCTGATCGAGGCGGCGCTGGCCTTTGCCTTTGACGTGCTGGAAGAGGGCGGCACCTTTGTCGCCAAGGTTCTGGCTGGCGGCGCGGAAAATGAGATGCAGATGCAGTTGAAAAAGTCGTTCGACAAGGTGGCGAATGTGAAGCCGCCCGCCAGCCGCGCCGACAGTTCCGAGAAATTCGTGGTCGCACAGGGCTTCCGGGGCAAGTCGACCCTGACCGGATCTTTTGCGCCGCGTTCCGAGGATGAAATTGATCAGACTGATTGACCGGGTGCAGAAACGATCTCGACCATGCAAAAACAAAAGGCGCCCTCGAGAGGCGCCTTTTTGCTTAAAAGTCTGATCGGCATCAGGCGAAAGACTGCCTCAGCCGCCCCAGGTGCGGACCGGGCCGCAATCCATATGCACGAAGTTCGAGCCGTAGTAGTGGCCGACACCACCAGCCGAGCAGGCCTCTGCCGCTTTGGCCATCTGGCTGACCGAGCGCGATTTCAGCCGCAGGTCAGCCGCCTGACCCTTCATGTGCAAAGAGTGCTTGGCAACCCCGCGCGAATGCGAGCGCAACATCGCGTTGGTCGCCGGGCTGCGATAGCCCGACAGCAGCATGTAGGGTTCGCGCACATCCAGCAGACGGTGCGCCGCTGCGATGATGTCATAGTTGCGCGGGTCCATCTCGACCACTTCGTCCGAGCGCCAGTCGCGCATGAAGTGGTTGATTTCTTTGGTAACTTCCGGAATGTATTCGCCTTCGACCCAATAGATCGTGTCGATGCTTTCCCCGGTGCGGCCCGAATACATTCGGATACGTCGAATATCGCCTGCGCCCTTCAGAAAGCCGAAAGCATTGGAGTAGGTCGGTGCTGCAACAACGGCAGTCGCCGCAAAAACGCCCAGCAGCCCACGCCGCGTGATCCCGTTCGAAGTCATATTCGCCATTCTTTGCGCCTGTCCCGATCGCTAGTCTTTGACCGCCTGAAGTCAGCGGTTCTGTTCGTCACTTCATCCCCAAGTGCACGGCCGTTATGGCACAACTTGCGGTGAAGCCAAAGAGCAGAATGGCCGCTCCGACTCAGTCTGACAGCAATAGGCAAAAAATTGCTGAATATGAGGGAACCAAGTGGGGATTTCCGTATCTGCCGCATTTCGTGGCGAATATGCGACAATCGACGAGGTTAGTCTGACAAGAGCCGTCTGCGCAGCCAAACACGTTAACACGAGTTTACAGTTTCCACGGATTTCACCCAAGCTTTTCAGAGTAAATCACTATCAGATGCGACTGGGCTTGGCCCGACCAATAGGGAATCATCGTGCAACAGTTTTTCCGCGCTCTGCGCTGCGGACTGATCCGCCGTCTGACCGCCATCCGCGCATTGACCGTGGCTTTGGCTGACCTCACCGTTTGGCGGCGCAAAGCGATGCCTTCACCCGGTCTTTGGCCGAAGCCGCCTCGGCAGATGAGGCGGATTGCCGCATTCTATCGCGACCATGGCTACGCAACCCTGTGGACCGGCCCGCAAGGACGCGCCGCGCCGGCATGCCTTGATCATGGCGCTCTGGCACAGGCGGGCGCCCAGGGCCTGCCGCGAAACGCTATGATCCGGCTGATCTGATCGGGCCGGCGCAATGCGGCGGTGACCGAAGGCGATCTGGGGCGGTCTGGAAGTGGCGATGACTCGCGGCCTATCTGCCTACGCGACGCGATCTGAGTTCTGGCGCGCTGACGCCGAAAAAGGTCGATGCCGACGATCCTGCGCGAGATCATCCGACCCGATCCGGCGGTATTGCTGGCCGGCATCGCCGCGGCGGCGCGTCCGCGAAGCCTATCTGCGCAGCCTTGCGCCCACAGCGCCGGAATATGCCCGGCTGATGAAGGAAAAGCTGCGACTGGAGCGCGAAGCGCCGTCGAGATCGGCGATTTCGGCGGCCAAACTTGCGCCCGGTGACAAGCGGCGATGCGGTGGTCGCCCTGCGCGATCGGCTGATCGAGCTCGGCTATATGGGCCGCCTCGGCTGCAGCGGAATTATGACGCCAGATGCAGCGCGCGGTGCAGCGCTTTCAGTTGGATCAGGGCCTTGACGCCGATGGCGTGGCGGGTGACTCGACGATTGAGGCGTTGAACACGACGCCGCGCGGAGCGGTTGCAAGTCGGTGACCGTGGCGCTGGAGCGGATGCGCTGGATGGCGCATACCCGCTCTGGGCGACGCGGCATATCTGGGTCAATCAGGCCAGACTTTACCGCTCGAGATCGTCGATGACGGCCGGGTGACCTTTGAGACGCGGGTGGTGATCGGCAAGAACGTTGCCCGATCAGCGCAGCCCGGAATTTTCGGATCAGATGGAATATATGGTGATCAACCCCAGCTGGGGGGTGCCGCGCTCGATCATCGTCAAGGAATATCTGCCGCTGTTGCAGCGCAACCCCAATGCGGTCGGGCATTTGCAGGTGATCGACAATCGGGGCCGGGTGGTGCCGCGCGGGGCGGTGAATTTCGCGGCCTATTCGGCGTCGAGCTTCCCCTTTGGCCTGCGCCAGCCGCCGTCGGACGGCAATGCGTTGGGCAAGGTGAAGTTCATGTTCCCCAACCCCTACAACATCTATCTGCACGACACGCCCGCGAAGGCGCTGTTCGCCAACGAAGTGCGCGCCTACAGCCATGGCTGCATCCGGCTTGGGCGACCCGTTTGATTTTGCCTATACGCTGCTGTGCCAAGCAAACCGCGATCCCAAAGGCGACTGTTCCCAGAGCATCTGCGACAGCACGGGCGAAAGCTCGGTTTCGCTGAAGATGCCGGTGCCGGTGCATCTGGTCTATTACACCGCTTGGCCGACCAAGACGGGATGATCGGCTATCGCCGCGATGTCTATGGCCGCGACGGCAAGCTGTTTGAAGCGCCTTACCGAGGCCGGGGTGGCGCTGCCCGAGGTGCAGGGCTGAACATTCGGTTCAAGCCGCCGCAATCCGCGCTAAACCTTCTGCAAACGCCGGAGGATACCATGGCCCATTCGATCCGCGACATTGCGCGGCCTTGGGGGCCGAGGCCGAAGGCGATCTTGATCTGAGGTGCTGCGCGCCGCCGAGCCTGCAGGCGGCGGGACCGCAGGATTTGGCGCTTGGCGATGGACCCGCGCTATGGCGACGGGCCTTGCGCAAGGGCCAGGCGCAGGCGGCGATGCTGTGGCCGGGGGCGGATTGGCGCGGCTTTGGGCTGAAAGCGGCGATTTTCGCGCCACGCGGACGGCTGGCGATGGCGGGGCTGTCGGTGATGCTTGATCCCGGTCCCAGCGATTGCGACCGGGAGTGCATCCGATGGCGCTGGTCGATCCATCAGCGCAGATCGGCGGAGGGGGCGGCGATTGGGCCCGTTTGTGGTGATCGGCGCAGATGTGGTGATCGGCGCGCGGGCGCGGATTGCCAGCCATGTCTCGATTGCCGAAGGCGCCGAGATTGGCGATGATGCGCTGATCTTGCAAGGCGCGCGGATCGGCGCGCGGGTGAGGATCGGGCATCGGTTTATCTGCCAGCCGGGCGCGGTGGTCGGCGCGGATGGCTTTTCCTTTGTCACGCCCGAGAAGTCCGGGGTTGAGGAAATCCGCGCAAGCCTTGGAAAACGCGACGAAATCCGCGCGCAAAGCTGGACGCGAATTCATTCGCTGGGCGCGGTTGTGATGGGCGATGATGTGGAACTCGGCGCCAATGTGCGCGATTGATCGCGGCACGATCCGCGATACCGTGATCGGATCGGGCACCAAGCTCGATAACCTCGTGCATATCGGCCACAACGTGCAGGTCGGGCGCGATTGTCTGTTGTGCGGGCAGGTCGGCATTGCGGGCTCGGCCCGGATCGGCGATCGGGTGGTGTTGGGCGGGCAATGCGGCGTCAACGACAATATCTTTGTCGGCGATGATGTGATTTGCGGGGGTGCCACCAAGGATCTTCACCAATGCCCCGGCGGGCCGGGTGCTTTTGGGCTATCCTGCGGTCAAGATGGAAACCCATGTCGAGATGCAAAAGGCGCTGCGGCGGCTGCCACGGCTGGCCCAAGCGCGTGGCGGAGATTGAGAAAGGCCATATCCCTGTTACCTGATGTTGATTAAACTGGTCGAACGCGACAGGTAAGGAAATCCGATGAACATGCAAGCCAGTGATCAGCATGAGGCGCAGGTGATCGCGATTCATTGCCGAGCAGGCGGTGCTGGATGTCGCGCGATGTCAACCCGGCGCAGTCGCTGGCCAAGTCTGGGCATTGACAGCCTGGGGCTGGTCGAGACGATCTTTGCGCATCGAAGAGGCCTTCGATATCTCGGTGCCGTTCAACGCCAACGAACCGTCGAAAAGCGGCTTTGATCTGACGTCGGTGACGTCGATTGTCGCGGCGGTCGAGGGGTTGATCGCCCAGAAAGCTGCATGAGGCGGGTTGTCATCACCGGGGCCGGCACGGTCAATGCGCTGGCGCAGGATGTGGCGGGCACCTATGCGGCCTTTGCCGAGGGGCGCTGCGGCATTGGCCGCTGGACATCCGTGACAAGGACCGCCTGAGCATCCAGATCGGCGGGCAGGTGCGCGATTGGGAGCCGAGGCGCTGTTCAGCCGTCAGCAGATGCACGCTCTATGATCGCTTTACCCAGTTCACCCTTGTCGGCGGCAGCGCAGGCGGTGGCGCAGGCCGGGCTTGGTGTTTGACGGCGATCTGGCGCTGACGCGCGGCGTGGTGCTGGGCACGGCCGGCGGCGGGCTGACCACCACTGGGACGACAGCTATCGCGCGGTTTATGCCGAGGGCAAGAACCGCGTGCATCCGTTCGTGGTGCCACAGCCTGATGAACAGCGCCGCCGCCAGCCATGTCGCGATGGCGTTCGACCTGCGCGGCACCGAGCTTTTCGGTCTCCACCGCCTGTGCCAGTTCCAATCACGCGATGGGTCTGGCGTTTCAGACGATCCGCGGCGGTGGGGCCTAGGTGATGCTGACCGGCGGGTCCGAGGCGATGCTGTGTTTTGGCGGCATCAAGGCCTGGGAGGGGCTGCGCGTGATGTCGCCCGACGCCTGCCGCCCGTTCAGCCTCAATCGCAACGGCATGGTGCAGGGCGAGGGCGCTGCGGTTTTCGTGTTTGAGAGCCTTGACCACGCCATGGCGCGCGGTGCCGTGATCTTGGCCGAGGTGGTCGGCTTCGCCATGACCTCGGATGCCGCCGACATCGTGATGCCCTCGACCGAGGGCGCCGCGCGGGCGATGGCCGCTGGCCTTGCGGGATGCGGGTCTGAATACCGATGAGGTCGGCTATATCAACGCCCATGGCACGGGCACGGCTGCCAATGATCGCTCGGAAACTGCGGCAATCCGCAGGTGTTCGGGGCGCAGGCGGATCGGCTGATGGTGTCGTCAACCAAGGCGATGCACGGCCATCTGATCGGGGGCACCGGTGCTGTGGAGCTGTTGGCCTGTCTGATGGCGCTGCAAGAGGGCGTCATCGCGCCGACCATGGGCTATCAGGAACGTGACCCTGATTGCGACCTGGACGTGGTGCCGAACGCGGCGCGGCAGAGCAAGGTCAGCTGCGTCTTGTCAAACGCCTTTGCCTTTGGCGGCATGAACGCGGTGCTCGCCCTCAAGCGTGCATGAAAAAGCCCCGCCAAGGTGTGGCGGGGCCTTGATAATTCAGCAATTGCCGTTCTGGGCGGTGCCCAGATCAGGGGGCCTTGGGCAGGGTCGCTGCAACGGCGTCCATCGCGGCGGTGAAGCCCTTAAGGCTGACATCCAGCACGACCTTCTGCGTCGGATCAGCTGCAGGAACGATGGTGATCGTGGCCTTGGCGCCCTTTTTGAACTGCGCCACTTCCTCGGCGGTGAAGCCGACGCGCGCACGCAACCCGGATGGGCGCAGAAGGTGAACGGATAGATCTTCGGCCTTGCTGCCATCGACCGCCAGCACCAGATTGGCGGTCAGCAGGGTTTCCAGCGGCGCAATGATGGTGGCACCGGCGGCGGCCTTGCCGCCCGCGGGCAGCGCGAACATGCTGATTTCAGCGACGTTGGTGCCGTCTTTGTCTTTCAACAGCTGATACAGCTCGCACGGGTCCGAGCCGTCTTTCATCTTGGTGCAGCGCTGCGCCCAGGCATCGAAGGTGGCAAGCTGATAGATCTGACCAACCTCCGCAGTTTCTTGCGTCAGCGGCGCCGCGGGCGGGTGTTGCGTCAACGCCCATGTTCAGCATCGTCGGCTGGCGCGCAGCGGCGGGGTATCGACAGCCGGATCAGCGGTCGGCGCGGATCGCTGCTGGGGCTGCGTTCTTGCGCAAGGCGCGGGCAAAGCGTGCAGCGGCCAAGGCAAGGCCCAGAGGAAAGGGCAAAGGCGCGGGGCAAAGTTGTCATCGACATCACTGTCTCTTTCTTGATTGTTCTGGCGGCCAATAGCACGGGACAATGCCGGGAAGTCAGGCCGGAAAACACATCACGACTTCGCGCGGATGGGCAAAAAACTGCTCGTCAAATCGCATCTGAAACACCGGCTAACCGAGTGCTCCAAAATGGAAAAAGGGCCGGACAGCCGACCCTTTTTCAACTTTTTTATTCTCCCTGTCGGACTGGCCGACTTCTGAGGCAGACGCTACGGCGGCTTTGAATCCGCGTCAACAGGAATTGTAACCGATTGTGACAGGCTGCGATGAAAAAAGCCGCGCTGTTCACAGCGCGGCAGTCTGACAGGGAGGAAGTCATCGGCAGCAACGCTTGACGTGTTCGGCAACGACAAGACTGGCACAGTCAGGTTAACAATGTATTTTGGCCACGAACGGTTGCCATCGGCAGCTTCAATCGTGCAAAGGGTGGCGCATGGGCGAGACGATTTTTGTGGGCGGCGGCGGTGAAGCTTATGGCGTGCCGCAGAACCTGCTGCTGAAATACGGCAACCGCCACGGCTTGATCGCGGGGGCCACCGGCACCGGCAAGACCGTGACCTTGCAGGTGCTGGCCGAAGGGTTTTCTGCCGAAGGCGTGCCGGTGTTCATGGCCGATGTGAAGGGCGATCTTTCGGGCCTGGCGCGGCAGGGCCCGACCACCAAAAGCTGCACGACAGCTTTATGAAACGCGCCGCCACCATCGGGCTTGATCTGCAATACCGCGCCTTTCCGGTGACCTTCTGGGATATGTTTGGCGAAAACGGCCACCCGATCCGCGCCACGGTGGCCGAGATGGGGCCGCTGTTGCTGTCGCGCCTGCTGGAGTTGACCGAACCGCAGGAGGGCGTGCTGAACGTCGCCTTCCGGCTGGCCGATGAGGAGAAACTGCCGCTGCTGGATCTGAAGGATCTGCAAGCCTTGCTGACCTTTGTCGCCGAGCATGCCACCGAGATTTCGGCGCGCTACGGACTGGTCTCGCCCACCTCGGTCGGCGCGATCCAGCGCCGCTTGCTGGTGCTGGAAAATCAGGGTGCGCCGCAGATGTTCGGCGAGCCTGCGCTGGATCTGGCCGATCTGATGCGCTGTGATGCCAGGGCGCGGGGATGATCAACATTCTGGCGGCGGAAAAGCTGATGAACAGCGCCGCGGCTTTATGCGACCTTTCTGCTGTGGCTGCTGTCGGAACTCTTCGAAGAATCTGCCCGAAGTCGGCGACCCGGACAAGCCAAAGCTGGTGTTCTTCTTTGACGAGGCGCATCTGTTGTTCAACGATGCCCCCAAGGCGCTGGTGCACAAGGTCGAGCAGGTGGCGCGGCTGATCCGCTCTAAGGGCGTCGGGATCTATTTCATCACCCAGAACCCTGCCGATGTGCCCGAAATGATCTTGGGCCAGCTGGGCAACCGGGTGCAGCACGCCCTGCGCGCCTTCACCGCCAAGGATCAGAAAGACCTGAAACTGGCGGCTGAAACCTATCGCCCCAATCCGCGCTTTGCCATCGAAGACGCGATCCGCGATGTCGGCACCGGCGAGGCGGTGACCTCGTTTCTGGAAGCCAAGGGCGTGCCGGGCATGGCCGAACGCACGCTGATCCGCCCGCCATCCTCGCAACTTGGGCCCGATTGATCCGGCCTTGCGCGCGCAACTGATCGCGGCCTCGCCGATGGGCGCAGAAATACGACCCGATGATTGACCGCGACAGCGCCTATGAGCGGCTGCGCACACGTGCCGAACACGCAGCGCAAGAGGCCGATGAGGCGCGAGGCAAAGCCAGCCAAGGACAAGGCCGACGAGGCTCGAGTTCCGCAATGCACGGCGCTATGATGGGTCGAATGGCCAGACCAAAACCAGCCGCAGCCCGTCAAGCCGTTCGGATTCGATTGGCACCACCTTGGCGAAAAGCTTCGCGCGCTCGCTGGGATCGAAGGCGGGGCAACAAATCATCCGCGGTGTCTTGGGCTCGATCTTCAAAAGCCGCTAGGCTGGAAGGAAGGCCGGGGCGGGGCTGTGGTCCCGCCAAACGTCCCTCAGACAGGGCTCGGCACAGCGGCGATTTGGCGGCTTGCTTCCAGTGCCGCATCCCGCTGATCCGCCGGCCAGCGGATCAGCAAGATCGCCGGGTTGAGCGGTTTTTCAGACCTGCACAGCGCTTCCAGCCCCTCCAGCCGACCATGCAATACCCGTTCTTGCGCGGTTTGTGCCTTGGAAATCACCTCGACCGCGCAGCTGGCAGGCCAGCCCGCCGCCAATAGCCCGCTTTGCAGCTCACCAGAGGTGCTGACCGCCATATAGCAGGCCAGCGTGGTGCCGGGGGCCGCACAGGCGGACCAGTCGCTGACCTCGCCTGCGCGGCGATGGCCGGTTGAAAACACCACGCGCTCGGTCTTGCCGCGTTCGGTCAGAAAGCTGCGCGCCGAGGCCGCTGCCGCGCAGGCCGCCGTCACGCCGGGAATGATGCTCCAGCCGATACCAGCGGCATCCAGCGCCTCGGCCTCTTCCGCGCCGCGCCCGAAGATGCCGGGATCGCCGCATTTCAAGCGCACCACGCGCAGGCCCTGCAGTGCTGCCGTGACCAGCAGGGCATTGATCTGGGGTTGCGACTGGCTGTGATTGCCCGGGGCCTTGCCGACCGAGATTTTGCGCGCACCCAGCTTGGCAAAATCAAGCAGCGCGGCATCGGCAAGCCGGTCGTAAAAGATCACATCCGCCGCTTGCAAGGCGCGCATGCCGCGCAGGGTGATCAGATCAGCAGACCCCGGACCCGCGCCCAAAAGCGTGACGTGACCCCGCGTTGAGCTGGCGCTGGTCTTGGCCAAGAGCTGGGATCTTGCTGTGGATTTCGGCGCGCCATTGCCGGAAAGCGCTCAGCAGGCCGTGAAAAGGCGCGGGGAAGCTTATGGTCATTCGGCGGCCTCCTTGAGGATTGATTGCGCCAAAAGGACGCTGAGTTCCGGGCGGCAAGAGCCGCAAGAACTGCCCGCGCCCAAGCGGCTGCCAAGCTCTGCAACCGAGCAGGCACCGGCGGCGATTTCGCGCAGGATGGTGTTGCGCCCGACCGAAAGGCAGGCGCAGATCGTCGGCCCCGGATCGGGTTGATCGGCCTGGGGCTTGCCCGCCAGCACGGTCTTGGGCTGCGGCGCGCACAGCTGCGCTGCCAGATGATCACGGGCCAGAGAAACCGGCTCTGGTCCGACGAAAAGCGCCGCGATCAGGCGACCGTCTTGATGAAAGGCCAGCCGGGTCAGACCCTTGGCGGTGTCTGTCATTACCGAGGCGGCCTCGCCTTGCAGACCGAAAACTGTGGCGGCGTAGCTTTGCCAATCCTCGGGCACCTCAGTTCCTGCAAGTTCGATGCGCCAGCCCCCCGTAGCGCGGCTCTTGGCCCAGTAGGGCGCATCGGGGGCGGGGTCGGTGGCGCAGACCGCAAAGCCATACCAGGCCGCCGCATAGCGAGTGATCGAAACCACGGCGGATTTGCTGTCTGGCTGGCCCGAGATCGGATCAACCACGGCGGGCACAAGCGTATCGACGCGGGCGGCGCTGGCCAGCTCCCCGGTCCAGTGCATCGGCACAAAGACCTCGCCGGGGGCCACGGCATCGCTGATCAAAACCCGCAGCAGGGCGCGGCCATGGCGGTTTTCCAGCAGGGCAATGTCGGCGGGGTTCAGGCCAAGGGCGGCCGCGTCAGCGGGATGGATCTGCACGAAAGGCTCGGCCAGATGCTGCGACAGTCGCGGCGACTTGGCCGAACGGGTCATGGTGTGCCACTGATCGCGGATGCGGCCCGAATTCAGACGAAACTGTCCGGGGCTCACGGGCTTTGGCAGGCGCGGCGTGATTGCCAGCATCCGGGCCTTGCCGTCGGCGGTGTGAAAGCTGCCCTCGGCAAAAAAGCGGCCGCCGCGTTTGCGCGGGCTCTGCGGCCAGGTAAAGGGGGCAAGCGCGTCGTAAGCCGCATCGCTGGTGCTGGCGAGATCGGAGATGTCGAAATCGCTGCCCAACTCGCCCGGCGACGCCCGAAAGGGCGGCATATTCGCGGAAGATCGCCGCGGCATTGCGCCAAGCGAAGGCAGCGCCAAAGCCCATCCGCTTGCCGACCTCGGCGATGATCTGCCAGTCGTCGCGCGCCTGACCCGGGGCGGGCAGGATGCGGCGCTGGCGGCTGATCGGTGCGGTCGGAATTGGTGACAGTGCCTTCCTTCTCCCCCCAGGCCGTGGCCGGCAGCAGCACATGGCCAAGCCGCGCGGTGTCGGTGGCGGCGGTGACGTCCTGCACCACCACAAAGGGGCAGGCGCGCAGGGCCTCGCGACGCGATCGGCATCGGGCATCGAAACCACGGGATTGGTGTGGATGATCCAGATCGCCTTGATCCTGCCCGCGGCGACAGCGCGGAACATGTCGACCGCCTTCAGCCCCGGCTTCTGCGCCATGCTGGGGCTGTGCCAGAAGTCCTGCACGGCCCTGCGGTGGGCGGGGTTTTCGATCTCGAGATGGCAGGCCAGGGTGTTGGCCAGCCCGCCGACCTCGCGCCCACCCATGGCATTGGGTTGGCCGGTGACGGAAAACGGCCCCATGCCGGGGCGTGCCGATGCGGCCCGTGGCAAGGTGACAGTTCAGGATCGCGTTGACCTTGTCGGTGCCGCTTTCGGATTGGTTGATGCCTTGGCGAATAGACCGTCACGACTTTTTCCGTGCGGGCCCAGAGGCGGCAGAACTCGGCCAGTTCGGCAGGGTCAAGGCCGGTCAGCGCCGGGTCAGAGGCGCGGGCAGCACCGAAGCGCCTCGGCAAGGCCGTTCACCTTGGTCAGAAAGTCCGGGTTCAGCGCGCCATGATCGGCGATGGCGGCAAGCAGGGCGTTGAACAGCGCGACATCAGAGCCGGGGGCGATGGCAAGATGCAGATCCGCCAGATCACAGGTGGCGGTGCGGCGCGGGTCGATCACCACGACCTTCATTTCGGGGCGCGCCGCTTTGGCGGCAGCGAGACGCTGGTAAAGCACCGGATGGCACCAGGCGAGGTTCGATCCGGTCAGCACCACCAGATCGGCAAGCTCAAGATCTTCATAAAGCCCGGGCACCGTGTCCGACCCAAAGGCACGCTTGTGACCCGCGACCGAGGAGGCCATGCAAAGCCTTGAATTGGTGTCGATATTGGCGGTGCCGATGAAGCCTTTCATCAGCTTGTTGGCGGCGTAGTAGTCCTCGGTCAGCAGCTGACCCGAAACGTAGAAGGCCACCGCCTCGGGGCCATGTTCAGCGATGACCTGCTGGAACCGCCCCGCCACCAGATCCAAAGCCGCATCCCAGGACACCTCTTTGCCAAAGGCGCGGGGGGCCAGAAGCCGCCCCTCCAACCCCACCGTCTCACCCAGAGCCGAGCCTTTCGAGCAGAGCCTGCCCCGGTTGGCAGGATGCTCGGGGTCGCCAGCCACCACCAGCCCCTTGGCGGTGCGGGTCGCCAGAACGCCGCAGCCGACACCGCAATAGGGGCAGGTGGTGCGCAGGGTCATGCCGCCACCTGACGCACAAGGCGTGAGGTGTCGAGCAGAATGCGCCCCGCGTCCAGCCGGACGGCATAGGTGGCAACCTCGCCTTCATCCAGCCCCTGCGCCAGGCCGGTTTCCAGCGAAAACACCCAAGCATGCAGCGGGCAGGTCACCGAAGTGCCATGCACGATGCCTTCGGAAAGCGGGCCGCCCTTGTGCGGGCAGCGGTCGTTCATCGCAAAGACCTGATCGGTTGCGGTGCGAAACACCGCGACACAGCCAGCCGCAGTTTTGATCACCCGGGCGCCTTCGCGGGGGATCTCGTCAAGCGCGCCAATATCAAGCCAGCTCATTCCGCAGCCTCCAGGGTCAGATCAGCAAGGGGCTGCCATTTGCCGCGCTCTTCGGCAGCGGCATGTTCGGCCCAGGGGTCGGTTTGATAAATGCTCTCGGCTGAGCATGAAGCGGTCATAAAGCGCGCGGCGGTTGGCCAGATCGGCGATCTGCGCCTGACACCAGGCGAGGCTGACCTTGTCGACCCATTTGTAGATCCGGTGCAGATAGCGGGCGTTCTCGCGGTAAAGCTGGGTAAAGGCGGCGACGATCTCCATCACCTCGGCCTCAGAGCTGGCCTTGCACAGCGGCAGGGTCTCACGCACATCCATACCCGCAGCACCCGCGACCGAAATCTCGTAGCCGCTGTCGACGCAGACGATGCCGATGTCCTTGCAGGTCGCCTCGGCACAGTTCCTCGGGCAGCCTGAGACGCCAAGCTTGACCTTGGCCGGGGTCCAGGACCCCCAGAGCAGTTTTTCCAACTTGATGCCAAGCCCGGTAGAATCTTGTGTGCCAAAGCGGCAGAAATCGCTGCCGACACAGGTTTTGACGGTGCGCAGACCCTTGGCATAGGCATGACCCGAGACCATGCCTGCCGCGTTCAGATCCGACCAGATCGCGGGCAGATCCTCTTTCTTGATGCCAAGCAGGTCGATGCGCTGACCGCCGGTGACCTTGACCAGCGGCACCTGGTATTTGTCGGCGGCATCGGCAATGGCGCGCAGCTCTGACGGGGTGGTCACTCCGCCCCACATCCGCGGCACGACCGAATAGGTGCCATCCTTCTGGATATTGCCGTGATTGCGTTCGTTGACAAAGCGCGACTGGCGGTCGTCGCGGTAGTCAAGCGGCCAGTCGGCAAGCAAGTAGTAGTTCAGCGCCGGGCGACAAGAAGCGCAACCGCCTGAGGTTTTCCAGCCCAATTCCTGCATCACGGCGGGGATGGATTTCAGCCCGCCCGCCTTGATCAGGCGGCGCACATCCTCATGGGTATGATCGCAGCATTTGCAGATCGGCGGGTTGGCATTGGCTTTGAAGCCATCGCCAAGGGTCAGCGCCATCACCTGTTCGACAAGCCCGGTACAGGTGCCACAGGAAGACGAGGCCTTGGTCCGGGCGCGCACGAGGTCGAGGGTCGTGGCCCCGCCCTCAATCGCGTTGACGATCTTGCCTTTGCACACGCCGTTACAGCCACAGATTTCCGCATCAAGCGGCAAGGCTGCAACGGCCGCCAGAGGGTCCGATTGGGCACCTCCGTGAAAGGTGGGGCCAAAGATCAGCGTATCGCGCATCGCCGAGATGTCGCTGCCCTCCTTGATCAGACCAAAGAACCAGGCGCCATCGGCGGTGTCGCCATACATCACGGCCCCCAGCAGCTTGTCGCCTTCGATGACGAGGCGTTTGTAGATGCCGCGTGCCGGATCACGAAAGACGATATCCTCGCGACCCGGTCCATCGGCAAAATCGCCGGCTGAGAAGAGGTCGACGCCGGTCACCTTGAGCTTGGTCGCGGTCTGGATCGGGCGGAATCAGCGGCCTCGCCGGCGAGGGTTGCGGCCAGCACCTTGGCTTGGTCGTACAGCGGTGCGACAAGGCCGAAGAGCTGCTCGGCTCGACGCATTCCCCGACGGCAAAAATCGCGGGGTCCGAGGTGCGCATCTGGTCATCGACCACGATGCCGCGCCCGACCTCAAGGTGGGCATCATCCGCCAGTACGCACTTCGGGCGGATGCCCACCGCCATGTGACGATATCGGCGGCGTAAACGGTGCCGTCTTCCAGCAGCACGGCCTCGACCTTGCCGGTGCCGCAGAATAGCCTTGTCGGCGTTGGCGATGACGGTGATGCCGCGACGCTCCGAGGTCGTTTTGCAGGAGATACCCCGCCGCCGGATCCAGCTGACGCTCCATCAGATGGCCGATCAGGTGGATGATCACGGCACCTCCATGCCGCGCAGACGCAGGCCAGCGGCGGCCTCCAGCCAGCATACCGCCACCGATGACGACTCGCGTTTGCCACCCGGGTTCGCCTGCAGCTTCGATCATCTTGTAGGTGTCGTCCAGATCGCGGTAGGCCGTGACCTGCGGCAGGTCCTTGCCCTGCACTGGCACGACGAAGGGGGCGAGCCTGTGGCGATGACCAGCTTGTCGTAGGGCAGGTCTCGCCCTTGGCGCTGGTCACCACCTTGCGGTCGCGGTCGAATCGCCGTAACCGTCTCGCCAAAGCGGCAGGTGATGCCTTGTGCGGCATACCATTCGGCGTCGTGGGTGACGATTTCCTCATAGGTCTTCTTGCCCGAGAGCACGGGCGAGAGCATGATGCGGTTGTAGTTGCCGCGCGGCTCGGCGCCAAAAGGGTGATCTCGTACTCCGTCTGGCCCGTTCAAGCAGATTTTCCAGCGCGCGGCCCGAGGCCATTCCAGCGCCGATAACGATCAGTTTTTGCATGTTGGACCTCTCAAAGATACCAAGCGACGCTGAAAGTAAGCGCGTCCGCGGCTGATCGCGCGGGCGGCGTGATCTGCATATCCCTCATGCCGCATCCTTGGTTTTCTGGACGCGACCATGTTCGTATTCCTCAAGGAATTCCATCATTTCCTCGCGATAGCGTGTAATAGTCGGGATGGTTCAGCAACTCGTTGCGCGAGCGCGGACGCGGCAGATCGACCTCGATGATCTTGCCGATGGTGGCGCGCGGTCCGTTGGTCATCATCACCACGCGGTCGGCCAGCAGGATCGCCTCGTCGACATCATGGGTCACGCAGACGGCAGTGACCTTGGTGCGGCTCCACACCTCCATCAGCACGTCCTGCAGCTCCCATCGGGTCAGGCTGTCGAGCATGCCGAAGGGCTCGTCCAGCAGCAGCAGCTTGGGCGACAGCGCGAAGGCGCGCGCGATGCCGACGCGCTGGCGCATGCCGTTCGACAGATCGGCGGCCTGCTGTCCATCGCATCGCCCAGGCCAACGCGCTCGAGGTAGTACTCCACCACCTCGCGTCGCTCGGCGTGGCTGGCTTGCGGATAGACCGTCGACGCCGAGGCGACGTTCTGCTGGCCGTCATCCACGGCATCAGCGTCGGGCGACTGGAACACCACGGCCCGCTCCGGGCCGGCGCCGTTCGATGCGATAGCGTCGAGGGTGATCGCACCTTCGTGATTGGCGCAAGGCCAGCCACCATCGACAGCACGGTGGATTTACCACAGCCGGAATGGCCGATCAGGGTGACAAATTCGCCGCGCCTCAGGGTCAGGTTGAAATCCTCGACCACCGGTCAGTGGGCCTTTCGGCGTGGCATAGACCTTGTGCAGCTGTGAATAATGCAGATAGCGCGTCTCCAGCGGCGAGGCGGCGGCGCGGGCATAGGCCCCGGGGATGGCGTGGCGCGGGGTGACCCGCGGCAAAAGCCGGGTCTCGGGCAGTTTCGCCTTGATGCCGACATCCATCAGATAGGCGGTGACATCGGCGCGCAGGCTCTTGAAGCTGCCGTGATCCAGCGCCGCGCGATCGCGCGGACGGGGCAGATCGACACGGAATTCCGCACCAAGCGTGCCATCCGGGTTCAGGCACAGGATGCGGTCGGCAAGGATCAGCGCCTCGTCGACATCATTGGTGATCATCACCGCAGTGCGCCGCTCTGCCCGCCAGATCGCCTCGATTTCGGTGGCGACATTGGCGCGGGTCAGGGCGTCAAGCGCCGAAAGCGGCTCGTCCATCAACAGCACCTCGGGGCGCATCGCCAGCGCGCGGGCAACCGAGACGCGCTGGCGCATGCCGCCCGACAGTTCCGCAGGGCGGCGCTCGGCGGCATGGCCGAGGCCGACCATCCGGATATAGCGCGAGACCTCGGCCTCGCGCTCGGCTTTGCTGCCCTTGTGAGTGGCCTCGACGGCAAGCCGGATATTGCCCGCCACGGTCAGCCAGGGCATCAGTGCGTAGGACTGTAACACCAACCCGCGCTCGGGCCCCGCACCCGTGACCGGCACGCCCTTGAAACGCACCTCGCCTTGATCGGGCAGCGTCAGACCCGCCATCAGGTTGATCAGCGTGGTCTTGCCCGAGCCGGAGAAGCCAATACCGGCGGGTGTGGATGAAGGTGATCGTATCCGGCTGTCAGGCGAAGGCGAGCATGGTGTGGCGGGTGGTCCGGCGGGCGACTTGTATGTGCAGATTCATCTCAAGCCCCATGCTGTATTCCAGCGCGACCATGATGACCTGCATTGCGAGATGCCCATCAGCTTTACCACCGCAGCGCTGGGAGGGCACATCGAAATCCCTACGCTCGACGGCGCAGCCAGCATCAAGATTCCGGCCCAGACGCAATCCGGCAAGGTCTTCCGCCTGCGTGGCAAAGGTATCAAAGGTGTGCGCAGCCATCACACTGGCGACTTGTTGTGCCATGTGATGATAGAAACGCCGGTAAGCCTCACGGATAGACAGAAAGAGTTGCTGCGCGAACTGGAAGCCATTAACGTAGCCGACTCGGCAGCCGCCATCACCCGCGTGCCAAGTCTTTCATGGACAAGGTGAAGCAGTTTTTCAGTAACTAAGGAACCTCTGAATAAGTCGGCATACCGGCGAAAGTCGGTACCGAATACTGTTGTAACTTGTTGAAATCTGGATTCCGGCTTTCGCCGGAATGACGCTCAGACACTTAATCAGCGCATCCTGAGATTATTTCGGGCGGACGGTGAGACTCAGCCAGACCATGGGTGAAGTCTCATTCACGGGCGTCAGGTCATGGAGCGCCTGCTCGGCACCGTCTGCAATTTCCTGATGCCGCCCGCCCAGGTTGGTGGCGGTGATCGCCCAGACAGCTTCCGTACTGCCCATACTTATGCGGTGAGCCACGCTGGCATCAAGCGTGGTGTAGGGCTTGGCGATATAAGGCGCAGTCGGCACGAAACCCGCTGTTGCTATAGGCCCCATCCG
>CAWFGD010000018.1:0-78470 GCA_963815275.1 uncultured Alphaproteobacteria bacterium
ACCCGCAAGGTCTGGCTATAGCTCTTGCCGAATTCTAAAGACCCCGCCACCCGCAACCCCACCCGCTCGGCCTCTTGCGCCAGCACCTTGGGCGAAGGCAACATGCCGCCCGGAAAGATGTATTTCTGAATGAAATCAACAGATTTCCGATAGGTGGCAAAGCGTTCGTCCGGCACGGTGATCACCTGAATAACCGCCTGTGCCCCCGGTTTCAGCCGGTCGTAAAGCGTCTTGAAATAGGCCGGCCAATAGGCCTCGCCCACCGCCTCGAACATCTCGATGCTGGCAATGCCGTCGAAAGAGCCCTGCACATCGCGGTAATCCTGCATCCGGATCTCGACCCGGTCGCTCAAGCCCAAGCGTGCCATCCGCGCCACAGCAAAGTCGTGCTGCGCCTGCGAAATCGTCAGCGCCGTCACCCGCAAACCGCGCTCCTTGGCGGCAAATTCGGCAAAGCCACCCCAACCGCAGCCGATCTCCAGCACATGATCGCCCGCCGAGACCCCCATCCGGTCAACCATCGAGGCATATTTGCGCGCCTGCGCCGCCTCCAACTGCTCCTGACTGCCCTGATAGATCGCCGAGGAATAGGTCATGCTCTGGTCCAGCCACAGCCCGTAAAACTCATTGCCCAGATCGTAATGCGCCGCGATGTTCTTGCGCGCTCCGCGTTTGGAATTCGATTGCAGAAAGAAGCGCAGCCGCTCATAGGCGCGCAGCACCGCCATGCCGGGAAAGCTGTCGTAAACCGCGTTATTGCCCTGGTGCACCAGATCCATGAAGGCCATCAGGTCGGGCGTCGACCAGCCGCCTTCGACATAGGCCTCGCAAAACCCCAGATCGCCCTCGCGGATCAGCCGCGCGAAAACCTCCGCGTCGTGGATCGTCAACTCCGCCGCGATGCCCGGCTCCGCCCCCTCCACCCGAAACCGCCGCCCGTCCGGCAGCACAAACTCCAACCGCCCCTGCCGCAACCGCTGTGCTATGGCAAAGACCGCGCCGAAATAGCGCGGCAAATTCGCCTGCCCCTTGGTCGACGTCAAAATCCCCGGCGCGGGCACCGCAGCCTGCATCTCGCCCCCCATCGCTCTACCCTGCATCTGTCAACTTTCCTTTAAAATCACCATAGGCCGCAAGCGCTTCTGCACGCCCCTGTGCAAGGTTCACGATCGGCGCCGGATAGGCCGCCTTGGGGTCCAGACGCCAAGCCTCTGGCACCGCTGCAAAAAACTCCAACGCCTCCCGCCCCGGCCGGGCCGATAACTCCGCGACCCAGCGCTTGCGATAGACCGCGTCCGCATCGAATTTCTCCGCCTGAGTCGCGGGATTGAAGATGCGGAAATAGGGCGCCGCATCCGGGCCCGAGCCTGCCACCCACTGCCACCCCATCGCATTGGCCGCCGGGTCCCAGTCGGTCAGCACCTCGGCAAACCACGCCTGCCCGATGCGCCAATCGGTCAAAAGATGCTTGGTCAGGTAAGAGGCCACGATCATCCGGGCCCGGTTGTGCATCCGTCCCGTCACATAGACCTCGCGCATCGCCGCATCGACGAAAGGCTCCCCGGTCATGCCGCGCCGCCAGGCCTCGGCCTGCGCAGAATCGCCGCGCCAGCGAAACTCCTGCCAGCCCTCGCGCCAGTTCTCGAACAGGATCTGCGGAAAGTGATACATCAGATGATAGGAAAACTCGCGCCAGATCAGCTCCTTGCGAAAGGTCTCTGCCCCGCCCGATCCCTCTTGCACCGCCCGCTCCGCCGCAGCCCAGATGCTGCGCGGCCCGATCTCACCCCAGGCAAGGTTCTCCGACAGCCCCGAGGTCGCCGCCACCTCCGCCGGAAAGTCGCGCAGACGGCGATAGCCCTCCAACCCGGTCTGGGCAAACTCCGCCAGCCGCGCCAGCGCCGCCGCCTCGCCAACCCGCTGATAGCTTGCCACAATCGCCCCGCCCCGCCGCATCGCAGCGCCAAGGTTCCAATCCGCCAGCGCCTCACTCGCAGGCCAGCTTTCAGGTGCCACCATCTCGCGCACCGCAGCCAAAGGCGCGGCCACACCGCGCTGCATCACCGCCTTGGAAAACGGCGTGTAAACCCGATAAGGCCCCCCCTGCTGGGTCTCGATCTGCCAAGGCTCAACCAACAAGGCCCCGGGAAAACTCTGCGCCTGCAGTCCCTTGGCGCGCAAATCCGCCTTGACTGCCGCATCCCGCGCCTGCGCCGCCGGATCATACATCCGCTGCCAGTAAACCCCGCTGGCCCCGGTCTCGACCACCAGATCCTGCAAAACCGCCAAAGCCGCGCCGCGCCGCAAAATCAGCCGCGACCCGATGCCCTGCAACACCCGCGAAAATTCCGCCAGCGCCAGCTCCAGCCGGAACCTCGCCGCAGCCCCCAGCGCCTCGGTCTCGGGGTCAAGCACAAACACCGGCAGCAAGGCCCGGCCACTCTCGACAGCCGCCGCGCAGCATCGGATGATCCGACAGCCGCAGATCCCGCCGGAACCACACAATCAAAGGACCTTCGCTCATACCACTCCCGCGCTTTCAAAGGTTTACGCCCGAAAACGCCGAACGGATCACCCCGCGCCCGAAAAACCCGTCAAGGTCATCCTCTCTGCAAAAATATCCTCGGGGGCGAGGGGGGCGAGCCCCCCTCTGCTGGCCTCACAGCACCCGCTCCAGCGCAGAAATCAAGCGCGCGACATCATCCGCCGAGGTGTAATGCGCCAAAGACATCCGCAACACCCCCCGCCCCAGATCAACCCCCATCGCCTCCAGCGGCCGCACTGCGTAGAAATCCCCCGCCCAGCAGGCAATGCCTTCGCGGCCCAAAGCCTCGGACACCGGCTCCGCCGCCCGGTCCAAAGCCACCGCCACCGTCGGCGCGCGATCCTCCGCCCGGCGCGGCCCGATCAGCCGCAGATCGTTGCGCGTGGCCAGAAACTCCAGCAGGGGCGCCACCGCCGCCACCTCTTGCGCCCGCATCAGATCATGCACCGCCCGCCCCCGCGCGGCCGCATCCGCCTCGGGCGCAAAGTGATGCGCATGCAGCGCATCGACATAATCTGCCATCCCGGCGCAAGCCGCGATCTGCGCGTGATCCGGCCCTGCGGGGGTGAACCGCTTGTAAAGGCTGCCTGCATTGAAATAATGCCCCTGCGCCGGCAGCTCCGCGCCGAAGTCCTCGGCGATCAGCATGATCCCCTGATGCGGCCCATAGGTCTTGTAGGCCGAAAACAGATAGACATCGCAGCCCAAGGCCGGAAAATCCGGAAAGCCGTGCGGCGCATAGGACACCCCATCCACCACCGTCCGCGCCCCCGAGGCGCGGGCAATCTCGCAAATCCCCGCCACATCATTGATCTCGGCCACCACGTTCGAGCAATGCGGAAAACACACCAGCCGGACCTTGCCATCCGCCAGCAGCACCGCCAAAGCCTCGGGGTCCAAAGAGCCGGTCTCGGGATCAATCTGCCACTCGCGCACCTCGATGCCCTCGTCAGCCAGGCGACGCCACACCCCGGAATTGGCCTCATGATCCTGATTTGTCACCACAATCGCGCCGCCCTGCCCGCGCAACCATTGCCGCACCGCCTGCGCCAGCACATAGGTATTGGCACTGGTCGACGGCCCGAAGGACACCTGCGCGCCCTTCACCCCCATCAGCGCCGCCAGCCGCGCCCGCGCCTCGTCCATCTCGGCCCCCCCCGCCTGCGCCCCCGGATAGGGTCCATAGGGCTGCACCTTGCGCTCGGTGTAAAACCGATGCAGCCGCTCGACCACCTGACGGCAGGGGTAAGAGCCGCCGGCATTCTCGAAAAACGCATGCCCCGCAAGCAGCGGTGCCGCGAAAGCCGGAAACTGGCTGCGCACAAAATCCATATCTAGCTGGGTCATCGGGTGCCTTTCCGGGGCAAGATGTTACAAGTGACGAAGGTCCTTGCCGCAGATGATTGTCCTTTTGATCAAAAATCCAGCACTTTTTGCAAGCGCCCCCTTGCCAAGGCCCTGCTTCGCCGCCCATCCTGCAATAAGAGCTTGAGGCAGGGCCAGAGCCAAACTAGCCTGCCATCAGTCTGCGCGGCCTCTCTGGGGGGAAGCCGCCGAACCACAACCGCTTAGGAGGCATTCATGACCAAAGCCACACGCCTTCTCGCCAGCACCGCCTTTGCCCTCGCCCTCTCCGGCATGGCGCAGGCCGATGACGTCAATCTCACCGTCTTTGATTGGGCGGGCTTTGAAGAACCCTCGCTGATCGAAAGCTTCATCGCCAAGCACGGCAATCCGACCTATGCCTTCTTCGGCGATGACGACGAAGCCTTCCAGAAAGTCGCCTCCGGCTTCAAGGCCGATGTGGCGCATCCTTGCTCGCAGATGGTGCAGAAATACCGCGATGCCGGCTTGATCGAGCCCTGGGACACCAGCCGCATCCCCGAATACGCCAATGTCGCCGCGCGCTTCAAGGATTCCAAAATCTTCGAGGATGACAAGGGTGTGTGGTACATCCCGACCGACTACGCCTATACCGCCATCGCCTATAACACCGAGAAAGTCCCCGCCGAAGATGTGGCCTCGCTCGATGTCTTCGTAAATCCGAAATACGCAGGCAAGATCTCGCTGCCCGACAACACCGATGACGCCTGGTCGCTGGCCTATCTCGCCACCGGGGTTTCGGATTGGACCAACGTCACCGACGACCAATATACCGCCGCCGCCGACTGGCTGCGCAAGGCCCACCAGAATGTGCGCACCTATTGGACCGACCCCGCCGAACTGGCGCAGCTGATGAAATCGGGCGAGATCGACATCGCCTGGAACTGGAACGACGGCGTCGCCTATATGAAGGAAGACGGCGTGCCGGTCGCCTTCCAACGCACCCCCAAGGAAGGCGTGTCGAGCTGGTTCTGCGGCTATGTCAACTTCAAGGACGCGCCGGGGTCGGAAGATCAGGCCTATGACTTCATCAACTCTTGGCTCGAGCATAAATCCGCGCTGGGTCTGCTGGAGCACTTCGGCTACGCCAGCACCAACGAAGCCGCGATGAAGGAAATCCCGGCCGAGGCGCTCAAGGAAGGCAACGTCGACCCGATCGACGGCATCCTGCTGCCGCAAGTGCCGATCGACCCGACCTTCCGCGACAAGATGACCCAGGAATTCGAACTGATCAAATCCGGCTTCTGATCGCTTGGGTTAAAGGGAACCGCCTGCGCCACGGTGCAGGCGGTTTCTTTTTGGACCCTGTCCTGCGGGTCTGGTGAAGCCTCCGGCGGGGATATTTTTACAGAGAGGATGACCTTAGCCTTGGTTTTCAGGCGAGGCGCCCTTGTTGCAATCTTTGCGCGACTTCTGGCCAAATCATCCTTAGACTTGCCGCATCATGCAGCCGCTCGATCCCAGACATATCACCGCCTTCCTCGCCATTCTGCGCGCAGGCTCGCTGCGCGGGGCCGCCGAGCAGTTGGGGGTCGAGGCCTCGACCATCAGCCGCAGCCTTGCCGCGATGGAGCACCAGCTCGGCGCCGCGCTGTTCGAACGCGGCCGAAGTGGAGCGCGGCTCACCGAGGCGGGCGCGCTGTTGCAAGAGCATCTGGGCCGCGAGGCGGCGGCGCTGGAATTGATGCAGTCGCGTTTTGACGCGTTGCGCGGCTTGCAGCGCGGCAAGGTGACGCTCGCGGTGGGCGAGGGTTTTGTCAGCGACCTGTTCAGCAGCGCGCTTGCGGAATTTGCCAACACCTATCCCAAGCTGACCTATTCCGTCAGTCTCGGCGCGACCGATGCGGTGGCGCATCTGATCGCCTCGGACGAGGCGCATCTGGGGCTTGCCTATAATCTTACGCCAGACCAACGCTTTAAGTCGATTGCTCAGGCCAGCCGCCCGCTGGTCATGCTTTCGGGCGCAGGCACCCGATTTGCCACCCTGCCCGGGCCGATCTCTTTGGCCACCGCCGCCAGCCTGCCTGCCGCACTGCTCAGCCAGGGTTCTGGTGTGGGCGCGATGCTGGCGGCGACCGAGTCGCGCCACGGTTTGCGGCTGCGCGCTCTGGTCGAGACCCGCTCGATTGCCGTGCTCAAGGCCTTTTTGCATGCTGGCATGGGCGTGACCTTCCTGCCGCGCTTTGTGCTGCGCCGCGAGATTGAGGAGGGCAGCATCGTGGCGACGCCCTTGCATGGTCAGGGATTCGGCACGGGCGCGGCGCATCTCTTTGTCCGAAACGGCCGCGAGTTGCCGCAGGCCGCGCAGTTGCTCGCCCGCCATCTGGCCAAGACGATGTCGGCCTTCACGGATTAACGTTGCATCCAGGCGCAACGATAAAGTCAATTCCCTGCGCTGGATTGCCCGCTTCTGACCTGCAACACTCAGGCAAACCACAAGAGGGCACGGCATGAAACTCGGCATCATCGGTTGCGGAAATATGGGCGGCGGCATGGTCGCAAGGCTACGCGAGCGCGGGCAGGATCTGCTGTGCTTCGACCCCGACCCCGTCATTCTTGCCCGCATGCAGGACCTCGGGGCCAGCCCTGCAAACTCTGCCGCTGCACTGGCACAAAGCTGCGACACGATCCTGCTCTCACTGCCCAAAGCCGCCGTGGTCCGCGCCGTGATGGCCGAGATCCTGCCGCATCTGTCGCAAGGCAGCCTGATCCTCGACACCTCGACCTCCGAACCCGCCACCTCTCAGGCAATGGCCGCCGAGGCCGCCAAACGCGGCGCGCTCTTCATCGACGGTCCGGTCAGCGGTGGCCCCTCCGCGGCCCGCGCCGGCACCATGACCATGCTTTTGGGCGGGGAGGCGCAAGGCATCAGCCGCCTGCGCCCCCTGCTCGCCCATCTCACCGCCAAGACCGTCGTGGTCGGCGGCCCGGGTGCGGGCCATGCCGCCAAGATCGCCAACAACATGCTCTGCGCCGCCAACCTCGTGCTGGTCGCCGAAGCGCTGCGCCTTGGGGCTGCCGCAGGCGTCGCCCCCGAGGCGCTGCTCGAAGGCATCAACGCAGGTTCCGGTCGCTCGGGGGTCAGCGAGGTCAACTTTCCGCGCTGGATCCTCAGCGGCGCGTTCAACTCCGGTTTCACCATGGGCCTGATGCGCAAAGACGTCGGCCTTGCGATGAGCCTCGCCGCCGAAACCGGCCTCGACCTCCCCGGCTTCGCCCCCATCGCCGCCCTCTGGGAGGCCTCCGCCGAAACCCTGCCCGACAGCGCCGATTTCAACGCCATTGCCAAGGTAACCCCATGACCCGTAACGCACTTTTCGCCTCTCTCATGACCGATCTCAGCCTCGGCCCTCAACCGCAAAGCCTGATCGGCGGCCACCTCATCCCCGGCGAGGGCGACATGATTGCCCTCATCGACCCCTTCACCAATGAGACCCTCACCACCTACCCCGACGCAGGTGCCGCCCTCGCCACCCAGGCCTGCCAGGCCGCCACCACAGCCCAGCGCCACTGGTCAGCCCTGCCCGCCAACCAGCGCGGCCAGATGCTTTACGCCATCTCCCGCGCCGTCAGCGACCGCGCCGCCCCCCTCGCCCTGCTTGAATCCCTCACCTGCGGCAAGCCGATCCGCGATGCCCGCGTCGAGGTCGCCAAGGTGGCCGAGATGTTCGCCTATTACGCCGGCTGGGCCGACAAGTTGCATGGCGAGGTGATCCCCGTGCCCTCTGGCCACCTCAATTTCACCCTGCGCGAACCGCTTGGCGTGGTCTTCCAGATCACCCCCTGGAACGCGCCGATCTTCACCGCGGGCTGGCAGATCGCCCCGGCGCTGGCCACCGGCAACGCCGTGGTGATCAAACCTTCCGAACTCACTCCGCTGACCACCATCGCCCTCGCGGTGATCGCCGAGGCCGCAGGCCTGCCCAAGGGCCTGATCAACGTCCTCGCAGGGCTTGGTCAGACCGCAGGCCAGGCCGCCATCGCCGATGAAGCGGTGCGCAAGGTGATCTTTGTCGGCTCCCCCGCCACCGGTCGCCGCGTCGCCATCGCCGCCGCCGAGGCGCTGAAACCCTGCGTCCTCGAACTCGGCGGCAAATCCGCCAATATCATCTTCGCCGATGCCAATATCGACCACGCCCTCCTCGGCGCACAGGCCGCGATCTTTTCCGGCGCGGGCCAGTCCTGCGTCGCAGGCTCGCGGCTGCTTTTGCAAGAGCCGATCCGCGAGAGCTTCCTCGACCGCCTGCACTCCGGCATGAACAAGATCCGCCTCGGCGACCCGCTGGATGAGGCAACCGAGATCGGCCCAATCGCCAACGCCCGCCAGTTTTCCCATATCGAACATATGCTTGCGGGTGCACGCAGCGAAGGCGGCCAGATCCTCAGCCGCGAGAGCTGCCCGACCAAGGCCTCTTCATCGCTCCCTCCGTTATCACAAACCTCACCAATCAGGCCACCGCCGCCCAGACCGAGATCTTCGGCCCCGTCGCCACCGCCCTCACTTTCGCCGACGAAGCCGAAGCCATCAGCCTCGCCAATGACACGCCCTTCGGCCTTGCCGGAGCGGTCTGGACCAGCGATGTCGGCCGCGCCCACCGCATCGCCGCCGCCGTCCGCGCCGGCACCTTCTGGATCAACTCCTACAAGGCGATCCACGTCTCCTCGCCCTTCGGCGGCTCGCGCAACTCCGGCTTTGGCCGCTCCAGCGGCAGCGATGCGCTGATGGAATACACCGCCCCCAAAAGCATCTGGCTCGACTCCGCCCCCCTGCCGCGCATAGCCTTCGGCTACGCCTCCTGAAGGAGACCCCATGCCCGAAGCCTTGCTCTTCAGACGTCAAAGCCCTGCTTGCGGCCTCGCCGCCAACAGCGGCAATTTTCGGCTTTGCCGCGCCCGATCTGATCAGCTTTCCCGCACCTCGCGGGCGCGCTGCTCGGCCATATCGCGCGCAGCCCCGCCGTGGCCGCCGAGGTGCGCCGCGCCTATGGCGATCCCGCGCTGACCGCCCTCAGCCTGAGCGATATCCACGAGACCGCCCGGCGCAATTTCGAACCCGGCGGTGCCGCAGCCGCCCTGTTGTTCTCGCGCGGCGTGCAGGCCGTCATGGCCCACCGCGCAGCCCATGCCCTCTGGTCCAGCGACCCCACCCTGGCGCTGGCGCTCAAATCCAGCCTTGGCCGGGCGCTGTGCCACCGATATCCACCCCGCCGCCCAAATCGGCGCGGGCTTCTGGCTTGACCACGGCCTTGGCTGCGTCATCGGCGAGACCGCCGTCATCGGCGACAATGTCTCGATCTGGCACAACGTCACGCTTGGCAGCACCCTGACCAACTCCGGCCCACAGCGTCACCCC
Organism: uncultured Alphaproteobacteria bacterium; assembly: GCA_963815275.1. Lineage (GTDB taxonomy): Bacteria > Pseudomonadota > Alphaproteobacteria > Rhodobacterales > Rhodobacteraceae > Cypionkella. Next base: position 9,282 of record CAWFGD010000018.1, read on the forward strand.
CTCATCGGCGACGATGTGGTGATCGGCGCAGGCGCCACCCTCTTGGGTCGCATCACCATCGGTCAGGGCGCCAATATCGCCGCCGGGGCCATCGTGCTGCAAGACGTGCCGCCCGCCACCACCTTCGCGGGCCAAAGAGCCACGGCCAAAGGCCCCGCCCGTGTGTCGTTCCAAAGGCCACCCGCATGACCGCAGCCTTCGGCATCGACCACCCCCTGCTCGCCACCCGCGACATCGCGGCGCTGCGCGCCCGCCTGATCGCCCTCGGCTTCACCATGACCGCGATCGGCAAGCACCCCTGGGGCACCTCAACCTCGCTCGCCATGTTCCAAGGCTGCCTTTTGGAGATCATGGGCCTTTATGACGAAAGCCTGATCGACACCCTGCCCGCAGGTGACTTCCGCTTTGGTCGCCACATCGCCAGCCATCTCGCCCAGCGCGAAGGCATCGCCCTCACCGCCCTGCACAGCACGAACTGGCAGGCCGACGCCACCCGAGCCTGCGCCGCGGGCCTCGCCTCGCAGGTCATCTCGAATTCGGCCGCGACGTCACCCTGCCCGATGGCCGCAGCGACCGCACCAAGACCACCCTCGCGCTCTTGCCCGACCCGACCTTCCCGCGCCTGTCGCTCTTTCTCTGTCAGCAACACCGGCCAGAGTTGATTTACGTCCCCGAATGGCTCGACCACGCCAATTCGGTCAACGGCATCTGCGGCGTCACAATTCTCGCCGACGAAGCCGCCCAAGCGACCCTTGCCCCCCGCCTGACCGCGCTCTACGGCCCCGCCACCCCGCTCAAAGGCGGCTACTCCGTTCAGACCGCCAATGGCACCATCACCCTGCTCGACCCGCGCCGCGCTGGAAGCGGCCTTCGCCCCGCTCCCCGCCGCAGTCACCGAAGACACCACCCCCGCCATCCTCGCCATGGATTTCACCTACGCCGACCCGGCCCGCTTTGACGCCTGCCTCGCGGCGTCCGGCCTGCCCTTCACCCGCCAAGGTCCGCTCACCCTGCTGCAAGCCCCCGAGACCACCGCCAACACCTTCCTGCGCTTTCGCAAGGCCTGATCCGGCGGCCAACCAAGGTATGTACACGCGCCATACCTAAACCATACGCTGATCATACCCCCGCCAGACGCCGCGGAAGCCTTGCGCGCGGCGCGCGGCGGCCCTATATAGAAGCCTGTCGCAGGCTTGCTTGCGACTATGGCGATAAACGCACCCATAATAAACGGCTCGGACTCGGGGGCGGTACCCGACAACTCCACCAATTCCCCTGTCTTTGCAGGTGCTTGGGGTCGAAATAGGATCGACGAACGTCTAAAGGGGCCAGCTTTCGCTCGGTGAGGTACCACCGTTATCGGTCCGAAACGTACAGTTGCAAATGACAACCGTGCTCCGGCAATGGCTTTGGCTGCGTAAGCAGTTCGAGTCGCCGAAACTAAGTCCCTGCGCTTAGCCGCGTAGGGCGGGGTCCGCCGGAACCTGGCAACAGAATCCGGCACCTTATCCCCTTGAAATTGTTTCGTTAAATTTGAACGCTGCGCCATACTTGACGCAAGCGCAGCTTTTGCCTACCACTCCTTATGGGGTTCGCGAACGCCCCGTGAGGCTCCGGCCCAAGCGTCGCATCCATTGTCACAGCAAAGGATGCCCCCATGGCCTCGTTCAACCAGATCACCCCCGCCCAACTGATGCGTCAGATCGGCCTGCCCGACGCCCCGGCCCTGCTCGACGTCCGCCTGCCCGAAGACCGCGCCGCCGATCCCGCCGTGATCCCTACAAGCTTGATCCTACAGCACAATTCCGCCGACCCCGCCCCGACCTTCCTGCAAGGCAGGCGCGTCGTGGTGATCTGCCAAAAGGGCCGAGAAACTCTCCGAAGGTGTCGCGGCCCTCTTGCGTCTGCAAGGCATCGAGGCCGAAGTTCTGGAAGGCGGAACAATGGCTTGGGCCGAAGCTGGCCTGCCGATGATCCCCATCGCCGCCCTGCCTGCAACTTCGCTCTGGGTCACCAGACATCGCCCCAAGATCGACCGCATCGCCTGCCCCTGGCTGATCCGCCGCTTTGTCGATCCCGCGGCCCGCTTCCTCTTCGTAGCCCCCGCCGAAGTCGCCGATGTCGCGCTGCGCTTCAACGCCACCCCCTTCGATATCGAGGGCTGCGACTTCAGCCACCAGGGCGAGCTTTGCAGCTTTGACACCATGTTGCAGACCTTCAATCTGACCAGCGAGGCCCTCTCCCGCCTCGCCCTCGTCGTGCGCGCCGCCGATACCGACCGCCATGATCTCTCACCGCAAGCCGCTGGTTTGCTTGCGATTTCTGTCGGACTTTCACGGCAGTATCGCGATGATCTGGCGCAGTTGGAGGCGGGCATGGCGCTTTACGACGCGCTCTACCGATGGGCGCGTGATGGCCATGACGAGGGTCACGACTGGCCCGCAGGGCGCGGCGCATGAGCCCGCTTGCCGAATTGACCCGCACCTTCGCCCGCATCGGCCTCTTGTCCTTCGGCGGCCCCGCAGCCCAGATCAGCCTGATGCACCGCGAGATCGTCGACGAGCGCGGCTGGGTCTCCGAACCCGATTACCTCTCAGCCCTGTCCTTTTGCATGCTGCTGCCCGGCCCCGAGGCAATGCAACTGGCGACCTGGATCGGCTGGAAGCGCGCGGGCACCCTTGGCGGGCTGATTGCAGGCGGTCTCTTCGTGCTGCCCGGCGCGATTGTGGTTCTGATTTTGTCAATGATTTACGTCGCTTGGGGTGATCTGCCTCTGGTGGCTGCCCTCTTTGTCGGCGTGCAGGCGGCGGTCCTCGCCGTCGTGCTCGAGGCCCTGCTTCGCGTCGGCAAACGCGCGCTGAAGTCTCAAAGCCAACGCGCAACCGCCCTTCTGGCCTTTCTCGCCCTCGCCCTCTTTGGCTTGCCCTTCCCTCTGGTGATTCTCGCCGCTGGGCTTTGGGGTTTCTTCACCACTCCGGCGCAAACCGCCGCAATATCAACGCCAAAGCCCTGGCGGCAAAGCCTGCGCGCCGGGTTGATCTGGGGGCTGATCTGGCTTGCGCCTCTGGGTTTGATGCAGGTGGCGGCCCCGCCGCTGCTGGCTGAAATCGCGCTTTATTTCTCCAAGCTCGCCGTGCTGACCTTTGGCGGCGCCTATGCGGTTCTGGCCTGGATGTCCCAAGAGGTCGTGCAGCAAAAACAATGGCTTGATCTGCGCCAGATGATCGACGGCCTGGGCCTTGCCGAAACCACCCCTGGCCCGCTGATCCTGGTGACCGAGTTCGTGGCCTATGTCGCCGCCGCCAAACAGGGCATCGCCATGGGTATTGCGGGGGCGGTCACCGCCCTATGGATGACCTTTGCGCCCTGTTTTCTATGGATCTTTGCGGGTGCGCCTTGGATCGCCCGGCTCACCCACGCCCCCCGACTTTCGGGCGCGCTGGCCTCGATCACGGCGGCCGTGGTCGGCGTCATCGCCAGCCTCTCGCTCTGGTTCGCGGGGCATGTGCTGTTTGGTGATAGAATTCCCCTTGTTTTCGGCCCCTTGCACCTAGACCTGCCCGACCCCCTCAGCCTCAGACTGCTGCCCACCGCCCTCGCCCTTCTGGCCGCCTACCTCTTGCTGCTGCGGCATTGGCCGCTCGGCAGGCTGCTGCTGCTTTGCGCAGCAAGCACCGCTGCATCCGCAGCATTCTGGCCCGCACCCTCTTCCCTTTGAAGGCGAATCCCCTATGCTGGCCCTCAATGCGAAGGGGTGGTGCATGTCCAAGTCGATCGATTACGGAAATCTGATGCACAAGGCGATGCGCGGCCTGATCCAGACAGTGCTGAGCGGCGTCGCCGAACACGGTCTGCCGGGCGAACACCACTTTTTCATCACCTTCGACACCACCTTTGAAGAGGTCGAGATGGCCGACTGGCTGCGCTCGCGCTATCCGGGCGAGATGACGATCGTGGTACAGCACTGGTTTGAAGATCTTGTCGTCACCGATGACGGCTTTTCGATCACGCTGAATTTCGGCAACCAGCCCGAGCATCTGGTGATTCCTTTCGACGCCGTACGCACCTTTGTCGATCCTTCCGTGGAATTCGGGTTACGCTTTGAAACCCATGAAGACGACGACGAGGCCGAGGACGAAGAAGAGGGCCCCGAGGACGATCCGACCCCGCCGCAAGGTGACGCGCAAATCGTAAGGCTCGACAAGTTCCGCAAACAATAGTGGATTCCCCTTGCAGGAGGCCAGCATGGCCCACGAAGCCCAGCTGTTTTTTCGTCAGCTTTTGACGCAACCCAAACAGATTTCCGCCATTGCCCCCTCGTCGCCCTGGCTTGCCCGCGCAATGGCCGAGGGCTTGGGGCCGCAGACCGGCCGCGTCGTCGAGTTCGGGCCGGGCACCGGTGTGCTGACGCGGGGCGTGCTGGCCGCAGGCGTTGCGCCCGAAAACCTGACCCTCTTCGAGATGAGCGCCGATTTCGTCGGCCACTTGCGTCTCCGCTTCCCCGAAATCCACCATCCACCACGCCCCTGCCCAGGCCGCCGCCCAACTGGTGCCCAAGGGCGTCGAGCGGGTGATCTCTGGCCTGCCACTGCTGTCGATGCCGCTGGAGCTGCGCCGCTCTATCGTCGCGACCGCCTTCGAGATTCTTGCGCCGGGTGGCGTCTACACCCAATTCACCTATGGCCCGAAGCCGCCGCTGTCCTCCGAGACTGCTCGCCGAACTCGGCCTGACCTATCGCAAGGGCCGCAAGGTCTGGGCCAACCTGCCGCCCGCCCGCGTTTACCATTTCAGCCGCGCCTGATCGTCGCAAAACACAGTATACCGCCGTATACCGATTGAATTCTGCAGCCCGCCGCGCTATGCCCGCCTCAGCTCAAACAGGAGGCTTGCACATGTCCGCCACCCGCACCGAAACCGACAGCTTTGGCCCGCTCGAGGTTCCCGCCGACAAATACTGGGGCGCGCAGACCCAGCGCTCGATTCAGAACTTCCCGATCGGCTGGGAACGTCAGCCCGTCGCGATCATCCGCGCGCTTGGCGTGATCAAGAAGGCCTGCGCCATGGTGAACGTGGCCCAGGGCGATCTGGATGCCGATCTGGGCAAGACCATTGCCGCCGCGGCGCAAGAGGTGATCGACGGCAAGTTCGACGACAACTTCCCGCTGGTGGTCTGGCAGACCGGCTCGGGCACCCAGTCGAACATGAACGCCAACGAAGTGATCTCGAACCGCGCGATTGAGATGCTGGGCGGGGTGATGGCCTCGAAAAAGCCGGTGCATCCGAATGATCACGTCAACATGGGGCAGTCCTCGAACGACACCTTCCCCACCGCGATGCACGTCGCCATCGGCATGATGGCGCGGGATGTGCTGCTGCCGGGGCTGGAAAAGCTGGCCAAGGCGCTCTGGGCGAAATCCAATGAATTCAAAGACATCATCAAGATCGGCCGCACCCATACCCAGGATGCAACGCCGCTGACCCTGGGGCAGGAATTCTCGGGCTATGCCACTCAGGTCGATAAGGGCATCGCGCGGGTCAAGCTGTGCCTGCCCGATATCTATGAGCTGGCGCAGGGCGGCACCGCTGTCGGCACCGGGCTGAACACCAAGGTCGGATTTGATGCCCGCGTTGCTGCCGAGATCGCCAAGATCACCAGCCTGCCCTTCGTGACCGCGCCCGAACAAGTTCGAGGCCCTCGCCGCGCATGATGCCATGGTGATGTTCTCGGGCGCGCTGAAAACCGTCGCCGCCAGCCTGTTCAAGATCGCCAACGACCTGCGCCTGCTCGGTTCCGGCCCGCGCTCGGGTCTGGGCGAGCTGATCCTGCCGGAAAACGAGCCGGGCTCGTCGATCATGCCGGGCAAGGTCAACCCGACCCAGGCCGAGGCGCTGACCATGGTCTGCGCCCATGTCATGGGCAACGATGCGGCGGTGGGCTTTGCCGGCTCGCAGGGCCATTTCGAGCTGAACGTCTACAACCCGATGATGTCCTATAACGTCTTGCAATCCATGCAGCTTTTGGGCGATGCGGCGGGGTCCTTCACCGATAATATGGTGGTCGGCACCCAGGCCAATACGGCGCGGATCGAAAAGCTGATGAAGGAATCGCTGATGCTGGTGACGGCACTGGCGCCGACCATCGGCTATGACGCCGCCACCAAGGTCGCCAAGACCGCGCATAAGAACGGCACGACCCTGCGCGAAGAGGCGATTGCGCTTGGCTATGTCGATGGCGAGACCTTTGACCGCGTTGTGCGGCCCGAGGATATGATCGGCCCCAAGGGCTGATCATGGCCGAAATCGTCAACCTGCGCGCGGTGCGGAAGGCCAAGGAAAGGCTTGAGGCCCGCGCGCAGGCGGATGCCAATTCGGTTAAATTCGGTCGCCGCAAAGACGAAAAGTTGCGGCAAAAGGCCGAGGCCGAAAAGGCCAAACGTGACCTTGACGGGCACAAAGTTGCAGGACGCGAAGCTGACGGGCAAGCGCCCGAATGAGCGATCGGCCCGCCAAACACTCGCTGACCCTGCATGGTCACCGCACCAGCGTCTCGCTGGAAGCAAGAGTTCTGGGCCGAATTTCAGGCGCTGGCCGACGAGGCGCGGCCAGACGCTGAACGCCCTTGCTGCCGAGATCGACGCGGGGCGCGCGGGCGATGTCGGCCTCGCCTCGGCGATCCGGGTCTTTATCCTGCAAGAGCTGCAAAGACGTCTAGCGCCGTGAAATCCGCAGACTGATGCCCTGCGCCGCCCGCACCGTCAGATGCGCGACCGGCACCGGATCTTCGCCCTCGACCCGGTCAAAGCGGAAGGCGCGGGCCAGCAGTCGCCAGCAGCAGCACCCCCTCGACCATGGCAAAGCCCGCCCCGGTGCAGACCCTGGGCCCCGCCGAAAACGGCATATAGGCCTCGCGGGCGCAGGCACGGTTTTCTTCGGTCTGCCAACGGTCGGGTCGAATTCATCGGGCGCGGTCCAGATGCGTTCATGGCGGTGCAGATGCCAGGGACTGAGCACGATCTGCGCGCCCTTGGCGACCTTGCCGGCCCCGCATCTCCTCGGGGCAGCGGTTCTCGCGCACCATCATCGGCACCGGCGGATAAAGCCGCAGCACCTCGCGGAACACGTCGCGGGTGTAGCGCAGCTTGGAGATCGCACTGAACTCCGGGGCTTCGCCCAAGGCTTGCGCCTCTGCCGCGACCTGCTCCTGCACCTCGGGATAAAGTGCCAGCAGATCAACAGCGCCCAAGCCAGCGCCGAGGCCGAGGTCTCATGCCCCGCCAGAAAGAAGATCGCCACCTGATCGACCATCTCCTCGGTCTCAAAGCGCGCGCCGGTCAGCGGGTCGGCGGTGGTCATGATCTTGGTGGCCAGATCATCGGGCGCTGTGCCCGCCGCAATCTGCGGCTGCCCGCGCCTCGGTCAGCCCGGTGATCAGCTTGCGGATTACCGTGGCAGAGCGCTTTGGTGTTGCCGCGATGAAAGCGCGGGACCCAGCGCGGCAAGGGCAGGAAAGCCGCAAGGTTCAGGATCGGTTGCGTGCGCTGATAGGCGCGAAATTCGGCAAAGACCTGTGCGGCCATCTCATGCTCGATCGGGATCGAAAACAGCGTGCGAAAGATCACATCGGCGGCGGCGTGGCTCATCTCCTCTTCGACCTCGACCACGCCTAGGGGCATGCGCGCCACCGCCGCCTGCCCAGCCGCCAGCATCGCCGGGAAGGTATCGCGCAGCCGCCCGCCTTCGAAGGCCGGATCAATGATGCGGCGCTGGCGTTTCCAGACCTCGCCATTGGTCACGAAAACCGAATTGCCCAGCAAGCGGGGTCAGCCCTTCGCGGATGCGGTTGGATTTGGGGAAATCATCGGGACGCTCGACCAGCACGCGGTTCACCAGCGCCGGATCGTTGCACATATAGCTGCGAAAGAACGGCGTGCGGAACTCTGCCATCCAGGCGCGATAGAGCCGCGCAGGCTGCGCCGACAGAATATCGGCGCGAAACAGCCGCAGATAGTGCCAGCAGCGAGACCTTATCGGGGCGCGAGGGCGGCTTGGGCGGCGATCATTGCCGTGGTTCTATAGCCGGAAAGCCGGCGTTTCAATCCGGCTTTTCGACGCGGGCGCGGTCGACGATAGCGGTCGGCCAGGGTGAGAGGCCCGGCGGTGATCTGAAAATAGTCATAGTCACCGGGCCGGTCAAAGGCGCAGAGATACTGAAAATGCAGCCGGAAAAACCGCCAGCGCAGCTCTGCCCAGCGGGCCGGGCTCAGGGTCTGGGTGAAGGCGGCCGAGATCACCAGCGGCCAGCGCTTGGCCGCAGGTGCCACGCCCGTCACCGCCACCGGATCGCAGAGCGCAAAGGCACAGCCGTCGCCGGGGGCAGTGACATCGACCCAAGTCACGTCGGTTGTGCGCCGAAAGATAGGCCAGATCGCCGCGCAGCCGCCGCGCCTCGGGCAGAAAGGACACCATCGGCACCACCTGCCCCAGCGAGAGAAAGGCCAGCCGCCCGGCCCGCCTTGGGCAGGCCCGCACGCAAGAGATCCGAGAGGATCGACACCGCCAGATGCGCGCCCGAGGAATGGCCGACCACCAGCACCTCGTCATAGCCCTCGGTCAGCGCGGCGCGGATCGCTGCGGCGAAATCCGCCATCCGCGCCTCTAGCTCCGGTGGATTGGCGCCTTTGAACTGCGCCGAATAGGCGTAGTCGTGCATCAGGTAGTAGGCGAAAACCTTGTTATCCCAGCGTTTGAAGGCACGCAGCATCGCCCAGATCAGCGCCAGCCCCGCAGCCCATCCCAACAGGGGATGCAACTGCCCGACCAGCAGGCTCAGACCCCAGCCGCAAAGGCAGGCCAGCGCCAGTTGCACGATCAAAAAGACAATCGGATACAGCGCCGCAATCATCGGCCCCTTGCGCAGCCGCATCAGCCGGAACAGCGCCCCTGATCCGATATAGGTCCAAGCCGTGCGACAGAGTTGCAGATAGGTGCCAAAGATACCGCGGTCCATCGAGGTCTTGACGATATCGGACCAGACCAGCACCTCGATATCCGCCTCGCTGCGCTGCACGCCAATCTGCGTCGTGACATGCCAGCCATAGCGGCCTTTGACGGACCTTGGCTTCAGATCGAGCTGATAGCCCGAGATCCGCGCCTGATCGCCGCCCTCTTTGCGGTAAAGCTCGCGGTAGCGGCGCGGGTGGATCGGGTCATAGCCGGGGATGTAAAACACCCGCCTGCGAAATTGCGCACTGCCCTCGTCCCCTGCGCCGACGCTCTGCTCCATCCGCCCCTCACCTGTGCTCTGGTCACTCTAAAGGCGGATTTTGGCAATTCTAAGGGGAAATCTAACCCAAATTGGCCAGGAAAGGCAGGTTTTCCAACAGCCAGTAAGAAAAGCTTGAAAAGCCCCCGGTCAGCATCATCAATCCGATGGTCCAAAGCAGCAGGCCCATGATCCGCTCGATGCGCTCGGCGTGGCGCTTGAAGAAGGTGACCAGCGGCGAGAGCCGGCTGAAAAAGGCAGCGACGGCGAGGAAGGGCAAGCCAAGCCCTGCGGCATAGACCGCGAGCAGGGTCATCCCGCGCGAGACATTGCCCTCTTGCGCGGCAAGGCTGAGGATCGCGCCGAGTTGCGGGCCGATGCAGGGCGTCCAGCCGAAGGCAAAGGCGAGGCCAAGCAGATAAGCGCCAAAGGCCGAACCGCCGCGATCCCCGGCATCGAGCCGCATCTCGCGGTCGAGAAAACCGATGCGGTAGACGCCGACGAAATGCGCGCCAAAGATCATCACCATGATGCCCGCAGCGGTCGAGAAGATCTCGGCATTGCCAAGGAAGAACGCGCCAAAGGCCGAGGCGGCAAGGCCGAAGATCATGAAAACGGTCGAAAGGCCCAGCACAAAGAAAAGCGCGGCAAGGATCGGCGAGCGGCCCCCCTTCATTTCGCCCACCGAAATGCCGGACATATAGGCCAGATAGGGCGGCACGATCGGCAGCACACAGGGGCTGAGGAAAGAGAGCACGCCGGCCAGCAGGGCCACCAGCATGGCAGGGAGCAGGCTTGCGTCGATGATATCAATGCCGAACATGGGGCCTCCGTTTTGCCAGACCTATCGCGGTTCGTCGGCAAGGTCACGCCTTGGCGCGCGATATCACGCGGGGGTGATTGGGGCTGGTCTTGCGGCCTCCGGCTAAGCAGAATGCAGGCACTCTGCTTTGGATATTTGAGGCGAGAGGATGGGGGAACCGATGCAATGGGATGTCGAGATCGATTGTGCGGGGCTGTTGTGCCCTTTGCCGGTGCTGCGGGCGCGCAAGCGGCTGATCGCGATGGCCGAGGGAGAGGTGCTGCGCGTCTTGGCAACGGACCGAATGGCCGCGATCGATTTGCCACATTTCTGCGTTCAGGCGCGGCACAGTTTTCTTGAAGCCTCTGAGGTCGAGGGCGTTGCAGCCTATCTGATCCGGCGCGGGCCCGATTGAAAAAAGGCGGCAGGTTTCCCTGCCGCCTTTTTGCTTTAACAAGCCAGATCCTTAGCGGGCCAGCGACCACCAGCCGCGTTTCTTCGGCTTGGCTGCTGCCTCCTCGGTCTCAAGCTCGGCTTGCGGGGCAGGGGCCGGAGCTTCAGTTTGGGGCGTCGCCACTGCGGCAGGAGCCTCGACAGCGGCTGCGACCGGAGCAGGCTCTGGCTGCGCATCAGCGACGGCTTCGGCAGCTGTCGCCTCGGCAGGGACTTCTGCTGCCGGTTTTGCTTTGGCGCGGCTGCGCGTCGGCTTCTTCGGTGCAGGGGTTGCAGGTTCGGCTTCGGCAACAGCTGCCTCGGTCGGAGCCGAAGTTTCGGCCTTTACCGCCTTGCTGCGGCTGCGCGAACGGGGCTTGGGAGCGGGCACCGCAGCGACGGGTTCGGCAGCTTCAGGCTCGGCCAGCGCAACCGGCGCTTCGACGACAGCGGCTGGCGCGGCAACGACCGGGTCAGCGGCCTTCTTGCCACCGCGCACCCGCGTGCGCTTTTTCGGCGCCGCAGTTTCACTTGCCTCGACAGGTGCGGCTGCTGGTGCAACTTCGGCCTCGGCAGCGTCATCCCCTTCGTCGTCAGCGTCATCGCCTTCGGAGGCATTCGCCGCATTGGCTTCGCCGCCCTGCCCCGGCTTCTTGCGACGACGACGGCGACGGCGTTTCTTGCCATTGCCCTGCGCGGCCTCGCCAGTGCCGGCTTCGGCCTCGCTGGTTTCCACCACTTCGGCCTCTTCGATTTCCTCGATCTCGTCGACGATCTCGGGATCTTCCTCTTCTGCCACCGGCGCGCCCATCAGGCTGGCATTGCCGGAAATCACGTTCAGGCTTTCGGCCACAACGCGAGTCGCGGTCTTGAACTTTTCAATCGAGTAATCCGGGCTGATCAGCGCCGGATCGCATTCAATGCGCACCGACATGCCATAGCGGGCCTCGATCAACGCGATATGCTCGCGCTTGCCGTTGATCAGGAAGTTGACGATGCCAATCGGCGCCTTCAACAGCACCTCTTTCGAGCGTTTGCGCGTGCCCTCTTCTTCCAGAGCGCGCAGCACTTGCAGGCCAAGGCTGTCGTCCGAACGGATCAAGCCGGTGCCATGGCAATGCGAGCAAGGCTGCGTGGTCGATTTCGAGCATGCCGGGGCGCAGGCGCTGGCGGCTCATCTCCATCAGGCCAAAGCCCGAGATGCGGCCCACTTGGATGCGGGCGCGGTCGGTTTTCAGCTTGTCCTTCAGGCGCTTTTCAACGGCGGCGTTGTTGCGACGCTCTTCCATGTCGATGAAGTCGATGACGATCAGACCGGCCAAGTCGCGCAGGCGCAACTGGCGGGCGACCTCTTCGGCGGCCTCAAGGTTGGTTTTGAGCGCGGTATCCTCGATCGAGCCTTCCTTGGTGGCGCGGCCGGAGTTCACGTCGATGGCGACCAGCGCCTCGGTGATGCCGATGACGATATAGCCGCCCGATTTCAGCTGCACCGTCGGGTTGAACATGCCGCCAAGGTAGCTTTCGACCTGATAGCGGGCAAAAAGCGGTGTCGGTTCGGCATAGCGCTGCACGATGCGGGCATGGCTCGGCATGATCATCCGCATGAAGTCTTTGGCGGTGCGATAGCCTGCCTCGCCTTCGACCAGGATCTCGTCGATCTCGGAGGAGTGCAGATCGCGGATCGAGCGTTTGATCAGGTTGCCTTCCTCATAGATCGCGGCGGGCGCAATCGATTTGAGGGTCAGCTCGCGCACCTGTTCCCAGAGCCGCATCAGATATTCGTAGTCGCGCTTGATCTCGGGCTTGGTGCGCTTGGCACCGGCCGTGCGGATGATCAGACCGGCGCCATCGGGCACTTCGATCTCGTTGGCGATTTCTTTCAGCTTCTTGCGGTCAGCGGCCTGGGTGATCTTGCGGCTGATGCCGCCGCCGCGCGCCGTGTTCGGCATCAAGACGCAATAGCGACCCGCCAGCGACAGATAGGTCGTAAGAGCAGCCCCCTTGTTGCCGCGTTCTTCCTTGACCACCTGCACCAGCATGATCTGGCGCACCTTGACGACTTCCTGGATCTTGTAGCGGCGGGCGCGAGGCTTGCGCGGCGCGCTGATCTCTTCGGCGACGTCTTCCTCGGCAATCGACTCGATCTCATCATCCGTTTCCGAGGCGTGATCGATCGAGCGGAAGGGGGCATCGCCGTCTTCGGCATCGACCGAGGCAACGCCATGGCTATGGGCGTGATCGTGTGGATGATCATGCGCGTCGTCGTGCGAAACGCCGGGCTGTGTCGCGTTTTCTGCAAGCGGCGCGCTTTGCACCAGCCCATCAGCGCCGGTTTCCTCGGACAGATCAACCACATCCATGCCGTTGATCTCGCCCGACTGGACGGCGTCGCCGGATTTCGCGGCCTCAGCGCGTGGGCGCTGGTTGCGCGAGCGCGGTTTGGCGCGGCGGTTGTCTTCCTCGTCTTCGGCCCGGTTCAGGGCGCGCTCTTCCTCAAGCAGGGCTTTGCGGTCGGCGACGGGGATCTGGTAATAGTCGGGGTGAATCTCGGCAAAAGCCAGAAATCCATGCCGGTTGCCGCCGTAATCGACAAAGGCCGCCTGAAGCGAAGGCTCCACCCGGGTGACTTTGGCGAGATAGATATTTCCGGCGAGCTGGCGTTTGTTTACGGTTTCAAAATCGAATTCTTCGACCTTGTTTCCGTCAACCACGACCACGCGAGTTTCCTCGGCATGGGTGGCGTCGATAAGCATTTTCTTTGACATATCAATCCATTGCGCGCCAAACGCCATCTGCGCCCCGGCGAACCGGAGCGGGAGGACAGAAATTCGGGGCGGCTTGTTCGGGCGGCTGCGCGCAACGCAAGACGGCGGGTCACGCCCAGAAGGCGCCCCTCGTCAATCATTGCATCTGTCGCGCACATCATCGCGGTTCACGTCTGAGCGGTGTTTAGCCGCCCACCTTTAAAAGCGCGTAAATCTCTGAAAGATCAGGCATTTGCGCGCAATACTCCGGCCTTGCGGCCGATCCGAAGCCCCGGTTTCGGTGCGCGTGACGCGCGCCAGATCATGGGGCTGAGAATTTCGTGGCAACGAAAAGTTGCCTGAATTGACCCTAGCGGCAAAGGGGGCGCTCTGACAATGGGTGATTTGTCATGCAAACGACGCAAAGTGACGAAGGGCGCAGCGATGCGCTGCGCCCAAGGCGGTCTCAGACGTAGTCTTGCCGCTGCAGCGCGTATTTCGCCATCTTTTCATTCAGCGTCCGGCGCGGCAGGCAAAGCTCGTCCATCACCGCGGTGATGCTGCCCTTGTGGCGGCGCATGGTGTTATCGATCAGCATTCGCTCGAAGGCCTCGACGTAGTCTTTCAAAGGCTTGCCTTCGGTGGTCAGGGCCGGACCGGAGGCTTCGTTGTCCGCCATCAACAGGCTGGCGATTGAGCCCGAACCACGCCGGTTCTGCAACACGGCACGTTCGGCGATATTGACCATCTGCCGCACATTGCCGGGCCAGGGCGCTTGCAACAGCTGTGCTGCCTCTTGCGCCGTCACTTGCGGCGCGTCGCAGCCGTATTCCTCGGAGAATTGTTCCGAGGCGCGGGTGAACAGGGTAAGAATATCCTCGCCCCTCGCCCGCAGCGGCGGGCAGATGATGGTCATCGCGCCCAGCCGATAGAACAGATCGGGGCGCAGCACGTCTTCCAGCGTCTTATCGGGCGCATGTTCGTTGCAGATCGCGATGATCCGGGTTTCGGGCGGCACGCCTTGCTCGTTGATCTGGGTCAGCAGACGCGATTGCAGGCCGTGGCTCAGGCTCTCGATGTCTTCAAGGCACAGCGTGCCGCCGCGCGCTTCTTCGATCAGCGGCAGATTGCCGTCTTCCGAAGGGCCAAAGAGCTTGGCCGCCAGCTGATCCTCGCCCCAGGCCGCACAGGACACCGTGACGAATTTCTTCGAGGCGCGCGGCCCGACGGCGTGCAGCGCATGGGCGACAAGGGTTTTGCCGGTGCCGGTTTCGCCGTCGATCAAAACGTGGCTGTCGGCCTGACCCAGATCGAGGATATCTTCGCGCAGCCGCTCCATCGCCGGGCTGGCCCCGACCAGTTTCTTCATCAGCACCGAACCATCCGACAACTCTTTGCGCAGCGCGCGGTTGTCCAGCGTCAAGCGTCGCGCCGTGGTGGCGCGTTTGGCCAATTCGGTCATCCGGTCAGGGTTGAAGGGTTTTTCAAGGAAATCATAGGCCCCGACCCGCATCGCCTCGACCGCCATCGGCACGTCGCCATGCCCGGTGATCATGATCACTGGCAGGCCCGAATCCATGCCCATCAGACGTTTCAGGAACGCCATGCCGTCCATGCCGGGCATCTTGATGTCCGAGACGACAACCCCCGGCCATTCCGGTCCAAGTGCCTTCAGCGCTTCTTCCGCACTGGAAAACGTTTCGGTGTCGAACCCCGAAAGCGCCAGCCATTGGCTGATCGAGGCGCGCATATCCGCCTCGTCATCGACGATCGCTACCTTCATTGCCCGTGCCATGAAAACCTCATCCTGCTGCTTTTGTTTCTGCGCCCAAAAGGGGCAAACTGATCTCGAAGACTGCGCCGCCGTCGTCGCTGTTGCGCGCGGTCAGCCGGCCTCCAAGATCGGTGACGATGCCCGAAGAAATCGCCAGACCAAGGCCGACGCCCTCGCCCGGTTTCTTCGTGGTGTAGAACGGCTCGAAGACCGAACCGATGTCTGCAATTCCTGTGCCATTGTCGCGTACGGCGAGATTTGCCGTCTCGCCCAGAGTCAACAAAAGGTCGATATGGGGATCTTTCAAGTCCTTGGTCGCATCGAGCGCATTGCGCAGCAGGTTGATGATTACCTGCTCCAGCCGCAAGCGGTCCGCCATTACCAGCACGGCCTGGCGCGGCACAGTGCGGGTGATCTTGACCACGCGTTGCTTCAATTGCGGTTCCATCATGGCCAGTCCGGAAGACAGGCAGGCGCGCAGATCGACCGGCTCAAAGGCCTCACCGCCCTTGCGGGCATAGGATTTCAGCTGCCGGGTGATCGCGCCCATCCGGTCGATCAGATCATCGATGCGCTGGAACGAAGACAGCGCCTCTTCGGGCCGCTTGCGCTGCAGCAAAAGCCGCGCGCCAGCCAGATAGGTTTTCATCGCCGCAAGCGGTTGATTGAGCTCGTGGCTGACCGCTGCCGACATCTCACCCAAGGCAGCGAGTTTGGAGGATTGCGCCAGCGTCAGTTCGGCAACCTCCAGGTTTTTCTGGGCTTTCTCGCGTTCGGCAATCTCGCGCGACAACCGCGCATTCAACAGCCGCAGCTCGGCTGACTCGCGCTGGAACGAGACCGTCTGCGACCAGGCCCTGCGCGACAACAGATAAAAGGTCAGCGCCGCGACGATGGCAAAGCCCATGATCTCCAGCGCGATCACGCCATTGACCCGCTCGCGCACCGAATTGTAAGCCGTGAAGGTGATCATCCGCCAACCCTGAAACGGCACACGCGCATCGGTGCGCAGCACAGCCTCGCCCGAGAGATAGGCGTCGGGCGGATTCTGCGCCCAGTCGGTGGCGTTCTTTAGGACGCGGTTCAGCGCCGAGGGGCTTTCGGCAGAGGTTAGCGCCTGATCAACCGGTTTGCTGCGCCATGCCGAATTGGTCGCCAGTATCACCATGCCCGCGGAATCTGTCACCACCACGGCATCCTGCAACCCCGCCCAGGCGCGTTCGTGCTTCATCATATCGACCGCGACCACGATGACGCCAAGGATCGAGCCATTGCCCTCGATGACCCGCGAATAGGTGAAATCAAAGCCGCCACCCTCTTGCGGACTGGCGGAAAACACCGTCTCGCGCGAGCGGAGCGCATCGATGAAATAGGGTGAGGAGCGGTGCTGCGAACCAATGGCATTGCGGTTGGTCGCACCTACGGCAAAGCCATCACGACCCAGAAGCATGATCGAGGCAACCCCGATCTCTTTTTGCACTTCGATCAGGCGGCGCGTCGTGCCGACGAAATTGCCCTTGACCAGAGCATCGCGGATCGCCGGATCATCGGCCAGCAGCAAAGGCACAACCGAGGTCCGCTGCAACTCGGAAACAATATTGCCGGAATAAAGCGCAAGGCGCAGTTCCGCGCGGTTCCGGGTGGTTTCGGTAAAGCTCTCGCTCAGCCAGCGGTTGGTGACCAAAACCACACCTATCGCCAGCAAAATCAAGATCATAGCAGCAAGCCGCACTGGCCAGGAAACCCCTGTGCCCGACTCTTTCACCTGATCTGAATTTGCGTGCGTCTGCATCTGGCAACTTTAGGCCGCCACCCTAGCCGCCTCAAGCAGGCTGGGTTCAGGCGAGCGCCATCCCGCCCATCAGCGATGCAAACAATTTCGCCCCGTCCGTGCCGCCATGCTGGTCGTCCACCGCCCGCTCGGGATGCGGCATCATGCCCAAGCACGCGACGGTTGGCCGAAAGCACGCCGGCGATGTCGGCCATGGAGCCGTTCGGGTTGGCGCTATAGGTAAAGGCGATGCGGTCTTCGGCCTGCAGGGCCTTCAGCCCCTCGGCGTCAATCGTGTAATTGCCATCGTGATGCGCCACGGGAATCGCGATCTCGGCACCCTTGGCATAGCCAGAGGTAAAGGCGCTGTTGGAGGTGGCGACCCGCAGGCCAACGCTTTTGCAGATGAATTTCAGCGCCGCATTGCGCATCAGCGCGCCGGGCAGCAGTTGCATCTCGGTCAGCACCTGAAAGCCGTTGCAGATCCCCAAGACATAGCCGCCGCGCTCGGCATGCTGGCGCAGCGCCGCCGCAATCGGGCTTTGACCCGCAATCGCGCCGCAGCGCAGATAGTCACCAAAGGAAAAGCCGCCCGGCACACCGACGACGTCAACCCCCGCAGGCAAGGCCGTGTCCTTGTGCCAGACCCGCGCCACCTCGAACCCCGCCCTCTCAAAGCCCACAACCAGATCGCGGTCGCAGTTGGATCCGGGGAAGGTGATGACGGCGGCTTTCATAATGGCTCTCCTGGGCTTCAGAGGATTTCGACGCGGTAGCTTTCGATCACGGCATTGGCCAGCAGCTTGTCGCACATCGCAGCGACTGCGGTTTCGGCGGCGGCTTTGTCGGTTTCGGCCAGATCCAGCTCGATCACCTTGCCCTGCCGCACGCCGTTGACGCCCGCAAACCCAAGCGTGCCCAGCGCGTGGCGCACGGCCTCGCCCTGCACATCCAGAACGCCGGCTTTCAACATGACGGTGACGCGCGCTTTCATAGCTTTCCCCTTCGGCATTTGGTTTCGCCGCCAATTACCCCCCGGAGCCGCCTGCGGCAAGGGGTCAGTTGATCAGCGTCGGCTTCATCGGATGCGTCACATTCGAGGGCAGAACCCCCAAACGCCGCGCAAGTTCGGTATAGACGTCAGGCAGCGGCCCCGGTTCGGGGATCGGCTGGCCATCGCCCCGGTCAACCAAACCGCGCAGATCCCACAACCGACAGCTGTCGGGCGTGATCTCATCGGCGACGATCAGGCGCATGTAATCGCCTTCCCAGATCCGCCCCACTTCCAGACGGAAATCGGCAAGGCGGATGCCCACACCCATCATCACGCCCGAGAGGAAATCATTCACCCGCAGCGCAAGCGCAATGATATCGTCCAGATCCTGCTGCGTCGCCCAGTTGAAGGCGACGATATGCTCTTCGGCCACCAGAGGCAGCTTCAGCCGATCGTCCTTGAGGTAATATTCCACAATCGGGCGCGGCAGCGGCATACCTTCGGGAATGCCCAGACGCTCGGCCAGATCGCCCGCGGCATAGTTGCGCACCACGACTTCCAGCGGAATGATCTCGGCCATGCGCACCATCTGCTCGCGCATGTTGATGCGGCGGATGAAATGGGTGGGAATGCCCACCGAGTTCAGCCCGTTCATGAAGAATTCCGACAGCCGGTTGTTCAGCACGCCCTTGCCTTCAACGGCGGCGGGGCTCGCCTCTTCGGGCGTCGGCGCGGAATCGTCCTTGAAATACTGGATCAGAGTGCCCGGTTCCGGCCCTTCGTAAAGGATCTTCGCCTTGCCTTCGTAAACCTTCTTCCTGCGCGCCATGAATGCTCCGATACAAACAAGACAAGGGGCGGGAAACCCCACCCCTGCCCTTTTGCCCTGCTATAGGGCAAGGCAGTCGCCGCAGCAAGGCGTGCAAGGCAGGGAAATGCCCTGTTCTGAGACCAAAGACCTTCCGCCGCATACCTGGACCACGCCTTTTCACTTGAAGCGCGGGCACTCCATAGGCATATGGAAGTGAATATCCATGACCCAGAGGGCCAGCCATGACGACTTTCGACGACCGCGAAAACGCTTTTGAAACCAAATTCGCCCATGACGCTGAAATGCAGTTCCGCGCCGAAGCCCGCCGCAACAAGCTGCTCGGACTTTGGGCCGCGGAGCTATTGGGCAAAACCGGTGCTGAGGCCTCGGATTATGCCATGACCGTTGTGGCTGCCGACTTTGAAGAAGCGGGCAGCGAAGATGTGGTGCGCAAGGTGGCCGCAGATCTGGAAGGCAAGGTCAGCGCCGAAGATATCCGCACCAAACTCGACAACCTTCTCGCCGTTGCCAAATCTCAACTGATGCAAGAACTCTGAACGCGCCAAGCCGCGACGCAACGAAAGCAAGGGCTGTGTCGCGCATGACGCAGCCCTTTTGCTTGGGGCATCGGCGAAAGCGCTCCTGCAGTTCACCATCCCCCCGACTTGCCCTCTCTCTGACTTGCCCTCTCTCTGACTTGCCCTTTGCCGGTGCCCTCCCTCAGAGCTTGGCAGATATCGAATTTGCCTCTGCCCCCTGCCTGTGGCAAACATGCGGAAATCGGAATCTCATGAGGTAGCCCATGGACGCGCTTTCAAAACTGCTCTCGACCCGCGATTGGCTGATGGCTGACGGCGCAACCGGCACCAATCTGTTCAACATGGGCCTCTCGGCGGGGGAACCGCCGGAATTCTGGAACACCGACAAGGCCGACAACATCCGCCAGCTTTACCGTGCAGCGGTCGAAGCGGGCTCGGACATCTTTCTCACCAATACCTTTGGCGGCAACGCCAGCCGCTTGAAGCTGCATGGTGCGCAAGGCCGTGTGCGCGAGTTGAACCGCGTCGGGGCTGCCCTGGGCCGTGAAATTGCCGATGCCGCGGGCCGCACGGTCGTGGTCGCAGGGTCGATCGGGCCCACCGGCGAGATTTTCGAACCAATGGGCACCCTGACCCATGCCGCCGCGGTCGAGATGTTCCATGAGCAGGCCGAGGGCCTGAAGGAAGGCGGCGCGGATGTGCTCTGGGTTGAGACGATCTCTGCCCCCGAGGAATACAAGGCCGCAGCCGAGGCTGCCGCTTTGGCAGGCATGCCCTGGTGCGGCACGATGAGCTTTGACACCGCCGGGCGCACCATGATGGGCACCACCTCGGCCGCAATGGCCGCGATGGTGGATGGTCTGGCCAATCCGCCGCTGGCCTTTGGTGCCAATTGCGGCGTCGGTGCCTCGGATCTGATGCGCACCGTGCTGGGCTTTGCCGCCGCAGGCTCGCCCCGCCCGCTGATCGCCAAGGGCAATGCCGGGATTCCGAAGTATCACGACGGCCATATCCACTATGACGGCACGCCAGAGTTGATGGCGGAATATGCCGTGCTGGCGCGTGATGCCGGGGTGCGGATCATTGGCGGCTGCTGTGGCACCATGCCAGAGCATCTGAAGGCGATGCGCGCGGCGCTGGAAAGCCGTCCGAAGGGGCCTGTGCCCTCGCTCGAGGACATCTCGGCGCATCTGGGTGGGTTTTCTTCGGCCTCGGATGGCACCGGAGATACCTCGGGCGATCCAAAGCGCGAGCGGCGCGGTCGCAGAGGCTGAACCAAAGCGGGGGCGCTGCCCCCAAGCTGCAATTGCCAAGTTGCAATTGACTGAGCAATTGCAGCTTTCCCCCGGGATATCTGCGCCAATCTGAAAGTCAGAAGAGGCTGAGCTGATCACCCTTGCGCGATGGGGCCGCAAAGAGGTCGCAGCGCAGGGGCGGCAGTTTGACCGAAAGGCCAAGGCGGTCGACGGCCAGGCGGAAACGCCGCGCCATCAGATCGGCCCAAAGCCCCTCGCCGCGCATCCTCTTGCCAAAGGCCGGGTCGTAGTCTTGTCCGCCATGCAGCTCTCGCACCCGCGCCATCACCTTGGCGGCACGGTCTGGCACATGGGCCGCGAGCCAATCCTGAAACAGCGGCGAGACCTCGCGCGGCAGACGCAGCGAGATATAGCTGGCCGCCGTGGCCCCGGCATCGCGGGCGGCGGTCAGGATCGCCTCCAACTCGTGATCGGTCAGGCCGGGGATCAGCGGCGCTACCATCACCCGCACCGGAATCCCCGCCGCCGCCAGCCGCTCGATAATCTGCAGGCGGCGTTTGGGCGCGGCTGCCCTTGGCTCCATTTGCCGCGAGAGGCCTGCGTTGAGCGTCGTCACTGAAATGCCAACGCGGGTCAGACCCTGTGCCGCAAAATCGGCCAGCAGCGGGATATCGCGTTCGATCAAAGTGCCTTTCGTGGTGATCGCGACAGGGTGGCGGAAGGCCGCGAGCACGCCGAGGATTTCGCGCATCACGCCGTAATCGGCCTCGATCGGCTGATAGGGATCGGTATTGGTGCCCAGAGCCATGACTGCAACGCGGTAAGCCTTGGCGCGCAGCTCTTTCTCCAGCACCGCGCCAATGCCTGGGCGGGCGATCAGTCGGGTCTCGAAATCCAGCCCCGGCGAGAGGTTCAGAAAGGCATGGCTTGGCCGCGCAAAGCAATAGATGCAGCCATGCTCACAGCCGCGGTAGGGGTTGATCGAGCGGTCGAAGGGCAGATCGGGCGAGCGGTTATAGCTGATCGCCGAGCGCGGCTCTTCCAGCCGCACCTCGGTGCGCAAGACCCGCTCCTCGGGCGGGGCCCAGCCATCTTCGAAACCGACACGCCGGGCGGTTTCGAACCGGCCCACCTCGTTTTCCAAGGCGCCACGCCCGCGCAGCCGCTGCCCCGGCAGCAATGTGCTTTCCCGCTCTTCCATCCGGCAAATCTAGAACAAAGCAGCAACAAACCCAAGCAGATTCTGCAAAGCGACCCCTTGAAGTCGGCTTTCACTTGGCGCATGTCGCAAATCGAAAAGTGTGTCGCGGCCTTTGGCCTCATGACCGTCACAACTGCACAAGGAGTTCCTAGATGGCCGACGACGAAATCATCCTTTCCGAGCTTTCCGACGACGAACTTGTGCTGCAAATGCACGACGACCTCTATGACGGGCTCAAGGAAGAGATCGAGGATGGCGTCAACATCCTGATCGAGCGCGGCTGGGCCCCTTATGACGTGCTGACCAAGGCTCTGGTCGCCGGCATGACCATCGTCGGCGCCGACTTCCGCGATGGCATCCTGTTTGTGCCGGAAGTGTTGCTGGCCGCCAATGCGATGAAAGGCGGCATGTTCATCCTCAAGCCGCTCTTGATCGCAACCGGTGCCCCGCGCATGGGCAAGATGGTGATCGGGACCGTCAAGGGCGACATCCACGACATCGGCAAGAACCTTGTCGGCATGATGATGGAAGGGGCTGGTTTTGAGGTCCGTGACCTTGGCATCAACAACTCTGTCGAGAAATACCTTGAGGCGCTTGAGGCCGAAAAGCCCGATATCCTTGGCATGTCGGCCCTGCTGACCACCACCATGCCCTATATGAAAGTCGTGATCGACACGATGAAGGAAAAGGGCATGCGCGAGGAGTATATCGTGCTGGTTGGCGGCGCGCCGCTTAACGAAGAATTCGGCAAGGCCATTGGCGCAGACGCCTATTGCCGCGATGCTGCTGTGGCTGTCGAGACGGCAAAAGCTCTGGTCCTGCGCAAGCATAATCAAGCCAACGCCTGAAGTTTGATCACCTTTTCGCGCAAATTGGGCCCCGGGACTTGTCTCGGGGCTTTTTCATTGCCACTTTAAAGGGAACGGAGGAAGCCATGCCCCTACCCACATTTCTGTTCATGATTCTGACTGTGATCCTTGCCGCCGGTTTGAGCGTTGCGGTGGTGAAGCTGGCAGGAATTTCGATGGTCTGGCTGGGCGTGGTGGCCCTGCTTGCGGCCTTGGGCGTCCGTTCGCTGAAATGGCTCTGACCCCACAGCTCCCTGATGACGAGACCCTCACCCTGCGCGGCTTTTTGCCTGAGCGCGATGGCCGTATCCTGCTGATCGCCTGCGGTGCGCTGGCGCATGAGGTTCTGGCGATCAAGCGCGGCAATGGCTGGGATCATCTTGATCTGCAATGTCTGCCGGCAAATCTGCATCTCTGGCCTGACAGGATCACCGCAAGCCGTGGTGGCGGCGGTCGCGAAACACCGCAGCGCGTATCAGCAAATCTTCGTGCTTTATGCCGATTGCGGCACAGGCGGGCAATTGTTGGAAAAGTGCAAGGAATTGGGCGTAGAGATGCTGCAAGGCCCGCATTGCTATTCGTTTTTTGAAGGCAACGAGGTCTTTGCCGCCAAGAGCGAAAGCGAGTTCACCGCCTTTTACCTGACCGATTTTCTGGTGCGCCAGTTCGATGCCTTTGTCTGGAAGCCGATGGGCCTCGATCGCCACCCAGAGTTGCGCGACATGTATTTCGGCAATTACACCAAGCTGGTCTATCAGGCCCAGACCAATGACCCGCGCTGGATGCCAAGGCCGAGGACTGTGCCCGCAGGCTGGGCCTTGCCTATGAGCGGCGCTTTACCGGTTACGGCGATCTTACGCAGGAAATGGAGCGGATGGCGCAGGCCTGAAGTGGCAAAACCCCACTCAAGCCCGCAGCGCCCGATTGGCAAGCCGGGGCCAGCGGCTAACAAGGGCGCATGAGTCATCCTGCCCATCCTCGCCCTCGACCGAGTTGCAGGCCCTTCTGGGTGACCGTTTCAGCACGGCAGCGCCGATCCGTTGCGAACACGCCCAAAGCGAGACGCATATCGCGGCTGCGGCCCCGGATGCGGTCTGCTTTCCTGCACACGCACCTCTGAAGTGGCCGAAATCGCGAAGATCTGCGCCCGTCATGGGGTGCCGATGATCGGTGGGGGGCAGGCACCTCGCTGGAGGGGCATGCCTTGGCCGCGCAGGGCGGGCTGACGCTGGATTTCCGCGCGGATGGAGCAGATCCTGTCGCTGCATCCCGAAGACATGCGCGTGCGCGTCCAGCCCGGCATCACCCGCGAGCGGCTGAATCGAGGAGCTGCGCGAGCACCGGCCTGTTCTTCCCGGTCGATCCGGGGGCCAATGCCAGCCTTGGCGGCATGGCCTCGACCCGCGCTTCAGGCACGACGACGGTGCGCTATGGCACGATGCGGGACAATGTGCTGGGGCTCGAGGTGGTGCTGGCCGATGGTCGCATCATCCGCACCGGCTCGGGCGCGCCGAAATCGGCGGCGGGCTATGATCTGACGGCGCTGATGGTCGGCTCCGAGGGCACGCTGGGCCTGATTACCGAGTTGACCCTGCGTCTGCACGGCCAGCCCGAGGCGGTATCCGCCGCCAGCTGCGGCTTTGCCGATATGGCGGCGGCGGTCGATTGCGTGATCGCCACGATCCAGAGCGGCATCCCGATGGCGCGGATCGAATTTCTCGATGCGGCGAGCGTCGCGGCCTGCAATGCCTTTCACGGCAGCAAACTGCCGCTGACGCCGCAGCTCTTGGTCGAGTTTCACGGCAGCCCTTCGGGCGTCAAGGAGCAGGCCGAAAGCTTTGGCGCTTTGGCCGAAAGCTTTGGCGCCAGCGAATTTCAATGGGCCGAGGCGCAAGAAGATCGCAACCGGCTTTGGCAGCATGCGGCATCAGGCCTATCCGGCGATCCTTGCCTCGCGCCCGCAGGCGACCGCCTATGTCACCGATGTTTGCGTGCCGATCTCGGCCCTGGCCGAAGCGCTGCGCGAGACCCAGGCCGATATCGCCGCCAGCGGCATCCCCGGCCCGATCCTTGGCCATGTCGGCGATGGCAATTTCCACGCCATCCTGCTGATCGAAAAGGCCAATGCCGCCGAGGATGCCATTGCGGCCGGTCTGGTGCACCGCATGGCCGAACGGGCGCTGCGCCTTGGCGGCACCATAACCGGCGAGCATGGTGTGGGCATCGGCAAACTCGGCCTGATGGCTGGCAGAGCACGGCGAGGCCTGGGCGGTGATGGGCGCAGATCAAACGCGCGCTCGATCCGCAAAACCTGATGAATCCCGGCAAACTCGTGCCCCAAGCGGAAGCAACCCCATGAAACCCGAAGAATTTCCCCGTCGTTTTGCTTCTGCTTTTGCGGCGCGTGATATCGAAGCCCTGACCGAGCTTTTCCAGGAAGATGCCACGATCCTTGGCCTGACCGGCTTTTGGGCCGAAACACCGGAAGAGCTGCATGAAGGGCTGGCAGGCGAGGCCGCAGGCATTTTCCGCAACGCCCGCCTGGTGACGGGAAAAGGCACGCTGCGCGATCTGGGGGCCAATGCCAGCCTGTTGCGCCAGCGCTATATGATCAGCGGCGCTTTGGACGAGGCGGGCACGGAACTGCCGCGCTTTGCCGCCATGCTGGTGGCGGTGCTGGAACGGGCAGACGAGGGCTGGCTGGTCCAGAGCATGACCTTCACCGCCCTGCCCTAACCCAGCAGCGCCCGTGCCGCCTCGCGCGCGGCCTCGGTGACGGAATCACCCGACAGCATACGACCGATCTCCTCGATCCGCTCGTCGGGCGACAGCGGAATCACGGTCGAAGGGTCTGGCCCTTGCTGACGCGCTTTTCCACCCGCCAATGATGGCCGCCAAGCGCTGCCACTTGCGGGCTATGCGTCACAACCAGCACCTGCGCCTGCGTCGCCAGCGCCTTCAACCTGCGCCCCACCGCATCCGCCGTGGCGCCGCCGACGCCGCGATCAATCTCGTCAAAGATCAGCGTCAGGCCGGGGGTGTCGCCAGTCAGACAGACCTTCAGCGCCAGCAGAAAGCGCGACAGCTCACCGCCCGAGGCAATCTTGTTCAGCGCCCCCGCAGGTGCGCCGGGGTTGGTCGCCACGGTGAACTGCACCGCATCCAGCCCCTCTGGCCCGGCATCGCCGGCAGCGACCTCGGTGCTGAACACCGCGCGTTCCATTTTCAGCGGGGCAAGCTCTGCCGCCATGGCCTTGTCAAGCCGCAGCGCCGCCTCGCGCCGCGCCCGCGTCAGGGCCATCGCCTCGCGTTGATAGCTGCGCTGTGCTTCGGCAAAGGCTTGCTCCAGCTTGGCAATGCCAGCCGCGCCGCCGTCGATTGCTGCCAACCTGCCGCGCAGGCCCTCGGCAAAACCGCCCAGATCATCCGCCAGCACGCCATGCTTGCGCGCCAGCGCACGAATGGCAAAAAGCCGTTCCTCCAGTGCTTCCAGCTCGGAAGGGTTGAAGTCCAGCGCCCGCAGACAGGCCTCGACCCCGCCCTGTGCATCGCCCAATTCGATCAGGGCGCGGTTCAACGCGGCAATCGGAGCCTCCAACTGGCCCTCGGCGCGATCGGAGGCGCCTTCCAACCAGCGCAAGGCATCGCGCATTGCGTGTTCGGCAGCCTCACTGCAGGCCCGTATGGGCGCGCTGGATATCGCTGCGGATCTTGGCCGCGCCCTGCATCATGCGGCGCTTGGCATCCAAGGAAGCCTCTTCGCCCTGCTCGGGGTTCAGCTTGTCCAATTCCTCGACAGCATGGCGCAGATAGTCCTCTTCGACCTGAGCCCGCTCCAAAGAAGCCACGGCGCTTGCCAAAGCCTCGCGCGCCTGTGATTGCGCCCGCCAGGCGGCACGCATAGCGGTCAGATCAAGCCCGGCGAAGTCATCCAGCAAGGCCCTGTGGCCGCGCGGGTTGAGCAGGCCCCGGTCATCATGTTGACCGTGCAGCTCGACCAAGGTCTCGGACAGTGCCCGCAGCACATCCCCCGAGACGCGGCGGTCATTGACGAAGGCGGTCTTGCGGCCATCGGCGCTGTTGATACGGCGCAAGATCAGCTCTTCGGGCGCGTCAAACCCCGCCTCGGCCAGCACCGCCCGCGCGGCATGGCCGATCGGCAGATCAAACTCCGCCGTGACCTCGCCCTGCGCAGCCCCGGTCCGCACCAATTCGGCGCGACCGCGCCAGCCCAGCACAAAGCCCAAGGCATCCAGCAAGATCGACTTGCCCGCCCCGGTCTCGCCGGTCAACACATTCAGCCCCGGAGCGAACTCGAGGCTGAGATGGTCGATAATCAGCACATCGCGAATATCGAGGCTACGCAGCATCGCCTACACCGTAGGGTGCGCATGACTTGCGCACCTCGGTCACAGCCATTGACCCTTGACCATCTGGCGATAGACCGTCGCCAGCCAGCTGGTGCCCTTGGCTTCGGGGGCCAGACCCTTGGACTTCAGCAGACGGAAGCTGTCGTCGTAGAAGGGGCTCGACTGGTAGTTATAGCCAAGGATCGCGCCTGCGGTCTGCGCTTCGTCGGTCAGCCCCAGCGCCAGATAGGACTCGACCAGCCGGTGCAAAGCCTCGGCGGTATGGGTCGTGGTCTGGAAATCCTGCACAACCGAGCGGAAGCGGTTGATCGCCGCCGTGTAGTTGCCGCGCTTGAGGTAATAGCGGCCGATTTCCATATCCTTGGAGGCAAGGTGGTCAAAGGCCAGCTCGAACTTCAGCTCGGCGGATTTGGCGTATTCGCTGTCGGGATATTGCTCGATCACCACGCGCAGGGCCTGCAGCGCCTGATAGGTCAGGCCCTGATCGCGGCCAACCTCGTCGACCTGATCGTAATAGGACAGGGCCAGCAGATAGGCGGCATAGGCCGCATCCTCTTCGCCCGGATAGAAATCGATGTAGCGCTGCGCCGCGATGCGCGCCTCTTCGTATTTCTTGGTTTTGTGCAGGGTAAAGGCCTGCATGATCAGGGCGCGCTTGGCGTATTCCGAATAGGGATAAAGCCGCTCGACCTCTTGGAAATAGGTCAGCGCCTCGTCCTTCTTGGCCTTGCGATTGGCCAAGGAAAGCTCGCCGCGCTTATAGATTTCCTCGGCGGTCAGAGTGTCCAGCGGGACCTCTTTTGATTGCTGACCCGCGCAAGCTGCCAAGGTGCTCAAAAGAACCGCACCGCACAGCATCCGCAGCGCTTGTCCTGACTGTCTGCCTGCCATCTTCCGCCTACCTCATATCCCGCGCAAAGCACCCCTTTGCAGGCTGCGATCTTCACGCTTCGGTCTCTCGTAGCACAGAAAAATCGCGGGCGCAAAACGGCTTTCGTACCCTAACGCAGGGAATTATGCCCGCAAGGGCAGATCGCCATGATGCACGCCCACGCCGGGCAGCTTACCGCCCGTGCGGCCTTCGCAATCTTGCCACATCCAGGCGTCCGGCTGGGCAAAAAGTGCCCGCAACAGCCTGTTGGTCATGGCATGGCCAGCCCGGACGCCGGTATAGCGGCCCAGAATCGGCGCACCGGCCAGCGCCAGATCGCCCAGAGCATCGAGCATCTTATGACGCACAGGTTCATCCGCATGGCGCAAACCGCCCGGCGAAAGCACCTTGTCGCCCTCGAACACCACGGCGTTGTCATAGGTGCCGCCCAAAGCCAACCCACGGGCGCGCATGGCGATCACGTCCTCGTTGCGGCAAAAGGTCCGGCTGTCGGACAATTCGCGCACGAAAGCGCCATTGGCCATGTTCAACACCTTGGCCTGCTGCCCAATCGCGGCATCGGCGAAGTCGATCCGGAAATCAATCTCGAGCATCGCGGAAGGCTCCAGCCGCGCAAAGGCAGCACCGTCGCGCACCTCGACCGGCTTGAGGATGCGCAACGCCACGCCGGGGGCGTCTTGCTCAATGATGCCTGCGTTCAGGAAGCCTTCAACAAAGGGCGCAGCCGATCCGTCAAGGATCGGAACCTCGGGCCCGTCAATCTCGATCAGCGCATTGGCAATCGCCGAGCCCGCAAGGGCGGCCATGACATGCTCGATGGTCGAGACCGAAACCCCGTCTTCATTTGCGACAAGGGTGCAAAGTTGCGAAGGCACCACGGCATCCCAGATCGCGGGAATGCGGGCGTTGCCCTCGGTCAGATCCGTGCGGACAAACCAGATGCCGTGACCCGCAGGCGCAGGGTGCACACGCAGGCACACAGGCGCACCAGAGTGCAAACCCTGCCCATGAAACACCGCCGTCGATTTCAGCGAATACTGCACCTTCGTTCTCCGATAGATCCCCGTCTTTGGGGCTAACCATTAGGTAAGCTTAACTGTCCCTAAGCTCAACTCACAGTTTGTAACCGAGTGTAACAGCAAGGCGGCAACGCAAGCCCTTGTAAAACAAAAGAAAGCCCGGAAATTCCGGGCTTTCCTTTCAGATTTGTTTCAAGCTTTCAGTTGGCCTGACGACGCAGGAAAGCTGGAATTTCGATGCGTTCCTGATCCGCAGAAAGCTCCGGTTCCTCGTCATAGGAGGTGACCGGCGGCTGCTGACGGCTGGCCTGCGCCCGCTCTTGTGGAGCCTCTTGCTGGCCACCCGCCATGCGGTTGATCAGGCTGCCGATGCCAAAACGCGGGCGCTCGGCAGGCTTCGGCGCCGGGGCGGCCTGACGCTGCGGCTGTGCCATCGCGGGGCGCTGCTGCTGCGGCTGGCTGGGCGATTTGCTGACAGCGGCTTGCAGGCGCGCCAGAGCTTCGGCCGAGGGCGCACCAGCGGCACGCGGACGGGGGGCAACGAAATTGCCAGCATCCGCATCCAGCGACAGCGGTGCGGCCGGAGCCTGACGCGGTTGCTGCAAGTGCGCGGGCTGCGGGCGATAGGCCGGGGCGGGCATGCCATCGTCCATCTCTTCGTCCAACTCGTCTTCGGCGATGAAGCTGGCCTGACGCGACTGGAACAGATCAGCGGCCATCGGCGCCGGGTGACCCGCAGCAGCTGCGGCCTGCGACGAGGCGGTTTGCGGCATCGGGGCAGGCGCAACCGGAGCGGCCTGAACGCGCGGCTCGGGGGCCACATGCTTCAGCGGCTCGGCCATCGAGCGGCGCGCGACCGGATTGTCGGCATGGCTGACGGTGGCGTCGATGCCGGTGGCAACGACGGAGACCCGCAGCACGCCTTCCAGCGAGGTATCCAGCGTCGAGCCGACGATGATATTCGCGTCAGGATCGACCTTCTCGCGAATGATATTGGCAGCTTCGTCCAACTCGAACAGGGTCAGATCATAGCCGCCGGTGATGTTGATCAAGACGCCCTTGGCACCGTGCAGCGAGATCTCGTCCAGCAGCGGGTTTGCAATCGCCTTCTCGGCGGCCTCAACGGCACGGTTCTCGCCCGAAGCCTCGCCGGTGCCCATCATCGCCTTGCCCATCTCGTCCATCACCGCGCGCACGTCGGCGAAGTCGAGGTTGATCAGGCCGGGGCGCACCATCAGGTCGGTCACACCCTTAACACCTTGATAAAGCACGTCATCGGCCATCGCAAAGGCCTCGGTAAAGGTGGTGCGCTCATTGGCCAGACGGAAGAGATTCTGGTTCGGAATGATGATCAGCGTGTCGACAACCTTTTGCAGCGCCGCAATGCCGTCTTCGGCCTGCTTCATCCGCTTGTTGCCCTCAAACTGGAAAGGCTTGGTGACCACACCCACGGTCAACACGCCAAGTTCGCGGGCCGCCTGCGCGATAATCGGCGCAGCCCCTGTGCCGGTGCCGCCGCCCATGCCAGCGGTGATAAAGCACATATGCGCGCCGGCGAGGTGATCGACAATCTCTTCGATCGTCTCCTCAGCCGCAGCCGCCCCAACGGTCGGACGCGCGCCTGCGCCCAGACCTTCGGTGACCTTCAGACCCATCTGGATCTTGGAGGTCGCCTTGCTTTGCTGAAGTGCCTGAGCGTCGGTGTTCGCCACGACGAACTCCACACCCTCAAGGTTCTTTTCGATCATGTTATTGACCGCATTGCCCCCCGCACCGCCGACGCCGAATACCGTGATCCGCGGCTTCAGCTCTGCTTGCTGCGAGGTCATGATCAGATTTAATGCCATTTTCTGTCCGCCTGTTTTTTGTGTGGGCTGCCGCCGCTCATTGTCGTATCCGCGCCCCTTGGCCCGTCCCGAGGCCACAGAGCAAAGACTTGTCCCCGATTCTATCCACAGAGTGGCTCAAGGTCACGCAAAAAAGAGTCAAACTCCACCAAATATAGCGGATTTGTTGCCGTATTCAGCGGTATCTTGCCAAGAGGCGTAGATTTGGGGGTTACCAGTTGTCTTTGAACCATCTGAAGGCCCTTTTCAGGGAACGTGCCGGGTAGCGTTCGGTCGGAATGTCAAAATCCCACCACTCGTCTTGCGGATGCGAGGCAAAGAGGCAAAGCCCAACCGCCGAGGAAAACGCAGCCCCCGTGGCGGCCTGTGGCAGGCCCTGAACCCGCAAGGGACGGCCCATGCGGACGCGCTGACCCAGAATACGGCTGGCAAGCCCGTCCAGACCGGGGATCTGGCTGGCACCGCCGGTCAACACGATCTGCTGGCTGGGCAGGCTGTCAAAGCCCGCCGCATCCAGACGGGCGCGGACCTCCTCGAGGATCTCTTCGACGCGCGGGCGCATGATGCCGATCAGCTCGGTGCGGCTGATCTGGCGACGGTCTTTTTCCCAATCGCCCGAGTCGCCCCCGATCTCGATCATCTCGCGGTCATCCATGCCGGTGGCATGCACGCCGCCGTGCTTGGTCTTGATGCGCTCGGCCACCACCAGCGGCACTTGCAACCCCTTGGAGATGTCGGAGGTGACGTGATCGCCGCCCATCCGCACCGAATCCGCGTAGATCATGTGCTTTTTCATAAAGATCGACAGACCGGTCGCCCCGCCACCCAGATCAATGCAGGCAGCGCCGAGCTCTTGCTCGTCTTCGACAAGGCTGGAGATGCCCGAGACATAGGCCGAAGAGGCGATCCCCGCCAGTTCCAGATCGCAGCGCTTGATGCAGTAAAGCAGGTTCTGCACCACCGAGGCATCGACCGAAAGCATATGCAGATCGCAAGCCAGACGGTTGCCGATCTGGCCGCGCGGATCGCCAAGACCCGAGCGGTGATCCAGCGCAAAGTTCACCGGCTGGGCGTGCAAAATCTCGCGGCCCTCGCCGAAATCGGGCACGTCGCAAGAGGCCAGCACCTGCGCCACGTCCTGTTCGGTGACGATGCTGTCTTGCAACTCCCACTCGCCCGCAAGACCGTAGCTGCGCGGCTCTGCCCCCGAAAAGCAGGCGATGACGTGATCGACCCGGACATTGGCCATCTTTTGCGCCGCCTGAACCGCGGTGCGGATGGCACGTTCGGTCTCGTTCATCACCGCGATCTCGCCAAAGCGCACCCCGCGCGAGCGGGTGGTGGCAGCCCCAATCACCCGGAACCGCGACTGCCCCGCCATTGAGCCGACGCCGTCGCCCTCGCGTTCGGCGTCATAGCCGTCGAACTTCAGCACCAGACAGGCGATCTTTGACGTGCCGACATCCAGAATGGCCACCACCCCGCGCTGCATGGCAGCGCGGCGCATGTTACGCATGGCACGTTGGGATTGATAAAGGTCGGTCATAGGTCGTTCCCCAATGTCGGTGCCAGCCCTTGAGCGGCGCGGACTTCGTTCATCGCGAACGGAGCCAGACGCAGCGCGGGCCGGTCTTGATTTCTAAGGTCAATCGAAAGGATATCGCGGTCGAGCAGCTTTTCCGCCTGATCCCAGGCCAGCACCCGCTCCAGCGCGGCCACGGGGTTGGCTTCGGGCAGATGAATCACCTGCTCGCGGTCAAGCACCAGATCCCAACGCCGCTCGCCCAACCGCACAAGGCCGCGCAGGCGGGCCTGAATCGGGCGCGCCGCATCGAAGAGCCGCATCGCCTCGGGGAGGGCGGCATCAGCCCCCTCGCCCGCCACCAAAGGCAAATCTGCCCGGTCGCCGCGCGCCACCAGCCCTGCGACGCGGTGCCCCGAGGCATCCAGCAGCTCCAGCCCGGTCTCGCGCCGCCAGACCACCGCCGGATCACGCTCTTTCAGCATCACCTGCAAGACGCCGCCCGAACGCACCCGCACCTCTGCCGAGGCCACGGCATCAAGGCTTTCGGCCGCGGCTTTCAACTGGTCCATATCCAAATCAAAGGAGGATTGCGGCAGTTTCAGCGCCAGCTTGCTGCGCACCGCATCCGAAAGATCGCGCGAGGCGCCCTCGATGGACAGCAAGGAGACCCGGAATTCCGGGCGTTGTTCGAACTTGTGACGCAGCTCGACAAAGCCTTGCCCGATCGCGGCGCGGCGGGTGTCGCTGCCCAGAACCACCAGCGTAATCAAACCGATAACCGCCAGCGGCCCACCGACGCGGGCCAGCACCCGGAAAGCAGGCGTCAGCCAAAGCCGCTGCATGCGGTACTGCCAGCGCGTCGGCGCGGGGTCGCGGCGCGGGGTGGGTTGCGCTGTGGGTTTTGAACGGCGGGTTAGCGATTGCATGAGGCATCCTCCACCAACCAGGCGCAAAGCTCGGGAAAGCTGATGCCGCAATGGGCGGCTTGCTCTGGGGCGAGCGAGGTCGGCGTCATGCCGGGTTGGGTGTTGGTTTCCAGCAGGATCAGCCCGGCCAGACCACGCGCCTCGTCCCAGCGGAAATCGGTGCGGCTGACGCCGCGACAGCCAAGGGCACGGTGCGCGCGCAGGGCGTAATCGAGGCAGGCGGCTTCGATCTCGGCCGGGATCTGCGCCGGAAGCACATGACGGCTGCCGCCGACTTTGTATTTGGCGTCAAAGTCATACCAGCCGTCGGTGAGGATATCCGTCACGCAAAGCGCGCGATCGCCGATCACCGTCACCGTCATTTCCCGGCCCGGTGCATAGGTTTCAACCATCACCTCTGCCGGCATCTCGGCGGCCAGACGCGGCGCGTTGCTGCCCTCGTGGACGATATAGACCCCCACCGAGGAGCCTTCGTTGTAGGGTTTGACCACATAGGGCGGCGGCAGGACATGCGCTTCGGAGACGGCCTCCCGGCTTGCGAGAACCGAGTGGACGACCGGCAAGCCATTGGAAACATAGATTTCCTTGGTCTTGATCTTGTTGATCGCCAGCGCCGAAGCCAGAATTCCGGAATGGGTATAGGGGATGCGCAGCCATTCGAGGATGCCCTGAACGGCACCGTCCTCGCCCCAGGGGCCATGCAGGGCGTTGAAGCAGACATCGGGCTTAAGGCTTTGCAATTGCGCATAAAGATCGGGGCCGCAATCGACCTCGACGACTTTATATCCTGCCACCCGCAAAGCCTCGGCGCATGGGCGCCCGGTTGCCAGCGAAACCTCTCGCTCAGAAGAGAATCCGCCCATCAACACTGCTACTGTGGTGGCAGCTCTCTCGGAACTGCCCGCCATTTACTGCCTCATCCAAGCCTTTGTTGGCCTGTGATATTTGTTATCTCAGACGGGGCGTTCGCCGACCCGCATGATTTCCCACTCTAGCGCGATCCCACTGTTTTGGAAAACCTTTTTTCGCACCTCTTCGCCTAAATCTTCCAGCTCTGTGGCGGTGGCCGCCCCGGTGTTGATCAGGAAGTTGGAGTGCATCGGCGACATCTGCGCCCCGCCTTTCGTGGCGCCGCGCATGCCGGCCTCGTCAATGACCTTCCAGGCCTTAAGCTCTTGACTGTCATCAGCTTTTCCCGTGCTGGAGAAGCCCGCCGGATTGCGGAAGGTCGAGCCTGCCGAGCGGTCTTTGCTGGGTTGGCTGGCGTCGCGTTTGGCGATCTGTTCGGCCATGCGGGCCTCAAGGGCTGCGGGGTCGCCTTGGGGCGCGCGGAAAGTCGCCGAGACGAGGATCGCCCCCTCGGGGAGGTCGGATTGGCGGTAGCGGAGGTTCAGGGTTTCCTTTGCAATTTCAATAGCTTCACCAGAGCGCAGCAGACAGCGGACCGAGATCAGCGCATCGGCGACATAAGAGCCGTAGCAGCCCGCGTTCATTCTGACCGCCCCGCCAATCGAGCCGGGGATGGTGCGCAGGAAGGTCAGGTCCAGCCCGGCCTCGGCGGCGCGGCGCGCGACATGGGCGTCGAGTGCTGCGGCCCCGGCGACCACCCTGCCCTCTTCACAAATAATCGAATTAAATCCGCGGCCTAGCCGGATCACCACGGCGCGGATACCGCCGTCGCGGACGATCAGATTGGAGCCGACACCCATTGGAAACACCGAAATCGCGGGGTCGAGCGCGCGCAGGAAGTCGGCGAGATCCTGCTCGTCCGCAGGCTGAAACAGCCAATCCGCGGGCCCGCCGACGCGTAGCCAGGTGAGATCGGCCAAGGCGCGGTTGGCGGTCAGCGTGCCACGCACGGCGGGCAAATCTTGCATTTTCGGGGGCCTTTCGTGAGGGCAACGCGCGCTGCGTTCATAAGGCAAAGGCGGGGGATTTCAAGGTATGGGGCGCGTATGGCTGGCGTATGGCAAAGGTATGGCTTGGCGCATGACGTGGGAATTGGCGGTTTTCTGCCCGAAATGTTTAAGAAATTCGCTGTCTGACCCAGCGCCAGAGGTAGATCAGCGGCCAGCGCAGGATTGACCCTGCGGCGAGGAGGAAAGCCAGGGTCCACCAGGGGCCTTCAGCGTAGGCAAGCCAGACCATCAGTGGCAGCGCCAGAGCGATCAGGCGGTAGGCGTTCTTCCAGTGGTGGTCGCGCGAGGGGAACATGGCGGTGACATTGGCCGCGACCAGCCAGATCAGGGCTGCGGGCAGCGACCAGCTCATGTCTGGCGGCGCGGGTCTTCGACGGGCAGGCCCATGGCTTTGCGTGCGAAGTAGATGATCGGGCGGCGGAACATCGAGGCAAAGGCGAAGAGGCCGAAGGCAACCCAGCCCCAGCCCTGGGTCATGCCGATCCAGATCAGCAGCACCGGGGCGAGGACCAAGCAGGGTAAAGCCGGGGATGAACTGGCGCTGGTAGGGCAGCATGGCGGTGATGGCCGCGGCCACCACCCAGATGCAGCCCAGAACCAGCGGGGCGTTCACGCGGCCTCTCCGATGAGCTTGGCCGGAAGCGCGTTGGCCCAGGCCGAGATCGAGCCTGCGCCAAGGCAGACGAAGAGATCGCCGGGGCGGGCCTGCTCTTTGAACAGGCGGGCCAGATCGGCCTCGTCGATCACGGCGCGGGCGTGGCGGTGGCCGTGGGCGATCAGGCCCGCGACCAGATCATCGCGCGAGGCACCGGCGATCGGGTCTTCGCCAGCGGCATAGACATCGGCGATGCCGACGACATCGGCCTCGTTGAAGCAGGTGCAGAACTCTTCGAACAGCGAGTGCAGGCGCGAGTAGCGGTGCGGCTGGTGCACGGCGATGACGCGGCCCTTGGTGGCCTGGCGGGCGGCTTTCAGCACGGCGGCAATCTCGACCGGGTGGTGGCCGTAATCGTCGATGATGGTGACACCGTTCACTTCGGCGACCTTGGTGAAGCGGCGGTTGACGCCGGCGAAGGCGGCCAGCGCCTCGCGGATCTCTTCCTTCTTCATGCCGAGATGGCGGGCGACGGCGATGGCGGAGAGCGCGTTGGAGACGTTGTGATCGCCGGGCATCGGCAGGGTGCAGCCCTCGATCACCGAGAGCGCGCCGGCTTCGTCAAGCCCCTCGCCGCGCAGGGCGACGTCGAAATGGGCGGTGCCGTTCTTGTAGGTCAGGTTGATGGCGCGCACGTCGGCCTGGGCGTTGAAGCCGAAGGTGACGATGCGGCGGTCGGTGACTTTGCCGACGAGGGTCTGCACCTCGGGGTGGTCGGTGCAGCAGACCGCGAGGCCGTAGAAGGGGATATTGGAGACGAAATCGAGGAAGCCTTTGCGCAGGGCGTCAAAGGTGCCCCAATGCTCCATATGCTCGGGGTCGATGTTGGTGACGATGGCGATGGTGGCGGGCAGGCGGTTGAAGGAGCCGTCGCTTTCGTCGGCCTCGACCACCATCCATTCGCCTGCACCGGCGCGGGCGTTGGAGCCATAGGCGTGGATGACGCCGCCGTTGATCACGGTGGGGTCAAAGCCGCCCTTGTCCAGCAGGGTGGCGACCATGGTGGTCGTCGTGGTCTTGCCATGGGTGCCGGCGATGGCGATGTTGGAGCGCAGGCGCATCAGCTCGGCCAGCATCTCGGCGCGGCGCACGACCGGCAGGCCGCGACGGCGGGCCTCTTCCAGCTCGGGGTTGCCCTTCTTGATCGCGGAGGAGATCACCACAACGGCGGCGTCGCCGATGTTTTCGGCACGTTGGCCTTCGAAGAAGGTCGCGCCCAGTTTCACCAGACGGTCGGTGATCTTGGAGGCCTTGGCATCGGAGCCCTGCACGCGGAAGCCTTGGGTCATCAGCACTTCGGCGATGCCCGACATGCCGATGCCGCCGATGCCGACAAAGTGGATCGGGCCGAGTTCCATCGGCAGTTTCGTCGCGTTCATCTCAGTCTTTCCTTGTCACAAGCGTCTCGACCAGAGCGGCGAGGCGTTGGGTTGCGTCGGGGCGGCCCTGGGCCAGCGCGTTCCTTGCCATGCGGGACGCGGCCTGCGGGTTGCTTAGAACTGCGGTGATTTGGGCTGCGAGCGTGGCGGCGTCAAGCTGGTTTTCCGGGATCAGGATGGCGGCCTCGGCCTCGACCAGGCCGCGGGCATTGGCGGATTGGTGATCGCCGGTGGCGGCGGCATAGGGGATCAGGATCGCAGGGCGCCCGATCACCGCGATATCGGCGACCGAAGAGGCGCCCGAACGCGAGATCACCAGTTGCGCCTCGGAAAGCCTGCGGGGGATATCGGTGAAGAAGGGCGCGACCTCGGCAGCGATGCCGGCGGCTTCGTAAGCTTCGACCACGCGGTGAAGGTCTTCGGCGCGGGCCTGATGGGCTACGCGCAGGTGCTGACGGATGGGCTCTGGCAGGGCGGCGATGGCTGCGGGGATGACATCGGAAAGGATGCGCGCGCCCTGCCTGCCGCCGATGACGAGCAGTTCCATCGGATAGTCGCCGGGGGCGATATAGCCCGCCCCTGCCCGTTCCAGCACGGCGGCGCGGACGGGATTGCCGGTATGCGCGCCCACAACGCCCGCGGGCAGTGTGGTGGGCCAGGTGCCGCAGGCGACCTTGTCGACGCGCGGCGCGAAGATCTGGTTGACGCGGCCCAGCACGCCGTTCTGCTCGTGGATCATGCGCGGGCGGCGCAAAAGGTAAGCGGCGGAGAGCGCCGGGATCGAGGGGTAGCCGCCAAAGCCGACCACCACCTCGGGGCGGTCGCGCAAAGACGACCACAGCGCCGAGATCACCCCGCCCGCGATGCGAAAGGGCACGGCGAGTTTGGCGGCGATGCCCCCCCGCGCAAAGGTGGCGGAGGCCAGTTCGACCACCTCGACCTCTGCCGGAAAGCCGCCCGCATAGCGCGCGCCGCGGGCATCGGTCGAAAGCTTGACCCGCCAGCCGCGCGCCAGCATCTCCTCGGCCAGAGCCTGCGCGGGGAACATATGCCCGCCCGTGCCGCCCGCTGCGATCAGCAAGAGCGGCATCAGCGGCCTCGTTTGAAGATATCGGACATCTCGCCTTGCGGCCGCGAGCGGGTCAGCGCCAGGAGCATGCCGATGGTGATGCCTGCGGCGATCACCGACGAGCCGCCATAGGACACGAAGGGCAGCGTCATGCCCTTGGCGGGCAGCAGCCGCACCGCCACGCCCATGTTGATCATCGCCTGCACGCCGAAGACGCAGGCAAGGCCGGTGCCGGCAAGGCGGATGAAGGGATCGCGTTCGCGCGTCAGACGGTAAAGCGAGCGCACCACGACGGTGGCATAAAGCGCGATGATCACCAGCACGAGGACGAGGCCGTATTCCTCGGCCGCCACGGCGATGATGAAATCGGTATGGGCATCGGGCAGGGTCCATTTGACCTGGCCCTCGCCGACGCCGACGCCGAAGAAACCGCCCTCTTGAATGGCCGAGGTGGCATAGCCCATCTGGCTGCGCGGATCGACATCCGACGCGAGGAAACCGTCGATGCGGCGGGCGAAGTGCTCGGATGAGTTATAGGCGGCGACGCCGCCAACCCCGGTCAGCGCCAGCACCGTGATGATCAGGATCATCGGCGCGCCCGAGACGAAATAGATCACGCCCCAGCCGAACAGCACCAGCATGGCCTGGCCGAAATCCGGCTGAAAGGCGAGGAAGAGCACGACGGTGACGACAAGGCCGAAGGAAATCAGCTTGCCGGGCGGGCCGTTGATATCCTGCGACGCGGCCATCAGCCAGGCGATCACCACCATGAAGCCGGGCTTGAGAAACTCCGACGGCTGGAACGAGGCAAAGCCCAGCGAGAACCAGCGCACCGCGCCCTTGCCGAAATCGGTGCCGAAGAAGGGCAGCAGCATCAGGGCCACCATCGAGACGCCAAAGCCCAGAACCGCGAGCCGGCGCACCATGTCGGGATGCATCATCGAGACGAGGAAGATCGAGATCATCGCAAGGACAC
This sequence comes from uncultured Alphaproteobacteria bacterium, assembly GCA_963815275.1. Lineage (GTDB taxonomy): Bacteria > Pseudomonadota > Alphaproteobacteria > Rhodobacterales > Rhodobacteraceae > Cypionkella. Next base: position 48,294 of record CAWFGD010000018.1, read on the forward strand.
CGAACAGCGCCTGGCGCTGAACATAGTGATAGGGATCAAGGCCATTGCGCTCGGCCAACGGCACCGAGGCGGCGAGGCCGAGCAGCAGGCCGATGCCAAAGAGCATCAGCACGGCCGTCAGTGTCCATTTGTCGATCGTGCGCCACCAGCGGGGGAGCACGGGTTCCGATGTCCGTGAGGGCATCGAGCCATAGACCATCTCAGTCATGGGAAATCCGCCTGTTTTGCCGTCGTACTGCCGATATGCCCGTTTACCCGGGTCTAGGGCCAAGCTTACCGAAGTTTGCCGGCTGTGGCTAGGGGAAAGAGAGGGGGCCACAGGCTTGGCTCGTCCCGCAGGTTGTGGCCCTCTGCAAGGACTTAACCCTGCCCAGAGCTGTCAAGAAACCGCTGCCAGCGGGCAAGCGCCTCTGGCTGCCAGATCTCGGCGCGGCGGTAATACTCTGGCACTTGCGGCTGGTCGGGCGGCAGCAACAGCCAGGGCAGTTTGGTGGTGGTGAAGATATGCACCTGGGGTGGGCAGAGGGCCGGTTGCTCCAGCGTGCCGACGCGGACAAAGGCCAGACGCCGCGCCTGGCTGGCGTAATGGCTGAAGATCACCACATGGCAGGCCGGGCAGCGCGCCACCTCCTGGCCCTTGCCGCTGGCAGAGGGCAGCAGTTCATAGACCGGCGCGCCCTCGACCCGCAGCTTGTCGCGCTCGATCATCGCGTTGAGCGCAAAGGCCGTTCCGGTCTCGCGCTGGCACCAGCTGCAATGACAGGCATGCACCGTCAGCGGGGCTGCCAGCATCTCATAGCGCAAGGCCCCACAATCACATCTGCCCTGCATCCTCGCCCTCCTGACTGCGTCCCCTTGCCCCTGCGTGAAAGGTTCAGCCCATCCTCTCTGTAAAAATATCCAGGCTGGAATGCTTGCATTCCAGCTAGCCGGAGGCAGCGCCCGCGGCGTCAGGCGCGTCAGCTGCCGGTCAACTGCCCGTCAGCGCCTTGACCTGCGCGGTAAAATCCTCACCGCGTTTCTCGAAATTCGGATACTGGTCAAAAGACGCCGCCGCCGGGGCCAGCAGCACGACTTCGCCCGCCTCGGCCTCTTCAGCGGCACGGGCAACGGCGCGGGCCATGGTTTCGCAGATCTCATGCGGCAGATCGCCCAGCTGCAGCGCAAAATCGCGGGCGGAATGGCCGATGAGGTAGGCCTTTTTCACCGAACCGACGAAAGGCAACAGCGCGGCGATGCCGCCGTCCTTGCCCATGCCGCCAGCGATCCAGCGGATCGTCGGGAAGGCCTGCAGCGCCTTGGCGGCACTGTCGACATTGGTGGCCTTGCTGTCGTTGACGAAGCGCACCCCGGCCCGCTCGCCGACCAGCTGGCTGCGGTGCGGCAGGCCGCGAAGCTGTGCAGCGCCGCCTCGATCTGCTTGGGGCCAAGGCCGAGGCTGCGGCAGGCTGCATAGGCGGCGCAGGCGTTCTGGTGGTTGTGCGCGCCGGGCAGACCCTGCGATCTCGCGCAGGTCGATCGAGGCCACCTGCTTGCCACGCCGCCATTCGGCGAGAAACCCCTTGCGGGCAAAGACCGACCAGGCGAAGTCCTCGAGCTTGCTGCCCGAGGAGATGCGGATCACGCGGTCGTCGGCCGGCCCCTTCGGCCAGCTGGTTGGCAAGGTAGCGGCCCTCGGCCTCGTCGACGCCGATCACGGCGCGGTCGGGGCCGCCTTCGGCAAAAAGCCGGCGCTTGGCCGCGAAATAGCCGCCCATGCCGCCGTGGCGGTCAAGGTGATCGGGCGAGAGGTTGGTGAAGACCGCGATATCGGGGGTCAGCGCCCGGGCAAGGTCGGTCTGGTAGGAGGACAGCTCCAGCACCACCACCTCGCCATCCTCGGGCGGGGTCGAGATCGAGCACGCCGCGGCCGATGTTGCCGGCCATCTGGGTGGGGCGGCCCGCCTCCTGCAGGATGTGGTGGATCAGCGCGGTGGTGGTGGATTTGCCGTTCGATCCGGTGACGCAGATCACCCGGGGCGTGGTCTCGAAATCGTCCCAGTCGGGCCCGGCGAAGCTGCGGAAGAACAGGCCGATGTCGTTGTCGACCGGGACGCCCGCCTCCATCGCCGCGGGCGATGAGCTTGTTCGGCGTGGGGTAAAGATGCGGGATGCCGGGCGAGGTGACCAGCAGCGCGACGCCGTCGAAGGCGCCGGCGCGGGTCAGGTCGGTGCAGTGGAAGCCCTCGGCCTCGGCGCGGGCGCGGGCTTCGGGGCTGTCGTCCCACAGACAGCGGTTCGGCCCCGCCTGCGATCAGCGCCCGGGCGGTGGCGAGGCCGGAGCGGCCGAGGCCGAGAACGGCGACTTTGCGGCCAGCGTAGCCTTTGACGGGAATCATGCGAAGGGCCTTTCCAAGGGATCGCGCGCAGGATGCACTGAAGCAGAGGCGCGCCGCAAGGCGGGCATGGGCTGCGATGGGTGCGATGGGCAGATTGCCCATCCTACTGGGGCCGCCGCGGGTAGGATGGGCAGTCTGCCCATCCTCTGGGTCGCTGGTCCTTCAGCGCACCTTCAGCGTCGCAAGCCCGATCATCGCCAGGATCAGCGAGATGATCCAGAAGCGGATGACGATCTGCGGTTCGGCCCAGCCCTTTTTCTCGAAATGGTGGTGGATCGGCGCCATCAGGAACACCCGCTTGCCGGTGCGCTTGAAGTAGAGCACCTGGATGATCACCGACAGCGCCTCGACGACGAAGAGGCCGCCGACGATGGCCAGCACGATCTCGTGCTTGGTGCAGACGGCGATGGCACCAAGCGCGCCGCCCAAGCGCAAGGCTGCCGGTGTCGCCCATGAACACCGCAGCCGGGCGGCGCGTTGTACCACAGAAAGCCGAGGCCGCCGCCGAAGAGGGCTGCCGTGAAGACCAGCAGCTCGCCGGTGCCGGGGACGTAATGCACGCCGAGATAATCGGCAAAGTTGAGGTTACCCACCACATAGGCGATCACGCCCAGCGTCGCCGCCGCGATCATCACCGGCATGATGGCAAGGCCATCCAGCCCGTCGGTCAGGTTCACCGCATTGGCCGCGCCGACGATGACGATCATGCCGAAGGGGATGAAGAAATACGACAGATTGATCAGGGCATTCTTGAAGAACGGCAGGGCGAGCTGGTTGGTCAGCCCGATGGGGTGGAAGCTCGAGGCGGCATAGGCGGCCAGCGCCGCGATCATCAGGCCCGCGGTCATCCGCACCCGGCCCGAGACGCCCTTGGTGTTCTGCTTGGTCACCTTGGCGTAGTCGTCGGCAAAGCCGATCAAGCCGAAGGCCAGCGTCACCAGCACGACGATCCAGACGTATTGATTGTCGAGCCGCGCCCACATCAGCGTCGAGAACATCAGCGACGACAGGATCAGCAGGCCGCCCATCGTCGGCGTGCCGGCCTTGGCGAAATGGCTCTGCGGGCCGTCGTCGCGGATCGGCTGGCCCTTGCCCTGCTTGCGGCGCAGCAGGTCGATCAGCGGGCGACCGAAGATGAAGCCGAAGATCAGCGCGGTGGCAAAGGCCCCGCCCGCGCGGAAGGTGATGTAGCGGAAGAGGTTGAAGAAATCCCCGCCGTCGGAGAATTCGGTCAGCCAATACAGCATCTACGCTTGTCCTTCTTCCGCATCGTTCGCGCTGCGGCGTGGCTCTGCCCCAATTTGCGCAGGGCGTCAACGAGCAGGCTGACCTTGATGCCCTTGGAGCCCTTGACCAGCACGATATCGCCCGCGTCGATCAGGCTGCGGATCTGTGGCAGCAGGCTCGACGCCGTTTCAACCCATTGACCGCGTTGGCGTTCTGGCAAAATCGCGTGCAAAGCGCGCATCCGCGGGCCGACGCAATGGATCAGGTCGATGCGGCCCAGGCCGGGATGATCGGCGACGGCCTCGTGCAGCTCGAGCTCTGTCGGCCCCAGTTCCAGCATGTCGCCGAGGATGGCGATGCGGCGGCCCTTGCCGACCTTGCCGACCCCGTCGCGGGGCTGGGCGGCGATCAGCACGTCGAGGGCGGCGGCCAGCGAGGCGGGGTTGGCGTTGAAGGCGTCGTCGATCAGATCGAAGGAGGTTTCCTCGACCAGATCCAGCGTGATCCTCTCGCGCGCGCCGCGCCCGGCAGGCGGGGCCCAGTGGCCGAGATCGGTGGCGGCGATCGCCGGGTCAAGGCCAAGCGCCTCGGCCACAGCCAGCGCGCCGAGGCCGTTTTCGGCGAAGTGGCGGCCGGGGGAGAGGACCTTGTAAAGGAAGGGCGTGCCGTGGCGGGAGGCTTTGACCACGGTGGCCGTATCGCAAAGTTGCAGCGAGGTCAGGCGGAAATCGGCGCTTTCGGCATGGCCGAAGGTGAGGACGCGGGCACCGACCTCGGCAGCTTTGGCCAGCAGGAGCGGGGTAACGGCGAGGTCGGCGGGAAGGATGGCTTTGCCCCCTGCCCGCAGGCCTTGCATGATCGCGGCTTTTTCGGGGGCGATGCCTTCGATATTCTCGAAGGCCTCCAGATGGGCGGCGGCGACGGTGGTGATCATCACCACATCGGGCGCGGCCATACGTGCGAGGGGGGCGATTTCGCCGGGGTGGTTCATGCCGATCTCGATCACGGCGAAATCGGCGTCGCGGGGCATCCGGGCGAGGGTCAGCGGCACGCCCCAGTGGTTGTTGTAGCTGGCCTCGGCGGCATGGACCTTGCCCTGGCCTGCACAGGATGCAGCGCAGCATTTCCTTGGTCGAGGTCTTGCCGACCGAGCCGGTGACGGCGACGACGCGGGCCTTTGTGCGGGCGCGGGCGAAGCGGCCCAGGTGTTCAAGGGCTTGCAGCACGTCGGGCACGATCAGCAGCGGGGCGTCGGGGGCAAGACCTTCGGGGATATGCGATCACCAGCGCGGCGGCGGCGCCCTTTGCCAGCGCCAGGGCCACGAAGTCATGGCCGTCGCGGATGTCCTTGAGGGCGATGAACAGGTCGCCCTTTTGCAGAGCGTGCGGGTGTCGATGGAGACGCCCGTCGCCTGCCAGCTGGCGGTGTTTGTCCCGCCCGTGGCGGTGGCGGCATCGGTGGCGGTCCAGAGGCTCATAGCACTTCATCCAAGGCGGCCACGGCGATGGAGGCCTGTTCTACGTCGTCAAAGGGATAGGTATTGCCCGCGATGATCTGGCCGGACTCGTGGCCCTTGCCTGCGATCAGGAGGGCGTCGCCGGGTTGCAGGGCATCGACGCCGAGCAGGATCGCCTCGGCGCGGTCGCCGACCTCATTGGCTTCGGGACAGGCGGCGAGGATGGCGGCGCGGATGGCGGCGGGGTCTTCGGAGCGGGGGTTGTCGTCGGTGACAAAGAGGATATCGGCATGGGCTGCGCGCTGCCGCGCCCATCAAGGGGCGCTTGGCGGTGTCGCGGTCGCCGCCTGCGCCGAAGACCACGATCAGGCGGCCCATCACATGCGGGCGCATCGCCTTGAGCGCGGTTTCGAGGGCGTCGGGGGTATGGGCGTAATCGACATAGACGCTTGCGCCGTTCTTGCGGGTGCCTGCGAGCTGCATGCGCCCGCGCACGCCGGTCAGCTGCGGCAGGACGTCGAACACATCGCGCGGCGCTTCGCCCGCCGCGATCACAAGGGCGGCGGCGAGGGCGACGTTTTCGGCCTGAAAGCCGCCGATCAGGTTGAGGCGGGTCTGGTGGGTGCTGCCCTTCCAGTCAAAGCGCACGTCTTGGCCGGTGGCGTCGAAGCGCTGCGCGAGGATGCGCAGGTCGCACCCCCTCGCCATGGCCGACCGAGATCAGGCCCTGCCCGCGGGCAATGGCGATATTGGCCATGTCCAGCCCGCGCGGATCGTTCATGTTGATCACGGCGATGCCATCTTCGGGCAAAACCCGATCAAAGAGGGCGGCTTTGGCGGCGAAATAGGCCTCGAAGGTGTGGTGGTAGTCGAGGTGATCCTGGGTGAAATTGGTGAAGCCTGCGGCCTTGAGGCGAACACCGTCAAGACGGCGCTGGTCAAGTCCGTGGCTGGAGGCCTCCATCGCGGCATGGGTGACGCCTTCGGCGGCGGCGAGCGCCAGCATGCGGTGCAGGGTGACGGGGTCGGGTGTGGTATGGGCGGAAGGCGCGGACCAGGCGCCCTCGATCCCCGTCGTGCCGATGTTGATCGCGGCATGACCCAGCGCCATCCAGATCTGGCGGGCAAAGGTGGCGACCGAGGTTTTGCCATTGGTGCCGGTGACGGCAACCATGGTTTCGGGCTGGGCGCCGAACCACAGGGCGCAAGCGCGGGCGAGCGCCTCGCGCGGGTTCAGCGGCGACGACCAAGGCGGCTGGCGAGGTGGCAAGCGCCTCGGCGGCGAGTTGCGCCCCGGCGGCATCGGTCAGGATGGCGGCAGCCCCGAGCTCAAGCGCCTTGGGGATGAAGCTTGCGCCATGCACGGCTGTGCCCGGCATGGCGGCAAAGAGAAATCCCGGCTCGACACGGCGGCTGTCGAGCGTGATGCCGCGTCAACGCCGGGTCGCGGGCATTGCGGGCGGTGAGGCCGAGGTCTGCGAGGGTCTTGAGCCGGTCCGCCATGTCATGCGCCTTTGATCGATTATTGCTTGACGGCTGTTACCCCATTCAGGGCTTGAGCTTCAACCTGTGGCCGCATGCCCAGCAGCGGGGCGGTGCGTCGGACGATCTCGGCTGCGACCGGAACGGCGGTCCAGCCGGCGGTGCGGCGCGGCTTGGGGCCGGTGTTTTCGCTCGGCTCGTCCAGCGTCACGATCAGCACATATTTCGGATCATTGGCCGGGAAGACCGAGGCGAAGGTGTTGACCACCTTTTCCTTGTCATAGCCGCCGCCCTTTTTGGGCTTTTCGGCGGTGCCGGTCTTGCCCGCGACGAAATAGCCGGGAACTTCGGCCAGGCTGGCGGTGCCTTCGGTCACGACGCGGCGCATCATGCCGACGGCGAGATGAGCGGTTTTCTCGGACAGAATCCGCTCACCCTGCATCGGTGTGGTGCGCTTGAGCAGGGTCGGCGTCACCTTGATGCCGCCATTGGCGATGGTGGCATAGGCGGCGGCAAGGTTCATCGGGCTGCCGCCAACGCCGTGGCCATAGGAGGCGGTGATGGTGACGATATCGGCCCAGCGCTTGGGCAAAAGCGGCTTGGCCCATTTCGCCTCGACCAGCTCGACCGGCGAGGCATCGAAAAGACCCATGCGGCGCAGGAAGGCCTGCTGGCGCACGCCGCCGATCATCAGCGCGATATGGGCAGTGCCGACGTTGGAGGATTTGGCAATGACATCGGCGACCGAAATCAGCGGGCCGTAGTTGTGGCCCTCGAATTCATTGATCTTGAACTTGCCCCAATACATCGGCGCATTGGCATCGACCAGAGTGTCGGGGGAAACCAGGCCAAGTTCGATCGCCTGCGAGACGGCAAAGATCTTGAAGGTCGAGCCCAGCTCGTAAATCCCCTGCACGGCACGGTTGAACAGCGGGCTGTCTGAGGGGTCGCCCGAGGTCGGGTTTGCCGGGCGGTTGTTGGGGTCAAAGGTCGGATAGGCGGCAAGGCTGACCACCTCGCCGGTGTTGACATCCATCAAGATCACCGCGCCGCCCTTGGCATTCATCATGGCGACGCCGGTCTGCAGCACCTCCTCGACCGTGGCCTGCACGGTCATGTCGAGAGATGTCACCAAGGGCGTGCCGGCTTGTGCCGGGTCGCGCAGGCGGGCGTCTGCGAATTTCTCTAACCCCGCCGTGCCGATAACTTCGGCCGAATCAACACCTTCGGCCCCAAAGCTCGCACCACCCAGCACATGGGCGGCCAGGGTGCCATTGGGGTAAAGCCGCATCTCGCGCGGGCCGAACAACAGGCCCGGATCGCCGATCTCATGGACCTTTTGCATCTGCTCGGGCGAGAGCACCTTCTTGATCCAGAGGAAGGAGCGGCCATCGGTAAAGCGGCGCAGCAGGGTTTTCTCGTCAAGATCGGGGAAGATCTGCGCCAACTCGCGGGCGACGCGCGAGGGGTCGACCATGTCGCGGGTCTGCACATAAAGCGCGTGGGTCAGCATGTTGGTGGCCAGAATCCGGCCGTTGCGATCGAGGATATCGGCGCGGGAAGCGTCGATGCCATTGCCCGCCGAGGCGGTGCGCGGCTCGACCGGCGGGGTGGCGGCCAGCATGCCCATGCGGGCGCCGATCAGCCCGAAAGCGGAAAAGAACGAAAGCGCCAGCACCAGCAGGCGCAGTTGCGCGCGCCCGCGCGATTTGTCGCGCATCTGTTCGTGGCGCAGCCGCAGGTTTTCGCGTTCGATGCTGTCGGGGTTCTCGCCACGGGTGCGGGCGTCAAGGATACGGGCCAGCGGGCGGAGCGGAATGCGGGTCATGGCGTGCTCTCCCCTTCCGGATCGGCGGGCAGGATGCCTTGCACCGAGGTTGGCAAGTTGATGTCAATGTTCGAGCTGATCGGCGGCGGCGGCATCGAGACCATGGCGGCGGTGCCGAACTGCTGCGGTTCCATCGGCAAAAGCCCGAGGCGGTCAAAGTTGATCGTCGCCAGATCGCGCAGCCGCGACGGGCGGTTCAGATAGGCCCATTCGGCGCGCTGCACGGCCAAAGCCTCGCGCAGGCTGGCGATTTCGTTTTGCAGATCCGTGACTTCGCTTTGCGCGTCCTGGGTTTTGTAGTTCTCGCGGTAGGCCCAGAAACCAAGACCCATCACGGCAAGGAAGGAAAGGGCATAGAGGACCGAGCGCATGGTTACCGACGTCCTTTGCGGTTGGTGGATTGGGGCAGATCGGGGGCATTGATCGAGGCGGCATCAACCGATTTGGCCGGGGCCGCGGTGCGGCGCGCGACGCGCAGTTTCGCCGAGCGGGCGCGGGGGTTTTCGGCCAGTTCCTCGTCATCGGGGCCGATGGCCTTGCGGGTCACCAGATCAAAGCGCGCGGTGGTTTCGGATTTGACCGGCGCGTAGCGGTTGGCGTTGGGCTCTTCGCCTGCCGCCTGCTGGAAGTAGCGTTTCACCACGCGGTCTTCCAGCGAATGGAAGGTGACCACGGCCAGCAAGCCGCCGGGTTTCAGCGCGCGTTCGGCGGCGGCAAGGCCTTGGACCAGCTCGGCAAATTCGGCGTTGACCGCGATGCGCAGCGCCTGAAAGCTGCGGGTGGCGGGGTGGCTTTGGCCGGGTTTCGGGCGCGGCAGGCATTTGGCCACGATCTCGGCCAGCTGCAGCGTCGTGGTGATCGGCGCCTGCGCGCGGGCCTCGACAATGGCATGGGCGATGCGGCGCGAGGCGCGTTCTTCGCCGAAATGGTAAAGGATATTGGCGAGGGTTTCCTCGGAGGCGTGATTGACCAGATCGGCAGCACTTTCGCCCGATTGGCTCATCCGCATGTCGAGCGGGCCGTCTTTCTGAAAGGAAAAGCCGCGCTCGGCCTGATCGATCTGCATCGAGGAGACGCCTAGGTCGAGCACAACGCCGTCAAGCAGGCCGCCTGCGTGCTGGTCAAGTTCGGAGAAATTGCCTGCGACGAGGCGGAGGCGGTCACCGTAGTCAGCGGCCCAAGCCGCGGCCATTTGCAAAGCCAAGGGGTCGCGGTCAACGCCGATCACGGTTGCGGCCCCTGCGGCGAGCAAGCCCCGGCTGTAGCCGCCTGCCCCGAAGGTGCCATCCAGCCAGACCCCCTGCACCGGGGCCACGGCAGCCAGAAGCGGGCGCAGCAACACCGGAATGTGGGGCGCGCGACCGGATTGGGGATCGCGGGTGTCCTGCATCTCAGCCCGCCCGTTGCGCCCGGCCGACACGGGTCAGCGGGTCGATGCCGTCATCGTCGTCGTCCTCGGCCTCAAAGACCTCGCGGCGGAAAAGTTTGAAACGATTGGAGAAACCTGCAAAGGCGGCCTCGCCTGCGCCGTCTTCGGCCACAAAGCCCATCTTGGCGCGCACTTTTGGCGGCAGCACGATGCGGCCATCGGGTTCGATCTCGACCATGACCGAGCGCGAGATCAGATCACGTTCGGCGCGTTCGCGGTCGATGCTGCCCAGCTCCATCGCCTCGATCTGGCGGGCAAGGGCGTCGGCCCCTGCCTTGGAGTAACATTCGACGAAATTGCGCGATTTGCCGCCATAGACCATATAGACGCGCGGGCGGGGGAATTCGGGGCTGGAGGGATCCTCGGCTTCCAGAATGCGGCGGAAGGCGGCTGGGATCGATACCCGCGCCTTGCTGTCTACCTTTTGGTAGAACTCGCCTCTGAACGCCTCACTCACCATCGGCCTTGCGGCTCCTTTGCGGGGTATTTCGACCCCTGAAATAAGAATGGCGGACCGAGCTGCTGCCACTGCTCGATCCGCCGTCTGTCCCATCGCTGGGCGTCCTGCTGCGCAAACCACCTGGGGGAGATGTCTGCTCGCTTGCGCGCCGGATCTGTGTACGAAAGGCAAAGAGGGTTGCCTGTATGAGCCTGTCTTTTTTCGCCTTGTTCGGGGTCTATCGCCGCCCCTGCGTTTTGTTTGACCGTCTCGCCTTCCGTGGAGAAAGGAATGGCATGGGATTTCGTGGGAAGCAATGGAAAATTTTGGGTGAAACTGGGCAGATCTGGTAAGCGTGACATATGAGAAACAGTATCTTGTGGTCTTGCCGCCGGGTCACGAACCACTCCTAGACAGTCACGCCAGCGTGAACGCTAGATATAGTTTTCTGAGGCTCCTAAACCGCTGCCCAGAGTTTCCCAAATATTTTTGCCCAGATTCACCGCTCGCCCCAACTCTTTAGCAGATTCACCCAATTCACGGCGGTGTGAACAGCAAAAAGCCGGGGCTTACCCCGGCTCTCCCATAAATTCCCATGTTTTTTTGATTCGCGGCGGAGGTTTCCCGTCCGATCCCGTGATCAGGCCATGCCGCCCGCGATCAGGCGGTGGGCCAGACGGGCATAGGCCTCGGCATGGGCGCCCTCGCCCGCAGCGATGGGGGTGCCTGAGTCGCCGGCGATGCGGACATCTATAGAGAGCGGCAATTCCCCCAGGAAGGGCAGGTCGAGCCGCTTGGCCTCGGCTGCAACGCCGCCGTGGCCGAAGAGATGTTCCTCGTGGCCGCAGTTGGGGCAGATATAGGTGGACATGTTCTCGATCAGCCCGAGCACCGGGGTCTTGAGCTTTTGGAACATATCAAGCGCCTTGCGGGCATCCAGAAGCGCCACGTCCTGCGGCGTCGAGACAACAATGGCGCCGGTAAGATGCGTGCGTTGGCAGAGCGTCAGTTGAATATCGCCGGTGCCCGGTGGCAGGTCGATGATCAGCACATCCAGCTCGCCCCAGGCGACTTGGGTCAAAAGCTGCTGCAAGGCGCCCATGATCATCGGGCCGCGCCAGATCACCGCTTCGTCTTCTTTCAGCATCAGACCGATCGACATCATGGTGACGCCATGGGCGCGCAGCGGTTCGATGATCTTGCCGTCGGGCGAGGCGGGGCGTTTGGAGACGCCCATCATGCGCGGCTGGCTCGGCCCGTAGATATCGGCATCCAGCAGGCCGACGCGGCGGCCCTGTTTGGCCAGAGCCACGGCGAGGTTGGAAGAGACGGTGGATTTGCCGACCCCGCCCTTGCCCGAGCCGATGGCAATAATCCGGTCGATGCCAGAAATACGGGCGGGGCCGCCCTGATGCGGAGTGGGGTGCTGACCGATCTTGACGCCCTGCCCCAGATTGGGCGGTGGCGGAGCGGCTGCGGGTTTGGCGGCGGGACCGTGGGCGGTCATGACGACCTGCACCGAGGTGACACCGGGCAAGGCCTGCAAGGCAGATTCGGCCGCCGATTGGGCGGCGGCAAGGCTGCGCGCCTCGTCTGGCGTCGCCGCTTCGATGACAAAGCGAATCGTTCCGCCGTCGATTTGCAGCGCCCGCACCAGATCTTTCGAGATCAGCGAGCCGCCCGGCACCGCTACCTGTGAGAGCACTGCAAGCACCTCTTCGCGCGCCACTGCCATGTTTATTGCCTCGTTTTGCTGGATTTTTCAGGTGCTGCAGGGTTGTTTGCTTTGTCGCAAAGCACAAGCCCCCGTTAACCAAATGATTAAAAAAGCCGCGATGTGCCTGTTAAATATGACGTTTTTGTAAAGATCAGCCATGCAGTCGCTGCATGACAGCATTGATCATTCGTGCTATTGTGCAGGTGCAGCATTTACCCCATGTTACCCCTAACGGCGAAACGAAGGGGAAAGACATCCGGTCCGACCCGCTCGCCATAAGAACAATGTGAGGCTTATCATGGCTTATGTAAATTCCACCCGCGCCGCCAATGCTTCGGTTGCTGACCGCTTTGCTTCGCTCTTTGCTGGCCTCTCGGCCGCCCTGCAGCGTCGCCGCATCTACAACCAGACCCTCAGCGAACTTCGCGCCCTGTCGAACCGCGACTTGGCTGATCTGGGGATCAACCGCTCGATGATCGTTTCGATCGCCCGCGACGCAGCCTACGGCAACTAATCCCTGAACGGATCCTGATCCTCCTCCCCAGGGTCCGTTTCAAGGCGCGGCGGCGCGCTTCTCCTCCCTAGTGCCGTCGCCTTTTTATTCTCTTCGTCGGGCCCCTCCTCCTCCCTGGGCCTGTCGGATCGGCGGTGATCCAACCTCCTCCCTGGATCGCCGCCACCTAATTCGAACGGCCTCTCCTCCTCCCTGGCCGGACGATTAGGCGGCTCCTCTTACCTCCTCCCAAGGGGGGCCGCCGACCCTATAGAATACGTCTGGGCCCTCCTCCTCCCTGGCCCTTGCGTTATGGCAGCGATCCTCCTCCTCCCTGGATTTGCTGCCGACCTTTTCGAACGGCCCACCTCCTCCCGGGCCCGACGATACGGCGGCACCTGCTCTCCTCCTCCCTGCGGGTGCCGCCACCAACCTCTCCCCCTTGCCAATGTCTTGATCCGCCTCGATAGTTGCGAAAACTATGGGGGCTTCATGCGTCTTTCGATGATATCCGCGGCCCTGGTGGCGGCGCTGATCGGCTTTGGCTCGACCATCGCGCTGATTTTGGCGGCGGCGGCGGCGCTGAATGCCACGGCGGCGCAGACGGCAAGCTGGGTCTGTGCGATCTGTCTGATGCTGGCGGTCGGGTCTATCGGGCTGAGCTATGCCAAGCGGGTGCCGATGGTGCTGGCCTGGTCGACGCCGGGGGCGGCGCTGATCGCGGCCACCACGGGGATCAGCATGGCCGAGGCGGTGGGGGCCTTTGTGCTCTGCGGCGTCTTGCTGATGCTGACTTCGGCGATAAAGCCGCTGGGGCGACTGGTGGGCCGCATCCCGGACGGGGTGGCTTCCGCGATGCTGGCCGGGGTTTTGCTGCCGTTTTGCCTGAAGGGCGTGGCTGCGGTGCAGGCACTGCCGCTGCTGGTGGCGCCGATGGTGGCGGTTTTTCTGCTGGTGCGGCTTGAAGAACCCGGCTGTGGCGGTGCTGGCGGCTTTGGGGCTGGGGCTGGGGCTGGCCTATGCCACCGGGGCAGCGCATTTGCCGAGCCAAGCGCTGGTTTGGCCGCGCCTGAGCTTCATTGCGCCGGCCTTCCGGCTGGATGTGCTGCTGGGGCTGGGCCTGCCGCTCTATCTGGTGACCATGGCCTCGCAGAATCTGCCCGGTTTTGCGATTTTGCGCGCGGCGGGCTATGCGCCGCCGGTGTCAGCCGCCTTGGGCAGCACGGGGGCGCTGTCGACGCTTGGCGGCTTTTTTGGCGCCCATACCATCAGCATGGCGGCGATCACCGCGGCGCTTTGTCTGGGCGAGGAGACCCATCCAGATCCGAACCAGCGCTGGAAAACCGGGGTGGTCTATGGCGCGATGTACGTGGCTTTGGCGCTGCTGTCGCCGATGATCCTGCCGCTGTTGGCCGCGCTGCCTGCGGCTTTGGTCACGGCTTTGGTGGCGCTGGCGCTGCTTGGGCCTTTGATGGGGGCGATGGTGGGGGCTTTTACGCCGCTGCCGACGCGCTTTGCCGCGGTGGTGACTTTGGTGGTCACGGCCTCGGGCGTGGCGATCTTTGGCATCGGGGCTGCGTTCTGGGGGCTGGTGGCGGGGATCTTGGTGGTGGGGTTGGAGAAGCTGAAGCGGGGTTAGGGGGCGCTCGCGCCCCCATTGCTTTGGCCAGGGCCAAAGCAATTCCCCCTGAGGATATTTTTGCAGAGAGGATGACCGTTCAGAAGGGCACGTCGGTGACTTCATGGGCGGGGATCACCCAGCGGGCGACGATCATTTTGGGGCCTGCATGGTCGAATTCGATCTGCAGCTTGTCGCCTTCGATGCCGATGATCTCGCCATAGCCGAATTTCTGGTGAAACACCCGGTCGCCGGTGACGTAGGAAGACACCGCGGCTGCGTCGATGGTCATGCCACGCGCCTCATTGGGCTGGGCCATGGAGCGCGGGGTGCTGCGCTCTTGCATGCGACGCCAGCCGGGGGAGTTGTAGGCATCGGCCTTGGCAACGCGCTCTTCCAGGGCTGCCGCCCCCCAACTCGGCGAGGCCGCACCATAGCCGCCGCCGAGCAGACCGGGGGCGGTGAGCACCTCGACATGATCCTCGGGCAGTTCGTCGATGAAGCGGCTGGGCAGTTGGCTTTGCCACTGGCCATAGACGCGGCGGTTGGAGGCGAAGGAGATGGTGCAGAGTTCCTCGGCGCGGGTGATGCCGACATAGGCCAGGCGGCGTTCTTCCTCGAGACCCTTTTTGCCGCTTTCGTCCATCGAGCGTTGGCTGGGAAACAGGCCCTCTTCCCAGCCGGGCAGGAAGACCACGGGAAATTCGAGGCCCTTGGCGGCATGGAGCGTCATGATCGAGACCTTTTCCACGGCTTCCTCGGTGTCATTTTCCATGATCAGGCTGACGTGTTCGAGAAAGCCTTGCAGGCTGTCGAATTGCTCCAGCGCCTTGACGAGTTCCTTGAGGTTTTCAAGGCGGCCCGGAGCCTCGGGGGTTTTGTCGTTCTGCCACATCGCGGTGTAGCCGAACTCGTCGAGGATGATCTCGGCCAGTTCGATATGGCTTTGGCTGGCGGCGAGCACGGCGTTGTGCCAGCGATCGACGCCCTCGATGAACTGGCGCAGCTGGCCCGCGCCCTTGCCGCCGATGCCCGCACGGGCGACGAGGCTGCGCGCGCCTTCGAGCAGCGGCAGTTGCAGGGCGCGGGCCTCGCGCTGGATGTCGCCTTGGGCTTTGTCGCCAAGGCCGCGTTTGGGCAGGTTGACGACGCGCTCAAAGGCGAGGTCGTCTTCGGGGCTGACGGCGAGGCGGAAATAGGCCATGGCGTCGCGGATTTCCTGCCGCTCGTAAAAGCGCGGCCCGCCGATGACGCGGTAGGGCAGACCGATGGTCAGGAAACGATCCTCGAAGGCGCGCATCTGGTGGGAGGCGCGCACGAGGATGGCCATGCCGTTGAGGCTGGTTTTGACGGCGCGGCGGCCGCGACTGGATGGCTTCGATCTCTTCGCCGATCCAGCGCGCCTCTTCCTCGCCGTCCCAATGGCCGATCAGGCGGAGTTTTTCGCCGCCCTCGGCCTCGGTCCACAGGGTCTTGCCCAGGCGGGAGGCGTTTTCGGCGATCACGCCGGAGGCGGCTGCAAGGATATGGGCGGTGGAACGGTAGTTTTGTTCGAGCCGCACCACCTTGGCGCCGGGGAAATCTTTCTCGAAGCGCAGGATATTGCCGACCTCGGCACCGCGCCAGCCGTAGATCGACTGGTCGTCATCGCCGACGCAGCAGATGTTGCGGTGGGATTGCGCCAGCAGGCGCAGCCAGAGGTATTGGGCGACGTTGGTATCCTGATATTCGTCAACAAGGATGTATTTGAACCAGCGCTGGTATTGCTGCAGCACATCGGGGTGTTTTTGAAAGATCACCACGCAATGCAGCAGCAGGTCGCCGAAATCGGTGGCGTTGAGGTTGCGCAGGCGTTCCTGATATTGCTCGTAAATCTCGGTGCCGCGGTTGTTGTAGGCGGCGGCTTCGTCGGAGGGGACGCGGTCGGGGGTGAGGGCGCGGTTTTTCCACGAGTCGATGATCGAGGCCATCATGCGGGCGGGCCAGCGTTTTTCGTCGATGTTGTTGGCGGCGATCAGCTGTTTGAGCAGGCGCAGCTGGTCGTCGGTGTCGAGAATGGTGAAGTTGGATTTCAAGCCGACCAACTCGGCATGGCGGCGCAGGATTTTCACCGAGAGCGAGTGGAAGGTGCCCATCCAGGCCATGCCCTCGGCGACATCGCCCAAGAGGCGGCCGACGCGGAGTTTCATCTCGCGCGCGGCTTTGTTGGTGAAGGTGACCGAGAGGATCTCGTTCGGGCGGGCCTTGCCCATATTCAAAAGGTGAACGATGCGCGAGGTCAGCGCCTTGGTCTTGCCGGTGCCTGCCCCTGCCAGCATCAGCACCGGGCCATCCAGCGCCTCGACCGCCTCGCGTTGCGCCGGATTCAGATCATCGAGATAGGGGGCCGCGCGTGCGCCGCCCTGCCCCAGCGCGCGCTGCGACAGGGGGATTTTCGGCTGCGTGTTTGGCGCGGGGGCCAGAGAGTCGTCCCAATCTTCCATGGCGGCAGTTTAGCGGGAAATTGGCCGGAGGCAACGCCGTGTTCGCGCAATGTTCGCAAACGCCCCACAAATCGGCGGGAAAACTTACTCGCGGCCCGGATAGGCGGCGCGCATGCCATCGCGAAAGCGCAGGAAGAGACGCGAGAAATCGAGGATTTCGGTCTCGGTCCAGCCCTCGAAGAGCTGCATGAGCTTTTGCCATTTCAGATCGCGGAACTCTGCCAGCAGCTTTTGCGCCTTGGGCAAGGGTTGCAGCACCGAGCGGCGGGCGTCTTGCTGGCTGACCTCGCGGCTGAGGTAGCCCAGCGCGATCAGCTCGGAGACCAGCCGGCTGGCGCGGGAGGGATCGACGTTCATTTCGGCAGCGACATGGCCGATGGTCGCCTCGCGGCTGTCTTGACGCGCCATGCCGCCCTGGATGCGCAGGACGGAGGTGAGGGCCTGAAACTGCGCCAGCTCCAGATCGGTGCCGATTTCGCGCATCAGCTGGGTGGGCAACTCGCCTTTGACCATCGAGCGCATCATGCGGAACATCTCGGCGTCGAAATCGATCAGCGCTTCACTGACCTCGGCGGAAAAGCCCTTGTCCGCCAGAGTTTTGCCGACGGTTTCGCGGTAGTGATGCCATTTTTCGCTGCCCATGACGCCCTTTCGCCGATTTGCCTGAGTTTGTCAAAGATTTGCCTGACTTTGTCAAATACATGCTAAGGTCATTTATATGCTATTGACATATAAATCAATCACCAATAGCCCTACCCCGATAGCTGAGCCAAAGTGTCGCAGAGGAGTTTGTCATGGGTGCATCTGAGCAAAGCGCCAACCCTGTCGAGAGCGCCTCGACGCGGATGGTGATCCTTTCGATTGGCATGCTGTTGTTGCTGGCCGCCTTGGACCAGACCATCGTTTCGACCGCCCTGCCGACGATTGTCGCCGATCTGGGCGGGCTGGACCATTTGAGCTGGGTGGTGACGGCCTATGTGCTGACCTCGACCGTGGTGGCGCCGCTCTATGGCAAGATGGGCGATCTTTATGGCCGGCGGAACATGGTGTTCCTGTCGGTGGCGATCTTCCTTCTGGGGTCCGTGCTGTGTGGCGTGGCGGGGTCGATGACCTTTCTGATCATCAGCCGGGCTATTCAGGGGCTGGGCGGCGGCGGCTTGTTCGTGCTGGCGCTGTCGGTGGTGGGCGATGCGATTGCGCCGCAGGATCGCGGCAAGGTGCAGGGGGTTTTTGCCGCGGTGTTCTCGGCCTCTTCGGTGATCGGGCCGCTGGCCGGGGGCTGGTTCGTGCAATACGTCAACTGGCACTGGATTTTCTTTATCAACCTGCCGCTGGGGCTGTTGGCGGTGGGCATCTTTGCCGCGAGCTTCAAGCCGACGGGGCGGCGGGTTAGCCATAAGATCGATTATGCGGGCGCTGTGGCGCTGACGCTGGGCCTGGGCGCGCTGACGCTGGTCACCAGCCTTGGCGGGCGCAGTTTTGGCTGGTCAGACCCGATGGCGCTGGCGCTGATTGCCTTGGCTGCGGTTGGTCTGGCGGGCTTTGTCTGGATCGAGTTGCGGGCCGAGGAACCGATCCTGCCGATGTCGCTGTTCAAGCTGAACGTGTTCTGGGTGACCTCGGTTATCGGCTTTATCGCCGGGGTGGCGATGTTTGGGGCGATCACCTTTGCGCCCTTGTATCTGCAGATCGCCAAGGGGATTTCGCCGACGGTTTCGGGGTTGTTGCTGATCCCGATGACGGTGGGGATCCTAAGCTCCTCGACCTTTGCGGGGCAGTATATGGGGCGGACCGGGCAGTATCTGATCCTGCCGAAGCTGGGGCTTTCGTCCTTGATGGTGGGCATGGCGCTGATGTCCTTTCTGACCAAGGACAGTTCGCTGGTGTATTTTGCCGTGGCGCTGACCGTGGTCGGTCTGGGCATGGGCTGCATTTTCCCGGTGGTGACGACGGCGGTGCAGAACGCCGTGCCGCGCGAGACGTTGGGGACCGCGACGGCGGCGGGCGTGATGATGCGTCAGACCGGCGGCTCTTTGGGGGTGGCGGCTTTTGGCGCGCTCTTTGCCGGGCGGATGGCGGCGGGGATGGGCGAAGGCTCGGGCCTGCCGCTGGGAGAGGGGGCGAACTTCGGGCCGCAAATGCTGGCCAAACTGACGCCCGAGCAGCAGCAGACCATTGGCGAGACGGTGGTGTATGCGATCCACCCGGTCTATCTGATTGCCGCCAGTCTGGCCGCGATCGGGCTGGTCTTTGCCTTTGTGCTTAAAGAAGTGCCACTGACCAATCGTCACGTCCCCAAAGGCGAATAGCCTTGAAAATATGATCAAAAACCACAGCGCGCCGGAGAAATCCGGCGCGTTTGTATTTGCAGCGATGAAATATTAGGCAGAAATTGAACGGCGGTCGCGGGTTTCGCAAAACTGGCACAAATCGTCGCAGGCTGACCTTGCGCTGCACCGCAGCGTCACTAAGGTGCGTGGGGAGAGCACCCAGCCGCCCCTATCCGGAGCCTGCCATGACCGACTTCAAAAAGATCCTGATTGCCAACCGTGGCGAGATCGCCATCCGCGTGATGCGCGCTGCCAATGAGATGGGCAAGAAGACCGTGGCGGTCTATGCCGAGGAGGACAAGCTGAGCTTGCACCGCTTCAAGGCGGACGAGGCCTATCTGATTGGCGAGGGGATGTCGCCGGTCGGGGCCTATCTTTCGATCCCCGAGATCATCCGGGTTGCCAAGGCATCGGGCGCGGATGCGATCCATCCGGGCTATGGCTTGCTGTCGGAAAACCCTGATTTTGTCGAGGCTTGCGAGCAGGCGGGGATTACCTTCATCGGACCCAAGGCCGAGACGATGCGGGCTTTGGGTGACAAGGCGAGCGCCCGGCGGGTGGCGGTGGAGGCTGGCGTGCCGGTTATCCCTGCGACCGAAGTGCTGGGCGATGATTTCGACGTGATCAAGAAACAGGCGGCGGCGGTGGGCTATCCCTTCATGCTGAAAGCCTCTTGGGGCGGCGGCGGGCGCGGCATGCGGCCGATCATGAGCGAGTCCGAGCTGGTCGATAAGGTGCGCGAGGGTCGCCGCGAGGCCGAGGCCGCCTTTGGCAATGGCGAGGGCTATCTCGAGAAGATGATTCTGCGCGCGCGTCATGTCGAAGTGCAGATCCTTGGCGACAAGCACGGGGCGATTTATCACCTGTTCGAGCGCGACTGCACGGTGCAGCGCCGCAACCAGAAGGTGGTCGAACGCGCCCCTGCCCCCTATCTGACCGATGCGCAGCGCATCGAGGTTTGCGAGCTGGGCCGCAAGATCTGCGCCCATGTCGGCTATGAATGCGCCGGCACGGTCGAGTTCCTGATGGATATGGACGACGAGAAATTCTACTTCATCGAGGTCAATCCGCGGGTGCAGGTCGAACATACCGTCACCGAGCAGGTCACCGGCATTGATATCGTGCAGGCGCAGATCCTGATCGCCGAGGGCAAGACCCTGGAGCAGGCGACGGGCATGAAGCGGCAGGAGGATATCCGGCTGAACGGCCATGCCTTGCAATGCCGGGTGACCACGGAAGACCCGCAGAACAACTTCATTCCCGACTATGGCCGCTTGACGGCCTATCGCTCGGCCACCGGCATGGGCATTCGTCTGGATGGCGGCACGGCCTATGCCGGCGGTGTGATCACGCGCTATTATGACAGCCTGCTGGTCAAGGTGACGGCTTTGGCGCCGACGCCTTCGGCGGCGATCCGGCGGATGGACCGGGCTTTGCGCGAGTTCCGGATTCGCGGGGTTTCGACGAATATCGAGTTTGTCATCAACCTGTTGAAGCATCCGACCTTCCTTGACAGCACCTATACCACCAAGTTCATCGACACCACGCCAGAGCTTTTCCAGTTCAAGAAGCGCCGCGATCGGGCGACCAAGATCCTGACCTATATCGCCGATATCACCGTCAACGGGCATCCTGAAACCGCAGGTCGCCCCAAGCCCCATGCCGAGGCGCGCACACCGCGTGCGCCGAAAGCCATGGGCGAGCCGTCGATGGGCACGCGCAATCTGCTGGAGCAAAAGGGACCGCAGGCGGTGGCCGACTGGATGCGGGCCCAGAAGAAGGTGCTGATCACCGACACCACGATGCGCGACGGGCATCAGAGCCTTTTGGCGACGCGGATGCGCTCGATCGACATGATCAAGGTGGCACCGGCCTATGCGGCGAACCTGCCGCAGCTGTTCTCGGTCGAGTGCTGGGGCGGTGCGACCTTTGACGTGGCCTACCGCTTCTTGCAGGAATGCCCCTGGCAGCGCTTGCGCGATCTGCGCGCCGCGATGCCGAACCTGATGACGCAGATGCTTTTGCGCGGCTCGAACGGGGTGGGCTATACCAATTATCCTGACAATGTGGTGCAGGCCTTTGTGAAACAGGCCGCAGAGACCGGCGTTGATGTGTTCCGGGTGTTTGACAGCCTGAACTGGGTCGAGAACATGCGCGTCGCGATGGATGCGGTGCTGGAGGCGAACAAGGTCTGCGAGGGCACGGTTTGCTATACCGGCGATATGCTGGACCCGGAGCGGTCGAAATACGATCTGAAGTATTATGTCGACACCGCGCAGGCGCTGAAAGCGGCGGGCGCGCATGTGCTGGGGCTGAAGGATATGGCGGGGCTGTTGAAGCCTGCGGCGGCGAAGATCCTGGTCAAGACCCTGAAGCAAGAGGTCGGTCTGCCGATCCATTTCCACACGCATGACACGTCAGGGGCGGCTGCGGCGACGATTTTGGCCGCCTGCGATGCCGGGGTCGATGCGGTCGATGCGGCGATGGATGCGTTTTCGGGCGGCACCTCGCAGCCTTGTCTGGGGTCAATTGTCGAGGCTTTGAAGCATACCGAGCGCGACACCGGGCTTGATATGGCGGCGGTGCGGCAGATCTCGAACTATTGGGAAGCGGTGCGCGGGCAATATGCGGCGTTTGAAAGCGGTATCCCTGCCCCGGCCTCGGAGGTCTATCTGCACGAGATGCCTGGCGGGCAGTTCACCAACCTCAAGGCGCAGGCGCGGTCGCTGGGGCTGGAGGAGCGCTGGCACGAGGTGGCGCAGACCTATGCCGATGTGAACCAGATGTTCGGCGATATCGTCAAGGTGACGCCCTCGTCCAAGGTGGTCGGCGACATGGCGCTGATGATGGTGGCGCAGGACCTGACGCCGCGCGCAGGTCGAAGACCCCAAGGTTGACGTCGCCTTCCCGGAGTCGGTGGTCGATATGCTGAAGGGCAATCTGGGGCAGCCGCATGGCGGCTGGCCTGCGGGCATCCAGAAGAAGGTGCTGAAAGGCGAGGCGGCCTCGACCGAGCGGCCCGGCGCGCATCTGCCGCCGGTTGATCTGGAGGCGACGCGGGCCAAGCTATCGGAAGAGCTGCTCGGGCTGGTGGTCGATGATGAGGATCTGAACGGCTATCTGATGTATCCCAAGGTCTTTCTGGATTACATGGGGCGGCACAGCGCCTATGGCCCGGTGCGCACCCTGCCGACGCGGACGTTCTTTTACGGCATGGCGGCGGGCGAGGAGATCACCGCCGAGATCGACGCGGGCAAGCTGTTGGAGATCCGTTTGCAGGCGGTGGGCGAGACCACCGATGACGGCGAGGTCAAGGTGTTCTTCGAGCTGAACGGCCAGCCGCGGGTGATCAAGGTGCCGAACCGGGCGATCAAGGCCAAGGTTGCCGCCAAGCCCAAGGCCACCGAAGGCAATCCCGGCCATATCGGCGCGCCGATGCCCGGTTCGATTGCCAGCGTCGGGGTGACGGTGGGGCAGAAGGTCAAGGCGGGCGATCTGCTGCTGACCATCGAGGCGATGAAGATGGAAACCGGCATCCACGCCGACCGCGCGGCAGTGGTCAAGGCGCTGCATGTGCAGCCCGGCAGCCAGATCGACGCCAAGGATCTGCTGGTCGAGTTGGAATGAGCCTCTAGAAACAGCTGCAGGCTGGCACGCTGTCAGGCTGGCACGGAAATAAAAAGGCCGCCGCATCTCTTGCGGCGGCCTTTGCTATTGTGCGGGAGGTTTATTGCGGATCGAAGGCCTTGGCGTCCTGAGCCGCTTTCAACTCCTCGGCAGAAAGCTCGCCATCCGCGTCGATGTCTGCGGCTTTGTAGGCCGCTTCGGTCACATCGGGATAGGCGGCCTTGAGCTCGACGAGGGAAAAGCTGCCATTGCCATCCACATCGGCCACGACGATGGCGCTCGCATCAGCCGCTGCCGCAGGGGCGGTTTCGGCCTGAGCTTGCAGGGCTGCAACCGAGGTCAGCGCCGCAAGGGTGAGAGCGAATTTTGTCATAGTCTTACTCCAGTTTGGCACCGGGATATCCGGCGACTTTTTCGTGAGGCGGTCAGGCTTCACGAGGGGATATCTGGCGGCAAACTTCGTGAAATTCCAGCGCATTGCCCGAAAAACCCTGGCAAATGATATTGGTTTGAACGGGTCGGTTTTGCCAATTTTCCGCCCGCGCTGGAAAGGATTTCCGGCAGATTTCTGCATCTTTGCCCCGAAGCCCGGATTTGGCAAAGCTCCGCCGAGATTGCGGGGTTGGCGGCGGGTGAAAGTACCGGCTTTCGCCGGGGCTGTGACGGGATTTTGCCGAGGCATGGGGCGGTGGTGGATGGGGATTGCGCCAAGTGTCGCAAGCGCGGCGGGGTTGCACGCGGCATTTCGGCCCCGGATTGAAACATTTGCCGCTGCATCCGCATGGCAAGAAGGCCGCCGCGGGTGCGACGGCCTTTGGGGTTTGGGTTTGAAGGTCGAGCTTCAGCGTTTCTTGACGAATTCGGTGAGGATGACGATCTTTTGCCCCTCGACGCGGCCTTCGATCTGGGCGGCGTTGTCTTGCACCAGGCTGATGCCGCGCACGGCGGTGCCGCGTTTGGCGGTGAAGTTGGCGCCCTTGACCACCAGATCCTTGATCAAGACCACGGTGTCGCCATGGACCAGCTGAACGCCGTTGCTGTCGTGGTGCTGCAGGGCGGCGGGTTGGTCGGCGATGGCTTGCACCTCGGGCAAGAGGCTCATGCCTTCGCGCGCTTCAGCGGCCCAGGCGGCGTCGATGCTGCCGAGTTTGCGCCAGACGGCAAGCTGGACCGGCGCCTCTGTCGACCAAGCCGCGCCTTCGAGGCAGCGCCAATGGTCGGCGGGGGCGTCTTCGGCCCCTGAACAGAGCGGGCAGAGCAGCGCCTCGCCCAGAGGTGCGATCTCGATCGCTTCAAGGCCGAGGTTCGCGCCACAGAATTCGCAGGCGTTGCCAGAGCGGGCGATCAGGTCTTTCAGGGCCACGGGATTTCCTTTCAGGGGTTGGCCCCTGCCTAGACCCCTGCCCGGCGCTTGGCAATGTTTCAGGCGGAGGGTTACAGCAGGCGCAGGGTTTACAGCACGCGCAGGCTGTCGCCGAGCCAGGGCCAGGCGGATTGCGCGGGGGAAACCACCTGCGTGGCGATCAGGCCGCGCAGACGGGCGGCGATCTGGGCGGGCATGCCGCGCAAGACGCCGGCGCGGGCAGAGAGCGACAGGGTGCGGCCCAAGGGGTCAAAGGGCAAGGGGGCGACATCGACGGCGCTGGCAAAGCGGGCGGCGTGGTGCAGCGCCAGCGGTGTCAGGATCGTCCAGCCCTGCCCCGCCGCCACCATGGCAAGGATCGCCGAATAGCTGTCGAGTTCAAAGCGATGCGCGAGGCGCAGGTTTTGCCGCGCCAGATGGGCGGCGATCTGGCGGCCCATCAGGTGGCGGGTGGTGTATTGGATCAGCGGCAGGGCTTGCGGATTTCTGCCCCTTGGGCGAGATGGCGAGGAAGGGTTCGGCAAGCAGCGGATGCACCTCGCGCCAGCCTTCCGACGGGGCCTCGGTGCCAAGATCGGCGGTCACCGCGACATCAAGGCTGCGCGCCTCGAGATGATCGAGCAGGCGGTGACTGGCGCCGGTTTCCAGCTGAAAGCGGCAGGTCTTGAGGTCTTCGGCCATGCCCGCCAGCAGGCGCGGCGTCACCTCGGCGTCGAAATCCTCGATCATGCCAAGCCGCAGCGTGGTCAGGGTCGAAAGGTCGGCCATGCCAAGTTCGGCGCGGGCTTCGGCCTCGGCGTTGAGGATGGTCTGGGCGTGGCGGCGGAACATCGCGCCTGCGGGCGTCAGGCCCATGGGGCGGGCGGACCGGTCCAGCAGCACGGTGGCGAGAGCGGCTTCGAGCCCGGCCAGTTGCTGCGAGATTGCCGAGGCGCTGACCCCAAGGCGGCGTGCGGCGGCAGAGATGGCGCGTTCTTCGGCGACGGCGAGGAAGACCTCGATCCCCCAGAGGGTAACGCGCCCGCCTGCCTCGCCCATCGCTTAAAGCTTCGAGAGTTTGTTTTGCAACTCGGCGAACTGCTTTTTGATTTCGGCCAGCTCTTCAGCGGGGTCCTTTTCGCCTTCCTTGTCCGCCGCAGGGCCAGAGCCTGCCCAGCCCGGCACACCGCCCATCATGGTCTTCATGAAGGCTTCCTGCTGTTTGCGCATCAGCTCGAACCCCGGCATCGAGGTCATCGGATTGGGGATCGCGTTCATGTTCTCGATCACCTTGGTCGGCCCGTCGCGCAGCATTTCAAACGAGGCGGCAAGGAACTGCGGCACCACCGACTGGATGTTGGAGGTATAGCTGCGCACAAGGTCGGTCAGCACATTGGTCGGCAGCACGGTGTCGCCCTTGGATTCGCGTTCCGCGACGATTTGCAAAAGGTATTGCCGGGTCAGGTCATCGCCGGATTTCAGATCGACGATCTGCACCTCGCGGCCCGCGCGGATAAAGCCGGAGATATCTTCCAGCGTCACATAATCGGAGGTCTCGGTGTTGTAGAGGCGCCGACTGGCGTAGCGTTTGATCAGCAGCGGCTTTGTGGTTTCGGCCATGCGAACCTCCCAGTTCCAGCATCATGTTGCAGTGCAGAGAAAGTCTAGGCCAGTGCAGCATAAAAAGAAAGGGCGAGCACGAGGCCCGCCCTTCTGTGTCTCTAGCCCCTCGGGAGGAAGGGGGCGAGACGCAAGATCCCGAAGGATTACTTTGCTGCAGTTGCAGCCTTCTTGACGTTGGCGGTGACGTCGTCGGTGGCTTTCTTGACAGCGGCGGTGGCCTCTGCCGAAGCGTCCTTGCCAGCAGCCAGCATCAGCTCGACGGTTTCCATCTGCACTTTTTTCGCAACTTCAGCGAAAGCAGCGATGTTCTCGGCAGCCATTTCAGCCGAAGCCGAAGCGAAGTCGCTGACGGCTTTGGAGTAGTCAGCCGGCTCGGTTTTCGCAGCTGCGGTGGTCGAGAGCTTGGCGATGGTGTCTTTTGCCCATTTGGACGAGATTTCGGTCGATTTCTCGGCTGCTTCCAGAGCAACTTTCGACAGCTTCTCGCCGAAAGCGGCTTGGGTTTTGAACATGGTTTGGAAAGCCGAAGCGTCGACCGGGAATTTGGCCATCATGTCCTGCATGACTTTGGTGAAATCGGTGGCATTGGTCATTTGATAGCTCCTATGAAGGTCTGGGATCCGTTTGATCCTTGGTGACACCTATATAGATGCTGCGGTGCAGCATTTCAAGCATTTTTCTGCAATGCAGCATTAATAGGCCGCCTCGCGCGAAAAACGATGAAAGATCAAGCACCTCAACCCAAAGGTGAGTGCCCTTAGGTCACAAAACATACGTTCCGGGCGCGTCGCAGAGCACCGGATTGGTCGAATCACCGGGGATGCGGGCGGGAATCATCTTGCCTGATTGACCCGAAAGCCAATCGCCCCAGCGCGGCCACCAGGAGCCTGCGTGAAACTCGGCCCCCTCCTTCCAGGCAGCGGGGTCGCCCTCTACCGGGGCGCTGTTGGTGTAGTGGCCGTATTTGCCTTTGGACGGCGGGTTGATGATGCCCGCGATATGGCCCGACTGCGACAGGATGAAGGTCTTGTCGTGCGACCCCATCTGCGCCACGCCGTTAAAGCTGCCTTTCCAATGCGCGATATGGTCGGTTTCGCAGGCGATCGCGCAAAGCGGAACCTTTACATCCGCAAGGCTGACCTTCTTGCCAAAGACCTTGAACACCCCCTGCGCCAGACCGTCGTCCTGACAAAGCCCGCGCAGATATTCCATCGCCATCTTGCAGGGCAGATTGGTGCCGTCGCCGTTCCAGAACAGCAGGTCAAAGGCGGGCGGTGCCTCGCCCAGCATGTAGCTTTTGATCGCGGGGCCGTAGATCAGGTCGTTCGAGCGCAGATAAGAGAAGGTGCGGCTCATCAGGGTTTTCGACAGGATGCCATCGGAATTGGCCTGGCGTTCGATGCCATCGACGAAGTCATTGTCCAGAAACACCCCGACTTCGCCGGGATCGGAGAAATCGGTGAGCGTGGTGAAGAAAGTGGCGGACTTGACCGAGGTGTCGCCGGCGCGCTGCAGGTGCGAAAGGGTCAGGGCCAGCGTGGTGCCCGCGATGCAATAGCCGACAGCGTTGATCTGTTTCTGGTCGGTGATGCGGCGCACCTCGGCCATGGCGGTCAGATAGCCTTCGCGGATGTAGTCATCCATGCCGACATCGGCATAGGCGGCATCGGGATTGACCCAGGAGACGACGAAAGAGCGTGAAGCCCTGATCGACGATCCATTTGATCAGCCTGTTTTGCGGCTTCAGGTCCATGATGTAGAATTTGTTGATCCAGGGCGGAAAGATCAGCAGCGGGGTCTCGTGGACGGTCTCGGTCGTGGGCGTATACTGGATCAGCTCGAACATGCGGTTGCGGAACACCACCTTGCCGGGGGTGGCTGCGATGTTCTCGCCCACCACGAAGGCCTTGGGATCGGCGAGGCTGACCGCGAACTCGCCGTTGTTGGCCTCGATATCGGCGACGAGGTTTTCCAGCCCCTTCACCAGGCTCTCGCCGTCGGTGGCAACCGCACGTTCCAGCGCGTCGGGGTTGGTGCCAAGGAAATTGGTCGGCGAGAGCATATCGACGATCTGCTTGGTGAAATACTCGATGCGCTTGCGCTCGTCCGGTTCCATGCCTTCCATCAGGCCGACGGCATTCTGCACCGCCTCGGCATTAAACAGGTATTGCTGCTTGAGGTAGTTGAAGGCGGGGTGGCTGTCCCACAGCGGGTTGGAAAAGCGTCGGTCTTGCGGGCCCTTATCCTCGGGGGCGCGCAACTCGCCCGAGGCCAGCGCCTGCTGCGCCTCGA
Organism: uncultured Alphaproteobacteria bacterium; assembly: GCA_963815275.1. Classification (GTDB taxonomy): domain Bacteria; phylum Pseudomonadota; class Alphaproteobacteria; order Rhodobacterales; family Rhodobacteraceae; genus Cypionkella. The sequence continues at coordinate 76,059 of CAWFGD010000018.1, forward strand.
CGTAGTGCTTCATGGTCTTGCCCCAATAGGCGACCTGATGTTCCAGAAGTTTGGCCGGGTTTTGCATCATGCCGGCCAGATAGGCCGCCGCCGCCTTGAGGTAGATTTCCTGCCCCGGCCCCTGCACACCGGGGTCGGTTTGCTTGCGCGCTGCCAGCGCTGTCATCAACCGTGACGACAATGCTTCTATTTTCGCAAGATTGGCGGTCATCCGATCCAATTTCGCGCTGTCAGCACTGTCTTTGGTTGTCATGTTAATATTTCCACCCTATTCTATTATGCAGATGCAGCATTTTCGGCCGATCCCGGAATCCATGCGGCAGTTGGACGGGGCCCTTCCCCGCAAGGAGTCGTGATGAAGTATATGGCGACCTACGATCTTATGGAAAGCATTCGTAACACGAATGAGTGGATGGGTGCCACCGCGCGCGCCATGGCCTCTTATCCGGCGTTTTCCATGACGATGAACCCGATGTTCAAGGTGATCGCGGCCTGGGGCGAGGTGACCGAGCGCAGCTTTGCCCGCATGGTGACCAAACCCGACTGGGGCATTCGGTCGATCCCCGGCCCCGACGGGCACGACCATCTGATCGATGTGCAGACCGTGGTGGAACGGCCTTTCGGCAATCTGATCCATTTCAAGGTGCGCCGCCGCGAGCCGATGGCGCGCAAGATCCTGCTGGTGGCACCGATGTCGGGCCACTACGCGACGCTGCTGCGCTCGACCGTGGCCAGCCTGTTGCCCGATGCCGATGTCTATATCACCGACTGGCACAATGCCCGCGACATTCCGGTGTCAGCGACGGCAAGTTCGATATCGAGGATTACACGCTCTATCTCGTCGATTTCATGCGCCATCTGGGCCCCGACACCCATGTGATCGCGGTCTGCCAGCCCGCGCCTCTGGCACTGGCCGCCACCGCCTATCTGGCCGCCGAAGACCCCACGGCGCAGCCGCGCAGCCTGACCCTGATCGGCGGCCCGATCGACCCCGATGCCGCCGCGACCGATGTCACCGACTTTGGCCGCCGCGTCACCATGGGCCAGCTGGAATCGATCGCGATCCAGCGCGTCGGCTTCAAATACAAGGGCGTCGGCCGTCTGGTCTATCCGGGTCTGTTGCAGCTGCAAAGCTTCATGTCGATGAATGCCGAGCGCCACAAGCAAGGCCTTTTCCGACCAGATCATGCGCGTCGCCAAGGGCGAGGCTTCGGATCACGACCAGCACAACCGCTTCTACGACGAATACCTCGCCGTCATGGACATGACCGGCGGAATTCTACCTGTCGACCGTCGAGCGGATCTTCAAAGGGCTGCGAGATTGCCAAGAACGAATTCGTCGTGGCGGGCAAGAAGGTCGATATCGGCACGATCACCAATGTCGCGGTGATGACGGTCGAAGGCGAGAACGACGATATCTCGGCGCCCGGCCAATGCGTCGCGGCGCTGGCGCTGCTGACCGGCCTGCCGGACGCCAAGAAGACCCAGCATCTGGAACCGGGGGCCGGCCATTACGGCATCTTTGCGGGCAAGAGCTGGCGGATGAACATCCGCCCGCTGGTGCTGAAGTTCATCGACGCGCATTCCGGCACGCCCAAGGTCACCAAACTGCAGACGGTTCCGGCAATTAGCGCCTAAGACGGCTCTCTGACACGGGCGCTTATCGCAACAGCATCGGGCCAGAGAGGAAAGCCTCGATGGCCCGTGTCACCGCCTCGGGCTGTTCAAGGCAGGCCAGGTGGCCCGCCTCTTCGATGACGCAGAGCTTGCCAAAGGGCATCAGGTTGGCAGTGAACTCCTGCCGGCGCATCGGCACCAGCGTGTCGGACTCGCCCGCGATCACCAGCACCGGCAGTTTGACGCGGCGCATGGTTTTCTGCTGATCCGGGCGGCGTTGCAGCGCACGGCTTTGGCGCAGGAAGACGCCCTCGCCCAGACCCAGCGCCATATCCTGCACCAGCGCCATGATCTCGTCACGCCAAGGCGCGTCGACGATCGTCGTCAGCGGGATTTCCTCGCGCATCGCTTGCGCCAGACGGCCGGATTTCGCAGCAACGATGCGGGCTTCGCGGGCGGCGGCGGCCTGAGGCGGTTCCGAAAGCGGATCGGTCGCCATCAGGATGGCGCGGCCGACGCGGTCGGGGATGCGGCGGATCAGATCCAGCACGATATCACCGCCAAGGCCATGGCCCATCAGGGTGCACTTTTCGGGCAGACCGGCGAGGATGTCTTCGGCCATCTGCTCGACGGTGTCGCCCTTGCTGGCTATGGCGATCTGGATCGGGCGCTCGGCCCCCAGCTGCACCATCTGCGGCAGAAACAGCCGCGCATCGGCCATCAGACCGGGGATCATCACGAGCGGCTCTTGCAGGGGCATCAGGCCGAAACCTCGGCGATGGCACGGGTGATCAG
>CAWFGD010000019.1:0-78002 GCA_963815275.1 uncultured Alphaproteobacteria bacterium
CGTGTCATAGCAAATATTGCCATAGAACCTGAGGTATGAGTTGCGCCGCGCTGGATCTGCGAAAACTGCACCTGGGTTTGCAATGTCCGCCTCGTAGGCGGGCAGGCTCTGCGCGGTCAACGCGATTGGCAGGATATCGATCGCTTGGGGGATACTCTTTCCCGCAAGCCAGTCAGCTGCGTGTCGGCCCATCGCATAGCCGAACACCGGCGCAGCGAGACTGATGCTGGCCTTATAGGGGCTGTCGGCTTGACGCAGCTCGGCCACGGCATCAGGTTCGCCGTCAATGCCGCCGAAGAATTGATCAGGCCGTGCCAGACCTGCATCGCGCATAGCGGCCAGAGCGCCCAGAACAACGGTGTCGGCTCCTAGTACGACGTCGATATGTGGCTCGGCCACCAAAATGGTCTGCATCGCGGCGTAGCCGCCTTGGTTGTTCACTGTTTCAGGCGAGATGTCGGCCACGATGACTGCACCCTGCACCTCTGCCAGAGAATCCCTGATAGCCGCGAAGCGCGGGGCCAGAAACTGCAGACTGTCATGGGTCAACAAGACCACATTGGCCTTGCCGCCAAGAGCCGTCTCGATGTACTCCGCCGCTGCATCTCCAAGTGCCTTGCCGGTCAGATATTGCGGCGCGTTCAAGATCGTGATGGCTGGCGGCGGGACGATCGTACCGACATAGCCGCCTGACCAGATCACCTCTTGCAGATGCGGGGCGAGCGAGGCGGCATCGACGGGCGCCACAACAATTCCGCCGACATGAGCTGCGCGCAACGCATCGATCTGCTCCGCCATCTTGATCGGGTCATTTGCGGCATTGACCGACTGATATTCGAGGCCCGTGTCCTTGGCTGCCAGCGCCAAGCCACTATCGATGCCCGCCATGAACTTTCTGTCGTTGTCACGGGCAAAGGCCAGCACGGGGGTCAGGCCCTGTGGTGCAGAGCAGGAAGGTGCAGCAGGATCGAACGGCGCCAAAACCACGGGGGTGGTCAGGCCGGGCCCGCGATCCTCTGCCAAAGCTATGACCGGTGAAAGCCCGACCAGAGCCGCCGTCGCCCAAGGTGTCAAGATCGTTCTCACCTGTATCCTCCGCTTTCTATCAGGCCGCTGGCAGAGAAAGGCGGGCCGATGTACCCGGTTGCCCGGTGGCGTATTCTACCCGCCCGCCAAGACTGGAAGCCAGCGCCGAAACAAGCTTGGTACCAAGACCAGTGCCTTTCACAACGGGATCGGCGGTCCGGCCAACGCCATCATCCTCGACCCGAAGTTCGGCCATGCCCCCCTCGGTATGGGTAAGGGTGACGCGGATTTCGCCCTTGCCGTTTGGATAGGCGTATTTGAAGGCATTCGTGACCCATTCCGCCGCGATGATCCCGACACTGACACTTTTGTCGGTGGACAGCGAGATCGATGCAATGGCCGGCTTCAGGAACGATTCATGTCCCGATGCACGCAGAGAGGTTTCAAGCTGTTCTAAGAGGCTTGGCAAAAACTCTCCAAGTTCGACGGTTTCAACGTGACCCGATGTGTAAAGCGATTTGTGCACGACCGCGACGGCGCTGATCCGGCTTTGCGTTTCCGACAGGGCAGCGCGCGTTTCCGCGCTGCCTGACGCCCGTGCCTGCATCCCTACCATCGAGGCAATTAGCGCCAGGCTATTCGCCACACGGTGGTTCACCTCGGCCAGCAGCACTTCGGCCCGGTCTCGCGCCGCAGTCACTTCGACCGTGCGTTCCTCCACCCGCTTCTCGAGACTGGCATTCGCAGCGGTAACCTCGGTCTGCGCCCGTCGCAGGTTCAACACGAAATTCCGTATCACCCACAAAGTTGCCGCCACGACAAGAAGGATGCAGACCGCAGCGAAAAGGATAATCCGGCTCAGTTGGCGCAGCCCTCAATTCTGCTCGGCAAAATTGACGGCCAATGCGTCGTTTGCCCGCCGCACTATGCTGGACAGAAATACATTTGCTTCATCCATCAGCGCTTTTCCGGTGTTGGAACGCAGGATGGCCATTGCCTCTTCGTTGCGACCTTCGCGTTTCAGCGCAATCGTCTGATCTAGCTCGACGAATTTCTCATGAACAAGCGTATCAAGCCGTTCCAACACCTTTTGCGCCGAAGCATCCGGCGCGAGCAGATCTTTTAGAGTATCAAGTTGCCGGAAGGATCGTGTCTTTGCGGTGCTAAACGGTGCCAGATAGATTTCGTTTCCGTTTGCAAGAAAGCCTCGCTGGCTTGATTCCGCAGCTAGCAATCCGGACCGCAACTCAACGGAGGCAGTTGCCACATCGCGCGCCAAAATTCCCGCAGCCAGTTCCTCTTGCGTGCGCTGCGCCAGTCGGAACGTCATCACCACAATAAGCACAAGGAAGAAAAAGCCAATCATCAGCAAAGCTGTCGACGAAAGCCTGACACGCAATGCTTTTTGCATCACGGGGCTAGCCTGAATGCCCGCAGATATTCCCCAATCGATATCGCTCTAGACACCGGTGATCCCTTCGCCCGTTTCTTGGCAACAATGCCCTCACCCCTAATACGTCTCAGATTGTAAGCAGTCGAATGTCTTGGAACAAGCCGCCAAATTGGGGCGCTGAGGGCGTCCGATACTTGCTTCGCTTTGAAGGTTTGGGCTTGATAGACATAGATGCTGCCGCGCTTGTTTCCAGCTGCATAACTCAACAACCAGGCGTCTCACCAAAAAGCGCTTAGGCAGCGCTGCGCTGCATGATATATTGCGTGCTGAACACCCATGCCGAGGTCGCGAGACCGGGCTTTTGGTGCGGATCTCGGCTGATAGACCGGAGGCAGCGATGACTCAAAAAGGCCTTCCGACATTTGGCTCTGCGCTGATGACGACGGCCGCTGGTATCGAGACATGGATGCAATATGTCGATGGGTTCGAGCTTCGACACTTTTGCGGCTTCGAGTTGTTGAATGATCCGAGAGGTGTGTCCTGCCTCAGAGACTACCACCGCAAAGTGGTCGAGGCCGCCGTCGAAAATGGCTTTGGCGTGATCAACGAGGGTCTGCATTACCGCGCCAGCCGCGATTGGGGCGAGCTCACGGGCTATTCAAGGGACGCGCTGGAAGAAATCAACCTCCGTGGGGTCGAATTCTACCGCGACTTTGCCCGCGAATATGCCAGCCCGCAAACGCCGATGCGCGTGGGCGGGGCAATCGGCCCACGCGGTGATGCCTATGATGTCGGGCGCACCCCTGAGGCGGCAGAGGCCGAGGATTATCATGCCGAGCAGATCGAAACCTTTCGCAAAGCTGGCGTCGATCACGTCACCGCAATGACGTTTTCAAGTGTGGAAGAGGCGATAGGTCTGGCCCGCGCTGCGAAGGCCGCGAAATTGCCTGCGATCGTTTCCTTCATCCTGCCGAACAATGGACGGCTCAGGGGAGGTGAAACACTGGAACAGGCGATCCAGCGTGTCGATGCCGCCACTGGCAACGCACCCGCCTATTACATGATCAATTGCACCCATCCGACCGAGTTCGAACCCGGCCTGACGCCGGGCGACTGGACCGCGCGGCTGGGTGGCTTCATGCCGAACGCCGTGGCTATGGAGACGCTGGACCTGTGCAAGCTCGGTCACCTCGAGGACGGGGATCCGCAAGAGTTGGGGGCGCAGATGGCAAAACTTGCGGTGCGCTTTGCCCACATCAACGTCTGGGGTGGCTGCTGTGGAACCGATGCCCGCCACATCGCCGAAATCACCCGTCAGGTTGGCGAGGCCCGCAGTACCAAGGCGGGTTTGAACACAGAGCAGACCCTGCAGAAGCATTAACTATCGTCGCCAAGTGAACAGGGCCTCGATCCCCTTTCTTTCATCATGTCTGGAGTATTGGATCATGTTTATATGAACCATAGAGCCAGTGGCAGCCATGGGCGAGATCGCGGAGCTTTGCAGGGTTTGCCGGTTTTGCCGATTGTCGCGCTCGGATCGGGCTGTCATTCTGACTTTGCCGGATCAATATCTGAGCAAAGGCTGGCCTTGGCGGAAAGATCATATGTCCGAGCTGTGGAAACTGACTGCAAGCGAACTGGCGCCTCTCATTGCCGAGCGGCGCATTTCCGTCACGGAAGCCGTTACTTCGGTTCTGGAACGGATCGAAGCCGTGAACCCAGCCCTGAACAGCATTGTTCAGAGGATGGATGAGCAGGCTCTAGCCGCTGCAGAAGCCGCAGACATCGGTCTGGCCCGTGGGGAGGTTCCGGGCGCGTTGACCGGCGTTACGGTGACGATCAAGGTGAATGTTGACCAAGCGGGCTTTGCCACCACGAACGGTCTGCGCAACCAAGCCGGGTTGATGGCAGAGGTCGACAGCCCTGCGGTGGCCAACTTGCGCAAAGCAGGCGCCATTGTCGTCGGCCGCACGAACACCCCGGCCTTTTCGCTGCGCTGGTTCACCCGCAACAGCCTGCATGGGGCGACGACAAATCCGCGCGACCCTAGCCTGACGCCGGGAGGCTCGTCCGGTGGGGCCGGGGCTGCGGTCGCCTCGGGGATGGGGGCGATCGGCCATGGCACCGACATCGCCGGGTCGATCCGATACCCCGCCTATGCCTGCGGCGTGCACGGCCTGCGCCCCTCGCTTGGGCGCGTTGCCAGCTTTAACGCCACCGCCGGAGATCGACTGATCGGCGGGCAATTGATGGCGGTCTCTGGCCCGCTGGCGCGGTCGATCCCGGATCTGCGACTTGCATTGGCGGCAATGGCCGCGCGGGATCTGCGCGATCCCTGGTGGCAGCCGATGCCACTGCGCGGGGCGGATGTGTCGCGCCGGGTTGCCTATGTCGAGGCACCCGATGGCATGCAGGTGGCGCAGCCCGTCCGCGATGCGCTGCGTGCCGCGGCAGCCAAGCTGAGCGACGCGGGCTATCAGGTTGAAGAGGTCGCACCGCCGCCTTTGCGCGAGGCGCGGGATCTGCAGTTGCGCCTGTGGATGGCCGAGTTTCGACAGGACGGCACTGCGGCCTTGCGCGCCGAAAACGATCCCGACGCGAATTTCGTCTATGCCCAGATGAGCCGCAACTGCCCCGAGATCGATCTGCCCGAAATGATGGCAACCCTGAAGGCGCGGGCGCGCCTCACCCGGCTGTGGCGGAGCTTTCTTGCGGGTTGGCCACTCGTGCTATGCCCGGTGTCAGGCGAGTTGCCCTTTGCCGATCACATGGATGTGGCCTCGCCTGCCGCCTTCGATGCGGTGCTGGAAGCCCAGCTTACCATGATCGCTATCCCCTTCATGGGCCTGCCGGGCCTGACGGTTACCACCGGCATGGTGGGGTCAAAGCCGGTCGGCGTGCAGCTTGTGGCCGATCAGTTTCGCGAAGACCTGCTGTTGGAGGCGGGCGAGATTCTGGCGCCGAACCCCGTTGGTTTGGCAATGGCCTAGGCGGCTTGCGACACAGCTATCTGCTTTCACAACGCCACCAGACCAAGTAAGCAGGCCAATCTTTGCAGGTTTGGGACAGATCATGGCGCAAAAAGCCACCATTTATAAAGTCGAGCTCTCGGTCTCCGATATGGATCGTCACTATTACGAGACCCATAAGCTGACCGTGGCCAAACATCCTTCAGAGACGGACGAACGGCTGATGGTGCGCCTTGTTGCCTTTGCGCTCAATGCCCATGAGGCGTTGGAAATGACCAAGGGCCTGTCGACTGATGACGAGCCCGACATTTGGCAAAAAAGCCTGAGCGGCGAGCTGGATGTCTGGGTGGCTCTGGGGCTTCCCAGCGAAAAGGTGATGCGGCAATCCTGCAGCAAGGCCGAGAAGGTGATCGTCTATCCCTATGGCGGCAGGACGGCCGAGATCTGGTGGGATAAGATCAAAAACAGCACCACGCGATTTGACAATCTTCAGGTGATCAATTTTTCCGAGGCCGACACGGGCGCGTTGGCGAAACTGGCAAGCCGCACGATGAAACTGCAGATCAACATTCAGGACGGCGATGTTATGGTGAGTGTCGATGAAAGCATCGTGAACCTGACCCCGCTAAAATGGAAAAGCGCTGCGTAATTCACGGGTGCCTCGCAGGAAAGACGGACTTGAGTTGCACAGCGGTGCCTTTCTCGATCAGATCTACCTTGCCCGTGCCCGCATCGGCGACACTGCTCGGTCGCGTGCCAACCGCCATCGAGAAAGTTTACACGGGCCACTTCGCAAATCTGATCGTTGTGTTGCTTCACACTCAGAAAGAGCCCGGTTCGTCCGGGCTCTCTGATCTTCGTCAAGACAGCTAGGATCGGGCGGCTACAGCTTAACGGCGGTTTCGCGTGCCCAAAGCCGCAACTGGCGACAGCTTGCGATGAAGCCCTTCGCCGCTGCCTTGTCCTCCAGCGCAATCAGCCCTTCATCTGCCTCCGGGTCAATCTGGGCTTTTGCCATCCACGGCAAAGCTTGCGGGCTATAGCCGATGAATTTGCAGGGGGCGAAGGCATCGGCCACAAAGTCGCGCGCCGTAGCCTCGCGCGCAATCATTTCCGTGCCTTCGCCCGACAGAACCAATGCCACCGCATCGAACAACATCGAGGGACCGCCATCAATCATGTGATGCGCTGGAACATGCGTGCCATCCGAGGTGAGCACTCCGCCGACCTTGGGAGCTATGATCTCACAGGTTGCGCCTTCGCGATCCACCGCCATCTGGAGCGCTACGAGCAGTTCGATATCGCAGCCATCGCTGACGAGGATGCCCAATTTGCGCCCGGCGAAGCTTTCAGGGCCGTTCTTAAGGATGCTCAAAGCGTCCGAGGCGGGCAATTCTTGCCGCGTTGGCATCGCCGCTGGTGCGGGATCGGGCAAGGTGACGATGCCCAGCTTTTCAGCCACAGTTTCCGCAAGCCCTTTGTCGATGTTCAACAGATGCGCGATCATCCCTTCGCGGATCGCCGGGATTTCACATTTGCTCAACTCGAAGGTCAGGGCCTTCGCGATGTGGCGTTGCTCTGGCTCGGTTTGGCTGATGAAAAAGCCGCGCCTGACTGTAATGGTCGGAAAAAGCGCGTTGATCGGCAAGTGGGTGAAGTTCGGACCGCCAAGGCGTTTCAATTGGGTGTCGAGACAGGAATGGTTCCGCCCTTGCAGCTGCGGATCATTGGAAAAGTCGATCCCCGGCGGCACGTCATGCGTGATGAACGCGACCTGCTCGGTTTCCGCAACGAAATTGTCGGGCATACGGTCCGGCACCAATCGACCGATCCGGACCGATTTGATGATTTCTGCTGAGGTCTGAGAAGTTTAGACGCATATTTTGCCAAGGGAGGCACTTAGGCAAGGCATTTTTCCGCGACATTGTTAGACTGGCCTCGGTTTGAAACACAGCATGAGGGCCCCAGTGAAAGCCGTCCTTTACGAGAAATTTGCCGAAGCTCCGAAACTCGTCAGCCTTGACGACCCTAGTCCCGACGTGGACGGCGTGGTGATCAAGGTAGAGGCGACGGGGGTCTGCCGCTCTGATTGGCACGGCTGGATGGGGCATGACAGCGACATCGACCTGCCACACGTGCCCGGCCACGAATTGGCAGGTATCGTGCAGGCGGTCGGTGCGAATGTGCGCAACTGGCGGGCTGGCGACCGGGTGACGGTGCCCTTTATCTCTGGCTGCGGCTCTTGCCCAGAATGCCACGCAGGCCATCAGCAGGTCTGCCTGAACCAAGAGCAGCCTGGCTTCACCCATTGGGGCAGTTTTGCGGAATACGTGGCCATCCACAGAGCGGATTTGAACCTCGTGGCGCTGCCCGAGGCCATGGAATTTGCCACGGCCGCCAGTCTAGGCTGCCGCTTTGCCACCTCGTTTCGCGCGGTTGTCGATCAGGGCCGGGTCGGCGCGGGCCAATGGGTCGCCGTGCATGGCTGTGGCGGTGTCGGTCTGTCGGCGGTGATGATTGCCACAGCCGTGGGCGCCAATGTGATCGCGGTCGACATCGACGACAAAAAGTTGGCGCTCGCCAAACAATTGGGCGCAGTGGCTACGATTAATGCCACCTCGACCAAGGTGCCCGAAGCGGTGATCGAACTCACCCGCGGCGGGGCGCATGTCTCGCTTGATGCGCTGGGGCATCCGGTGACCTGCTTCAACTCGATCCAGAACCTCAGACGGCGCGGCAAACACATTCAGGTCGGCTTGATGCTGGGCGATCACACCACGCCGCAGGTGCCGATGGCCAAGATCATTGGGTACGAATTGGAAATCTATGGGTCGCACGGGATGCAGGCGCATCGCTATGGCGCGATGCTGGATATGATCGCCTCGGGCCAGCTCGCGCCTGAAAAGTTGGTCGGAGACCGCATCAACCTGTCGCAAGCGCCCAAGGCTCTGATGGAGATGGACAACTTCACAGCCATAGGTGCGACCGTCATCACATCCTTCTAAGGCAGGGCCGGGTTTGACCGACGCAAGCCTCCGCTTCACATCGACGTTACTTTCGCTGTGTTCGGGGATGAAACACTCGGCAGCCTCGTCATCCATATGTGCGCTCTTCATGCGCATGGCTTCATTCCCAATTCTACGGGGACAACAGGAGATGATGAGATGTTTGGATCACGACTTGCGCTTCTACCGATGACATGTGCTGCGGCGGTGCTGTTTGGTGCGGTTGCCTTTGCCGAAACTGGGATCAAGACCGGTGACAGCGCGCTCGGGCCTGTGCTGACAGATGCAGCCGGGATGACCCTTTACACCTTTGACAAGGACAGCGGCGATACCTCAGCCTGCTACGATAAATGCGCCGAGAACTGGCCGCCGCTGCTGGCTCCCGCAGATGCGGTGAAGGAAGACGATTTCGGGCTGATCACGCGGACCGACGGCACGATGCAGTGGACATATGACGGCAAGCCCCTTTACCTTTGGATCAAGGACGCAGCGCCGGGCGATGTGACCGGGGATGGGGTAAACGATGTCTGGCATGTGGCAAAACCCACCAGTTGACAGATCCTCATGACAGTTCTGGAAGAGATCGAAGCCTGCATTCCTGCGCTGCGCCGCTACGCGCATGCGCTTTTGCGTGACCGCGAAGGTGCGGATGATCTGGTTCAGGACTGCCTTGAACGCGCATTGGCCCAGCGCAAGCAGTGGCGCGGCGACGGGCCGATGCGCGCCTGGCTGTTCCGCATTCTGCTGAACCGCTTTCGCGATGACCGCCGCTCGGCTTTGGGGCGGGCGCATCTGGTCTCGCTGGATCTGATGGCAGAGCCGGTGCAATCCGGAGGGCAAGAGGCGCATCTGGCGCTGCGCGAGGTGCATGATGCCATGGGCCGCTTGCCCTTCGATCAGCGCGCGGCGCTGTTGCTCGTGGCTCTGGAGGGGATGAACCTTACCGAGGCGGCTCAGGCCTTGAATATCCCCGAAGGCACGCTGGCTTCCCGGCTTGGGCGGGCGCGCGCAGGGTTGCGCGCCATGATTGGCCGCGCGCCTGCAGACCATCAGGCAGACTGGAAATGATCAGATGAGCGAAGACCAATCCATCTCCGACGAGACCCTGCTGCGGCTTCGCCATGGCGATAGCAAAGATCGGGCGGAACTGGCAGCAATGGCTGAAGCGGATCCAGATGTGGCACAAAGGCTTAGCGAGTGGGACCGGCAGGATGCGGCCCTTGCCACGCTTTACAATCCCTTGGCAGGCGAGCCGGTTCCCCAGCGGCACCGGGCGGCGATTGCCGCCGCCGCAACCGAGCCGAGGTGGTCGTTGCGGCTGCCTTACGCGATTGCCGCGGCGCTCGTTCTGGTCGTGGCGGGGGCATGGGTAGGCTGGGTCACCGCCCAGCACCAGAGCCCCAAGTTTGCCGAGGTCGACCTTTCGACAGCCGCGCTGCGGGCCTATGCAACCTACTCTGTCGAGGTCGCGCATCCGGTCGAGGTGCCTGCCTCCGATCCCGTGCATCTTGAAACCTGGCTCTCGAAACGCGTTGGCCGGCCGATCGTACCGCCAGACCTGTCCCAGGCGGGGTTCCAGCTTTTGGGCGGGCGCGTTGTCCCGGACGCGCATGGCACGGCTGCGATGATGATGTATGAAAACACGCTCGGCCAAAGGGTTACACTTTACGTGACCCCCTGGCCGACCGATGTCGAAACCGCCTTCCGTTACGCAAATGGCGAGGCTGCTCAGACCTTTTGGTGGGTTGGCAACAAGCTTGGCTGCGCCCTTGTGGGCGACCTGCCGCGCGATGTGCTGCACCAGATCTCGCTCGACGCCTATGCGCAGATCGACCCGGCCTGAGGGCGCAGCGAAGTTGGGCCTTGGCATTCCCCGTCGGGCAACCCATCTTGGGCAAATAGGGCTGCGCCAATTGGGCGCTGAGACCCGCTTCCCTGCAACAATCGAGGTCACCTCGCCTTGGCATCCCCGACCTCCGCAGGCAAACCCGCAGCCCCCGTCACGCTTCGGGCGCGCTGGGCGGCGATGCGCAACATCTTGCCCTTCCTCAAGCTGGTCTGGGCACGCAAGCCCCTGGCTGACGGCCATTTCGCTGGTTTTGCGACTGGCCCGCTCGGTCTTGCCGATTGCAGCGCTTTGGACGGGCAAGCTGATCATCGATCAGGTGGTGCATCTGTCAGCCCTGACCGAGCATCCGGTGACAGTGCTGGGCTGGTGGCAAAGCGGCCATCTTGGGCCGCTGTCCGGATACGTCGCGCTGGAGTTCCTGCTGGCCATTCTTGCCGATCTGCTGGGGCGCGTGGTTGGCCTTGTCGATACGCTGTTGTCGGACCGGCTCAGCATGCGATCCTCGATCCGTCTGATGGAACATGCCGCAACGCTGGATCTGGAAACCTTCGAGGATGCGGTGTTTCAAGACAAGCTGGAACGGGCGCGGCGGCAGTCGAGCGGGCGGATGACCCTGATGGGGCAGTTGTTTGGCCAGTTGCAGGACCTGTTGACGGTGGGCACATTGGCGGCGGGGCTTTTGGTCTATAACCCCTGGCTGATCCTTTTGCTGATCGTGGCGCTGGTGCCGGCCTTTCTGGGCGAGGCGCATTTCAATGCCCGGACATATTCGTTGGATTTCGGTCGCACCCCAGAGCGGCGCGAGCTGGATTATGTGCGGCAAACTGCGGCCAGCGTCGAGACGGCCAAGGAGGTCAAGATCTTTGGCCTCAACCGCTTTCTCACCGACCGCTACCGGGTCTTGTCCGAAAGCTTTTACGCCGCCAACCGCCGCATCGCGCAAAGCCGGGCGCTTTGGGGCGGGGTGTTCACCGCGATTGGCACTCTGGGCTATTACGCGGCCTATGTCTGGATCATTTTCAGCACGCTCTCGGGGGCGTTCAGCCTTGGCGATCTGACCTTTTTGTCGGGCTCTTTCCTGCGGTTGCGCGGGCTGCTGCAGGGCATTCTGAACAGCTTTTCCTCGACTGCGGCGCAGGCGCTTTATCTTGAGGACCTGTTCAGCTTTTTCGAAATCACGCCGCAGATCATGACCCTGGAGGCACCGCGCCCGATGCCGCTGCCGATCCGGCAGGGCTTTGTCTTTGAAAACGTTGGGTTCAAATATCCCGATGCCAAGTCTTGGGCGGTGCGCGGGCTGAATTTTGAACTACGCGCGGGCGAGACGCTGGCGCTGGTTGGTGAAAATGGTGCGGGCAAGACCACCATCGTCAAGCTCTTGGCGCGGCTTTACGATCCGGTCGAGGGGCGCATCACTCTGGATGGCCACGACCTGCGCGACTACGATCTGGAGGCACTGCGCGGTGCGATTGGCGTGATCTTTCAGGATTTCGTGCGCTATAATCTCTCCGCTTCGGACAATATCGCCGTGGGTCGCATCGAGGCGCGCGACGACCGCAGCCGGGTGATCGAAGCCGCAGAGCGCAGCATGGCCGCCCCGGTGATCGCGGGCTTTGCCGATAAATACGACCAGATGATCGGCAAGCGGTTTCGCAACGGCATCGAGCTGTCGGGCGGCGAGTGGCAAAAGCTGGCCATTGCGCGCGCCTATATGCGCGGGGCCGAGGTTCTGATCCTGGACGAACCCACCGCAGCGCTGGATGCGCGGGCGGAATACGAGGTGTTTCAGCGCTTCAAGGAGCTGAGCGTCGGTAAGACCGCCATCCTGATTTCGCACCGCTTCAGCTCGGTGCGCATGGCCGACCGGATTTTGGTGCTGTCGGACGGCCGGGTCGAGGCTTCGGGAAGCCATGAGCAGCTGTTGGCCCAGTCAGGACGCTATGCCGAACTGTTCGAGCTGCAAGCCTCCGGCTATCGCTGAAGCGACACGTCCCTGCATCAGTGTTCAGTCGTCTTTCGAAGCGGCATCTGCCTGTGCCACCGTTACGGACTGCGCCCTCAGAATGCGCTCACCCAGCAGGCACTTCAAGCCGTCGGGAAGCGCCCAGTCCGTCGGGCCGTAGTTGGTAAAGATCCACAGAGCCCCGCGACGACGCAGGCGGATGTGCTCGGGCAGGATCATGGTCTGCAAGCCAGCCTGCGCGCAAGCCAGATCCATGACCGTGCCGAGCAAGACCTCATCGGGCCAGCACAGCAAATGCAGCGCCTTGTTGTGCTGGGTTAACGCAGGCCCGCCATCTTCAAAGCGTGCCAGAACCTGCGCCTCCGAGGTGGCATGGTCACGCCAACGGATCGCTTTGCCTACCACAGCGCCGGTGACGGCGTGTTCAAGGCCCGGACGCAGCGATGAAACCTCGACAACACGATTTCGCAGCAGGGCTTGCAGCGGCCCCGGAGCCAGCGCCTCGGGGATCGCAAAGTTATGGTCGCGTGAGCCGGCGCGCGGGCCAATCAGCACCACTGCATCACTGGCCTGCAAAGCCGCCAAGGCTGCCTCGGTCACATGGATCATCGTTGGCACGACCACCAGCTGATAGCCATCCAGCGCTGCGCCGGGGCGTACAACGTCGAGGTCAATGCCGCGCCGCCGCAGCGCCTCATACCAGCGGAAAACCAACTCTTCATAGCGAAAGTCACGGCCCTGTGGCTGGATCATCGTCGCCCAATAGCTTGGGTAATCGAAAACGATGGCGGCTTTTGCCTGAGTTACCTCAGGCAATGGGCCAAGATGCGCCAGATCTTCTGCGACTTGCGCCACCTCCATTCCGCCGGGCGAAAGCGTGTCCAATCCAGCAAGGTTCAAACCTGCATGAAACTGCTCTTGCGCAAAGGGCGCCTGCCGCCAGCGGAAATAGCTGACGACTTCTGCGCCATGGGCCAGAGCCTCCCATGTCCACAGCCGCACCATTCCTGGCTTGGGCACCGGGTTCCAGGCTGCCCAGTTCACCGGGCCGGGCTGCTGTTCCATCACCCAAAACCGACCACGGCCGACCCCGCGATACAGATCGTGGTGCCAAGCGGCGATGTCGGGATGTGATGTCTCTGCCCAGCGGTTTCTTTCTGTCTCTGAGAAAGGAAATTTTTCAACAAAGCCAATTGGATAACTATCCCAAGAGGCCAAATCCAGATGATCAGCCACCTTGAAATGGTCAAAATCCGAGACAAAGCCCATGAAGTTATGGGTGATCCAACGATCCGGCGCATGCGCGCGCAGGATATCACATTGCATTTGATCATAGGCCGCCACCTGATCAGAGTGGAAGCGCCAGAAATCCATGCGATGCGCCGGGTTTGGCTCTGTCACGGTCTGGTTCGGCAGGGTGACTTGCGCAAAATCAATCACCTCCATCGACCAGAACACCGAGCCCCAGGCCTCGTTCAACTGATCGCAGGATTGATATCTGCGTCGCAGCCAGTCGCGAAAAGCGCGCAAATCTTCGGGACCCCATGACAGCGTGGTGTCGTGGCAGCCATATTCATTATCGGTCTGCCAGCCGACCAGACCGGGATGGTCGCCATAGCGGCGCGCCAAGGCCTCGACGATGCGCGCACTCTCGCGCCACCATGTTTTGGAGGACATGGTATAATGCCTGCGCGAGCCAAAACCGCGCAGCTGGCCTTGCACGTCGTATGGCAGAATGTCTGGGCATTCCTCGACCAGCCATTTCGGTGGCGTCGCGGTCGGGGTTCCCAGCACGATTTTCAAATCTGCCGCGTGCAGCACCTCCATCACCCGGTCGAGCCAATCAAAGCGGAACTCCCCACGCCGCGGTTCGATCCGCGACCAGGCAAATTCCCCGATCCGCACATAAGAAATGCCAAGCGCCTTCATACGCCGCGCATCGCTTTCCCAGCGCGCCTCGTCCCATTGTTCGGGATAATAGCAAACTCCCAGCATCAGCACCGCCCGTTCAAGTATGAATGGCAGCCAGAGCGAGGGATCGTTCGCAGGCTCTGTTGCCACAGTGGTTTGGATATGCCGCTGGTTTTCAAGAGCTCCAGCAGCAGTTAACTCTTTGCGCCGGTCTAGCCCATCACCTTGGTGCCAAGCCCGTGCCCAAGTCCGGCTTGATGTGCCCCCGCCACGCGCAATTCCTCGACTGAACGCACCGCCAGTCGCGCCGCACCGTCCCAGTCGCGGGTCTTGACCTTGGGGTTTTTCATCCGCTCCTTGGCCTCGGGGATGGCATGAGCGTATTGCGGCAACCATGCGGCCTGCGCCACCAAAAGCTCGTCCACCATCTGCCAGACCTCATCGGGCGTGCAGATCGCCCCCACCAGCGGATCATGCAGCACCGCTTGTTTCAACAAGGTCACATCGCCGGTAATCGCCGCCTTCATCCCCATCCGCTGCACCGAGACCGAGGCGCTACAGGTGGCCGCACAGGCGTCGGGCAAGGTAATGCCTTCGACCATATTGATGCCGAAGCGGTCAACAAAACCGGGGCTTTCGATGATGCAATCCTCAGGTAAGTTCTTGATAGTACCACCATTCTTGACGTTGAAATGGCCGCGATAGACCCGGCCGGTTTCCAAAGCCTCAAGAATATGGCTGGCGTGTTCATCGGTGCGCTCATAGCCCGACAGCGGCATGCCAGCCTCGTCCAGAAACTTCGGAAAGTCGGTTTCGAACCAATTGCGGTTTTCGGTGGTATAGCGCAGATATCCGCCGGTCTCGCCATGGATCCAGTCATCCAGAGAGATCCAATCCATGATCTGATCCGGCCGCTTGCGATACCAGGGCAGATATTCCGACAGATGGCCGTTGCTTTCAGTCGAATAAAAGCCAAAGCGTTTCAGCACGTCGATGCGGACCTTTTCCTGCCGCGAAAACACTGGATGGCGCTCCATCGCAGACAGCAAGCGCTCATAACTGACCTTCTCGCCCTTGTGTCGAATGTCCAGATACCAGGTCTGATGGTTGATCCCCGAACAGATCACATCGGTCTCTTGCATCGGCACGCCAAGCGCGCGGGCGATCTGGCGATGGCCGTTTTGCACGCCGTGGCAGAGGCCAACGGTATTGACCTTGCCGTGGTCAATCGCCGCCCAGGTCATCATCGCCATCGGATTGGCATAATTGAGCAACAACGCGCCGGGTTCAGCGACCTCGCGGATGTCCTGACAAAACTCCATCAGCGCCGAAATCCCGCGTTGGGCATACAAAAGCCCACCGGCGCAGAGCGTATCGCCAACGCATTGATCCACCCCGTATTTCAGCGGAATCCTGATGTCATCGGCAAAGGCCTCCAGCCCGCCGATCCGCACCACATTCATCACATAGCGCGCGCCTTCCAGGGCGTGGCGGCGGTCGGTGGTGGCGCTGATCCGGGTCTTCAGCCCGTTGACCGCAACAATGCGCCGGATGATCTGCGCGATCATCTGCAGATTGTGATCGTTGATATCGGTCAGGGCGATCTCAATATCCTCGAATTCGGCAACCTTCAGGATGTCCGAGCAGAGCTTTTTGGTAAAGCCGACCGAGCCCGCGCCGATGATGGTGATTTTGAAGGTCATGGGGTTACTTCCATGTTGAGAGAGGAAAGGAATGCACGATGCGGCAGGCAGCGATTGGCGGCCTGTTTGTAGTCTGTGTGCAGCGCGGCGGTCAGCTTGCGCGCCTCGGAGCGCAACTTTGGCCGGGCCGCGAGCCAAGCTTTGGCCGGGGCAGGGGACAACAGCCCCAAGCCATCCAGCACCGGCGTGTAAAGCTCCTGTCCGATATGCGGCAGGCCCATTGGCAAGGCAGCAAAGTCTTCAGGCGCAGGGAGACCCCCGGCCCAGAGGCCCAGCCGCGCAGTCACCTCCGCGGGATGGCTGGCCGCGATATCGCGCCAAAAGCCAGAGTCTCGGCGCTCCGAGATATAGTGTAGGCGGATAAAGTCCCGGAAATCATC
Organism: uncultured Alphaproteobacteria bacterium; assembly: GCA_963815275.1. GTDB lineage: Bacteria > Pseudomonadota > Alphaproteobacteria > Rhodobacterales > Rhodobacteraceae > Cypionkella. The sequence continues at coordinate 16,200 of CAWFGD010000019.1, forward strand.
AACTTGCCGCGCCACCGTGGCGCAAAAAGCCTCCCGCGCCGCAGGGCTTGGGCTGGGCAGAACCGAGGCCAGCAGCATCAGCTGCACGATGGTGCCATGGATCGAAGTCGCCTCCAAAGGCTCCAGAAAGCTTGATGCCAGACCCAGCGCGACACAATTGCCGATCCAGACCCGATCAAGCCGGCCAGCGTCGATCTTGATATCATTGCGCGGCTCGATCGCGTGGCCGAGCACCGATTCAATCTCGGCCTTGGCCTGATCCGGGTTGCAATGTGCGTCGGAATAGACATAGCCGCAGCCGATCCGCCCCTGCGTCGGGATCTGCCACATCCAGCCGTTTTTCTGGGCCCAAGCCAAAGTGACCGGCGCGATCTCGACCCCGGGCTTGTGGTCGAGCCAGAACGGCATGGCCCGGTTGACCGGCAGGGTGCTGGCATAGCTGACCCATTTCGCCCCCAACTCGGAAATCAGACGGCGGCGAAATCCACTGCAATCGATAAAGATGTCGCCCGCAACGACCTGCCCGGACTTCAAGCGTCAGGCTGGCGATATCGCCCGCCTCGCCAAGCGTCACCCCTGTGACCTGATCGTCGATCACAGCGATGCCCTTGGCTTTGCTGCGCAGGAATTGCCCCGCCAATGCCTGATCAAAATGATAGGCGTGATGGAAAGGCCCCGCCGCAATCAATCTGCCTTCCACTCGCGCAAAGGGGCTGCGATTGCCCTCGATCAGATGCTGAAACAGGTGGCCAGATGCGACAGATTTGCCTTGCGACACAAGGTATTGGTCGAGGAAGTTCGAGGCATCGCCGCCTGCAACCGCGCGATGCGGGTCGTCGATGGGGCCGTCATAGTGATGTCCCTGTCGCCGCCAATCGCGGTGCCGGATACCATATTTGATCGTCGCCCCCGAGGCATGCAGAAACTCAAGCTCGTCCAGATCCAACTGACGCAGCAATTGTCGGAACACTGCCGTAGAGCCTTCGCCGACGCCGATGCTGCCGAGTTTTGACGAGTTGATCACTGTGATCTCAGCCGCCCAAGCGCCGCGCCGCGCCGCATCGGCAAGCATCAGGGCGGCGAGCCAGCCCGCCGTACCTCCCCCGACAATGACAAGACGGCGCGGCTGCATTCTACCCCGCCTTGCGCGCGGAAACCCGCGCCCATTCCGGCAGCCAATCGCCGTGGGCCGCCAAAAGATCGTGGGTCAGGTTCCAGATCTGGTCCAGATCCAGCTCGGCTGCGGTATGCGGGTCCAGCATTGCCGCGTGATAGATATGTTCGGGGTTTTCATTGACCAAAGCCGCAACCGTCAGTTCCTGCACGTTGATATTGGTGCGCATCAAGGCAATCAGCTGCGGCGGAATGTTTTTCACAACAGTGGGTTGTAGTCCGCTGCTGTCGACAAGCGTCGGAACCTCGACCGCACAACCTGCAGGCAGTTGCGGGATAAAGCCATGGTTGGCGATATTGCCATAGATCACCGAAGGTTCGCCGGTCACCACAGAATTGACGATCTGGCTGGCGTATTCATGGCTTTCGCTCAGCTCGACCGTATTGGCTGCCTTCAGGCTGGCCGCCTCTTTCTTCCAGCGCGCAATTTGCTCGACGCAGCGCTTGGGGTATTCGTCCAGTGGAATGCCGAATTTCTCGATCAGATCAGGCCGGTCGCGCTTGATGAAATAGGGGGTATATTCGGCAAAATGTTCCGAGCTTTCGGTGACGAAATGCCCCAGCCGCGTCAGCATTTCATAGCGCACCTTATTGGGGCAGCGCGGGTTCCAGTGGCTCGGTTTGGGGAAGCGGCCCTCGGCATAGCCGCGGCGCAGCGCCGGATAAAGATCGGCATAGCTGCCATCGGCCTGGCGATGTTCAAAGCTCAGAAAGAACGACATATGGTTGATGCCGCCGGCGCGATAGCGGATCTCTGCGACCGGAATATCCAGATCACGCGCCAGCTCCCATGCCGTGCCCTGAACCGAGTGACAGAGCCCAACCTGCCGGATCGTCGGGTATTTTTCCGCAATCGCCCAAGTGTTGATCGCCATCGGGTTGACGTATTGCATCATGATCGCCTTCGGGGCGACCTCGAGCATATCGTCACAAATCGACCACAGCACCGGCACCGTGCGCAGGCCGCGCATGATGCCGCCGATGCCCAGCGTATCGGCGATGGTCTGGCGCAGACCGTAGGCCTTTGGCACCTCGAAATCGGTGACGGTGCAGGGCTCGTAGCCGCCGACCTGAAAGCAGCAGACCACGAAATCGGCGCCGTCCAGCGCTCGTCGCTGGTTGGTGTAGGTTTTCACCGTCGCCTTGCCGCCAAGCGCCTGTGCCATCTTGCCGACGATGATTTCGGATTCAGCCAGTCGCTCGGGGTTGATATCCATCAGACGCAGCTCTGCCCCGGCCAGGGCGGGGCGTTGCAGGATGTCACCCGCAATATTCTTGGTAAAAACGGCGGAGCCTGCGCCGATGAAGGTGATGACGGGTTTCGACATATTGTGCCTCAAGTTGCAATTTCAAAGGCCGCGCGGACCAGCCGGCGGGTGTAGTCGGTTTGGGGGCGTTCCAGAACATCGGCGACGGGGCCTTGTTCGACGATTTTGCCGTGCTGCATGACGATGACACGGTGGCAAAGGGCACGGACGACCTTGAGGTCGTGGCTGATGAACAGATAAGACAGACCGCGCTCGCGCTGCAGATTGCGTAAAAGTTCAATGATCTGCGCCTGCACCGACAGATCCAGCGCCGAGGTCGGCTCATCCAGCAGGATAAACTCCGGCTCCAGTGCGATGGCGCGGGCGATGGCAAGACGTTGGCGCTGGCCGCCAGAAAACTCATGTGGAAAGCGCGACAGGATGGTGTCGGGCAGGCCAGAGTCGCGCAGCGCCTTTTTCACCCGCGCAACCCGATCTGCCGAAGAGGCACCGATGCCGTTGACGATCAGCCCTTCCTCGATCAACTGACGCACCGACATGCGCGGGTTCAGACTGCTGAAGGGGTCCTGAAACACGATCTGCATGCGCTGGCGGAACGGCTTCATGCCCTTGCGGTCCAGCGTATCGATGCGGTGGCCCAGAAAATCCACCTCCCCCTCGGTCAGATTGTTCAGCCGCAACAGGGCCTGACCAAAGGTGGTCTTGCCAGAGCCGGATTCACCCACCAAACCAAGGGTTTCACCGCGGTTCAGTGCGAGGCTCAGGCCATCGACGGCCTGCAGGGCATAGCTGCTGCCCTTAAAGACCCCGCCCTTGCGCAGATTGTAGGTGACGCGAATGTCGCGGCCCTCCAGCACGGTTTCGGGGGCGCCTTGCAGCGGGTTCGCCTCGCCCTTCGGCTCGGATCCCAGCAGGCGTTTGGTATAGGGATGCTGCGGGTTGGAAAAAACCTCCTCGGTTGGGCCGGACTCGCGCACCACACCGTGCTGCATGACATAGACATGATCCGCGAACTGCCGCACCACGGTCAGATCATGGGTGATCAGGATCACCGCCATGCCAGTCTTGGCCTTCAGGTCCTTGATCAGGTTCAGGATTTCTGCCTGCACTGTCACATCAAGTGCGGTGGTTGGCTCGTCTGCGATCAGCACGTCGGGGTTGTTGGCAAGCGCCATGGCGATCATCACCCGCTGCCGCTGACCGCCCGAAAGCTGATGCGGATATTGGCCGATGCGGGCTTCGGGGTCGGGAATCTGCACCTCGGCCAACAATTCTACCGCACGTTTGAGCGCGTCTTTCTTGCTGATCTTCTGATGGATGCGCAGCACCTCGGCCAGTTGCGCGCCGATGGTATAGACCGGGTTCAGCGAGGACATCGGTTCCTGAAAGATCATCGTCAGTCGATTGCCGCGCAGCCGCCGCATCTCGGGCTCCGAGAGCCGCGCCATATTCTTGTCGCCGTAGAGGATCTCGGTATCGTCAGAGACCCGCGCACGTTTGGACAAGAGCCGCATGATTGCGCGGGCGGTCACCGACTTGCCAGAGCCGGATTCCCCCACAAGTGCAATGGTTTGGCCTTTGCTGCAGGGTGAAGGAGACATCCTTCACCGCCTCGATCATGCCGCCGTCAACCTTGAAGCTGACACCGATATTGCGGGCCTCGATGGCGTAATCTTGGGTCATCTTCAGGCCTCAATAGGGGTCGATGGCGTCGCGCAGACCGTCACCAAGCGCGTTGAACGCAAAGACGGCAAGCAGGACGAAACCGACGGGGGACAGGATCCAGGGGTAGGAGCCGATGACCGAAAAGGTGCCCGCATCTTGCAGCATCAGACCCCAGGAAATCAGCGGCGGCTTCACCGCAAAACCAAGGAAGCCCAGAAAGCTTTCCAGCAGGATGATCGTCGGAATGCCCAGGGTGACGGCAACGATGACATGGCTGCTGACATTGGGCAGGATATGGCGGGTGATGATCCGCGCATCCGAGGCCCCGACCGCCGTCGCGGCCCGGACATAATCGATACGGGCCAGCGACATGGTCTTGCTGCGCACTTCGCGCGACAATTGCGCCCAGCCCAGCCCCGAGATCACCAGAATGACAAAGCTGATGAAGATATAGGAGGGCGCAGTCACCGGGATCAACGTGGTCAGGGTCAGGTAAAGTGGCAGTTGCGGGAAGGCGAGAACGATCTCGACAAAGCGTTGAAACCATTGGTCAAACCGCCCGCCCAGATAACCCGAGGTGATCCCCGCCAGCGTGCCGATGATGGTGATCAGGCTGATCGAGACCAGCGCGATGATCAGGGTGATGCGCGAACCGACGATGCCGCGCGCCAGAATATCCCGCCCCAGCTTGTCGGTGCCCAGAAGATGCAGCGCCGAGCCATCCGCAAGGCTGAACAGATGCCGCTGCATCGGGATGACGCCCCAAAGCCGATAGGGCCAGCCCTTGCCAAACAGCACGATCGGGCGCGGGTTTTCCAGATCGGGGGCCATCATCGGTTGATAGGTGACCGGGTCCAACTCGGTGCCTTCGGTGATCGAATAGGCGACGGGCCAGGGGTGAAAGCCATCCGGCCGCATGAAGGATATCCGATCCGGCGGCGCGAAAGAGGCGGTTGAGGCATTGGGGTCCATCGGCGCAAAGAACTCGGCGAAAATCGCGATCACCAGCAGGGCGCTGACCAAGATCAAGCCCAACATGCCGGGAACCGAGCGGCGAAATCTGCGCCAGACCAGATAGGCATAGCTTTGCGATGTGGTGGAAACCGTGGAAATCCGTGCGTCGTCGACTTCGTCAACAGAAAGGCTCATGCTTCGTCCCCCAACCGGATGCGCGGATCAAGCAAGACCAGCAGCATGTCCGCGATGATATTGCCCACGATCAATGTGGCCCCAAGCACCAGAAGCAGGGTGGCGGTGACATAGACATCGCCAATGGCCATGGATCCGACGATGGCGGGGCCGATGGTGGCAAGGCCGAAGACAATGGCGACCTCGATCTCACCGGTCAGCATATAGGGCAGCACCACCCCCTGATAGGCGACCAGCGGATGCAGCGCGTTCGGCACCGCATGGCGCAGGATCACCGCGCCCTCGCCAAGCCCCTTGGCCCGCGCCGTCTCGACATATTGCGCGTTCAGCGTGTCGAGAAGGTTCGCCCGCATCACCCGCATATTATAGGCCAGCCCGCCAAAACTCGCGACAGCGATCACCGGCCAGATATGTTGGATCAGGTTTCCAAACTTGGCCCAATTGAAATCTAGGAAGCCGAACCAATAGGGCTGGCCGCCGAATTTAGAGGAATAAAAGCTGCCGATTTCCTGCACGTTGAACTTGTAGGCCAGCAGGTAAAGGATGATCAGCGCCAGCAAAAATCGCGGGATCGTCATGCCAAGGAAGGAAACGATCGACAGCACCGTATCGATCCAGGTGTATTGCCGCACCGCCGCCAGAATACCAAAACTGATGCCGATCAGAGAGGCCAGCAGATGGCATGTCAGCGCGATGCCGATGGTCACCGGAAGGCGTTGCACCACCACATCGAGCACCGGCTTGTTGTACAGAAAGGACTGGCCAAAATCGCCGCGGCTGACAATGCCCCAGATCCAGCTCAGATATTGCAAGGGGAGCGGGTCGTTCAAGCCATGCGCTTCGCGATATCGCTCGGCGGCGGCCGTGGCGGCCTCGGGCGAAGCATTGCCTTGAACGATCATATTGGTGCGAATGAAATCGCCATAGTCGCCGGGTGGGGCCTGAATGATGATAAAGGTGATCAGGCTCATCACCAAAAGCACGGGCACCGCTTGCAAGATGCGGATCAGGAGAAAGCGCAGCATCGGCGAGCCTTTCTGAAGGAAAGTCGGTGAAGTCGGGCGGGTTCGTCGGACGGGGAGGTAGAAACCCCGCCCGACGAGAGGTGAGGCAGAAGGGTTAGTTCGCGCTCACTGGCCCTGCGCCACCCAATTCGCCCGGAAGCGTATTGGGGTGCAATTCGGCATCAAGCTGCTTGTCTTTCGCAACAAAAACCCGTTCGCGGATGATGTTATCTTCAGCCCAGTTGTACATGAAGATCGGCGCACCCGCTGGAATGTTCGAGAACCGCTTGTTGACGATCAGCGCCCCCGGATAGGCCGTCAGACCCACCGCATTGACGTTTTCGGTAAAGGTCTTTTGATAGTCCTTGATGGCTTGCTCACGCGCCGCCGCATCGCGGGTGGCGTTGAACGCGTTGATATCGTCGACCATCTCTTGCTCAAAGGGCAGCAGATCCAACTCGCCCTTGGCATTGGCATAATGCCAAGTGGCTACCGCCGGACCCGTTGGCGCCAGACGGTTGATGCTTTGCACAACCGAGACGAATTCCTGATCGTTGCGCCGGATATACCAGTCGGTTTTGCCGCCTTCGCGGGCGTTGTCATAGTCCTTGCCCGCCAAAGTGTTCAGGGTCACTTTGACGCCGATATCCGCCATCATTGCCACCACGCCTTCGGCAAGGTTCTTGTCGGTGGAATAGTCGCTGTTGACCAGCAGGGTCACATTCAGATTCTCGCCGCCTGCGAGATTGACAAAGCTGTCACCGTCCGTGTCTTCCAGACCCGCCGCCTTCAACCCTTCTTTCGCGCTCTCGGTCGAGAACGGATAGAACACTGTCGAAGCCTCATCGTAATAAGATGCACTGGTCAGCACGCCACCAGCATATTGCGAAGTGAACGGACCTTTAACCAATGAATCGCCCAGACGTTGGCGGTCGATGGCAAAGGTGATTGCCTTACGGAAATCAAGATTGCGGTTCAGCTCGCGCACGGCCTGACCACGGGCATCGGGCTCACCCCAGCCATTGGCCGAAAGGTTGAAGAACAGCTGATACCCAATCGAACGCGGCCCAAAAGCAAGCCGGGCAGGGCTGGCCGGATCGGCGGCCTTCTTCAGGCTTTCGACAAAGTTTTCAGGCTGCTCGAGGTTGGAAAAATCTGCTGTGCCGGCCACTGCCTGCACGTCGCGGTCCCCCCAGGTCGACAGGCGATACTGCAACTCGTCCAGATAGGGCAGCTGTTGACCGCTCTCGTCGACCTTCCAATAGTAGGGATTGCGGCGCAGCACGACGATATCATCGGGGCGATGCTCGACGACGGCCCAGGCACCCATGACCGGAAAGTTCATCATGTCCGAAGGAAAGGCCTTCTGGAACGTCTCATAGCTTTCGCCGCCATATTTCGGATGCTTGGGCTTGAGCACATGGCTCGGACCGGGGCAGAAGTTGCCATAGGCCATGGCGTAAAGCATATCCTCGGGGAAGGCGGTGTCGAAGCTCAGGGTGAAGGTGTAATCATCGACGATCGTCAGTTTTGCATTGTTGTAGGTCGCAGCCGAGGCGCCCATCAGCGGCGTCACCTCGGGGTCCATGATGATGTCGTTCCAGTAGAAGGCAATGTCTTCGGTGTTGAAGGGAGCCCCGTCCGACCATTTCGCGCCCTCGACCAGATGCATGGTCAAGGTCTTGCCGTCTTCGGACCATTCCCAGGCCTTGGCCAGGTTGGGCAGGGGCTGCAGATCGGTCGCATTGATTTCAAACAGCGGGCCGGTGCGGGTCAGACATTCGACCAGACCGATATCAATGCCGCCCCAGCCATAGGATTGCCCGGCCCAGAAGTTCCAGCCCTCAGGCCGCCCGCCAATGACATGGCGCATCACATCGCCGTAGACGCCAGTGCCATCGGGCATATTGCCGGTCTTGTAGACCATCGGCTCTTTTGGCAGACGCTCGACCAGCGGTGGCAGCTTGCCCGCAGTTTCAAAAGCCTTCACCCACTCCGGCTCGGAATAGGAGGGTAGCGCCTCAAAGACCGCGATGTCCGAGCGGTTCACAAACACCGGCTCGCCCTGGGCGTCAAACTTGGGGGCAGCGGGTGGCGCGGTGGGAGCCATCATCTCGGCGCAAACCACCGATGAAGATACGCCTAGCAAGAGCGCGGCCATCGCGGCGCGCCGGATATTCTGTTTCATTTTTCCTCCCTTGGCCCCTTGGGACCGGGTTTTCCCTATCTGGATCAGGTTTATCTGGTTCGCGGCTGCTCCTCCCGTTCCTCCGAGCGGCACCCCTGACGCGCCACGATTCTGCGCCTTGGGTATCGCAACCATGCGGTGCATGAGGGCTTTACAGCAATGTCGATTTTGCAGATTGTTTTCTGGCTTTCTAAGATTCTCAAAAAGGGTTCTCCAGGATGACCGAAAGAGATCTGCGACCCAGCACACCGGTTCCCAGCCACGAGCGGCATTTCTATTCGACCACCCGCGCCTTTGGCCGCTTTGGCATGCGGATTTTCGAGCCCAAGCTGATGACGCAACCGCATTGGCATGGCCATATCGAGGCCAATTTCGCACTCAACTTTGATATGGAATATGATGTCGATGGCCGCGCCTATACCGTGCCCGCCAATCGGCTGGTCCTGTTCTGGGCCGGTATTCCGCACCAGCTGGTCGATGTGCGCCCCACCAGTGATCTGCCGGCAAAACTTTGCAATATTTACTTGCCGTTAGACTCGTTTCTGATGATGAATCATATCGCCCCGATGCAGATGGCGCTGCTGGGGGGGGCGATGATTATACTGTCCGAGGACTTGTGTTCTGATGATCAGGTGACCCGCTGGTATCGCGACTATCGCTCGGGTGATTTCGAGCGGGCCGAAGTGGTCAAGATGGAGCTGAACGCCTTGTTTCGCCGTGCGGCTCTGGAAAATCTGACCTATCTGCGCGCGCCGCATCATCAGATCGAAGGCAACCGCGCGCTCAGCTCGGCTCATATCCGCCATGTCATCGCCATGGTGCGCCACGTTCTGGAAAATCACGACAAGCCGCTGCGCAACGCGGATGTAACCGGCGTTACCGGCCTGCACGAGAACTATGCCCTCTCGCTCTTCACCAGCGTGATGCGGATGCCGCTCAAGCAATTTGTGATCCGTATGCGGCTGATGCGCGCGCGCGCGCTTTTGGTTGAAAGTTCAATGGCAATTGCCACTGTGGCGCAGGCTTCGGGCTTCTCCTCGGTCAGCCAGTTTTACGCGCAGTTTCGTGCCGGATACGGTCTGTCCCCCGCGGTCATGCGCGAGCAATTTCTGCGGATGGAGCTGCGCTGAGACCTGTGACCCGATCTGCACGCAGCGGCCACCGAAACGGGGCTCGCAAGCGAAGACGGGAAATGGATCGGGGAGGGGATACAGGTTGTCTTTCAATTGGAGATCATCGCGCATTTCGCAAAGCATGTTGACCCAAAGAGGCGCGCGGGTGCATGCCACCGATCAGGCCCAGGCGGTGTTTCTTGAAATGCGCGATCACCGCAACGCCGCGCGGATCGTTGCACAGCAGGTTATCAGGGTTCCGCCTTGAGTTGCGCGTCGACGGGAGGAGTGCTGATCGGCGGTGGAAGGATGGCTCTGAGGAAGGGACCGTCCCCCCGGTGGAAGCTGCCAAGGCGGAGCGGTCCCATCAACAGGGTCCATCCTTTGCCGCAGCGCAATCGACCAATGTCGACTTTGGGGAAGCTTCGCTGCAGCGTGAAACGCTAGGACGAACGGCAGGTATGAGCCCAGAGCGGAGGTGCCGTCGTTACGCTGCGACCGAGGCCATTGACCGACGCCATTAATTGATGATTGCACCATCGATCTTAGAGAGCCTTTCCCGCCATTGCCGAATTTCTTCCTCCGACAACCCTTTCCAATCGACGATTTCCCCAACTGTTCTTAAAGGCTCGCCAGTTCGGTAAGATCTGGTGGGATTGCCGGGGAATTTCTTGTCGGTGACCTTCGGGTCATTTTCGAATTCCCCGGTCGGCTCGACGATGTAGACACGCCCCTCACCGTCACCCGGCGCGAGGGCGGCGGCTAAACCGGCGATAGTCGGCAGTGTTGTAAAATAGATGTGGTTCATCACGATTTCAGGTCGAAAATTCGAACGACGACCAGCAAGCAGTAGCTCTCCGACCTTCAGGTCAGCCTTTGTCCCATGATAGAAAGGGCCAGTATCCAATGCACTCTTCTGAAGTGCCCCTAGATATATAGAAGCTTTGCTTGGTAATTTTGGAACCAAGGAGAAGCGTGGATGTCATCGCAAGATCGATTTACGGACGAGTTCAAAAGGGACGCTGTGGCGCAGGTTGTTGACCGTGGCTATGCGGTCGGCGAGGTGGCCGATCGTCTGGGGGTTAGCACCAAGACGCTTTATACATGGAAGGCTCAGTTTGCGAAGCCTGCCAAGGTTCGAGAGGCCGAGGCAGATCTTGCTGCCGAACTCAAGCGCGTGAAGAAAGAACTGGCCCGCGTCACCGAGGAGCGCGATATCCTAAGAAAGGCCGCAGCATACTTCGCGCGAGAGTCCCGTTGAAGTATGGTTTCATCCGGGCTCATCGATCCGAGTTCTCGGTTCGATCAATGTGCCGCGTTCTGATGGTTCACGTCAGCGGCTTCTGTGCATGGCTTAAAGAACCGTTAAGCCAGCGCGCGCAGGACGATGTGCGGCAGACAGAGTTGATCCGTCGGGCTTGGACCGACGGCGGCAAGGTTTATGGCTATCGCAAACTGACCGATGATCTGCGAGATCAGGGGGAACAGGTTTCCGAGAACCGGGTCGCCCGGCTGGCCAGCTTGGCTGGCATTTCAGCGCAGATTGGATATCGGCGCCGCCCTGGCCGATACGGAGGCAAGCCATCTGTGGTCGCCACAAATGCTTTGGATCGGCAGTTCGATGTCGGCGTGCCTGACCGGGTCTGGGTAACCGATATCACCTGCATCAAGACCCATGAGGGTTGGCTGTATTTGTCGGTCGTGATCGATCTATTTTCGCGGCGCGTGGTCGGATGGTCGGCTCAGTCTCGCATGACGACCGATCTGGCACTGCAAGCCCTGCTGGCGGCGGTCTGGCGTCGCAAGCCCAAGACCAAGGTGATGATCCATTCCGACCAGGGATCGCAGTTCACCAGCCGCGAGTGGCAAGCGTTTCTCAGCCAGCACAACCTCGAAGCAAGCATGAGCCGGCGTGGGAACTGTCACGATAACGCCGTAGCAGAGAGCTTCTTTCAGCTCTTGAAGCGGGAGCGGATGAAGCGACGCACCTATCCGACACGCGACGCCGCAAGGCAGGATGTCTTCGAGTACATCGAGATGTTCTACTATCCCAAACGCAAACACTCGAACAACGGCATGCTGTCGCCCGTTGACTTTGAAACCAGACAGCAGAAACTGACCAGGGCAGGTGTCTAGGAAACTAGGCGCACCTCAGACAGAGATTTTCCTCCGTCGCCCGGAATCGCAGGCAGCGCGATTTCAAGATCATAACTTCGTGCAAATGCCGCCGCCGACTGGTCAAGATTGATTTAGGGTTGAAGTCCAGTCGCGCTAAATGTGCAGTAGAGTCGCCAAACAGCGAAGTGTCTGGCGAAAGAGCTCCTGCGATCACTTTACCAGCAGCAGAACCCGCCATCGACGAGCAGATCTACTCCCGTGCAATAGGACGATGCTTCGGAGGCAAGAAAGATCGCAGGTCCGACCATTTCATTCACACTTGCCATGCGCTGCATCGGTGTTTGCGCTTCAAATTCTTTGGTCTGAGGTACCATTTCCGGGCGTGTGTTCATCGGCGTCGCGGTATATCCCGGGCTGATGGAATTGACGCGCAGACCACGGCCTACCCACTCCATAGCCATGCTTTTTGACATGTGGATAACACCGGCCTTAGAGGCATTGTAATGCGCCTGCATAAGCCCGCGATTTACGATCACGCCGGACATTGACGCAATGTTGATGATCGAGCCGCGCCCGTGCTTCAGCATGGCTTTCGCTTCGGCCTGGCATGAAAAGAATACGCCCTTCATGTTGATGTCCATCAGGGTCTGATATTGATCTTCCGACATCTCTTCTGCGGCATTCGCATTGGCTATCCCTGCAGCGTTCAGCGCAATGGACAGCGCCCCAAGATCAGATTCGGTTTTTGCCACGGCCATATCCAAGGCCGCGCGATCGGTGACGTCGGCGGCAAGAGCGATGGCTTTGCGACCGGAGGATTTGATCATCTCGACGGTCTCAGCAAGCCCTCCGTCTTCGCGCCGATCAAGGCAGGCGACATCAGCACCGCATTGCGCAAAGCCAAGCGCGATACGTTGGCCGATGCCGCTGCCCGCGCCGGTCACAAGGGCTGTGCGGCCAGAAAGATCGAAAAGCTTTGGTGCATTGAGCGGCGTTGGCGTCATCTTGGTATCCTATTGCGATTATCACGGCAGCCTTAGCTGGTTGCCAATTCCATTATCGAGACATCATTGGCCTTGGCATGATCCAGAATGCCCGCCTGCCGTCCCGCCGCCATCACGAGGATGCGGTTCGACACACCCATGATCTCTTCCAGATCCGAGCTGACCACGATCACGGCGACGCCGTGATCGGCCAGCCTTCGGATCAGATCATAAATCGACGAGCGCGCGCCAACGTCAATCCCACGGGTTGGCTCGTCCAAGAGTACAACGCGTGGATTGCGTGCCAGCCATTTGGCAATGACAACCTTTTGCTGATTGCCCCCCGAAAGCTCGCCCGCACTCTGCTGGCCCACGCCTTTGACGCCAAATCTGTCGATGCTGGCCTTAGCGAAATCGCGCAGCCGCTTGCCGCTGACCCAACCAGAGGGGGCAATCTGTTCAAGATTGGTGTAGGCGATATTTTCCTGAATCGAATGGGCAAGCACTAAGCCGTGTAGCTTGCGATCTTCGGGCACCAAGACGATACCGCTGTCAATCGCAGCCTTGGGGGACTTTGGCGTAACCTCGACGCCGTTCAGGCTGATCTTGCCTGCCGCGAGCGGATCTGCGCCCGCAATGGCGCGGACAAGCTCCGTGCGGCCCGCGCCGACGAGACCTGCAATGCCAAAGATTTCGCCCTTACGGACCTCGAAACTGATATCATGAAAACGCTTGTTGGCGGCGGCAAGTCCTTCGACCTTGAAGACGACCTCTTCGCCGGGCGTGGCCAGCGGCGGAAACATCTGGTCCAGCGGGCGGCCCACCATCGATTCAACAATCGTGCGCACAGGCAGATCGGCAGTGTCGAACTCGCGCACCTTCGCGCCGTCGCGGAACACCACGATCCGGTCGGCGATCTTTTTGATCTCGTCTAACCGGTGCGAAATATAGACAATCCCGACCTTGTCCGCGCGCAGACGACGGATCTGCTCGAACAGCAATTCCGTCTCCTCGCCCCCGAGCGCCGCTGTCGGCTCGTCCAGAATCAACAAACGTGCATTCGAGGTCAGCGCCTTGGCAATCTCGATCAGCTGCTGCTTTGCGGTTGACAGGCCTTCGACCGTCATGCGCGGGGAAATATCAAGACCAAGCCGCTTCAGGCCATACTCGGCTTGCTCTTCCATCAGTCGGCGATCAATGCGGCCTGCCTTCATCGGATAGCGGCCGACAAACATATTCTCGGCAATCGAGAGATGCGGCAACAGCAGCAATTCCTGATGGATCATGCTGACACCAAGCGCGATTGCTTCACGGGGGTTGGCGGGCGCGTAGGGCGCGCCCTGCCAGGTCATTGTACCGGAACTGGGGAGGACAGTTCCGGAAATGACGTTCGAAACCGTGGATTTGCCAGCGCCGTTTTCCCCGAGCAAGGCAACAACTTCACCGGCATGAACCTCCATATCCACGCCATGAAGCACCTCGATCGGGCCATAGGCCTTACGAATGTCCTTCAGGGTCAGGATCGGCGTGTTACGCAATGTCGTCATGGATTTTGCCCTTGAAATTGGCGCTGGCACTGGACGGATTACGGGTGCTTCTCAACAAAGCCCGGTGCGTTATCACAGGTGGTGATGACAGCATCCAGAATTTGGTTTGCCGGAATAACCGCGCCGTAAGAGGCGGCAATCGCCGAGTTCACCGCCAGAACGCCCATCGCTTGGGTCGACTGGGTTGCAGTTACGACCAAGGGGCCTTTGCACTCTGCAAGATACTTCAGGGTCGCCACATCGCCGTCATATCCGCCGATGATGATCTTGTCCGAAAGACCGGCGACGTCGACAGCCTTAGCCGCCCCCATCGCAAGGGCATCAGCCTGACCAAAAATCATCGTGATATCGGGATGAGCTTGCAACATATTCTGCGCAATCTGGAACCCTTCGTCAGGCGACCACTGCTGCGACCACTGATCGTCCACCAGTTTGACATCTGGATGCTCCGCGATCGCCTTGTTGCAGCCCTCGGCACGGTTCACCTCAGGGGTGGTGCCCTTCTGGCCGTGGATCATCACCATATTGCCTTTGCCGCCGGCCTTTTCAATGATTGCCGAGCAGACTTCATAGGCCGACTTCACGCCCTCGCCGGCGATGAAGGTATCGCCCGGCTCGCCGTCAGGCGTACGGTCAATGTTGATGACCGGAATGCCAGCTTCGCGCGCCATCCGCGTCGGAACGGTAGCGGCTGCAGCGCCTGCGGGAATGTAGATGAAAGCGTCGATGCCTTGGGTCAGCAGATCCTGCACCTGGCTGACTTGGGTTGCGGTGTCGCCTTTTGCGTCAACGGTGATCACCTCGATGCCAAGCTTCTTGGCATAGCCCTCAACGCCGAGTTTGATCTGGTTGAAGAAGTCCGCCTGCAGATTGGGCACGGCAAGGCCGATCTTCTTAACTCCTTCAGCCTGCGCGCCTCCCGCCAGGGCAAAGCTCGTCGCCGCGACCGTGGCCATCAGTGCATTCTTGGTAAATTTCATCTCTCTCTCCTCCTTGGTGGTTCGGGCCATCCGATGCGTCTGGACCCAGTGTAACCCGACGTTTTCGGGCTGTGACGTAGTAACCGCTCCTCGCGGCCCTCGTGGTCTTAGTGGTGGCGATGTTTGAAGGTCTCTGCCGCAACTGCCAGCAGGATGACCGCGCCGATAACAACCGCCTGTACAAAAGGTGAAACACTCAGCAAATTCAGCCCGTTGCGCAAAACGCCAATGATCAGCACACCGATCAGAGTGCCGCCAATGCCGCCGCTTCCGCCCGACAGGCTTGTGCCGCCGATCACGACAGCGGCAATGGCATCAAGCTCATAGGCCACGCCAGAGCTCGGCTGCACCGCGTCAAGACGTGCGGCCAGCATCACGCCCCCAAGGCCCGCCAGGACCGAACTTGCAACATAAACCGCAACAGTCTTACGTTTGACATTGATGCCCGCAAGCCGCGCAACCTCTGGGTTGCCGCCGATGGCATACAACTCACGGCCTCCGGCACGAAGGCGCTGATACAAAAAGGCCAGCAGAAAGACGATTAGCATCACGGCAACTGTCGCAGTCAAAAATCCGAAATGGCGCGTGATGGCTCCCATGTTGAACCAAGCCGGAAATCCGATGATCTGCGAACCATCGGTGATCATATTTGCCAGCCCCCGCGCCACCGACATCATGGCCAGTGTGGCGATAAAGGCCGGCACCTTGAATTCGGTGATCATGAACCCGGCAAAAGCGCCGCTTACCGCCGAGGCCAACAAAGCCCCCGCAATCGCCACAGACATCGGCATACCGGCTTCGACGTTCAGGTAGCCCAGCACCATCATCGAGAGTGCGAGCACCGAGCCAACCGCCAGATCAATGCCGCCGATCAAAATGACAAAGGTCATCCCCACGGCAAGAATGCCCAGCACGGTGATTTGATCCAGCACATTCAGAAAGTTGCGGATCGAGAAGAAGCTATCCGTCATCACGGTCAAGAAGACGCAGAGCAGGATCAAGCCGATCAAGGGCCCTGTAGCCCCTTTAATAGCAAAGAACCTGGAAAGCTCCAGCTTTGATGCTTGGGTTGCCATATATCCCCCCTGGATGTGCATATATATTCGCTATGTACTATTAAATGCATAAAGCGGGACTTGCGTGCTGTCAATGAAATAAAACGCCCATCAACGGCCTTGACATTTTGTCGTATTTTGATTTCTATTATGATGCGAATATATATGCAGGATTGACCATGGAACTCAGAGAGCTTGCCGCGACAGCCAACCGAATCCGACGCCGTGACCTGCAGGCCGTCTATGAAGCTGGCGCAGGCCATATCGGCGGCGAGATGTCGGTGACCGATATCCTCACGGTTTTGTATTTTCACACGATGAACATCGACCCAAAGGATCCCAAAGCCGCTGGCCGCGACCGTCTGGTGCTCAGCAAGGGCCACACTGCTTGCGCGCTTTACGTGACGCTTGCCGAGCGCGGCTTTATCCCCAAGGACGAGATTTCGACCTTTCTCAAGCCGTTGTCACGGCTCAATGGCCACCCCAATTGCACTAAGGTGCCGGGTGTAGAAACCAATACGGGTCCCCTGGGGCATGGCTTGCCCGTCGCTGTTGGCATGGCAAAAGCGGCGCAACTGGATGCCGCCTCGTGGCGCACCTTTGTCATCACTGGTGATGGCGAAATGCAAGAAGGCAGCAATTGGGAAGCGATTATGGCGGCCGCCCAGTTCAAACTCGACAATCTGACCTTGATCATTGACCACAACCGCTTTCAGCAAGGGGCTGCGCTGTCAGATACCAACAATCTCGCCCCGCTGCGCCCAAGACTGGAAGCCTTTGGCTGGGCTGTTGACGAGATCAACGGCAATGATGTCGCAGAGCTTGTCGCCGCGCTGTCGCCTGAGGCTGTGGTGGCGGGCAAACCGAAATGCATTGTCGCCCATACCAATAAGGGACAGGGCATTTCCTTTATGCAAGACACCGTCGGCTGGCACCACAAAGTGCCCAATGCCGACCAGTACAGACTTGCCATGGCAGAACTTGAGGAAGCAGCAAAATGAACACCCAGTCCGCCGCGCCGCAACTTTTCGACTGCCGCGATGCCTATACCGAAACGCTTGAGGCACTTGCTTCAGCTGACCGCAACATCGTCGCCGTGGTCAACGATTCGGTTGGTTCCAGCAAACTTAACGGGTTTCAGACCAAATTTCCCGAGCGCCTTATCAACGTGGGTATTGCAGAGCAGAACATGATCGGCGTCGCCGCCGGTCTTGCAAATGGCGGCAAGCTTCCCTTCGTCTCGGGCGCTGCTTGCTTTCTGACGGGCCGCGGGCTCGAGCAGATCAAGGCTGATCTGTGCTATTCGAATGCTAACGTAAAGCTCTGCGGTATCAGTTCCGGCATGGCTTACGGCGAACTTGGCCCGACCCATCACTCAATCGAAGATTTCGCTTGGCTGCGGGCCTTGCCAAACCTGCCGGTGGTGGCACCGGCGGACCGGCATGAAACGGCTGCTGCGGTGAAATGGGCTGCGGCCTATGAAGGCCCGGTCTTCCTGCGCCTGAGCCGTGTCGGCGTGCCAGACCTATTGCCGCCAGGCCATGTCTTCGAACTTGGCAGGGCCAATCGCTTGCGTGAAGGTGCTGATGTCACGCTGATCGCCAATGGTGTGCTGACCCATCGCGTCCTGCTTGCCGCGGAGATTCTGGCCAAAGCCGGGTATTCGGCGCGGGTGTTGAACATGGCAAGCGTGCGCCCGATCGATGCCGAAGCCATTGAAAAAGCCGCTCGGGAAACCGGCGCGATTCTGACCTGCGAAGAGCATACCACCTTTGGCGGACTGGGCAGCGCGGTGGCGGAAGTCGTGGTCGAAACCCGCCCCGTGCCGATGGTGCGGCTTGGCGTGCCGGGGGTCTTTGCCCCCACCGGGTCGGCAAACTTTTTGCTGGACCACTTTGGCATGTCACCCGAAGCTATCGCCGAAAGCGCCAGGGCGCTGATCAAAAAGAAGGGCTGAGAATGGCGATCAAAGCAGTCCTGGCGGTTGACGAGGGCACCACCAACAGCAAGGCCATCCTTGTAGACGCCTCTGGCAGCATGTTGTCCTCTGGCTCTGCCACTGTTGCGACAAGCTATCCGCAATCGGGCTGGGTCGAACAGGACGCCGAACAGATCTGGACCAGCACGGTTGGCGCGATCAAGGACTGCCTGACTGAACAGCCAGAAGTAGAGTTGGTTGCACTCGGCATCTCCAATCAGCGCGAATCAATTCTTGTCTGGCATCGCCACAGCGGCGAGGCCCTTGGCCCGGTGGTGACATGGCAATGCCGCCGTACCGCTTCAACCTGCGAAGATTTGAAAGCCAAAGGACACGAGCCAGAGGTCATCCGGCGCACGGGTCTTCCGCTCGATCCGCTGTTTCCAGCCACCAAGGTGGCCTGGTTGTTGCAAAACCACTGCCAAGGTCTTGCGCCGGAAGACATCTGCGTCGGAACCGTCAATTCCTGGCTGATCTGGAAGTTTTCCGGCGGGAAGGTCCATGCAACCGACACGTCGAACGCCTCGCGCACCCAACTTTTCAATCTGAAAGACATGCGTTGGGACGCCGATCTCTGCGCGCTGTTCGGCGTGCCCATGCAGATCTTGCCGAAAGTCGCTGATTCGTCCTCCCTCTTCGCAACCACCTGTGGCGTAGAGGGCCTGCCCGATGGCATCCCGATTGCTGCGGCGATTGGTGATTCGCATGCAGCGCTGTTCGGGCATGGCGCATTTCAGCCGGGCGACGGCAAGATTACCTTTGGCACCGGCTCTTCGGTCATGACCACGGTGGCAGATTTCGTCGTGCCACCGCAGGGGGTGACGACCACCGTCGCTTGGTCGTTGAACGCCGTGCCGACCTATGCCTTCGAGGGCAATATTCTGGTCAGTGCCTCGATCTTGCCCTGGACCGCGGCCTTGCTGGGCCTTGCAAATGTCGAGGCGCTGCTAAAGTTGGCCCAAAGTGTGTCCGATACGGATGGCGTCAGCCTCGTGCCTGCGCATGTGGGCCTTGGCTCACCGCATTGGAACTCTGCCGCACGCGGTCTGATTTCGGGATTGTCGTTTTCCTCGGGGCCGGCGCAGATCGCACGCGCTTCGGTGGAAAGCATGGCGATGCAAGTGCAGGACGTCTTTGCCATCATTGCGCCCAATGTGGCGCAGGGTATTGGTCGGCTGTTTGTCGATGGCGGACCAAGCCGCAACGCTTTTATCATGCAGCTTGTCGCCAATGCGCTGAACCATCCTGTGATCACCTCGGAAAACACCGAAGCTTCGGCGCTGGGGGCGGCCTATCTGGCAGGACTTGCCGTCGGACTTTGGCCAGATCTGGCCGCAATTGAGGCTCTCAAACCGCAGCGCGACCGGCTCGAGCCGGACTTTGACCCCCAGAAGCAAGAAAAAGCAACGAAGCTTTGGCACCAAGCAATTCAGCGTTCGACTCTGGCTTCATGAATGCATAAATATTCAAGGAAACGCCTCCAGAGAAAATAGGATGCCCTTGTGTCAAGAACAGATGAATTGCGGATGATCGCGCGGGTTGCGCAGATGTATCATGTGGAAGGCAAGCGCCAGGCCGACATTGCGCAAATTCTGCGGATCTCCCAGGCAACCATCTCGCGCATGCTGAAAAAGGCGGTCGCTGAAGAAATTGTGCGCACCACCATCGTCTCGCCTCCTGGTACATTTGGCGAGTTGGAAATGGGTTTGCGCCGGAATTTCAATCTGCCTGAGGCCATCGTTGTCGATTGCTCGGAAGACCGTGATGGCGCGATCATGGCGCGCATTGGCGAGGCCGCCGCACATTTCTTCGAAACCACGATGCAAGCGGGCGAAATCATCGGCGTGTCGAGCTGGAGTGAAACCATTCAAAAGATGGTCAACAACATTCATCCCGCGGGTCTTACGCAGGCGAAGTATGTTGTGCAGACGCTGGGCGGTATGGGCAACCCAAGTGTGCAGACCCATGCGACCCAATTGACCACCCGATTGGCCAAACTGACCGGCGCCGAGCCGCAACTGCTCAGCGCCCCCGGCGTGGCACAATCTCGCGAGGCCAAGCTGGTCTTATTGGGCGATCAATACCTGCGTGAAACGATGGATCTTTTCAGCCAGATTACCCTGTCGATTGTCGGTATCGGTGCTGTGGAGCCCTCGGGCATGTTGGCGCGCAGCGGCAATGTGTTTTCGGCCAAGGAATTGGCAGAATTGGCAGAGGCAGGAGCGGTTGGCGACATCAGTCTGCGGTTCTTTGATGTCAACGGAAAATCCGTCCAGACAGCCCTGAACGACCGCGTGATTGGCATGCCTATGGATCAACTGGACAAGGTGGACCGGGTCATTGGGCTGGCGGGAGGACAGGCGAAAACCAAAGCGATCCTGGGCGCGCTTCGCACCGGCGTATTGGACGTCCTGATTACAGACAAGTTTACCGCGCAGCGCCTTCTGCAAACCCTCAACGACGGCGACAAATGAAATTTTCGGCCCGTGGTCGTTGCTGATCTGGTTCGAATTCAACACTTAGATACTCGGAGAGTAACATGGAACGTTTCAAGGGTCAGACCGTCGTCATTACGGGGGGAAATCGCGGCATTGGCTTGGCCATCGCCGAGCGTTTCGCGCATGAAGGCGCAAATATCGTCATGGCTTCGATCGAACCTCAGGTCGCAGAAGCCGCTGCGGCACTGGCTTCGACAGGGGCCAAAGTGATCCCGTTCATCTGCGACGTCACCAACACTGAGGCGGTCAAGGCGATGTATGATGCCGCCGAAGCGGCCTTTGGCTCGGTGGATATTTCCATTCAGAATGCGGGCATCATTACCATCGCAAAGGTTGAAGATCTGACTGAACGCGAATGGGATGCAACGATGGATGTGAACACCAAAGGCGTGTTCCTGTGTTGTCAGGAAGCCATCCGCCGGATGCGCAAGTCGGGCAAGGGCGGGCGATTGATCAATACCGCTTCGGGTCAAGCACGTGATGGCTTCATCTATACCCCGCACTATGCTGCCTCGAAGTTCGGCGTTGTCGGCCTGACCCAAAGCCTTGCCAAAGAGGTTGCCATGGACGCCATCACCGTGAACGCAATTTGTCCCGGCATCATCAAAACCGACATGTGGGACTATAATGATCGCGTCTGGGGCAAGATGCTGGGCGACTTTGCGCCCGGCGCATTGATGGAGAGCTGGGTCCAGAACATTCCAATGAAACGTGCAGGCGAGGGTCGGGACGTCGCCGGCTTGGTTGCGTTTCTGGCAAGCAAAGATGCAGATTACATCACAGGCCAGACGATCAACGTCGATGGCGGCTTGATTATGTCGTGAAATCGGGTGAGCGTGACGGCATCGCTTGATTGACATCGCAGGTCGGGCTTGTCCCGCACCAGCGACATTGCCCGGCGGAAATTGCTGCGACAAACGTGACCGATCAGCATGAGGCCGCGGGCCGGACATTGACGATCAATTCAATGGAGGCTGAGACGGTCCGAGCAGTCTTCAGCCTCTACGATGAACACCGGGCGTTGAACCTTCTGGCGCAGGAAGCCGAACGGCTCGGGTTGCGATCAAAGCAATATGTCACGCAGTCAGGCAGGGACCAAGGCGGCAAAGTGATGTCACGCGGCCATATCCACAAGATTCTCACCAACCCGCTCTATATCGGCCGCATTGCCCACAAAGGCACAACCTACGAGGGGCAGCAGCCTGCAATCATCGGGACCGAGCAATGGCAGCGGGTGCAGGCGATCATGACTGCACAGTCCGCTATCCCCCGCGGGCAGAAGACCTCCGGGCGACCTACGTCGCCATTGGCAGGCAAGTTATTCGACACAACTGGCGAGCGGTTGACCCCGGTGCATACGCAGAAAGCTGGGCGTCGCTACGACTACTACATCTCGCAGGTGCCGAAGACCGCTTCCGCGCCGCGGCGAGAAAGGCAGCGGCTGGCGCCTGCCAGCCCGGGCACTTGAGGATCGCGTCGCCGCCGCCGTGCTGCGGCATCTACGTGTTTCGCTGATGCGTGGGCTGGTTGTTGAGGCGGATGCGCGGGCCATAGCAGACGCAGTCACGAGGATCGGCGGCAGCGACTTCGATGCGCTGGCCCCAATCGAGCGGATTGTCATCGGCAAGGAAGGGCTGTCAATCACCCTGGCGCATCGCAGAACGGCCGAAGCACTCGGCATCGATTTCGAAGCGATGGTACCGGAACGCCTGTTCTTCGAGGCGCCCTTCACGATCTGCCGGCGCGGGGTCGAAACGAAACTACTCCTGGACGGCGAATCGCTTCCACAAGACACAACTCTGATCGCCAACATTGCCAAGGGCCATGCGTTCCTGGACCTGATCACCAAAGACCAGAGTGCCCAGACGATCGCCGAAAGGAACAGTCTTTCGGTCAAGCGCGTCCAGCAGATCATCGAGTTCGCCTTCCTCGGGCCAGATGCCGTCAGGCAGATCATCGAAGGACGACAACCGTCTTTCCTGACCGCAGACTGGTGTCTAAACCATGAGATACCAGCGGACTGGGCTGCGCAACAGATGCTCTTCCTCACGGTCTGACCGGACCCTTCCCAAACTGGAAATACGAAGACCGCGAACAGAGACGTCGCGCTATTTTGCGCCGGGTCGGTTCGGGTCTTGCGGTCTCACAAGACCACTTCGACTGGCAAGCCACGGACAGCGCGTGATAATACGGCGCTCTAGCAGAACGTCTAGAAAATGGTGGGGTGAGTGGCAGCCCGTAGGGGAGTCGAACCCCTCTTGCCTGGTTGAAAACCAGATGTCCTAACCGATAGACGAACGGGCCACTGGGGCGCTTCCTAAGGGGTTCGGAGGCGGGCTGCAAGAGGGGAAAAGCGGCTTACTTGTCGATTTTTGCCGCCATCAGCGCGATGGCTTGTTGATAGACGGTGGCGGCGTTCCATTCCCGGATGGCGGCAAAGTTCGGCTCGCCTTGCTGGTAGCCCTTGCCCGGCTGCCAGCCCTTCTGGCGCAGGTAGTTGGCGGTGGTGGCCAGGGCGTCGGCGGTGTTGGTCAGATCGACACGACCATCGCCGTTGCCGTCCACGCCATAAGTCAGCGCATTGCCCATGAGAAACTGGGTATGACCCCATTCGCCATGCTTGGCCCCTACGGTCGAAGCCGAAATCGAGCCACGATCGACCATTTCGAGCGCGGCGATCAGATGCGGCTTGAAGTAATCCGAGCGGCGGCAATCCCAGACCAGGGTCGAGACCGCCGAGACGATATTGGTGTCCCCCATGAAGCCGCCAAAACCGGTTTCCATGCCATGGATCGCCAACAAGACGCCGGCAGGCACGCCATATTGCGCCTCGATGCTGGCGAAGAGCTTGGCGTTCTTGGCTTTGCGCGCGCGGCCTTGCGCGACGATGGTGTCGGCGCCCCGCACCTTGAGGAACTTATCCAAGGTGTATTTGAAGCTCTTTTGGTTTCGATCCGCCGAGATGGTCGCCTTGGAATAGCTCGCGCCGTTCAGGGCCGCGATGCCCGCCTTGCCCACGCCTGCGGCCTTGGCCTCCGAGGCCATGGCGCCCTTCCAGTCTTCAAACCCGGCAGCGGTATTGCCGCAGGGCGCGGCCAAAAGCGGGCCGCTCAAAAGCAGACTGAAACTGATCGATGTAATAAATTTGGTAAGCACCTGTGGCCCCTGAAATTGTGATCTTCTGCGCAGAATAGCTGCGCCAGTCAGGGGCGCAAGCATCTCCCGCGCAGCAAAGGGGCGATCAGGCGAATTTCACCGCTTTGCCAAGCGGCAGATCCCGTAGACGCTGGCCGGTCAAGGCAAAGACGGCATTGGCCAAGGCCGGGGCCGCAGGCGGCGTCGCGGGCTCGCCGATGCCGCGGATCTGCGGCAGGTTTTCCAGCACCCGCACGGTGATCGGCGGCACCTGCGGCAGGCGCAGTGGCTCGTAATCCCAGAAGGTCTGCTGCTGCGCCTCACCATCTGCAAAGGTGATCTCACCCCGGATCGCGGCGGAAAGCGCATAGATCATCGCCCCTGTGACCTGCGCCTCGATGTTGCGCGGGTCAAGCGCGATGCCGACATCGACGGCGGCCCAGGCGGCGGTCATGCGCAGACCTTGCGGGCTGTCCGCAACCTCGATGACCTGAGCGCAGGGCACGCCAAAGCTGAGGCAGAAGGCGAGGCCACGCGCACGGCCTGTGGGAGTGTTGCCCCAGTCGCAGGCCTCGGCGACGGCCTCCAGCACTTTGCGACTTGGCGCATGGTCGATCTGCGCCAGACGGAAGGCCAGTGGATCGGCCTTGGCCAGATGCGCCAGCTCGTCAATGGCGCTTTCATGGAAAAATGCGTTCTGCGAGGCCCCGACCGAGCGCCACGACCCAACCGGCACCATGACGGGGGCGCGATAGCCGGTGACGCGGTGGTTGGCAAAGCGGTAGGGCTGCTCCCAGGCGCCTTGCACGATGGTGGCATCCGGGCCGGGGATGGCATAGCCCAAGCGGCCAGCCTGACTTTCGATCACCGATGAAGATGCCGTGGCATAGTCAAAACCCGCGATCTTGCCGCCGTCAAGCTTGGCACGCACCCGCCCAATCGCTGCCGGACGGTAGGCGTCATGGGTCATGTCCTCCTCGCGGCTCCAGGTCAGCAGGATCGGGGTGCCTGGCATGGCCTTTGCCAGAGTGATGACCTGTTTGATCACATCCATCTCGGCGCGGCGGCCAAAACCACCGCCCATCAAGCGAGTCTCGACGCTGATCGCTTCGAGGGGCAAGCCGGTAATCTTGCTGCCCTCGGTCAGGATCTGCGTCGGCAGTTGGTTTCCGGCCCAGACGGTCAGCTTGCCATCGGCCAAAAGGGCGGCGGCGGTCATCGGCTCCATGGTGGCATGGGCGAGGTAGGGCGTGGAGTAGAGGGCCTCGAAGACATCGCCACTCAGCGCCGTCTCGACGTCTCCATCGTTGCGCTGGGTACTGTCTTTGAAGTCGGGGTGCAGCGCAGCGGTGAGTTGGGCCGAAATCTCGGCGCTGCTGGCGGGATAGGGCGCGGGGCCCCAGTCAAAGATAATCGCCTGCGCGGCTTGCAGCGCGGCCCAGGTGTTGGTTGCAATCACCGCAACGCCATCCTCCAGAGGCAAGATGCGCTCGACCCCCGGCATGGCTTCGGCGGCGGAGGCATCATAAGACAGCATCTTGCCGCCCAGCCGCGGCGAAGTGCGGGCGGTGGCAAAGCGCATGCCGGGCAGGCGCAGATCGGCCGTATAGGCGGCGGTGCCTGTGACCTTGGCCAGCATATCGGTGCGATTTTGCGAGGTGCCGAGCAGTTTCCAATCGGGACGCGGTTTCAGGGGAGGTTCGGCAGACAGGGTGATGCCGGCGGCTTTGGGGGCAAGCTCGATATAGCTCAGACTGCGGCCATCGGGCGCAATTACCCTGCCGTCTTTTGTGACAAGGTTTTCGACGGGCAAGCCAAACGCCTCTGCCGCCGCTTGTAGCAAGGCCGCACGCGCCGAGGCCCCGGCCAGGCGCATCTTGTCAAAGCCATCAGGGGTCGAGGAGGAACCGCCCGTGATCTGCAGCCCGAGGAATTTCGACGGGATCGCCGTGGCATCGCGCAGGGTTTCGGCCAGCCAGCTTTGATCGGTCGGGGCAAAAGGGATGCCTTCACGCAGCACGGCTGCGTTGAAATAGGCGTGCGAGGCGGGGCCATGGATCACCGTGATCTGATCGAGCCGCAGATCCATCTCTTCCGCAACCAGAGCGGCCAAAGTGGTGTGGACGCCCTGACCCATCTCGGCGCGGGGGGCTATGATCTGTATGCCGCTCTGGTCGATCAGGACATAGGGGGTCAGGGCGCTTGCCCCCTCCGCCAGTTCTGTCTCGAGCGGGTTGCCGTAAGGGGTCTTGTATTTCCACCAGCCGAAGGCCACGCCGCCTGCCAAGGCAACCGAGCCGAACAGAAAGCCACGCCGCGCGATTTTCATAAGCTGTGCCATGGGTTACGCCTTTTGCAAAAGTTGGGCGGCATCGTGGATCGCGGCCCGGATGCGCGGATAGGTGCCGCAGCGGCACAGGTTGCCCTCCATCGCTGCATCGATCTCGGCATCTGTGGGGGCAGGGTTTTCCGACAGAAGGCTCGCGGCCTGCATGATCTGGCCCGACTGGCAATAGCCGCATTGCGCGACCTGCGCCTTTTGCCACGCCGCTTGCACCGCATGCAGAGCCTGTGGTGTGCCAAGGCCTTCGATGGTGGTGACCTCGGCCCCCTCCAGATCGCCGATGAAGGTCTGGCAAGAGCGCACTGCCACTCCGTTGACCTGGACCGTGCAAGCGCCGCAAGAGGCGATGCCGCAGCCGAACTTGGTGCCGGTCAGGTTAAGGACATCGCGCAGCGCCCAGAGCAGCGGCATTTCGGCGGGCAGATCGAGGCTCTGCGCTTGGCCATTTACGGTCAGACGGGTGGTCATGTGGATCTCCTGTGACGTTATGACAAAATTGGCTCAAAGTGTCAGGCGTGTCAATTGACAAAATGAATGGCTTTTGTCATTTCATCGGAATGAAGATCGAGCCTCCCCAGCAAGACAAGGAAAGCGCCATCCTGGCGGCGGCCTTTGCAGTCTTTGCGCAATATGGCTACCGCCGCACCGCCATGGAAGATATCGCCAAGGCCGCCGGGATTTCCCGCTCGGCGCTCTATCTCTATTGGCGCAACAAGGAAGATATCTTCCGCTCCCTGGCGCTGCGCCACTTCGCGCAGGCTTTGACCGAGCTGCGCGCGGTCTTGGCCCAGCCGGAACAAAGTGCCGAAACCGCTTTGATCAAGGCGTTCCATGCCAAGGACGGCAGCTTTATGGAGATGGTGCTGGCCTCGCCGCATGGCATTGAGCTGCTGGATCAGGGATTTGCGATAGGCAGTGACATTGTGGCGGAAGCCGAAGCGCAATTCGTCGAGATTCTGGCGCAATGGCTCGACCGCCGAGGACTGCCAGAGGGGATCGGCAGCGCGCCAGAGGTTGCGGCAGCAATGTTCGCCGCCCTGAAGGGGCTAAAGTTGGGCGCGACAAATTTCCCGGCCTATCAGGCAGCCCAAGCCAGGCTAGCGCGGATCTTTGCCCGCGCGATCAGTTAAGCTTTTGGGCGGGTTTGCCGCGCTCCATCAGATAATAGTGATCTGCATCAAGGGCTTGCCAATCTGATATCTCGCCGTCTGGCCAGATCACCCGCAGCTTTGCAGCCTTCAGATCGCCGAGACCAAAGTTGCGCGCACCCAGCAGGCCGCTGGCCTGCCCACCGCCGACGGTGATCTCGCGGCTTTGCACATGGCCCTGCATCTGCACCTCGACCCAGGCACCGATGGCGTCGCGGTTGCTGCCTGCCTGACGCAGGGTCAGCCCAAGCCAATGGCCCGCCCCACTGGTGACATTGCGCCAGATCTGCGCCGGGTCGCGGCGGTTGACCACCAGCAGATCGACCAAGCCGTCGGCGTTGAAATCGGCCAGAACCGCGCCGCGTGAGGTCTTGGTGCTGGCGACGCCCGCCGTGTCGGCCATCTCGGCAAAAGTGCCGTCGGCGCGCTGGACCAGAAGGTTGTTGGGGTCATGCAGGGCGAAATCTGGCATCTGATCGACGTTGCCCTTGGCGATGAACAGATCCGCAAGGCCATCGTTGTTCACATCTTCGAACTGGGCATGCCAGCCGGTCGAAGGGTTCAGATCTGTGCCGATAAAGGGCCGCTGGGCGATGGCACCCTTGGCAAAGCCCTCATCCTTCATCGTCGGCTTGCCGCTGGCCGGATTGGCGAGGGTTTGCAACTTGTTGTCAGCCATCGAGGTGACGAAAATTTCAGGATAGCCATCAAAATCAAGGTCATAGCTGGCGATACCCATGCCCCAGAGCTTCAGTTTCTTCCAGCCCTCCTCCAAGGTATAAAGCCGTGGCGGCTGGCCGGGGTCGATGCGCCAGAGCTGTTCCTGCCCACCCTTGTAATACTCGCGGTCGTTGGCGATGCGCAGGCTGGGCGTGCCGGATCGGTTCCAGTCGGTAAAGAGCATCGACAGGGCGCAGAAGCTGGGCTTCAGGGGCAGGGGGGCGGCGAAGTGGTTGGCTTCGGGGCGGTGCAGCCAGTTGTCGGTGCAAGAGCCCCAGGGGAAGATTTCCTCGGCGGTGTCGATGTAGTTGCCGACGGCAAGAGTCGGCCAGCTTTGGCCCTGCTCCCAGGTGGCGGCGAAGGCGGCGGACCAGGCTTCCCCGCCGTCAAAGCCCCAATCGGCATTGGCTGGCGGCGAATTTGCAATTGCCAAGCCCGCGCATCAGCTGGTTTTCACCCTGGCGCAGCAGCATCAGATCGCTGATGCCGTCGCTGTCCACGTCAAGCGGGTAGGCACCCAGAACCTGTGTAAGCTCAAGGCCGCTTTGCTGGGGCGTGAAGCTCAGCGGGCCGCCCTTGCTGCTTTGGTTGAGGTAAAGCTGCGCCGGATTGGTGCCGCCCGCGATCACCAGATCAGGGCGGGCGTCGCCGTTGCAGTCAAAGCTGGCCGCCCCGCCGCCGACCATATAGGCCCAGTCGCCTGCATAGATGCTGCTGATGCCGGAGGTCGCGGTTTCTTCGGTAAACAGCGGCTGGATCGGCGTCTCGGCCAAAGCGGGCAGGGGCAGAAAGGCAAGGAAGAGCGCCTTCACAACGTTTTCAGCGCATTGGTAAAGGTTGCGACACATTTGCCCTGCTCCAGTCCCTGATCGATGGCGGATTTGAAGTGAATTCCGCCATAGAGCCTTGAAATTGCAGCCTCATCGGCGGCCGCCCAAAAGCTGTCGAAATGGCGGGCCGGGATGTCGTCCTGCACATGGGTTTCGTCCTCGAAACCAAAATTCTCGCCAAAGACCGCTGTCAAAACAGCCGCAGCTGCGCCCGATTGGGTGGAATGGCCCGAGGGGTATTCGGGGAAGGGCGGGGTGTTGAGACTGGGTTGCCATTTCGGGTCGATCACCCGGTTGATATAGGTCACCGGGCGGACCAGATCATATTCAAACTTGGCCTGCCAGCAGGCGATGAAGGCGTCGGCAAGCCCTATGCCAAGCCGCGCGAGGGCATTGAGGCTGGTGCCGAGATCCGCGCCATCGCGGCGCAGGATTTCAAGGGTGATCGAGACCCAATGGCCCGGCGGCGTTGGCGAAAGCATCGGATCATCCGACCAGAAGCGGGCGACGATCTGTTGTGCCGAGGTCAAAGACTGCGAGGTCTGATAAACCTCCATCGCTTCGGCGTAGAACTGCGAGCTTGGGTCCTCGCTATAGGCAGGGGGGGCGGGCAGGGCGCAGGTATTGGCGGCGGTCATAGCAAAGGTGCGGTTCTTGGCCCAATCGGGCAGAAGTGGCGCTTGTTGCTGGACGATCAGGCTGGTCGGCACCCAATGCTCCGGCCCCGGGGTCAACTGCCAAGTCATCGGGAAGCCCATGTTGTGGACTTCGTGGCCACCATCATTGAGGCTCCAGGCGAGAATATGCCCTGCCACGGCACTGCCGTATGCCTCGGAGCGGTCGGCGACATCGGTCGGCAGGCCTTCGCGCAGTTTGGCAGCGGTCTTCTTGGCCATGACCTGCATGGCCTGCTGACCCGAGGGGCCGGTATTGCCAAAGAAGCTTTGGCAGGAAGCAGTCAGGACCGCGTGCTGGATCAGCGCCTCGTCAAAGACCCCCTCGCCGCGCAGTGGCAGGGGGGAAAGCCCATGCAACTGGCCCGCCAGGGTGGTGCCGTTGTTGCCACTGGCATAGGCCTCCCAGCCCGCGACACCGATATAGGCAAAGGCGCGGCTTGCCATCGGCGGCGAATAGGTCGCGGTGTGACGGACGAGTTCCAGCAGCAGGCGATACCAGCCCTGCACGACGGAGGTGGCTTCGGTGGCAGCCAAAGCAGGACGGGGCAGGGCGGGCGTCAGCGCCGCAGCACCGATCAGCGAAAGAAAGTGGCGGCGTTGCATGAGCAGTCCTTTGTCAGCTTCGGGCGCGGCCTAAGCCGCTCCTTGTCTTTGGCGAGCTTGCCGCCTTTTAAACGGCTTGCGGTGGCTTTTTGCCCATGATGATCATGCCGAGGATATCCTCGTCGGTGACCTCATTGACATTGACGGTGCCGACGCGCTGGCCGTTCTTCATCACCACGGCGCGGTCGCACAGATCCATCACGGCATGGATGTCATGCTCGATCAGGAAGATGCCGATGCCCTGTCGTTTGAGCTCCTGGATAAGCTCGGCCACCATCTGCGTCTCATGCGGGCCGAGGGCGGCGGTGGGCTCGTCCATGATCAGGATCTTGGCGTTGAAATACACCGCGCGGGCGATGGCGACCGATTGACGCTGACCACCCGAAAGTGCCGAGACCGGCACGTTGAAATTGCGGAAGTTGGGGTTGAGCCGCGCCATGATCTTGCGCGTCTCGGCCTCCATGGCACTGTCGTCGAGGAAGCCGCCAGCGCCGACGATTTCGCGGCCCAGAAACAGGTTCGAGGCGGCATCAAGGTTGTCTGCCAGAGCAAGTGTCTGGTAGATCGTCTCGATGTTGTAGGTGCGCGCGTCGCGGGGTTGGCGATTTCGGCCTTTTCCCCTTCGATATAGATCGAGCCAGTATCGGCCTGATAGGCCCCCGAGAGGCATTTGATCAGCGTCGATTTGCCTGCGCCATTGTGGCCCAGAAGGCCGACGACTTCGCCGGGATAAAGGTCGATCGAGACGTGATCGACCGCCTTGATGCCGCCGAAGGCGATGGAGATGTCGCGCAGCTCGACGAGGGGTGTTCCTGGTATTGCTCATGGCTTATCCCCTCACTTGGTGCGTTTGCGGTAGACGATGTCGAGATAGACGGCGAGCACGAGCGCCACACCGACCACGATCTTGCGGTAAGAGCCGTCGCCATAGCCGATCAGCACCATGCCGGTCTGCAAGGACTGGATCACCATGGTGCCGATGATGGCGCCATAGATGGTGCCGACCCCCCCTGCGAGCGAGGTGCCGCCGATCACGGCCGAGGCGATGACGTAGAGTTCCTCAAGATCGCCCAGCGCGTTGGTCGCGGCATTCAGGCGGGCCGAGGCGACCACCGCGGCAAGACCTGCCAAAAGGCCCATCAGCGCAAAAATCTTGACCGTCATCCAGCGGGTGTCGATACCGGAGAGCGCTGCGGCTTCGGGGTTGCCGCCGATGGCAAAGACATAGCGGCCAAAGCGGGTGCGGGTCATCAGGATGGTCATGGCAATGCCGACGGCAGCAAGGATCAGCACTGGAATGGCAAAGCCATGCGCGATGTAAAGCTCGCCCGGCGGTGTGGTGATGTTGTTTGCAGTGGCATAGGCTTTGACGATGCCGATGGGCCAGGGGTAGGCGTCAACCACCAGAACCGCGCCGATCAGCACGCCGCAAGCCAGCGCCGCTACGGTGACCTCGGCCCAGACCGGGCGCAGGCGGAACCCGTGCTTCAGGCGGTTATGCCGCGCCGTATACATGATATAGAGGATGGCGATGCAGCCAACAATGCCGACGATCCAGCTGCCGGTGGAGCCGATCGAGCCATAGGGTCCGCCGCCCAAAAGGGCAAAGGTCGGGTCCATCGGGGCGATGGTCTTGCCATCTGCAACCAGGAAAGCCGCTCCACGCCAGACCAGCATGCCGCCCAAGGTAACGATAAAGGCCGGAATGCCGCGATAGGCCGTCAGCCAGCCGTGGAAGGCCCCGATCAGCGCGCCGAGCGAAATGCCGATCAGCCCGGTGATGATCCAGGTCGCCGGATGGCCAAGACCAAGGTATTGCGGCAAGATATTAACCTGCACGATGCCCATGACCATGCCGGTAAAGCCGACAATCGAGCCGACCGAGAGATCGATGTTGCGGGTGATAATCACCAGCACCATCCCGGTTGCCATGATCCCCGTCACCGCAGTCTGCACCGAGAGGTTCCACAGGTTGCGCGGTGTCAGGAAGACACCACCGCTGGCAAAAAGTGACCCGTAAATCTGAAAGCCGAACCAGATCAGCAGCAAAGCACCGACCATGCCCAGCATGCGGGTGTCGAGTTCGGTCGCCTGCACAAAGCGGCTGATCGGGTTCAGCCTTGCGGTGCTGACCTGAGGCGCGTGATCGGGGGTCTCGGAATGGTCTGTCATGTCCTCATCCAGCCTGCGAGAGGGGAGGGCGCACCAGCGTGTCGGGGCCATGGCCTGTTATGGCGTGGACCCAAAACGGGCGGGCTCAAGAAAAACGCGGCGCTGCCTGCAAGGGCAGCGCCGCAGGGTCAGATCAGCTTATTTGCAAGCCTCAAGGCCGTCCATAGCACCTTCGCAAGCCTGTTCTTTGGTGATGTGACCACCATCGATGGCAAGGTTCAGAGTGTCTTTGGTGATCGCGGTGGGCGTCAGCAGGATCGCGTTCATCTCGACGCCTTTGGCGCCACCGTTGAACTTCGAAGCGCTTTCGATAGCGTCCATTGCGGCGCCACCTGCCAGAGCCGAAGCGATCTCACCGGCTGCTTTGCCAAGCTGACGCGAGTCTTTCCACACCGAAACGGTCTGGGTGCCACGTGCCACACGGTTGATCGCAGCAAGGTCGCCGTCCTGACCGCCGACCGGGATCACCAGACCCTGAGCCGAAAGAGCCGCGACCACGCCGCCTGCCATGCCGTCGTTTTCAGCCAGCACTGCGTCAACTTTGTTGTCGTTGGCGGTGAGGATCTGCTCCATGTTCTTCTGAGCATTCTCGGGCTTCCAGCCGTCGGAGCTGGCTTCGCCAACGATCTTGATGGTGCCGGCAGTCACTGCGTCGCCAATGACTTCTTCCATGCCTTCGCGCAGGAAAGCCGCGTTCGGATCACCCGGATCGCCCAGGATGATCGCGTAGTTGCCATCGGGTTTGACCTTGGTGACTTCCTCGGCGATGATCTTGCCAACGCCCTTGTTGTCGAAGGTCAGATAGAAGGTACGGTCGTCTTCGATCAGACGGTCGTAACCCACCATCGGGATGCCTTCAGCAGCGGCCTTGTCGATGGCCGGGCCGATGGCGTCTTTGTCCCAAGCGTTGATGATCAGAGCATTTGCGCCTTGAGCGATCAGTGCGTCAATGTCCGAGAGCTGCTTTTCCGAGGACGACTGCGCGTCAGCGGAAATATAGGTGTCGCCAGCGGCTTCGATGGCGGCCTTCATGGCAGCTTCGTCGATCTTCCAGCGCTCTTCCTGGAAGCTTGCCCAGGACACACCGATTTTCTTGCCTTCGGCAAGTGCGGCAGACGAAAAACCTGCCGCGGCGATAACCGCGAGCATAATTACCTTACGCATCTTTATCCTCCCTATGGATGCGGCCAGCGTATGACCTGTTTTGGCAGATTCGCCAGAACTGAGGCGAAGGTGCCGCTAATAAATTAAGTTGTCAAAATAAAACTGATGCGCGAAACTCGAATTGAAGAGAAATGCTGCAAATGCTGTGCCGCGATGCGGCAATTTGTGGAAATCTAGGCGAATTTATCGCTTATTTTGTTCGAGAGGCGAAAAAATGACGGCCTTAGAGACGGGTCGCCCGATTTCGGGGCGGCGCAATACCGGGGGCAGTCATGGCTTTGGGCCGCTGATTCCGCCGCTTTCCGAATCGATGCGGTCGCTGCGCCAGCAGGTTTTTGAGCGGGTGCGCGCCTCGGGGCAGGTGGCGCGGGTGCAGGTGGCCAAGGATCTGGGGGTCTCGCCTGCCTCGGTCACCACCATCACTTCGGAGCTGATCGAGGCCGGGCTGATCGAAGAGGTGGCGGCAGCCCGTGAGGGCGAGGGCGGGCGCGGGCGGCCTGCTGTGGCGTTGGGGGTGCGGCGCGAGGCGCATCTGGTGGCGGGAATGAAGCTGTCGGACCGCGAGCAATCGGCAGTGATTGTCGATTTCGCCGGCAACCTTCTTGGCCGACGAGGTGGTGCCGCGCCGCCCCGGCTCGCTGACCGTGCCGGAACTGCTGGATGCGATGGAGGCCCTGCTGGAACGGGTCTGTGCCAAGGCGGGCGTCAAGCGTTCGGCACTGTCGGGCCTGGGCATCGGGCTGCCAGGTTTTGTTGATAATTCTCATGGAGTTGTGCTGTGGTCTTCGACGATGACCACGCGGTCGGTGCCTTTGGTCGAGCTGGCCGAGGCGCGATTGGGCATGCCGGTCTGCATCGACAATGATGCCAATCTGGTGGCCATGGCCGAGCTGTGGTTCGGCGCCGGGCGCAGCCTTGCCGATTTTGCGGTGGTGACCTTTGAGCATGGCGTCGGCATGGGCTTTGTGATGAATCACAAGGTCTATCGCGGCGCGCGACGGCTGGGGATGGAGCTGGGCCATACCAAGGTGCAGCTGGATGGGGCGCTGTGCCGTTGCGGGCAAAGGGGTTGTCTGGAGGCCTATGTTGCCGATTACGCCCTGGCGCGGGAGGCGGCGACGGCGT
This sequence comes from uncultured Alphaproteobacteria bacterium, assembly GCA_963815275.1. Lineage (GTDB taxonomy): Bacteria > Pseudomonadota > Alphaproteobacteria > Rhodobacterales > Rhodobacteraceae > Cypionkella. Next base: position 50,836 of record CAWFGD010000019.1, read on the forward strand.
TGAACTGGGGCCACCGCGAGGAGCAGCCGATTTCGGTGCTGTTGGAGTCCCTGTATGATCAGGCAAAAGCGGGTGATGTCACCGCGCGCAGCATTTTCCGCCGGGCGGGGCGCTATCTGGCGGTGGGATTGGCGAATGTGATCAACCTGTTCGACCCCTCGCTGATCATCCTATCGGGCGAGCGGTTAAAATTTGATTACCTTTACGCCGCCGAGACTCTGGACGAGATCGACAACATGGCGATCAACACCGGGCGGCCGCGGCCGCCGATCGAGGTACACGCCTGGGGCGATCTGTTGTGGGCGCATGGCGCAGCGGCACTTGCCTTGGCGGCGCTGACCGAGCGGATCCTGACAGCAAGCCGCGAGATCGCAGCGCAATAACCTTAGGGCGAGGCGGTGGCCTGTACGACAGAGGTGCGGGTTGCAAGGCTACCCGCAGGGGCAAAAATAAAGCCCAAGGCCGCCACATAGGCCAGGCCAAAGACAAGGGCGGCACCAAATGTAGCCCGTTTGGTTCGGGAGCGTGGCAGCGCTTGGGTCATGTGAGCTTCCTTTGCAGGTCTTCACGATTCTGTCTTCATCATACGCCGCTGGAGAAATTTTGGGAAGTTTATTTATCTATGTTTTAACTCGTGATTACCTGTTCCGGGTGGCTTTGCTGTTTTTCGCTTGGTTATCTGCGGTTTCGCTTGCAGTCTTGATGTGGCAATACTTGGCCGAGCCGCGTCGAATGCAAAGCGGGAGGTAGGGTTGGGATGATCACGCAGAAGTTGAAATATGCCCTGAAGGCGCTGTTGGTGCTGGCCGACGAGGCGGCGATGGCGCAGCCGCAGCCCTTGACGATTGAGGCCGTGGCCAAGCGCTCTGGCACGCCGAAGCGGTTTTTGGAGCATATCTTGCTGGAATTGCGCAATGCCGGGCTGATTTCCTCGATTAGGGGCCGTTCTGGGGGCTATTCGCTGATCAAACCCCCGGCGGAGATCTCGATTTCAGAGCTGCTGCGGCTGATTGACGGGCCGATTGCGCCGCTGCCTTGCCTGTCGCGGCGGGCCTATCAGCGCTGCGAGGACTGTGTGGACGAGGAAAGCTGCCGGATCAGAAAGGTCTTTGCCGATATCTTCTGGTCCTACCTCGTGCTGATCGAATCGCTGACGCTGGCGGATATGCTGCGCTCGGATCAGGTCTCGGCCCAGATCTTCGGCGCCTAGATCCACGTCTGGTTCAGGTATGGCGGGCGTATGGCAAGCGTATGGCCTGCGTCATGACGCAGCTGCGGGGATGCGGCTGGCGAGATATTGCGCGAATTCGAAGTTGGGGCGTTCGAGATGGCTGAGCGGGCCGGGCTTGGACAGCCCCGCGACGGCCCCGGCATAGACCTTTTCGACGCAGCCCTTGTCCTCGATGTTTACGTCATCGAGCAGGGCCTTCACGGTTTCCAGATGTTTCTCGGCTTGCGGGTCGGCGAGCCAGTCGGCGCTCATGCCGCCACCGTAAAGCACGTTGACATGGTCCGGCCCGTCGGGGGTCAGGCAGAGATACCAGAAATAGCCCGGCGTCAGGGTGATCATCAGCGAAGGGTAGATGGAGAGCAGCCAGGTCAGGCGGCGCTGATCGCCGGTCAGCGTGGTGTTGGAGGGATGCGCCAGCGAGAGCGGGATCGTGTCGTTCTTGACGATGAAGTGATAGTTGAAGGCGGGCGAGCCTTCGGGGCAGGTCATCTTCATCAGGTCGACCGAGCCACCGATGGTGCCGGAATGGCAGACCGGCAGGTGGTAGCTTTCCATGAAATTCTCGGCCAGCACCTTCCAGTTGGTGTTCCAGCGGAAGGTCTCGCGGAAGGTCTCGCGGTAGGAGGCCATGTCGAGGTAGCCGACGAGGTCTTCGACCTCGCGCAGGGTCTCGTGCAGGTCGGGCGCCTCGGGGTTGAGGCTGACCATGATCCAGCCGAGCCATTCCTCGCAGCGGATTTTCGGCAGGGCGATCTGGTCTTTGCAGAAGCTTTCGATTGAGGCCCATGGCGGGCGCGCCGCGCAAGCTGCCGTCAAGGTTGTAGGTCCAGGCGTGGTAGGGGCAGACGATGGATCGGGTATTGCCGCGTCCCTGCAGCAGGATTGACATGCGGTGGCGGCAGACGTTTGACATGGCGCGCAGCCTCCCGTCGCGGTCGCGCAGCACGATGACAGGTTCGCCAGCGATCTGCATGGTGAGGTAGTCGCCGGGATTGGGCAGGGCATCGGCGCGGCCGGCACAGAGCCAGTCGCGGGCAAAGACATGCTCTTGTTCGAGGGCGAGGAAATCCGGGCTGGTATAGACCGATTTCGGCATGGCGAAGGCCTGCTCGAAGGGCACCGAGGTATTGGCGTGAAGTTCGGCTGCGGCGGAGAGGGTCTTGGTCATTGCTGTCCTGTGAAGTCGGGGCTGTGGAGGAGGGGCCCGTTGAAACGGGTCCGCAGAGTTGGGGGTTGAGGCCATTGAGCGCTGCAAGCGGAGGGCGCGTCAAATCATCTTTGGCTATGCGCTGGTATGGCAAAGCTTTCGCGCCGCCTTTGCGCGGATGGGGCGGCGATCTGCACGAAAACTTCACAACTGGCGCGCAAGCTCTGCACGTGACCTGCGGCAGAAAGGCGGGACAGCACAAGGAGCAAAAGATGCAGAGTTTTACCGTCGCGGGGGTGCCGCGGAGTTTGGCGCAAGATGGCTGGTGGATAGATCCGCCGCAGGATGAGGTTCGGAGCAGTGAGGTGCGGGGGCGCAGGGGGTGGGCTTTGCTGGGCCTGGTGGTGTTGGGAGACGTGCTGTTCTGGCGGCAGGCGGGGCCGGGGCTGTCGCTGGCGTTGTTCCTGCTGGTCTTGGCTTTGGTGCTGCGCGGGGCGGGGGCTTTGGCGCGGCGGGATTGGGGGCTGGTGGCGGTGGGCCTGTGCCTTTTGCCCTTGGTAGAGCGGGTGCAGGCGCTGTCGCTTGGCTTTGCGCTGATGGGGGTTTTGGGGTTCGGCCTGTGGCTGCGGCGTGGCGCGGTGGCGGATGTGTTGCGGCTGCTGCCTGCGCTGCCGCATCTGCTGCCTTTGGGCTTTCGCGATGCGCTGGCGGAGCTGCGCGCCCTGCGCGGCACAAGGGCGGATGCGGGGCGCTGGGCGCGGGCGCTGGCTTTGCCCCTGGGGTTGGGGATGTGTTTTGCCGGGCTGTTGATTGCGGCCAATCCTGTGCTGGCGGAGGGGTTTGACGGGTTGGGCTGGAATGATCCGGCGCGGGGGCTGTTCTGGGCAGGCTTGGCGCTGATCCTCTGGCCCGTCATGGCCTTGCCCCGGGCCGAGATGGCGGAGGCGCGGTTTCGCGGGCCGGGGTGGCGCTTTGGCGGGGTGGTTAATCTGGGGGCGGTGACGAGCTCGCTGTGGCTGTTCAACGCGATGTTTGCGGTGCAAAGCGCGATGGATGCGGCGTTCTTGTGGGGCGGGGCTGCGCTGCCTGCGGGGATGAGCCATGCGAGTTATGCACATCGCGGCGCTTATCCTTTGGTGGTGACAGCGCTGCTGGCGGGGCTTTTCGCGCTGATCTCAAGACCCTATGCGGCGGAGAGCCGGGTTTTGCGCGCCTTGCTGCTGGCCTGGATCGGGCAGAATCTGCTGTTGACCGCCTCGGCCTTGTTGCGGTTGCAGGCCTATGTCGAGGCCTATGGGCTGACCTATCTGCGGATTTCGGCGGCGATCTGGATGGGGTTGGTGGCCCTGGGCTTGGCTTTGGTGGCCTGGGCGGTCTGGCGCGGGCGCGGCAATGGTTGGCTGGCCTTGCGGGCGGCGGGGCTGGGGGTCGGGGTGCTGTATGCCTGTTGCTTTGTGAACTTTGCCGAGAAGATTGCGGCGGGTAATCTGGCGGCCGCGGCGGAGGGACGGCTGGCTTATGCGCTTGATCTGGCTTATCTTTGTGAGCTGGGGCCGGATGGCTGGCGGCCGATGTATCGGGCGGGGGCGGCGGCAGGCTGTGCCATGTTAGAGATTGACCTGAACCCGCCTGCGATTGAGGGTTGGCGCGATTGGTCCTGGCGCTCGGCGCGGATTCTGGCATCGAAGGGGGAGGCGGATGCGGATTTTGATCGTCGACGATGACCCGCAGATCCGCGCGGTGCTGGAGATTGCGCTGGAGCGGGCGGGTTACGGCGTGATCGCGGCGCGGGATGGGGCTGCGGGGCTGCGCATGGCGCTGCGCGATGCGCCGGATCTGGTGGTGCTGGATGTCGGTCTGCCCGAGATGGACGGGCTGGAGGTGTGCCGCCGCTTGCGCGCGAAATCCGAGGTGCCGGTGTTGTTTCTGACCGCGCGGGATGACGAGATCGACCGTGTCTTGGGGCTGGAGATGGGGGCGGATGACTATGTCACCAAGCCTTTCAGCCCGCGCGAGCTGCTGGCGCGGATCAAGGCGATCCTGAAGCGCTCGGGCGCACAGGCGCTGCCTGCCCTGCGGCGCGGTGATCTGGAACTCGATGCGGCGCGGCATCTGTGTCTGGTGGCGGGGCAGGAGGTGGCTTTGACCGCGACGGAGGCGGGGCTTTTGGGCCATCTGCTGGCGCGGGGTGATCAGGTGGTCGGACGGGTGGCGCTGGTCGATGCAATCTGGGGGGCTGGGGTGGCGGTCTCGGACCGCACGCTGGACAGCCATCTGCGCAATTTGCGCGCCAAGCTGGCGGGGGCAGGGCTGAGGGCTGCGATAGAGACGGTGCATGGCGTCGGGTTGCGGATGGCGGCATGTCGGCGCGGGTGAGGCGCAAGTGGCGGCCGCCCTTGCTCTTGGTGCTGGGCGGCGCCCTGACGGTGGTGCTGGTCATGCCGCTGCTGGGGGTGCTGGCGCTGCGCGAGTTGCAGGGCGCGCTGGGCTTTCGCACCGCGGCCTTGCTGGTGGCGGCGGTGGTCGGGCTGGTGACACTGGCGCTGGGCTGGCTGTTGTGGCGCTTGTTGCTGCTGCCGATCAAAGCGCTGGCCGCAGCGACGGCGGCCATCCAACAGGGTGCGCCTGCGGGGGCCTTGGCGCATTACGGCACGGCGGAACTGGGCGCGCTGGGCGTCGCGGTGCTGGGCATGGCGCGCAGCCTGCAGGACCGCGAGGCGACGATCCGGCATTTCTCGGACCATGTCGGCCATGAGCTGAAATCGCCACTGACCGCGATCAAGGGGGCGGCGGAACTGCTGGAGGGCGAGGCGCGACTGATCGGGGTGATCGAGGGCGCGGTGGCGAAGATGGAGGCGCAGCTGGCGGGCTTGCAGCGGATCGCTGCGGCGCGCGAGGTGCTGTATCGCGGCGAATGCGATCTGGCCGAGGTGGCTTTGGCGCTGCCTGCAACGGGTGTCGCGATAAGGGCCGAGGCGGGGCGGGTGCCTTTGGCGGCGGAGGGCCTGGCGATTGTTCTGGGGCATCTGGTGCAAAACGCCGCCGAGCAGGGCGCGCGCTGCGTGGAGATGCAGCTTAAGGCGGGCCTGCTGCTGGTGAGCGACGATGGCCGGGGGATTTCCGAGGGCAACCGGGCGCAGATCTTTGCGCCCTTCTTCACCTCGCGGCGCGAGGCGGGCGGCACGGGCATGGGGCTGGCGATTGTCCAGGGCCTGTTATTGGCGCATGGCGCGGAAATCTGCCTTGAGGCGGGCAGCAAAACCCAATTTCGGATTGTTTTCGCCGAGGCCTGAGGCTGGACTTATCGGCCTGCCAGCGCTGGACATAAGGGAAAGCCCGCGCTTGGCGGAATATAGCGCCAGCACAGCGGGCCGCACGGGGCGGTCCCTGCCCATCAATGAGGTCTGGCCATGGACGGCTATACGAACGCCAATGATATTTCTGCCGTGGTGGCCGCCGACAAGGCGCATGTCTGGCATCATCTGAGCCAGCACAAGGGCTATGAGAGCCCCGATGTTGACCCGCGCATTATCGTCGAGGGCAAGGGCCTGCGGGTCTGGGATGCCCGCGGCAAGGAATACATCGACGCGGTTTCGGGCGCGGTCTGGACGGTCAATGTCGGCTACGGCCGCGAGAGCATTGCCGATGCGGTGCGCGAGACCCTGGTGAAGATGAACTATTTCGCTGGCGTCGGCGGTTCGGTTCCGGCGGCGATCTTTGCCGAGCGGTTGATTTCCAAGATGCCGGGGCTGAGCCGGGTGTATTATTCCAATTCTGGCTCGGAGGCCAATGAGAAGGTCTACAAGATGGTGCGGCAGATCTCGCACAAGCATCACGGCGGCAAGAAGTGGAAGATCCTGTACCGCGAGCGCGATTATCACGGCACCACCATCGGCACGCTGGCGACCTCTGGTCAGGCCGAGCGTGCGGCGCAGTATGGGCCCTATCCCGATGGCTTCGTGATGGTGCCGCACTGTCTGGAGTATCGCAAGCAGTGGGATGTCGAGAATTACGGTATCCGCGCGGCGGATGCGATTGAGGAGGTGATCCTGCGCGAGGGGGCCGATACCGTTGGCGCGATCGTGCTCGAGCCGGTGACGGCGGGTGGCGGCGTGATCACCCCGCCGGAAGGCTATTGGGAACGGGTGCAGGAGATCTGCAAGAAATACAACATCCTGCTGCATATCGACGAAGTGGTCTGCGGCGTCGGGCGCACGGGCGTTTGGTTCGGCTATCAGCACTATGGCATCAAGCCGGATTTCGTCACCATGGCCAAGGGCGTCGCCTCGGGCTATGCGGCGATTTCCTGCACGGTGACCACGGAAGCGGTCTTTGACATGTTCAAGGACGCCGGCGATACCATGTCCTACTTCCGCGATATCTCGACCTTTGGCGGCTGCACGGCGGGGCCTGCGGCGGCGCTGGAGAATATGCGGATCATCGAGGATGAGGGCTTGCTCGACAACACCCTGAAGATGGGCGCGCGGGTGATGGATAACCTCAATGCCTTGATGGAGAAGCACAAAGTCATCGGCGATGTGCGCGGCAAGGGGCTGTTCTGCGGTGCCGAGCTGGTGGCGGATCGGGGCACCAAGGAACCCATGGACGAGAGGAAGGTCGCAGCCGTGGTCGCCGAGTGCAACGCCCAAGGCGTGATCATCGGCATGACCAACCGCTCGCTGCCCGGGCTGAACAACACGCTCTGCCTCTCACCGGCGCTGATCGCCACGGCAGATGACATCGACCAGATCACCGGCGCGATTGACCGCGCGCTGACCAAGGTCTTCGGTTGATTTTCTGAGGTTCGGGACCGCCGCGACAGCCTTGTTGCGGCGGTCTTTTCATGTGCGGCGCGGGGGGCTGTCTGCCCCCCACGGGTTTGGACGAGCCAAACCCTCCCCCCGAGGATATTTTTGCCAAGGCGAAAGGGCTTTCATCTTGGTTCAAATATCCCCGCCGGAGGCTGCCCAAAGCGATGCGGGGCCTTGACTTTGCAAGGGAGGCGCAGGCCAATAGGTCCAGCTTGCTTTGCGAAATGAGGCCAGAATGTCGATCCCTGCCGAAGCCTTCGTCTTGCCGCCCGCCGCGCGGGGCACTTTGCAGCAGCGCATTCGCCAGATGGTGGCAGAAGGCGTGCTGTCAGGGCGCTACCGCGCCGGGCAGCGGGTGCCTTCGTCGCGTGGTCTCGCGGCGCATCTGGGGATCAGCAGGATCACCGTGACCCTGGCCTATGCCGAGTTGGTCAGCGCCGATTATCTGTCGGCCAAGGGGCGCTCGGGTTATTTCATCAGCGAGAACGCGCCGCGGGCGCCGGAGTTGCCAGCCCGCGCGCCGCGGGCCGAGGGAGCGGATTTTGCCCGGCTGACGGCGGGGCGGTTTTCGGGGCTGGAGACGGTGAAGCGGCCTTTGGAGTGGGACAGTTTCCCCTATCCTTTCATCTATGGGCAGGCGGACCCGACGCTGTTTGACCATCAGAACTGGCGGCTTTGCGCGCTTCGGGCCTTGGGGCGCAAGGATTTTGCGGCGCTGACGAGCGATATGTATGACCGCGACGACCCCTTGCTGATCGAGCATCTGTTGCGCTCGATCCTGCCGCGGCGCGGGATTGCGGCGCGGGAGGACGAGGTGTTGCTGACGCTGGGGGCGCAGAATGGCTTGTGGATCACCGCGACGGCGCTGCTTGGGCCGGGGCGGCGGGCGGCGATGGAGACGCCGGGCTATTCCGGCATGCGCGGGGTGCTCGGCGCCCTCGGGGGCAGAGGTGGTTTCGGTTGAGGTCGATGCCGATGGCTTGCGCCCCGATCGTCTGCCCAAGGGGGTGGATGTGGTCTTCACCACGGCGAGCCATCAGTGCCCGACCAATGCCACCATGCCGCTGGAGCGGCGGCTGGCCTTGCTGGAGGCGGCGGAGCGCGACGGGTTTGTCATCGTTGAGGATGATTATGAATTCGAGATGTCGTTTCTCAAGCCGGTCTCCCCGGCGCTGAAGTCTTTGGACAGCGAGGGGCGGGTGGTCTATGTCGGCTCGTTTTCCAAATCGGTGTTTCCGGGGATGCGGCTGGGCTATCTTGTGGGGCCTGCAAGTTTCATCCGCGAGGCGCGGGCGCTGCGGCTGATGATGCTGCGCCATCCGCCGGGGCATATCCAGCGCACCGTGGCCTATTTCCTGAGCCTTGGCCATTATGACGCGCTGATCAACCGGATGCGCAACGCCTACCGCAGGCGGCGTCAGGTGATGGAGGAGGCGATCCGCGAGACGGGTCTGGTGGTGGCGGGGCAGGGGGGCTTTGGCGGATCGTCGTTCTGGATGCGCGCGCCAGCGGGGGTGGATACCGAAGTGCTGGCCGAGCGATTGCGCGCCGAGGGCGTGTTGATCGAACCGGGGCGGGTGTTCTTTGATCCGAACCAGGCGCCAAGGAACTTTTACCGGCTGGGCTATTCCTCGATCTCGCCCGCCAAGATCCCCGAGGGGATTGCGCGGATCGGGCGGGCGATCCGGGCGGCGTGATGGCGGTAAGGGTTTGATCTGGCAAAGAGTATGGGGCTGTGGTTTTGCCGGGGGCGCTGCGGCGTGTTGCCTGACCGTGGCAGCGGGAGCTGCCTTTGGCGGGCCGCCGGGGCGCTGCCCCGGACCCCGGGATATTTGGGCCAATGTGAAAGCTGCCTTCTGGCGCTATGAGGGGTTTGGCTCTGGCCCTATGGGGTTTTTCGGGGCAGCATAGAAAGGCAGACAAGCGGCGCGCCAGAGGGAGATTTGCCATGCGGATGACCACGGAAGAAGCTTTCGTCAAAGTCTTGCAGATGCATGGCATCGAGCATGCCTTTGGCATCATCGGCTCGGCCTTCATGCCGATCTCGGATCTGTTTCCGCGGGCGGGGATCAGCTTTTGGGACTGCGCCCATGAGGGCTCGGGCGGGATGATGGCGGATGGCTACACCCGCGCCACGGGCCGCATGTCGATGATGATCGCGCAGAACGGGCCGGGGATTACCAATTTCGTCACCGCGGTGAAGACGGCCTATTGGAACCATACGCCCTTGCTTTTGGTCACACCGCAGGCGGCGAACAAGACCATTGGCATGGGCGGCTTTCAGGAAGTCGAGCAGATGGCGCTGTTTGCCGATATGGTCGCCTATCAGGAAGAGGTGCGCGATCCGTCTCGGGTGGCCGAGGTGCTGAACCGGGTGATCATCAATGCCAAGCGGGCGAGCGCGCCGGCGCAGATCAACATGCCGCGGGATTATTGGACCCAGGTGATCGACATCGAGCTGCCGGCGATTGTCGAATTCGAGCGACCTTCGGGCGGGGAAGCGGCGATAGCGGCGGCGGCGGATTTGCTGTCGGGCGCGAAGTTTCCGGTGATCTTGAACGGCGCGGGCGTGGTGCTGGGCGGGGCTATTCCGGCGAGCATGGCGCTGGCTGAGCGGCTCGATGCGCCGGTCTGTGTTGGCTATCAACACAACGATGCTTTTCCGGGCAGCCACCCGCTGTTTGCCGGGCCTTTGGGCTATAATGGATCAAAGGCCGCTATGGAGTTGATTTCTGGCGCAGATGTGGTATTCTGTCTGGGTACCCGATTGAACCCGTTTTCAACTTTACCGGGCTACGCGCTGGACTATTGGCCCAAGGCGGCCAAGATCATTCAGGTCGACATCAACCCCGATCGCATCGGGTTGACGAAAAAGGTCACTGTTGGCATTGTCGGCGACTCCAAGAAAGTCGCCGAGGCGGTTTTGGCGCAATTGGCCTCTACCGCAGGTGACCATGGGCGCACCGAACGCAAAGCCCGCATTGCGCAAACGAAATCGGCCTGGGCGCAGGCGCTTTCCAGCATGGATCACGAGGAAGACGACGCCGGCACCAGCTGGAATCAGCGGGCGCGCGCCGACAAGCCTGCCTGGATGAGCCCCCGCATGGCCTGGCGCGCGATTCAGGCGGCGCTGCCAAAAGAGGCAATTATTTCCAGCGACATCGGTAACAACTGCGCGATTGGCAATGCCTATCCGACGTTTGAGGCCGGGCGGAAGTACCTGGCACCCGGGCTGTTTGGTCCTTGCGGCTATGGTCTGCCTGCGGTGGTCGGGGCCAAGATCGGCTGCCCGGATGTGCCGGTGGTGGGCTTTTCCGGCGATGGGGCTTTCGGCATTGCGGTGACTGAATTGACCGCGATCGGGCGCAAGGAATGGCCTGCGATCACCCAGGTGGTGTTCCGCAACTATCAATGGGGCGCGGAGAAGCGCAATTCGACGTTGTGGTACGAGGACAATTTCGTCGGCACCGAGCTGGACGAGCAGGTGTCTTATGCCGGGATCGCCAAGGCCTGCGGGTTGCAGGGCGTGGTGGCGCGGAGCATGGAGGAGCTGACGGCGGCCTTGCGTCAGGCGATCATTGACCAGAAGGCGGGCAAGACCACGCTGATCGAGGCGATGATCAACCAGGAGCTGGGCGAGCCCTTTCGCCGCGATGCGATGAAGAAACCAGTGGCGGTGGCGGGGATTGATGCTGCCGATATGCGCAAACAGGTGGTCTGATGCCCTTTGATCTGGGGCTCGGGGCCTGTCTCTGGATGGGCTTTGCCATTGTGGTGGCGGGGTTCATCCGGGGCTATTCGGGCTTTGGCTTTTCGGCCATGGTGATTGCGGCCGCGTCCTTGGTGACCAATCCGCTGCATTTCGTGGCGGTGGTGGTGATCCTTGAGACGGTGATGAGCCTGCAGGCGGCAAAGGGCATTGGCGCGGATATCGACTGGCGGCGGGTCTGGATGCTGCTGGCGGGGGCGGTGGTGGGCCTGCCCTTGGGGTTGTGGCTGTTGACCGGGGTCAGCGAGACTGCGGCGCGGGCGATGATTTCGGGCTATATTCTGGTGATGTGCGCGGTCTTGCTGGCCGGATGGCGGCTGCGGACCGAGGTGCGCGGGCCTTGGAACCTTGTGGCGGGGGTGGTCTCGGGCTTGGCCAATGCGCCGGGGATGGGCGGTTTGCCGATTGCGGCGTTTTTTGCCGCCCAGCCGATGCGGGCGGCGGTGTTCAGGGCGACGTTGATCGCGTTTTTCCCGCTGCTCGATCTTTATTCCGCGCCCTTGTATTGGTGGCATGGGCTGGTGAGTTGGAGCACGCTTTGGGCTGCGTTGATCGCCTTGCCTTTGACGGTGCTGGGCAATTGGCTGGGCTCAAGGCATTTTCTGAACACCGATCCCAAGGAGTTCCGCCGCTTTGCCATTCTGCTGTTGGCCGGGCTGGCGGGGTTGGGGCTGATCCGGGCGGTTTTCTAGATGTTGCTGGTGGTCAATGCGGGATCGTCCTCGGTCAAGATCGCGCTGTTTGATCGCGGGCTGGTGGCGCTGGCTTCGGGGTCGGTGAGCGAGATTGGCGCAGCGGGAGAGCTGCGGCTGGGGGAGCTGCGCCGCAGCGTGACGGTGGCGGATCATCGCGCGGCTTTGGCCTTGTTGCTGGAGGAGATGCAGGGCCAGGGTTTTGCCCTGAGCGATCTGCAGGCGGCGGCGCACCGCGTGGTGCATGGCGGCGCGAGCTTGGTGCAGCCTTGCCGGATTGACGCAAGCGTGCTGGCGGGGATCGAGGCCTGCGTGCCGCTGGCGCCTTTGCACAATCCGGGCAATCTGATGGGGATAAGGGCGCTGGCGACTTTGCTGCCGGAGCTGCCGCAGTTCGCCAGTTTTGACACGGCGTTTCATGCCAGCAATCCAGAGGTGGCCTTGCGCTATGCCCTGCCTGCGACGGAGACGGCGCGGGGTATTCGACGCTATGGCTTTCATGGCATCTCTTACGCTGGGCTTGTTCGAAAAGTGCAAGAGATTGCCCGAAATGGCCTGCCAAAGCGGTTGCTGGCATTGCATTTAGGCAATGGTGCCTCGGTCTGTGCGATCCTTGACGGGGCCTCGGTGGCCACGAGCATGGGCTATTCGCCGCTGGATGGTTTGACCATGGGGACGCGGGTGGGGAGCATTGACGGCAATGCGGTTTTGCGGCTGGCGGAGTTGCATGGCATTGAGGGCGCTGCGCGGATCCTGAACCGGGAGAGCGGGCTTTTGGGGCTGGCCGGGGTGAGTGATATGCGGGCCTTGATGGCGGCGGGCACGCCTGAGGCCGGCTTTGCGCGGGCGCATTTTGCCTATTGGTTGCAGCGCCATGCAGGCAGCATGATTGCGGCGATGGGAGGGCTGGATGCCATCGCCTTTACCGGCGGGATTGGCGAGAATGACGCCGATCTGCGGGCGGAATTTGCCGAAGGGCTGGCTTGGGCGGGGCGGGTGCCGGTCTATGTGATTGCGGCGGAGGAAGAGCGGACGATTGCGGGCGAGGCCTTGGGGCTTTTGCGTGGGGGAGGTTCAGAGGGCGGGACGTTAGAGGGGGTTGCTCCGCGCCTCGGGATGTCTCAGGCTTTGCGCGATGAAGGGGAGATTTGCATGAGCGATTGGCTATCGCCCGAGGCCTGGGTGGCGCTGCGGCTGTCGCTTTGGGTGGCGCTTTGGGCGATGCTGTGCAGCCTGCCGGTGGCGGTGGCGGTGGCCTGGCTTCTGGCGCGGCGCGAGTTCTGGGGCAAGGGGCTGCTGAATGGGCTGGTGCATCTGCCGCTTGATCCTGCCGCCGGTGGTGACGGGCTATCTGCTGCTGCTGACCTTTGGCAAGCGCGGCTTTCTGGGCGCGGCCTTGGCGGATGTGGGCATCGTGTTTTCCTTTCGCTGGACCGGGGCGGCGCTGGCGGCTGCGGTGATGGGATTTCCCTTGATGGTGCGGGCGATCCGGCTGTCGATCGAGGCGGTGGATCCGCGGGCTGGAGCAGGCGGCGCGGACCCTGGGGGCGAACGGGCGGTGGGTGTTTCTGACCGTGACCTTGCCGCTGGCGCTGCCGGGGGTGATTGCCGGGGCGGTCTTGGGCTTTGCCAAGGCGCTGGGGGAGTTTGGCGCGACGATCACCTTTGTCTCGGCAATTCCGGGCGAGACGCAGACGCTGCCTTCGGCGATCTACGCGGCTTTGCAGGTGCCGGGGCAAGAGGGCTCGGTGGCGCGGATGGTGGCGGTTTCGGTGGCGCTGGCGATGGCAGCGCTGCTGGCCTCGGAAGTGCTGGCGCGGCGGATGCGGCGCAGGATCGAGGGTTTGGATGCCTGAAACGGGGATGGCTGAAACGGGAATGCTGGAAATCGCGGTAAAGCACCAGTTTGGCGGCTTTGGGCTGGATGTGGGTTTTGCGGCGCCTGCCGGGCTGACGGCGATTTTTGGCCATTCGGGGGCGGGAAAGACCACGCTTATTCAGGCGGTGGCGGGGCTGTTGCGGGCGGATCAGGCGCGGGTGGTGCTGGGCGGCGAGGATCTGGCGCGGTTGCCCGTGCATCTGCGGCGGATCGGCTATGTGTTTCAGGAGGCGCGGCTGTTTCCGCATTTGTCGGTGCGCGGCAATCTGGGCTATGGGCGCTGGTTTCGGCCAGAGCGAGTTGGCGGGGCGGGCGGATTTCGCGCGGGTGGTCGGGCTTTTGGGGCTGGAGGCGCTGCTTGACCGCCAGCCGGGAAAGCTGTCGGGCGGAGAAAAGCAGCGGGTGGCGATTGGGCGGGCGCTGTTGTCGGACCCGCGCTTTGCTGATCATGGATGAGCCTTTGTCGGCGCTGGACGGCGCGCGCAAGGCGGAGATTCTGCCCTATCTCGAGCGGCTGCGCGACGAGGCGGGGGTGCCGATCTTGTATGTCAGCCATGCGGTGGCCGAGGTGGCGCGGCTGGCGACGACGGTGGTGGTGCTGGAGGCAGGCCGTTTGCGGCGGATCGGGCCAGCGGCGGAGGTGCTGTCTGACCCCGAGATAGCACCCGTGTTGGGCCTGCGCGAGGCGGGGGCGCTGATCTCGGCGCGGCTGGTGGCGCAAGAGGCGGATGGGTTGTCGCGGCTGGAAACTGCGGCGGGGCCGGTGTTTTTGCCGCGCGTGGCGGCAGATCGTGGGGGCGGAGTTAAGGCTGCGGATCTTGGCGCAGGATGTGATGATTGCCTTGGCGCGGCCAGAGGGGATTTCGGCGCTGAATGTGCTGGCGGTGCGGGTGCGGGCGATCCGGCAGGGCGAGGGGCCGGGGGCGCTGGTGACGCTGGATCTGGGGGCGGAGCGGCTGCTGGCGCGGGTGACGCGGCGCTCGGTTGCGGCTCTGGGGCTGGCGGAGGGGCAAGAGGTTTTTGCGGTGCTCAAGTCGGTGGCACTGGCGCAGGGAGATATCGGCCAAGGCGATACAGGAGTGGGCGGGACTAAAATTCGCCTTTTGCGATGTTTGGCGCGACGTTGTGTCGGAAATGGGCTTGTTTGGCGGAAAACTTCCAGCGAGACTTGGCCCAAGCCCCTGAGGAGTGGGGAGAAAGGCCAAAGATGCTGCACCAGCCTGCGCTTGATCTGTCGCCCCCGGTTTCCGACGAAATTCGCAAGACCACCTGCTATATGTGCGCCTGCCGCTGCGGGATCAACGTGCATCTGAAGAGTGGCAAGGTCAGCTATATCGAAGGCAACCGCGACCATCCGGTGAACAAGGGCGTGCTGTGTGCCAAGGGGGCGAGCGGCATCATGCAGGTCACCGCGCCATCGCGGTTGCGCGCGCCGCTGCGGCGGGTCGGGCCGCGCGGATCGGGGGCGTTCGAGGAGATTTCCTGGGACGAGGCTTTGGCGCTGGCGGTCAGCTGGATGAAGCCCTTGCGCGAGACGGCACCCGAGAAGCTGGCGTTTTTTACCGGGCGCGATCAGAGCCAGTCTTTTACCGGCTGGTGGGCGCAGGCGTTTGGCACGCCGAATTACGCGGCGCATGGCGGGTTTTGCTCGGTCAATATGGCGGCGGGCGGGATCTATACGATTGGCGGCGCGTTCTGGGAGTTTGGTCAGCCGGATTGGGAGCGGACCAAGCTGTTTGTGCTGTTCGGCGTGGCCGAGGATCACGACAGCAATCCGATCAAGATCGGCATCGGCAAGCTGAAGGATCGCGGCGCGCGGGTGATCGGGGTCAATCCGATCGCACCGGCTATAACGCGGTGGCGGATGATTGGATCGGCATCACGCCGGGCACGGATGGGCTTGCTGATCCTGTCGCTGATCCATTGCCTGTTGCAGGCGGGCAAGGTCGATCTGGACTATCTGGCGCAGTTCACCAATGCGCCCCTGCTGGTGGTCGAGGAGGGGCCGGAGAAGGGGCTGATCGCCAAGAACGCCGAAAGCCAGCCCTTTGTGATCGACCGGCGCACGGGGATGCCTGCGCCTTGGGATGGCTTGGGGGTAGAGCCGGATCTGGGCGCAAGCTATCAGGGCAACCGGACGGTGTTTCAGCATATGGCAGAGCGCTATCTGTCGCGACGATTATGCGCCTGAGGCGGTGGCGGAGCGTTGTGGGGTAACGGCGGCGCGGATCCGGGGCTTTGGCGGCGGAACTGGCGCGATGTGGCCTTTAATCAGGCGATCGAGATTGCCCAACGCTTGGACGGATTTTCGCGGCAATCGCCATGCGCTCGATGCCGGGGCGGCCGTGTCAGTTTCCACGCGATGCGGGGGATTTCGGCGCATTCCAACGGCTTTCAGACCGCGCGGGCGCTGCATCTGTTGCAGATCGTGCTGGGCACGGTCGAGGTGCCGGGGGGCTATCGGTTAAAGCCGCCCTACCCGAAACCGGTGGAGGCGCATCCGACGCCGCATTTCGTCTCGGCGCCGGGCAAGCCGCTGTCGGGGCCGCATTTGGGCTATGTGCGCGGGCCGGAGAATCTGGCGCTGATGCCGGATGGCACGCCGGCGCGGATCGACAAGGCGTTTACCTGGGAGAACCCGTTTTCGGCGCATGGGTTGATGCATATGGTGATCCCCAATGCCCATGCGGGTGATCCCTACAAGATCGACACGCTGTTTCTGTATATGGCGAATATGGCGTGGAATTCATCGATGAATTCCGCCCGCGTCATGGAGATGCTGACCGATAAGGTCAGACGGCGAATATGTGATCCCGCGCATCATCTATTCCGATGCCTATGCGTCCGAGATGGTGGCCTATGCCGATCTGATCCTGCCCGATACGACCTATCTGGAGCGGCATGATTGCATCAGCCTGCTGGACCGGCCGATTTCCGAGCCGGATGCGGCGGGGGATTCGATCCGCTGGCCGGTGGTGGAGCCGGACCGCGATGTGCGGGCGTTTCAGTCGGTGCTTGCTGGATCTGGGGGCGCGGCTGGGGCTTGGCGCCGATGGTCAAGGAGGATGGCGCGCCGAAGTATAAGGATTACGCCGATTACATCGTGAACCATATCCGCCGGCCCGGCGTGGGGCCGTTGATCGGGTTTCGCGGTGATGGCACGGCGGAGGGGCGCGGCGATGCCAACCCCGACCAGATTGGCGCGCTATATCGAAAATGGCGGGTTTTATCAGGCGCATGTCCCGGAGGAGGCCGCGTTCTACAAACCGTGGAACGCCGCCTATCAGGATTGGGCGGTGCGACCTCGCTTTATGAAAGCCCGCAGCCCTATCTGTTTTCGATCTGGTCGGAGCCGATGCGCAGGTTCCAGATGGCGGCGGAGGGCTTGGGGGCTTACCGGCCGCCCGAGCATCTGCGCGAGAGGTTGAAGGTCTCGATGGACCCTTTGCCGGTCTGGTATGCGCCGGAGGAGGAGCCGGGGCTATCCGGTGCATGCGCTGACGCAGCGGCCGATGGATATGTATCACTCCTGGGGCAGTCCAGAACGCCTGGTTGCGGCAGATCCGGGGCAAGAATTACCTGTATCTGCCGACCAAGATCTGGGAGGCGCAGGGCTTTGCGGAGGGCGATTATGCGCGGGTGACATCGCGCAATGGCGAGATTGTGGTGCCGGTGGCGCATATGGCGGCGCTGAATGAAAACACGGTCTGGACCTGGAATGCGATCGGCAAGCGCAAGGCGGCCTGGGCGCTGGATGCGGCGGCACCGGAGGCGACGGAGGGGTTTTTGCTGAACCATCTGATCTCGGAACTGCTGCCGGATCGCGGCGATGGGCAGCGGCGGAGCGAATTCCGATCCGGTGACGGGGCAGGCGGCGTGGTTCGATCTGCGGGTGAAGGTTGAGAGGGTCGGGCCGCGGGCGGCCTCGGAGCCTGCGTTTGGCGATGGTGCCGCGCGTGGTGCCGCAAGGGAGGGCGCGGGCATGACCATGCTGCCAGAGACGACGGCGAAAGAAGCTGGGGCTGGTGATCGATCTTGACACCTGCGTTGGCTGTCAGGCCTGCGTGACCGCCTGCAAGGGCTGGAACGATCAGGGCTATGGCGTGCCGCTGTCGGATCAGGATCCTTATGGCGCGGATCCGTCGGGGACGTTTCTAAACCGGGTTCACAGCTATGCCGTGCAACCTGTTGATGCGGCTGCGCAAATCGTGAATTTTCCGCGCTCCTGCCTGCATTGCGAGGATGCGCCTTGCGTGACGGTTTGCCCGACCGGGGCGAGTTACAAGCGGGTCGAGGATGGCATTGTTCTGGTCAACGAAGATGCCTGCATCGGCTGCGGTCTGTGTGCCTGGGCCTGCCCTTACGGCGCGCGGGAGATGGATGCGGCAGGCCGGGGTGATGAAGAAATGCACGCTTTGCGTTGACCGGATCTACAACGAAAACCTGCCCGAGGAGGACCGCGAACCGGCCTGCGTGCGGACCTGCCCGACAGGGGCGCGGCATTTCGGCGATTTTGCCGACCCTGAGAGTGCGGTCAGCAAGTTGTCGGCCGCAAGGGGCGGCATGGCCCTGATGCCGGATCTGGGGACCAGAGCCGGTCAACCGCTATCTGCCGCCAAGGCAAGAAGGATCTGCGGCAGGAGGCGAGCCTGCTTGGCGCCCTTGCTGGACATCAAGGCCACGGGATTTGCCGGTTGGCTTGACCGCGTTTTGGGGAAGATCTGAATGAATCCGGCACCTTCGGTTATTCTGTTTTCGGTGCTTTCGGGGGCAGGCTTTGGCTTGATGGCCTTCCTGGGTTTGTGGCCAGCGCTGCCTGCGGGGATCTGGGCTTTTGCGGCCTGGGGGCTGGCTTATGCGCTGGCGGTTGGCGGGCTTTTGGCCTCGACCGCGCATCTGGGCAATCCGCAGCGCGCACTTGTTGGCCTTTACCCAGTGGCGGACGTCGTGGCTGTCGCGCGAGGCTTGGGCGGCGGTGGCGACCTTGCTGGTGATGGCGCCGCTGGCGCTGTCGGATTGGCTGGGGATGGGATGGTGGCGCGGGATTGGTGTGCTGGGGGCGGTGCTGGCGCTGGTGACGGTGCTGACCACCTCGATGATCTATGCCCAGATCAAGGCGGTGCCGCGCTGGCATCACTGGCTGACACCGGTGTATTTTCAGGTCTTTGCGCTGACCGGCGGGGCGATCTTGTCGGGGCATCGCTGGATTGCGCTGGTGCTGCTGGTGGTGCTGGCGGCGGTGCTGGGCTGCGATCTGGCGGGTCGGCGACGGGGCCTTTGCGCGGGCGGGGCAGACCTTGGCACGGCGACCGGGTTGGGGGCGATTGGCGAGGTGACGGTGTTCGAGCAGGCGCATACCGCGGGCAATTACCTGCTGCGCGAGATGATTTTTGTGGTCGGGCGCAAGCATGCCGCAAGGTTGCGGGTGCTGGCGCTGGTGTTTGCCTGTGGTGCTGCCGATGCTGTTGCTTTTGCTGCCGTTTTGGCCTGCGTTGGTGCTGGCGGCGATCAGCCATATCGTCGGGGCGCTGGCGGCGCGCTGGTTGTTTTTTGCCGAGGCCGAGCATGTCGTCGGCCTTTATTACGGGATGAGGTAGGGATGGAGCCCTGGCGCGCGTCTTGGGATTGCCGTGTTGGCAGGGGGCGGTGCGGGCGGAGCCTTTGGGCGGCGGGCTGACCAATCAGAATTTTCTGGTGCAGGACGGCGCGCGGCGGGCGGTGGTGCGGATCGGCGAGGATATTCCGGTGCACCAGATCCTGCGCAGCAATGAGTTGGCGGCGAGCCTTGCGGCCCATGCGGCGGGGGTCTCGCCGGAGGTGATCTATCACGAGCGCGGCGCTTTGGTGATCGGCTTTGTCGAGGGGCGGACGCTGTCGGCTGCGGATTTTGCCGATGCGGCGGTGCTGGAGGAGGCGGTGGCGCTGGTGGCGCAAGCGCATCGCGAGATACCACGGTATCTTTCGCGGGCCAGCCATGCTGTTCTGGGTGTTTCAGGTGCTGCGCGACTATACGGCGCGGCTGGAGGATGAGGGGACGCAGTATCTGCCGCTGCTGGCTGAACTGACGCTGGAGGCGGGCTTGCTGGAGGCGGCGGTGGGGCAGGTTGATCTGGTCTTTGGCCACAACGACCTGCTGCCCGCGAATTTCATCCATGACGGCGCGCGGATGTGGTTGATTGACTGGGACTATGCCGGGTTCAACTCGCCGCTGTTTGATCTGGGCGGGCTGGCGGCCAACAATGGATTAACTGTGGCGCAGGAGTCTTTGGTTTTGCAGCAATATTTCGGAACGGTGGATGAAGCGCTGTGGCGGCGCTATCTGGCGATGAAGGCGGCTGCCGCGCTGCGCGAGACGCTGTGGAGCATGGTCTCGGAGACGCATTCCGAGTTGGATTTCGATTACGCCACCTATACGGCGACCAATCTTGCCACCTATCGCGCCGCCTTTGCGGCCTTTGCAGAAAGCTGAAACCATGGCTGAGCTTCCCTCAACGGCCCGCGTTGTCATCATCGGCGGCGGGATTATTGGCTGTTCGGTGGCCTATCATCTGGGCAAACTCGGCTGGAGCGATACGATCTTGCTGGAGCGCAAGAAGCTGACCTCGGGCACGACCTTTCACGCGGCGGGGTTGGTCGGGCAGTTGCGCACCTCGGCCAACATCACGCAATTGCTGGGATATTCGGTGGAGTTGTACAAGCGTCTGGAAGCAGAGACCGGCTTGCAGACCGGGTGGAAGATGAATGGCGGGCTGCGGCTTGCCTGCAACGAGGACCGCTGGACCGAGGTGAAGCGGCAGGCGACGACGGCGAAGTCCTTTGGGCTGGAGATGCATTTGCTGAGCCCCAAGGAGGCGCAGGATTTGTGGCCCTTGATGGAGATCGGCGATCTGGTGGGGGCGGCTTACTTGCCGACGGACGGGCAGGCAAACCCTTCGGACATCACCCAGAGCCTTGCACGCGGGGCGCGGATGGCGGGGGTGAAGATTTTTGAAGACACCCCGGTGATCAGGATCATCGTGGAGGCAGGGCGGATCACGGGGGTCGAGACGCCTGCGGGGGTGATCGCCTGTGAGAAAGTGGTCTGTTGCGCGGGGCAGTGGAGCCGGGTTCTAGCAGGGTCTGTCGGGGTGAATGTGCCGCTGGTCTCGGTCGAGCATCAATACATGATTACCGAAAAGATTGAAGGGGTTACGCCGGGGTTGCCGACGTTGCGCGACCCGGATCGACGGACTTACTGGAAGGAAGACGTCGGCGGGCTGGTCTGGGGCGGCTATGAGCCGAACCCGAAGCCCTGGGCGGTTGGCGGTATTCCGGAGGGGTTTCATTTCGACCTGCTGACCTCGGATTACGAGCATTACAGCCAGTTCATGGAGGATGCGATTGCGCGGGTGCCGGCCCTGGCCACGGCGGGGGTGAAGCAGCTGCTGAACGGGCCGGAGAGCTTTACGCCGGATGGGAATTTCATTCTGGGCGAAGCGCCGGAACTGCGGAATTTCTATGTGGGCGCAGGGTTTAACGCCTTTGGCATTGCCAGTCGGCCGGGGGCGCGGGGATGGCACTGGCCGAATGGGTGGCGACGGGGGCGGCCCCCTATGATCTGTGGCCGGTGGATATCCGGCGGTTTGGCGCGGTGCATCGCTCGACCGATTGGGTGCGGGCGCGGACCTTGGAGGCCTACGGCAAGCATTACACGATTGCCTGGCCGTCGGAGGAAATGACCTCGGCACGGCCCACCCGGCGCTCGGCCCTGTATGGGCATCTGACGGCGGTGGGGGCGTGTTTTGGCGAAAAGATGGGCTGGGAGCGGCCGAATTGGTTCGCCGATCTGGGCAAGGGCGAGGTGGCGGAAGACCGCTATTCGATGGCGCGTCCCGGTTGGTGGCAGGCGGTGCGGCGCGAGCATCTCGCTTGCCGCGCAGGCGCTGTGGTGTTTGATCAGACCAGCTTTGGCAAGTTCCTGCTGGTCGGGCCGGATGCGGCGGCCAACCTGAGCCGGATTGCGGCGGGGCGGGTCGAGGCGCCGGTGGGGCGGCTGACCTATACGCAGCTGTTGAATGAAAAGGGTGGCATCGAGGCGGATGTGACGGTGGCGCGGCTGGCGGAGGATCGGTTTTACATCGTCACCGGGACCGGGTTTGTGACGCGGGATTTTGACTGGATCTCCAGTCACTTGCAGGGGAATTGTCAGCTGGTCGATGTGACCTCCGGCTCGGCGGTGCTGTCGCTGATGGGGCCGCAGGCACGGGCGGTTCTGGCGCGGGTTTGCCCGGATGATTTGGGCAATGCGGCATTTCCGTTCGGCGCGGCGCGGCAGATTTCGGTGGCGGGCTGCGCGGTGCTGGCTTTGCGGGTGACCTATGTCGGCGAGCTTGGCTGGGAGCTGCATCTGCCGGTGGATATGGCGGTGACGGTCTATGAGGCGCTGATTGCGGCGGGGGCCGGGAATGCGGGCTACCGCGCGATTGAGACGCTGCGGCTGGAGAAGGGCTACCGCGCCTGGGGCGCGGAGATCGGGCCGGATCATACGCCGGTGGAGGCGGGGCTGCTGTGGGCCTGCAAGATGAAGTCGGGGTTGCCCTTCATCGGGCGGGCAGCCTTGGAGGCGCAGATCGCGGGCGGGGTCAAGAAGCTGCTGGCGGGGTTCAGCGTCGCCGATCCTGCGGTGGTTTTGCTGGGGCGCGAGACGATTTTTCGCGATGGCGAGCGGGTGGGCTGGCTGGCTTCGGGCGGCTTTGGCCATTCGGTGGATCGGGCGATTGGCTATGGCTTTGTGCGCAAAGCCGGGGTCGATCAGGGGTTTCTGACCTCGGGCAGCTATGAGCTGGAGGTGGCCGCCGAGCGGGTTCCGGCGCAGTTGCATCTGGGGGCGCTTTACGATCCCGAGGGGCTGCGGATCAAGGCTTAGAAGCGGGCGTCTTCCAGCCCGCAAAAGGGGTCGTGCGGGCTGGTGAGGTTCCGGGCCGCCCGGCTGTCCCCTCAACTGCTTGATGCGCCGCCTTGCGCCGACAAGCGCCGCCCGCGCCCAAGATTGGCTCTGGACCTGCCCGGCGCGGCGCGGCATGTTACCGCCAAATCGGGAGGATCGCATGGGCAGGTTGGACGGAAAACGCGCTTTGGTGACGGCGGCGGGGCAGGGTATCGGCCGGGCCTCGGTGCGGGCGATGCGGGCGGAGGGGGCGGAGGTGATCGCCACCGACGTCAACGCCGAGGCGCTGGAGAGCCTGAAGGCAGAGGGCTTTGAGACGCGGCATCTTGACGTGCGCGATCCAGCCTCGATTGCCGCAGCGACGGTGGCTGCGGGCAAGATCGATGTGCTGTTCAACTGCGCCGGTTTTGTTGCGGCAGGCTCGATCCTCGAGTGCGACGAGGATCAATGGGCCTTCAGCCTTGATCTGAACATGACAGCGATGTACCGGATGTGCCGGGCTTTTCTGCCCGGCATGATTGCAGGTGGCGGCGGGTCGATCATCAACATGTCCTCGATCGCCTCTTCGATCATTGCAGCGCCGAACCGCTTTGTCTATGGCGCGACCAAGGCCGGGGTGATTGGCCTCAGCAAATCGATTGCCGCCGACTTCATCACCCAAGGCATCCGCTGCAACATCATCTGTCCCGGCACGGTCGAGAGCCCCTCGCTGGAGGCACGGCTGCGCGCGACGGGGGATTACGAGGCGGCCAAGGCGGCCTTTGTCGCGCGCCAGCCGATTGGTCGGATTGGCCGCGCCGAGGAGATTGCGGCGCTGGTGGTCTATCTGGCCTCTGACGAGTCGGCTTATACAACCGGGACCACGCATGCCATTGACGGCGGCTGGTCCAATACCTGAGGGAAGACGATGAAATTATTGCGGTATGGCGCTTTGGGCGCCGAGAAGCCCGGTCTGATGGCCGAAGATGGCACGGTGCGGGATCTGTCGGGCGTTGTCGGCGATATCGCGGGCGAGGTGCTGAGCGATGCCGGGCTGGCCAAGATCCGCGCGGTGGATGTTGCTTCGTTGCCGGTGGTGACGCCGGAGCGGCTCGGTGCTTGCGTCGGCGGCACGGGAAAATTCATCTGCATCGGGTTGAACTATGCCGACCATGCGGCGGAATCGGGCATGGCGGTGCCGCCGGAGCCGGTGATCTTCATGAAGGCCACCTCGGCGATTTGTGGCCCGAACGATCCGATCATCATCCCGCGCGGCTCGGTCAAGACCGACTGGGAGGTCGAGCTGGCGGTGATCATCGGCACCAAGGCCAAGTATGTCAGCGAGGCCGAAGCGATGGATTACGTCGCGGGCTATGCCGTGGCTAATGACGTCAGCGAGCGGGCGTTTCAGACCGAGCGGGCCGGGCAATGGACCAAGGGAAAATCCTGCGACAACTTTGGCCAGATCGGGCCCTGGCTGGTGACGCGGGACGAGGTTGCCGATCCGCAGGCCTTGGCGATGTGGTTGAAGGTCAATGGCGCGACAGAACAGGATGGCGGCACCCAGACCATGGTTTACGGCGTGGCGCATCTGGTCAGCTATCTGAGCCAGTTCATGACCTTGCATCCCGGCGATGTGATCTCGACCGGGACACCTCCGGGCGTCGGAATGGGCAAGAAGCCGCCGCGCTATCTGAAGGCGGGGGATGTGGTGGAGCTGGGCATCGCGGGTCTGGGGTCGCAGCGTCAGGATGTGATTGCGGATTGAGGTTGCCTGAGGCCTTTGCGTCTTGGGGCACTGGCGCTTGGGGGTTTTGCACCCCCAAGCGGCTTTGGCGGGCCAAAGCCGCTTTCCCCGCAGGATATTTTTGCCAAGATGAAAGAGTTTAGGGCGCGAAGATCGGGCCGGTGGGGTGCTGGGTAATGCTGGTGCCGTCGCGGGTCAGGAAGAGCGCGTTGAGTTTGTGTTGGGCGGCGAAGCGTTGGCCTTGGTCTGTGCCCATCACCATCAGGGCGGTGGCGAGGGCATCGGCGCGCAGGCAGTTCGGGGCCAAAACGGTGACCGAGGCGGGCGCGTCGATCAGCGGTGCGCCGGTTGTGGGATTGATGGTGTGCGAGAGCCTGCGGCCGGCAGCCTCGACCCAGTGGCGGTAATCGCCCGAGGTGGCGATGGCGCTGTTTTGCAGCTCGATCAGCGAGAGCGGTTGGCGGATGTCGTGCAGCGGGGCCTCGATCAGGATCGGCCAGGCATTGTTTTTCGGGCCTGAGCCTATGGCGCGCAGCTCGCCGTCGATGGCGGCGAGGGCGTTGGGCAGGCCGAAGTCGATCAGCACTTCGCAGAGGCGGTCGACACCGTAGCCCTTGGCGATGCCGGAGAGGTCGTAACTCTGGGCTGTCTGTTTGCGGGCGCGGGCGTTGGGCAGGTCCAGGTTCCAGGCTTTGGTGCGCGGGGATGCGGGCGAGGCGGCGGGCAGTTTCGATCTGCGCCGCATTGAGGCGCGCACCACCGTAGCCCCAGGCGGCCACGGCATCGCCGAGGCCGATATCGAAGGCACCTTGGGTTTGCGCGCCGATCTTCAGGGCTGCGTCGAGGACGGTCAGCAGGTGGTGGGGCAGGTCCTGCCATGTGCCGATGGGACTGGCGTTGAAGCGCATCAGGGCGCTGTCGGCGCGCCAGGTTGACATCTGCAGGTCGATCTCGGTCACGGCGGCCTGCAGGCTTTTGGGCAGGCTTGCGGGCAGGGTTTCGTCTGACAGGATTTGCACCTGCCAGACGGTGCCCATGGTGGGGCCGCTGAGGATCTGGGGTTTAATAGACGTCTTCAGGTAGCGGCCTTTCGCTTTGAGCAGGGCGGGGGAGAGGCCCTGCGGGGCGAGGATATCGCCGAGTGCTGCCGCGACGCCTGCCGCCATATCGCGCCCACCGCAGACGAGGATCTGCGCCCCCTCGGCGATCAGGCGGGTCAGGCGGTCGGCATCGCGGCGCAGGGCGGTCTGGACGAAGTGCCGATCGGCGGTGCGGGAGAAGGCGGTGGTCAGGCTGGAAAGCTGGCCGCAGTGACCCCACTCGGCGAGGTCGATATCGTAGAGGATATCGCTGTCAGGGTGGCGCGCGCCGAAGTAGAGGTGGATCGGGCGGTGCCTGCGGTTGGCGCGGATAAAGCCCGCCAGCGGGCCTATGCCGGTGCCTGCGCCGATCAGGATGACCGGGATTTCGCCTTTTGCGGGGCGGAAGACTGGGTTGCGGCGCAGGAAGGCCTGGACAGACGTCGCCGGGTTCGAGATCGAAGAGTTGGCCGGAACAGAGGCCGCCTGCGTGTTTGCGCACGCAGATCTCGACAAAGCCGTCGCGGCGGGCGGAAGCGAGGGAGTAAAGGCGTGGCAGATCGGCACCTGCGGGCAGGATGCCAAGCAGGTCACCGGCGGAGAAGCGGGCAAAGTTGCGACGCAAGAGGCGGTCGAGGAGGGAGATTTGGGGCAGAGCGAAGCGCAGGATGGCGGTGGGGGCCTGGACCTCGGCCCCGTAGTCGTGCCGTGCGATCAGGCGAAGGTCTTTGGGTGGCGGGGCGCTCGATCTGGGGGGTGAGTTCGAGCGGGGGCCCAGGGCATGTGCCGAAGCTGCGACCCCAGCGGGCGAAGTCTTGTGCCGATTGGCGATCGACGGTGTCGAGGGCATCAATTCGGGCCAGCCTTGGGCCAGGGCTTCGGCGGCGATGGCCTTGGCAAAGCCGCAGAAGCTGGCGAAGTTGCGGTCGCCAAAGCCGAGGATGGCGAGGGGCAGGCGGGGTTGGGTGTCGCCAGTTGGGCGAGGAAGCCCTTGGCGCTGATCGGGGCTTCGCCGTCGCCATAGGTGGCGGCGAGGATCGATCCGGCGGGCGTGGGGGTATTTGGCGGGATCAAAGGCGGAGAGGGGGGCTGCGTGGACCTGGTGGCCATTGGCGCGAAGGCTGCTGTGCAGGTTGGCGGCAAAGCCCCAGGTGCTGCCGTTTTCTGACGCCACCAGCAGGATGGTGTCGGCGCTGCCTGCCGGGGCGTTGCCTTGAGGCGGCCGCGGGTGCGGCGGCCCGAGAGGTGAGGGCGATGCCGGTGACTGCGAGGGCGGGCAGGCCAAGGGCCATCAGGCCGAGGATCAGGCCAAGCAGAGACGCGCCGTGGCCGGTGTGCAGCATGTAGATCGTTTCGCTGACCTGTTGCCATGTGGTGAGGGTGCTGGTGGCCACGACAGTGCCGTTGCCTTGATCGATTAACGTAGTGCCAGTGTCGGTTTTCAGGGTGAACACATCGGTGGCGTCGTCGGGGTAGGGGAAGGTCAGTTCGCGCAACTCGCTGACCTCGGTGTGGGTCGCAGGAGGGGGATGTGGCCGGGGTGATGCCCGTTTGGCCCGAGGTTTCGGGGAAGGCGGGGTCGTTGGGTCGGGCAGGGATCAGGCCGAAGGTCGAGGCGGTCATGAAGAGCGCGGTGGCCGAGGACAGGATCAGGCCGCCACGGACAGCCGGGTCAGGTGGAGGTGCAGGCGGCCCGAATTGGGCCACGGCTGCGCGCAAACCAGCGTCCACGCCACCCATGCGGCGGGCGACGAGCGCCATGCCGGAGACGGCGAGCAGGGTCATGGCAAGGGCGGCGATGCCGGTGGCGATGCGACCAGTGTCGCCGAGAAACAGCGCGCGGTGCAGGTCGGTCAGCCAGACTTCAACGCGCGAGGCATCCGCACAAATACAAGTTGGTACTATTA
>CAWFGD010000020.1:0-149222 GCA_963815275.1 uncultured Alphaproteobacteria bacterium
GGCAAAGGCAAAGTTTGAACGGAATAAACCGCACGTCAACATCGGCACTATTGGCCACGTTGACCACGGCAAGACGACGCTGACTGCAGCGATCACCAAGTACTTTGGCGAATTCCGCGCCTACGATCAGATCGACGGTGCTCCAGAAGAGCGCGCACGCGGCATCACCATCTCGACCGCGCACGTTGAGTATGAGTCCGAAGCACGTCACTACGCCCACGTCGACTGCCCCGGCCACGCTGACTATGTTAAGAACATGATCACCGGTGCTGCACAGATGGACGGCGCGATCTTGGTTGTGAACGCAGCTGACGGCCCGATGCCACAGACGCGCGAGCACATCCTGCTCGGCCGTCAGGTTGGTATTCCGTACATGGTTGTGTACATGAACAAGGTCGACCAAGTGGATGACGAAGAGCTTCTCGAGCTCGTCGAAATGGAAATCCGCGAACTGCTGTCGTCCTACGACTACCCCGGCGATGATATTCCAATCATCCGTGGTTCGGCTCTGCACGCGATGAACGGCACTCAGCCAGAGATCGGTGAAAACTCGATCCGCGCGCTGATCAAAGCTGTTGACGAGTACATCCCGACCCCAACGCGTATGGTCGACCTGCCGTTCCTGATGCCAATCGAAGACGTGTTCTCGATCTCGGGTCGTGGTACTGTTGTGACCGGCCGTATCGAGCGTGGCGTGATCAACGTCGGCGACGAAGTTGAAATCGTTGGCATCAACGACACCAAGAAGTCGGTTTGTACCGGCGTCGAGATGTTCCGCAAGCTGCTTGACCGCGGTGAAGCAGGCGACAACGTTGGTGTTCTGCTGCGCGGTATCGACCGTGAAGGCGTTGAGCGTGGTCAGGTTCTGTGCAAGCCGAAGTCGGTTATGCCACACACCCAGTTCGAAGCTGAGGCCTATATCCTCACCAAAGAAGAAGGCGGCCGTCACACGCCATTCTTCGCGAACTACCGTCCACAGTTCTACTTCCGCACCACGGACGTCACCGGTACTGTTGAGCTGCCAGAAGGCACCGAAATGGTTATGCCGGGCGACAACCTGAAGTTCAACGTCACGCTGATCGCTCCGATCGCTATGGAAGAGAAGCTGCGCTTCGCTATCCGTGAAGGCGGCCGTACCGTTGGCGCAGGCGTTGTGTCCAAGATCCTCAAGTAAGCATTTACGCCGCGCTTTCATCAGCGCGGCGTAAATCGACGGATTGAAACCCGAATCGTCTTTCCAAAAGCGGTTTGACACTATAAGGCACAGCGGCGCGCCCCCACAAAGGGCGCGCCGCAGACTATATCACATTGAACCTATGGGTCGGGCATGTTGCCTGATTTACGTTCAGAAGGAAGCACAAATGCAAAGCCAGACCATCCGTATTCGGTTGAAGGCTTTCGATTACCGCGTGTTGGATGCCAGCACTCAGGAAATCGTAAGCACCGCGAAACGCACCGGCGCCACCGTGCGCGGTCCGATTCCACTGCCGAACAAAATTGAGAAATTCACGGTTCTCCGTGGTCCGCACATCGACAAAAAGTCGCGCGACCAGTGGGAAATCCGCACGCACAAGCGTCTTCTTGATATCGTCGATCCAACCCCACAGACCGTGGACGCGCTGATGAAGCTCGACCTCGCTGCGGGCGTTGACGTCGAAATCAAAGTATAAGGGGGGCATCAGATTATGCGCTCTGGCGTTATTGCAAAGAAACTGGGCATGACCCGGTTGTTCCTCGAAGACGGCAAACAGGTTCCTGTCACCGTTCTTCAACTCGAAAATCTGCAGGTTGTGGCACAGCGCACCGTTGAGAAGGATGGCTACGTCGCTGTTCAGCTCGGCGCGGGTCTGGCTAAAGCCAAGCGGACCACTGCCGCGATGCGCGGTCACTTCGCAAAGGCAAATGTTGAGCCAAAGCGTAAAGTGGCTGAGTTCCGCGTCAGCGAAGATTGCTTGATCGAAGTTGGCGAAGAGATCATCGCTGACCACTACTTTGCGGGTCAATTCGTTGACATCGCGGGTACCTCGATCGGTAAAGGCTTCCAAGGTGCTATGAAGCGTCACAACTTCGGCGGTCTTCGTGCATCGCACGGTGTGTCGGTTTCGCACCGTTCGCACGGTTCGACCGGTCAGTGCCAGGATCCGGGTAAGGTTTTCAAAGGTAAGAAGATGGCAGGCCACATGGGCGCCGTCCGCACCACCACGCAGAACCTTCAGGTGGTCCGCACCGACTCCGAGCGTGGTCTGATCCTTGTTAAAGGCGCAGTCCCCGGTTCCAAAGGCGGTTGGGTTACGGTCAAGGACGCGGTGAAGAAGCCGGTTCCGGCAACCGTGATCATGCCCGCTGGCCTGCGTTCCGCAGCCAAGGCCGCAGCCGCAGCAGAAGCCGCAGCCGCAGCCGCCGCAGCAGAAGCCGCAGCCGCAGAAGCAGCACGCCTCGAGGCGCAGGCCGCCGAGCAGGCAGCTCTGGAAGCACAGGCAGCCGAGGCAGCCCTGCACGCGGCGATGAGCCCGCTGCAGATGCTGTCGAGGGCAACACCAAGTCCGAAGGCGGTGAAGCATGAAGTTTGACGTGATCAAACTTGATGGCGGCAAAGCTGGTTCCATCGAACTCGACGAAGCCCTGTTCGGCCTCGACCCGCGCGCAGACGTGCTGCACCGTGTCGTTCGCTGGCAGCGCGCACGGTCGCAGGCTGGGACCCACTCGGTGCTGACCCGTGCCGAGGTGTCCTACTCGACCAAGAAGATCTACAAGCAAAAAGGCACCGGCGGCGCACGTCACGGTTCCAAGAAAGCTCCGATCTTCCGTCACGGTGGCGTTGTCAAAGGCCCGATCGTGCGCTCGCACGCTCATGACCTGCCGAAGAAGTTCCGCGCACTCGGTCTGCGTCACGCTCTGTCGGCCAAAGCCAAGGCAGGCGAGTTGGTGATCCTGGACGTGGCCACCATGGCCGAAGCCAAGACCTCGACGCTGGCCAAACAGGCTCAGGAATTCGGCTGGAAACGCGTGTCTGATCATCGATGGCGCAACCGTTGACGCGAATTTCGCGCTCGCTGCTCGCAACATCGAAGGCATCGACGTTCTGCCAACGATGGGCGCAAACGTCTACGACATCCTGAAGCGTGACACCCTGGTGATCACCAAAGCAGGCGTCGAAGCTTTGGAGGCTCGTCTGAAATGAGCAAAGCACCGAAAAGCGCAGCCATGGCTGCAAAGCCCGCCCACTACGACCTGATCCAAAAGCCGATTATCACCGAAAAAGCCACCATGGCTTCGGAAAATAACGCGGTGGTTTTCCAGGTCGCCATGGACGCATCCAAGCCAGAGATCAAAGAGGCCGTCGAGGCGATCTTTGGCGTGAAGGTCAAGGCGGTTAACACCTCGATCCTCAAGGGTAAGGCTAAGAAGTTCCGTGGCCGCGCTGGTGAGCGTAGCGACAAGAAGAAAGCCTATGTCACGCTGGAAGCCGGAAACACCATCGACGTTTCCACCGGTCTCTGATATTGGCACCGAATCCCACGGCCCCGGAGTTCTTCCGGGGCCGTGGAATTTTACTCGAATCCGTTTTGTTAGGGTCCAACCCTAGCAAAACGTTTCCTTGGGGACCTTCGGGGCCCTATAACCATGGGTCTGCACCACTTCGCAGGCCCGCTAGCTGACGGAAGACAGAAAGCATGGCACTTAAGTCGTATAAGCCGACTACGCCTGGCCAACGCGGGTTGGTTCTGATCGACCGTTCGGAGCTGTGGAAAGGCCGTCCGGTCAAATCCCTTACTGAGGGTTTGACCAAGACAGGTGGCCGGAACAACACCGGACGTATCACTATGTGGCACAAGGGCGGCGGCGCAAAGCGTCTCTACCGTGTGGTCGATTTCAAGCGCACAAAATTTGACATTGCGGCGGTCGTCGAGCGGATCGAATACGATCCGAACCGCACCGCCTTCATCGCTCTCGTGCGTTATGCCGATGGCGAACTCTCCTATATCCTTGCGCCGCAGCGTCTGGCTGTTGGTGACAGCGTGATCGCTGGCGCCAAGACCGACGTGAAGCCGGGCAACGCCATGCCTTTCTCGGGCATGCCGATCGGTACCATCGTCCACAACGTCGAGATGAAGCCCGGCAAGGGCGGTCAGATCGCCCGTGCTGCTGGCACCTATGCTCAGTTCGTTGGTCGTGACGGCGCTTATGCACAGCTGCGTTTGTCCTCGGGCGAACTGCGTCTGGTGCGTCAGGAATGCATGGCCACCATCGGTGCCGTGTCCAACCCCGACAACTCGAACCAGAACTTCGGTAAAGCGGGCCGTATGCGTCACAAGGGCGTTCGCCCGACCGTGCGCGGTGTTGCAATGAACCCGATCGACCACCCGCATGGTGGTGGTGAAGGCCGTACCTCGGGTGGCCGCCACCCGGTTACCCCTTGGGGTAAGGGCACCAAGGGTAATCGCACCCGCAAGGCCAAAGCTTCGGACAACATGATTGTCCGGTCGCGTCACCTGAAGAAAGGGCGCTAATCCATGGCACGTTCTATCTGGAAAGGCCCGTTCGTCGACGGCTATATCTTCAAGAAAGCTGAGAAGGCGACGGAATCGGGCAAAAACGAAGTGATCAAGATCTGGTCGCGTCGTTCCACCATCCTGCCGCAGTTCGTCGGTCTGACCTTTGCCGTCTACAACGGCAAAAAGCACATCCCGGTCGCCGTGACCGAAGAGATGATTGGCCAGAAGTTCGGTGAATATTCGCCGACCCGCACCTACTACGGCCATGCTGCCGACAAGAAAGCGAAGAGGAAATAAGCCATGAGCACGGAAAAGAACCCCCGTCGCGTGGCGGACAACGAAGCAATGGCGATCTCGCGCATGCTCCGCACCTCGCCGCAAAAGCTGAACCTTGTCGCCGGTCTGATCCGCGGCAAGAAAGTCGCCAATGCTCTGTCTGACCTGACCTTCTCCAAGCGCCGCATTGCGGGCGACGTGAAGAAGTGCCTGCAGTCGGCCATTGCCAACGCGGAAAACAACCACAACCTCGACGTCGACAGCCTGATCGTTGCCGAAGCCTGGGTGGGCAAGAACCTCGTGATGAAGCGTGGCCGTCCGCGGGCACGTGGCCGCTTTGGCAAGATCATGAAGCCTTTCTCTGAGATCACCATCAAGGTCCGTCAAGTCGGGGAGACTGCATAATGGGTCAGAAGGTAAATCCGATCGGTATGCGTCTCCAGGTCAACCGCACCTGGGACAGCCGCTGGTTCGCCGAGTTCGAAAGACTACGGCAACCTGCTGCTCGAAGACCTCAAAATGCGCGAATTCGTGCATGAAGAGTGCAAGCAAGCTGGCGTCTCGCGCGTCATCATCGAGCGTCCGCACAAAAAGTGCCGTGTGACCATTCACACCGCACGTCCGGGCGTGATCATCGGCAAAAAAGGCGCCGATATCGAAACCCTGCGTAAGAAACTGGCTGCGTTCACCAAGTCGGACGTGCATCTGAACATCGTCGAAGTGCGCAAGCCCGAAGTCGATGCTCAGCTGGTCGCCGAGTTCGATCGCTCAGCAAATGGAACGTCGGGTGTCCTTCCGTCGCGCCATGAAGCGCGGCGTGCAGAACGCGATGCGCATGGGTGCCCTTGGTATCCGTGTCAACGTGGCCGGCCGTCTTGGCGGCGCTGAAATCGCGCGGACCGAATGGTATCGCGAAGGCCGTGTGCCCTTGCATACCCTGCGCGCTGACATCGACTATGCTCTGTCCGAAGCCATGACGCCCTACGGCATCATCGGTGTGAAGGTCTGGATCTTCAAAGGCGAAATCCTCGAGCATGATCCGCAAGCCCATGATCGCCGTCTTGCCGAAGCGCAAGAAGGTGCAGCACCGCGTTCGCCTCGCCGCGACCGCGAACGCGCGTAAGGGAGTAGAAGAAGATGTTGCAACCGAAACGGACCAAGTTCCGCAAGATGCACAAGGGCCGCATCCACGGTGAAGCCAAAGGCGGCTTCCTGTTGAACTTCGGCTCCTTCGCACTGAAAGCCACCGAGCCGGAGCGTGTGACCGCCCGCCAGATCGAAGCGGCCCGCCGCGCGATCACCCGTCACATGAAACGTCAAGGCCGTGTCTGGATCCGGATTTTCCCGGATACCCCGGTCTCGTCGAAGCCGACCGAAGTACGTATGGGTAAAGGCAAGGGCTCTGTCGACTACTGGGCAGCCCGCGTCAAACCCGGCCGTATCATGTTCGAAATCGACGGCGTCTCCGAAGTCATCGCCCGCGAAGCCCTGCGCCTTGGCGCAAACAAACTTCCGGTCCTGACCCGCATCGTGGCGAAAGAAGACTGGTAAGGTATTTGCCCTAGGGCAAATACCAGTGCGGTGTAGCGAATTTCCCTGAAATTCGCGGGCCGCCACCCGGATCAGACTAAAGAGCCCCCACCGGAAACGGTGGGGGCTTTTGCCTAGCTTTAGGGGGGGCTGGCTTTGACAGAATTGACGATCCTGAACCGCTATAGGCTGATCAGCGACGAGGGCAGCTTTCGCGCTGCAATCGAAGCCTTGGCAAATCGGGTTGAGACCGAAGGTCATCCCGGTGTGCAATCCTACCGCTTCTTTCTGCAGTCCGGGGCGTCCCTGTGTCAGGCTGTCATTGTGTATTCAGGCCCCGAAGCCTGGATCGGTCACCACGAAATTGCTATGGAATGGCCGGAGATGCAGGCCCTGCATAAGGTTGCGATCCTTGAAGATGTTACCTTCCTGGGGCCCTACACCGTTGAAATCCAGAATTGGCTTGCGCGGTTCTTCCCTAAAGGCTGTCATCCGATCAGGCTTCGAAAGTGTTGCGGGTTTCGTGCGTTAGGTGATTGCGCCAGTTACCCCCTTGCCATCCCACCCCCTTCAGCCTATAGACCCCCATCCACGGCTCCGAGGCGACTCGGAATCGGTGGTATGTCATTGATCCACTAGGTCAACGGTGACCCTCACAAGGGGGCCGTCTGGTGATTGAGAAAAGGAAAAGGCGCATGAACGCCAAAGAACTTTCGGGCCAAACGCCCGAGCAGCTGCGCGAAGCTTTGGTTTCGCTGAAAAAGGAAGCCTTCAACCTGCGCTTCCAGGCCGCGACCAACCAGCTTGAGAACACTGCCCGTATGCGCGCCGTCCGTCGTGACGCTGCTCGCGTGCTGACCGTGCTGAACCAGAAAGCCGCGCAAGCGGCTGCGAACTAAGGAGCGCACCATGCCGAAACGTATCCTGCAAGGCGTCGTGACCTCCGACAAGAACGAACAGACCATCACGGTTCTGGTCGAGCGTCGCTTCAAGCACCCGCTGCTGCAAAAGACTGTGCGTAAGTCCAAGAAGTACCGCGCGCATGACG
Source organism: uncultured Alphaproteobacteria bacterium (assembly GCA_963815275.1). Lineage (GTDB taxonomy): Bacteria > Pseudomonadota > Alphaproteobacteria > Rhodobacterales > Rhodobacteraceae > Cypionkella. Next base: position 7,351 of record CAWFGD010000020.1, read on the forward strand.
AGCTGAACACCTACAAGACCGGCGACTCGGTTCGCATTGAAGAATGTGCGCCGATTTCCAAAACCAAACGCTGGACCGTGGTCGTCGAGGCGTAAGCCGCGACCGCTGTTCAGATCTACACGAAACCCTGGGGAATGAGCCCCAAAGGTCGGGAGAAACTAAATGATCCAGATGCAGACCAACCTGGATGTTGCTGATAACTCCGGCGCTCGCCGAGTCCAGTGCATCAAGGTTCTCGGCGGTTCGCACCGTCGTTATGCATCCGTTGGCGACATCATCGTGGTGTCCGTCAAGGAAGCAATTCCTAAAGGCCGTGTGAAAAAAGGCGACGTCCGCAAGGCCGTCGTTGTCCGCACCGCCAAAGAAGTTCGCCGTGAAGACGGCACTGCCATCCGCTTTGACCGCAACGCCGCTGTCATCCTGAACAACCAGGGTGAACCCGTCGGCACGCGTATCTTCGGGCCGGTTGTGCGTGAACTGCGCGCCAAGAACTTCATGAAAATCATCTCGCTGGCTCCGGAGGTGCTCTGATGGCTGCGAAGCTTAAAAAAGGCGACACCGTCGTCGTCCTTGCTGGCAAGGACCGTGGCGCCAAGGGCGAAATCACTTCGGTGAACCCTTCGGCCAACAAGGCTGTGGTTGAGGGCGTCAACATCGCCATCCGTCACACCAAGCAGACCCAGGCAACCCAGGGCGGCAAAATCGCCAAACCGATGCCGATCGACCTGTCGAACCTGTCGCTGCTCGACAAAAACGGCAAGGCAACCCGCGTCGGCTTCCGTATGGAAGGCGAGACCAAAGTGCGCTTTGCCAAAACCACCGGGGAGGCGATCTGATGCTTGATCAAGCCAACTACACCCCGCGCCTGAAGGCCGAATACGCCAGCAAAGTGCGCGCCGCTCTGAAAGCCGAATTCGGCTACAAGAACGACATGCAGATCCCCAAGCTCGACAAGATCGTGTTGAACATGGGCGTTGGTGAAGCCGTCAAGGACACCAAGAAGGTCAAGAAAGCTGCCGAAGAACTGACGGCGATTGCCGGCCAGAAAGCGGTCATCACCATGGCTAAGAAGTCCATCGCTGGCTTCCGCGTCCGGGAAGAGATGCCGCTCGGTTGCAAGGTCACCCTGCGTGGCGACAAGATGTATGAATTCCTCGACCGTCTGATCACGATCGCTCTGCCGCGCGTCCGCGACTTCCGCGGCGTGAAGCCGACCTCTTTCGATGGCCGTGGCAACTATGCCATGGGCTTGAAAGAACAGCTCGTGTTCCCCGAAATCGAATTCGACAAAGTCGATGAAGTGCTCGGTATGGACATCATCATCTGCACCACCGCCAACACCGATGCCGAAGCCAAGAGCCTGTTGAAGCTGTTCAACATGCCCTTCACATCGTAATCGCGCGAGGAACCTGACAATGGCAAAAAAATCCATGGTGAACCGCGAAGTAAAGCGCGCCAAACTCGTGCAACAGCACGCGTCCAAGCGCGCCGCCCTGAATGCGGTGATCAAAGACCAGTCGAAGCCGGTTGAAGAGCGCTTTAAAGCGACCATCAAACTGGCAGAGATGCCCCGTAACTCGTCCGCCGTCCGGCTGCACAATCGCTGCCAGCTGACCGGTCGTCCGCATGCGTTCTATCGCAAGCTCAAACTCTCGCGGATCATGCTTCGTGAACTGGCCTCCTTCGGTCAGATCCCGGGCATGGTTAAGTCGAGCTGGTAAGGAGGTTCTAAAATGATGATGAACGATCCTATCGGCGATATGCTTACCCGTATCCGGAACGCACAGATGCGTGGCAAGTCGACCGTGTCGACCCCCGCCTCGAAACTGCGCGCCTGGGTTCTGGAAGTCCTCGCAAGCGAAGGCTACATCCGCGGTTTCGAGCGCGCCACGACCGACAACGGTCAGGGCGAGCTGGTGATCAGCCTCAAGTACTTCGAAGGCGTGCCTGTGATCCGCGAAGTCAAACGCGTCTCCAAGCCCGGCCGTCGTGTGTACATGTCGGTCAAGGATATCCCGTCGGTCCGCAACGGCCTCGGTATCTCCATCGTGTCGACGCCCAAGGGCGTCATGTCTGATGCAAATGCGCGCGCAGCCAATGTTGGCGGCGAAGTGCTTTGCACCGTGTTCTGAGGAGGGTGCTATGTCTCGTATCGGCAAAAAGCCCGTAACTCTGCTCTCGGGCGTGACGGCAACGATCAGCGGCCAGACCGTCGAAGTGAAAGGTCCGAAAGGCACCCGCAGCTTCACCGCAACCGACGATGTGACGCTGAGCCTCGACGAAGGCAGCCTCAAGGTGACCCCGCGCGGCACCTCGAAGCGCGCACGTCAACAGTGGGGTATGGCCCGCTCGATGGTCGAAAACCTGGTGGTCGGTGTCAGCACCGGCTTCAAAAAAGAGCTTGAAATTCAGGGTGTTGGTTATCGCGCTGCGATGGCCGGCAATGTTCTGAAGCTCTCGCTCGGCTATAGCCACGAAGTCAACTTCGAGGTTCCGGCCGGCGTCACCGTTTCGGCTCCGAAACAAACTGAAATCATTGTGGAAGGCATTGACCAACAGCTCGTTGGACAGGTCGCCGCGAATATCCGTGAATGGCGCAAGCCCGAGCCCTACAAGGGCAAAGGCATCCGCTACAAGGGTGAATTCGTATTCCGCAAGGAAGGTAAGAAGAAGTAAGGACCGCAATCATGGCGAACACAAAGAGAGACCTGTTCCTCAAGCGCCGCCAGCGCGTCCGGAACAAAATCAAGGCAACTTCCCACGGGCGCCTGCGCCTGTCGGTTCACCGCTCCAACAAGAACATTTCTGTTCAGTTGATCGACGACGTCAAAGGCGTGACCTTGGCTTCGGCATCCAGCCTCGAAAAGGACCTGGGTGTTGTGGGCAAGAACAACGTCGAAGCAGCAACCAAGGTTGGTGTGGCGATCGCCGAACGGGCAAAAAAGGCCGGTATCGAAGAGTGCTACTTCGATCGCGGTGGTTTCCTCTTTCACGGCAAGATCAAGGCTTTGGCCGATGCTGCTCGTGAAGGCGGACTTAAGTTCTGAGGAGTTGAAAAATGGCAGAACGTGAAAACCGCCGGGACAACCGTGGCAACGACCGCCGCGACAACCGGCCCGAAGAGACTCCGGAATTCGCTGACCGTCTGGTCGCGATCAACCGGGTGTCGAAAACCGTCAAAGGCGGCAAGCGCTTTGGCTTCGCAGCTCTGGTCGTCGTCGGCGACCAGAAGGGCCGCGTAGGCTTCGGCAAAGGCAAGGCCAAGGAAGTTCCGGAAGCGATCCGCAAAGCGACCGAGCAGGCCAAGCGCCAGCTCATCCGCGTGCCGCTGAAAGACGCCCGCACCCTGCACCACGACATGGAAGGTCGCCACGGCGCCGGCAAAGTCGTGATGCGCTCGGCTGTAGCAGGTACCGGCATCATCGCCGGTGGCCCGATGCGCGCCGTTTTCGAAATGTTGGGGCTTCAGGACGTCGTGGCGAAATCCATCGGCACCTCGAACCCCTACAACATGATCCGCGCCACCATCGACGGTCTGAAAGCAGAGACCTCGCCTCGTTCTGTTGCGGCGCGCCGCGGCAAGAAAGTCGCCGAGATCCTGAACAAGCCCGCCGCTGAAACCGTGGAGGCCTGATCATGACCGCTAAGAAAACCATCGTCGTCAAGCAGGTGGCTTCGGCTGCCCGCCGCCCAGCGATCCAGACCGCGACCCTCAAGGGTCTTGGCCTGAACAAAATGAACCGCACCCGCGAGCTGGAAGATACGCCTTCCGTGCGCGGCATGGTCAACAAGATCTCGCATCTTGTTCAGATCATCGAAGAGCGCGGCTGATCGGTAGGATGGGCAGTACTGCCCATCTTGCACTTTAAACAAACGCCCCGCCGAAAGGTGGGGCGTTTTGCGTTTTGGCGGATCACTTGCGAAACCGGAACGCCTCGCAAAATTCCACCAGCTTGGGATTGTCGGCCTTCGCCTGCGCCGCCGCAAAGGCCATATCCAACACCCGCTGCGCCGCGATGATCAGCCGCTCTTCGCGCTCGGAATGCGGATAGACATCGCCCTGAAACAGGTTGTTGCGCACATCCCGCACCACCAGAAACCAATCCGCCACCGAATTGACCGCCCGGGCTTTCTTCCACGAGCTTTCCTCGCCCTGATCGACCTTGAGCAGCATCGGCGGGTTGATGAACAGCTTCTCCAGCTCCGCATCGGCCCGGCAAAGCTCAAGAAACTCCGCCCCCAGATCTGCCGCAAACCCCGCCCAGCCCGCTTCCGCCGTCACCCCGGTCTTGCCATGCTTGAGGTAGGGGGCCTTGATCAAAGCATGCTCGAACCGCGCGAAAGTGGCGAAAAAACTCACCCACTCCGCCTGAAACTGCTGCTCTAACCCGGCGCGGTAGGTTTTATCCGTCGACATCTGCTTCCGATCCTTGAAATCCAAGCCAGCAGGTTTGCAGCAAAGCGCAGCCTTTGTCCACGCAGCCCATGTCCACGCGACCTTAACCACCAGTCCCGTCCAAAACGAATCTTCTCCAGATCCCAGCCTGTGCTACCCTGCGCCAGCGCCCATCGCGCCGATTTCAGGGAGGAAATCATGGCTGCCCATTATTCCGGAGGCTGCGCCCATGTGCATGTCACAGCCAGTGCCGAGCCGATCGACAATCACGAATGCCACTGCAATGTCTGCAAATCCGTCACCGGTCAGCAGCACACCCATGTCGCCTTTTTCAACCACGGTGACATCCAGGTCGACCACCCCGAATTGATCAAACGCTCGCCCTTCAATGCGCAGAACCCGGATGGCCCGCTCGAGATCTGCCAGTGCTCGAAATGCGATGCGGTGCTGATGCTCGATGACAAGCAGGGCCGCATCCGCGTCGCGGTGCCCAATGTCATGGGCTATGACGATGCCAAATTCCCCAAGGCGAGCTACCATGCCTTTTGGGACGAGAGCAAAGGCTATGCCAAGCCGCAGGATGGCCGCCCGGTCTATGAGGCGCTGCGCCCCGAGTTTGTCTGGCCCGCCAGCGCCTGAGCAAAGCCGCGTCACCGCAAGCACCCTTCCCCTCAGCGGGGAGGGGCAGGGGCGGCGGCCAGGAGGCTTGCATTCCCGTCCCCTCGCGTGTAGGAGCCGCCAGTGGCCGCCTATGGCCACGAGAATCATAAACGCCGTGTTTGTCTCCGCCGTCGCAGCGAGGGCAGTTCCGGCATAGGAGTATGCGACATGAAATTGAATGAACTGCACGACAACCCAGGTGCAACCAAAAAGCAAAAGCGCGTCGCGCGCGGTCCGGGTTCGGGCTCGGGTAAGATGGGTGGCCGGGGTATCAAGGGTCAGAAATCGCGGTCGGGCGTCGCTATCGGCGGCTACGAAGGCGGCCAGATGCCGCTCTATCGCCGTCTGCCCAAGCGTGGCTTCTCCAAGCCGAACCAGTTGCGTTTTGCCGTGATCAACCTTGGCCTGATCGAGAAATTCATCGGCCTCGGCAAGCTCGACGCCAAAGCCGAGATCACCGAAGCCATGCTGGTTGACGCGGGCCTCACCGGCCATCTGCGCGACGGTATCCGCATCCTGAACAAGGGCGAGATCAAAACCGCGGTCAAGCTCTCGGTCACCGGCGCTTCGGCCGCCGCTGTCGAGGCTGTGGCTGCCGCTGGCGGCACCCTCACCGTTGCCCCGACCCTCGCGCCGCACGGCAAATCGGTCCGCAAGGCATAAGAACGCCTTGTGAGCGGTTGCGAGACCGCTTACATCGGGTTAAGTTTCCCGCGCCGCCGACCGGAAACGGTTTGGCGGCGCTTCCCATAATGGGCCTACGCAGAAAGATTTGAGCATGGCATCTGCTGCAGAGCAAATGGCCGCGAACCTCAGCTGGGGTACGCTAGGCAAGGCGACGGACCTCCGTCAGCGCATTTTCTTCACCATCGGGCTACTGATGGTCTACCGCCTCGGCACCTATGTGCCCGTCCCCGGCATCGATGGCACCGCGCTGCGCAATTTCATGGACAACGCGGGTCAGGGCATCGGCGGCATGCTGTCGATGTTCACCGGCGGCGCCATCAAGCGCATGGGCATCTTCGCGCTTGGCATCATGCCCTATATCTCGGCCTCGATCATCGTCCAGCTTCTGGCCTCGATGGTCCCGGCGCTGGAGCAGATGAAGAAAGAGGGCGACGCTGGCCGTCGCAAGATGAACCAATGGACCCGTTACGGCACGGTTTTCCTGGCCACCTTGCAGGGCTTTGGGATCGCCAAATCCATTGAGGCGGGAGGGCTTGCCCATACCCCCGGCATGTTCTTCGTGGTGTCCTGCGTGATCACCCTGGTCGGCGGCACCATGTTCCTGATGTGGCTGGGCGAACAGATCACCGCCCGCGGCATCGGCAACGGCATCTCGCTGATCATCTTCACCGGCATCGTTGCGGAGATCCCCGTCGCTCTGGCGCAATTCTTCAGCCAGGGCCGCGCCGGTGTGATCTCGACCCCGGTGATCCTTGGCGTGATGGTGCTGGTGGTTCTGGTCATCGCCTTCGTGGTCTTCATGGAACGCGCCCTGCGCAAGATCCATATCCAATATCCCCGGCGTCAGGTCGGCATGAAGGTCTATGACGGCGGCTCCTCGCACCTGCCGATCAAGGTCAACCCGGCCGGCGTGATCCCGGCGATCTTCGCGTCGTCGCTGCTCTTGCTGCCGACCACGATTGCGACCTTCTCCGGCGCCAATACCGGCCCGATCATGTCGACCATCCTCGCCTACTTTGGCCACGGCCAGCCGCTCTATCTGGCCTTCTTCGTCGCCATGATCGTGTTCTTTGCCTATTTCTACACGGCAAACGTCGCCTTCAAGACCGATGAGGTTGCCGACAACCTGAAGAACCAGAACGGCTTTATCCCCGGCATCCGCCCCGGCAAAAAGACCGAGGAATATCTGGATTACGTCGTCAACCGGGTGCTGGTTCTGGGCGCGGCCTATCTCGCCGCCGTCTGCCTGCTGCCGGAATTCCTGATCAGCCACTTCTCGATCCCCTTCTACTTTGGCGGCACCTCGGTGCTGATCGTGGTCTCGGTGACGATGGACACCATCAACCAGATCCAGTCGCACCTGCTGGCGCACCAATACGAAGGTCTGATCGAAAAATCGCAGCTGCGTGGTAAAAAGCGCACCACGGCCAACCGGCCCCCAGCGCGCCGCTGACCTGCTGATCGCAAAGGCCCGTCTCGCGGCGGGCCTTTTTCTTGACTGACTCTCGCGAAAGAAGGCATTTTATGGCAAACATCATCCTCCTCGGGCCACCCGGTGCCGGCAAAGGCACCCAGGCCAAACGTCTGGTCGATGAACGTGCCATGGTGCAGCTTTCCACCGGCGACATGCTGCGCGAAGCCAAGACCTCGGGCACCGAGATGGGCAACCGCGTCGCCGAAGTCATGGCGCGCGGCGAATTGGTCACCGATGCGATTGTGATCGGTCTGATCGAAGAAAAGCTCAGCGGCGCTGCCGGCGGCGGCTTTATCTTTGACGGCTTCCCGCGCACGCTGAAGCAGGCCGATGCGCTGACCGAGCTGCTCAACAAGCTGGGCCAGAACCTCGATGCCGTGATCGAGATGCAGGTCGATGACGCGGCGCTCGTGGCGCGCATCACGGGCCGCTACACCTGCGGCAATTGCGGTGCGGTCTACCACGACCAGACCCACCCGACCAAGGTCGAGGGCACCTGCGACGTCTGCGGCAGCCATGATCTGAAGCGCCGCGCCGATGACAATGCAGACTCGCTCAAGACCCGCCTGATGGAATATTACAAGAAGACCTCCCCGCTGATCGGCTACTATTATGCCAAGGGTCAGCTGGCTTCCGTCGATGGGTTGGCAGAAATGGACGCGGTTGGCGCGGCGATTTCTAAAGTTCTTGACAAAGCGTGAAATTAACGCCCTGCGCCCTTGACGATATGGTCAAAAGCCCATAAAGCACGGCGTCCCGCAGCGGAATCGCTTGCGGGCTTCCGCTTTTGCGGAAATTCGAATCGCCCCTTGGATCTGTTCCTCTCGGATCTGTTCAAAGGGCGGTGTTGTGAAAAAAGGTTCTGGCACTACGGAACCGCAACCATGAAGGAATACACGTTTGGCACGTATTGCTGGCGTAAACATCCCGACCCAGAAACGGGTCCCGATCGCCCTGACCTATATCACCGGCGTTGGCTCGGCGATTGCAGAGCAAATCTGCGAAGCCATCAACATCGACCGCTCGCGTCGCATCAACCAGCTTTCGGATGCCGAAGTGCTGGCGATCCGCGAATACATCGACGCGAACGTGACCGTCGAGGGCGACCTGCGTCGCGAAACCTCGATGAACATCAAGCGTCTGATGGACCTCGGCTGCTACCGTGGCCTGCGTCATCGCAAGGGCCTGCCGGTCCGCGGTCAGCGCACCCACACGAACGCTCGTACCCGCAAGGGCCCCGCAAAAGCCATCGCTGGCAAGAAGAAATAAGGGGAGCGCTTAGATATGGCACGCGATACCAAAGCACGTACGAAGAAAAAAGAACGCAAGAACATCGCCGCTGGCGTGGTTCACGTGAACTCTTCGTTCAACAACACCAAGATCCTGATCTCCGACGTTCAGGGCAATGCGATTTCCTGGTCGTCCTCGGGCACCATGGGCTTCAAAGGCTCGCGGAAATCGACCCCCTATGCGGCACAGATGGCAGCAGAAGATGCAGCCAAAAAGGCACAAGAGCATGGCATGAAGACGGTAGAAGTCGAAGTGCAAGGCCCCGGTTCGGGCCGTGAGTCCGCCCTGCGCGCTCTGGCTGCTGTCGGCCTGAACGTCACCTCGATCCGTGACGTGACGCCGCTGGCCCACAACGGCTGCCGTCCGCCGAAGCGCCGTCGCGTCTGAGGCATTACCTATTGGTCGGGCTGCGCGCTTCCGCGCGGCCCGATTTCGTTATTTCTGAACCTCGGGCGTCGTCTGCTTGGGACATGAGCAGAAGACAAGTATGGAGGCGGTCACATGATCCACAAAAATTGGCTTGAATTGATCAAACCGACGCAGCTGGTCGTCAAAGCAGGGGCCGATGCACAACGCACCGCCACCGCGATTGCCGAACCGCTGGAGCGCGGCTTTGGCCTGACGCTGGGCAACGCGCTGCGCCGCGTGCTGATGTCGTCGCTGCAGGGTGCGGCGATCACTTCGGTGCAGATCGACAACGTGCTGCACGAGTTCTCCTCGGTGGCCGGTGTGCGCGAAGACGTCACCGACATCGTGCTGAACCTCAAGGGCGTCAGCCTGAAGATGGACGTCGAAGGCCCGAAACGCCTGTCGATCTCGGCCAAGGGTCCGGGCGTTGTCACCGCCGGTGACATCTCGGAAACCAACGGCATCGAAGTCTTGAACAAGGACCACGTCATCTGCCACCTCGACGATGGTGCCGATGTCTTCATGGAACTGACGGTGAATACCGGCAAGGGCTATGTTGCGGCCGACAAGAACCGTCCGGAAGATGCGCCGATCGGGTTGATCCCGATCGACGCGATCTATTCGCCGGTCAAGAAAGTCAGCTACGAAGTCACCCCGACCCGCGAAGGTCAGGTGCTCGACTATGACAAGCTGACCATGCGGATCGAAACCGATGGCTCGCTGACCCCGGAAGATGCGATTGCTTACGCAGCCCGCATCCTGCAGGACCAGCTGGCGGTCTTCGTGAACTTCGACGAGCCGGAAGCGGCTGGCAAGGGCGCAGAAGATGCAGGCCTCGAGTTCAACCCGCTGCTGCTGAAAAAGGTCGACGAGCTGGAGCTCTCGGTCCGTTCGGCAAACTGCCTGAAGAACGACAATATCGTCTATATCGGCGATCTGATCCAGAAAACCGAAGCCGAGATGCTGCGCACCCCGAACTTCGGCCGCAAATCCTTGAACGAAATCAAGGAAGTGCTGTCGGGCATGGGTCTGCACCTTGGCATGGAAGTCGAAGACTGGCCGCCGGAAAACATCGAAGATCTGGCCAAGCGTTTCGAAGACCAGTTCTGAAAATCGTAGGATGGGCAATATTGCCCATCCTACAAAATGCCCGCTTCGTGCGGGGAATTGGCGAGAAAATCGAAGATTTTCACGCTCGGGTCGCAAGACCCCAAGGTGAGCGGGACCAATCGTAGGCCCTGCCGGACAAAGCAAAACACGCGATAGGAGATACCCATGCGTCACTCAAACGGCTACCGCAAGCTGAACCGCACCCATGAACACCGCAAGGCGATGTTCGCCAACATGGCCGGTTCGCTGATCGAACACGAGCAGATCAAGACCACTCTGCCGAAAGCAAAAGAACTGCGCCCGATCATCGAAAAGCTGATCACCCTTGCCAAGCGCGGCGACCTGCACGCCCGTCGTCAGGCGCATGCGCAGCTCAAGCAAGACATCCACACCGCGCGTCTCTTCGAGATCCTCGGCCCGCGCTACCAGACCCGTCAGGGCGGGTATGTCCGCGTGCTGAAGGCCGGTTTCCGCTATGGCGACATGGCGCCGATGGCGATCATCGAATTCGTCGACCGTGACGTCAACGCCAAAGGTGCCGCCGACCACGCCCGCACCGCCGCCGAAGACGATATCGAGGCGTAAGGGCTGCGGCCTGGCCTTCGTTGACCCTGATATCCGACCCGCCACCCCGTGGCGGGTCGTTTTCATTCGGCTCTGGTCTCAATTGGTGGTTAATAGAAATATGGCAGCCTACGATTGCGCTAGTCACTCTCTGTGTGACTGCCTAAAGTTGTAGAAGAATCGAAAAGATCGAAAAAACATGTCCGTAAAGCTAGGTATTGATGTTGAACTGCATCAGCTTTCCCTCTTGGCCCCTGCGGGCTATTTTGTCGGTCTGCATATCCGCTTTACCGCGCCGCTTTTCACTTTTCAGACCTACCGGCAAGAGTGGCTCGATCACTACACGGAAAATGGCTATGTGCTGCGCGACCCGATGGTAGCCTGGGGGTTCTCGACCACCGGCACCACCCGCTGGAGCGACCCGAGCGTCCCCGACCCCTTTGGCATCTTTGTTGAGGCCGCCCAATACGGATTGAAACACGGGATGACCGTCTCTTGTGGGCCGGTCAAATCCCGCTCGATAGCCTCTTTCGCGCGGGCGGACCGCGAGTTTGAGGATCGTGAAATTGCCGCCGTTGCCACCATCGTGCACCGGTTGCATGACGTGACAGAGCCTCCGGAAGAGCTGACAAAGGCTCAGATCGAGGCGCTGCGCTGTATTGCTGGGGGAGACCGGTTCACTGCCGCTGCGGCAAAGCTGGGTATATCGGAAAGTGCGCTGAAAGCGCGGATCACCTCAGCGCGCGTTCGTTTGATGGCGCGCACAACAGCTGAAGCGATCCAACGCGCAAAGGATTACCGCCTGATTTGAGACCCCCTCCAGCAATGTTCTGACTGCCATCTGAACTCTGGAGGCTATAATGATCACCACCACACTTTCTTTTGCCAATCTGCACAACCATGGCGAACTTTTCGCCAATATGCTTCGCGCCCGGCGCGAACTTTTCATCGTCCATAACAAATGGGATCTGCCCGAGGCTATGGGCATGGAATATGATCAATACGACACCCCCGCCAGCCGCTGGGTTGTCGTGCATGACGAAGACGGTCGCGTCCTCGCCGGCAATCGTCTGACACCGACGACGACGAAATGCGGCATCTACTCCTATATGATCCGCGATGCGCAGCGCGAGCTGCTCGACACGATTCCGTCAAATCTGCTCTACGACCAGGCCCCGGTCGGGCCGCATATCTGGGAATCGAGCCGGCTCTTCGTCGCCCATGACGTGCCCTCTTCGATCCGCCGCCGGGTGCATGGTCAGCTGATCCAACAGCTGGGCGAGACGGTGCGCAGCCTTGGGGCGACGCATTGCCTGACCCTGCTGGCCGCGACCTGGCCCCGCTGGGCCGACCGCGTCGGCGTCAAGATGCGCGCCATGGGGCCGGTGATGGAAATCGACGGCATCGACAATCAGGTCGTCGAGATGGATTTCGCCCTCACCGTTCACTAAGCCCGCCACTAAGCCCGGCCACCAAACCTGCGCGGGAGGGGCAAGCGATTGCCCTTCCCCTGCCTTCGTCAAAGACCTATCTTTGCGCCATGAGCGATCTTTTCGACAGTGCCGCCAAGAAACCCGCCGAAGGCCCGCGCCCGCTGGCCGACCGCCTGCGCCCCCGCGCGCTGGCGGAAGTAATCGGCCAGTCGCATGTGCTTGGCCCCGAAGCCCCGCTCGGGGCCATGCTGGCGGCGCATAGCCTGTCGTCGCTGATCCTCTGGGGTCCGCCGGGGGTGGGCAAGACCACCATCGCCCGCCTGCTTGCGCATGAAAGCGACCTCGCCTTCGTGCAGATCTCGGCAATCTTCACCGGCGTCCCCGACCTGCGCAAGGTCTTCGAATCCGCCAAGATCCGCCGCCAGAACGGCCAGGGCACCCTGCTGTTCGTCGACGAGATCCACCGCTTCAACAAGGCCCAGCAAGACGGCTTCCTGCCCTATATGGAAGACGGCACCATCCTGCTTGTCGGCGCCACCACCGAAAACCCCAGTTTCGAGCTCAACGCCGCACTCTTGTCGCGCGCTCAGGTCATCGTCCTCGAACGCCTCGATCTGAAGGACCTCGAACACCTCGCCCAACGCGCCGAAAAAGAGCTTGGCCGCAGCCTGCCCCTGACGGGCGAGGCGCGGGAGGCGATGATCGAAATGGCCGACGGCGACGGCCGCGCGCTCTTGAACCTGATCGAACAGGTCGCCGCCTGGAAACTCGACAAGCCGCTGACCCGCGAGGCGCTCGCCACCCGCCTGACCCGCCGCGCCTCGAAATACGACAAATCTGGCGAGGAACATTACAACCTGATCTCCGCGCTGCATAAATCCGTGCGCGGCTCCGACCCCGATGCAGCGCTCTACTGGTTCGCCCGCATGCTCGAAGGCGGCGAAGACCCGCGCTTTCTTGCCCGCCGCATCACCCGCATGGCGGTGGAAGACATCGGCCTCGCCGACCCGCAGGCCCAGCAGATCTGCCTCGAAAGCTGGCAAACCTATGAACGCCTCGGCTCGCCCGAGGGCGAACTGGCCCTGGCGCAAGCCCTCGTCTACCTCGCCCTCGCGCCCAAATCGAACGGCGTCTATACCGCCTACAAGGCCGCCCGCGCGCTTGCCCGTGACACCGGCAGCCAGCCGCCGCCGCTGCACATCCGCAACGCGCCCACCAAGCTGATGAAGGAGATCGGCTATGGCGCGGGCTATGCCTATGACCATGATGCCGAAGATGGCTTCTCGGGCCAGAACTACTTCCCCGAAGGCCTCAAACGCCCCGTGCTCTACACCCCGCCCGAACGCGGCTTTGAACGCGAGCTCAAGAAACGCATCGACTACTTCGCCAAGCTCCGCGCCAAACGCCAAAGCGACTAGCCCTTTCATCTTGGCGCAAATATCCCGGGGGCAGATCGCGCTTGCGATCGGGGGCAGCGCCCCCTCCACCAGTTGACAAACTCCGCAACTGCGCCCAAGGAAACCTGATGTTTGCAACACTCCTCCAAGTCGCCCTCGGCGGCGCCATTGGCGCAAGCCTGCGCTACCTCTCGAATGTCTCCGCGATGCGGATCTTCGGGCCGGGCTTTCCTGCCGGCACGCTCTTCGTCAACATCCTCGGCTCTTTCGCCATGGGCGTGCTGATCATTGCCCTCGCCAAAAAGGGCGGCACCCACCTCGCGCCCTTTCTGCTGACCGGCATCCTTGGCGGCTTCACCACCTTCTCGGCCTTCTCGCTCGACAGCTTCACGCTGTGGGAGCGCGGCGAGACCCTCACCGCCCTGGCCTATGTCGCGGGCAGCCTCATTTTCTCCCTCGCGGCCCTCGCCGCCGGCATCTACCTCACAAGGGAGCTTCTCGCATGAGCGGCGTCAGCCTTCTCACCGTCTCCGAAGCCGAGGGCGAACAGCGCCTCGACAAATGGTTCAAACGCCGCTTTCCGCAGCTGACCCAGGGTCACGTCGAAAAGATGTGCCGCACCGGGCAGGTCCGGGTCGATTCCGCCCGCTGCAAGGCCTCGGATCGCATCGCACCGGGGCAAGTGATCCGCGTCCCGCCGCTGCCCGATGAGGCAGCCCCCAAGCTCAAACGCGTCGGCTATACCGCCGCCGATGAAAAGATGATCCAGGATGCCGTGCTCTGGAAAGACGAGCATATGATCATCCTCAACAAACCGCCGGGCCTGCCGTCGCAAGGCGGCTCGGGGCAGGGCGACCGCCATGTCGACGGCCTGACCGAGGCGCTGAAGTTCGGCTACAAGGAACGCCCCAAGCTGGTGCACCGGCTCGACAAGGACACCTCGGGCCTCCTGATGCTGGCCCGCACCGACCGTGTCGCCCGCGCGCTGTCCGAGGCCCTGCGCCACCGCAACACCCGCAAGATCTATTGGGCCGCCGTCGCCGGCGTGCCGCATCCGCGCAAGGGCTCGATCAAATACGGGCTGATGAAGGGCGGGCGCGGCATGGCGACGCCGAGAAGATGATCTGCATCCATCCCGCCAAGATGGACGAATACCCCGAGGCCAAGCGCGCCCATACCGATTATTTCACCCTCTGGTTCCTCGGCAACCGCATCTCCTGGCTGGCGATGGAGCCGGTCACCGGCCGCACCCACCAGCTGCGCGCCCATATGGCCGAGATGGGCCATCCGATCATCGGCGATGGCAAATACGGCGGCTCGGGCACCGAGAACATGGGCGACGGCTGGGGCGCGGGCATCGGCGGCGATCTGTCGCGCAAGCTGCATCTGCACGCCCGCATGCTCAAGGTCCAGCACCCGATCACCAAGGAAATGATGACCTTCATCGCCCCTCTGCCCGAACATATGGCCCGGACCTGGAAGACCCTCGACTGGGGCGAAAACGACGTGCCGCTCGATCCTTTCGGAGGCGATGAATGAGCGCCTGGAAGGCCAAACGTTTCTGGAAAGCCGCCCTCGCCCTGCCTTGCGACGGCGGCTTTACCGTGACTCTCGACGGCCGCGCGGTGAAAACCCCGGCCAAGACGCCGCTGGTGGTGCCGAGCCTCGCGATGGCGCAGGCGATTGCCGCCGAATGGGATGCGCAAGCTGGCCTGATCAAGCCCGAGACCATGCCCGTCACCCGCGCCGCCAATTCCGCGCTGGACAAGGTGGCCGCCGCAGTTTGCCGAAGTGGCCGACATGCTGGCGGGCTATGGCGGCACCGACCTGCTGTGCTACCGCGCCACGGCGCCGCAAGAGCTGATCGACCGTCAGGCCGAGGCCTGGGACCCGCTGTTGCTCTGGTCCGCCAATGCCCTTGATGCGCCCTTGCGGGTGACCTCGGGCGTCATTCCGATCGACGCAGCCCGCAGCCAGCCTTGCCGCGCTGCAAGCGGCGGTTCACGCCTATTCCGCCTTCCGCCTTGCCGCGCTGCACGATCTGATCGCGATCTCCGGCTCGCTGATCCTTGGCCTTGCCGCCACCCGTGGCCGTCTCGAGCGCCGCCGAGGCCTGGACCCTGAGCCGAATCGATGAAAGCTGGCAAAATGAGCAATGGGGCGTCGACGACGACGCCGCAGCCCTCGAAGCGCACAAACGAGAGGCAATGCTGGCGGCGGAACGATTCTTCATATTGTGCGGGTAACAATCTTACGCATCTTTCAGGCAGACTGCCCAAACATTGCGCTAACTGCATGGTTGCAGCCGCCCTCTCCGCAGATTTTCCTGTATTTTCCGTTATGTTGGCGGTTTTGCTTGACCTATGACGGCTCTATACAGAAAGATACCCCACACTGGCAGAGCAATCTGTCATCGGTATCGCACCCGCGACCCACGTGGGGCATCAACCTCCGCCTAAAAAACGGGCGGAAATCAGGAAGAGGTAAGAATGAAAAAATCCGTGTTCCTTGGCACTCTTGCGGCGACGACGCTGTTGGCTGGCATGGCTTCGGCCACCACGCTGGACGACGTCAAAGCGCGCGGCGAGCTGATCTGCGGCTCGAACACCGGTCTGACCGGCTTCGGCGCGCCGGATGCCACTGGCCAGTATGTCGGCTTTGACGCGGATCTGTGCAAAGCCGTTGCTGCTGCGGTTCTGGGCGATGCGACCAAAGTGAAATACGTCCCCACCACCGGCGAGACCCGCTTCACCGCGCTGGCTTCGGGCGAAGTCGACATGCTGGTCCGCAACTCGACCTGGACCTTCTCGCGCGACACCGACCTCAAGCTCGATTTCGTCGCCGTCAACTACTACGACGGTCAGGGCTTCATGGTCAAAAAAGACCTCGGCGTTTCCTCGGCCAAAGAACTTGATGGCGCGACGATCTGCATTCAGACCGGCACCACGACCGAGCTGAACCTTGCCGACTTCTTCAAGACCAACAACATCAACTACACCCCCGTCACCATCCAGGATGACGCGGAAGGCCAGCGCCAGTTCCTCGCCGGGGCTTGCGACGCCTATACCACCGACGCATCCGGCCTTGCCGCCCTGCGCGCCACCCTGCCGTCGCCGGCAGACTACGTGATCCTGCCCGAGATCATCTCGAAAGAGCCGCTCGGCCCGGTCGTGCGTCACGGCGACAACCAGTGGGGCGATATCGTCCGCTGGACCTACTACGCGCTGGTTGCTGCTGAAGAAAAAGGCATCACCAAAGCCAATATCGAAGAAGTCGGCGCCTCGACCCAAGACCCGGAAGTCAAGCGTCTGCTCGGCCTCGAAGGTGATCTTGGCGCGATGATCGGCCTCGACAAGGATTGGGCCAAGCGCGCAATCGCCGCCAATGGCAACTATGGCGAGATCTTTGAAGCCAACATCGGCACATCGACCCCGATCGGTCTGGCGCGTGGCCTGAACGCTCAGTGGACCCAAGGCGGTCTGCAGTACGCACCGCCGTTCCGGTAATCACACCATCTCGGGCGCAGCCAAGGCTGCGCCCGAAGTCTTTCGTTCCGACAATAACAGCCAGACCGCAGGGGCATGACCCCGCACCGATCGGGTCCTTAACCCGACAAGCGGCAGGGCAGGGGGTACATCATGACGTCTGTGACTGAGGCGCCGAAAGCCAGCTTTCGGCTGGGCATGCTTATCTACGACACCCGCTATCGCTCGATGACCATTCAGGTCATTGCGTTGATCCTGCTGGCGGCGATCTTGTGGTGGTTGCGCGACAACCTGATCACCAACCTCGCGGCCAAGGGCAAGGACATCAACTTTTGCCTTCCTGTGGAATCGCGCTGGCTACGACATCGACCAGCAGCTGATCCCCTATACCAACGACGACACCCACTTCCGCGCGCTGTGGATCGGCCTGCTCAACACGCTGGTCGTCGCCTTCTTCGGCTGCATCTTCGCCACCATCATCGGCGTCTTTGCCGGCGTGCTGCGCCTGTCGAAAAACTGGATCGTCGCCCGCTTGATGACCGTCTATGTCGAGGTCTTCCGCAACGTTCCCCTGCTGTTGTGGATCATCCTCGCCTACACCGTGTTTTCCGAGGTCATGCCGCAGATCAATGACTTCAAGGTCACCCAGGCCATGATCGATTCCGGCACCGAGCCCGCCGCCTCGATGCTGTTCTTCGACACGGTTGCCCTGTCGAACCGCGGCACCAGCATGCCCTCTCCGCTGCTGACCCACCCCCTGGGCTCGTTCAGCCTGTTCAACGTGCCGATCAACCTGTCCCTGATCGCCGTGCTGGTGGTCTTCATCGGCTCGATCTTTGTCGCCCGCGGCATCTCTGCCCGCGCCAAGGTGATCCAGGAAGCAACCGGCCTGCGCCCGGTGACCTGGTGGAAGAACCTTGCCGTGATCTTCCTGCCGACCATCCTGCTGCTGACCCTCTTGGGCCTGCACTGGGACGTGCCGCATTTCAACACCGATGAAAACGGCGTCTGGAAGGGCTTTAACTTCGTCGGCGGCTTCACCGTCGCGCATAACTTCACCGCGCTGGTGATCGCCCTGTCGCTCTACACCGGCGCTTACATCGCCGAAGCGGTGCGCGCCGGCATCATGGCCGTCAGCCGTGGCCAGTCCGAAGCCGCAGCCGCGCTTGGCCTGCGTCAGGGCCGCATCATGAGCCTTGTCGTGCTGCCGCAGGCGCTGCGCGTCATCGTGCCGCCGCTGATCAGCCAATACCTCAACCTCACCAAGAACACGACGCTCGGCATTGCGGTCGGCTACCTCGACCTCAAGGGCACGCTCGGCGGCATCACCATGAACCAGACCGGCCGCGAGCTTGAGTGCATGCTGCTGATGATGATGATCTACCTGATCCTCTCGCTGCTGATTTCCTCGGCGATGAACGTCTACAACGCCAGCACCAAGTTGAAGGAGCGCTGAGATGGACGAAGATACCGTTCTCTACGTCCGCGAGACCATGCTGCCGCAGGCCAAACCGCCGAGCAGCCAGACCGGCGTGATCAAATGGGGCCGTGAAAACCTGTTCTCGGGGCCGTTCAATAGCATTCTGACGTTCTGATCAGCCTCTACGTCGTCTATTGGCTGATCGCCTCCTCGCTGCCGTGGTTTCTTCACGGCGTCTGGACCGCAAACTCGTTGACCGAATGCCGCCAGATCATCGAAGCCAACTTTGGCCCCGGCCAAGAGGGCGCCTGCTGGGCGCTGATCCGGGAACGTTGGCACCAGTTCCTCTTTGGCTTTTATCCGGGCAATCTCTACTGGCGTCCGGTGCTGGCCTTTGGCCTGATGCTGGTGGCGCTGGCTCCGGTGCTTTATCTCGGCCTGCGCAAGATCAACATGGCCATTGTCGCCGCGGTGGGCGCGCTGACGCTGCTGGCCATGCTGGGCGTTGGCACCGATGCAGGTCACCTCGTGATCGGCCTCGTGCTCTTTGCACTGCTCTTTGCCGTCGCCGCTCTGGCACCCAAGCGCCTGGTGATCTTCACCCTGCTGTTTCCCTTCGTCGGCTTCTACCTGCTCTGGGGTGGCTCGATCTGGGGACCGATTGGCGTGATCGCGGGCTTTGCCCTGATGGTCGTGGTCTGGAACATTCTGCAAAGCCGCGTCGGCGTTGCCGTCGCCGGAGCCATCGGCGCGGTCGTGGCGGTGCTCTGGTGGCTCAAGGTGCAACCCTATGTCACCACGCCGCTGGCCAATCTGATCCCGATCGACCTGATCCCGATTGCCTCGGACAAATTCGGCGGCTTCCTGCTCTCGATCGTCATCGGCGTGACAGCCGTGTCGGCCTCGCTGCCGATGGGCCTGCTGCTGGCCCTCGGGCGGCGCTCGGACATGCTCTTCATCAAGGGCGTCTCGGTGGCCTTCATCGAGTTTATCCGCGGTGTGCCGCTGATCACCATGCTGTTCACCGCCTCGCTGCTGCTGAACTACTTCCTGCCGCCGCAAAGCAACTTCGACCTGATCCTGCGCGTGATCATCCTCGTCACCTTCTTCGCCTCGGCCTATATCGCCGAGGTGATCCGGGGCGGTCTGGCCGCCCTGCCCAAAGGTCAGTACGAAGCCGCCGACGCCCTCGGTCTGGACTACTGGCAGGCGCAGCGCTTGATCATCCTGCCGCAGGCGCTGAAGATCTCGATCCCCGGCATCGTGTCCTCCTTCATCGGCCTGTTCAAGGACACCACGCTGGTCGCCCTCGTCGGCCTCGCCGATCCGCTGCAAGGCATCACCAAAATCGTCCGCGCCGACATCAACTGGAAGGGCGTCTACTGGGAACCCTTCATCTTCGTCGGCGCCATTTTCTTCATCTTCTGCTTCGGCATGTCGCGGTACTCGATGTATCTCGAGCGCAAGCTGAAGACCGATCACCGCTAAGAGGGACTGAACTCATGAACGCAACCGCACAAGCCAGCAGCAAGATGACCGTCTCTGACGAGGTCGCGATCCAGATCACCAGCATGAACAAATGGTATGGCCAGTTCCACGTGCTGCGCGACATCAACATGACGGTGAACCGGGGCGAACGCATCGTCATCTGCGGCCCGTCCGGCTCGGGCAAATCGACGCTGATCCGCTGCATCAACCGGCTGGAAGAACATCAGCAGGGCCAGATCATCGTCGACGGCACCGAACTGACCTCTGACCTCAAGAACATCGACAAGGTGCGCTCCGAGGTCGGCATGGTCTTCCAGCACTTCAACCTTTTCCCGCATCTGACCATTCTGGAAAACCTGCACCCTCGCGCCGATCTGGGTCCGCAAGACCCCCAAGCGCGAGGCCGAGGAAACCGCGATGCACTTCCTCGAAAAGGTCAAGATCCCCGAGCAGGCCAACAAATACCCCGGCCAGCTCTCGGGCGGTCAGCAGCAGCGCGTCGCCATCGCCCGCTCGCTCTGCATGAAGCCGCGCATCATGCTGTTTGACGAACCGACCTCGGCGCTCGACCCCGAGATGATCAAAGAGGTGCTCGACACCATGATCTCGCTCGCCGAAGAGGGCATGACCATGCTCTGCGTCACCCACGAGATGGGCTTTGCCCAGGCCGTGGCGAACCGGGTGATCTTCATGGATCAGGGCCAGATCGTGGAACAGAACGAACCGAAAGAGTTCTTCAACAACCCGCAATCGGATCGCACCAAGCTGTTCCTCAGCCAGATCCTCGGGCATTGACCCCCAAGTGCGCAGAAGCACCACAAAAAGCGCCCCGAGGGGCGCTTTTTCATGCCCGCAGGTAATACTTAACCAAATGGTTTGACATCAGCCCTTTTCGGGCATAGCTTAACCATATGGTTTATGATTCGCCCCAGCTCACCGCCGTCTTCCATGCCCTCGCGGACCCGACCCGTCGCGGCATGCTGGCAAGGCTCACCCAATCGGAAAGCTCGATCTCCGAGCTGGCCGCGCCCTATGACATGAGCCTCGTCGCGGCCTCCAAGCACGTCCGCGTGCTGGAGGCCGCAGGCCTGCTCACCCGCCGCCAGCAAGGCCGCACCCAGATCTGCCGCCTGCAAGCCCAGCATCTGGCCGAAGCCACCGCCTGGCTGCAAAGCTATCAGGCCTTCTGGACCACCTCGCTGGATCAATTGGCCGAGCTTTTGCGCCAGCCCGATCCCACCACAAAACCCCCTTCACCGAAAAAGGACTAAGTCATGGACAGCCAGTTTCTCGACGAACCCCTGTTGACCCGCCCCGAAGCCAGCACGATCCGCTTGGAGCGGATGCTGCCCGCCAATATCGACCGGGTCTGGACCTATCTGACCGACGCCGACCTGCGCGGCAAATGGCTGGGCGCGGGGCCGATGGGCGCCGCCATCGGCGCGCCGCTGACGCTGATCTTTCGCCCCGGCGACCTCTCGGGCGGGCTTGACCGCGACGGCAACCCCGTCGAGGCGGGCAATATTTACCACGAGCTGCATGGCGTGGTGACGCGCTTTGAACCGCCGCATGTGCTGGCCTTCAACTGGCAGGCCGATGGCAAGGGCTCGGAATGCACCTTTGAACTCACCGCGATGGGCGATCAGACCCGGCTGGTCGTCACCCATATCGGCATCGCCACCGCCGCGCGTCGCGGCGACACCTCGACCGGCTGGCATGTCCATATCGGCATTCTCATCGACGTCTTGGCAGGCCGTGCCCCGCGCCTGTTCTGGCCGGAAAGCAAGCGCCTCGGCCCGGTCTATGCCAAGCTGATGGCCGATTGAGCCGCAACGATCCAAAGGGCGCGGCAAAAGCGATCACGGCCTCTTGAACGCTGCCGCCGCGCCCCTACCTTCAGGCAATGCAAACCGGGCCCCTCTGGCGACACCCTGTCGTGATGTCGGATTGCATCGAGCGTACGACGTCAGGGGCCTGCGGATTTCCGGATAGCTTTTAACGCCGTGCGCTCCTCAACCCAAGAGGCCGCACTTTGGAAACCCTGCTTTTTACTCTCTTCCTCGGAACCCCGCTCTGGCTGTGGTTCAGCTTCATCGCCATCGTCGTCACCCTGCTGGTGCTTGACCTTGGCCTGCTGCACAAGACCGATCAGGAAATCGGCGTGCGCCAGTCGCTGAAACTCTCGGCGCTCTACATCTCGCTCGGCGTCGCTTTCGGCGGCTTTGTCTGGGTTCAACTCGGCGCGCAGCCCGCCGTCGAATACCTCACCGCCTTTGTGGTCGAAAAGACCCTCGCCCTCGACAACGTCTTTGTCATCGCGCTGATCTTCAGCTTTTTCGCCGTGCCGCGGCTCTATCAACACCGGGTGCTGTTCTGGGGCATCCTTGGCGTGATCGTGCTGCGCGGCGTGATGATCGGCGTCGGCGCGACGCTGGTGGCGCAATACCATTGGGTGCTCTATATCTTCGCCGCCTTCCTGATCTTTACCGGCCTCAAGATGCTGGTCTCCAGCGACAAGGAAATGGACGTCAGCACCAACCCCGTGCTGCGCCTGATGCGCAAGCTGTTCCGCGTCACTGACAAGATCGAGGGGCGCGAGTTCATCGTCACCCGCCCTGACCCCGTCACCGGCAAGCCGCTGCGCTATGTCACGCCGCTGTTTCTGGCGCTGGGCATGATCGAGATCGCCGATCTGGTCTTTGCCGTCGATTCGGTGCCCGCGGTCTTTGCCATCACCACCGACCCCTTCATCGTCTATACCTCGAACATCTTCGCCATCCTCGGGTTGCGGGCGCTCTACTTCGCCCTCGCCGCCGTGCTGCACCGCTTCCACTACCTGAAGTATGCGCTGGCGGTCTTGCTGGTCTTCATCGGCTCCAAGATCTTTGTCGCCGATCTGATGGATTGGCAGAAGTTCCCGGCCAGCTGGTCGCTGGGCATCACCTTCGCGATCCTCAGCTTTGGTGTGGTCTATTCGCTGTGGCGCAGCAGGGACGCGGTTCAGGCCCCCGCCTGACCAAAACGCCTCCCCCAAGCCATGGGGGAGGCGTCTTGCCGCAAAGCGTTAAAAATCCATTAAAGCGCGAGGGTCAAGCCTTTGATTTCCTTGACGCGCGATCCGGTCCCGAGTTGGGACCGCTAGATCTCGATCTCGCGCGGGATCACGAAATCGACCGTGATGCCCTTGCCGAACGTAACCTCTTCCCAGCTTTCAACTGCGAAATCCGCCACCAGAGTTGCCCCGGTCGGATAGCGCCCGAACTCAGAATTCAACGGCGCCTGCGCCACCAGCTTGCCCGCGAAATCGGCGATCCCAGGATTGTGGCCGATCATCATCACCACATCCGATTTGGCGTGCTGCAGCACCGCCAGCATCACATCCGGCCCGGCATGATACAGCGCCGGCTTCAGCTCAAGGATCGGGGTGCCGGGCAGGGCAGGGGCCAGCCCCGACCAGGTCGCCCGCGTGCGCGCCGCATCCGAGCAAAGCACCTTTTCCGGCACATAGCCGCGCGAGGCCAGCCACTGCCCCAGATCCGCCGCCGCCGCCTTGCCCCGCTCGTTCAACGGGCGATCATGATCGGGAACCAGTGGGTCGTCCCAGGAAGATTTCGCATGGCGGGTCAGGATAAGGCGTTTCATTTGTGGAATATTCCCATGTGATAGGCCGAGTGTTCCGCCAGTCTTGCACGGCCCAGCGGCAGGGGGCAAGCGCGGCGCACCGCGCAGCCCGAATTCATGCAGTCGCCGCCCGCGGCGCTATCAAGGAAGCCGTGACAGGCGGGCAGGTCATAGCCCGCCGCGCCAAGCGCGCCCACCGGGCAGGCGGTCAGACAGGGCGCGGGACAGGTCTCGCAGGGCCGCGCCGCCTGCGGCACCTCGACCAGCTCTTTCAGCGCCAGCGCGCCGCGAAAACTGACCATCAAGCCATGCTCTGCCTGCACCAGCAACCGCACCGGGCTCTCCCAGATCCGTCCCGTGCGCAGCGCCCATTGATAAAACGGATGATAGGGCGGGCCGCCAAAGGGAAAGCGCGCCTTGGCCCCCAAGCTGCAAGCCATCCCGCCAATCACCCGCCGCGACCAGCGGTCAATCGGGTCGGCCGCGCCATCCAGCCATTCCGGTTGCGCCGTGACATGCGCCCAATAGCCCTGCGCCGCCGGACCCAGCAGCAAGACCGAGCGCGTCCCCGCCGGCAGATCCGCCTCGCCCTCGCAGGCAAAGCCGCCCAGCACGGTCAGACAATGCGCCGCAGCCAAGGCCTCGATCTGGGCAAGGTCGGCCACCTACCGCTTGAGGCGCGGCGTCACCCGCGGCGCGGTCGAGCGGATCTGGCTGCCCGCGCCATGGTCGGTGAACAGCTCCAGCAGACAGGCGTTCGGCACCTTGCCGTCCATGATCGTCACCGCCCGCGTGCCCGCCTCGATCGCCATCAGCGCGGTTTCGGTCTTGGGAATCATCCCGCCCGAGATCACGCCATCGGCGGTCATCTGGCGGATCTCATCCGGGGTGATCTGGGTCATCACCTCTCCGGCGGCATTCTTCACGCCCGGCACATCGGTCAGCAGCAGCAGACGGTCGGCCTGCAAGGCGCCGGCAATCGCCCCCGCCGCCGTGTCGCCATTGACGTTGAAGGTCTCGTTATCGGCCATGCCCGGTCGCCACCGGCGCCACCACCGGAATGATCCCGGCGTTGTAAAGATCGCGCAGCACCTGCACGTTCATCTCGACCGGGCGGCCGACAAAGCCCAGCTCCGGGTCATCCGGCACGCAGACCATCATGTCGTCGTCCTTGCCCGAGATGCCCACGGCGCGCCCGCCCGCATCCATGATCGCCTGCACGATCCGCTTGTTGACCAGACCCGACAGGATCATCTCGACCACCTGCACCGTCGCCTTGTCGGTCACCCGCTTGCCGCGCACGAATTTGACTTTCGATGCCCAGCTTGGCCAGCATCTCGTTGATCATCGGCCCGCCGCCATGCACCACCACCGGGTTGACGCCCAACCTGCCGCATCAGCACGATATCGCGGGCAAATTCCGCCATCGCGGCATCGTCGCCCATGGCATTGCCGCCGAATTTCACCACCACCACCGCACCGGAAAAGCGTTGCAGATAGGGCAGGGCCTCGGACAGCATTTTCGCGGTGTGAATGGCATCTGTCATGGTCAGGGTCTGCTTTTTCATGGGGGACCTCCGGTTTCGCCTATTGCCTAGACGGCTTTGCCGCCCCCCTGCCAAGCGCCATGTGCCCGTCGCCAGCGGCACTTGCATTCCCCCGCCGTAGCCCTAGCTTGGCGCAGAAACGAGGAGCCCGCAATGTCCGAGCCGAAAAGACACTTGTTCTGACCGGGGCCAGCCGTGGCATCGGCCATGCCACCGTCAAACGCTTTGGCGCCGAAGGCTGGCGCGTGCTGACCTGTTCGCGCCATCCCTTCGATCCGCGCTGCCCCTGGCCGGGGGGCGAGGAAAATCACATCCAGATCGACCTCGCCGACCCCAACAAGACCATCGCGGCGATCGAGGCGATCAAGACCAAGCTGAACGGGCGGCTCGATGCCTTGGTCAACAATGCCGGGATCTCGCCCAAGGGCGAGGGCGGCAAGCGGCTGAACACGCTCGAAACCGACCTGCGCACCTGGGGGCATGTGTTTCACGTCAACTTCTTTGCGCCGGTGATTCTGGCGCGCGGCTTGCAGGATGAATTGGTCGCGGCCAAGGGCTCGGTGGTCAATGTCACCTCGATCGTCGGGCTCGCGGGTCCATCCCTTTGCAGGGGCGGCCTATGCGACCTCAAAGGCGGCGCTGGCGGCGCTGACGCGCGAAATGGCGCATGATTTCGGGCCCTTGGGCGTGCGGGTCAATGCGATTGCACCCGGCGAGGTCGAAACCGCGATCCTGTCGCCCGGCACCGACAAGATCGTCGAACCCTGCCGCTGCGCCGCCTCGGCCAGCCGCGACGAGGTGGCCGATGCGATCTGGTTTCTGTGCAATCCGCAGTCAAGCTACATCACCGGCACCGAGATTCAGATCAACGGCGGCCAGCACGTCTGACGGGCAGGTTCAGACCAGCGTGGCGATGATCGCCCGCAGGGTCTCGATCCCGTCGCCCTTTTCCGAGCTGGTCACCACGATCTCGGGGTAGGCCGCCGGATGCCGCTTCATCGCGCTCGATCGACATGCGCGATATTGGCCTCGCGCTCGGCCTTCGACACCTTGTCGGCCTTGGTCATCACCACCTGAAAGGTCACGGCAGAGCGGTCGAGCAGGGTCAGGATTTCTTCATCCACCGCCTTCACGCCATGGCGGCGTGTCGATCAGCACGAAGGCCCGCCGCAGGGTCTGCCGCCCCGCCAGATAGGCGCTTCAGCAGCGCCTGCCATTTCGCGACGATCGGCGACCGGCGCCTCGGCATAGCCATAGCCGGGCAGGTCGACCAGATAGCGGTTCTCCTCGCCCAAGGCGAAGTAGTTGATCTCTTGCGTCCGCCCCGGCGTGTTCGAGGCGCGGGCAAGGCTTTTGCGACCGGTCAAGGCATTGATCAGGCTGGATTTCCCGACATTCGAGCGGCCCGCAAAGCAAACCTCCAGCCGGTCCGGCGGCGGGCAGGCCCGACATGGCGACCACGCCTTTGACGAAATCGACCGGGCCCGCGAACAGCAAACGGCCCGCCTCGCGCGCCTCAAACTCGGGTTCGGGGGCAAAGGTGAATTGCAGGCTCATGCCAGTCTCCATTCATCGCCGAGCGCGATCGGCCCGCCTTCCACCACCTCGGCATAGACGCCAAAATCCTGGTGGCCATAATTTCTTGCAGCGCCTGCAAGGTCGGGGCTGTCACCCGCCCCGTTTCGGGGTCCACCGTCGTGGCACTGCAGCGGGTGATGCGCTCGGTGATCTTCAGCCGCGCGCCGCCGATCTGGATCTCGCGGCCGATCCAGCCAAATTCGGCCCAAGGCTGCGCGCCCTCGATCCACAGATTGCCGCGCCAGCGATCCTGCGACAAAGCCTGCCCCATCTTCGCCGACAGCTCGGCCAGCGAGGCAGGGTTAAGAATCGAAATCGTCGGCTCGGGGCTGTCCGTCATCCCCCGCCCCGCGCTGAAAATCGACACCGGCTGCGCCCGTTCCGGCGGGTTCAGCGGCAGCACCCAGTCCAGAAACCGCGCAAGATCCTCGGGCGCATCGGGGCGAAACCTGATCTCGCCGCGCTCGGGATGGCGCAGGGTCAAAACCCCGCTCGCCTCGTCCAGCTCCGAGGTGATCGCCATCAACTGCGGGTGCCTTGGCCCCGCGCGCAAAATTGGCGCAGCGGTTCCAGCCCGGCACCAGCTTGGCCGCCTCATGCGCCACCGCCCAGTGCCGGTCCCAGGGCAGGCACTGCCCCGCCAAAAGACGAACGGACGCGAGAGCCTCGCGTCCGTGTCCCTTGATCGGGTGGCGAAAGATCTGCGCCAGCCGCCCTGTCATTTTTTCGCCACCGCCGCGGGCTTCTTCTTCTTGAAGCCCGACTTGATGTTGCCGAAGAGATCCGGCTTATGGCCGTGGCTGCGCATGATCATGTACTGCTGGGTGAAGGTGATCGTGTTGTTGGTGATCCAGTAGATCACCAGACCCGATGGCAAAGCCGCCCAGCATGAACATGAAGACCCACGGCATCCAGGCAAAGATCTGCTGCTGCACCGGGTCAGCGGGCGCCGGGTTCAGCTTTTGCTGCAGCCACATCGAGATGCCCAGCAGGATCGGCAGCACGCCGATGAAGATCAGTCGCCAGCAGCGTGCCGTGTGCCGGCGCATCCCAAGGCAAAAGCCCGAAGAGGTTGAACAGCGACGAGCGGGTCGGGTGCCGAAAGGTCGTTCGGATCCAGCCAAAGAACGGGGCGTGGCGCAGTTCGATGCGTGACGAAGATCACCTTGTAAAGGCTGAAGAAGATCGGGATCTGGATCAGGATCGGCAAACAGCCCGCCGCCGGATTGACCTTTTTCTCCTTGTAGAGCTCCATCATGTCGTTCTGCAGCTTCTGCTTGTCGTCGCCGGCGCGCTCCTTCAGCGCCTCCATCTCCGGCTGCAGTTCCTTCATCCGCGCCATCGAGACATAGGATTTATAGGCCAGCGGCAGCACCAGAAGCTTGAGGAAGAAGGTCAGCGCGATGATCGCCAGACCCATGTTGCCGATCCAGCCGTGCAGCCAGTGCAGCACCCAGAAGATCGGCTTGGTCAGGAAATAGAACCAGCCCCAGTCGATGGAGTCGATGAAACCCTTGATCTGCGGCCGGTTCGGGTCAACCTTGACACCGAACAGCAACTCCAGCGTCCCCGGATCGTTCTGATAGTCGCGGATGGTTTCCCACACCTTCGCCCCGGCAAAAAGCTGCATCGAGCTTTGCGCCGAAGCACCGGGGGCCAGGCTGATCAGCGGCTCGCGCACTTCGGCCTGATAGATATCGGCACCGGCGACATATTTCGCCACCGAGGTATAGGGCTTGCCCTGTTCGGGGATCAGCGTCGTCATCCAGTAGTGGTCGGTAAAGCCGATCCAGCCATCGGTGGTGGCGGTCTTCACTTCGGCTTGCGCCGCTTCGGCTTCGACCTGGGGCAGGCCCGCGACCTTTTTGTACTTCACCTCTTCAAGGCTGCCATCGGTGCGGCGAACAAGGCCCTCGTGAACCACATAGATGTTTTGCAGTTCCGGCAGGCCGTGACGGGCGATAATGCCATAGTTGTAAAGACTTACGGGCGCGGTGCCGGCATTCTTCACCTGATCCGAGACGGTGAACATAAAGTTGTCGTCGATCGAGATGGTGCGCAGAAAGGTCAGGCCCTTGCTGTTTTCCCACTGCAAGGTCACCGGCTTTCCGACCGAAAGCGTGCCGCCCGAGGCCAGTTTCCATTCCGATTTCGCACCGGGAACATCCTCGGCAGCCAGCCCCGCGCCGGGGGCCCAGCCGAAGACGGCGTAATAGGGGTTCGCCTTGCCGACCGGCGACAGCAGGGTCACATTCGGCGAATCCGCGGCAAGGGTGTCCTTGAAGGTCTTCAGCGACAGATCGTCCAGCCGCCCGCCCAAAAGCGAGATCGAGCCCGAGAGCATCGGCGTGTCGATGGTCAGGCGCGGCGCTTCCGGCAGGGGCTCGGTCGAGGTCACCGTGGTCGGCGTGCCAGCGGCACCGGGGGTCGCGGCGGGCGCGTCCGGGTTGTTCGCCACCGGGTCGGTGGTCGGGGCCACGACGGCCGCCGGATCGGGGAACCAGGCGGGAAACAGCTTGGGGCCAACGACGAACCAGCCAAGGATCACCAGAAAGCTCAGCACGGTCGTAAGGATCAGATTCTTGTTTTGATCGTCCATCGGGACAAGCACCATTCCTGTTCAGGGTCAGGCGTGGTTCAACGATAGGGGGCGGCAAAGGTCAAGCGGTTTTCCCCGGCGATTGCGCGGCGGCGGCTGCTTTCGCCCAAGATTGATCGCGTCACCGGGCAAATCGCGGCTTTTCGGCGCGGCCTTGCGTCCCACGATCCCGGCTCAGCGCCGTTGCGTCACGATGTCGGGCAGTTTCGTCATGCTGGGCGCGGTGGCGGCCGATCCAGTCAAAGGTTTCATCCACCGGCATCGGCCGGGCGATGCCAAAGCCCTGCACATCGCCGCAGCCCAATTGCGCCAGCATGGCATGTTCGCCGGGCGTTTCCACCCCCTCGGCCAGGGTCGCAAGCCCCAGCTGCTCGGCCATCGACAGGATCGCCGCCACCATCTTTTGCTGCTCGCGGTCCTCGTCGAGCCGGGTGACAAAGCTGCGGTCGATCTTGATGCGGCGGATGGCAAAGCGGCGGATCGAGGTGATCGAGGCATGGCCGGTGCCGAAATCATCCAGATCGACGCCGCAGCCCAGCTTGGCAAGGGCGGCAATATTGGCGATCACCACATCATTCTCGGTCTCGGCCACGACGTTTTCCAGCACCTCCACCGTCAGCCGTGACGCGGCCAGATCAAAGCGGTCCAGCTCCCATTTCAACTTGTCGACCAGTTTGGGGTCGCGCAGCTCCTGACCCGAGAAATTCACCGCCACGGTCGGCACTTTCAACCCAGCCCGATCCCAGCGCGACAGCGCCAGCAGCGACTGATAGACCATCACCTCGCAAAGCCGCCCCTCCAGCCCCAGATCATCCAATAGCGGCAGAAAATCCGCCGGGGCGATCAGACCCTTTTCGGGATGATACCAGCGCGCAAGCGCCTCAAATCCGGTGATTTCCCCGGTATCGGTCGAGATTTGGGGCTGAAAATGCGGCCTGATCTGGCCCTCGTCCAAGGCATGTTCAAGATCGTCGCGCAGGCAGGCGCGGTCGGCGCGCACCCGGGCCATTTCCGGCGAATAGGCCCGGATACCGCTTGGCCCCTGCCGCCGCGCCTCATCCGCCGCCGCTTGCGCCGCAGCGAGCAGGCTTTCGCCACTGGGCACAGGCGCCCGCGCCCCGTGGCAAAACCCCACCGAGCAAGAGACATAGATCTTGGCGGCATCCAGACTGATCGGCGCGGAAACTGCCGCCTGCAATCGCGCCGCCATCTGCACCAGCACCTCAAGATCAATCCGGCGCACCGGCGCAAGGGCGATGGAAAAGCCGGTGCTTTCCTGCCGCGCCACCAGATCGCCCGGTCGCAAGACCGCACAGATCCGCTCGGCCACGCAGGTAACGGCGCGGGTCTGCGCCGCGCGGCCAAAGCGGTCGACGATGCGGTCGGCGTGGTCGATCTGCACGATCAGGCAGGCGGTGTTCAATCCGGTCATCTCGGCATCGGCCAGCGTCGTATCCAGCGCTGCCACCAGCTGACTGCGCAGCGACAGCCCTTCCAGCACATCGCTGCTGGCCAGGGCCGAGCGCTGTGGCGCTGCCCGGGCGGTCAGCACAAAGAGCAGCGGCGCCAGCAGTGCCAGCCCGATCAGCGGTTTCTCGCCGCCCAGCCAGAAGGCGATCATCGCCATGGCAGGCAAGAAAACCAGCACCTCGGGACGGCGCAGCCCGCGGCCGGTCCGCCGCATCCGCGTGGCAATCTGCGAGAGATGTCCTGAACTCATCCGCAAGGCCCCAATCTGATTCGCAGGCAAGGCCCGCGCTTCAAACCCTAGGTCCGGGGTCTGTTCAGACCGTTAATCCACATCCCGAAGTTGCAAAGGAATTTCGCTAAAATTTTCCGAACCGGCCAGCAATGCGGCAAAGTCGAACAGCGCCGGATCTGCCAGATGCGAGGGCCGCACATTCATCAGCGCGCGGAACATCACCCGCGCGTCGCCCCGGCGCTGCGCGCCTCCCATTCGTCGAGCATGCTGCTTGACCTGCGCGCGCTGCAAACCTTCCTGGCTGCCGCAAAGATCGCAGGGAATAATCGGATAATTCAACGCCTTGGCAAAGGCCGTCGCAATCGGCTTCGGCGACAAAGGCCAGCGGGCGGTAAACGAACAGATCGCCCTCTTCGTTCACCAGCTTCGGCGGCATCGAGGCCAGTCGGCCGCCGTGAAACAGGTTCATGAAGAAGGTCTCCAGAATGTCGTCGCGGTGATGGCCCAGCACCACGGCCGAACAGCCCTCCTCGCGCGCGATGCGATAAAGATTACCGCGCCGCAGCCGCGAACAGAGCGCGCACATCGTGCCGCCCGGCGCGGTTCTTCTCCATCACCACCGAATAGGTGTCGCGATATTCGATCCGGTGCGGCACCGCCCATGCGCGCCAGAAACTCCGGCAGCACCGTGGCAGGAAAGTTCGGCTGGCCCTGATCCAGATTGCAGGCCAGCAGATCGACCGGCAAAAGCCCGCGCCACTTCAGCTCGTGCAGGATCGCCAGCAGGGTATAGCTGTCCTTGCCGCCCGACAGGCAGACCAGCCAGCGGTCGCCGCGCTTCGACCATGCCATAGGTCTCGATCGCCTCGCGCACCTGCTGGACGATGCGCTTGCGCAGCTTGCGAAACTCGCCGGTCTGCGGCGCGCCGTGAAACAGCGGGTGGATCTCGTCAGCCTCGTCCGATCAAGCATGACAGCCCTCTTCGCTACCGTTCCGCTATGCCAGACCCAAGGTAGAAAGGCAAAACCCTCAGGTCATCCTCTCTGTACAAATATCCAGGCTGGAATGCTTGCATTCCAGCTAGCCGGAGGCGAAGACCAGCAACAAGATCAGCCCCCGGAATCATGCTCCACATCCGCCCCCGGCACCGGATCATAGCCCGACCCGCCCCAGGGATGGCAGCGACAGATCCGATGCACCGTCAGATAGCCGCCCTTGATGCCGCCATGGCGCTCCAAGGCCTCCAGGGCATAGGCCGAACAGGTCGGTTGAAAGCGGCAGCCATGCCCGACCCAGGGGCTGAGCAGCAGCCGATAGCCGCGTACCGGCAGGGCGAGCAGACTGGCCAGCGGGGTCACGGCTGCGCCTTGGGTTGGGTAATCTGCGGCGGGCTGACCTTGTGCAGGCTGGCCAGCGCTGCAATCAGATCATTGCGCATATCGGCGAAAAGACGGGCGTTGGTGGCCTCGGGCTTGGCGACGATGACGTAATCCCAGCCGGCTTGGGCAAATCCCGGCAGGATCTCGCGCGCCAGGGCCCGCAGGCGGCGCTTGGCGCGGTTGCGCGCCACGGCATTGCCGATCTTCTTCGAGGCGGTAAAGCCGATCCGCACCTGCGCCGTCGCATCGCCCCGCGCGCGGCCCTGCACCAGAAAACTGCCGGTGCCCTGCCTGCGCCCCTGCGCCGTGCGCAGAAAATCGGCGCGGATCTTCAAGGTCTCGATCTTGAGACCCGAGCCAGGACCCGCGCAAAGCGAAACCGCCGGAGGCGCTTCGGAGGCTTCGGCAGATCTGCCAATGTCCGATACCTTCGGCGGTGTCATGTCTTTGCTCCTGTATCTGGCCCCGAGGGACCAGTCAGAACTTAAGCCGACAGCTTCTTGCGGCCCTTGGCGCGGCGGGCTGCCAGCACAAGACGGCCACCCTTGGTTGCCATGCGGGCACGGAAGCCGTGACGGCGGGCGCGAACCAGGTTCGAGGGTTGAAAAGTGCGCTTCATCGCGGTCTCCATCACAGGCTGCGCCAAACCGGAAGGATTCGACGCCATAAACTTGAAGCCCGTCCTTTAGGGGGGGATCGCGGCCAAGTCAACGCAAAGTGCTGCAGATTTCTGCAACATTTCCGCCGCAAAGCGCAATTGGCCACAGGAATTGTTACAAAACCCTGCCAAGCGATGCCAGAAGCCGCGCTGCGGATCAAGCGCGCGTGATAGGGGTGGCTTGGGCGCTGGCGCAATTCCCCGCAATTGCCCATCTTGGCGGCAGTAACAGGGAAACCCGATGTCCTCGCTCAGCCGCAAACTGCCGTTTCTGCTTATTCTGTTCGCCGCCGTGGCGGGCGCGATCTTTCTGCGCGACACGCTCAGCTTCGAGGCGCTGGCCCAGCACCGCGCGGCGCTGCTCGCCTTCCGCGACGGGTATTTTCTGTTGGCCAGTCTTGGGTATATCGCGGCCTACGTCGCCATTGTCGCGCTCAGCCTGCCGGGGGCGACGATGGCCACCCTGGCGGGGGGCTTTCTTTTTGGCCTGTTTCCGGGCGTGCTCTACTCGGTTCTGGGCGCGAGCCTTGGTGCCGTGCTGGTGTTTCTTGCCGCCCGCGCGGGCTTTGGCGCGGCGGCGGCCCGCAAGCTGCAAGCCAGCGGCGGCGCTGCGGCGCGGCTGCAAGCCGCGCTGCGCGAGAATCAGTGGTCGGCGCTCTTGATCATGCGGCTGGTGCCTGCGCTGCCGTTCTTTCTGGCCAATCTGATCCCGGCTTTCGTCGGCATCGCCCTGCTGCCTTTTGCCGTTACGACATTTTTCGGCATCATTCCGGGGACTTTCGTGTTTACTTCGATAGGCTCAGGTCTGGGCGAGGTCTTTGCCCGCGGCGCGCGGCCCGATCTGGGGGTGATCTTTTCGGCCCCGGTTCTGCTGCCGCTCCTGGGTCTGGCGGCGCTTTCGGCCCTGCCGATTGCGATCAAATATCTGCGGGCAAAGCGGGGCTAGAATGGGCGTGATCACCACAGACATCTGCATCATCGGCGCAGGCTCGGGCGGGCTTTCGGTCGCGGCGGGGGCTGTGCAGATGGGCGCAAGGGTCGTGCTGATCGAGGGCGGCGCGATGGGCGGCGATTGCCTGAACTACGGCTGCGTTCCCTCCAAGGCGCTGCTTGCGCTGGGTAAAACCGCGCAAATCCTCCGCAAGGGCGCGCCGGGCATCAAGGGCTTAGAGCCGCAGATCGACTATGCCGCCGTCAAGGCCCACGTCGCCGAGATCATCGCCGAAATAGCCCCGGTGGACAGCCAGGAGCGCTTTGAAGGCTTGGGCGTCCAGGTCATCCGCGCCTTCGCCCGCTTTACCTCGCCCCGCGAAGTCGAGGCTGGCGGTCAGACCATCCGCGCCCGGCGTTTTGTCATCGCCACCGGCTCGCACCCCCTGGTGCCCGAGGTGCCGGGGCTGGCGGAAGTGCCCTATTTCACCAATGAGACGATCTTTGCGCTGACCGCGCGCCCCGAGCACCTCTTGATCCTCGGCGCGGGGCCGATTGCGGTGGAAATGGCGCAGGCGCATCTGCGGCTGGGCAGCAAGGTCAGCCTGATCGCGCGCGGGCAGGTGATGGGCAAGGACGACCCCGAGGCGGTGGCTGTGGTCCTGCAGGCGCTGCAGGCCGAGGGCCTGACGCTGTGGCAAGGCCACGAGGCGGCGCGCTTTCGCAAGCTGGATGGGGCAGGCGGGGCAGGGATCGAAGTGGTGCTGACCGACGGCACCACCCTGACCGGAACACACCTTCTGCTCGCCACCGGGCGCAAAGCGGCGCTGGAACGGCTCAACCTCGCGGCGGCAGGGGTCGAAACCACACAGCGCGGCGTCAAGGTCGGCCCCGATCTGCGCAGCAGCAACCGCCGCGTCTATGCGGTGGGCGATGTGGCGGGTGGCTTGCAATTCACCCATGTCGCAGGCGCCCATGCCGGGGTGGTGATCCGTCAGATGCTTCTGGGCCTGCCCGCCAAAGCGGCAAGGCTGGTGCCTTGGGTCACCTATAGCGACCCGGAACTGGCCCAGATCGGCCTGACCGAAGCCGAGGCGCGCAGCGCCCATCCCGACCTGCAGGTGCTGCGGCAAGACTTCGCCCACAACGACCGCGCGGTGACCGAAGGCAAAACCGCGGGCTTTCTGAAGCTGATGCTGGTCAAGGGCCGGCCGGTCGGGGTGACGATTGTCGGCAGCGGGGCAGGCGAATTGATCGGCTTTTGGGCGCTGGCACTGTCGGCGGGGATCAAACTCAGCAAGATCACCGGCATGATCGCGCCCTATCCGACCTATGGTGAAATCTCGAAACGTGCGGCTGGGGCCTATTTCTCGCCAAAACTCTTTGATAACCCTATGCTCAAGCGCATCGTGCGGGGCATTCAGCGCTGGATCCCCTAAGCACGTGACCCGTGCAAGCCGCGGGGGTTTCACACCCCCGCACCCCCGTGGGATACTTTTACAGAGAGGATGAACCAGAGTGGCG
Source organism: uncultured Alphaproteobacteria bacterium (assembly GCA_963815275.1). GTDB lineage: Bacteria > Pseudomonadota > Alphaproteobacteria > Rhodobacterales > Rhodobacteraceae > Cypionkella. The sequence continues at coordinate 42,702 of CAWFGD010000020.1, forward strand.
GGCAGACGGGGCGGGTTTTTCAATACCCTGTCGGGGCGGTTCCTGCTGCTGACGGTTGCCTTTGTCATGCTGGCCGAGGTGCTGATCTTTGTGCCCTCGATCGCACGGTTTCGCGCCGATTTCCTGACCCTGCGGCTGGAAAAGGCGCAGATCGCCGCTCTGGCGCAGCTGGCAGCCGAGGATATGGTGACGCCCGCGCTGGAAAAGGAGCTTCTGGCCAATGCCGAGGTCTATAACGTCGTGCTGCGCCGCGATGAGGCGCGCCAGCTGGTGCTGTCCTCGCCGATCCCCTCGCCGATCTCTGATACCTTCGATCTGCGCGAGGCCGGGCCCTGGCCGTTGATCCGCGATGCCTTTGCCTGCCTGCTTGAGGGTGAGGACCGCATCATCCGGGTGATCGGCTATCCGGTGCAATCGGCGGGGCTCTTGATCGAGGTCACCATGGACGAGGCGCCCCTGCGCATGGCCATGCTGGATTATGGCGGGCGGATTCTGGTGCTTTCGGCGCTGATCTCGGTGGTGACGGCGTTTTTCCTGTTTCTGGCGGTGCAGCGCCTGATCGTGCTGCCGATCCGCCGCGTGGTCAGCCATATGAAGGCCTATGCCGAGGCCCCCGAGGATGCCCGCCGGGTGATCGCACCGACCGCGCGGGTCGTCGAACTGCGCGATGCCGAAGAGGCGATGCAGTCGATGCAGACCCAGCTGACCGGATCGCTGCGCCAAAAGGAGCGCTTGGCGCAACTCGGCGGCGCCGTCGCCAAGATCAGCCATGATCTGCGCAACATCCTGACCACGGCGCAGCTTTTTGCCGACCGGATCGAGGGCTCGGTTGACCCGATGGTGGCCCGCGCCGCGCCCAAGCTGGTCAATTCGATCAGCCGGGCGGCGGCGCTCTGCGAATCGACGCTGGCTTTTGGTAAGGCCGAAGAGGCCCCGCCCAGCCTGCGTCGCTTTGGTCTGGCCGGGCTCGCGGTCGAGGTGGCCGAGGCCGAGGGACTGGTGGCCGAGGCCTCGGTGACCTGCCTGATCGACGTGCCCGTCCAGATGGTGATCACCGCCGATTACGAACAGCTTTACCGCGTGCTCTCCAACCTGGTGCGCAACGCGCGTCAGGCCATCGAGGCGACCGGGCTCGAGGGCAGCATCGAGATTTCCGCAGGCGAGACTGCGCAGGAATGGTGGATCCGCGTCGGAGACACCGGGCCGGGCCTGCCCGAACGTGCCCGCGAGCATCTCTTCGAGGCCTTTCAGGGCGGCGCGCGCAAGGGCGGCATTGGTCTGGGTCTTGCGATTGCTGCCGAGTTGGTGCGCGGCCACGGCGGGCGGCTTGAACTCGCGCGCAGCGATGCCGAGGGGTCGGAATTTTTGCTGCATCTGCCCAAGGCGATTGACCTCGGCTGATTTTTTCCAAGCTTTTCCTGCGACTTGGCGGGATTTACTCCCGCGGTGGCCTTTGCAGGAATTCGCTTTTCATGATGCATTTCTTTGCGCGATTGCTCTTGCATTGCCGCGCAAGGGCGGCTAAATGCTGCCTCATTGTGGACCCGTAGCTCAGCTGGATAGAGCATCAGACTACGAATCTGAGGGTCGGGCGTTCGAATCGCTCCGGGTTCACCATATTCCCTTGATAATCAGATAAACTTGACCGTCACGGTTAGCCTCCGAATTCGGGTGCTGTTTATGCCATGAAAAGGCGGGGCTGAAGCTCTGCCAGGTCACAGCCTTCAACAGGACTGCGGCGCTTATCCCCGCAGCTTATATCATCCTTCCAAGTATTCGCGAATTGCGCAACAACCAGGCCAGAGCAGTTGAAGAAATTACCACGATCCCAATCTCGGGAATTGGGCTCAATTGGTGATGTGAGCTTTTCAGCAAGCCTGTAACCACCGCAGATACACCTGGATGCAAAAGATACATGCCCAAAGAAATTGCCCCCAATTGGCTTGCCATGGTAATTTTCCAACGCGGCGGCCGCAGCGCTGCTATGGATGTAACGAGGAATGCCAACACCAACATACCCGCGTGCTGATGCCGGTAGATGAGCATCGCGCCTGCTAAGATCAGGACAGCGATGGCAAGATATTTCGGATCCGTTTGAGATCTAAAGAGTGTTATCGCGATGAATACCGCGCTCGAACCCAGGAGCCATTGCGTGATCGGAACCTTGACCCAGATAGTCGCAAGAACAATGCAGGTCGTTGCAAGGCAGGGCAATACTATCGCCTCGATCCAGCCTGAGGCTTTCGGAAAACTGTTGATATACTGCGACGAAAATCCATTCGCGACATAAATGAATGGCAAAAACCACAGGGGCAGTGCCGGTCCTGTAAAAAGCATCCAAGCTTCAAACTCAGCACTTATTGGATGTTTTGAAATCAGAGCCTGCGCGATTTTCATGATTGTGTAAACGCCACACCAGGCGATCCAAATTTTCAAAGGCAGGGTGCGTCTCCAACTGAGCTCTCCCCGCGAGATCGCAAAGAAAACAGAAAGCGCGACAAAGACCAAAAGCGCCGAATGTCCAATCCACTCGATCGGGCCATGCAAATGGAACCAAACGATCCCGACGGCACAAACATAACGGAGCAATTCGATAAAGTCATTTCGACCCAAAATCTTTGCTGGGCCGACATGCTCGCGATTGCCTTTATTTACTTGCATTCAGTCATTCGTTTTGGGTTCCGCGTGAGAATGTGCTTAATTCTAGAGGCAAATACCGCTCGTGCAACCTCTATTCTGGCATTGCAAAGCCGGGGTGCTCACCTCTTATGGCAGACCATATAGAGCGTAAATCCAGACGGCTCGAAGGGCCCGGACCAAAGGCCGCCTCAAAAGCCGGAGCCGAAGCCCCGTCAACTCACAGGTGCCGCCGACAACCGTTGGCTCAGGCGCTGATGAAATCGCGCACAATGTCTGTCGCGGGGCGGGCGCTGCAGCGCCGGATCATTCCGCCACTTAGCGCGAGGCCTTTGTGGCCGAGGTCGCAGCCATGCCGCAAGGGAGGGAGCTGCACCGCTTGGTCGGCGAGACCGCCTAGGTGTTAGGCCTCTCGCTGCCCGATCTGCCGGTCTGCGATGCCCTTTACAAAGACCTCACCTTGGCCCTGCCGATCAGGAAGGTCACCTCAAGCTTCTGGGTGGAGCGAATCATCGTCACCACGGCCTATCCCATCGACACCGTGACCCGCTGAAAAGCTGCGGCGGATCACGGCAGGGGGCAGGGGCTCAAAACCTTACGGCTTATGCGAGCCCAGATAAAAATCGACCCCGTGCACAATGCGCTTGCGCATCTCCTCTATCGGGCGGGGCGCTTTGACATAGCGCCGCTCGACCGCCGAAAAGCCAAGCCACAGACCCAGCAGATCCTCCGCCGCCTCTTGCGCGCAAGTCATTTTCATCTCGCCGCAGACCCGCGCCTCGGACAAAAGCTGCGCCAGCTTGCTGCGCAAATGCCCCGGACCGGCTTCAAAGAACTGCCGCGCCAACTCGGGGTTGCGCTGCATCTCCATGCTCAGACAGCGGTCCAGCGCCTGATGGCAAGGGGTCGACAGAATATCGACCAGCGCAAAGCCGACCTGTTTCAACTTGCCCGCCAGATCAAGGTCAGATCCGTCGACGCTGGCCAGCACCTCGTCCAGCCGCGCAGTTTCGCGCTTGACCAGGGCCGCCAGAATTGCGCCCTTGTCCTTGAAATTGGCGTAGACCGTGACCTTGGAAACCGAAGCCTCGGCGGCAATCGCCTCGATCGACACCCCGTCCAGGCCGCGTTCTGCAAACAGCTGCATCGCCGCCGCCAGAATGGCGTCGCGTTTCTCCAGATCCTTGGGACGTCCCAGCGATCTCACGGCAGTCATCGGCACACTCCCAGCCCCGCAGGTTCGCGAGCCAGGGGAGGGTAGTGCCATCGTCTCTTTCGAGCAAGCCATCACAACCTCTCCTTCATGCAAAACGCCGGCCCCTTGCGGGACCGGCGCAGGTTTCAGTCTTGGGGACTGGTCTTAGTTGTCGTTGCCGTTGCGGGCAGCGTCCAGAGCCACCAGCTGTGCCAGGGTGTAGTCAGCCGCGTTCACACCCAGAGCGCCAGCCAATTGGGCTTTGCCAGCGGTCGAGCTGTCAGCGGTTTTGCTGCGGTCGGCACCCGACAGGATGTAGGCCACTTCGTTCGGCTCGTTTTCGCGCTGAGCGTTGATGATCAGCTGCAGGTCGCTGGTCGAATAGGCGCCGGGTGCAACACCGGCGATTTTAGCCAGCTGACCAGCAGCATCGCCAGTAGCTTGGGTGCGGTTGGTGCCCGAAAGGTAGAAGTTCAGCGCGGTTTGGTCATTGCTGCGGCGCGCGTTGATGATGTTTTGCAGTTCGGCAGCCGAGTATTGGCCAGCAGCAACACCAGCTTCACCAGCCAGTTGGGCGTCGTTCGACACGGTCGCGGCCGAAGCAGCACCAGCAAGCGACAGAGCGATCAAAGCGGGGGTCAGGATGGATTTCAACATGGTAGGGTCTCTTTCTGTTTTCAGGGTAGCCGAGGCTGGCCCGTCCCCTCGGGGATCGGCGCTTTGGCAGGGGATTGATCAAATTCGGAGGCGGCGCGGCGCAGGGCCGATACACAACACGTCCGAGGATGGCCGGATGGCCGTTCAGTCGTAAGGTATTCAGGGAGCTAGGTTTTCTTTCAAGTCATGCGCTCCGTCTCCGTTCTTCGTTTTCGATGATTGAGATATAGTGAACTATTTCGTCTAGAAAAGGGGAAAATGAACGATTGCGTTCATTAAATTCGCGTGACTGGGCCTTGACTTCGAAGCCACTCTTCCTAGAGCCTCGGCCAACTCCTTATTTTCATGAAGATTTTGTGACGCGGCTTTCTTGAAATAACTGCTTTGTTGCAAGAAAAACGTCGCGCTATGGGCAGAAGGCCGGATTTCGTGATCAAAAGCGGCCCTTGGGGCGCGGAAAATCGAAAAAACTTCCGCCTCAAGGCAGCAAAAAAGCCGCCAACTCACGTCGGCGACCTCCTGTTTTTCTTCTCAAAGGGCGCTGACCCTCAGATGTAATCGTTCCACAGGTTCTCCAGCCGCTCCTGCTGGCCCGAACGCGGCTGCGGATTGGTGCCCTTCTCGATCACCGAGGCGGCCACCGTCTCCAGCGGCGCTTTCAGCATCGCCTTGGCCTCGGCGGTTTCCCAGCCAGCATAACGCTCGCGGCGCTTGGCCTCCAAGGCATCTGCCTCATAGAGCGCCGCTGCCGCCTTGAAGGCCCGCGCGCAGGTGTCCATGCCGCCGACATGCGCCAGGATAAGATCTTCGGCGTCCAGCGACTGGCGCCGCACCTTGGCGTCAAAGTTGGTGCCGCCGGTGGTATAGCCGCCCGCCCGGATGATCTCGTAAAACGCCAGCGCCTTTTCGGCATGGTTGTTGGGGAACTGGTCGGTGTCCCAGCCGGACTGGTAATCGTTGCGGTTCATGTCGATCGACCCGAAAATCCCCAGCGCCGTCGCCAGAGCAATCTCGTGCTCAAAGGAATGCCCCGCCAGAATCGCATGGCCCTGCTCGATATTGACCTGCACTTCCTTCTCCAGCCCGAATTCCTTCAAGAACCCGTAGACCGTCGCCACATCGTAATCATATTGATGCTTGGAAGGCTCCTGCGGCTTCGGCTCGATCAGGATCGCCCCCTTGAAACCGATCTTGTGCTTGTACTCGACGACCGAGCGCAGGAAGCGGCCCGCATGTGCGCGCTCGGCTCCCAGATCGGTGTTGAGCAGGGTTTCATAGCCCTCGCGCCCGCCCCACAGCACATAATTGGCGCCGCCCAGCTTATGCGTGGCATCCAGACAGGATTTCACCGTGGCGGCAGCATAGGCGTAAACCTCCGGGTCGGGGTTGGTGGCCGCTCCCGACATCCAGCGCCGATGGCTGAACAGGTTGGCGGTGCCCCACAGCAGTTTCGCCTTGTGGCTTTCCTGCTTGACCCCCAGATAATCGACGATCTCTTCCAGATTGCGCAAGGACTCGGCAAAGGTCTTGCCCTCGGGCCGCGCATCGGCGTCGTGGAAGGCGTAGAACGGCGTGCCAAGGATGTCGAACATCTCGAAGGCCACATCGGCCTTCATCTTGGCCAGCGCCATGGTGTCGCCAAACCACGGCCGCTCAAAGGTCTGGCCGCCAAAGGGGTCGCCGCCCGGCCAGGCAAAGGAATGCCAATAGGCGACAGCAAAGCGCATATGCTCTTCCATCCGCTTGCCCATGACGACCTCGTCGGGGTTGTAGTGGCGGAAGGCGTATTCGTTCTTGGTGCCCACGCCCTCATATTTGATCGCGGGGATGTTTTTGAAGAAATCGGTCATGCAAGGCTCCTGATTGCAGTTTGAGCGGCGCGGAAACGGGCGTGTCCGGCGTCGAAGGCATCTTTAAGGGCGGGGTCGGGCAGAACCTCGCGCTCGATTTGCGGCAGGCTGGCGATTTCGGCCCCGGCGCCGGTCGCGGCCATCAGCGCCAGCCGCGCCGCGCCAAAGGCTCCGCCGAAATCCCCGGCAACCGGCAGGCTCACCGGGCAATCCAGCGCCGTGGCAATCGCGCGCAGCCAGTAGTCCGAGCGTGACCCACCTCCTACCGCCAGCAGGTTCTCGATCTTGGTTCCGGTTGCGGCCAAGGCATCGCGGCAATCGCGGAAGGCAAAGGTAACGCCCTCCAGCACAGCCCGCGTGCCCGCCGCGCGGTCGGTGACATGCTCCAGCCCGGTAAAGGCCCCGCGCACAGAGGCCGAGTTCAAAGGCGTGCGCTCGCCGCCCAGATAGGGCAGGAACACCGTCTTGCCGGGGGCCTGCAAAGCCCCCAGCTCGCCGGTCAGCGCCGCCGCATCTTGCCCGACAAACCGCCCGTACCAATTCAGCGCATCGGTGGCGGCAAGGATTACGCCCATCTGGTGCCAGGTGTTCGGCAAGGCATGGCAAAAGGTATGCACTGCGGTGGCCGGATCGGGTTGATAGCCGTCATTGGCGGCAAACAGCACCCCCGAGGTGCCCAGCGACACGAAGGCCTCGCCCGCCCGCACCACACCGACGCCGACACCAGAGGCGGCATTGTCACCCCCGCCCCCCGCCACGACCACGCCCGCAGACATGCCAAAGCGGCTGGCCAATTCGGCGCGCAGCTGCCCCGAAACTTCCGATCCCTCAACCAGACTTGGCATCTGTTCCCGGCTCAAGCCACAATCACTCAGCAGCTGGTCCGACCAATCCCGCTTGCCGGTGTCAAGCCAAGCGGTGCCCGCCGCATCCGACATTTCAGAAACATGGCCGCCGGTCAGCCAGAGCCGCAGGTAATCCTTCGGCAGCAGCACTTTGGCGACCTTGGCCCAGATCTCCGGCTCGTGCTTGCGCAGCCAGTCAAGCTTGGGCGCGGTAAAGCCCGGAAACACGATATTGCCCGACAGGGCTCGAAACTCCGGCCGCGCGTCCAGCGCTGCGGCTTCGGCAAAACTGCGCGTGTCATTCCACAAGATACAGGGCCGCAGCACCCGGTCGCCTGCATCCAGCAAGGTCGCGCCATGCATATGCCCCGAGAGGCCAATGCCCTTGACGCCACCCAGCCCTTGCTGCGCCAACTTGCCCAGCACCACCTCGGCGGCGGCGATCCACGCTGCCGGGTCCTGTTCCGACCAACCCTCGGCAGGTCGCTCGACCGTCAGGGGGGCCGTGGCCTCGGCCAGCACGCGCTGGCCCTCATCCATCAAGATGCCTTTGAGACCGGATGTCCCCAGATCAAGACCGATATACATGTCACTCCTCCCCGAAGTCGGCTTGTTTTAGCGCTAACACCATCGCCGTGTAAACGTTTTCCATGCAGGGCCGCGCTAAAGATTTTCATCCTTGAGCAACAGCAGCAAGGCCAGCCCCGTCAGCGCCACACCGCCCAGCACGATCAGCGGCGGGGCAGGGCGGCCCAGCGCCACTTCCCACAAGATCACCCAGCTTGGCACCAGATAGGTATAGGCCATAACCTTGGCACTGGGCAGGCGGAGCGTGGCATATTGCAACAGCACAAAGGTCAGCGCCGAGGCGGCGATGGCCACATAAAGCAGACAGATCCAGACAATTGCCGGCAGCGCCAGCCAGTCGGTTGCCAGCACATCGCGCCAGCCCCACAGCAGCAAAACCAACAGCCCCGCCACCATGACGCCCAGAGGTCATCACAATCGCAGGCTCGCCGCGATTGAACTTGCGCACCATCGGCGCATAGATCGCATGGGCGATGCAGCCGATGAAATAGATCATCTCGCCGCGCCCGATTTCCAGCCGCGCCAAGGCCGCCAGATCGCCGCGAAAGATCACCCAAAGCGCCCCCGCCGCCCCGATCGCCAGCGCTACTGCCATGCGCCGGGTGGTGATCTGGCCCAGCAAAAGCCAGCCGAAACCCGCAGCCATCACCGGCGTCAGGGTGAAAACCGCCGCCGTCGGCACCGCCGCGGCCGTCTGCAACCCCCAGAACATCAGCACGAAATAGGCCGCCAGCAAGGCCCCCAGCACCAGATAGCGCCAGGGTGCCCGCCAGGCAGATCGCGGCAGCCCGGTGGTCAGCATCGCCACCGCCCCGACCAGCACCCCGGCCAGGGCAAAGCGCGCGATGGTCACGGCGGCAGGGGCCACATACTTCGCCGCCATTGCCCCCAGCGAGAACGACCCCGCCACCAGCGCCGAAAAGCACAGCATCGCGAGATGGCCGCGCTGGGCGGGCGACAGCCGCGCGAAAGCCGCTCTCACTGCGGCCACGCCGCGGCAGCCGCCTTCAGATGGGTCAGAAAGCTTTGCACCTTCAGGGTGCGGTGCAGATCGACATGGGTCACGATCCACAGCGGCGAATCCCACTCCGGGTCCGGCGGCATCACCTGCACCAGGTCGTCCTGGTCCGCCGCATCGCTCAGGTTCATGAAGCCAATCGCCATCCCGCTGCGAATCGCTTCGACACTGGCGGCGGTTTCCGTGGCCTTGAAGGTAAAGCAATCCGGCGGCACCCGGTCTTGCAGCCAGCGAAAGAACGGCGCGCGGCTCTGGCGGCCATCCATGGCGATAAAGCGGTGGCTGGCGAAATCCGCCTCGCTTTTGGGCATGCCGTAATGCGCGATATAGGCCTTCGAGGCGTAGAGCCCGACGCGCAGGGTGGTCAGAAGCTGCACCACATTATCCGCTTCCTGCGGCGCGCCCCCCGCCCGGATCGCCACATGCGCCTCGCCGTAATCCAGCCGAAACAGCCGCATGTCGGTCAGATAGCGGATCACCACCGAAGGATGCTCGCGCTGGAACGAGGCAAAGATCGGCACGATGCGCGGCGCGATGCCGGGAATCGAGGTCACCACCAGCTCGCCCGAAACAGATTCGCCGCGCCCCTTGATCCGGCTGGCCAATTGGCTGAACTGCTCATTGGTCGCCTGCGCCACCGACAAAAGGTCGCGCCCCGCCTCGGTGGCGGTATAGCCCCGCGCGTGGCGCTGAAACAACTTTGACCCCAGCCGTTTTTCCAAAGCATCGATGTGGCGGATCACCGTGGCATGATGCACCCCCAGCACATCTGCGGCGCCCGAGACCGTGCCCATGCGCGCCACCTGATAGGCGGTTCGGATTTCATCCCAGTTATCCATAGGCTTGGCTTCCCTGTGCAGTTTTGCACATAGGGACAAATTGCGCGGCGCAAGGCAAGCCGCGATCCGGCCGTCGGCTCGAAATTCGCGGTCGTTCGCCACCATTCGCCGCCTCGGGTCCAGACGCCTTGATCATCGGGCCAGAGGCGGGCAAGGCTTGACTTGTCGGTGCCAAACGCTTATCCGCGCCCTCAATTCCCCCGGAGGCCTAACGCTTCCGGTCCCTTGGCCATTGCCGGGATCGCCACCTGTCAGCGCGTTGCGCCCACAGGTGCCGTTTCGCTTTGGTCTTGGGAAACCCGCCGTCGCGCCCCATATCGGGGCAACCCAGTATAGGAGAGCGCCATGTTTGAAAGCCTGTCAGAACGCCTTGGTGGCGTCTTCGACCGTCTGACCAAGGCCGGGGCGCTGTCCGAGGCTGATGTCGATACCGCCCTGCGCGAAGTGCGCACCGCCCTGCTCGAGGCTGACGTCTCGCTGGAAGTGGCGCGCAGCTTTGTCAAAGCCGTCAAGGCCCGCGCCATTGGTCAGGCCGTCACCAAATCGGTGACGCCGGGCCAGCAGGTCGTCAAGATCGTGCATGACGAATTGGTGCGGGTGCTGGCGGGCGACGAAGAGCCCGAAGCGCTCAAGATCGACAACCCGCCCTCGGCCATCCTGATGGTCGGTCTGCAAGGCTCGGGCAAAACCACCACCACCGCGAAACTGGCGAAACGCTTGAAAGAGCGTAACGGCAAGCGCGTGCTGCTGGCCTCGCTCGACACCAACCGCCCCGCCGCTATGGAGCAGTTGCAGATCCTCGCGGCGCAGGTCGGTGTGGACAGCCTGCCGATCGTCAAGGGCGAGACCGCCGTTCAGATCGCCAAACGCGCCAAGACCCAAGCCGCAATGGGCGGCTATGACGTGGTCTTCTTCGACACCGCAGGCCGTCTGCACATCGACGAAGTCCTGATGGGCGAAATTCAGGCCGTCCGCGACATCGCGCAACCGCGCGAGACGCTGCTGGTGGTCGATGGCCTCACCGGGCAAGACGCCGTCAACGTCGCCACCGAATTCAACGCCAAGGTCGGCATCTCCGGCGTCGTCCTGACCCGGATGGACGGCGATGGCCGCGGCGGTGCCGCGCTCTCGATGCGCGCCGTCACCGGCAAGCCGATCCGCTTTGTCGGTCTGGGCGAGAAAATGGACGCGCTGGAAACCTTCGAGGCCGAGCGCGTCGCGGGCCGCATCCTTGGCATGGGCGATATCGTCGCCCTGGTCGAAAAGGCGCGCGAGACCTTCGAGGCCGAACAAGCCGAACGCATGGCGAAACGCTTCGCCAAGGGTCTGTTCAACATGAACGACATGAAGGGCCAGCTGGAACAGATGGTCAAGATGGGCGGCATGCAGGGCCTGATGGGCATGCTGCCGGGCATGGGCGGCATGGCGAAAAAGGCCGAGGCGGCGGGCTTTAACGACAAGATGCTCGCCCACCAGATCGCCCTGATCAACTCGATGACCAAGAAGGAACGCGCCAACCCCGATCTGCTGGCCGCCAGCCGCAAAAAGCGCATCGCGCTGGGTGCGGGCATGGATGTCGCCGATCTGAACAAGCTTCTGAAACAGCATCGCCAGATGGCCGATATGATGAAGAAGATGGGCAAGGGCGGTGCGATGAAGCAGGCCATCAAGCAGATGATGGGGGGCAAGGGCGGCATGCCCGACATGGCCAATATGTCGCCCGAGGCGATGGAGGCTGCGGCCAAAGGCATGCAGCAAGGCCTTGGCATGGGCGGCGGCTTCCCCGGCATGCCCAAGGGTCTGGGCGGGCTGCAACTGCCCTCGACGCTTTCGGGGCTGATGAAAAAGAAATGATCCAACTCACCGGCATCCCTGTGATCGAGACCGAACGGCTGCGCCTGCGCGCGCCGGTCGCGGCTGATTTCGAGGTCTTTGCCGCTTTCCACACCACAGAGCGGGCGCAGTTCGTCGGCGGCCCGTTAAGCCGCGCGCAGGCCTGGCGCGGCTTTTGCCATGTCCTTGGCCATTGGGCGCTGCGGGGCTATTCCTTCTTTGTGATGGCCGACAAAACCTCGGATGCCGCGCTTGGCATCTGCGGGCCGTGGAATCCCGAAGGCTGGCCAGAGCCGGAAATCGGCTGGTCGATCTGGGCTGGCGAGGCCGAAGGCAAGGGCTATGCCCGCGAGGCGGCTCAGGCCGCGCGCGGCTATGCCTATGACAGCCTCGGCTGGCCGACCGCGATCAGCCTGATCGACCGCGCCAATAGCCGCAGTCAGGCGCTCGCCCGTCGCTTGGGCTGCACCCCGGATGGCATTTTCAGCCACGAAAACTTTGGCGACCTCGAGATCTGGCGCCACCCCGCGCCCGCAGCCCTTGCAAAGGAGGCCCAGAGATGAGCCCAGTCATGAGCCCAGAGGCCAGCCGCGCCGCCGATCTGCTGAAAGAACACCGCGAGTCGATCGACCGTCTCGATGCGATCCTCGTCTATACCCTGGCCGAGCGCTTCAAGCGCACCCAGGCCGTCGGCCGCCTCAAGGCCGAGCACGAGCTTCCGCCCTCCGATCCCACGCGCGAAGCGCGCCAGATCGAGCGGCTGGAGTGGCTTTCCAAGGAGGCCGATCTGGACCCCGAGTTTGCCAGGAAATTCCTGACCTTCATCATCTCCGAAGTCATCAGGCATCACGAACAGCTACAGAAATAACCCAAACCCGGATGGGCGCACCGCCCATCCTACGAAACCCTAAGGAGACTACACAATGTCCATGAAAATTCGCCTCGCCCGTGGTGGTTCTAAAAAGCGCCCGTTCTATTCGATCGTCGCCACCGACAGCCGCAACCCGCGCGATGGCCGCTTCCTTGAAAAGCTCGGCACCTATAACCCGCTGCTGGCCAAAGACAGCGAAGAGCGCGTCAAGATGAACATGGAGCGCGTGCAATACTGGATCGGCCAAGGCGCTCAGCCCACCGACCGCATCGCGCGCATGCTCGAAGCCGCTGGCGTTGTGCCGAAGAAAACCCGTTCGAACCCGAAATCGGCGGTTCCCGGCAAGCGCATGACCGAGCTTGCTGCCAAGAAAGCCGCCCGTGCGGCGGCTCCGGCTGAAGAAGCTGCGGCTGAGTAATCTAATTGGCGGCTCCCTGACGGGGGCCGCCTTTCCCGCCTGAAAGCCCGCCGCCTGCAAGCCCACCGCCTGAAAGGACGCCTATGCCCAACCCGGATCAGATCTGCGTCGGTGTCATCGCCGGCTCCTTTGGCGTTCAGGGCGAGGTGCGGCTGAAAAGCTTCTGCACCGAACCCACCGATATCGCCGCCTATGGCCCGCTTTATACCGAAGACGGCAAGACCAGTTTCAAGATCACCCTGACCCGCCCGGTCGCAGGCGGCCTCGGCGCGCGCCTCTCGGGCGTGGCCACCAAAGAGCAGGCCGATGCCCTGCGCGGCACCGACCTCTACGTCGACAAAGCCAAATTGCCCTCGCTGCCCGATGATGAATTCTACCATGCCGACCTGATCGGCCTTGCCGCCTATGACACCGGCGGCCAAGAGCTGGGCCGCATCCATGCCGTGCACAACCACGGCGCCGGCGATCTGCTCGAAATCACCGGGCCGGGGCTGAAGACCAGCCTCCTGCTGCCCTTCACCCTGGCCGTGGTGCCGACGGTTGACCTCACGGCGCGGCGGGTGATCCTCAACCTGCCGGAAGGTCTGGACTAAAAATCGCCAAAGCGTCAGTCTGACCGCGCAAGCAGGGAGGCTCCTTTGCAAAATCGCATGCGTTTGCTGATGGTGGCGACGGCTCTGCTTTACATCGGGCCACTGCTGGCCGGGCTTGGCGGCTTTGGCTGGGCGACGGTTCCGTTGTTCCTGGCGCTCTTCCTGCTCTGGATCTTCATCCTGCGCCCGCAGCAATGGCCGCGCAGCCTGCACGACTGGCTGACGCGTTATGAACCCTGGGCCGCGCTGGGCACCCATGCAGCGGTGCAACTCTTGCTGGTGCTGCTGCTCTTTGGCCTTGGCCGCGGCATCGGCGGCGCGCTGGGCTTTACCCCCAGCTATGGCGAGAGCCTGCCGCTGGCGGTCTCCTTCCTGTCGATCCCGCTGGCCCGGCTGATCTGGGACCCGTGGAAATACGAACACCTCAACGATTTCCTCGACGAGGCGATCCACAAGACCCAGGCCGGACCGCCGGGTGCCGTGGAGTCGGCGCTCGACCTCGCCCGTAGGCTGATCGCCCCGCTTGCCGCCCTGCCGGATAGCGCCGATGCCAGCGAAGTGGCGCGCCACCTGCTGGCGCTGGCCCCGCATGCCGAGGCGGCGGCGATCCGCACCGCGCTGATGGAACGCCACCACGCCGGTGAGGCCAGCCCTGCCGAAAGCCTCGCCCTGTTGCTGCACGCCACCGACGCCGAGTTGATCGAAACCGTGCCGGGGGATGGCCCGACTCTGGCACTGGCCCTGCTGCCGAAAACCCCCGAGATCCTGGCGCTCTACGCCCGCAGACTTGCCGCAGCCCTCACCGCCAATCCAAACCTCTGGGGCAAAGCGCCCAGCGTCGAGCATCTGCAGGATCTCGCCGCCGACTTCGACAACACCAGCGCCGAAGCCCCGCTGCGCGATCTGATCGAGGCCACCAATGCTGCCCAACCCGAAGACGGCCTCGCCTGAGCCGCATCTTACCGCCTAGCGCCGCCCGCGCGCCCGCGCTAAAAGCAGCCATGAGTGATACGCCAGACCAGACACCGCCCGCCGCCGCCGCTGCCGACCGCGCCCCCGCGACCAAATCGCATGGCCGCCTCTCGGTCCGCGCCAGCCTGACGCCGCGCGATCTGATGGAAGAGCCGCTGCAGGTCAAATCGGCCTGGCGCGCCAAGATCATCACCCTGATGCCCGACGCCTTCCCCGGCATCCTCGGCCAGTCGCTCACCGGCAAGGCGCTGGACCTCGGCCTCTGGGCGCTCGATATCCTCAACCTGCGGCCCTATGGCGTGGGCAAACATCTCAACGTCGATGACACCCCCTCGGGTGGCGGCGCAGGCATGGTGCTGCGCGCCGATGTGCTGGACGCTGCCCTCACCGATGCCGCCGCAGGCACGCCGCAGGACCGGTTGCGCTGGCCGCTGATCTACCTCTCGCCGCGCGGCAAACCGTTCAATCAAGCCATGGCCCGCCGCTTCGCCGCTTGCGATGGTCTGACCCTGCTCTGCGGTCGCTTCGAAGGCGTCGATCAACGCCTGCTCGACCACCACCAGATCGAAGAGGTCTCGCTCGGCGATTTCGTCCTCACCGGCGGCGAGATCCCCGCCATGGCCCTGATCGACGCCACCGTGCGCCTGCTGCCGAAAGTCCTCGGCAACGAGCCAGAGCACCGGTCGAGGAATCCTTCTCCGACGGCCTGCTGGAACACCCGCACTACACCCGCCCCGCCGAATGGCAGGGCCGCACCATCCCCGAAGTGCTCACCTCCGGCAACCACGCAGCCATCGCCAAATGGCGCCAGAGCCAGGCCGAAGAGATCACCAAACTCCGCCGCCCCGACCTCTGGCAAGCCCACCTGCGCGCCAAATCCTGACGCCAAATCCTGCTGCCGCCTTTCATCTTGGCGAAAATATCCCCGCCGGAGGCCGCAGACCAGCGCCATCACACCCTTGACCCCTCAAGCGCCACAGCCTATAGGCCGCTTGTCCGGGGGCTAATCCCCCATCGGGCCCGATTCCCTTTGGCCGTAACGCCTGCATTCTTCCGCAGGACTGGCTGAAAGATCGGCTTAAAAACGCAAAGGCACCTCTGGCGGGCTTACCTTGGTAGGGACCCGATCGAAGACCAAGAGCTCTACCTGCGCCTCACGTCGGGAACAATCCCGCTAACAAAGGACAAGCGATAAATCTTATCGCCCAAATCGAAGCCGAGCAGATCGCGGCACTCGGCAAAGTGATCCCGGATTTCAAAGCCGGTGACACCATCCGCGTCGGCTACAAAGTCACCGAAGGCACCCGCTCGCGCGTGCAGAACTACGAAGGCGTCGTCATCGCCCGCAAGGGTGGCGCGACCATCGCCGCCTCGATCACCGTGCGCAAAATCTCCTTCGGCGAAGGCGTCGAACGCGTGTTCCCGCTCTATTCGACCAATATCGACAGCATCGAAGTGGTCCGCCGTGGCCGCGTCCGCCGCGCCAAGCTTTACTACCTGCGCGACCGTCGCGGCAAATCCGCGCGTATCTCCGAAGATACGAATTACAAAGCCAAAGCCGAATAAGGACCGGATCGATGAAAGACGGAATTCACCCCGACTACCACATGATCGACGTCAAAATGACGGACGGTTCCGTGTTCCAGACCAAGACCACCTGGGGCAAAGAGGGCGACCAGATGGCGCTCGACATCGACCCGCTGGCGCATCCGGCCTGGACCGGCGGTAACGCCAAGCTCATGGACACCGGCGGCCGCGTGTCGAAGTTCAAGAACAAATACGCAGGCCTGGGCTTCTAAGAGCCTCCGCCTTCGGCAAATATCGGGCGCATCTTCGGATGCGCCCTTTTTATTTGTGGATCTCCGCACCCCGCGTTGGTCGGCTTTGAGCCCTAAGCGGTCCCAGATCGTCCCGTCCCCCTTTGCCCGGAATCAAGGCGCGTAAGCGCCGCCGGGCCGCGCCCTCCCCCCCCTCGGGAGGGCGCGTGGGCTGGGCGTGCCAGTTGAAGTTCTGGGGAAGTGTCTGAGCTATAAAGTGCCTAGGTCAGAGCTTCGGCGCGCCATCCCGAGGTCGGGCGCGGCCCTCTGTTGTGCGTAATCCGAGCGACCGCTTCGTCCGCAAAGCGGACCAACGCGAATTGCGGACTCCCCTTTCCATTTCCCCCAAGCCCGCTACTCTGGCGCCACCCAATCCAAAGGTGTGCCATGTCCCTGCGCCTTGCCCTTGTTGCCCTGACCCTCGCCAGCCCGCTCTGCGCGCAAACCGCGCTGGACCGCGCCGCAGGCCTCTACGGCTCGCGCCACCGACCCCGCGCAATCCTGCAGCACCAATCCGCACGAGCTGTCCTTCATCGCCACGCCCGCCGCACGCCTTCTTCCGCTGGCAAGCGCCGCGCCCCGACCGCGACGGCCGCATGACCAGTTGAAGAAACCTACGACCTGCGCGGCGCCGATGAAACCAGCCTCACCCTACTGCGCGAAGGCGACGCGCCCCTGCCCGAGACCGGTCGCCGACCGGTCTGGCTCTTGCGCCTGACCGAGACCGGCTACTGCTGGGGCCGCGCCGATTGGCCCTTGGTGCGCTGTGTCGAGCCTGCCATCCGCTGCGACAATGACAGCCCAACCTCTTAAGGCCACTTCCCGCTTCCCCTTTCGCCCGCTAACCGTATAGGAAGGCCGAAAGACCAAAAGGGACCAAACATGGCGCATATCATCGTTGTCGGCAACGAAAAGGGTGGCTCGGGCAAATCGACCACCTCGATGCATGTGGCCACGGCGCTTGCCCGCATGGGTCACCGCGTCGGTGGGCTGGACCTTGACCTGCGGCAACGCTCCTTTGGCCGCTACGTCGAAAACCGCCGCGCCTTTCTGGCAAGGGTCGGCAAGGATCTGCCCTCGCCGAACTACATCGAACTGCCCGAAGTTGCCGCAGACAGCCTGAGCCAGGGCGAAAACGCCTTTGACGCCAGGCTCTCCGCCGCTGTGGCCCATCTCGAGGCGATCTCGGATTTCATCATCATCGATTGCCCCGGCAGCCACACCCGCCTGTCGCAGGTCGCCCATAGCCTTGCCGATACGCTGATCACGCCCTTGAACGACAGCTTCATCGACTTTGACCTGCTTGCCCGCGTCGACCCCGAAACCGGGCGCGTCAAAGGCCCCTCGATCTATTCCGAAATGGTCTGGAACGCCCGCCAGCTGCGCGCGCAGGCCGGCCTCAAGCCGATCGACTGGATCGTGCTGCGCAACCGGCTTGGCGCCCAGCAGATGCACAACAAGAAAAAGGTCGGCGCCGCTTTGGAGGAACTTTCCAAACGCATCGGCTTCCGCGTCGCCCCCGGCTTTTCCGAACGGGTGATCTTCCGCGAGCTTTTCCCGCGCGGCCTGACCCTTCTGGATCTGCGCGACACCGGGGTGGATCAGCTCAATCTGTCGAATATCGCCGCCCGGCAAGAGCTGCGCGATCTGATCAGCGAGCTCAGGCTACCAGGAGTTTCGATCGCTTTCTGAACAGCACGCGCTGCGTCACGCGCCGCTGTTCGCGGGTGCAGCTGCGTTCCAGCCGCAGCTCGAAGATATCCGGCTCCGAGGCTGCCGAGCGATCAAGCAGCTTGATGATTTTTTCCAGGTGCTGGGCGAATGCTCATGGCGGTATTCCTGTCCTTGCCTCTTGCTTTGAGGATGCGTGGCAATAGCGGCCACTTCATGTCAGAGGTGGGAAATTATTGCGAGGCAAAGCTTGCCATTCGGGCATCAAGCCGCTTGGCTGCCACAATGGTTAACGGAGGATATTTCCTTGGCAAATCTGCTGTTCGACGCGCTGTTTGCGCCGCTGCAAGCGCGGCAGTCGCGGTTTTTGTGGCTGGAAGATGGCCGCAGCATCACCGGCGCGGAGTTCTTTCGCAGCCTCGCTCAAATGGCCCAGGCGCTGAAGGCCAGCGGTGTGCGGCCGGGCGACCGTGTCGCGGTGCAGATCGCCAAATCGCCCGAGGCGCTGGCCACCTATGCGGCGGTCACAGCCATCGGCGCGGTCTTCCTGCCGCTGAACACCGGCTATACCCCGGACGAGCTGGACTATTTCCTCGGCAATGCCACGCCGGCGCTGTTTCTCTGCGACCCGAGCCGAGCAGGGGCGCTGACCGCCATCGCCGCGCGGCATGGCGCAAACTTGCTGACCCTCGACGCGGCAGGGCAGGGCAGCTTTGCCGATCTGGCGGCGATCCAGCCTGCCGAAATCACCCCGACCCCGCGCGCGGCCGCGGATCTGGCCGCGATCCTCTACACCTCGGGCACCACCGGCCGCTCCAAGGGCGCGATGCTGACGCCACGGCAACCTGCTGTCGAACGCCCGCACGCTGGCCGAGCTCTGGCGCTTCACCGCCGACGACGTGCTGCTGCACGCCCTGCCGATCTTCCACACCCACGGCCTGTTCGTCGCCTCCAACACTGCCCTGCTGACCGGCGGCACGATGATCTTCCTGCCCGGATTTCGACGCCGGCCACGGTGCTGCGCGCTGATGCCGCAGGCCACGGTGCTGATGGGCGTGCCGACCTTCTACACCCGGCTGCTGGCCGAGCCCGGGCCTGACCAGAGGCCGCGCAGCAACATGCGGCTGTTCATCTCCGGCTCGGCGCCGCTTCTGGCCGAAACCCATCCGGCCTTCGAGGCCGCCACCGGCCACCGCATCCTCGAACGCTACGGCATGACCGAGACCAACATGAACACCTCCAACCCCTATGACGGCGAGCGCCGCGCCGGCACCGTCGGCCTGCCGCTGCCGGGCGTCGAGCTGCGCCTGATGGACGCAGGGCGCGCAAGTGCCACAGGGCGAGGTCGGCAGCATCGAGGTGCGCGGCCCCAACGTCTTTCAAGGCTACTGGCAGATGCCCGAGAAGACCGCCGAGGAGCTCAGCCCGCGACGGCTGGTTCATCACCGGCGATCTGGCGACCCAGGACGCCGAGGGCTATGTCACCATCGTCGGCCGCGCCAAGGATCTGATCATCACCGGCGGCTACAACGTCTATCCCAAGGAGGTCGAGCTGCTGCTCGATGAGGTGGCGGGCGTGCTGGAATCCGCCGTGATCGGCCTGCCGCATCCCGATTTCGGCGAGGCGGTCTTTGCCGTGCTCGCGCCGCAAAAGGGCGTGAACCTTGATGCGGCGGCGGTGCTGGCCCAGATCGCCGCCAGCCTCGCCCGCTTCAAACAGCCCAAGGGCGCGGTGGTTCTGGCCGAGCTGCCGCGCAACACCATGGGCAAGGTGCAAAAGGCGCAGCTGCGCGCCGATTATGCGGCGTGGTTCGCAGCGAAAGCCTAACGTCCGCCGCGCGGGCCTGCGTCATGCGCAAAGCCATACGCGGGCCATACGCCAATCATACCCGCAGCATATCCGGTTTTTGCAGGCCAATTCAGTGGGTTAATCCTCCAGTTCCGCTGGCGGGCCGCTGCCGTGCAACTCGCCCTGCAGAAACCGCTCAAAGGCATCCAGATCGACCGGCTCGAACTGACCGAACCCCTGCATCCAGACCGACCCGGCCCGCAAGCCATCCGGTTCCAGCTTGCACCAGATCACCCGGCCGCGCCGCTCGCGGCTGATCAACCCGGCCTCGGCAAGGATGCCCAAGTGTTTCGAGATCGCAGCCAGGCTCATCGCAAAGGGCGCGGCGACATCGGTGACCGCCATGTCATCCTCCAGAAGCATGGTCAAAATCGCCCGACGTGTCGGGTCGGCAAGGGCCGAGAAAACCTGATCCAGAGCAGCTGTCATCGCCGGACTATTGCGGGGCGCGGGCAGATCGTCAACTGAATGGTTGAATATGCTTGCGCAGGCAAAGGTAGGATGGGCAATATTGCCCATCCTACAAACACACGTTATTTCAACAACTTGCGACGTATCGGACTGACTTGACTCACGGCCCGCCGCTGCGTAGGTATCGCTCAACAATCTGAGGGCTTTTGCCATGGGACAAGACGCCGATCGCGACCGCCTTGCGGCGCTCGAACAGCGGATCGCCCAGGCCAAGGCCGCCGCAGCCCCGCGTCGCTCGGCTCAGGAAGATAAGCACCGTCAGGCACAACTGGCCTGGCGCATGGTGATAGAGCTTGTGGCCGGTCTTCTGATCGGTTTCGGCATCGGATACGGCCTGGATACCCTGTTTGGGACCATGCCGATCTTTCTGGTGCTCTTTGTGTTGGCGGGCTTCGCAGCTGGGGTGAAAACCATGCTGCGCTCGGCGAAGGAACTGCAGGACAAGGCCGCGCAAGCGGTTGATCCAAAAGCAAACGCCGCTCCGGTGGCAGACGATGAAGAGGAAGACTGACGTGGCAAGCGAAGCGCAAGGCGAGGGATTGTCATTCCATCCGCTCCAGCAGTTCGAGGTTCACCCGCTGTTCGGCGAGGGCCCGATCCACTGGTATACCATCACCAATGCGACTGTCTGGCTTTTGCTGGCGGCGCTGGCCGTGGTTGGCATCTTCGTGCTGGGCTCTGCCGGCCGCAAGCTGATCCCCTCGCGGATCCAGTCGGTCGGTGAGGTTGCCTATGACTTCGTGCATAACATGGTTGTCGACGTCACCGGCGAAGACGGCGCGAAGTATTTCCCGCTGATCATGACCCTGTTCCTGACCATCGTCTTCTCGAACATGCTCGGCCTTCTGCCCGGCTCCTTCGCGCCGACCTCGCATATCGCCGTCACGGCGATCCTCGGCTTTGGTGTGTTCTTCTTTGTCACCCTGCTCGGCTTTTACAAGCACGGCCTGCACTTTCTCGGGCTGTTCTGGATGAAAGACGCGCCGCTGATCCTGCGTCCGATCATCGCGGTGATCGAGCTGATCTCCTACTTCGTGCGCCCGGTCAGCCATTCCATTCGTCTTGCTGGCAACATCATGGCAGGCCACGCGGTCATGAAAGTTTTCGCCGCCTTCGCGCCGATGATCCTGATCTCGGGTCTTGGTGTGCTGGTCACCCCGGTCTCGGTTCTGGCCATCGCGGCAATCTATGCGCTGGAGGTGCTTGTCGCCTTCATCCAAGCCTACGTCTTCACCATCCTGACCTGCGTCTACCTCAAGGATGCCCTGCATCCGGGTCACTGACACGGTCGCCCTCTTATCAAACTATTCCATCGTAAGGAGAATATCATGGAAATCGCAGCAGCAGCAGCTCTCGGCAAATTCATCGGCGCCGGTCTGGCCGCAATCGGTTCGGGCGCTTCCGCCATCGGCGTGGGCTATGTGGCCGGCAACTTCCTGTCGGGCGCTCTGCGCAACCCCTCGGCCGCTGGCTCGCAAACCGCGACCCTGTTCATCGGTCTGGCCTTCGCAGAAGCTCTGGGGATCTTCGCGTTCCTCGTCGCTCTGCTGCTGATGTTCGCAGTCTGATCTGACCCGTCCATCCTTACGGTCAGAGGCGGCGCCCAAAGCGGCGCCTCTGAACTTCTAAAAGGGTCCGACGGAGGGGCAAAATGACAGCGACCACCACACCAGAAGCCGCAACCGCAGTTGCGCATGAGGCAGCCGCATCGGGTGGCATGCCGCAGCTTGACCCCACGCATTTCGCGAACCAGATCTTCTGGCTCGTCGTCACCTTGCTCGTGGTCTTTTTCGTGCTGAAACTCGTGGCTCTGCCGCGGATTGGCGGCACCCTTGCCACCCGTCGCGGCACGATCATCAATGATCTCGCCGCCGCAGAAGAGCTGAAGCAAAAGGCCCTGGGGGCTGAGAAAGCCTATCAGGACGCCCTGACCCAGGCCCGCGCTGAAGCCGGCAAGATTGTGGCTGACACCAAGGCCGAAATTCAGGCTGACCTGAACAAGGCCATCGCCAAGGCCGACACGCAGATCGCTGCCAAGACCGCCGAATCCTCGGCCCGGATCGACGAGATCCGTGCAGGGGCGCAAGAGGCGATCGCGGAAGTTGCCAAGGACACCGCCAAGGAATTGGTGGCAGCCCTCGGTGGCAAGGCCGATGCGCGCTCGATCACCGCTGCCGTCACCGCCCGGTTGAAAGGCTAAGAGAATGAGAAACGTATTCCTTCTTGTCGCTCTGGCTGGCATCGTCGCGGTGCTGACCTCCAACACCCATGGCGCTGGAATGTTCAGCCTGCACAACACCAACTTCGTGGTGTTGCTCGCCTTCCTGATCTTCGTCGGCATCCTGCTTTACGCAGGGGTTCCGGCCAAGCTGGCGGCGGTGCTTGACGCCCGCGCGGCCCGCATCAAGGCCGATCTGGAAGAGGCCCGCGCCCTGCGCGACGAGGCCAAGGCGCTGCTCGCCTCCTACGAGGCCAAGCAGATCGAAGTGCGCGAACAATCCGCGCGCATCATCGCTCAGGCCAAGGAAGAGGCACAGGCTGCCGCTGCCAAGGCCAAGGACGATCTGAAGCAGTCCATCGCCCGCCGTCTGGCCGCAGCCGAAGACCAGATCGCCTCGGCCGAAGCTGGTGCGCTGCGCCAGATCCGCGAAGGCGCGATCACCGTGGCGATTGCTGCCGCCGCCGAAGTGCTGGCCAAGCAAGCGACGCCGGAAAGCGCCACCGCTTCGATCGACGACGCCATCGCGCAAGTGCAGGCCAAGTTCCACTAAGCGTTTGAGAATTCTTGAAAAAGGCCCTGCTTCGGCGGGGCCTTTTTGTTTTGCAGCTTTTGGAACCGTCACATCAGAGGGGCGTGCTTGACCGCCTTGAATCCAGGCAACAAAAACGCAGCCCTTGGCTGGCCCGCCCTATTTGTTGATCTCATGCTCCAGCCGCAGCCTGGCCACCGCTTCATTGCGATTGGCCTTGATCTGATCGCTCATCGACAGCTCGACAAAGTTCATATGCGCCTCGACAGCGGCACGCGAGGCCTGTGGATTGCGGCTCAGGATCGCCTGATTGATCGCGCGGTGTTGGTCCAGCAGATTGTCGCGGGTCATCCGGTTGCGGAACATCATCTGCCGGTTGTAGAACACCCCGCGCCGCAACAGATCGTACATCGAGCGCATCATATGCAGCATCACCACGTTATGGCTGGCCTCGATGATCGCCATGTGGAAATTCGCGTCCAGCTCGGCCTCTTCCGAAGGGTCGCGCTTTTGATGCGCCACCTCCATCTTCTGAAAGATCGTGTCGATCACCTTCAGATCGGTGTCAGAGCCCAACCGCGCCGCCCGCTCTGCCGCCAGTCCTTCCATGTCACGGCGAAAGGCGACGTAGTCGAAGACCGCCTCTTCATGCGCCGAAAACAGCCCGATCAGCGCCGGGGAAAACGCCGAGCCCAGAACCTCGGCGACAAAGATCCCCGCGTTCGGGCGGCTGGTCAAAAGCCCGCGCGCCTGCAGATCCGCCACCGCCTCGCGCAGCGAAGGCCGCGACACGCCCAGCTTCTCGGACAGCTCGCGTTCCGAGGGCAGACGCTCACCCGGCTGCAAAATCCCGCGTAAGATCAACAGCTCGATCTGCGAAACCACAGATTGCGAAAGTTTCTCGGCGGCGATCTTCTGAAACGGCATGTTGTGCTCCGAACTGGTGCAAACATATGACCAATTCGACAGGTGCTCAATGAAAAACGGGCGGGAAAAAATTCCCGCCCGTAAATAGTTTACCTAAGGTCAATCGCGCGCTTAGTTGGTCGGGCGAATGATGATCTCGACGCGGCGGTTCTGTGCGCGGCCGAGCGGGTCCAGGTTCGAGGCGACCGGCTGGGTCTCGCCACGGCCATAGGCCGAGATGCGGCCACCGGGGACGCCAGAGCTTTGCAGCACGCCCGCCACCGAAACCGCGCGACGCTGCGACAGGTCCTGGTTATAGGCCGCCGAACCGGTGTTGTCGGTATGGCCGATCACTTCGATGGTGCTGTTGGGATAGCGCATCAGCGAACCCGCCACGGCGCGGATGTCCGAGGTCAGATCCGGGCGCAGGGTGGCGCTGTCGGTGGCAAAGAGCACGTCTTGCGGCATGTTGACCACAAGATAGCTGCCATTGTTGGTCACCGAGATGTTCGAATTGCCGATCGAGTTGCGCAGATCCGCCGCCTGGGCGTCCAGCGTCGAACCAACCGCGCCGCCGATAGCCGCACCAATCGCGCCGCCGACCACTGCCTTGGCCAGACGGTCATCGCCCTTGCTGGTCCCGCCCGCCACAGCGCCCAGCAAACCGCCGACCAAAGCGCCGTTCTTGGCGCGGGCGTTCGGGTCATCCGGATAGGCATTCGGGTTGACGCAAGCGGTCAGGGCCACAAGGGCCGCAGTGGAGAGAAGAGCGGGAGTTCTGAATTTCATGATGTGCCTCTGAGTATAATTGATTGGGCCGCAAACGACCGTGACCCTTCTATAGCTGAACGTCACAAAGCCGGGATGGTTCCCGCAATCCCTAAGCAAATTTTCGCGCATCGCGTCGGGGCGGACCTAGCGCAGGCCTACAAAGCCTCGTCGCGTGCCGCCTCATAGGCCAAAAGCGCCCGCTTGACCGGCAGACCCCAGTGATAGCCACCCAAGCCCCCCGATTTGCGCAAAGCGCGGTGGCAGGGGATCAGCAGGCTGACCGGATTGCGCCCCACCGCGGTGCCGACCGCGCGCACCGCGCGGGGATGGCCGATATGGCGGGCGATCTCGGAATAGGTGGTGACATGACCGGAGGGGATCTGCAGCAGCGCCTCCCAGACCTTGATCTGGAACGGCGCGCCGATCAGAACCATCGGGGCAGGGCCATTCGCCCCCCGCCGCTGGCCAAAGGCGGTCTCGACCCAGGGCCGCAGCCGGGCGCTGTCTTCGACAAAGCGCGCCTCGGGCCAGCGGCTGCGCAGATCCGCCATGGTGGCCGCCTCGCCCATCTCGGCGGCAAAGCCCAGGCCGCAGATGCCGCGCTCGGTGCCCATCACCAGTGCTTGGCCAAAGGCGCTGTCAAACCAGCCCCAGCCGATCTCCAGCCCGGCTCCGCCCCGCGCCACATCGCCCGGCGTCATCGCTTCCCAGGTCAGGAACAGATCATGCAGGCGACTGGTGCCCGACAGCCCGGTCTCTGCCGCCGTCTCCAGCAAGGTAAATTTCTCGGCCAGCAAATGCCGCGCGTGGTCCAGCGTCAGATATTGCTGATAGCGCTTGGGCGAGACGCCGACCCAGGCCGAAAACACCCGCTGGAAATGCGCCGCACTCATCCCCATGCGCCCGGCCAGCGCCTCCAGCGACAGCTGCGGCCCGCCCGCGTCGATCTCTTTCAAGGCGCGGGCGATGACATTGTAATGATAGGCGGTGGACAGATCGGTCATGGCAGTCTCCTTGGCACCCAACATAGGCAGCCAGCCGCGCCCGCGCGACCCGATTCCTGCGGCAAGTGCCCCAATCAGGCGCCCGATCCAGACGCTTGCCGCAGACGCCGCCTTGGGGCATATCGAACCCATGGTAAAACAGCTCGATTATCACGCCCTGCACCGCATCTTCGCGCGCTTTCAACAGGCCGAGCCCGAACCCAAGGGCGAATTGCACCACTCCAACGCCTTCACGCTGCTGGTGGCCGTGGCGCTTTCGGCGCAAGCGACCGATGTTGGCGTCAACCGCGCCACGCGGGCGCTGTTCGAGATCGCCGACACCCCGGCCAAGATGCTGGCGCTTGGCGAAGCGGGTTTGACCGAGCATATCAAGACCATCGGCCTCTTTCGCAACAAGGCCAAGAACGTCATCAAACTCAGCCAGATTCTGGTGGAGGATTACGGCGGCGAAGTTCCCTCCAGCCGCGCGGCTTTGGTCAGCCTGCCGGGGGTTGGTCGCAAGACCGCCAATGTGGTGCTGAACATGTGGTTCCACCAACCCTCGCAGGCCGTCGATACCCATATCTTCCGCCTCGGCAATCGCTCGGGCATCGCCGTGGGCCGCGACGAATCCGCGGTCGAGCGCGCCATCGAAGACAATGTCCCCGCCGAATACCAGCAGCACGCCCACCACTGGCTTATCCTGCACGGGCGGTATATCTGCACCGCCAGAAACCCGAAATGCGCGATTTGCCCGATCAGGGAAGATTGCCTCTACGAGGAAAAAACCGGATGAAACGCTATCAGGTGGTCGGCATCGGCAATGCCATCGTTGATGTCTTCGCGCAGGCTGATGACAGTTTTCTCGAGCTGATGGGCATCGAAAAAGGCATCATGCAACTGGTCGAGCGCGAGCGCGGCGAGCTGCTTTATGCCGCCATGCAACAGCGGGTGCAGGCCCCCGGCGGCTCGGTGGCCAATTCGCTGGCCGGTCTGGGCAATCTGGGGTTGAAGACCGGCTTTATTGGCCGGGTGCATGACGATGCGCTGGGGCGGTTTTACGCCACCAGCATGGCCCAGGGCGGCACCGATTTCCCCAATGCGCCGGTGGCGGGGGGCGAGCTGCCAACCTCGCGCTCGATGATCTTTGTGGCGCCGGACGGCGAACGCTCGATGAACACCTATCTGGGGATTTCTTCCGAGCTTGGCCCCGAGGATGTGGCGGATGAGGTGGCAGGCAATGCCGAGATCCTGTTTCTCGAAGGCTATCTCTACGACAAGCCCAAAGGCATGCAGGCCTTTGAACGCGCAGCGAAACTCTGCCGTGCGGCGGGCGGGCAGGCGGGCATCGCGCTGTCGGACCCCTTCTGCGTTGACCGCCACCGCGCGAGCTTCCGCAGGCTGGTGCGCGATCTGGATTACGTCATCGGCAACGAGCACGAATGGGCGAGCCTTTATCAGACCGATCTCGACACGGCGCTGAAACAGGCGGCCTCCGAGGTGGGTCTGGTGGCCTGCACCCGCTCGGGCGACGAGGTCATCGTGATCCGGGGCGAAGACCGCGCCACGGTGCCGGTGCGCCGCGTCGTGCCGGTTGATGCCACCGGCGCGGGCGACCAATTCGCGGCTGGCTTCCTCTATGGCCTTTCGACGGGCCGCAGCCTGGAAACCTCGGGCCGGATGGGCTGCGTCGCCGCCGCCGAGGTCATCGGCCATTTCGGCGCCCGCCCCGAGGCCAATCTGGCCGATCTTTTCGCCGCCGAAGGCCTGATCTAAGCTGACGCGCGCCGTCTTGCGGCGGCGCGGGCTTTCAGGCAAGGCTGACTGTAACCAAATGTGAGGCGACCTCGATGGACTATTCCAAATCCGGCAACCCGCGGGTGGCCAAGAACGAACCCAAGAACAAACCCGGCCGCGGCCTCGGCGCCGAAAAAAGCCCCACCGGCGGCCGCCCCGGCAAGGACGAGTTGCTCGCCAAGCTGAAAGCCATCGCCGAAGCGAAAAAGGCCGAAGGCAAAGCCTAGGGCTCGGACGGTTCTACAGATCGCGGTAGCCGATCAACGCGATGCCAAGCCGGTCGATTTCGGCCCTGACGGCCGGGTTGGTCCAGGCCGCCAGACAGCCCACCCGATCCGCGGCAACATCCTCATAGCCCGCGTGCCCTGTGGCAGAGAGCTCGGCGCTGGCTGCGGCGGGGTGGTCAAGCGTGAGGTGGTCGCCGGGTCCAAGGCCGCGCAGCCGCTCGATCAGTGTGGCCGCCCGCGCCGCGCCGTCGCGCGGATGGGCGGGGTAGGGGGCAAAGAAGGGCAGCGAACTGCCCAGCTCGGGCGGCAGCAGGCCAAATTCGGCACAAAGCGCGGCCACAACCTCGCCGACCTCCGGCGCGAAATCTGCCATCTGCCGGATCATATGGCCACTGACATGACTGGCCTGCCGGAAGGTCGCCACCCCCAGCGCGATCTGGGCGCGCAGCTCTGCCGCGATCTCCTCCAGCCGCCAGTCGGCACTTTGCAGGGCAGGGCGCGCATCGCCGTCCCGCGCGATCAAAAGCGGCAGGAAATTGCCATCCGGCCCGGTCAGGCTTGGTGCCGCGGTCAGAGGCCGCCACTTCACCGCCTGCCATTCGCTGCTCAGGGTCAGATGCAGGCCAATGTCGATCTGCGGGGCGTCGTTGAACAGATCCGCCGCATGGGTGACCCAGGCGCAGGGCATCATCACCTCGACCGAGCGCGCGATGCCTTGGCTGGCCGCAAGGTAGCAGCCGATATTGCTGGCCCAACTCGACCCCGCATCATCCACCCGCGTCAAAAGCCGGATCATCGCACCGCGTCCAACTCGGCATCCTGCAAGCTGCAATCGCGGATCACATCGCTGCCGCAGCGGCGCGGCTCAAGCTCTTTGGTCAGGCAAATCCGCACCTCCTGAATCCTCCCCGCCTTGCAGGTCACCGTGATCTGATCGCGCGAAAGCTGCGGGTTGCGCTCCAGAAAGGCGCCTTCGATGACCGAGGCGGGCAGTTTCAAGTCTTTGTTGATCTGCGCAAACAGCGGCGGGATTGCAACACCCGCATAGGCCTTGCGCATCAGCGCATAGTAATCCTGCGCCGAGACCCCGGCGCAGCGCCCGTGCTTCTTCCACTCATAAAACGCCAGCCCCGCGCCGCCCATGATATCGGCCATCGCCGCAGTCGCCCCACGGGTGGGATCAGAGGCAGTGCTGCGGCAATAGGCGGGATAGCCCTGTTCGTCCTGCGGCCAAAGCCCGTGCAGCGTCCAGGTCAGCCCGCGCCCCTTGCCGCATTGCGGATCACGCCGCGCATCGCCCTCCAACGCGCACCAAGTGGCCGACCAGCCCAGCGACATCACGTAGTAATCGAAATCCCCCGGTTTTTCGCCATCGGCCCGCGCTGCCGTTGCCAGCATCATCGCCACAAGCAGCGCCAAAATCACTCGCATTTGCACTTTCCCTTTCAACAGAACCCGACTATATCGGGCTTTGAATTCCCTGAAAACGTGGAAGTCGCGGCCCTAGGGTCGCAGCCGTTTTCCCGGCGCGGGGAAGATTTGCGAATTGGGCCCCTTGCGGGGCGAAAACCGAAAGGACATTGCGATGTCGAAACCTTTGATGGCGAAAGCGACCGCTGTTTGGCTGGTCGATAACACCACGCTGACCTTCCGTCAGGTGGCCGAATTCTGTGGCATGCACGAGCTGGAAGTGCAGGGCATTGCCGATGGCGATGTCGCAACCGGGGTCAAGGGCTTTGATCCGGTGGGCAACAACCAGCTTGACGCCATCGAGATCGAGCGCGGCGAGAAAGACCCGCTGTACAAGCTCAAGCTGAAGTTCAACGCCACGTGCTGTGGGCGAGGAAAAACGCCGCGGTCCGCGCTATACGCCGCTGTCCAAGCGGCAGGACCGCCCGGCTTCGATCCTCTGGCTGGTCAAGTTCCATCCCGAGCTGTCGGACGGCGCGATCGGCAAGCTCGTCGGCACCACCAAGCCGACGATCCAGGCGATCCGCGAGCGCACCCATTGGAACATCAACAACATCACCCCGATTGATCCCGTGGCCTTGGGCCTGTGCAAGCAGTCCGAACTGGACACCGCTGTGCAAGCCGCTGTGCGCAAGAAGGCCGCCGAAGGGTCGGTGATGACCGATGACGAGCGCCGCAAGCTGGTCTCGACCGAGCAGTCGTTGGGCATGGAGACCGAAGGCAAGATGGCCTCGGGCATCGAACAATTCATCCGCCGCGAAGAGGCCGAAGAAGAGAAGCCCGCCGATTTCTCGGACGCCGACAGCTTCTTCAATCTGCCCGATGCTGATGAGGATGACGAAGACGAAGACGACGTCCGCCGCTAAGGCTGGCGGCGCGCAAGAAGTAAAAGGCGGTCCTGCGGGGCCGCCTTTTTTGTTTGATGAACCAAACGCAGGTCGAACGGGGCAGAACAGAGGGTTGCGCCTGACCTCGGGAGGACGCGCCGAAGCAATGACTTAGGCGCTTTATCGATCATCCCCTTTCGACGAAGTTCAGCTGGCCACTGTCGCATCGCGCCCTCCCGTGGGGAGGTCGGGCGCGGCCCGGCGGCGCAAGCGCCTTGATTCCGGGCAAGGGGAAGGAAGCCCCCTCTCAATGCGCCATCAGCACCGGGATCTTGGTATTCTCCAGCATGTGCCGCGTCGCTCCGCCCAGGATCGCCTCGCGGAACCGCGAATGGCCATAGGCACCCATCACGATCAGATCGGCGTCGATGTCGGCGGCGTGGCGCTGGATCACGTCCGAGACGCGCGGGTGGCTGCGGGCCAGCACCGAAACCTCGGCATTGACGCCGTGACGCACCAGCATCTGGCAAAGCATCCCGCCGGGATCGGAGCGGTCGGCATCCGAGCGCGGCGGATCGACCACGGTGATCGAAACCTTCTCGGCGGCCTTGAGGAAGGGCAGGGCGAGCTTGGCTGCCACCATCGCCTCGGCACTCTGGTTCCATGCCAGGACGATGCGACGCGGCTGGGTCGCAGTCCCCAGACCTGTCTCCGGCAGCACCAGCACGGGGGCTTTGCCGTCAAACAGCGCCGCTTCCAGCACAGCCTCGGCCTCGATGCCGACGCCTGTGCCATAAGGTCGCGGCAGCACCACCAGATCCGCGAAGCGGGCGCGCGAGGCGACAACCTCGGTGATCACGCCAAGCTGGGTGACCAGACTTTCCAAGCCATAGCGCAGATCGGCGGTCTCGGCCCCGACTTCGGCACGGGCGGCGGCTTCGACGGCGCGGGCCTCTTTTTCGCTGCGTTCGATGCCCAGCTGGATCATCTCCACCCCAGCGCCAAGGTAGGAATAGCCGACCTGCGAGCGGTCGACCCCCAGGGCCAGAATGTCCAGATGCGCATCGCCCTCACGCGCCAGCCGCGCCGCAGCGCCGACGGCCAAAGCGGCCTCGGCAGGGTTGGTCAGGATGGTGAGAAGACTTTTGTAACCCATAACGAGTACTCCTTTTCACGAAAGCTGCGTCAGCATGTCACTCGCCCGGGGGCTGTGCATTGATATCGATCAATCTATCCTCTGTCCGATGTTGATATGGATCAAGGCCAGCCGAAGCTGAACTTGCGAAAAGCAAGACAGTCAAAAGCTCTGACCTGGGCGCGAATTATTTTTGCGTGAGGGATCGGACCAGACAAAGGGACGCAAAATGTGGGATTACGTTAAATTGGTCGTGTATGGCGTGACGGCGGTTCTGGCCGCAATCGCTGCCAACTTTGCACATGACCTTGCCTATCAGGTGAACGCTCTCGTCGTGATGCTTGCCGCCGCCCTCGCCTTCGTGTGGGAGCTGCGTCATGTGGGCGAGGTCAGGCTTCATCCGGCAAATGAATATATGGATGATGTGGTGCGCGCCGGGGTGATCGCCACGACCTTCTGGGGTGTGGTGGGCTTTCTGGTGGGCGTGGTCATCGCCTTTCAGCTGGCCTTCCCCGCGCTCAACCTCGGCAATATCACCGATGGCGTGCTGAATTTTGGCCGGTTGCGGCCCTTGCACACTTCGGCAGTGATCTTTGCCTTTGGCGGTAACGCCTTGATCATGAGCGCCTTTTATATCGTGCAGCGCACAAGCGGCACGCGGCTCTGGGGCGGCAACCTTGGCTGGTTCGTCTTTTGGGGCTGGCAGTTGATGATCGTGCTGGCCGCGACCTCCTATATAACCGGCGGCACGCAAGGCAAGGAATACGCCGAGACGGTCTGGTACATTGACCTCTGGATCACCGTGGTCTGGGTCGCGTTCCTCTTTGTCTTTGTCGGCACTTTGGTCAAACGCAAAGAGCCGCATATCTACGTCGCCAACTGGTTCTTGCTGTCGATGATCCTCACCGTGGCGATGCTGCACCTGGTCAACAACGCGGCGATCCCGGTCTCGATCCTGTCGTCGCAATCCGTGCCGATCTTTGCGGGTGTGCAGGATGCCATGACGCAATGGTGGTACGGCCACAACGCCGTGGGCTTCTTCCTGACCGCCGGTTTCCTCGGCATGATGTACTACTTCGTGCCGAAACAGGCCGAGCGACCGGTCTACAGCTACAAGTTGTCGATCATCCACTTCTGGGCGCTGATCTTCCTCTACATCTGGGCCGGTCCGCACCACTTGCACTATACCGCGCTGCCGGAATGGGCCTCCACTTTGGGCATGGTCTTCTCGATCATCCTGTGGATGCCAAGCTGGGGCGGCATGATCAACGGCTTGATGACGCTCTCGGGCGCCTGGGACAAGCTGCGCACCGATCCGATCATCCGCATGATGGTGGTTTCGATCGGCTTTTACGGCATGTCGACCTTTGAAGGCCCGATGATGTCGATCAAGGCAGTGAACTCGCTGAGCCACTACACCGACTGGACCATCGGTCACGTCCACTCCGGCGCGCTTGGCTGGAACGGCATGATCACCTTTGGCGCGCTCTACTTCCTGACGCCGCGCCTGTGGAACCGCGACAGCCTCTACTCGCTCAAGCTGGTCTCCTGGCACTTCTGGCTCGCCACCATCGGCATCGTTCTCTACGCCAGCGCCATGTGGGTGACCGGCATCATGGAGGGTCTGATGTGGCGTGAAGTCGACGCCAATGGCTTCCTCGTCAACGCCTTCGCCGACACCGTGGTCGCAAAATACCCGATGTATGTGGTGCGCGGTCTGGGCGGGGTGATGTACCTGAGCGGCGGGCTGATCATGGCCTATAACCTGTGGATGACGGTGCGCGCACAGCCTGCAAGGGCAGTGATCAACGCGAACAACGCCGTTCCTGCTGAATAGAAAGGAGCAGGAAAATGGGAATTCTTGACAAACATAAGGCCATCGAAAAGAACGCCTCGCTGCTTTTGGTGCTGAGCCTCGTCGTGGTGACCATCGGCGGCATCGTCGAAATCGCGCCGCTGTTCTACATCCAGAACACCATCGAAAAGGTCGAAGGGGTCCGCCCCTACACGCCCTTGGAACTGGCGGGCCGCGATATCTACATCCGCGAGGGCTGCTATGTCTGCCACAGCCAGATGATCCGCCCGATGCGCGACGAGGTCGAACGCTATGGCCACTACAGCCTTGCCGCCGAGTCGATGTATGACCACCCCTTCCAATGGGGCTCCAAACGCACCGGGCCGGATCTGGCCCGGGTCGGTGGGCGCTACTCCGATGCCTGGCACGTCGATCACCTGAGGGATCCTCAGGCCGTGGTGCCGGAATCGGTGATGCCGAAATATGCCTTCCTCTCGAATGCCGAGATCGATGGCCGCTATATCGAGGACATCATGAAGACCCACGCCATGGTGGGGGTGCCCTATACCTCTGACATGCTCGAGAATGCCGTGGCCGACTTCAAGGCGCAGTCCGATCCCAATGCCGACACGGCAGGTCTGACCGAGCGCTACAGCAAGGCCACGGTCGCCAACTTCGACGGCTCACCCGCGCTGACCGAAATGGATGCGCTGGTGGCTTACCTTCAGGTTCTGGGCACGATGGTCGACTTCTCGACCTTCATCCCAGACCCGACACGATAGGAGGGCGACACCATGGATACCTACAGCCTGATGCGCGAATTCGCCGACAGCTGGGCGTTGCTCAGCCTCTTCGTCGTCTTCGTGATGGTGGTGCTCTGGGCTTGGCGGCCCGGCTCGCGTGCCGTGCATGACGACATCGCCAATTCGATCTTCCGCCATGACAAGAAACCCGCTGCCGGCTCCGAGCCGCGGCAAACCGAGGAGGCGTAAGCGATGTGCGCCAAGCAAGTCAAGAAAACCGAGCGCGTGATTCCGACCACGGGACATTCCTGGGACGGCATTCAAGAGCTCGACAACCCGATGCCGCGCTGGTGGGTCTGGGTGTTCTACGCCTGCATCGTCTGGGGGCTGGGCTATACGATCTTTTACCCGGCTTGGCCGACGATCTCTGGCCACACCCAGGGTGTCTACGGCTCGACCGAGCGCAAGAATGTCGCCGATGATATCAAGCGCTTTGACGACGCCAACGGCCCGATCAAATCCAAGCTCGCCGCCGCCGACCTCGCCGCGATCCCCGGCAATGACGAGCTGAAAAGCTTTGCCATCCCGGCGGGGGCTTCGGTGTTCAAGAACAACTGCGCCCAGTGCCATGGTTCCGGCGCTGCGGGGGTGCAGGGCAAGGGCTATCCGAACCTCCTGGATAACGACTGGCTCTGGGGCGGCGAGATGGAGGCGATCCACGCCACCATCAGCCACGGCATCCGCAACACCACCGACGCGGATGCCCGTCTGTCCGAGATGCCGAAGTTCGGCACCGATGGCCTGCTCGAGAAAGAGCAGATCGCGCAAGCGGTTGAACACGTTCTGGCTATCTCGGGTCAGGACCATGATGCGACGCTCGCCGCCGCAGGGGTGCAGATCTTTGCCGACAACTGCGCTGCTTGCCATGGCGATGAGGGCAAGGGCAACCGCGACCTCGGCGCCCCCAACCTGACCGATGCGATCTGGCTCTATGGCGGCGACCGCGCCACGCTGACGCAGAGCGTGACCGAGGCCCGCTATGGCGTCATGCCAGCCTGGAACACGCGCCTCTCCGAAGACGAGATCCGCGCCGTGGCCACTTACGTCCACAGCCTTGGCGGCGGCGAATAGCCCCCGTCTGATCCAAGCCTGTGGCGGCGCAATCCGCCACAGGCTGCACCGGCGCAAAGGCTCCTGTTCGCGCGTTTGCCTCAGCGTCGGTGCTCCTCCTGCGCCCCTCTGCGGCGCATTTGTCCCCAGCGCCCCCTCAGGCGCATTTGTCGCAGCGTAAAAGCTGTAAGCGTGATGTTGGTTTGATTCAGGTCAAAGCGGACAGGCCTGCGACGGCAGATCAAGATCGCAGCCCAGCGTTGAAAGAAAGATACCCCGGTGAGCAGTCCAGACAGCCAACCCCAAAGCCTTTATGCCGCCCGCGAGCCGATTTTTCCGCGCCGGGTAAAGGGCAATTTCCGCACCCTGAAGTGGTGGCTGATGGCGCGTGACGCTGGGCATCTACTACATCACGCCGTGGATTCGCTGGGACCGCGGCCCGAACCTGCCCGATCAGGCCGTGCTGATCGACATGTCGGGGCGGCGCTTCTTTTTCTTCATGATCGAGATCTGGCCCTACGAGTTCTACTTCGTCGCGGGCCTTCTGATCATGGCGGGCCTCGGCCTCTTTCTCTTCACCTCGGCCGCGGGCCGGGTCTGGTGCGGCTATGCCTGCCCGCAGACCGTCTGGACCGACCTCTTCATCCTGGTCGAGCGCTGGATCGAAGGCGACCGCAACGCCCGCATCCGCCTGCACCGCCAGAAATGGGACGCCGAAAAGATCGCGCAAGAACGCCACCAAATGGGTGATCTGGCTGCTGATCGGCCTCGCCACCGGCGGCGCCTGGGTGTTCTATTTCACCGACGCGCCGACGCTGGCGCAAAACCTGATCCACGGCACGGCCCACCCCGTCGCCTATATCACCATGGCGATCCTGACGCTGACCACCTTCTTCTTCGGCGGCTTCGCCCGCGAGCAGATCTGCATCTACGCCTGCCCCTGGCCGCGCATTCAGGCCGCGATGATGGACGAAGACACCCTGACCATCGGCTACCGCGACTGGCGCGGCGAGCCGCGCGGCAAGCAGACGGTCGAGGGCAACGGCGACTGCATCGACTGCATGGCCTGCGTCAACGTCTGCCCGATGGGCATCGACATCCGCGACGGCCAGCAGATGGCCTGCATCACCTGCGGGCTCTGCATCGACGCCTGCGACGACATCATGGACAAGATCGGCAAACCGCGCGATCTGATCGGCTATCTCGCCCTGACCGACGAGACCCGCGAACGCGCAGGCCAGACGCCGAAATCGGTCTGGGAGCATGTCTTCCGCCTCCGCACGATGATGTATACCGCGCTCTGGTCGGCGGTCGGCATCGGCCTGATTGTCGCGCTGTTCCTGCGCGCCGAGATCGACGTCAACGTCACCCCGGTGCGCAACCCGCAGTATGTGACCCTGTCGGACGGCTCGATCCGCAACACCTACGACCTGCGCCTGCGCAACAAGCATGGCGAGGATCGCTGGTTCACCTTCTCGGCCACCTCCGACGCGACCTTTGTGCTTTCGATGGACGGCGATCAGGGCCTCAAGGTGCTGGTGCCCGCCAATGAGACCAAGACCCAGCGGCTCTTTGTCACCGCGCCGAAAGGTTCCATCGGCGCCGAGGAAGAACGCACCCCGCTGCGCTTCTGGATCGAGGATCTCGGCACCGAAGCCACCCCAGGCACCGACCGTGTGCATTACGACACGACATTCTTTGGAAAGGACGACTGATGCGCGAGCTCAAGGGATACCACGTGCTGGGCGGCTTCGTCGCGGCCTTTGGCCTGATCATCGCGGTCAATCTGACCATGGCCTACAAGGCAATCAGCACCTTTCCGGGGCTGGAGGTCGACAGTTCCTACGTCGCCAGCCAGAGCTTTGACGCCGAAATGAAGGCGCAAAAGGCGCTGGGCTGGACCCTGACGCCAAGCTACGATGGCACGCAGTCGACCCTGCGATCTGGCCTTTGTCGATGCCAAGGGCGCGCCCGTCACCGTCAAGGATCTGACCGTTCTCGTCGGTCGCCCGACCGAGGCGAAAGACGACATGACGCCGCGCTTTATCCGCGAGGCCGGGGCTTACCGCGCCGTGGCGCAACTCGACCCCGGCAAGTGGATGCTGCATGTCGAGGCCCATGCCGAGGATGGCACCCTGTTTCGCCAACGTCTGAACATCTTTGTAAGAGGCTAGCATGACCCTCGCGGCCCCCCGGCAGTTCGACCCTGAACAAGGCGGCATGGCCGCTTGTGCTGCCTGCGCCGTGGTGCCCTCGGCCAAGGCGCTGGCCGGGGCCAAACCCGACCGCGCCCGCCTGATGCTCTCGCTGCCCGCCGCACATTGCGCTGCCTGCATCTCCACCGTCGAATCCGCGCTGTTGCGCGCCAAGGGCGTCCGTTCGGCACGGGTCAACCTCACCCTCAAACGCGTCTCGGTCGATGCCACAGCCGAGGTCACCGCCGCCGATCTGGTCGCGGTGCTCAAGCGCGTCGGCTACGAGGCGCACGAGCTTGACGCGGGCCTGCTCAGTTCCACCGAGACCGACCGTCAGGGCCGCGACCTGCTGATGCGCCTGGGCGTGGCGTTCTTCTCGATGATGAACGTCATGCTGCTGTCGGTCGCCGTCTGGTCGGGGGCCGAGGCCGCCACCCGCGACATGTTCCACTGGATCTCGGCGCTGATCGCCATTCCGACCGTGATCTTCGCGGGCCGGCCCTTCTTCCGCTCGGCCTATGCCTCGCTCAGCGCAGGCCGCCTCGGCATGGATGTGCCGATCTCGCTCGCCCTGATCCTCGCCTCCTCGATTTCGCTTGTTCGAGACCATCAAGGGCGGCCATCACGCCTATTTCGACGCCGCCGTGATGCTCTGCTTCTTCCTGCTGCTCGGCCGCTATCTCGACCACCGCACCCGCGCCGTCGCCCGCTCTGCCGCCGAGGAACTCGCCGCGCTCGAAGTGCCGCGCGCTTGGGTCGTGACCGAGACGGGCGAGGTGGAACGCGCCTTCGCCGAGGTCGCCGTCGGCGATCTGGTCCGCGTCCGCCCCGGTGGCCGCATGCCGGTCGATGGCGTGGTGACCGAGGGCAGCTCCGAACTTGACCGCTCGCTGCTGACCGGCGAAAGCCTGCCGGTCTTTGCCGGCCCCGGCATGGTGGTCTCTGCGGGCGAGGTGAACCTGACCGGCCCGCTGACCCTGCGCGTCACCGCCGCAGGCGTGGACTGCCAGTCTGCACCGCATGGCCGATCTTGTCGCCGTGGCCGAAGCCGCCCGCACCAGATACACCACGCTTGGCCGAACGCGCCGCCAGCTGGTACTCGCCGCTGGTCCATATCCTGTCCTTCGGGGCTTTCGGCTTCTGGATGTGGCAGACCGGCGGCGATTGGCGCTATGCCATCAACATTTCCGCCGCCGTCCTGATCATCACCTGCCCCTGCGCGCTCGGCCTCGCGGTGCCCGCCGTGGTCACCTCGGCCAGTGGCAAGCTCTTCCGCAAGGGCTTGCTGATCAAGGACGGCACCGCGCTCGAACGCCTCGCCCAGGTCGATCACGTCGTCTTCGACAAGACCGGCACCCTGACCCTCGGCGCGCCCGAACCCACCAACCTTGCCACCCTGCCGCCCGAGGTCGCAGCCTCGCCGCAGCCCTCGCCGCAGGCTCCTCCCACCCGCTTGCCCGCGCGCTGGCAGACAAGGCCGCTCGCCGCCGAGGTCACCGATCTGCACGAGGTCCCCGGCTACGGCATCGAGGCGCGCTACCAAGGCAAACCCGTCCGCCTCGGTCGCGCCGAATGGGTTGGTGCTGCGCCCGAATCCGTCACCGCCACCTATCTCGCGCTGGCAGGCAAAACCTACGCCTTCACCTTCGCCGACCATCTCCGCCCCGGTGCCAGCGCCGCCATCGCCGCCCTGCGCGCCCAAGGCAAGGCCATCACCCTGATCTCGGGCGATGGCGCAGGCCCCGTCGCCGATCTCGCCGCCCGCCTTGGCATCACCGACTGGCACGCCACCGCGCTGCCCGCCGAAAAAGCTGGCCTCGTGCGCGGTCTGACCGAAGCAGGGCCACAAGGTGCTGATGGTCGGTGACGGCCTGAACGACACGGCGGCGCTCGCCGCCGCCCATGTCTCGATCAGCCCGGCCACGGCGCTCGACGCCGCCCGCACCGCCTCGGATATCGTGCTTTTGGGGCAGGATATGTCTGCCATCGGCGACGCCACCCGCATCGCCAGATCGGCAAGCCGCCGCATCGTGGAAAACTTCGCGATCTCGGCGGGCTATAACGTCATCGCCGTGCCCCTGGCGCTCGCCGGCCTCGCCACGCCGCTGGCCGCAGCCCTGGCGATGTCGCTCTCGTCGATCACCGTCTCGCTCAATGCCCTGAGGTTGCGCTGATGGAAATCCTGACCATCCTCATCCCGGCATCGCTGCTGCTCGGCGGCGTCGGCCTCGCCGCCTTCCTCTGGGCGCTGAAATCCAAGCAGTTCGACGACCCGACAGGCGATGCTAACCGCATCCTGATGAAAGACTGGGACGACCACCCCAAACCCGAGGACCCGAAAGACGCGCCCTAAGCTCGCCCTCCTGGGCCCGCTTTCCTAGGCCCGCCCAGAGGTCGCCGACAGCGACAAGGGATCAATCCCCATGCCGCGCAGCGCCCCGGTCCATTTCTCGGCATCGGTGGCGGCAAAGATCAAGGCGGCATTGGCCTCGACCGTCAGCCAGTCATTGCGGGCAATCTCGCTCTCCAGCTGCCCCGGCCCCCAGCCGGTATAGCCCAAGGCCAGCAGCGCCTGATCCGGCCCGGCGCCCCGCGCCAAGGCCTCAAGCACATCCAGGGTCGCGGTCATGCCATAGCCGCCCTCGATGTGCATCGTGCTGCCCGCGCCGCGATATTCCGGCGAATGCAGCACAAAACCACGACCGCGCTCGACTGGCCCGCCGAAATGCACGGTAATCTCGCGCCCCGCCGGGGATTTCGGGATGTCCAGATGCTCCAACAGGCCACTGAAGCTGAGATCCGACACCGGCTTGTTGATGATCAAGCCCATCGCGCCCTCGTCGGAATGGGCACAAAGCAGGATGACCGAATGCACAAAACGGGGATCGCCCATCCCCGGCATCGCCACCAGCAGCTTGCCGACAAGATCCATCATGAGGGTCCCTTTTACCTGCCTCCCCCCTAATGTGGCGATGAAGTCCCTGTCGCTCAAGGGTAAAGTTGATGCGATCACGCCACGGTGGGCGGCTCTCGGCAATGCCTCGCCCGAACGTGATTTCCCCTAGGCTCGCTTTTGACTAAATGTCGCGCCATGATCAAAGCCCTGCTCCTTGCCCTGACCCTTGCCAGCACCGCCCTCGCCAGCCCCGCCCTTGCCGAAACGCAGGACGAGGTGCTGTCCGCCACGCTTCTTGCCCGGTTGGCAGATGGAGAATGGCCACCACATGGCCGGCGTCAGCCTCAGCCTCGCGCCGCAGTGGAAGACCTATTGGCGCAGCCCCGGCGATGCGGGCATCCCGCCGCTGTTTGATTGGTCCGGCTCGCAGAACGTCAAATCCCTGCGCGTGCTCTGGCCCAGCCCGCAGGTGTTTCACACCAATGGCCTGCAGACCATCGGCTACCACGATGCGGTGACGCTGCCCGTCGAGGTGACGCCGCTTGACCCTTCCAAACCGATCCACCTCAACGCCCGTCTCGATCTTGGCATCTGCAAGGATATCTGCATGCCCGCCGAAGTCGCGCTTTCGGGCGAGCTTGCCGCCCCCGGCGCGCCGGACCGCGCCATCCGCGCCGCGCTGAACGCCCTGCCGGTGGCGGGCAAGACGGCGGGGCTGAAGCATATCGCCTGCCGCATGACCCCGATCAAGGACGGCGTGCAGGTGGTGGCCGAACTGACCTTGGCCCGGCAAGGCCCCGAGGAAACCGTGGTCTTCGAAGCGAAAGATCCGCAGATCTGGGTGTCCGAGGCCACCAGCAGCCGCGCGGGCAATGTCCTGACCGCACGGGCCGATTTCGTCTCTGGCAGCGGCGCGCCCTTTGCCCTGCAACGCGCGGGCGTCAGGGTCACGGTGCTGAGTGCTGCGGGTTCGGTCGAAATCGCGGGCTGCCCCGCGCCTTGAACCGCGCGCCTTAAACCCCGCGCCCTAAACCTGGCGCAGCCGCGCCTTCAGCGCCAAAAGATCGGCCCAGGCCTCGGGCTTGGTCAAAGGCATCCGCATCAGGAATTCCGGGTGCAGCATCGGCAAGGCCGGCCTGCCAAAGGCCTCCAGCCAAGTGCCGCGCTTGGCGGCAATGCCGCTGGCCCCGGTCCCCGCCAGCAGCGCCACATTGCCCATCAGCACCACCACCGCCGGATCAATCAAGGCGATATGCCGCGCCACAAAGGGCCGCATCATCTCGATCTCGGCAGGCAAGGGGTCGCGGGTCTGCGGCGTGCGCCAGGGCAAGACCATCGTGGCATAAAACGCCGCCTCCGGGGCCTCGGCGTGGCGGTCCAGCCCGATCGCCGCGAACATCCGCTCCAGCATGTCGCCGCTGCGTCCGACAAAGGGGCGGCCCTCGCGGTCTTCCTCGACGCTGGGCGCTTCCCCCAGAATCAACACCCGCGCCTTGGCATTGCCGTCGCCAAACACCATGTTGCGCGCGCCTTGCTTGATCTCGCAATGCGCAAAGCCCGCGATCTCGGCGCGCAACTCTTCCAGCGTGCCCGCCCGGGCCGCCGCAATCTCTGCCTCGGCCAAAATCTCTTGCCGCCCCGGTCCGGCCTCCAGCGCCACCCGCACCGGCGGCGTGCGCGGCGCGACAGGCGCAGCCTCGGGCAGTTTCGGCGGTGGCGGCAGCTCATAGCGGTTCAGCGCCGCCTCGCCGATGATCTCATCGACGCCCAACTCGACCTGCCAGGCCAGGGCGGCCAGGGCGGCCTGCCAGTCGTCCGCGATATCTGCTGCGATTCCCATGCCGCACAGGGTAGGCGGGCCGGGCAGGCGGGACAAGCCGACTTGTCGCGGCGCGCCTGGCTTTCTATAAGCCAAGAAACGCCGAGGAGATGCCCATGAGTTTTCGCGCCCGCCATCTGCTGGGGATCGAGCACCTCGCGCCCGGCGAAATCACCACCATCCTTGATCTGGCCGACCGCTATGTCGACCTGAACCGCCGCACGGTGAAGTCCTCGGACGCGCTGGCGGGGCTCGACCCAGATCAACATGTTTTTCGAAAACTCCACCCGCACGCAGGCGAGTTTCGAACTGGCAGGCAAGCGCCTTGGCGCCGATGTGATGAACATGTCGATGGCCTCGTCTTCGGTGAAAAAGGGCGAGACGCTGATCGACACCGCGATGACCCTGAACGCGATGCACCCCGATCTTCTGGTGGTGCGCCATGGCGCATCCGGGGCGGTCAACCTGCTGGCGTCAAAGGTCAA
This sequence comes from uncultured Alphaproteobacteria bacterium, assembly GCA_963815275.1. GTDB lineage: Bacteria > Pseudomonadota > Alphaproteobacteria > Rhodobacterales > Rhodobacteraceae > Cypionkella. Next base: position 84,735 of record CAWFGD010000020.1, read on the forward strand.
CTGCGCCGTGCTGAACGCAGGCGACGGCCGCCACGAACACCCGACCCAGGCCCTGCTCGACGCCCTGACCATCCGCCGCGCCAAGGGCCGTATCCAGCGCCTGACCATCGCCATCTGTGGCGATATCGCGCATTCCCGCGTGGCGCGGTCCAACCTGATCCTGCTCGGCAAGATGGAAAACCGCCTGCGCCTTGTCGCCCCGCCGACCCTGATGCCCGCAGGCGTCGAGGATTTCGGCTGCGAGCTTTACGACGACATGAAAAAGGGCCTCGAAGGTGCCGATGTGGTGATGATGCTCCGCCTGCAAAAGGAACGCATGGACGGCGGCTTCATCCCATCCGAGCGCGAATATTACCACCGCTACGGCCTCGACGCCGAGAAACTCAGCTTCGCCAAGCCCGATGCCATCGTCATGCACCCCGGCCCGATGAACCGCGGGGTCGAGATTGACGGCGAGTTGGCCGACGATATCAACCGCTCGGTGATTCAGGATCAGGTCGAAATGGGCGTCGCCGTCCGCATGGCCTGCATGGACCTGCTGGCCCGCAACCTGCGCGCCGAACGCGGCCGCGCCGCCGTCGGGGCCACGGTGTGAACGCCGCCCTCATCCTGCAACCCGGCGAACGCAAGGTGTTGCGTCTCTTCGCCCTCGATCTGCCCCGCGCCGAGGTGGCAAAGCTCGAGAAATCGCCCGAAGGCGACGACCTCTTGGCAGCCTTGCTGGGGGTCGAAGCCCTCGACCGCGCCTCGGTCGAGGTTTTCGACGTCAAGGATCTTACAGGCATCGGTCTTGCCGGGTATCTGATGGCCGGTGATGGCATCCCCGCGGCGCAGGTCGAACCCGACCGCCAGCGGCTTGAAGAGGTCAGCGGCGGCGTGCTCCTGGTCTATTCCGAGGCTTTCCCCACCCGCCCGCTCACCCTGATCCCCGACCCGCGCCTGCGCCTGATCGGGATCTACCGCGAAGATACCCCGCAGATCGTCTTTGAACCTCTGCCCGATGCCGCCGCCCATGGCGAGGTGCCGCAAGGCAAGCCGGTCTGGTCCAACGCCCGCATCGGCGGCATGGTCGCCACCGCCGTGCTGATCTTCCTCGCTATCTTCACGGGGCTTTTCATCTGGATGGCAGGATGAGCCGGGCAGGCGCCCTTTCCCGCGCTTGCGTCCAGACGCCCCGCCCGTCGGCGGGATTGACCCGGTATTTGCCGATCCTGCGCAAAGGGCCCCTGTGATGTCCGTAGAACTGCAACCGCCGCCACCGCCGCCGCCGCCCCCCATTCCTGTGCCCGAAGGCTGGCAGGGCATCCTCGACCCCGGCGAGCAGATCCTCTGGCAAGGCGCGCCCGATCCGCGCGTGGTGTTTGCCTGGACGCAACTGCCCGAGATCCTCTTCGGCCTGTTCTTCGCAGGCTTTGCCCTGTTCTGGACCACGATGGCCACGATCATGGGCGGGGTTTTCGGTCTTTTTGGTCTGCCCTTCCTCTTGGTCGGGCTGATGGTGATCTTCAAAAGCAACTACCTGATGGCCTATTTCAACCGCCACACCTTCTATACCCTGACCAACCGCCGCGCGATCATCGCCACCAGCTACCCCCATGCCAAACGCGAGATGAAATCCTACCCGATCGACGCCAAAAGCGAGCTTGAGCTGAGCCAGCAAGACGACTACGGCAACGTCATCTTTCACCGCAAAATCTGGCGCAGCCGCAATTCGGGCGAAAAGACCAAAAACATCGGTTTCTACCGCATTCCAGACGCAAGGCGGGTGTTCTCGCTGATGCGCCAGATCCAGCAAGAGGCAAAATGACCCTGCACCTGACCAATGCCCGCCTGATCAACCCCGAAACCGGCTTTGACGGTCTGGGCTCGCTGACCATCGCGGGCGAGGAGATCGTGGCGATGAACGACCCCGCGCCCGAGGGGGCCATCGAGGTCGATTGCGGCGGGCATTGCCTCGCCCCCGGCATCGTCGACATCGGCGTCAAGATCGGCGAGCCGGGCGAGCGGCATCAGGAAAGCTTCCGCTCGGCGGGGCTTGCGGCGGCGGCGGGCGGGGTGACCACGATCATCGTGCGCCCCGATACCTCGCCCGCCATCGACACGCCCGAGACGCTGGAATTCGTCACCCGCCGCGCGGCCGAAGCCCGGGTGCGCATCCGCCACATGGCCGCGCTGACCAAGGGCCGCGACGGGCATGAGATGACCGAGATCGGCTTTCTGCTGGATGCCGGGGCGGTGGCCTTCACCGATGTCTTCAAGGTCTCGACCGACACCAAGGCGCTGGCGCGGGCGCTGACCTATGCGCGCGCTTGGGCGCGCTGGTGATCGGCCACCCGCAGGAACCGGGGCTTTCGGCCGGGGCCTCGGCGACCTCGGGCAAGTTCGCCAGCCTGCGCGGCCTGCCTGCGGTCTCGCCGATGGCCGAGCGGATCGGGCTGGACCGTGACATCGGCCTGGTCGAGATGACCGGCGCGCGCTATCACGCCGACCAGATCACCACGGCGCGCAGCCTGCCCGCGCTGGAACGCGCCAAGGCCAACGGCTTTGACGTGACCGCAGGCGTCTCGATCCACCACCTGACCCTGAACGAGATCGACGTCGGCGACTACCGCACCTTCTTCAAGTTCACCCCGCCGCTGCGCTCGGAAGAGGACCGCATGGCCATGGTGCAGGCGGTGGCCGAGGGGCTGATCGACGTGATCGGCTCTTTCCACACCCCGGCGGATGAGGAAAGCAAGCGCCTGCCCTTTGAAGAGGCCGCCTCGGGCGCGGTCGGGCTGGAGACCCTGCTGCCTGCAGCGATGCGGCTGTACCACGCCGGGCATATCGACCTGCCGGGGCTGTTCAGGGCGATGTCTCTGAACCCGGCCAAGCTTCTGGGCCTGCCGCAGGGGCGGCTGGCGGTTGGCGCACCGGCGGATCTGGTGCTGTTTGACCCCTATGCGCCCTACCTTCTCGACCGCAGCACGCTGCATTCGAAATCCAAGAACACGCCCTTTGACGGATGCCGCATGGAGGGTAAGGTGCTGGCAACCTATGTGGCCGGAACTCAAGTTTACCAAGGATAGATCATGCCGGATATTGTGACCTCAGCGGGCGTGCTGGCGCTGGTGGCTGTGCTGGCCTATCTTCTGGGCTCGGTGCCCTTTGGCATCGTCATCACCCGCGCGCTGGGCCTCGGTGATCTGCGGGCGATCGGGTCGGGCAATATCGGCGCCACCAATGTGCTGCGCACCGGCAACAAGGGCGCGGCCCTGGCGACGCTGCTGCTCGATGCGGGCAAGGGCGGCGCCGCCGTGCTGATCGCACGGGCACTGGTGGGCGAGGATGCCGCTCAACTGGCGGGATTTGCAGCCTTTCTTGGCCACCTCTACCCGGTCTACCTGCGGTTCAAGGGCGGCAAGGGCATGGCGACCTTCCTTGGCACTCTGCTGGCCCTGGCCTGGCCGATTGGCCTTGCCTGCTGCGCCACCTGGGCTGTGGTGGCGGCGCTGAGCCGGATCTCCTCGCTCTCGGCGCTGATCTCGGCGGCCAGCGCCGCGCTGTGGATCTTTGTCTTCAACCGCGGCGACATGGCGCTGCTGGTGCTCTTGCTGACCCTCCTCGTCTATGCCCGCCACTGGGCGAATATCCAGCGGCTCAAGGCCGGGACCGAGCCGAAGATCGGCGCCAAAAAGGCCGAGGTCGCGCGCTGAGGCGCGGGCTTTTGGATATTTGAGCCAAGATGAAAGCCCAAGGCCGGTTTCAGGGGCCTCGGGCGGGGGCTGTCAGAGGCTGCTTGCTTCGTAGATCGGGGTCAGCGCGCCGGCCCAAGGCCCATGATAGTCGCGCAGCCAGCGGTCGGCCTGAGTGGTGCCGGATTTCAGACTTTGCACCAGCGGGGTGAGGTAGATCTCCTCGCCAAGGCCGCGCGCCTTCAGTCCCGCCTGCGACAGCGCCACCGCCGCACGGGAAAGGTCGATGAGTTTCACACCGTTGGCCTCGCCCTGCAGCGCCTTTTCCGAGGCGGCAACGCGCAGGCCCTCGCGGGTTTCGGCGTCAAAGCCCTTGACCAGATCCCAGGCGGCATCCAGCGCCGTCTGTTCGTACATCAAGCCGACCCAGAAGGCGGAAAGCCCATTGATATGCGCCTGATCGCCGCAATCGGCACCGCGCATCTCGATGTATTTCTTGACGCGGGCCTCGGGGAAGACCGTGGTCATATGGTCGGCCCAATCCGACAGGGTGGGCTTTTCGCCGGGCAGGGCGGGCAGCTCGCCCTTGAGGAAAGCGCGGAACGATTGGCCCAAGGCATTGATATATTTGCCATCGCGGTAGACGAAATACATCGGCACATCCAGCACCCAGTCGACATAGCGCTGAAAGCCCATGCCGTCTTCAAAGGCCCAGGGCAACATGCCGGTGCGGGAATTGTCCAAGCCGCGCCAGATCCGCGAGCGCCAGGATTTATGGCCATTGAGCTTGCCGTCAAAGAACGGGCTGGAGGCGAAAAGCGCCGTCGCCACCGGCTGCAAGGCCAGCGCCACGCGCAATTTCTGCACCATGTCGGCCTCGGAGGCGAAGTCGAGGTTCACCTGCACCGTCGAGGTGCGATACATCATCTGGGTGCCATGCGTGCCAACGCGGCCCATGTAATCGGTCATCAGCTTGTAGCGGCCCTTGGGCATCACCGGCATCGTCTGCATGCGCTCCACTCCGGGGCCGCGCCGGTGCCCATGAATTTGATGCCCAGCGGCGCCGCAATCGCGCGCACCTCGTCAAGGTGGTTCTGCAACTCCGCCGCAATCTCGTGCAGCGTCGCCAGCGGCGCGCCGGAAAGCTCAAACTGCCCGCCCGGTTCCAGGCTGACATTGGCCCCATTGCGGGTCAGGCCGATGACATTTTCGCCCTCGCGCACCGGCGTCCAGCCAAAGCGCGCCTCCAGCCCGGCAAAGATCGCCGAGATCGACCGCTGCGCCGGCATAGGGCAGGGGGGCGCGGCTGTCGGTCAGCCAGCCGAATTTCTCGTGCTCGGATCCGATCCGCCAGTCGGATTTCGGCTTGCAGCCCGAGGCCATGTATTCGGCGAGCTGCGCGAAATCTTCGATCGGGCCGCCGCCGGACTGTGGAATCGACATGGGGCTTCCCTTGCTGTGCGGTTTCAGAGGCAGATAGGTGTCTTGGCGGCGCGGCCAAGTCAAGGGGGGCGCGTGTCTCGTGAACGCTTGCGGATGGAAATAGCGCAGAAGCGTTACGGGCGGGTGACAACCCCGGCCCCGGCGCGGCGCCAGATCAGCCGCATTTCCGGCGTGTCGGTCTGGGCCACCAGTCCCTCGCCCGCCGCGGGCCCCGCCTCCAGCGCCGAAACCAAAGCCGCGCTGTCGATGCCCGGCAGACTGGCAAAAGCGTCAAACAGCGCCGCAGGCCCCGCTGGCCTCGACCGGGATCAGCAGCGCCTGCCCGTCGCTTTGCTTCAGCCGCCACATCCGCCGCCCGCGCAGGGTCAAAAGCCGGATCTCGATCAGATCGGCAATCGAGACATAGCCGCCCATCTCGGGCCCCAGATAGCCGACCTGCGCCTCATCAACCTCGACCATGCCGGGGGCGTTGACACCTTGGGCAAAACGCGCCCGCCGCAGCGCCAGCAGCGCATAGGCCGCGCCCAAGGCCAGCAGCCCCAGCCCCAGGGGCGTCAGCAGATAGCCGCCCTGCAGCATCAGCCATAGCCCCGAGCGCCGCCAGCACGCTGCCCGCGATCACCTCGCGGTAGCGATGCGCCAAAGCGGTGACCTCGGGGCGCAGCAGGCTCATGCAGCGATCCTCTGCGCTGCGGCCAGCATGATCAGCGCAAAGCCATGGCTCGGGGCAAAGCCGATCGACCGATAGGCCCGCTCTGCCTGCGCCGAGGCGGTGAACAGCAGCGCCCGCTTGATGCCGTTCTGCCGCGCCTCGTCCAGCAACAGCGCCACGGCGCGCCGCGCAAAGCCTTGCCCGCGCAATTCGGGCGGCGTGTAGACCCCGCCGACCTGCACCACCTCGGGGATCGAGGCATTGACCCCCGCCATGGCCAGCGGCTCCGCGCCGCGCCACAAAATCCGGTGCCGCCCCGCTGCCTGATAGGCGACCATCTGATGCCGCGCCGCTTGCGGGGCGATCTCGGGCGGAAAGCCCATGGTCTCCACCAGCGACCCCGCCCGCCAAGGCACGGCAAAGCTCAGATCATCGGGAAAGATCGGGGCAAGCCGCAGGCCTTCGCAGTCAGGCAGGATCAGATCGGCGAGATCAAGCGTAAAGCCCGGCTCGATCTGGTTCATCCGCATGTCAGCCGCAGCAAGCCCCAGCGCCGCCTGCAGCGCCTGCGCCTGTTCCGGCGCGCCGGTCAGTCCGGTGACCTCGCGCCCCGCCAGCGGCTCTCGTGCCAGCTGCCAATCCAGCCCCGGCGCTTGCGGCATCAACACACCGGTGCTGGTCAAGCCGAGGTAGGCGGTGATCTCCTCCGCTCCAATCACCCAGCTCTCGGTGGCAGGGCCGCGCCCCATCAGATTGGTCAGCGGAAACATCGAGGTCGCCTCGTGCCGCGCCAGAAAAGCCAGAACCTTGGGGAAATCGGCGGGGGTCATCGGGCGAAAGCTCATGCCCAATCCCCCAGCGTGGTTTGCCACAACGTCAAGGCCGCGACAGCGGCGGTGTCGGCGCGCAAGATGCGCGGGCCGAGTGCCAGCGCATGCACCATCGGCAAGCTGCGCAGCCGCGCCTTTTCATCGGCCGAGAATCCGCCCTCCGGCCCGATCAGAATCGCCCAGGGTTCGCCTTTGGCCGCAGGCAGGATCGGCGGTTGCCCGGCCAGCGCCTCGTCGCACCACAAAAGATTGCGTCCCATGGGCCAACTGGCCAGCAGCTTGTCCAAAGAAACCAGCTCCGCCACCTCGGGCACATAGGTCGCGCCGCATTGCTCGGCGGCCTCCAGGGCATGGGCCTGTAGACGGTCCTGCCTGATGCGGTCGGAATTGGTGTGGCGGGTCTGCACGGGCAGGATGCGGGCCGCGCCCATTTCCACTGACTTTTCAACGATAAAGTCGGTGCGGGCCTTCTTGATCGGGGCAAAGATCATCCACAGATCCGGTGGCAGCCGCAGCGGCGCTGTCTGGACCTGACAGAGCAGAATCCCGCCCCGCCGTCCGGCCTCGGCCACCTCGGCGCGCCATTCGCCATCGCGGCCGTTGAACAGCGCGACCAGGCCACCCCGGCCCAGCCGCATGACGTTGAACAGGTAATTCGCCTGCTCGGGCGATAAAGCCACCGCTTGCCCCGTGGCCAAGGGCTGATCTACATAGAGTCTGATCTTTGCATCTGTCATAAGTGGGAACCTATGTCCGAGACGCGCGAAATGCCAGAGGCCGAACCGCCCGAAAGCGGCAGTGTTGCCGATGCCCGCCGCGGCAATTGGGTGGACCGCTATGCCCCCGCCCCCGCACGCCCCTTTCTGCGGCTCAGCCGGGCGGACCGGCCAATCGGCACCTGGCTCTTGCTGATCCCCTGCTTCTGGGGCATCGCGCTGGCGGCGCTGACCACGGGGTTCCGGCCCTGGGATGTCTGGCTGGCGGTTTCTTGCGGCGCAGGCGCCTTCCTGATGCGCGGCGCGGGCTGCACCTGGAACGACATCACCGACCGCAAGATCGACGCCGCCGTGGCGCGGACCCGCAGCAGGCCCCTGCCTTCAGGGCAGGCGACGGTGCGCGGCGCCTTGATCTGGATGGTGCTGCAAGCCCTGGCCGCTGCGGTGATCCTGCTCAGCTACAATGCCATGGCGATCGCGCTGGGCATCGGCTCGCTGGTGCTGGTGGCGATCTATCCCTTTGCCAAACGCTTTACCTGGTGGCCGCAGGTGTTTCTGGGCTTGGCCTTCAACTGGGGCGCTCTGCTGGCCTATGCCGCCCATGCCGGCGAGATCACTCTGTCGGCGCTGTTGCTCTATGGCTCGGGCATCGCCTGGACGCTGTTCTACGATACGATCTACGCGCATCAGGACAAAGAGGATGACGCGCTGATCGGGGTGAAATCCACGGCGCGGCTGTTCGGCGACGCCTCGCGCAGCTGGTTGCAGGGCTTCTTGATTGCCGCGGTGGCGCTGATGGCGCTGGCGATCATCACCACACCGCTGCCGCCCTCGCGGCTGGTGGCGATGATCGTGGCGCTGGTCGGGGTCTGGGGCTTTGGCCTGCATATGCTGCGCCAATTGCGCAGGCTCGATGTCGACGACCCGGCCTCCTGCCTCAAGATCTTCCGCTCCAACCGCGAGGCCGGGCTTATTCCTGCGCTGTTTCTTGCCGTTGCGGTCTTCCTTTGATTGATCCCGCCCGACTTGGGCTTTAAGGGATTTCTTGACCCTGCGCGCGCTGCGGGATGATCGGTGGCACAAAAGTAGAAAAACCTGTGGCGACAAAGCTTTCCCTTCCCGCTTGGCCCCTGACGGGCAGGATGCTGGCCCCAGCTGCCTTTCTGGCGGCGGCTGTGGTGGCTTTGGGCGTGGCCTGGGTTGCAGCCCTGCTGGTGGAACGGATCTCGGCCCGCGCCGTCACCTCGCGCCTGCTGACCGAGGGCATTACCTATGTCCAGGTCCGCGCCGACGGGCTGCAGGTCAATCTCGACGGCACCGCCCCGAACGAGGCGGCGCGCTACCGCGTGGTCAATATGATTAGCTCTGTGGTCGAAGTCCTCGCGCATCCGCGACAATATGGAAACCACCCCGATCAAGGCCGTGGAAGCGCCGCGCTTCTCGGTCGAGATGCTGCGCAACGACGATGGCATTCAGATGATCGGCCTGCTGCCGCAGGGCAGCGACGTCGCCACGCTGACCGAAGCCGCCCAGGCGCTCTCGCCCGAAATCCCGCTGTCCGACATGATCGAGACCGCCGAATATCCCGCCCCCGCAGGCTGGCAGGCATCGCTGGACTATGGCATGGCGGCGCTGAAACTGCTGCCACGCTCCAAGATTTCGGTCTCGACCGAGGGCGTGCAGATCACCGCGATTGCCACCTCTACCGCCGAGAAACGCAATCTGGAAACCCAACTGGCTGCGACCCGGCCCGAGGGCATGACACTCAAGGTCGATATCTCGGCGCCGCGCCCGGTGCTGACCCCCTTCACCCTGCGCTTTGTCAAAGACGCTCAGGGCGCGCGCTTTGACGCCTGCTCGGCCGATACCGAAGCCGCAAGGCGCAAGATCTCATCGGCCGCCGTGGCAGCAGGGGCGGTCGGGCGGGCCGAATGCACCATTGGTCTGGGCGTGCCGACGCCGCGCTGGGCTGATGCCGTGGCGCTGGGCATCAAGACCATGGCCAGCCTGCCCGAAGCCACGCTGACCTTTAACGATGCCGATGTCTCGCTGGTCGCAGGTGCCCAGACCAGCCAAAGCGACTTTGACCGCGCTGTCGGCGATCTGGAAAACGGCCTGCCGGATGTCTTCTCGTTGAAATCCGAGCTGGAGAAAAAGCCCAGCGGCGCGGTGCAGGGCCCGGTGGAATTCACCGCTGTACTGGCCCCCGAAACCCATAGCGTCGAGCTGCGCGGTCGCCTGAGCGATGTGATGCTGCGCAATGCGGTCGAGAATTTCGCCAAGGCCGAATTCGGCTCGGCCAAAGTGCTCTTGGGCACAAGGCTCGACCCTGATCTGCCCGACGGCTGGCCCACGCGGGTGCTTGCGGGCCTGCAAGCGCTGAGCGAGCTTGACCATGGCAGCCTCTTGGTGCGCGCCGATACCGTCGAGGTCAAGGGCATCACCGGCTCGCAATCGGCCAAGGTGCGGATCAGCCAGATCCTGTCGGAAAAGCTCGGCCAGGGCAAAACCTTCAAGGTCGATGTGGTCTATGACAAGGAACTCGACCCGCTTGCAGGGCTTCCGACGCCGCAGGAATGCGTCTCGGCGGTGCAAGAGGTGCTGGCCCAGCGCCAGATCACCTTTACCCCCGGCTCCGCCGAGATTTCAGCCGAAGCTGGCGTGGTGATGAAGGCACTGGCCGAAGAGCTGAAACGCTGCGGCGGCGTCAAGCTGCAGGTGGCAGGCTATACCGACAGCCAGGGCTCGGAAGAGGGCAACCGCGCCCTGTCGCAGGCGCGTGCAGAATCGGTGATCCTTGGCCTGCAGGGCCGCCAGATCGACATTTCTGCCATGCTGGCGCGCGGCTTTGGCGAGGCTGATCCGATTGCCGACAATGGCACCGAGGCCGGCCGCGAAGCCAACCGCCGCATCGAATTCAGCCTGATCGAGCAACCCAAACCCGCCGCCGCCGCCACAACCGGCGGACCAGAGGCCGCAGGCCTGACGCCGCCTGCCGAACCGGGTGCAGCACCGGACCCAAGCGACAGTCCTGCGGACTCTTCGAGCCTGGTCGATGATGGCACGGGGGATTCGATGGCCGGGGATTCGGTTGGCGAGGATGACCAAGGCAGCGGCGACGCGGCGCCCAATGCAGTCTCGCCAGACACCGCGGCGACTTCAGACAGCGCAGGCCCCGACTTTTCCGGCGACACCAGCCCCTCGGTGGCCCCCACCAAAATGACCAAGCGCCCGAAAGCGCGTCCGAAACAGAACGGCTAAAGGCAGAGCTTTATGAACCGCACCGAATTCATTGTGGCGACCGCGATCATCCTGCTGCTGGCCTTCGCCGCCGGGTGGTTCACCTATTGGCTCTTGCACCGCTTCACCCGCGTTGCGGGCGGCGATGTCGCCGAGATGGACAAGCTGGCGCAATCGCTGCACGAGGCAGAAGAGTTGCGCGATCAGGCGCTGGTCTATCTGGAAAACCGCGAATCCGAACTGATGAACCAGATCGCCCAAACCGACGCCGAATTGCGCGCCGCCATGGAAGGTCTGCGCGATGCGCGGCACGAGGCGGAAGAGATGCGCGCCTATATCGAGCGCATGCACGCCAACTCTTGAGGCTTGGCGGCGCTGGGGCAGGGGGGCCTTCTGCCCCCCGCCTTTGGCTCCCCCCGAGGATATTTTTCCAGAGAGGATGACCTAGAGCCCGTCGAGGCAAGCCCGCGTCAAGGGGCTGTCGGGGGATTCCAACCCGTCGATGATGTCGAAATGATGCTGGCCCTCGGCTGCGGTCCAGGGGCAGTCCCAGTTTTCCGACAGGGTGCGGGCTTGCCACAGGAAAGCGGGGCGTTCCTGTGCACCAACCCAGACATGGGCTTGGGTGGCAAGGTGGTGCTGCGCCGGGCTTTCGGCCAAGGCCTCTTCGGCGTCGATCCAGAGGATCTCGTTCATCTGGGTCTGTTGCAGCGGCTCCAGCTCGGCCAGAGGCGAGATCGGCACCACGCGCGACAGCCGCGCGGTCAGGCTGGCGTGGCGGTCGGCGCAGCCCATCCGCGCTGCAAGATGGCCGCCCGAGGAATGCCCGGTAACCACCAGCGGCCCGGCCACTTCGGCTGCGGCGACGACGCAGGCGGCCTCGATCTCCAGCGTCATCTCGCGGATCCGCGCCTGGGGCGCCAGCGTATAGGAGGGCATGGCGCAGGCCCAGCCACGCGCCAAGGCGCCCGCCGCAAGATGCGACCAGTCCTCGCGGTCAAACCTCATCCAATAGCCGCCATGGACAAAGACCAAGAGCCCGCGCGGGGCAGCTTCGGGCAGAAAGAGATCCAGCGCCTGACGCGGTTTGGGACCGTAAGCGATGCCAAGCCGGGCGCGTTTGCCCAAGGCCCTGCGAAACACCCCGGCCTTGGCGGCCCAGCGCGTCGGGTAATCCTCGGCCCCGGCGATAAAGGCGCCATTGCTGTATTCGCGGTCCATATCCATGCGCTATCACTCCAGATTTGCGCTCAGTTTAGCGCCAGATGGGGCTGCTGAGCTAGACTTTCGCGCAGTGAGGCTGCATGTCTGTAACAACTGAGACATTGGAGGCCCAGATGCTCGATTCCATAACCGATCTTCGTTCCTTGCTGAAAGACCCCAGCCTGCTGCCCAACAAGGCCTATATCGCCGGCGAATGGGTCGAGGCCAGCGATGGCAAGACCTTTGCCGTGCGCAATCCGGCGCGTGGTGATGTCATCGCCGAGGTGCCCGATCTGACCCGCGCCGACGCCGCCCGCGCCATCGCCGCCGCCGACAAGACCCGCCGCACCTGGGCTGCCCGCACCGGCAAGGACCGCGCCAACGTCCTGCGCAAGTGGTTCGACCTCTGCATGGCAGCCCAAGACGACCTTGCCGCGATCCTGACCGCCGAGATGGGCAAGCCGCTGGCCGAGGCCAAGGGCGAGATCGCCTATGGCTCCTCCTATATCGAATGGTTCGCCGAAGAGGCCAAGCGCACCTATGGCGAGATCATTCCCGGCCATATGCCCGACAAGCGCATCTCGGTGATCAAGCAGCCGATCGGCGTCTGCGCCTCGATCACGCCCTGGAACTTCCCCAATGCGATGATCGCGCGCAAGGTGGCTCCGGCGCTGGCAGCCGGTTGCGGCATGGTGGCGCGTCCTGCGGCGGAAACCCCGCTGTCCTGCATCGCTCTGGCGGTGCTCGCCGAACGCGCCGGCATCCCGGCCGGCCTCTTCTCGGTGATCACCTCGAGCCGTTCTTCGGAGATCGGCAAGGAGTTCTGCGAGAACCCGGCGGTGCGCAAACTCACCTTCACCGGCTCGACCGAAGTCGGCCGCATCCTGTTGAAGCAAGCCGCCGATCAGGTGCTGAAATGCTCGATGGAGCTGGGCGGCAACGCCCCCTTCATCGTTTTTGACGATGCCGATCTCGACGCCGCCGTCGAAGGTGCCATGGTGTCAAAGTTCCGCAACAACGGCCAGACCTGCGTCTGCGCCAACCGCATCTATGTGCAGGCCGGGGTCTATGATGCCTTTGCCGACAAGCTGGCGGCGGCTGTGGCCAAGCTTAACGTCGGTGACGGCTTGACCGCAGGCGTCACCACCGGTCCGCTGATCAACCAGGACGCGGTCGAAAAGGTCGAAGAGCATATCGCCGACGTGCTGGCAGGTGGCGGCAAGGTCGTCACCGGCGGCAAGCGCCACGCCTTGGGCGGCAGCTACTTCCAGCCCACCGTGGTCACCGGCGTCACCCCCGCGATGAAGGTCGCCAATGAAGAGACCTTCGGCCCTCTCGCGCCGCTGTTCAAATTCGACAGCGAAGAAGAAGTCATCGCCCGCGCCAATGACACGATCTTTGGTCTGGCAAGCTACTTCTACGCCCGCGACATCGGCCGCATCACCCGTGTGCAGGAACAGCTGGAATACGGCATGGTCGGCGTCAACACCGGGCTGATCTCGAACGAGGCGGCCCCCTTTGGTGGCGTCAAGCAATCCGGCCTTGGCCGCGAAGGCAGCCACCATGGCATCGAGGACTATATGGAGCTGAAATACATCTGCCTCTCGATCTGAGATCCGCGGCAAAAAGACAAGACGGCGCGGGACACCCCCGCGCCGTTTTGCGTTTCACTGACCCGCGCGGATGGCGCGGGAAGGCGTGCCGGTCCGCACCCGATCAACCGGTGATTCCCCCGCATGTCGATGACCGACTCACCCCGCATGATGCGGGCCTTGGCAAGGCTTTTTGGGGTCTCGGGCCGCGGGTCGCGAAGCATATCAGGGAAATCGAACCGGCCGAACAAGGCTTTGACACGGCAGGCAAAACAAAATCTTCCGGCTGGCGTGTGGATAAAAATATAATCAATTCAATATTTTAGACTGAAGATAGCGGTTTGTTATCCCCTATCAATCCCGCGATTTTGCCTAGCGGGGTGGTTTGCCCCCATCTGGTTGTCACTGGCCGAGCGGTTCCTCTGCATCTTCCCCGCCTTGGCCTTCAACCCGAAAGGAATTGTCATGCTGCCAGCATTCGCAATCAAAACCGTTTCGTTCAAGCGCGCCGTTGTGGCCGCTTTGACCGCCCTGTCCATCGCTGCAATTCCCGCAGCCCCGGCTCTGGCCTGGGGCCAGCGCGAGCAGGACACCCTCAAAGGTGCCGTAGGTGCTTTGGTGATCGAGAACGTGATCCGCAACAGCCAGTACCGCAACCAGCAACAGGGCTATTACCAGCCGCGCCATCAGCAGCAATACTACCAGCCGCGCTATGAGCCGCGCTATGAACCGCGGCACGAACCACGCCGCCGCCATCACTATCAGCCCGCGCCGCAGGTCTCGATCTATTCGACCCCGGCGGCCTATGCCTTCAACCGTTACTCCTCGTCTGAACGCCGGCTGATCCAGCGCCGCCTCGCGGCCTATGGGTATTATCGCGGCGGCGTCGACGGCTCCTTTGGCCCGGGCACCTATTCGGCCGTGGTGGCCTATGCCAGATCCCAGGGCCAGACCCGCGAGTTGGCCTCCACCAACACCGCCTTTTCGGTCTATGACGGGCTGATCTACTAAGCCCGTCCTAGAGACAGGGCGCGCAAGCCCCTCTCCGCGCCCTGTCTTCATCTTTGGCTTTGGCGAACAACGTATGTACGTGGGCCATACCTGGATCATACGTCGATCATACGCGCGCCATACCTGAAATTTTAAGTGATTTCAGACGATTAACTATAAATCGCAGATTATTTTGAAAATCACCCAAGGATTGCCCGCCGTGCTGCGTCCTAGTAGCGTCATGCTGATGGATACGCCCGATGAAACCCTTGCCAGCGCTGCCGCCTCGGGCGATCGCAGCGCCTTTGGCGTGTTGGTGACGCGGCACTACGACCGCATCTATGGCCTTGCCTACCGCCTGACCGGCAGCCGCGCCGAGGCGCAGGATCTGGCGCAGGACATCTGCGCGGCTCTGCCGGTAAAGCTGCGTGGCTGGCGGGGGGAGGCGCGCTTTACCACCTGGATTTACCGCGTGGTGATGAACGCGGCCCATGATCAGCGCCGCCGTCAAGCCACCCGCAGCCGTGCCGCAAGTGGTTGGGGAGACTGGGAAATCGCCAGACAAGACGAGATCGCAACCCAGGCCGAGGCGCTAGACTGGCTAACCACTGCCATGGCCCGCCTCGCCCCCGAATTGCGCGATACCGTGGCCTTGGTCTTGGGCGAAGAGCTGACCCAGGCCGAGGCCGGGGCGGTGCTGGGTCTCTCGGAAGGCACCATCGCCTGGCGCATGTCCGAAGTGAAGAAACGCCTGCGGGCCATGGCGGCAGAGGAGGCAAGATGACCGACGAGTTAGACGCCCTGAAGGCCGCCCTGCGCGCGCCCACCCCCGATCCACAGGCCCGCGCCGAGGCCCTGCGCCTTGCAATGGAAAATTTCGACCGCCTCCAAGGATCGACCGATCCTTTGCGTCCTACTGCTGACCGCCCTTCGAAGGCGGGCTTTGCAGGAGGCTTGATTGAGATGCTCAAAGGATTGAAAACGAAACATATTCTGGCCGCAACCACCTCGGTTGCCGCTGTACTGGTGGGCGTAGCCGTGCTGCCCGCGCTGATGCAAAAGCCACCCCGGACGCTGCCCGCCGCCCCGCCAGAGGTGATCGTGGTGACGCCAGATCAGCTGCAAGATGCCCTGACCCCTGCGCCCAAGAAGAAAGCTGGGGAAACCGCCAACTCCCTGCCCAAGGCCGCGCCCCAAGCCGCGGAGGACGGGGTGCAGGCGCTTGCGGAGCCCACAGCTGACCGCGAACTTGAACCGCAGCAAGCCGCCCCGATGCCCGTCGCGCCGATGCCAATGGCCGAAGGCGCGCGCGAACAGTCGGCCCGGCAGCGCGTCACGGATGGCGTATTTGCCGCATCCCCGACGGACAGCACCGCAGAAGTCGCTACCTTCGCGCCGCAAACCACCGAAGCCTTCGCCAATGCCACCGCTAACCCCTTGAAAATCACTGCAGAAGAGCCCGTCTCGACCTTCTCGATCGACGTCGATACCGCCTCTTACGCCGTGGTGCGCTCTCGCTGAACGCAGGCTATCTGCCCGATCCGGCCTCGGTGCGCATCGAGGAGATGGTGAATTACTTCCCCTACGCCTATCCTAAACCCGAGGGCGACGCCGCCTTCCGCCCGACCATCACGGTGATGCCGACGCCGTGGAACCCCGGCACCCGCCTCGTCTCGGTGGCGATCCAAGGGGCCATGCCCGAAGTCGAGGCGCGCCCGCCGCTGAACCTCGTCTTTCTGATCGACACCTCGGGCTCGATGCAGGATGCCAACAAACTTCCGCTGCTGAAACAATCGCTTGGCCTGATGCTGGGCCAGTTGCGCCCGCAGGATCAGGTTGCCATCGTCGCCTATGCAGGCTCGGCAGGGCTTGTTCTGCCGCCGACTTCGGGCAGCGATACCGCCACCATCCAGGCCGCGCTCAACCGCCTTGACGCGGGCGGCTCCACCGCCGGGGCCGAGGGGTTGGAGCTGGCCTATCAGACCGCAGCCTCCATGGCAGGGCAGGGCGAAGTCAGCCGGGTTCTCTTGGCCACCGATGGCGATTTCAACGTCGGCATCGCCGACCCAGAGGCGCTGAAAACCTATATCGCCGCCAAGCGCGATTCGGGCAGCTACCTCTCGGTTCTGGGCTTTGGTCGCGGCAATCTGGATGATGCGACGATGCAGGCCCTCGCACAGAACGGCAACGGCACGGCCTCCTATATCGACACCCTGAACGAGGCGCGCAAGGTGCTGGTCGATCAGGTGGCGGGCGCGCTCTATCCCATTGCGGATAATGTGAAAATTCAGGTGGAATGGAACCCGGCGCAGGTCGCGGAATACCGGTTGATCGGCTATGAAACCCGGGCTTTGGCGCGGGAGGATTTCAACAACGACAAGGTCGATGCCGGTGAGATTGGCGCGGGCACCCAGGTCACCGCGCTCTACGAAGTGACCGCCCCCGACAGCGCCGCCCTGCGCAATGATCCGCTGCGCTATGCCCCTTCAGAGGCCGCTCCGACCAGCGCGGAACTCGGCTATCTGCGCCTGCGCTGGATGGCGCCGGGTGCCAGAACCAGCCAGCTGCAGGAAACCCCCATCCTGCCGGGGATGCCGCCCACCTCCGAGGCGCGCTTTGCCGCCGCCATCGCGGGTTTTGGCCAGCTTTTGACCGGTGGCAAGTATCTGGGTTCTTGGGGCTGGGATCAGGCCATCGACCTCGCCCTCTCGGCGCGCGGCGAAGACCGCTTCGGCTACCGCATCGAAGCGGTGAACCTGATGCGCAGCGCCAAGGCCCTGTCAGCGCATTAGTCGGCCAGCGCGCGGTCCAGATCCTCGATCAGATCGCGCGCATCCTCCAGCCCGACCGAAAGCCGGAACACGCCATCCCCGGCCCAGGCCCGATACTCGGCCAGCGCCGCGCCCTGCATGCGATAGGTCGAGGCCATGATCTCGTCTGTCCCGATCAGCACGCAGATACTGCGTTGATGTCCCAGCGAAAACGCATAGTGGATCACGCGCAGCCTCTCGGCCATCCGGGCCGCCATAGTCTCTGGTGCGCGGGTCTGAAAGGTGATCATTCCGCCCGGCAGCGCCATCTGCGCCTGTGCCAAAGCGTGCTGCGGATGGCTGGCAAGGCCGGGGTAGGTGACGCGCAGCACCGCCGGATGCGCCTCCAGATGCCGTGCGAGGTGCAGGGCGTTTTCACTTGCCAGCCGCAGACGCGGATAAAGCGTGTCGATGCCGCGCAGGATCAGCCAGGCGTTCTGCGCCGAAAGCGTCGCCCCCATATAGACCCCCGCCGAGGAGCGGATCTGCGAGATCAGCTCTTTGCGCCCGATCACCGCGCCGCCCAAAGCATCGCCATGACCATTGATGAACTTGGTCAGCGAATGGATCACGAGGTCGATGCCATGGCTCAGAGGCTGGGTCAGCACCGGCGTCGCAAGCGTGCTGTCAACCGAAGTCAGCACGCCAGCCGCCCGCGCAATCGCGGCAAGACCCGCCAGATCCGTCAGCCGCAACAAGGGGTTGCAGGGGCTTTCGGCATGGATCAGCTTGGTGTTGGGGCGGATCGCGGCGCTTAGGGCGGGCAGATCTGACAGGTTGACCGGCGTCACCTCGATGCCAAAACGCGGCAAGATGCGGGTGGCCAGTTCATAGGCCCCGGCATAGCAGACGTCCGAGATAATCAGATGATCCCCCGATTGCAGCAGGGTCAGAAACGTCGCGGCAATCGCGCCGACGCCGGTGGCACAGGCCAGTGCATCCTCGGCCGCCTCAAGGCCGGCCAGGCGGCGTTCAAGGTCGCGCACGGTGGGGTTGGTCCAGCGGGCATAAAGAAAGGGCTGGGCGGTCAGATCGGCGCCCTCGGCGGAAAAACCCGCGCCGCCCGGGGTGAAGACATTGTTCACCGACATCGAGATGTTCGGCGCAATCGCCCCGGTGACCGGATCGGGCAAAAGCCCCGCATCCAGCGCGCGGGTGGCAGGGCGCAGCGGCGGCATCTTGGCGGCGGTCATGGGCGCTCCTTGCAACTCGGTTCGGCACAGCTATGCCAGAGCGGCGGGCAATGCAAAAGGCCCGGCAGCTGCCGGGCCTTCGCAGTCAGATAAGTCGCTTAGTTGGCTTGCTCCAAAGCCTTGCTTTCCACCGGGGCCGAACGGCCAATCTCGATGCGGCGCGGCTTCAGTGCCTCGGGGGTTTCGCGCACAAGATCGATGTGCAGCATGCCGTGTTCCTGGGTGGCCCCAGTCACCCGGACGTGATCGGCCAGCGCAAAGCGGCGGTCAAAGGCACGGGTGGCGATGCCACGGTGCAGGTAGGTCTTGGTCTCGGCCTCAGCCTCCTTGCGGGCGGTGACGTGAACCGCACCATCCTTGACCTCAACCGAGAGCTCGTCGGGGGCAAAGCCTGCCACCGCGATCGAGATGCGGTAAGCATCTTCGGCGGTTTTCTCAATATTATAAGGCGGATAGGTGGGGGCCGCGACATCAGCCGACAGGGCGCGATCCATCAGATCGGCGATACGGTCAAAGCCAACAGTGGCGCGGTAGAGCGGGGCAAAATCAAGGTTACGCATGTCATCCTCTTTCAAGCGATGTCCGTCCGGCCCTAGGCCGAAACGGCGTGGGAGCCTTCCCACAAGGGGGCAAGGCGGTTACTCCTCCGACCCGATTGCGGCATCCGGAGGCAAGCTTGATTTGGGAAGTATTTTGCGGCTTTCAAGAGCCCGGTTTTCAGGGCTTGATGAATTTTGCGCCGCTGGCCTTGCCGCCCTTGATCGTGCTGACGCGGGCGCCAGCTGTGGCCACGGGTCCGCTTTGCTTGGCCAATTCCGCCATCACCACTTGCAAAGGCGCGGTCAGCTGCGCGCCAAGCGAGACCTTCTGCCCCTTGGCATCGGCCTTGGACGAGATCACCGAGACGATCTTCTCCACGCCATCCTGCAGCGCAAACACCGGCGCACCCGAAGAGCCGAAGTCGATATCGCAGGTCATCACCACCACCGTCGAAGAGGCATCCATGACATGGCATTGCCTTTGCAAGGACGGCGCCTCGGCCCGGTCCTGCGCGTAAGAGACCACGCCGATTTCAGAGCCGATCTGCAAGCCCTCGCCGGTGGCAAAGGGGATGACATTCGGCTGGCGAATCGGCTGATCCAGCTGAATCAGCGCCACGTCAAACCCGACGCGGTCCAACTCGCTGCTGCCGGTGTAGACATACTCGGGATGCGCTACAGCGCGCACGGACCCGCGATAGGCCTCGGCGCGGCCATTGCGCAGCCCGGCCAGAAACTCGATATCGCGCGGATCGATTCTTGCACCCGTGGTCTTGTCATAAAGGCAATGCGCGGCAGTCAGCACCAGATCCGGCGCGATCAGCGCGCCCGAACAAAAGCCATGCTTGCCCAGATTGAGGCGGCCGACCGCATTCCAACCCCGCAAATCATCGCCGGTTTGCAGGCTGACCAGGGGGCTTTCCTGGGCCAGCGCGGGAAGCGTTTGCACGAGCAGAGCAGCGATCAGGGCAAAACGCATGGGGCCTCCAAGGGTAGGCCTGTGGCTACCCAGAGATTACGGCGAGATTGTGGCAAGCGGCAGGTCTTGCTCACGCCTCTGTGGCGGCCAAAGCACGCGGACGCGGCCCGCCCGTCGCCCAGTCCAACAGCTCGACTGTGTGGACAATCGGGATCTGCGTGGCAGAGCCGATCTGCATCATGCAGCCGATATTGCCCGCCGCGATGATATCGGGCGATTTCGCCTCTAATGTCTGGACCTTGCGCGTTTTGAGCTCGCCTGAAATCTCGGGCTGCAGCAGGTTGTAGGTGCCCGCCGAGCCACAGCAAAGATGGCTGTCGGCAGGCTCCACCACGGTGAAACCGGCGCGCTTCAGCAGGTCTTTCGGCGCGGTCTTGATCTGCTGGCCGTGCTGCAGGCTGCAGGCGGCGTGATAGGCGACGCGCAGCCCCTTGGGCGCGCCTTCGGGCAGGCCGAGCCTGACCAGAAGCTCTGAAATATCCAGCGTCAGCGCCGAGATTTCGGCAGCCTCGGGCGTGCCCAGCATATGGCCGTAATCCTTCACCGTCGTGCCGCAGCCCGAGGTGTTGATCACGATGGCATCCAGCCCCTGCGCTTTCTCGGCGACAAAGGCCGCGATATTGGCGCGGGCGGCGGCATGGCTTTCGGCTTCGCGCCCCATGTGATGCGTCAGGGCCCCACAGCAGCCCATGCCCTGGGGTATCACCACCTCGCAGCCAAGGCGGCGCAGCAGGCGGATCGTGGCGTCGTTGATATCGGTGTTCAGCGCCTTTTGCGCGCAGCCGGTCATCAGCGCCACCCGCATCCGCTTCGGCGCCTCGGCGGCAAAGCTCTGGGGATCGTCGTTGCGGCTGACCGGCGGGATCCGGGCCGGGGCCATCGCCAGCATGGCGCGCAGCCGCGCGTCTGGGATCAGCCGCGCAAAGGGCCGCCCCAGCTTTGCCGCCACCAGAGCCATGCGAAACCGCGTCGGATGCGGGATCACCTTGGCAAGGATCCAGCGCAGCGCCCGGTCGCCGAGGGGCCGCTTGTAGGTCTTTTCGACATAGGCGCGGGCCTGATCGATCAGATGCATGTAGTCCACCCCCGAGGGGCAGGTCGTGGTGCAGGCAAGACAAGACAGGCAGCGGTCCAGATGCTTGACGGTCTTCTCATCTGCAGGCCGCCCGGTCTCGAGCATCTCCTTGATCAGATAGATCCGCCCGCGCGGGCTGTCGAGTTCGTCACCCAAGACCTGATAGGTCGGACAGGTCGCGGTGCAAAAGCCGCAATGGACGCAAGAGCGCAGAATCGCATTGGCCTCGGCGATGGCCGGATCACGCAACTGCTCGGCGGTGAAATTGGTTTGCATCAGGCACGCATCCCTTGATTGAAGACGCCGCGCGGGTCGAATTTGGCGCGCAGCGCCTGGGTGAGGGCGGCCACGGCAGGGGCCTCGGGCGGAAATGTCGCAACTTCGTTCTGCAGGGGCAGGGCGCGCAGCAACGTCGCCTGGCCTTGCGCGCCTAGCACGCCGCGTACATCCGCCAGACCTGTCGGATCCAGCAGCCAGACCAAGGCGCCACCCCAGTCGCAGATCGCCTCCAGGCCCAGGGCCTCGACAATCCCCGCCGCCGCAGTCGGCGTTACCGCCAGCCGCCAGACCGCGCCTTCGCGCGTTGCAAAGGGTGTCACATCGCGCAAGGCCTGCCACTCACCTGCGGCCTCTTGCCAATCGCCCAAAAGCGCCCGCAACCGCCCCGCACGATAGGCCACCGATCCGGCCATACCCTCGATTCGGATCATCGCACGGCCAGCCATCCAACCCGCGCCCGAGATATCAAAGGGCGAGCCCAAAGCGCGGCGCAGGTCCGCCAGCCCTTCAGCCAAGCCACGCGCGGCCACCAAGGTCACCTCGGCCTCCGGCACCGCCTGCACCTTGAAGGACACTTCCGAGATCACCCCCAGACTGCCGTAACTCCCCGCCAGAAGCTTCACCAGATCATAGCCGGTGACATTCTTCATCACCCGCCCGCCGTTCTTGATCACAGCCCCCGTGCCATCGACAAAGCGCACCCCCAGCAGCGCATCGCGACACGCGCCGACCTGCACCCGGCGCGGGCCAGAGGCATTCGCCGCCACCACGCCGCCCAGGGTCGAGACGCCCTCACGCCGCAAAAGCCCGCGCAAATCCGGCACTTCAAAGCCCAACCGCTGGCGCTCTGCCGCCAAGAGCGCCTGCACCTCCGCCACAGGCGTCCCCGCCCGCGCCACCAACGTCAAAGCCCCCGGTTCGTACAAGCTCACCCCGCGCAACCCACCCGTCTGCAAGACCTCGCCGACAGGCGCGCCCAACCCGCGCGTGCCCCCGCCGCGCAAGACCAGCGCCCGGGCCGCCAGTATCGACCTCGCTCAGCTCCGCTTCACTCTCAGGGCGCATCGTCCCGCCTTTCATCTTGGCAAAAATATCCTCGGGGTCCGGGGGCGAGCCCCCGGGCGCTTCACCCTGCACGACGGCCCGCAGTTATCTCCAAAGGAAACACCTTGGCCGCATTCAACAGCCAGCCCGGATCAAACACATCCTTGACCCGCATCTGCGCTTCCAGATCCGCTGGCGCAAACTGCACCCCCATCAGATCACGCTTTTCGATGCCCACGCCGTGCTCGCCGGTCAGGCAACCGCCCACCTCGACGCAAAGCCGCAGGATATCCGCCCCCATCGCCTCACACAGCTCCAGATCGCCCGGCTTGTTGGCGTCAAACAGGATCAGCGGGTGCATGTTGCCGTCGCCCGCATGGAACACGTTGCCCACATCCAGACCATATTGCGCGCTGAGCTCGCCGATGCGTTGCAAGACAAAGGGCAGGCTCGAAACCGGGATGGTGCCATCCAAGCACATGTAATCATTGATCTGCCCCATGGCACCAAAGGCCGATTTGCGGCCCAGCCAGATGCGGCGGGCCTGCTCTTCGTCCGCCGCCTCGCGGAATTCTACCGGGTTGTGGGTCAGGGCGATGGCCTTGA
Source organism: uncultured Alphaproteobacteria bacterium (assembly GCA_963815275.1). Classification (GTDB taxonomy): domain Bacteria; phylum Pseudomonadota; class Alphaproteobacteria; order Rhodobacterales; family Rhodobacteraceae; genus Cypionkella. The sequence continues at coordinate 107,600 of CAWFGD010000020.1, forward strand.
TGCGGGCGAGTTGCTCTGCGATCTCGGCATCGCAGCCCTCGACCTCGATGATCAGCAGCGCCTCGCAGTCGGGGTAGCCCGCCTTGGCAAAGGCTTCGGTGGCGCGAATGCAGGGGCGGTCCATAAATTCGATGGCAACGGGCAGGATGCCCGCCTTGATGATGTCGGAAACACAGGCCCCCGCCACCTCGTTCGAGGTAAAGCCGACCAGCACGGGCCGCGCGCCCTCGGGTTTGGGCAGGATGCGCAAAGTGGCTTCGGTGACGACACCCAGCTGCCCCTCGGAGCCGCAGACCACGCCCAAAAGGTCGATGCCGCCGCCATCCATCCAGGGCCCGCCCAGCTCGACAATCGTGCCATCCATCAGCACCATCTTGACGCCGAGCAGGTTATTGGTGGTGACGCCGTATTTCAGGCAATGTGCCCCGCCGGAATTCATCGCAATATTGCCGGCAATGGCGCAGGCCAGCTGGCTCGAGGGATCGGGGGCGTAGAAGAACCCGTCCGATTCGACAGCGCCGGTTACGGAAAGATTGGTGCGGCCTGATTGGACGCGGATAAAGCGGTTCTCATAGTCGGTTTCCAGCACGCCATTCATCCGCCCGACGCCAAGAACCACGCAATCGGCGGTGGGCAGCGCGCCGCCCGCCAGTGAGGTGCCCGATCCGCGCGGCACAACCGGCAATCCTTCTGCGTGGCAGAGCCGCAAGACTGCGGCGACCTCTTCGGTCGAACGCGGCAGCACCACGACGAGCGGGGCGCAACGATAGGCGGTCAGCGCGTCGCATTCATAGGCGCGGGTCTCGGCCGGATCAGAGATCAGCGCATCGGGCGGCAAAATCGCGGCGAGCCGCGCCACAAGGGCCGCCTTGCGCGCCAAAATCGACGCACTGGGCACGGGCATCTGCATGGCATCCTCCTCTTTGGTAAGAAAATATAACCAATATTGGATTTGAGCAAGCGAAACTTGCGCTTCCGCAGCGCGGCGCTTGGCTCTAGGGTCGCGGCATGGATCATCTTTCGCTTATCGCCGCCTTCGGGCTCTCGGACGCCATCGCTTTGACGGTGATCGTCTCGGCCTGGCTGGGCCTTGGCTATTTCATTGAAAATCCGCCCGCCTCGCGGCCCTCGGTCAGCCTTTTGATGCAGGAGTACCGCCGCGAATGGATGCGACAGTTCGTGACCCGGCAGCCGCGCATCTTTGACGCTTCGATGATCGACAGCCTGCGGCAAAGCACGGCGTTTTTCGCTTCGGCCTCGATGATTGCCATCGGTGGCGCGATTGCGATGATCGCCAATCCGGCGGCGGTGCGCGGGGTGGCGATGGATCTGACGCTGCCGACCGCCAGCCTTGCAATCGAGCTGCGCGTCTTGCTGGTGGTGGGCTTTCTCTCCAACGCGCTGCTGAAGTTCATCTGGGCGCATCGGCTGTTCGGCTATTGCTCGATCATGATGGCGGCGGTGCCGAATGATCACACCGACCCCGTGGCCAACCATCGCGCTGCACAGGCGGCCGAATTGAACATTACCGCCGCGAAAAGCTTCAACCGTGGGATGCGGTCGATCTATTTTGCTTTGGGGTCTTTGGCTTGGCTGTTTGGAGCCTATGCGTTGATCGGGGCGGCGGTCCTCACCGCGGGGGTGCTGTTCCGCCGTGAGTTCGCCTCGACCTCGCGCGAAGTCATGCTCGCGCGCGGCTGACCGCGCGACCCTCCAACAGCCAGGCAAGCACGGCCAGCAGCGCAGCCAGCGTCAGCATCAGCCATGGCGGCAAGAGCGGCGAAACCCGCAGGTCTTCGGTCACATAGGCCTCACGCGGGGTCAGGCCGATCCAGCCGCGCCCGGCAGCAGGCCGGCCTTCCCGCACGAGGCGCAGCGCGGGGATGCCATCCTCGATCCGCTGAATGCCACCCTGCAGCGGTTTGACCACCGGGCCCAGCAGCGCGTCGGTCGCCAGCGTTTCCTCGAACTCGCGCGGCGCCGAGGGGCCGACGGCGACAACGCGGGTCAGATCACCCTGCTTCAGACGGTAGAGGCCGAGCATCGGTGCCTTCCAATCGACGACCAATTTACCGGGAGAAATCTCGGGCATCTGCAGCTTGGTTTCCGTGCCATCCGGGGCGGTAATCGACAACTCGCCGGGCGGTTTGTCCAGAATGGTGCGCCGCGTGATGGTCAGAACATCATCCTTGGCGCTGGCAATCAGGGATTCCTCTTCCAGCTCGGGTTCTTTCAGCATCCAATGCGCGAGGCGGCGCAGCAGTTCCAGCTGCGGCCCACCGCCTTCAAAGCCGCGCCCCCAAAGCCAGGCCTGATCCGAGGCCAGCACCGCAATGCGGCCCTGTTCGACCCGGTCAAGGATCAACAGCGGCTTGTCCTCGGCCCCCGACATCACAACCTGACCGCGCAGCGGGATCACCTCGGACTGGCGGAACCAGCGGCCCCAGCCTTCTTTCGGCGCGCCAGCCTCCAACCCCTCGGTCACCGGATGACGACGGCCAAGATCGGTGAGCTTCGGACGGAAGCCCTCTTCGATCACCTTGGCGGTGGGCTCGGCGGGCAGAATCTCGGACAGAGGCGAGCGCCACAGGCTGTCGACCGCGCCATATTCCGGACCAGCCGCGACCAGAACCGTGCCGCCGCCTTTGACATATTGCACAACGTTATCAAGGTATTCCATCGGCAAAATCCCCCGCATCCGATAGCGGTCAAAGATGATCAGGTCGAAATCCTTGATCTTTTCGACAAACAGCTCCCGCGTCGGAAAGGCGATCAGCGACAGCTCGTCCACCGGCACGCCGTCTTGCTTTTCCGGCGGGCGCAGGATGGTGAAATGCACAAGGTCGACCGAGGGGTCGGATTTCAACAGGTTGCGCCAGACCCGCTCGCCCGTGTGCGGCTCACCCGAGACCAACAGCACCCGCAGGCGGTCGCGCACACCATTGATCTGCACCACGGCGGCGTTGTTGCGGTCGGTCAGCTCGCCCTCGACCGGCGCCACCGAGAATTGCAGCACGTTCATCCCCGCATGCGGCAGGCGCAGGGGCAGTTCCAGATCGGTATTGGTCGGGATCGTCGAATTCGATCGGCGCCTCATCATCGACCGTGATCTTGAGGCTGACCTGAGCGCCAAGCCCTGCGGCACCGCGCCCTCATCCTCGATCCGCAGTTTCAGCGTCACATCCTCGCCCAGAATTGCAAAGGCCGGGGCATCGGTAATCACCAGACGGCGGTCCCAGTCCTTTTTCTGCCCGGTCAGCAGCACATGCAGCGGCGCGGGCAGGACCGGGGCGTTGGGGATATCATGCACTTGACCGTCCGTGACCAGAATTGCCCCGGCAATGCGGGCGCGCGGTTCTTCGGCAATCGCCTGGGCCAGCGCGGTCATCGCCAGGGTGCCGGCGTTTTCCGGCCCGTCGGCAAAGCGGATCACGCGCAGCTCGGTATTCTCCAGCGCGGCGACTTCGGCCGTGATGCGGGCGACGGCGGTCTCGGTTTGCGCTTTGCGGCCGGCAAGGCTCTGGCTCGAGCTTTCGTCGACCACAAGGATCACGATATCGCCAGAGGCCTTGCGTTCCTCTTCCTGCAGGGAAGGGTTGGCAAGCCCCAGCGCCAGCACCGCAAAGGCCAGCGCGCGCAGGGGCCAGCCGCGCAGGCGTTTCCACAGCGCAAAGCCGACCAGCAGCAGCGGCCAGGGCCAGCAGCCCCCAGATCACCGGCAGGCGCAACCAGCGGATCAAAAACGACGGTCCGCGTCATTGGCCAAGCCTTTCCAGCAGGGCAGGCACATGCACCTGATCGGATTTGTAATTGCCGGTCAGCACATGCATGATGACGTTGATGCCAAAGCGGTAGGCGATTTCGCGTTGCTTTTCGCCTGCATAGCCGCGCCCGACCGGAAACATCGACACACCGTTGTCATCGACAGCCCAAGCCGAGGCCCAGTCGCCGCCACCGATGATCACCGGCGTCACGCCGTCGTTCAGGTTGCGAAACGGCATGCCGTCGCTCTTTTCGGCATCGGGCGGGGCGGCCTCGACCCAGATCGTGCCACCTGCATAGCGGCCGGGGAAGTCCTTGCAGCAGGTAAAAGCTGCGGGTCAGCACGTGGTCTTTCGGGATCGGTTCTAGCGGCGGAATATCAAGGCCCGAGGCGATCAGCTGCAGCATTTGGCCTTCGGGCGTGGTGTTGCCGCCAGGCCCGCGATATCGCCGTCGCGGGTGTCGAACAGGATCATGCCGCCGGTGCGCAGAAATTTGTTCAGCTTGGCATAGGCCGTGAGCGAGGGCAGCGGCTGGTCGGCGGTGATCGGCCAATAGAGAAAGGGGTAGAAAGCCAGCTCGTCGGTCTCAAGATTGACGGCCATCGGCGCATCGGGTTCGATCGAGGTGCGGCCCCAAAGCTGATCGCCAAGGCCCAAAAGGCCCGCAGCCGAGGTTCGATCCTGCGCCGCATCGCCCGTTTGCACATAGGCCAGCACGACACCGCGCGTGGCCTCAATCGCGCGCAGATCGGCGTCGGACGGGGTCTGAGCGCGGGCGTCATGCGGCAAGGCAAGCGCAGCAAGCACCAGAGCCGAGGCGCCGCAGAGCGCCAGCCGAAGACGCCCCGAAACCCACAGGGCCGCAAGGATATCTACGGCCAAAAGCACGATCGCAGCCGCCAGCAAGATGCCTTTCAGCGCCTGAGTTTTCACCACGCCAATCCCCTCGATCACTGTGCCAACGGGCCAGACGGCTGGCGCAATCTCGGTCTGCGCGCCAACGACGTTCAGCGCGACTTTGCGTGCGCCGCGCCGCATAAAGACCCGGAGGCAGATCAGAGGTTCGGGCCGCTTTGCATGGCCTTTGCCAGATCTTCACCTTCGACGCCTGCAATGTCGCCTGCATTGGTTTCTTCGCCATAGGCGTCAAGCACACTGTCCGGCACCCAGGTCTGGCCTGCAAGATCACTGGCATCGGGTTGGGTTGGGCGGGTGGAAACGGCCAGCCTTTCCAGCATTTGCACGAACAGTCCCGACAGTGGCAGGTTCGACCATTCGGCATTGGCGGTGACATGGACCAGCACGACCTGCCCCGCGCCAATCGCTTTGCGGGTCACCAAAGGTGTGCCATCGGCAAGTGCTGCGATGCTGCGCTGCGCAAGATCGGGGTCGGGCTGGGCGAGGACTTGCTGGCTTACCGCGACATCGGTCGGGCAGGGGCAGGCCGTGAAAGGGCGGATTCTCGGGGAAGGGGGCGAGGGTCTTTGGCTCGCCCCAGCTCATTGCGCCCCCGAACTGGCGACCACCTTCGCGCAGGCGCACGGGCATCAGCGGGTCTTCGTCATCTGCGCGACAGGTCAGAGGCAGCAAGGCGCGGGCCAGCAAAGCGCAGCACCAGCCCGCCCTTGTTGGCCCATTCCAACAGCGCGTCGGTTTCTGGCTTCAGAGATTTGCGCGACATCGGCAAGGATGATCACATCGGGATTGGCGGGGATCACGTCGCGACAACCCGCCCTCGATCAGATCGGCGACAGGCGCCAGCGCCTGGCGCAGGTAGATAGGTCGGTTGACAACAGTTGCAGCCCCTCGCGATCGCGACGCCGAAGAGATCAGCGCGATTTTGCGCCGCTTGAGGCTGTCATCGGTCAGGCTGACCGCGCCGACCGAGCGTTGGCCCAAAAGCTCGAACCGTGTGATGCGGTTGCGCAGTTCGGGCGGCAGGTCGAGGCTGGTTTTGGCCTCGGCTGCGCCTGCGTCAAAGGCAATCTTGCTGCGGGCCAGCTCTCGGTCGATGCCGGACGGGTCAGGGCCACGGGCAATGACCTCTAGCTCGGTCGTTTCGGTTGCAGGCGCGCGGGCGGCGGTCAGAAGAATTTTGCCGCTGTCAAATCCAGCGGGGCGCAGGGCGAAAATCGGGCGGGGCGATTGGAACACGGTAAGGCGGCCTTTCGCCGCAAGTGCCGTTTGCAGCGCAGCGCGGTCGGGGTGGTCCAACCCGTCCGACAGCCAATAGCTGTCGAAATCGCCTGATGGCAGGCGCGTCGCCCAATCCGCAAACTGCGACGGCGCAAAGGCATGCGGGTCATCGCGGCAAGGCGACCTGCCCAGCTTGCGGCGGGTTGAAAGTCGATCTGCTGCGGCGCTTCGGTCAGTTGGATGACGGCGGCGGCACGGCCCGCGCGGCCTGCCTCGGCCAAAAGGGTCTGCGCCTTTTCCAGGCGGCGCGGCCAGTCGCGCGCATCGGCCCAGCCACCATCGACCACGATCAACAGCGGGCCCGTGCCCGACGCGCGGTTTTCGGGGTTCAGCACCGGACCCGGCAAAGCCGATGATCGCCGCGGCCACCGCAAGCGCACGCAACAGCAGCAGCCACCACGGCGTCTTGTCGGCCTGCACGTCTTCGTCCTGCAGCCCAAGCAGTAGCGCCACCGCAGGAAAGCGGCGGCGGATGGGGGCGGGCGGAATGGCGCGCAACAGCAGCCACAAAATTGGCAGGGCAACCAGTCCCCAAAGCAGGGCGGGCGTGGCGAAAGCCGAGGGCAGAGATCATTTGCCGCCCTCCAAGGCGCGATAGGCCCAAAGCAGCGCGGATTGCGCCTGCTCGCCCGTGTGATGACAGTGATAGTGCCAGCCCATCGCGGCGGCGAGACGGGTCAGCGCGTCTTTGCGCTCGGCCATGCGGACAAGATAGCGGCTGCGCAGATCGCCCGCGCTTTGGGTTTCGTGGCGCAGCGAGCCTTGCATGGATTCAAAGATGGTGCGGCCTTGATAGGGGAAATTTTCTTCGGCGGGATCAAGAACTTGCAGCAGAACGCCGCGCAGACCTCGATCCGCAGCCGTGGCCAACGCGGCCTCGATGGGCGCGAGATCGCCCAGGAAATCCGAGATGAAACACCGCCCGCCCATGTGGCGACCATGCCCGCGCAATCGGGGCGCGCCATAGTCGGCGGGCTCTGTCGCATCAAGCGCTGCAAGCAGGGACAAAAGCTGCGCGCGCCCCGGTTTGGGCGTCATGCCCGACAGGCCAACCCGCTCGCCACTGCGCAACAGCAGCACCGCCAGCGCCAACGCCCAACAGCCGCGCGCGGTCGCCTTTGGGCGGGCGGTTGGCATCGCCCGAAAACTCCATCGAGCGGGCGTTATCGAGCCAGAGCGTCACCGACTGCGCCGCCTGCCATTCCCGCTCGCGCACGAAATGCGCGTCAGAACGGGCCGAGCGGCGCCAGTCAATCGCGCGGCTCGGATCGCCGGCATGGGCGGGGCGATACTGCCAGAACTCGTCCCCCTGACCTGCGCGACGGCGACCATGTTCGCCCAGCATCAACGTCGCGGCCAAGATGCTCGGCCTCGGCCAACAAGGCGGGCAGCGATTGACCAAGCGTTTCGGCGCGGGCGCGAAGATCGGCGGAGATGCTCACGCGGCAGCCTCAAGGCGCAAGGCTGCGGCTGATGGTGCGCTCGATCAGGCCAGCCAGGGTTTCGCCACGGGCCCGCGCGGCAAAGGACAGCGCCATGCGGTGTTCAAGCACAGGCCGCGCCATCGCCGCGACATCGGCAATCGTTGGCACCAGCCGACCATCGAGCAAAGCTCGCGCCCGCACGGTCAGCATCAGCGCCTGCGCCGCACGCGGACCGGGACCCCAGGCCAAGGCTGCCTGCAAGATCGGCGCCCTCTGGCTCGCCCGGACGGCAGGCGCGCACCAGATCAAGGATCGCCTCGACCACGGCTGATCGCCCACCGGCATCCGGCGCAGACACTGCCTGGGCGGCGATCAGTTCGTCGGCGGTAAAGACCTGATGCGCTTGCGGTTTCGGTCGCGACCCGTGGTGGCCAGCAGGATGTCGCGCTCATGCGCGCGGGTCGGGTAATCGACGTTCGACCTGCAACAGAAAGCGGTCAAGCTGCGCTTCGGGCAGCGGATAGGTGCCCTCCTGCTCGATCGGGTTTTGCGTCGCCAGCACGTGGAAGGGGCGGCCCAGCGGGCGGTGCTGGCCGGCGATGGTGACCTCGCGCTCCTGCATGGCTTGCAGCAGCGCGGACTGGGTGCGCGGGCTGGCGCGGTTGATCTCGTCGGCCATCAGCAACTGGCAGAACACCGGACCTTCCAGAAAGCGAAAGGCGCGGCTGCCGTCGGCGGCGGTTTCCAGCACTTCGGACCCAAGGATATCGGCGGGCATCAGGTCGGGCGTGAACTGGATGCGGTTGCCATTCAGCCCCATCACGGTCGACAGCGTGTCGACCAGCAGCGTCTTGCCCAAGACCCGGAAGACCGACCAGCAGCGCGTGGCCACCGCAGAGCATCGCCGCCAGAACCTGATCCACCACGCGGTCTTGACCGATGAAGCGCTGGTTGATCGAGGCCTCGCGCCTCGCCCAGCCGCGCGCCAAGCGCCTCGATCTCGGCGACGAGTTGGGTTGGATCGGCCATGACATTCCTCCGGAAGGGGTTATATGATGCTATATGAGCCAAACTAGGCGTCAGGCACAAATGACAAAGAGCAAGAATCGCACAAATGATCGTGAAACCGCTGAGTCGCATGGATTTGCAGGCGGCGGCGAAAGCTGCGTCTAAAAAGGGGCCGCCGCCGGTGCATCTGTGGAATCCGCCCTATTGCGGCGAGATGGACATGCGCATCGCCCGCGACGGCACGTGGTTTCACGAAGGCACGCCGATCGGGCGGCGCGGGCTGGTCAAGCTGTTCTCGTCGATCCTGAAACTTGAAGACGGCAAGTATTTCCTTGTGACCCCCGTGGAAAAGGTTGGAATCATTGTCGAGGATGCGCCTCTGTTCGCGATGGATTTCGAGGCGACGGGCAGAGGGCGCGGCGCAAAGCCTGCGGCTTTTTCACCAAAACCGAGGATGAGGTGGTGGCAAATGCCGGCCAATCCGATCCGTGTGGAGCGCGATCCCGAAACGGGCGAACCTTCGCCTTATGTCCATGTCCGCGCGGGGTTAGAGGCGCTGATTGACCGCAAATCCTTCTACCGTTTGGTCGATTTGGCGGTGCATCACGAGGTGAATGGCGAGAGCTGGTTCGGATTGTGGTCAGAGGGGAGTTTCTTTCCGGTGATTCCTTCGCTAGAGCTTGCGCTGATGTTGAAATTTTGTGCCAATCTGACCATGCTTTTCACCGAAGTCGCCACGCTCGACCGGCCCGGGCCTTGCGGCGCAGGCGGGCTTCGATGGGGCCGAGGTGCTGTTCCCCTATGAGTACACCCGGCCGCGGAGTGGGAGGCCGCGCTGAACGGGCTGCCGCTGGCGCTGATCAACACGCCGCCGGGCAACTGGGCGGAAGGGGATCGCGGCTTTGCGGCGGTGCCGGGGCAGGAACAACGCTTTCGCGACGGCTTCCTGCGCGCGGTCGAGCTCGCGACGCGGCTAAAGGCCGAGCGCGTCCATGTCATGGCCGGCGTCGCCAAGGGCCCGCAGGCCGAGCAGACCTATGTCGAGAACCTCACCTGGGCCGCCGCACAGGCGCCCGAGCTGCGCCTGACGATCGAGCCTTTGAACCCCGACGACATGCCGGGCTATTTCCTGAATGACTTCGACCAGGCGGGGCGGATCATCGACGATCTGGCCAATCCACGCATGGGGATTCAGTTCGACCTCTGGCACGCCGCACGTATCCACGGCGATGCGGCCGAGGTTTGGGCGCGGCACCTGACGCGGATCAACCATATCCAGATCGCAGGCTTTCCCGCGCGAAACGAGCCGGGCGGCGGCGGATTCGATCTGACCGGCCTGTGCAGCGAACTTGAGAGCTGCGGCTATGACGGCTGGATTTCGGGCGAATACCGCCCGGCCCGCGCCACGGTGCATGGTCTGGGCTGGCTGACCGCGCTGAAGGCACGCTCGCGCTTGATCGGCACCTGAGCCGCAGGCTTTGGCTGTGGAAGCCTCCGGCGGGGATATTTTTCCCAAGATGAAAGGATGGACCTGCCGCTTTCATACTTGGTCGTAAATATCCCCGCCGGAGGCTCCTGCGGGATGCGAGAATGCGGGGAATTGCCCTGATCGAACCCTTGCTCCGCCCGCGCAAGCAGCTACAATGGCCCGAGCCAAGTCGAGGAAGCCCATGAGTATCAATGCCCCCGAAATCCTGACCGTGACAAAGTGGAAGATCGCCTGCGATGGCGGTGAGGGCGCTTTGGGGCATCCGCGGGTCTGGTTGACCATTCCCGAGCAGAGCGGCTTTGTCGAATGCGGCTATTGTGACCGCCGCTATCAGATCGACCGCGCACACGCGCATGATGATCACTAAGCCTGCGTGTTGCGGCGCCTGATCTGGGCGGCTGCCTTTGTGATCAGCCTGCCGGTGGCCTTCTATCTTGCCGCCTTGCTTGGCGCTGTGCTTCCGGGGCAGCACAGCGATCTGGCGCAGGGCAGGGATCAGAGCATCGGGTTGGTGCGCGGGCCGATCCACTTTGATCTTTTGCTGCCAATGACTCCACAGACGCGGGCGCTATTCGGCTTTGCCGAGGCTTCGGGGCTGCCGCTGAGCAATCCGAATATCGAATGGCTGATCGTCGGTTGGGGCTCGCGGGCATTCTATACCAATACCGCGACGCTTGCCGACATGAAGGCCAGCATCATCTGGCAAGCTGTCAGCGGCGATTCTGCGGTGCTGCATCTCGATGTCGCGGGCAATCTGGCAGGGGTCGAGGGGATCACCTATCTGCCGATGTCGCAGCGGCAGATGACAGCCTTGTTGGGCGCAATCGAGGCGACGTTTCTGCGCGATCAGACCGGCCAGCCCGTGGCTTTGCCCGCGCATTTCAGCAGCAGTGACGCCTTTTTCGCAGCGAAGGGGCATTTCAGCCTGTTTCGAACCTGCAATGTCTGGCTTGGCGAGCTTTTGCGAACCGCCGGGGTGCGCTTTGGCATCTGGACCCCGACACCCCAGGCGGTGGAGCTGTCGCTGGCCTGGTTTGACCAGAGCTGATTGGTCCGGAGCTAAGGCTGGCAGCGCGCGTCAGAACATGGCAAACAGAGGGCGGAACGCGAACGGGAGGCCAGAATGAGCGAGACTTTCGGCAAGGGATGCCATTTGCATCTGATCGACGGATCGGCCTTCATCTTTCGTGCCTACCACGCCTTGCCACCCTTGACGCGCAAATCCGACGGCATGCCGGTCGGCGCCGTGGCGGGGTTTTGCAACCTCTTGTGGGGCGAAATCACCGCCACCCGCTCGCAAACCGCGCCAACCCATCTGGCGGTGATTTTCGATGCCGGTTCCAAGACCTTCCGCAACGATCTCTATGCCGCCTACAAGGCCAACCGCCCTGAATTGCCCGAGGATCTGCGGCCGCAGTTCATCTTTACCCGCGAGGCGACGCGGGCCTTTAACGTCGCCTGTCTCGAGGTCGAGAATTACGAGGCCGACGATATCATCGCCACTCTGGCGCGCCGCGCGGTCGAGGCGGGTGGGACCGCGACGATCATTTCTTCCGACAAGGATCTGATGCAGTTGGTCGGCCCCGGCGTCGATATGCTTGATCCGATGAAGAACAAGCGTATCGGCCCGCTAGAGGTCTTCGAAAAGTTCGGCGTGACGCCGGATCGGGTGATCGATGTGCAGGCTCTGGCGGGGGATTCGGTCGATAACGTGCCGGGCGCGCCCGGCATCGGTATCAAGACCGCGGCGCTTTTGATCAATGAATACGGCGATCTCGACGCCTTGCTGGCGCGGGCGGGCGAGATCAAGCAGCCCAAGCGGCGCGAGGCTTTGGTTGATAACGTTGAACAGATCCGCATCTCGCGCCAGCTGGTGACGCTGGACGCGCATATGCCGTTGGAGGCTGATATCGCCGATATGGCGGTGCGGGAACCCGAGGCCGAGGTGATCCTGGGCTTTCTGAACCAGATGGAATTTCGCACCCTGACCAAACGCGTGGCGGATCGGTTGAAGGTAGAGGCGCCTGTCGTGACCGAAACCGCAGCGGTGGAGGGTATAGAGGCCGAACAGGTGGCCTTTGACCATGCGGGTTATGAAAAGATCGACTCCATGGCTGCGCTGGCAGGCTGGATCGCGCGGATCAACGAGCGGGGCTATGTCGCGGTCGATACCGAGACCACCAGCCTTGACGAGATGAAGGCCGAACTGGTCGGCATCTCGCTTTGCGTCGATGCCGGCAAGGCCTGCTATATCCCGCTTGGACACAAGGCGGGCGGCGGCGATCTGTTTGGCGCGTCGAAGCTGGTCGAGGGGCAGATTGGGACTGGACGAGGTTCTGGCAGCTGCTGAAACCGGTGCTGGAAGATCCGGCGGTGCTCAAGATCGGCCAGAACATGAAATACGACTGGAAGATCTTCGCACGTCATGGCGTGCGGATTGCGCCCTTTGACGACACCATGCTGATGTCTTCGGCGATGCAGGCGGGCCTGAATGGCCATGGCATGGATGCTTTGTCCGAGAAATATCTGGGCCATTCCTGTATTCCGATCAAGGAGTTGATTGGCACGGGCAAATCGGCGGTGACCTTTGATCAGGTCGAGATTGACCGCGCGGTGCGCTATGCCGCCGAGGATGCCGATGTGACGCTGCGGTTGTGGCAGAAATTCAAGCCGCAGTTGCACCGCGCGCAGGTGACCACGGTCTATGAGACGCTGGAGCGTCCCTTGGTGCCGGTGCTGGCCGAGATGGAAATGGCGGGGGTGCTGGTTGACCGCGACACGCTCAGCCGCATGTCGAATGCCTTTGCGCAAAAGATGGCGGGGCTGGAAGCCGAGATACAAGAGGCGGCGGGGCAGCCCTTCAACGTGGGTTCCCCCAAGCAATTGGGCGAGATCCTGTTTGACAAGCTGGCGCTGCCGGGCGGCGCCAAGGGCAAGACCGGGGCCTATGCCACTGGCGCGGATGTGCTGGAGGATCTGGCGACCGAACATCATCTGCCCGCGCTGGTGCTTGATTGGCGGCAGCTCGCCAAGCTGAAATCGACCTATACCGATGCGCTGCAGGACCATATCAACAAGGAAACCGGGCGGGTCCATACCAGCTATTCGATCACCGGTGCCGTGACCGGGCGGCTTTCGTCGACCGATCCGAATTTGCAGAACATTCCGATCCGATCCGAGGAAGGCCGGCGGATTCGCGAGGCTTTTGTGGCGCCGAAGGGCAAGGTGCTGGTCTCGCTCGACTATAGCCAGATCGAGCTGCAGGATTCTGGCGCATATGGCGGATATCCCGTCGCTGCAGGAGGCTTTCCGCCAGGGTCTGGACATCCATGCCGCCACGGCGAGCGAGATGTTCAGCGTGCCTCTGGAAGAAATGACCTCTGAAGTGCGCCGACGCGCCAAGGCGATCAACTTTGGCGTGATCTATGGCATCTCTGGCTTTGGTCTGGCGCGCAATCTGCGGATTCCGCGCGCCGAGGCGCAGGGCTTTATCGACCGCTATTTCGAGCGTTATCCGGGCATCAAGGAATACATGGCCGAGACCGTGCGCGGCGCGCAGGAGCGCGGCTTTGTCCAGACCCTCTTTGGCCGCAAGATCCACACGCCCGAGATCAACGCCAAGGGGCCGGCGGCGGGTTTTGCCAAGCGCGCGGCGATCAACGCGCCGATTCAGGGCACGGCGGCGGATGTGATCCGCCGCGCGATGATCCGCATGCCCAAGGCGATTGCGGATCTGCCCGCAAAGATGCTGTTGCAGGTGCATGACGAATTGCTTTTTGAGGTAGAAGAAAGCGCGGTGGAGGCCTTGATCGGCGTCGCCAAGAGCGTGATGGAGGGCGCGGCGCATCCGGCCGTGGCGCTGAAAGTGCCGTTGATTGTCGAGGCGGGGCAGGGGGCAAGCTGGGCCGCGGCGCATTGACGGGCCGCTGCCCCGGGGGTTTCACACCCCCGGACCCCCGTGGGATATTTTTGCAGAGAGGATGACCGTGAGGTGATCAGGACTTGGCCAGAGTTGCGGGAGGTTGCGCTGGGGCTGGGGTTGCCCGAGGTTACCTTGGCGCATCCCTGGGGGCATGAGGCGCTGAAAGCCTTTGGCAAGATGTGGTGCTATTGGTCGTTTTATGAGGACGCTGCGGTCTTCAAAGCCGGGTTTGACGAGCGCGAGATGCTGATGGCGGCGGATCCCGAGACATTCTTCCTGCACCCGCATTATCTAAAGCACCCGCTTGTGCTGGTACGCGCGGGAAAGATTGCACCGGATTGGGCGCGAACCCGGCTGATCCGGCAATGGCGCGAGGCCGCGCCAAAGCGGTTTTTGAAGGATTGGGATGCGCGGGGCTGAGGGATCAGCTTGGGTCGACGCGGCACTGAAAGCAATTGTTGCGGGCAGAGCGGATGTGCAGATAGGCGACGCGCGGGTCGGTGAAGCGGCTATGGGCCTCGGCCGCGATCTGCTCTGTGGCGACGACGGCGCCAGTGCCGTAGACGATGCGGTCATCCGCGCCATAGCCGCGCAGGATGTAATCCGGCGAGGCGAGCATGGCGGGAACTTCAGGACCGCCGCCCGCCTCGCAAGGCTCGGCGCAGAGGAAGATCGGGCCAAGCTCGGCATAGGGTTGCAGCGCAGGAAAGGGGCGGTGGGCGAGCACCAGCATTTCCGCGCCCTCGGGGATCATTTCGAGGCAATGGCGGCAGGGGTTGCCACTGCCTTGGGCGATCTGGCGTTCGGGGGTCTGGCCGTTGGCGTCGGGCTGACCCGCCTGATAGGCGCGGACAAGGTCGGTCGGGATCGGGGTAAAGCGGATCATTCGGGCCTCCTGTTGAGAAGCCCCAGTTAAACCCCGACCAGCCCAGCGGGCGACCCGTTTCCTGCGGCTTCAGGCGGGCGCGACCAGCCGGCCCATCGGGCGACCGCCAAGGATATGCAGGTGGTAATGCGGCACCTCTTGCATGCCATGCGCGGCGGCATTGGTGATCGCGCGGTAGCCCTGACCCGGCATGACGCCCACGATCTCGCAGACCTTGGCGCAGGCGCGGTGAAAATCGACGATCTCTTCCGCCGAGGCCTCGGCTGCGAAGTGGTCAAAGGTCACGTAGGCCCCCTTGGGGATCACCAGCACATGCACCGGGGCGGCAGGGGTGATGTCGTGAAAGGCCAGGGTATGGCTGGTTTCCAGCACGGTCTTGTTGGGAATCTCGCCGCGCAGGATGCGGGCAAAGATGTTCTGGGGGTCATAGCTGTGCATGAACTCAATCCACAAAGAGGTATTCGGTGGCGGCAATCTCGCGGGCCTTTTCCAGCGGGATATCAAGAAACTCGGCCAGAGGCACGGTGTTTTCATCCACCGTGGCGCTTTCGCGCAGGCGCAAGAGGTTGCGGAAACCGGCATCGCGCATGCGGTCGCTTTCAAAG
Source organism: uncultured Alphaproteobacteria bacterium (assembly GCA_963815275.1). Lineage (GTDB taxonomy): Bacteria > Pseudomonadota > Alphaproteobacteria > Rhodobacterales > Rhodobacteraceae > Cypionkella. Next base: position 122,894 of record CAWFGD010000020.1, read on the forward strand.
CGCACGTCGTAGCGGATCGTCGGCAACAGCCGTTCGATCGTCTCGGGCGGCGTGCTGTCTGACGCGAGGCCGACGCGCTTGGCATGGCCGATCAGATAGTCATCGGTGAAGTCGCATTCGACTTCCAGCAGGCGCACCTTGGCCTTGTCGTTGTAGAAATCCTGCATCAGATCGACGTTTGCCGGGTCAATACAGACCACAAGCTGGTCGGTCTGCCAGTAATCGAACAACATCCGCATCAGCGCGCGGCGGTGGCGGGTGCGCTTTTCCAGCGTCGACTGGATGCCGCCCAGATCGGGCAGCGGCGTCGAGGCCTCGTTGAACAGATAGTCCAGCGCGGGCAGGTTGGTGACCTGGCGGACGCGGTCGACCAGACGCTTGGCGACGTGCCATTTCTTGCAGGTCACCATCATCAAGGTGCGTTCGCGGCCCAGGCTGCTTTCAGTTTCCCAGAAGCGCGGCGCAAAGCGGCGGCCGACGCGGCCGCGCCCGGTCAGAAATTTGAACAGGCTGCGGCCCTCGTTCGAGATGGCAAACCGTTCCCCCTTGGCGGCGTAGAGCTTGCCAAGGCGGTCCTTCAGCTCTTTGGCATCAGGGCTGATCTTGCGGGCAAAGAGGTAATCCTGGCTGAGCAGCAGGTCGTAGTTGTCGTTGTAGAACGTCACCGGCATGCCGTAGTCGGTGAACATCAGAAAGGTCAGCGTGCGGCTGCGAATTTCGTGTTCGGGCACGAGGTGGCGGACGAGGGTTTGAAAGAAGGTCTCATCCGGGATCCAGGTGGTGCGGAAAAACCGCATCACGTCGCGGCGTTTGCTGCAGAAATCCAACACCCATTCGACGGTGCGGCGGCGCAGGCACCACCATTGGCTGCCGATCTGCATGCCGATATCGGCGGGCACCTTGCGCGCGTCAGGCCAAGCGGTTTTGCAAGTCGCATCGAGGCGTAGAACAGCCGTCTTGTGGGTGCGTTCGTTGAACAAGTGGCGATAGATCAGCCGCTCTTCCTTGATGCCCGGTCTTGATCCAGTCCGAATTGAAGAAATCAAAGCTTTCGATGTAGTCGACATCGTCGCGGTCAAGGAAGGCATGGGCGAATTCGGCCGATTTGATCGGCATGCAGTCGCCCGACAGCATGTAGAAATGCGTCGCCCGCGGAAAGGTATCGACCGGCGGCTGCGCACCGCCTGCAGCGTCGCCTCGACCAGGCTCCACTCGCCCCAGCCGCATTTGACGCGGCGTTTGGCGAAGGTGACATTGGCATTGCTGGCAAGGGCCGCGCGGATCTTTTCAAAATCGGCGGTTTTGGCGCGGGCATCGAAGTGGATCGCGATGTAGTCGCCCACTGCCGTCAGGCGCTCGGCCTGCGCGATGATCCCCTCGGGATCCTTGTGACAGAGCAGGATATATGCGATTTTTGCCATGCTGCGAACTTTAAGCCCTGAAACCATTCATTGTTTCTTAAATTACGCCGAAGAGACATTGAAAAGACAGAGTTTCTTTGTTTTTGTGTCGAATGATTTTGCGCAGGGAGTTTGGCCCGCGTGGTTGAGGAGAGTTGGGATGGGGTTTCCCGGAACGTGGATGACGGAAAGTGAAATCGTGGTGTATCGGGTGGTGCCGAAATGCGCCTGCTCGACCATCGGTCAGATCATGTTCTATTCCGATCACGGCGTGTTTTTCGACGGCGATATCCATGATGCGACCACCGGCCTGCACAAATGGGCGATCGAGCCAAGCCAGCCGCTGATCGAGCGCAACGTGAAGGGCCACAAATCTTATGCCTTCACCTGCGTGCGCAACCCCTACACGCGGATCCTGTCGTCGTTTTTCGACAAGATCTGCGGCATCCAGCGCAACGGCAAACGCTATCGCGGCAACCTCGTGCCGCTTTTGGTGCAGAAATACGGGATCGAGGTCGGCGGCGATGATGGCAAGGCAGAGTTCGACCAGATCGCCAGCTTCCGGCGCTTTCTGCTGTTTGCCCGCGACACCATCCGTTGGAAAAAGCCGATGGAGCCAGACATTCACTGGTCGGCGATGTCGGGGCATATCTCGACCTATATCGTCAATGGCGGGCGCTATGACCAGATCTTCTTCACCGAGAAATTCGATGAGGGCATGGGCGATGTGCTGGCCCATATCCCCAACAAGCATAAGGTCGATCTGAAAAAGATCCCCAAATTCAACGAAAGCGAAGGGCACGGCCCGAAGCGGCTGCATCCGGTGGAGGATTACTTTGACGACCTGTCGAAGCACCTGATGTGGGAGATCTACAAGCGCGACTTCCAGCTGTTCCGCTATGATTTCGACAATCCGGGCAACAAGATGCCCAAGGGCGAGGTCGATCTGGACGAGGTTCACGCCAAGCTGGGCGACTGACCGCAGGACAGGCGGGGAAGCGGGGCCTGCTGCCCCCCCATCGCCTTTGGCGATCCCCCCGAGTATATTTTCGGAGAGAGGATGACCTTTGGGTCAGTCCTCGACTTTGAGGACGATCTTGCCGATATGGGCCGAGCTTTCCAGCCGCCAATGCGCGGCAGGGGCGGCGGTCAGGGCAAATTCGCTGTCGATGATCACCTTCAGCGCGCCACGGGCAATCATCGGCCAGAGGTTGGCTTCGACCTCGGCGGCGATGCGGGCTTTGGCCTGATCGGACTGCGGCCGCAGGGTCGATCCGGTCAGCGTCAGGCGGCGCATCATCATTTCGGCAAAGTTCAGCTCGATCTTGGCACCTTGCAGGAAGGCGATCTGCACAAGACGGCCATCGTCAGCCAGCGATTTGATGTTGCGCGGCAGGTAGGAGCCGCCGACCATGTCGAGGATCAGATCGAAGCCGCCGAGCTTTTGCGCCTCTTCGACGAAATCGACTTCTTTGTAGTTGAAACAGCGCTCGGCCCCCAGTGCTTCGACCGCAGCGCATTTTTCCGGCGAGCCTGCTGTGGCGAAGACGCGGGCCCCCAGAGCGCGGGCGATCTGCACTGCCGTCGTGCCAATGCCGGAGGAGCCGCCGTGCACGAGAAAGCGCTCGCCGCCCTTGAGGCCGCCACGCATGGCGATGTTGGACCAGGTGGTAAAGCAGGTTTCCGGCAGGCAGGCCGCCTCGCGCAGGCTCAGACCCTCGGGGATCGGCAGGGCATGGGCTTCGTTACAGGCGGCGTATTCGGCATAGGCCCCGCCGGCAAACAGCGCGCAGACCTGATCGCCGATCTGCCAGCGGCTGACACCTGCGCCCATGGCAACGACGGTGCCCGCACCTTCAAGGCCCGGCAGAGGCGAGGCCGCAGCCGGCGGCGCGTAAGACCCGGCGCGTTGCAGGGCATCGGGGCGGTTGACCCCGGCATAGGCCAGCCGGACGATGATCTGGCGGTGACCCGGCACAGGCACAGGTACCGATACGGGTTGCAGCACGTCCGGCCCGCCGGGGGTCGAGATTTCCATCGCCAGCATGGAAGAGCCGAGTTGCGGGGGGAGTTGCGACATGTCGGGCCCTTATTTCTGGCTGCCGGGGAGGTCGTTCTGCGGTGCCGGGGCTTTGATACGGCCCAGAAACCGCAGCGGTCCCTGCATCAGCGCCTTGGCCAGCGGGTTCTTCTGAACCGCGGCCTTGGCCTTTTCGAACTGCATGATATTTTCGATGCGGCGGTCAAGGAAGGCCCAGGTTTCGGCACTGCCTTCGGACTGATCGCCAAGCCAATAGAGCACGGTCGCGCCATAGACGGCGGAAAGGCTGGTGCGCTTGGAATAATAGTTGATGTCGGTGCTGGTATCGCCCAGGGCGCGCCAGATGGCGTCGGCAGTCGACCAGATCAGTTTAGCGCCTTCGGCGGCGTGTTGCGGCAGGGAAAACAGGGCGGAGCCCCGACGCACCAACTCTTTGTCGGCAGCCTCCAGCCGCAGCCGGATCGCCAGCGCGACGCGGGCGGAGTAGCGCAGGCCGTCAAGGTCTTGCGCGGCAAGCGCCGCTTGCATGGCAAGGTCGCCCTTCTGGTGGTAGGCCACCGCCAGATCAATGCCGCCGCGCGGAAAGAGCGCGTGGCCAAGACCGGGGTCGGTCTGCGATTCGGCTATCGCGGCTTTCAGCGTCGGGGCAGACCAGCCTTCAAAGGCCGCATGGCCCTCGGCAGCGGTCAAAATCCGGGCTTTGGTGGTCTCCATCGTGGTCTCTTGGTCCATTCGTCCCCCTTGCTGCGGCTATGCTAGACAATCGCTGCAGCTTTTGCTATGCGCCGCAAGCCTGCACATTCAGTGCAACTCTAACTTAGGAAGGTGGTGACAACCACATGCAGGTCAGCGTCCGCGATAATAACGTTGAGCAAGCGCTCCGCGCCCTCAAGAAAAAGCTTCAGCGCGAAGGCGTGTTCCGCGAAATGAAACTCAAACAGCATTTCGAGAAACCCTCCGTCAAAAAAGCTCGCGAATCCGCCGAAGCCGTGCGCCGTGCGCGCAAGCTCGCCCGGAAGAAGCTTCAGCGCGAAGGCGGTATGTAAGCGGCGAAAGCCGTTTGCCTCTACGTTAGCGACACTGGGGGAGCGATCCCCAATCCGATCAACCCCCGCCCGCGAGGTCGGGGGTTTTTCATTTCGGCGCGAAAACAGGCGTTTTTGGCGGTATCTGGCGGCCTGCGGCTTTGGCTGGCGGATTAATTTGCGAAAAACAGACTTAGCGGCACTCTAGGTGCAACCGAAACTGCCGGGCGGTGTTTAGCTGGCAAGATATGGGCAAAGGGGCGAAGCATGCTGATCAGATATGGCTATGAAATTACCGTGTCCTGCGCGCAGGAGACCCCGATGATCACGATGATGTCGGTGCGCGATGAATTGCGCGATCAGATCCGCAGCCAGTCCGGCTTTTCCTTGCAGCCCTGGACGCCGCAATCGAGCTACCGCGATATGTTCGGCAACACCTGCAGGCGCTTTGCCGTGCCGGCCGGGGTTACCACGCTGCGCAGTGATTTTGTCATCGAGGTGGATGGCAAGCCTGATCCGATCGAGCCCTGGCTGCGCGCGACGCCGCTGAACGCCTTGCCCGATGAGGTGATGATCTATCTCTTGGGCAGCCGCTATTGCGAAACCGACCGGCTGAGCCAGATCGCCTGGGATCTGTTTGGCAATATTCAACCCGGCGCCCAGCAGGTGCAGGCGGTCTGCGATTATGTGCACAATCACATCCGCTTTAACTACCAGAACGCCCGCAACACCCGCACCGCCTTTGAGGCCTGGCAGGAACAGACCGGTGTGTGCCGCGACTTTGCCCATCTGGCGGTGGCTTTCTGCCGCTGCCTGAACATTCCGACCCGCTATGTGAACGGCTATATCGGCGATATTGGTATTCCGGTAACCGGACCGATGGATTTCGCGGCCTGGATGGAGGTTTACCTCGACGGAGCCTGGCGCACCTTTGATCCGCGCAACAATATCCCACGGATCGGCCGGCTGGTGGTGGCCTATGGCCGCGATGCCGCGGATGTGCCGCTTTTGCATTCCTTTGGCCCGCATCTGCTGCAAAAATTCTCGGTCTGGACGGATGAGATTGCCGAGCCCGTGGCCCTGCCGCTGGCGGGGTAAGCAACCGCGCAAAGGGGGTGGGCCTTTCGCGGGCCTAGCGTGGCGTTGCAACAGGATTGCGATTGTCAGACCGAAAGGGCGGTGGTTTTCACCACGGTGCGCAGGGCGAAGGAGGATTGCATCTGCCGCACGCCGGGCAGGCGCGAGAGGTGCTGACGGTGAATTCGCGCGAAATCCTCGGTATCTTCGGCCATGATCTTGATCAGGTAATCGGCGGTTCCCGCCATCAAATGGCATTCCAAGACATCCGGCACCCGGGCAATGGCACGCTCGAAGGCATCGAGCAGGTCTTCGGCCTGACTTTGCAAGGTGATCTCGACAAAAACCGTGGTCGGCTTGCCCATGCGTCGCGCGTCAAGCAGGGCGACATAGCCTGCAATAAAGCCCGCCTCTTCCAGCAATTGCACCCGCCTGTGACAGGCAGAGGGCGAGAGGTTCACCTGCTCGGACAGATCGGCATTGGTGATGCGTCCGTCCTTTTGCAGCACCGAAAGGATACGGCGGTCGGTGGCGTCCAAAGTCAGGCTCATCGTAGATTCTTTCGCTGAATGCGGGGTTTTCGTGGAATTCTATCATGCAACCGGGTCCGCACCAAAGATTTTCCAAAGCATCTGCGCTGGTTTTGGCTCAGGCTGGGTTCAGCTTGAGAAGCCAGTCAGGGAGAGAGATAATGAAAATCGGTTGCCCGAAAGAGATCAAACCACAGGAATTCCGCGTTGGCATGACGCCAAACGCAGCGCGCGAGGCGGTGAATGCGGGCCATAGCGTGATGATCGAAACCAAGGCGGGCGAGGGGGCGGGCTTTGCCGACGCGGATTACCTTGCCGCAGGGGCCAAGATCATCGCAACGGCTGCAGAAATCTTTGCCGCCGCCGATATGATCGTCAAGGTCAAGGAGCCGCAGCCCATCGAGCGCAAGATGCTGCGCGAGGGGCAGGTGCTGTTCACCTATCTGCATCTCGCGCCCGATCCCGAACAGACCCGCGATCTGCTGGCAAGTGGCGCGACCTGCATCGCCTATGAAACCGTTACCGATGACCGGGGCGGGCTGCCCTTGCTGGCGCCAATGTCCGAGGTCGCGGGGCGACTTGCGCCGCAGGTCGGGGCCTGGACGCTGCAAAAGGCCAATGGCGGGCGCGGTGTGCTGATGGGCGGCGTGCCGGGGGTGCTGCCTGCGCGCGTGCTGGTGATCGGCGGCGGTGTGGTCGGCACGCATGCCGCCAAGATCGCGGCGGGGATGGGGGCGGATGTGACCGTGCTCGACCGCTCGGTCAACCGGCTGCGCTATCTGGATGATGTCTTTGGCGGTCAGTTCAAATGCGGTTATGCCGATGCGGCGACGACGATCGAGCTGGCGCGGCAAGCCGATATGATCATCGGCGCGGTGCTGATTCCGGGGGCAGCGGCGCCGAAACTGATCAGCCGGGCGCAGTTGAAAGAGCTGAAGCCCGGCGCGGCACTGGTTGATGTGGCGATTGATCAGGGCGGGTGCTTCGAGACAAGCCATGCCACGACGCATCAGGACCCGATCTATGCGGTCGATGGCATCATGCATTACTGCGTCGCCAATATGCCGGGGGCGGTGGCGCGCACCTCGACGCAAGCCTTGGGCAATGCGACGATGCCCTTCATGCTGGCTTTGGCCAACAAGGGCTGGAAGCGCGCCTGCGCCGAGGACCGGCATCTGCTGGCCGGGTTAAACGTGCATGCGGGGCAGCTGACCTATGCGGCGGTGGGCACGGCGCTGGGTCTGCCTTGGATCACGGCAGAGGCCGCTTTGGCACTGTGATCCCAAAGCTGGGACCGCAAGCGTAAGGCACTTGGGCGGGGCATCGAACCCCGCCCAAGCGCGCTGCCGGGTCTGCTGAGTTTGGTTTGCGCCCAGGATGCATTTCGCGCCTTTGGCGGCGGTGGTGGAGCTATCTGGGATTCCGCCCGGCAGGGATGGCTTGACGCAACAAGGCCTCTGGCTTGCGCCGGAGGCCTTGCCTGCCTGTAGGTCTCTGCCTGCTTATTTCTTGAGTTCGACGAGGATGTCCTTGAGCAGATCAACCTCGGTTGGGCCCGTGGGCGCTGCCGGGGCGGCGGCGGGCTTGGGCGCCAGACAATTCACCGCCTTGATCAGCATGAAGACCACGAAAGCGATGATCAGGAAGTTGATGATTGCGGTGATGAAGGAGCCATAGGCAAAGACCGCCGCGCCGGAATCGCGGGCGGTTTGCAGGCTGGCGCCATTGGGTACGGTGCCGCTGAGCACGGCATACATATTGGTGAAATCGACGCCGCCGAGGATCAGACCGATGATCGGGTTGATCAGGTCACCAACCAGAGAGTTGACGATGGCGGTGAAGGCCGCCCCGATGATGATCCCCACGGCGAGGTCCATCACATTGCCCTTGGCGATGAAAATCTTGAACTCTTTCAACATGCGACATGTCCCTTTGTTCGCTCCGCCTTTCCGGCGGCTTCTCGTCTGCGCCGGCGCGCCAGACACCAATAGATTGCCACAAGTTGCGAAGCTTTTTAGGGGGAATTTTGCCGAAGATGCAAACTTGGGGCGGCTTGCAGCTAAAATAACTCACTCGCGCGGCTTTCACATTGGCGAAAAATACTCCCGCCGGAGGCTTCTTTGAGAAAATGCGGAAGCCACCGGCGGGAATATTTGTTGCCAAGGTGAAACTTGGTCAGCCTCTCTTTGCGAATGATCGCGCTGCCCTGAGCTACGTGCGGGCCGCGCCCTTTGTCATGGGTCCTTGGCGCGGCGCAACTCGGCCCAGGGGGCCTCTGTGGCGGTAGGCGGCAGCGCCGAGCGGTCAATCGTCTTGGCGATATGGGATTTCGCCAGATAGAGCGCGGAAAGGGGGGCGGTGAGGAAGAGGAACACCGTTACCATGATCTCTTTCCAGGTCGCTTGGCCGGTGACAAAGACCAGATCCAGCGCCGAGGCGATCAGGGCCGCCCCGACCCCCACCGTCGTGGCTTTGGTGGGCGCATGCAGCCGCTGCATCGACTCGCGCAGTTTCAGCAGGCCAAAGCTGCCGATCAGGCCAAACAACCCAGCAATCACCAAGAGAACCGAGACGATGACTTCACCCAAGAGGCTCATTCGATGATACTCCGGCGCAGGTAGTATTTGCAAAAGGCCACGGTCGAGACAAAGCCGGTCATCGAGAAGAGGATGGCGGCCTCGAAGTTCATCTCGTTGCCAGAGGTCACGCCGTAAAGCACGATCAGGGCGATGACGTTGATCACCATGGTGTCGACGGAGAGGATTCGGTCGGGGATCGTCGGCGCCGTGGCCAGCCGCCAAAGGTTCAGCAAGAGTGCCACGGCAAAGCACGAGATCGCGAAGGTCTGGGCATATTCTAGCATCAGGCGAAGATCCTTTTCAGGCGGGCCTCATAGCGGGACTTGATCTCGTCGCGCACGGCATCGGGGTCGGGGGCGTGCAGGGCGTGGATCAGCAGGGATTTGCCATCGGCGGCGAAATCGGCGGTCAGGGTGCCGGGGGTCATGGTGATGGTGCCAGCCAGCAGGGCCTGGGCCTCGGGGCTGACAAGTTCGATCGGCACGCAGATCCAGGCGGATTTGATCTGATCGGCGGGCTTGAACAGGATGATTGTTGCGACTTGCACATTGGCGACAATGACATCCCAGACCACCATCAGAATATAGCTGATCAGCCGCAACGGATGCCGCAGGGCCGAGGTCTCCGGCCAATAGGGCGCTGTGGCCAGCGGGATCAGGATGCCAAGGACCAGCCCCATGATCAGCGCGCCCGGCCCCAGGCTATTCATCATAACGGTCCAGGCAACAATCAGAGTCGCCGTCAGATAGGGGTGGGGGAAGATCTTGCGCCGCATGTCAGCCTCCCTGCCCGAGTTTCAAAGCGCCGATGTAGTTGGCGGGATTATGCAACTCGAGCGCGGTTTGCGCCAGCCAGTCCACGCTGGGGCCGGCCCCAATTGTCAGCGCCGCCAGGGCTGTCAGGCAAAGCAGGCTCGCCAGAGGCGAAAATGGCGCGATGGTGCTGGAGGAGGTATGGGTTTCGGCCTTCCAGAACAGATCCGACCCGGCGCGGGCAAGGCCGAGCATGGTCAGAAGCGAGGCGATCAGGATCAGGCTCCACATCAGACCGGCCTGTTCGCGCAGGGCGTCCATGATCAGCAGCTTGCCGATAAAGCCCGAGAGCGGCGGCATCCCGGCGGTGGCGACGGCAGCGGCCATGAAGAGCGCGGCAATCAGCCCGTCGCGGCGGTGCGGCGTGATGTCCGACAGCAAGAACAGCATGGCCAGCGCGAGGGTCGAGTGGATCAGGTAGTAAAGCGCCGCCGTCGTCGTTTCAGGGGTGAAGGCCGAGATGGCGAGGAGCAAGAGGCCCATCGAGCCAATGGCCGTGAAGGCCACGCGGCGCGGCAGGTCTTGGGTGCCCAGCACGCCGATTGCGCCCAGCATCATGGTGATCAGCGCGGCGGGTTGCAGGATCTCGCCCATCAGCCCTTGGGTGGCGGGCAGATCGGGGACAAAGACCAGGGTGCCAAAGCGCAGCAGGGCATAGGCCCCGACCTTGGTCATCACCGCAAAAAGCGCGGCCACCGGTCCCGGCGCATTGGCATAGGTGCCGGGCAACCAGAATTGCAACGGCACCAGCGCCGCCTTGACCGCAAAGACCAGCATCAGCAGCACGGCCGCCAGCCGGATCAGCGCCGTCTCTCCGGCGCCCAGCAGCGGCAGTTTCACCGCAAGATCCGCCATGTTCAGCGTGCCGGTCACCGCATAGATCGTCGCCAGCGCGATCAGGAACAGCGAAGAGCCCAGCAGGTTGAAAGCGACATAGCCCATCCCCGCCTTGAGCCGCGCATTGCCGCCGCCATGGACCATCAGCCCGTAGGAGGCGATCAGCAACACCTCGAAGAAGACAAAAAGGTTGAAGGCGTCGCCGGTCAGGAAGGCTCCGTTCAAGCCCATCAGCTGGAACAGAAACAGGGTGTGGAAATGCTTGCCGCGCCGGTCCCATCCGGTGGCCAGCACATGGATCAGCACCAATGCTGCCAGCAGCGAGGTCAGCAGCAGCATCAGTGCCGCCAGCCTGTCCAACACCAGTGCGATGCCAAAGGGAGCGGGCCAGTTGCCGAGGAAATAGGCCTCGGGGCCGTGTGAAGAATTCTCGAACAAGCTGAGGGTGATGGCCAGCAGGACCGCCGTTCCCAGCACCGAAATGAACTCGGTGCAAGACGAGGTTGTCGCGGTAAACGATCATCACCGCCGCCAGAACGGGCGGCAGAAGGATCGGGGCGATGATCAGGTGGTTCATACTTCACCCTCACGTGCCGCCGGCTCAGGGTTCACGCGGTCATCCTTGGAGGTGAGAAAGGCCCCGATCGCCATGATCACCAGCACCGCCGTCATGCCAAAGGAAATCACGATGGCGGTCAGCACCAGTGCTTGCGGCAGCGGGTCGGTATAGCCCGCTTGTGCCTTGTTGATGATCGGCGGCAGACCGGGGGCAAGCCGGCCTGCGGCAAAGATGAACAGGTTCACCGCGTAGGACAGCAGCGACAGCCCGAGGATCAGCGGAAAGCTGCGCTTGCGCAGCATCAGGTAGATCCCCGAGCCCGTCAGCGCGCCGATGGCAAGGGCCACCAAGATCTCCATCAGTTTACCCCCTTGGCCAGGCGCGCCAGCCCGTTCAGCGCCAGCATCACCGCCCCCAATACGCAGAGGAAGACCCCAAGATCAAACAGCGCCGCCGTGGCCAGCTCGACCTCGCCGACCAGCGGCACATGGAAATACCCATAGCTCGAGGTCAGGAAGGGCCGACCCGCAAGCCATGAGCCCAGCCCTGTCGCCGAGGCGACCAGCACCCCGGCCCCGATCAGCACGTGATAGGGGTAGCGCCGCCGCTGGCCAGCCCATTCGATGCCCGAGGCCAAGTATTGCATGACAAAGCCAATCGCAAAGACCAGACCCGCAACAAAGCCGCCCCCCGGCTGGTTATGCCCGCGCAGAAACAGGTGGATGCCGACCATCATCGCCATCGGCAGCACGATCCGCGTCGCCACCCGCAGCATGATCGGATGCGCGTCACCGGCGTCGGGGTCGGTCAGCGGCACCTTTTGCACCCATTTGGTGATCAGCAGGCTTTCGACCAGCGCAAAAATCAGCAGGGCTGCGATGCCAAGCACGATGATCTCGCCAAAGGTGTCAAAGCCGCGGAAGTCGACGATGATGGTGTTGACCGCATTGGTGCCGCCCGCGCCGGGCTTGGATTGCGCAAGGTGGAAGGCCGAAATCGAGGGCATCCCCGGCGCGCGCATCAACAGCATATAGGCCAGCGCGCCGGTGCCAAGCCCCGCCGCCACCGCCACCGCGGCGTCGCGCAGCTTGGTCAGGCGCGGTGTCTCATAGGGCGTGGTATCGGGCAGAAAGTGCAGCGCCAGCAGCATCAGCACCACTGTGACCACCTCGACCGTGATCTGGGTCAGAGCAAGGTCGGGGGCCGCAAGAAAGGCAAAGCCCGCAGAAAGGATCAGCCCGATGATCCCCACCAGCAACAGCGACAGCAGGCGGTTGTGGTGGGCGAAGGTGGCAGCCAGCGTGGCCACAACCAAGAGCGACCAGGCCGTGGCGGCTTCAAAGGGCACCGGCGTCACGTCCCGGGTGCCTGCCTCGTAAGTGCCCGAGGTAAAGGCATAAAGTCCAAGGCCAAGGATCGCCAGCACCGCCAGCACAAAGCTGCGCGCCAGATCGCCGTTGTGCAGAGCTTCGGTGCAGCGCCGCGCGACCGTGGTCAGGGCGGTGAGGCCTGCGTCGAACAGGCTCTTGGCATCGGGCTTGGGCGTGGCATCCCAGAGGCTGCGCAGGCGCGGATAGGTGCCAAGGATCAGGAAGCCAAAGCCAAAGGCCATCAGCGACATATAAAGCGCCGGGCTCTCCAGCCCGTGCCAAAGGGCTATATGGGCATGGGGATGCCCGCCGGTGATCGAAGCGCTGGCCGCATCGACCAGCCAGGCCGCCAGCTGCATCGGCAACAGCCCGATCGCCACCACCAGCACGGTCAGCAGCGCAGGCGAAGCCCAGAGCCCGAGAGAGGGGTCGAGCGGGCTATAGGTAGGGTCATTGCGCGAGGCGCCGAGGAAACCCTGGACGAGGAAGCGCAGCGAGTAACCAACCGAAAGGGCCGCGGCGATAGTGGCCAGAAGCGGCAAAACCCAAGCGCTGCCAAGCCAGGCGGTGTGGGCGGCCTCTTCCAGCATCATCTCTTTGGAGAGAAAGCCGTTCAGCGGCGGCACGCCTGCCATTGACAGCGTGGCAAGGGTGGCCAGCACAAAGGTGATCGGCATCACGCGGCGCAGCCCGCCCAGCAGGCGGATGTCGCGGGTATGCGCCTCGTGGTCGACAATACCCGCGACCATGAAGAGCGCGGCTTTGAAGGTGGCGTGGCAGATGATGTGAAAGACGGCGGCAATGGCCCCCGCCTCGGTGCCAAGCCCGAGCAGGAAGGTGACCAGGCCGAGGTGGCTGATCGTCGAATAGGCCAGGATCGCCTTCAGATCATCCTTGAACAGCGCCACCTTGGCGGCAAAGGCCATGGTGACCAGCCCGGTGCTGGCGACGATCAGGAACCACGCCTCGGTCCCCGCCAACACCGGCCAAAGCCGCGCCATCAGGAACAGCCCTGCCTTTACCATGGTCGCCGAGTGCAGATAGGCCGAGACCGGCGTCGGGGCCGCCATGGCGTGGGGCAGCCAGAAGTGGAAGGGAAACTGCGCGGATTTGGTGAAAGCGCCGATCAGGATCAGGATCAGCGCGGGCAGATAGAGCGGGCTGGCCTGAATGATCTCGCGCTGGGACAGGATTTCAGAGAGCGTGTAGCTGCCCGCGATATGACCGAGTATCAGCATCCCGGCGATCATGGCGAGCCCGCCCGATCCGGTGATCGCCAGCGCCATCCGCGCGCCTTGACGGCCTGCGGCAAGGTGGTTCCAGTAGCCGATCAGCAGGAAGGACGACAGCGAGGTCAGCTCCCAAAACACCAGCATCAGCAAGATGTTATCCGAAAGCGTGATGCCCAGCATCGCGCCCTGGAACAGCATCAGAAAGGCGATGAAGCGGCCGTAGGGGTCTTCGGCATCCAGATAATAGCGCGCATAAAGCTGGATCAGCAGGCCGATGCCAAGGATCAGGATCGAAAACAGCACCCCCAGCCCATCCAGCCGAAACTCGGCGTTCAGGCCCAGCTGCGGCAGCCAGTCAAACCGCGCGGTGATCACCTCGCCCGCCAGAACCTGCGGCAGATACATCAGGATGGCAATCAGAGCCGTGGCCGTGAAGGCTGCGGCGACCAAAGTTGCCGCCGAGCGGCCTGCGCGGATCGAAAGGGCCGCAAACAGCGCGCCGAGAAAGGGCAGGGCTGCGATCATCGCAGGTGACATATGGGGCCCCTCGTCGTGGCGTGGCGGGATGCGTCGAAATCGTCGCGGCGGGTGCCATCCTAGATACGGGTTTGCGCGCAGCGTTCAAGCGCTAACTGACGCGGTCTTCGCGGTATTATGCCTCACGTGCAGCGGCATTTTGGTCGATCAGATAGCGTTGCGACAGCGGAATCGCCGCCGCCCCCAAGGCGCGCGCATTTGGCCCCAGCGTGCCCTCGCGCACCTGCGGCGGGTCGATGCCATCCAGATCCAGCGCAAGCAGGGCCAGAGCGGTGCGCCGTGTGATCTCGGCACGTACCTCGGCGGGCATCCAGCCGTCGATCATTACGGCTTCGATTTCCAGAAGCGAGGCGGCGGTCAGCGCTGCCCAGGCCAGACCATTGGCGGCGCGGTCCATCCAGTCGGACAGGATCTGCGGGCTGACCGTCCAATGGTCGGGCTGCTCCCAGAGAAAATCCGAGGGCTCGCCCGCGGCTGTCATCGCGTCGGCAAGGTTCGACATCGAGGCGGCAGCAAAGAGCCGCTCGACCTTGCCGCCGGCACCTTGAACCGGCAAAGGCCCGACGCCCGCCGCATTGCCAGTGCGACCCAGAAACACCTGACCGTTCAGCACCAAGCCGCCACCGATGAAGGTGCCGAAGTAGAAGTACAAGGAAATCCTTGGGCTTTTCGCCCTTGCCAAAGACCAGCTCCGCCCCGCAGGCCGAGGTTGCATCATTCTGCACATAGACCGGCAAAGGCGTCAGTTTCGCCAGCTCTGCCTGCAAATCGCAGTCACGCCAGGCGTCCATTTCGACCTGTGGCGCTCCGATGAACTCGACCCAGCTCCACAGCTGAAACGGCATGGCGACGCCAATGCCGCTGACGCGGGGGCGCTCTTCTGGGGTGAGTTTGGCGATGGCCTCGGGCAGGGCGTGGCTGACAAAGGCGATCACCGCCTTGGGGGTGGGATAGCGGTAGATCTGGCGCAGGCTGGCGCGGACATTGCCGCTGAAATCGACCAGCGTCAGGTCAACCGAACGCCGCCCGACCTTGACACCGACAAAGAAGGCCCCAGCCGGATTGAGAAACATCGGCACAGAGGGTTGGCCGATCTTGCCCCTGATCGGCTCGCCGCGCAGCAAAAGGCCGTCACGCTCCAGCCCGCGCATGATCACTGAAACCGTCTGCGCCGAAAGGCCGGTGATCCGGGCGATGTCAGACTTGGCCAGGCCGCCCTGCTGACGCACCAAGGACAGCACCAGCCGCTCGTTATGATCGCGCATCCCCGATTGGTTCGAGCCGCGCAGACCGAGGTCGTCGCTGTTCTGCCGATCCGAAACGAGGTCTGCGCCAGAGGCCATGGGTCAGTTGTCCTTCGGGGTGGCCAAGGCTGCTTTGCGCAGGATGACATTGGCGAAGAGGGCGGTTTCCGAGGTTGCGATGATGGCATAGGCCGAGCGAATGCGGGGGTAAAGGGCCTCGCCCAACAAAGGCGTCATCTCAAAGCTTTGACCGCAAGCGGCGCAAAGCGCGTCAACCTCTTGATGAACAACGTCAACCTGCGGCGGCGTGTTGTTCAGCGCGGCGCGAAAACCCGCCTCTACCGGCAGGATCTGCAGCACGGCGCGCAGCATCGGCACGAGAGCAATGCCATCAGCCCGGATCAGCCGCCTGGCATGTTCGGCGGCAGGATAATTCCCGTCGACCAAGGCGATCTCATCGCCGTGGCCCATGGCACGCAGCGTGTGGAGCAGGTCAGGGCCAAGCAAAGGGGAGACGCCGATTAACATGATCTTAAGGCCTTGTGACGTGAGATGGAGCGCAGTCGCCTTGCAGCAAGGATGTGCCCTAGCCCGTCAGACTGCGGTGCGGCAAGGCTTCTGTCAATATTAAATCACTCTTATTTATTTATCTTGACGCAGCGCCACGAATCAGGGCATTTAGGGCCATCGCGGAAACCGCAGAGGGTTCGGCGGGAGGCTTCGAACGGGGGAATAATCCCCTAAATCCTTGGGAGGACGACTATGAAATTCAACACCAAAGCCCTTTTGGGCGCGGCTGCCGTTGCGCTGATCGCAGGTTCGGCTTCGGCTGCTGACCTGACCTGCCTGATCACCAAGAACAACACCAACCCCTTCTTTGTGAAGATGAAAGAGGGCGCTGAAGCCAAAGCCAAAGAGCTGGGCATGGACTTTCAAGCCTTTGCTGGCGAGAAAGATGGCGATGCGGCTCCACAGATCACTGCAGTTGAAAATTGCATCGCGGCTGGCGCCAAGGGTATCTTGATCACGCCGTCGAACGACTCGGTTGGCCCGGCTCTTAAGGACGCCCGCGCCGCTGGCATCCTCGTCATCGCTCTGGACACGCCGCTTGCCGATGCGGACGCCCAAGACATGACCTTTGCCACCGACAACCTCGAAGCCGGCAAGCGCATCGGCGCCTGGGCCAAGGCCACCTTGGGTGACAAGGCCGCAGACGCCAAGATCGCCATGCTCGACATCAACAAGGACAACATCTCGGTCGACGTTGCCCGCGACACCGGCTTTCTGATGGGCTTTGGCATCGAAGTGCCGGATCCGAAGGTATTGGCTTCGGAATCCGATGCCCGAAGTCATCGGCCACGAAACCTCGGACGCGAACCCCGAAGGCGGCCTGCGCGCGATGGAAACGCTGCTGGCAAAAGATCCTGACATCAACGTGGTTTACACCATCAACGAGCCCGCTGCCGAAGGTGCTTATCAGGCGCTGAAGAACGCAGGCAAAGAAGGCCAGGCGATCATCGTTTCGGTTGACGGCGGCTGCCCCGGCATCGCCAGCGTCAAATCGGGCGTGATCGGCGCCACCTCGCAGCAATACCCGCTGCTGATGGCCTCCATGGGTGTTGAAGCGATCGCGGCCTTTGCCAAAGACGGCACCAAGCCTGCGGCAACCGACGGTCTGAGCTTCTTCAACACCGGCGTTAACCTTGTGACCGACAAGCCCGCAGAAGGCGTCGAGTCGATCGACACCACCAAAGGCACCGAGCTCTGCTGGGGCTAAGTCTGCACGCAGGAAAAGCTTGATTGCTGGAAGGGCGGCTTTACAGTCGCCCTTCTTCTTAAAGAGGCACGGGTGCCTCGCGATGCGTATGGGGGAGCCACTGCTATGAGCACGGACAACGCACCAGTCAAAACCATTTCCGACTATGAGGCGACGCTGACGGCGGCGGATTCGGCCGTTGCCACCTTTGAGCGCGACGATCATGGCTTTGTGCCCAGGCTGCGGGGGTTTCTGCGCAATTATCCGACCTCGATCCCGGCCTTGGTGCTGATGATCTCGATCATCGCCTTTAGCATCGTCGCGCCGCGGTTTCTGGGCATGGGAGCGCTGTCGATCATCATCAAGCAGGTGACGGTGACGGGGCTTGTCGCATTGGCGCAGACGCTGATCATTCTGACGGCGGGCATCGATCTGTCGGTGGGGGCCATGCTGGTGGTCTCTTCGCTGGTGATGGGCAATCTGGCGGTGGTGACGGGCTTGCCGGTTGGTCTGGCGATCCTGATCGGCATCGCAATTGGCGGCGTGATGGGCTTGGTTAACGGGCTTTTGGTCACCCGCATGCGGTTGCCGCCTTTCATCGTGACGCTGGGCACATTGTCGATTTTTGAAGCGCTGAAGCTGTGGTATTCCCGGTCGGAATCGATCCGTAACGTCGATATCGAAGCTAAGGCCCCGTTTTTGCTGTGGTTTGGCAAGACGATCAATGTCGGTGGCGCCAGCCTGACCTATGGCGGCGTTGCGTTGGTCGTGTTGGCTGGCGTGCTGTGGTATGTGCTGAACCAGACCGCCTGGGGGCGGCATGTTCATGCCATTGGCGATGATCCGGAGGCGGCGACGCTCTCGGGTATTAAGGTTAATGCTGTACTAACGTCGGTCTATGTTGTGGCGGGTGCGATCTGTGGCTTTGCCGCCTGGGTGGCGATTGGCCGGGTTGGTTCGGTCTCGCCCATCGCCTTTTCGGACATCAACCTTGCGTCGATCACCGCTGTGGTGATCGGGGGCACCTCGCTGTTCGGCGGGCGCGGCTCGATCGTCGGGTCGGTGCTGGGTGCGATGATCGTGGGCGTGTTCATCACCGGTCTTTCCTTGGCGGGTGTCGACGATTACTGGCAAAAATTCGCGGCGGGCTGCCTTGTCATCATCGCCGTTGCTCTTGACCAATGGCTGCGGAGGGCCACCCAATGAGCGTGCAACCTATCCTTAAAGCAACGGGCTTGATGAAGCGTTACGGCACCGTGGTGGCGATGAATGGCGCGGATTTCGACCTTTACCCCGGTGAGATCGTCGCGGTGATCGGCGACAATGGTGCGGGCAAATCAACCATGATCAAGGCGCTGTCGGGGGCGGTTGTGCCCGATCACGGCACCATCGAAATCGACGGGGCGCCGGTGCATTTCCGTAACCCCGACGACGCAAGGGCCTTGGGAATTGAGACGGTTTATCAAAACCTTGCCATGTCGCCGGCGCTGTCGATTGCCGATAACATGTTCCTGGGCCGCGAGTGGCGCAAGCCCGGCATCATGGGCAGCCTGTTTCGCCAGATGGACCGGCCGCGTATGGAGCAGTTTGCCCGTGACAAGCTGAGCGAACTGGGTCTGATGACGATTCAGAACATCAATCAGGCGGTTGAATCGCTTTCGGGCGGGCAGCGGCAGGGTGTGGCTGTGGCGCGGGCGGCGGCTTTTGGATCGAAGGTGGTGATCCTTGACGAGCCGACGGCGGCGCTGGGCGTCAAGGAAAGCCGCAGGGTGCTGGAGCTGATCCGCGATGTGCGCGCACGTGGCATTCCGATCATTCTGATCAGCCACAACATGCCGCATGTCTTTGAAGTGGCTGACCGAATCCACATTCACCGTCTGGGTCGCCGGTTGTGCGTCATCAAGCCCAGCGATTATTCGATGTCGGATGCGGTGGCCTTCATGACCGGTGCCATGGTGCCGGAAGGTGTGGCTGAACAAGCATGACGCTGGCCGAGCTTGCTGCGGAAATCCGCTTTCGCGCGGGCGGGCAGGGGCGCTATCTGGTTGCCCTTGCTGGCCCGCCTGCTGCGGGCAAATCCACCCTTGCCGAGCGTCTGGTCAAGGCGCTGGGCAAGGGCGCGAAAGCCGTGCCGATGGACGGCTTTCACTATGACGATGCCGTGCTGATTGCGCGGGGGGCAAGGGATCGCAAAGGCGCGCCGGATACCTTTGATGTGCAAGGCTTTTTGCACCTGCTGCGCCGCTTGCGCCGCGAGGCAGAGGTGGCGATTCCGCTGTTTGACCGCAGTCTGGAAATCTCGCGTGCCGGGGCGGATATCGTCGGGGCTGAGGACCGGATTCTGGTGGTCGAGGGCAATTACCTGCTGCTGGACGAGGCCCCCTGGCTGGAGGCGCAGCCGCTGTTTGATCTGACGGTCTGGATTGACGTGGCCGAGGACGAGCTGGACCGGCGTTTGCAGGCGCGCTGGGCGCGCTATGGCAAGACGCCGGCAGAGGCGCGGCACTGGATCGACAGCAATGACATGCCGAACATCCGGCGGGTGGTGCGGGGGTCGGGCAAGGCGGATCTGGTGATTTCCGGATAAGTCTTTGGGACCGCTGTGTTAATCACCCGGTTTTGCCAAAATCTCGGGTATGATTTGCGTCGGGTTCATGTATGGCGAAGGTATGGCTGACGTCATGACCTTTGCGCCACTTGCCCACGCTTAACCTTGTTTCGACTCAGCCCGGCGGGGTCATCGCCTTGCGGCCCTTGGTGCGCTCGATGCCCAGTTTGCGCTCGCGCCAGATGATCAGGATGCCGGCGATGATCACCAGGGCTGCGCCCGAGAGCATGGTCCAGGTCGGCACTTCGGCAAAGACGAAGTAGCCGATCAGCAGGGCGAAGATCAGCGAGGCATAGTCGAAGGGCGCGATCAGCGAGGCATCGGCCTCGCGGTAGCTTGAGGTCAGCAGGGTCTGGCCGACCCCGCCCAAAAGACCTGCGGCGATCAGCGCGGCCAACTCCCAAGGCGTGGGCATGACCCAGCCGAAGGGCAGGGTGACCAGCGAAAGCAGGGTCGAGGTCAGCGAGAAGTAGAACACGATGGCGGCGGTTTTCTCGCTGTTGACCAGTTTGCGCACGAAGACCTGCGCCAGCGCCGAGGCAAAGGCCGAACCCAGTACGATCATCGCCCCCAAGGCCTCGCGCTGCGAGGCGGCATCGGGCGAGAGCACGGTCAGGCGTGGCGAGAGCACGATCAGCACGCCGGTCAGGCCGAGGGCAACGCAGGCGAGGCGGAAGAAGCGCACCTGTTCGCCAAGAAACATCGAGGCGAAGATGACGACAAGGATCGGCGAGGCATAGCCGATGGCGGTGACCTCGGGCAGCGGCAAAAGCCCAAGACCGGCAAAGCCCAAGCCCATGCCCAGCGTGCCCATCAGCCCGCGCCAGACATGGCTGATCGGGTTATGCGCCTGCAGCCCGGTCGCCAGATCGCCCCGGATCGCCAGCCAGACAATGATCACCGGCATGGCGAAGAAGGAGCGGAAGAACACCGCCTCGCCTGCCGGGACGTGTTGGGTGGTGGTCTTGATCAGCGCGGACATGATGATGAAGACGATCACCGAGCTGACTTTGAGGGCAATGCCGTGCAGGGGGCGCATTGGGGTCTTTCGGGGCAATTTCGGACTTGTCGGCGGGCTAAGTCTAAGGTTCCCTATTGCAAAGGAGATTACCATGCCAAAAGCCGCACTTGCCGACAGAATTGATCAGGGGCGCGGCGTGGTGCCTGCCGATCTGGTGCTGAAGGGGGGCTTGGTGTTCGACCTGATCTCGGGGGAGCTGGTCGAAAGCGATGTGGCGATTTGTGGCGATTGCATCGTCGGGGTGTTTGGCAGCTATTCCGGGCGGCGCGAGATTGATGTCTCGGGCCGGGTGCTGGTGCCGGGGTTCATCGACACACATCTGCATATCGAATCCTCGCTGGTGACGCCGTTTGAATTTGACCGCTGCGTCAGCCCGCATGGTGTGACAACGGCGATCTGTGATCCGCATGAGATTGCCAATGTCTGCGGTGTGGCGGGGATTGCCTATTTCCTTGAGGCCGCGAGCCGGACCCTGATGGATATCCGGGTGCAACTGTCGTCTTGCGTGCCCTCGACCCATATGGAGACGACGGGAGCGCGGCTGGAGGCGGCGGATCTGGTGCCGCTGATGGATCATCCAAGGGTGATTGGCCTTGCGGAATTCATGAATTATCCCGGGGTGTTGCACCGCGATCCGGGCTGCATGGCCAAGCTGGAGGCCTTTAAGGGGCGCCATATCGACGGGCACGCGCCCTTGCTGCGCGGCAAGGATCTGAACGGCTATATCGCGGCGGGAATTCGCACCGAGCATGAGGCGACCAGCTATGAGGAAGGGCTGGAGAAGCTGCGCAAGGGCATGCGGGTCTTGATCCGAGAGGGCTCGGTTTCCAAGGATCTGCACGCGTTGGCGGGGCTTTTGACCGAGCGGCATGCGCCCTATCTGTGTTTTTGCACCGATGACCGCAATCCTCTGGATATCGGCGAGCAGGGCCATCTGGATTACATTATCCGCACGGCAATTGCGCTGGGGGCATCGCCCTTGGCTACGTATCGCGCGGCGAGCCTGTCGGCGGCAGAGGCTTTTGGGTTGAAGGATCGCGGCTTGATCGCCCCCGGCAAGCGGGCCGATATCGTGGTGATTGACGGGCTGGAAAGCTGCCGTGTGGCGCAGGTGTTTACCGGGGGGGTGGAGATTTCGGACGCGGCCTTTGCGGCGCGCGAGGAAATAGCGCCGGTGGCGCGGCATTCGGTGAAGGCGCCACGGGTGGTGGCCGAGGATTTCCGCACCGGCGGCAACCGCAGCGAGACGCCGGTGATCGGGATTATCGAAGGCAAGATCATCACCGAGCATCTGACCTATGAGATCGCGCCCGAAGATGGCGACAAGCGGCCCGATCTGGCGCGCGATCTGGTGAAAATCGCGGTGATCGAGCGGCACGGCGTCAATGGCAACAAGGCGACGGGCTTTGTGAAGGGCTTTGGCTTGAAGCGCGGCGCGATTGCTTCGACGGTCTGCCATGACCACCACAATATTGCGGTGGTCGGGGCGGATTATGGCGATATGGCGCTGGCGGTGCAGCGTCTGGGCGAGATCGAGGGCGGCTTTGTCGTGGTTGAGGGCGGGCGCGTGCTGGCGGAGCTTGCGCTGCCGGTGGCGGGGCTGATGAGCCTGAAGAGCTTTGAAGAGGTGCGGGCGGATCTGGTGGAGTTGCGCGCGGCAGCCAAGGGCCTGGGGGTGGTTTTGGAGGAGCCCTTCCTGCAGTTGGCGTTTTTGTGCCTGCCGGTGATCCCGCATCTGAAGATCACCGATCACGGCATGGTGGATGTGGACCGGTTCGAGGTGATGCCCTGAGCGAGCGGAGGCAGGGGGCGCTGCCCCCTCGCCGCGTTGCGGCTCACCCCTGGGATATTTGGGCCAAGATGAAAGGCGCGTCGAGGTCGAGGCCGCCTTCGGTTTGCAGGAAGGCGATGATTTCGGGCAGGCCCATGCCATTGCGGATTTGCGCCATGACATAGGGGCGGGAGCCGCGGGCGGTGGCGGTGTCGGCTTGCAGCAGGGCGAGATCGACGCCGACATAGGGGGCGAGGTCGGTCTTGTTGACCACCAGCAGATCAGAGCGGGTGACGCCGGGGCCGCGTTTGCGCGGGATGTCCTGACCTGCGGCGGTGTCGATGACGTAGATCGACAGGTCGGCGAGTTCGGGCGAGAAGGTGGCGGCGAGGTTGTCGCCGCCAGAACTCGATCAGGATCAGGTCGAGGTCGGGGAATTCAGCGCGCAGATCGGCGATCGCGGCGAGGTTGATGCTGGCGTCTTCGCGGATCGCGGTATGCGGGCAGCCGCCGGTCTCGACGCCCCGGATGCGGGCGGCGGGCAGGACTTGCGCGCGGGTCAGGTAGTCGGCGTCCTCGCGGGTGTAGATGTCATTGGTGATCACCGCCATCGAGCAGCGGGAGGCCAGGGCGCGGCAGAGTTGTTCGGTGAGCGAGGTTTTGCCGGCGCCAACCGGGCCGCCGATGCCGATACGAAGCGGGCCGTGGGTGCTGTTCATTTGCGCAAGATCCTGTGGTCGTTGGTTTGAGTGCGGAAGATCCGCCGGGGGTAAGTCTATGTGCGGAATATCCGCCGGTGGTAAATCTATGTGCGGAAAATCCGCACGGGCATGGTTTCGTGGCGCATCGCGGCGAGATCGGCGCGGGGCGTGGTGGAGGAAAGCGCCGAAAGCGGCAGGCGGGCGTATTGCGCGGCGAGGTCGGTGATGCGGGGGGCGAGGGCGGCCAGCACCTGTTGCGCCTCGGTCTGGCCAAGCGGGATGAAGCGGGTGGCGGCAGAGGTCAGTTGCGTCGCCACCCCTTGCAGCCAGAGGGTGAGGACCTCTTCCGTGGGGATTTGCAGGCGGGCAGTGGCGGCCCCGACGGCCACGGCATAGGGGCGGGCGGGGTGGTGCTCGCCGGTGATGGCGGTCAAGGTGGCTGCGAAGGCGCGGCCTTGCTCCATCATCTCGGTGACGCGTTCGGCGCAGGGTGCGAGGGCGAGGGCGAGGTCGGTGAGGGCTGCGAGATCGGCGCCGGGGGCACGGGCGGCGGCGAGCAGCAGGGCATCGGCGCGGCCCGAGCCGTGGCGCAGGATGGCGGTGATCCACTGCGCAAGGTCTGTGGCGTTTTGCACATCGCCTGCGCTGATGGCGTATTCGAGGCCCTGGCTATAGGCAAAGCCGCCGATCGGGAAGGCTGGTGAAAGCCAGGTGATCAGGCGCAGGCGGTCGGTCGGGTCAGCCATGGCTGCGCACAAAGAGCGGGGGCACGGCGGGGCCGAGGTTGTGACCGCCTTGCTCGTGTCCCCCTTGCTCGTGTCCCCCATGATCGTGACCCATGGTGCGGCCATGACCATAAGCGCCGCCCTCGGGGGTGAAGGCGGCGATTTCCAAGGTGAGGCTGGCGCCAAGGCCCTTGAGCATCGCCTCGATCACCGGATCGCGGCGGATCACCAGATGGTCGGCCAGGATCTGGCAGGGGGTGTGGCGGTTGCCGATGTGCCAGGCAAGACGCGGCAAGACCCCGGTCACGCGCACCACGGGCTCTGCTGCGGCGCGGACAGCGATGTGGCGACCATCGTCGAGGACCAGCGCGTCGCCGTGGTTCAGCGAAGTTGTCTCGGCCAGATCGACGAGAAAGCTGGCACCAAAGTCGCAGGTCAGGCGTTTGCGGCGCAGAAAGCGCGCGTCATACGAGAGGGTGACACTGTCGGCGGTTGCCCCCTTGTGGGCGCGCAAGATCGAACGGGCGGGCAGCATCAGGGCTTCCTTTTGCGGGGGAGGAGGGCAGGTTTGGTGGCGGAGCAGTGGCGCGAGGATTGCACGCGGTTTGGCCCCACCGAGATCGAAGCTCTCGAGGCAGGGTTCTGGCATTGGGGAATGGTTGATTTTGATCTTGAGCGGCAGAGCCTGATGCCCTTGCGGCGCCTTGGTCTGGTCATGCAAGCAAGAGCCTGCACCCGCCCGCAGCTGCGCGGGCAGGGGAGGTGTCAGCGCAGGCGGTGCTGCGACAGTCAGATATAGAGGCGGGCGCCAAAGATGCGGCGCACTTCGCCGTCGCGGGTCTTGCCGAGGGCTGCAAGATCTGCGTCCGACAGGGCGTTGAGTTTCTCGATTTGCTTCATGCGCGGACCGGCTTCGGC
This sequence comes from uncultured Alphaproteobacteria bacterium, assembly GCA_963815275.1. Taxonomy (GTDB): domain Bacteria; phylum Pseudomonadota; class Alphaproteobacteria; order Rhodobacterales; family Rhodobacteraceae; genus Cypionkella. Next base: position 147,637 of record CAWFGD010000020.1, read on the forward strand.
CAGAGCGACCAGAAAGTGGCCGATTGCCACGAAGGGCGCTGCGAGCATCTGGCCAAGCGTGCGGGCCGGTGCGGTGAAAGGTGCTGCTTGTGTCATTGGAAACCTCTGGTTTGATCCAAGTGTTTCCCCCCTGCGAGTAAGATGGCAGGAAAGCCCAAGATAAACAACGCCCTGTTGGGCATTGCTGCGTTGCGGCGAATGCATGGCTGCGCTGTGGCATGAGATGAGGCTGGGGCATCAGAAGAGGAAGTAGCGCTGGGCGAGAGGCAGCTCGGTGGCGGGCTGGCAGGTCAAGAGCTCGCCATCGGCGCGGACCTCGTAGGTTTCGGGGTTCACCTCGATCTGTGGGCGGGCGTTGTTGAGGATCATGTCGGCCTTGCCGATGCTGCGGGTGCCCGAGACGGGCAGGGTGGTTTTGTGCAGGCCGAGCTTGCTGCGCACATCATCGGCCTGAGCGGCCTGGCTGACAAAGGTGACCGAGGTTTGCGCCAGCGCGCGGCCAAGGGTGCCGAACATCGGCCGCGAATACATCGGCTGCACCGGGATTGATCCGTTGGGGTCGCCCATTTGCGCCACCACGATCATGCCGCCCATCAGCACCATCTCGGGTTTTGCGCCGAAGAACGCCGGGTTCCACAGCACGAGGTCGGCGCGTTTGCCTATCGCAATCGAGCCTATATGGGCGGCTACGCCATGGGTGATCGCCGGGTTGATGGTGTATTTCGCCACATAGCGTCGGGCGCGCAGGTTGTCGTTGTCGCCAGTTTCCTCGGGCAGACGGCCGCGCTGCTGGCGCATTTTGTGGGCGGTTTGCCAAGTGCGGATGATCACCTCGCCGATACGGCCCATCGCCTGGCTATCGGACGACAGGATCGAGAGCGCGCCCATGTCGTGCAGGATATCCTCGGCGGCGATGGTTTCGCGGCGGATGCGGCTTTCGGCAAAGGCGACGTCTTCGGGGATGGATTTGTCGAGGTGGTGGCAGACCATCAGCATGTCGAGGTGCTCCTCGACGGTGTTGGCGGTGTAGGGCATCGTCGGATTGGTCGACGAGGGGATGATGTTGGGCGAGCTTACCACGCGCAGGATGTCTGGCGCGTGACCGCCGCCTGCGCCTTCGGTGTGAAAGGCGTGGATGGTGCGGCCCTTGATGGCGGCGAGGGTGTTTTCGACAAAGCCGCTCTCGTTCAGGGTGTCGGTGTGGATCATCACCTGCACGTCCATATCGTCGGCGACCGAGAGGCAGCAGTCGATGGCGGCGGGGGTGGTGCCCCAGTCTTCGTGCAGTTTCAGGGCAGAGGCTCCGGCCTTGACCATTTCGATCAGGGCTTCAGGGCGCGAGGCGTTGCCCTTGCCCGAGAGGCCGAAGTTCATCGGGATGCCGTCGAGCGCCTGCAACATGCGGCTGATATGCCAGGGGCCGGGGGTGCAGGTGGTGGCAAGCGTGCCGTGGGCGGGGCCAGTGCCGCCGCCCAGTAGCGTGGTGACGCCGGAATGCAGCGCGTCTTCGGCCTGTTGCGGGCAGATGAAATGGATATGGGCGTCCATGCCGCCAGCGGTGAGGATGCGGCCCTCGCCTGCAATGA
>CAWFGD010000021.1:0-10301 GCA_963815275.1 uncultured Alphaproteobacteria bacterium
ACCTCGGTGCGGTCGCGCTTCATCACCGTGAGCGGGGCTTCCATGACGTTTTGCAGGATGGTCATATGCGACCAGAGATTGAACTGCTGGAAGACCATCGACAGGTTGGTGCGCATCCGCGTCACCTGCGCGCGGTCGGCGGGGTGGCGGCCCAGACCCTGACCCTTCCAGCGCACCGGCTCGCCCTCAAAATAGATCTCGCCCTGCTGGCTGTCTTCCAGCAGGTTGCAGCAGCGCAACAGCGTCGATTTCCCCGAACCGGAAGAGCCGATCAGCGAAACGACATGGCCGCGCGGTGCGGTCAGATCGACGCCTTTCAACACCTCGAGCGAGCCATAGCTCTTGTGCAGATCAAGGATGGAGATGACGGGAGTCTCGGCGGGTTTGGGTCAAGGAAGTGCCTTGGCAAAGGAAATATTCGGGCAAGTAGGGCGCAGAAATTGCGGCATTGCAACGGAATTTCTGCGCGAAACCCGCGCGGTTCTGACGATTTGGTCAGGAAAGCTGCGCGATCTGCGCAGGGGCGGGTGGGGTCGGCACCGCAAGATAGGCCGCCGCCGGAATACGGATCAGACCGCGCAGGTGCAGAACCGCGCTGATCCGCCGGGGAAAGTGCGGCAATCGCGGCTGCGAAGTGACCCGGAAATACAGATCGGCATCCGCGCCCTTGGCGGTGATATAGGGCAGGGTCGGGGTTGGCGGCGCGGTCACAGTGACCTTGCGTAACTTTGCCACCCAAGGCTCATATTGCGCCAGAAGCTGCCAGGTCAGCGCATCGATCGTCGCCAGATCGGCGCGGCCCTCGGCCACGGCCAGCGCCGAAAGCCGGTGTCCGCCGGTCTCCAGAAAAGCCGGCAGGCTCAGGCCGATGGTGGCCGCGTGGTTCTGCGCGCGGCCCAGCCCGATTGCGACAGCGCCTCGTTATAGGCAAAGCGCGGCGCAAGTTCGCTCAGCGGGCGTGGATCATCGGCGCGGGCGACAAAGACCGAAACGTAGTGGCCGGGCGGGCAATCCGGCAGGCCATAATCCGGCGTGCCGATCAGGGTGACCTGATCGTGCAGCCTGGCGCGAAAAGGAAAGCCACAGGTCTGCGAAAACACCAGCGCGGGCGATTGCCAGGCCTGCCAATAGGCCGCGGCGCCGCGGGTCAGCGCATCGGGGGCACCTCTCCCGCCGCGCGCAAGCCATCGCGGATCAGCGCCCAAAGCCGGTCATTCGCCGCCGAAGTCTCGGCGCGGTCATACATGCCAAGCGAAGCGATCATGCCTTCTGCGACCTGCGCCGCGCCAGCGAGCTTTCGACATCGCTGACGCCAAGCAGGCTCGACAGCAGACGGATCACCTGGTCTTCCTCGGCATCGCGCGCGCCATCCGCAGAGCGCCACCGACCACAGCGCCTCGATGATCGCGGTGCGGTCTTCGATCGGCACGGCCTCTTTCAGCGCGCGGGTGAAACGCACCGTATCGGGGGCCTGCTTGCTCCAGATCCTCGGCCTTGACGCGCAGATCAACCGCCTCAAAGGGGCTGAGGCCGTAGTGCACCATCAGGATGCGGTCAATCCGCTCGACCTCTTCGGCGGCATAAAGCCCGTCGGTCTTGGCGACGCGCACCAACAGGGCGGCAAGTGCCAGGCGGGCATCCGGCTCGGGGAGCCGTTCGGGGGCGGGGGCCAGCAGGCCACGGAGGAGATTGGCGAACATGCGGCGAGATTAGGCGGGCGGAAAGGCGCTGCCAAGCGGAAAGCGCGGAAGTGATCAGCCGTGAAGCCGCTTGAAGATGGCTTCAATGCGGCGGGCTTCCTCGGCCATGCCATAGGGCGGATTGACCACGAACATCCCCGATCCCTCCATGCGGTGCCCCTCGCGGACGGGGGAAAGCGCACCTCCGAGCGCAGCGCCTCGGGGAATTGCGCGGCGAGCGCCCGCAGCATCGCGGCATGCGGCGCGCCTTGCAGCAGGGGATACCACAGGGCCACGATCCCGACATTCCATTTGCGGGCGATATTGGCGATGTGCTTGGGAATCGCCTCGTAATCCGACTTTCACCTCGTAAGAGGGGTCAATCAGCATCAGGCCGCGCCGCGGGCTGGGCGGGGTCAGGGCGAGCGCCAGATCAAAGCCGTCGCGCTGATAGATATGCGTCTCCCAGGGGTTCATCGCGTGGCGCAGGTGCTGGTGTTCTTGCGGGTGGAGTTCCGCCAGATGGATGGTGTCCTGATCGCGCAAGGAGAGCGCCGCAATCAAGGGCGAGCCGGGATAGGCCATCGGCCCATAGCTGGCGCGCACCTCGTTGAGCCGGTTCAGGTAGGGGTGGCCCTTGGGGAAAAGCGCCTCGGCCACCGCGATGCCCTTCTCGGCCTCGCCGGTCTTGATCGCCTCTTCCGCCCCCAGATCATAGATCCCCCGCCCGGCATGGGTCTCGATATAGGACAGCGGTTTGTCTTTCTGGATCAGGTAATCCAGCACCCAGGCCAGCAGCGCGTGCTTCTGGACATCGGCGAGGTTCCCGGCGTGGAAGAGGTGTTGATAGGAGAGCATGCGGCGGAGGCTATCAGGGGACGGGGGCAGGGTCCAGAGGGGAGGGTCCCGCGTTGGGACCGTTTTTGAGGTGTGGGATTTCAAAGGGTTAGGGAGGTGGGATTAAGGGAAAATTAACAATTGCGGCAAACGGAGCAGGTGGCAGCTGCGTTGGGTGCGCTTCAGAGCATCACAGGTGGTGGATTGCAAACGCGCTCTACGGGGGGGGAGGCAGGGTTTGCAGGCAAGAGCCATCTAGGAGACCGTTTGACTTGGGTGAACCAGATCACACCAAGCTAAGGGTCCGCTCAAGCAAACCTGTCAGGCGGGCGGAGAGCAAGTCCGGACGAACCCCGATCTAAGGTTGGGTTGGTGCGCTCAAGCGCAAACACTAGAATTTGTCTATTAATGTTCGAATTTCTATGAGCCTCTTTAGGATTTCATCGGCGACCAGCAGCACTTGCCTTGTGCTTTCAAAATCCAGTTTCGCTTCTTCTTTAGTGAAATCGGTTTCATTATGTTGATGATAAAAATCTACACTTAAAGAAGTTTGCCCTTCGGCAAAATAAAAGGCCCCATGTACAGCCGTATGACGTGTCGCCTTTCCATTCTCCAAATCTGATGCAATTTCCAGTAATTGAAATTTGAGGTCTCCGGGCAACTTTTCAGCAACCCGCTTCAATCTCTCTATAAGTTTGCTGGTCTGAAGTTTACAAATCGCGGGGAAGCGATGTTTCTTATCACTTAAATCGGGATAATAGCGCCCTTCGATCAAAGTCACTATGACAGCAACTTCCCACTCAACATATGCGCAGGTTTGTAGATAGGCGCCGAGCAATCGAAGAAATTCCGCTGGAATGTGGGCTTCAATCAAGGTCGGCTTGTTCAAACCAACCGCTCCACTTCCTTCGCCGCCCGCACAAAATCCGCAAACAGCGGATGCGGCGCAAAGGGTTTCGATTTCAGCTCCGGGTGGAACTGCACGCCGATAAACCACGGGTGGTCTTTGACCTCGACGATCTCGGGCAGGCGGCCGTCGGGGCTCATGCCGGAAAAGATCAGGCCGCATTTTTCCAGCTCGGCGCATATACTTGGCATCGACCTCGTAGCGGTGGCGGTGGCGTTCTTCGATGGTGGTGGAGCCGTAGATCTCGGCGACCTTGGAGCCGGGTTTCAGGGTGGCGGTGTAGGCGCCAAGCCGCATGGTGCCGCCCTTGTCGTCGCCGACCTTGCGGGCCACGACGTGGTTGCCCTGGATCCATTCCTTGAGGTGATAGACGACGGGGGTAAAGCGTTTCGCGCCGGCCTCGTGGTCGAATTCTTCCGAGCCTGCATCGGCGATGCCGGCGAGGTTGCGGGCGGATTCGATCACCGCCATCTGCATGCCGAGGCAGATGCCGAGGTAGGGGATCTTGCGTTCGCGGGCGTATTGCGCGGCGCTGATCTTGCCTTCGGTGCCGCGCTCGCCAAAGCCGCCGGGCACCAGGATGGCGTGGAAGCCTTCCAGATGCGGCGCGGGGTCTTCGCGTTCAAAGATTTCGGCGTCGATCCATTCGGCGCGGACCTTGGTGCGGTTGGCCATGCCGCCATGGGTCAGCGCCTCGGCGATGCGATTTGTAGGCGTCTTCCAGCTGGGTGTATTTGCCGACGATGGCGACGCGGACCTCGCCCTCGGCATGGGTCAGGCGGTCCATCACGTCTTCCCAGCGCGCCAGATTGGGTTTCGGCGCGGGCGTGATGCCAAAGCAGTCGAGCACCGCCTGATCGAGGCCCGCGGCGTGATAGGCGAGCGGGGCCTCATAGATGGTTTTCAGGTCATAGGCCGGGATGACGTGTTCCTTGCGGACGTTGCAGAACAGGGCGATCTTTTCGCGCTCTTTCTCGGGGATCGGGTGTTCCGAGCGGCAGACCAGCACATCGGGGGCAAGGCCGATGGATTGCAGCTCTTTGACCGAGTGCTGGGTGGGTTTGGTTTTCAACTCGCCGCTGGCCGCCAGGTAGGGCAGCAGGGTCAGGTGCATCAGGATCGACTGGCCGCGCGGGCGCTCGTGGATGAACTGGCGGATGGCTTCAAAGAACGGCAGGCCCTCGATGTCGCCGACGGTGCCGCCGATTTCGCAGAGCATGAAATCGACCTCGTCATCGCCGATGCGGAGGAAGTCCTTGATCTCATTGGTGACGTGGGGAATGACCTGAATGGTCTTGCCGAGGTAATCGCCGCGGCGTTCCTTCTCCAGCACGTTGGAATAGATCCGGCCAGAGGAGATGGAATCGGTCTTGCGCGCCGAGACGCCGGTGAAGCGTTCGTAATGGCCAAGGTCGAGGTCGGTTTCGGCACCGTCGTCGGTGACGAAGACCTCGCCATGTTCAAAGGGCGACATCGTGCCGGGATCGACGTTCAGGTAGGGGTCGAGCTTGCGCAGGCGCACCGTGTAGCCGCGCGCTTGCAACAGGGCGCCAAGGGCGGCAGAGGCAAGGCCTTTGCCGAGCGAGGAAACCACGCCGCCTGTGATGAAGATATAGCGCGCCATCGCGGCCTCCCGTGAAAGGTTAAAAGGGTGCGATTCGCGCGTGGGAATCACAGCATCACGGGAGTTGAGCAATAGCCTAGACAAAGCTCTCGCGCAACCCGACCGCTAGATGCAGTCGGTTTCCGGTGAAAGATAGCAAAAGATAGTGGTCAGTTAGACGCAGGTGCCGGGGGCGTGACCGGGGCATCCGTGGCAGGAGCCGCGGGTGGCGTCGCGGGAACAGCGGGGGCGGTTTCTGCCGGTGCGGGCTCTGCCGGAGCGGTGGCCGCAGGCGGCGTCGCCGGGGCATCGGTGGCCGCGGGCAGATCCGCCGGCACCGCGCCAAGCCCGCCCGCGGGGGCCGCCGGGGCCGAGGGTGCAGGCTGCTCGCCGCCGATCTGGTCGATCACCGAGGCCGAAGAGGCATCGCGCGAGGCGAGGATCGTCATGCTGATCGAGGTGATGATGAAGCCGATCGCCAGGATCCAGGTGACCTTGCCCAGGGCCGTCGCCGCAGCGCGGCCCGAAATGGCACCACCGCCGCCGCCCGAGCCCATGCCCAGACCGCCACCCTCGGAGCGCTGCAACAGCACCACGCCGATCAGAAGCAGGGCGAGGATCAGGTGAATGGTAAGAAGGACATTTTCCATGAGCGGCGGGCTTTCCTGACTGACGCGCCTATCTAGGCGGATGTGCCCAGAGGTGCAAGCCCTTCGGGCGGGTCCCGGTCATCCTCTCTGTCTAAATATCCCCGCCGGAGGCTTCTTTGGCGGGCAAGGCATGCCTCCGGCGGGGATATTTTTGCCAAGATGAAAGGCTATTCCGGCGTTTCGCAGACGGCCGAGAGTTTGTTGCCGTCGGGGTCGCGCAGGTAGCAGGCGTAGAAGTGCGGGCCATGGGGCGCAGGCCGGGGGCGCCTTCGTCGGTGCCACCAGCTGCAGGCCCGCGGCGTGAAAGGCATCGACGGCGGCGCGGCTGGCGGCCTCGAAGGCGGGCATCGAGCCGTTGCCGCTGGTCGCGGGCTTGCCGTCGTAGGGGGTGGTGACCCAGAGTTGCAGGCGTTCTCCGGGCGGGCCGTAGCCGATTTCACTGGCGTCTTCATAGCCGCGTTGCAGGCCGAGGCAGGGCAGGGCGGCGTCATAGAAGCGCTTGGCGCGGGGCAGGTCATTGGTGCCGAGGGTTATATAAAGAAACATCAGTCCTGCACCTCATCCACCGTGGCCTGGCCCGAGAGTTTCTGGCGCAGGATGCTCCACGACAGCCCGATGCCCAGCACCACCGACAGGGCGAAGATCCCCAGCCAGAGGTTCAGCTGCGGGTTTTGCAGCGTCAGCACGCCGTAATCGATCAGCACCCAGACCAGCGCCCCGACGATGGCTGCAACCAGCAGGATGCCAAAGCCACCAATCGAGCGCAGCGTCGCGCCGATATAGACCAGATAGCCCACCGCCAGCAGCAGGCCCAGCAGCAGGGTCAGCGGCATCTGGCTGGACCAGTTCGCCTCGGCCCAGCGGATGAAATTCCACTCGGTCGGGTTATAGGTCAGGGCCAGCAGCACAAAAGCCCCGAGCCAGCGCACCAAAATCCCCATGCTTTGCCCTCTTGATCAGCGGTTTGGCGCAAACATGCGGCAGGTTGCGACAACATTCCAGCAAATAGCGGTTTCGCCCGCCAGCCGCACTCGCTATAGCTCAGTCGGTTTTTCCAGAAACGCGAAGGATACACCATGGCCAACGTTGTCGTCGTCGGCGCCCAATGGGGCGACGAGGGAAAGGGCAAGATCGTCGACTGGCTCTCGGAGCGGGCCGATGTCATTGCGCGCTTTCAGGGCGGCCACAATGCGGGCCATACCCTTGTCATCGACGGCAAGGTTTACAAGCTGAGCCTGTTGCCCTCGGGCATCGTGCGCGGCGGCAAGCTGTCGGTGATCGGCAATGGCGTGGTGCTTGACCCCTGGCATCTGGTGACCGAGATCGACAAGCTGCGCGCGCAGGGCGTCGATATCAGCCCGGACAACCTGATGATCGCCGAGAATGCCTCGCTGATCCTGCCGGTGCACGGCGAGTTGGACCGGGCGCGCGAGGGCCAGGTCGGGCTCGCCAAGATCGGCACCACCGGGCGTGGCATCGGCCCGGCCTATGAAGACAAGGTCGGTCGCCGCGCGATCCGGGTCGCCGATCTGGCCGATGAGGCGACGTTGGTGACGCGGGTCGATCGTCTGCTCGGCCACCACGACGCGCTGCGCCGCGGCTTGGGCATCGAGCCGATCGACCAGGAGGCTCTGCTGGCGCAACTGCGCGAGATCGCGCCGCAGGTGCTGCCCTATGCCAAGCCGGTCTGGAAGGTGCTGACCGAGGCGCGGCGCGCCGGCAAGCGCATCCTGTTCGAAGGGGCGCAGGGCGCTTTGCTCGACATCGATTTCGGCACCTATCCCTTTGTCACCTCTTCCAACGTGATCGCCGGGCAGGCGGCGACGGGCGTGGGGCTTGGCCCGACCGCGATTGATTTCGTGCTCGGCATCGTCAAGGCCTATACCACCCGCGTCGGCGAAGGGCCGTTCCCGGCCGAATTGCACGACGCCGATGGCGAACGTCTGGGCGAGCGCGGCCATGAATTCGGCACCGTCACCGGGCGCAAGCGGCGCTGCGGCTGGTTCGATGCGGTGCTGGTGCGCCAGACCTGCGCGACCTCTGGCGTCTCGGGCATCGCGCTGACCAAGCTGGACGTGCTTGACGGCTTCAAGACGCTGAAGATCTGCGTCGGCTATGAGCTGGACGGGGTGCGGCTGGATTATCTGCCAACCGCCGCCAATCAACAGGCGCGCTGCACGCCGATCTATGAAGAGATGGAAGGCTGGTCCGAGACCACCGCTGGCGCGCGGTCCTGGGCCGATCTGCCCGGGGCCGCGATCAAATATGTGCGGCGGATTGAGGAGTTGATCCAATGCCCGGTGGCGCTGCTTGTCGACCAGCCCCGAGCGCGACGACACCATCCTTGTGACCGATCCCTTCGCGGATTGAGGCCATGGCGCTGAGCTACAAAGCGCGCAAGCGTTGGGCCTTGTTCATCCTGCTTGGTGGGCATGCCGGTCTATGTCGTGGTGGCGGTCAGCCTGTTGGGGCTGATCGCGCGCCTGCCGATCTGGCTGGAAGTTCCGGCCTATCTGGTGCTGGGCTTTGCCTGGATCCTGCCGTTCAAGCGGGTGTTTCTGGGCATTGGTCAGGACGACCCCGACGCGCCGCACCGCTGAAACTGACCTGGCAATAAAAATGGGCGACGGACCCCCCGGTCCGTCGCCCATTCAGGGTGCGAGTGGCAGCCTCGACCCCAAGTTCTGTGATCACCCCGCGTTGCGCAGCGCCTCGGCCAGCAAGGGCGAGCGGTCGGTGACGGCGAAGGCGCCGCGCTTGACCTTGGTGATGCGGCCCTGGCGCAGCAGAGTGCCAAAGGCGCGCAGCTGGTCTTCCAGCGCGTGATCCTGCGCCTCGGGCAGCGAATTGATCTGGGTCATCACCAGCGGGCGGCTGAACTGCGGGCGGCCCAGCACTTGCGCGCAATAGACCGCCGAGGCTTCCAGCAGATCATGCAGCGATTCCGCGCCAAGGCTTTCGGCGAAATCGGCAAAGCTTTGGCCGGGGGCAAAAAGATTGGCCGAGGCTTCCTCGGCGCTCAGCGCCTCATCCTCTTCGCTCAACTCTTCGGCAGACAGCGTCGCACGCAGCGGGCGGTTCGGGCGGACGATGCGTGGTTGCGTGGCCGGATCGGCTTCGGTCTTGATCCGGTCGATGCGTTGTTCAGAGACCAGCACCAGCGGCGCCGGACGCTCGCCGCTTTTGCGCGCGATTTCAGCAGAGGCTGTGGGGGCGGAGACTGTGGCGGAGACCGGGCGCAGCGCCAATTCGAAATCGCTGCGGTAGATGTCTTCCGGGGCCGGCTGCGGTTTCGGCGGATTGGCGGCAAGGATCTGACGGTCGGCCTCGGTCGCAGCCACTGCGGCCTTCAGATGCGCGATGGCCGCCGAGCGGCGGCGGCTTTCGGGGCCGTCCATCGCGGAATTGGTCTGGGCGATCAGCCGTGAGACGGCGTCGTCTTCGGCGATATTGCCGAGTTGGTGGCGGTTTGACGCGGCAGGGGTCTCGTCGGTCTGATCCGCCGCCAGTGCGGCCTCGAGCGAGGCGCTGAGGCTGTCATCGGATGCGCTTTGCACAGGGCGCGCGCTTGCCGGCCGCAGCGGGCGGGTCGGGCGCACAGGCCGCACGATCTTGGCGGCGGCTTGCTCGGCGGCCTCGGGTTCGGCGGCAGGCATAGTCGCATCGGGTTCGGGGTCTGCCACGGTTGGAGCAGCGCCGCTCATCTCGGCTTCAAGTGCAGCAAGTTCGGCTTGCAGCGCGGCTTCGGCTTCGGCCGACAGGGTGGTTGCGGATTTGGCGGCCGCATCGCTTTGCCCGGCGGCGGAGCTTTGCGCGGTGTCGGCAGGCACGGCGCGGCGGACCTTGATCACCCGCACCCTTGCACGCGGCGGGGTGGCTTCTTCGCTGTCGGGCTCTGCCTCGTCTTCACCTGCTGTCGAGTCTGGCATTGCTTCCGCCGTCGATTCCGGCAGCCATTGTGTCACCGGCTCTGCTGTCGAACTCGGTCGTTGCGGCTTCCGCCGGATCGGCGAGGGCGGCCAGCAAGGCAGCCTCGGCGAGCGCTTCGTCCTCGGCTGCCAGATCTTCCTGGGCCAGATCTTCTTGGGCCAGATCTTCTTGGGCCAGATCTTCCGAGACCTGATCCTCTGGCGTCAGATCTTCCAGCCCGGCGGCGTAGATCGCCTCGGCTTGCGCCAGATCATCGCTTGTCGCGACGCTTACCAAGCCGTCAAAACCCTCGGCGGCGGTGTCTGCAGCGCTCGGCTCTTCATTCAGGCTGGCAATCAGCGAGGCCATCTCGGACTCGCTGCCGCCAAAGACCTCGCTTGCCACAGGCTCTGGGGCAGACTGTGCCGGGGCGTCTTGCGCCGCGCGCGGCGGATCGGTGTCAAGCATGCTGGCGATCAGGCTGTCTTCTTCGCTGAACTCCTCCTCGGCGCGGGCCTGCGTCACCCCCGCCTCGGCCTCGACTTTCAACTCGACGGCGGCTTGGCTGATCGGCTGTTCCGCGACTTCGTCTGGTGCAGTTTCCTCAGCCTCATCCGGTGCCGCGACAGGCGCTTCAACTGCGGGGGCTGCGATTTCCTCGGCCTCGGCGAAATCGTCAAAGCTGCTGTCTTCGGTGGCATAAAGGTCCGCTTCGG
>CAWFGD010000022.1:0-32178 GCA_963815275.1 uncultured Alphaproteobacteria bacterium
GTGATGATCGGCGCAGGCCTCGTTGCCCGCAAGGCGCGCCAGCTTGGTCTGAAATCCAAGCCTTGGGTGAAAACCTCGCTCGCCCCCGGCTCGCAGGTCGTGTCGGAATACCTCAGCGCCGCCAATCTGCAAGAAGACCTCGACGCGGTCGGCTTCAACCTGGTCGGCTATGGCTGCACCACCTGCATCGGCAACTCCGGCCCGCTGGATCCGGCAATCTCTGCCGCGATTACCGAAGGGCGATCTGGTCGCAACCGCCGTGCTTTCGGGCAACCGCAACTTCGAGGGCCGCATCAGCCCCGACGTGCGCGCCAACTACCTCGCCTCGCCGCCGCTGGTGGTGGCCTATGCACTGGCAGGTGATATGAACATTGATCTGACCACCGAGCCTTTGGGCATGGGCACCAACGGCCCTGTCTATCTGAAAGACGTCTGGCCAACCAATCAGGAAATCGCCGAGCTGGTGGAAAGCACCGTCACCCGCGCCGCCTTCCAGAAGAAATATGCCGATGTTTTCAAGGGCGACGAAAAGTGGCAGGCGGTCAAGGTCACCGACTCGGAAACCTACGACTGGCCCTCGACCTCGACCTACATCCAGAACCCGCCCTACTTCAAAGGCATGTCGAAAAATCCGGGCGTGATCTCGGATATCAACGGCGCGCGCGTGCTGGCCCTTCTGGCCGACATGATCACCACCGACCACATCTCGCCTGCTGGTTCGTTCAAAGCAGGAACTCCGGCCGGTAAGTATCTGACTGAACGGCAAGTTCCGGTATCGGAGTTCAACTCCTACGGCGCGCGGCGTGGCAACCACGAAGTGATGATGCGCGGCACCTTTGCCAATATCCGCATCAAGAACGAGATGCTCGACGGCGTCGAGGGTGGCTATACCCTCGGGCCGGACGGCGAACAAACCTCGATCTTCGACGCCTCGATGGCCTATCAGGCCGAGGGCACGCCGCTGGTGATCTTTGGCGGCATGGAATACGGCGCAGGCTCCTCGCGGGACTGGGCGGCCAAAGGCACCGCACTTCTGGGCGTCAAGGCCGTGATCGCGGAAAGCTTCGAGCGTATCCACCGCTCCAACCTTGTCGGCATGGGGGTGATTCCCTTCGAGTTCACCGAGGGCGCGACCCGCAAGACCCTTGGCCTCAAGGGCGACGAAGTGGTCAGCATCCACGGCCTCGCAGGCGACCTGAAGCCGCTCTCGACCGTGCCTTGCACCATCGCCTATGCCGACGGCTCGGTGAAAACCATCCAGATCAAGTGCCGCATCGATACGGCGATTGAAAAGGAATACGTCGAACACGGCGGCGTGCTGCACTACGTGCTGCGCGACCTCGCCTCGCGCTAAGCGATCCGGCAGAAAATCGGGGCCCTCTTCGCAAGAAGAGGGCCCTTTTTCACATCCAACCCAAGGTCAGATTAAATCCGGCAGCCTGTCGCCAAAGAACAGCATAGGTTTGTTGCTGAGGCGCTTTACTGCTGGCAGTCGAGAGCTTCGCGCGTCGTCGGCCACAGGGTAAAGGCGCCGCCGTCATGCACCCGGCAGGTCAGGATCGGGCGGTTGTAGCCGTTGTTGTGAAACAGGCAGTCGACCTCGACCCCGGCCACAGCCCCCGTCATCAGATTGTTGACCTCAAAGGCCGGGCCAAAGCCCATCCGCACCGCAGCGCCTTGGCAGCCACGAAACACCACACCCTGCCCGGCTGGCGTTATCTGCACCAGATCATCGACCAGCTTGCCGCCAGCGCGGCCAATCCGCTCGTATATCCCGGAAAAATATTGCGGCCCCGGCGTGCCCGGCTTGGCCTCTGCCACGCCCGACAGGCACAGAAAAACCGCCAGCGCCCTCACTGCTTCAAAGCCTTGTCCAATTCGGGACGAAAGCGCTGCTCGTAATCGCTGCCCACCATCGGCCCGATGAACTTATAGGCCACCGTGCCATCGCCGCGCAGGATAAAGGTCTCGGGCGGCGCGGTGACGCCCCAGTCAAGCCGCGTCCGCCCCTTGGGGTCAAAGGCAATCGCCGCAAAGGGGTTGCCATCCTCGGCCAGAAACTTCGCCGCCTTGTCAGGATCATCCATCATATTGACGCCAATGATCCGGATACCCTCGGCCTTCAGCGCCATCAGCGTCGGGTTCTCGGCACGACAAGGCGGGCACCAGCTTGCCCAGAAGTTCACCAAGACCACATCGCCTTTGCGCAGATCCGCATCCCCCGCCTCGGGAAAACCCGGCAAAGCCGCAGCATTCAGCGCAGGCGCGGGCCTGTCGACAAAGACAGAGGGCAGATCCTCGGGGTTCGAGCGATACATCCCGATATAGAACATCGCAGCCAGCGCAATAAACAGCACCGGCGGCAGAAACATCAGCCATCTACCCATTCGTCTTCCCCTGCCGCGCTTCGACCTCGGCCAAGGCCCGCTTCACCGCCCGGCTGCGCCACAGCGACCAGACCACCAAAACCACAATCAGCGCCACCGAGGCCGCATAAGACCCGATCACTGCGCCGGCGTATTTGCCCAATTCCGGCATCATGCCACCCGCTCCCGCGCAATCAGCGCCGACAAGCGCCGCGCCCGGATCTCGGTCCGCGTCCGCAGCAGCACCAAGCTCACGAACAGCAGCACAAAGCCCGCGATGCAGACATAAAGCGGCAGCGCATAGACGTCCGAGACATGCTCCTCGCGGTCCAGCGACAGGCTCGCCCCCTGATGCAGCCCCTGATTCCAGAACAGCACCGCATAGCGGCTCAGAAAGGCAAAGACCGAGCCGACGATGCACAGCACCGACGTCAGATCGGCGGCGGTGTCCTTATCCTCCACCGCCTCCCACAGCGCCAGATAGCCGAGATAGAACAGCGCCAGGATCAGAAACGAGGTCAGCCGCGGATCCCAGGCCCACCAGGTGCCCCACATCGGCTGGCCCCAGATCGCCCCGGTCACCAAACCGATCAGCGTAAAGGTCAGCCCCACCGGTGCCGCCGCCTTGGCGCTCAAGGCCGAGACATGATGCCGTCGGATCAGCCAGATCAGGGATCCCACCAGCATCATAATCCAGGCCGAGATTGCCATCATGGCACTTGGCACATGCAGATAGATGATCTTCACCGTCGAGCCGAACTTGTCGGCATCCGGCGTCAGAAAGAACCCCCAGGTCAGCCCAAGGATCAGACAGGCCAGCGCCAGCCCCGTCACCCAAGGCAGCACGCGGCCCGAGGCCTGCATGAATCGCTTTGGATTGGCATATTCCCAGATCGACATTCCCATTCCTAACCTGACCCGCTCTTTCGCTTTGGCGTCTTCTATCACAAAACTCTCAGCGCAGATTGACGCGGATTGCCGCAGCCGAGGCAAAAGGCAACAGCGCCAGCGCCCCTGCCGTGATCGCCGCCAAAAGCGCTAGCGGTGTTCCTACCGTCAAACCCGCAGCGCCGCGCTTCACAACTTCGGCACCGAAGATCAGCGTCGGCATGTAAAGCGGCAGCACCAGCAGGCTCATCAGCAGCCCACCGCGTTTCAACCCCACCGTCAGGGCCGCGCCAAAACCACCGATCACCGACAGCGCGGGCGTGCCAAGCGCGAGGCTCGCCAGCAGCCAGCCATAGCCGTCCACGGGCAGGTTCAAAAGCACCCCCAGCACGGGCGAGACCGCCACCAGTGGCAGGCCCGTCACCAGCCAATGCGCCAAGGCCTTGGCCGCCACCACACCCTCCAGCGGCATCGGCGAGGTTGCCAGCAGATCCAGCGAACCATCCTCGTAATCCAGCGCAAACATCCGGTCGAGCGAGAGCAGGCACGACAGCAAGGCCCCCACCCACAAGATGCCCGGCGCGATCTTGGCCAGAAGATCGGGCGCGGGCCCCACGCCCAAAGGCACGATCACCGCCACCAGCAGGAAAAACGCCAGCCCCAGCCCAAAGCCGCCGCCCGCCCGCACCGCCAGCCGCAGATCCCGGATCAGCAGCGCCTTCATTCCAAGGCCTCGTCAAAGGCACCCAGCAGACCGCCACCCTCGGGCGCCCGCGCCTTGAAGGGCGCCAGTTCCAGCACATCAGCCTCCAGCCCCAGATCGATATGCGTCGCAATCAGCGCCGATCCTCCCGCCGCCAGATGCGCCCGCACAACGCCCGCAAACAAGCGCACAGAGGCGGCATCCAGCGAGATCGTCGGCTCGTCCATCACCCAGATCTTGCGCCCCGCCACCAACAGCCGCGCGAGGCCCAGCCTGCGCCGCTGCCCCGCCGAAAGGTTGGCCGCGCGCCGCTCCGCCAGATCGGTCAGGTTCATCGCCGCCATCGCCGCCATGACATCCGCGCCGCCAAAGGCCTCGGCCCAGAATTGCAAATTCTCCCGCACCGTCAAAACCGCTTTCACCCCGTCGGCATGGGCGGCATAGGCCAGATCCTCGGCCCCCTGCACGCGCCCGGCCAGGGCAGGCTGCAACCCTGCCAGCGTGCGCAGCAAGCGTCGTCTTGCCAATCCCGTTCGGCCCGCGCAGCACCAGCGCCCGACCAGAGGCCAGCGCAAAGCTCACCCCTTCCAGCACGGCAATCCCGCCGCGCGCCACTGCCAGATTTTCAACACGCAACGCCATGCCTACCCCTAGCCCAGCCAAGCGCTTGCGAAAAGGGGCCGCTTTGCCTCAGGGCAACTGCGGCTCATGGAACCGGCAGCACCGCCGCCGCGATCCGCCGCCCTTCGCCCAAAAGCACGTTATAGGTGCGGCAGGCGGCAGGCGTGTTCATCGGCTCGACGCCGATGCCCTGCGCCTCCAGGGCTTCGCGAAAGGCGCGCGGCAGCACCGAAACCTCGGGGCCAAGGCCAACCAGCAGCACGTCAATCTTGCCCGCCATGCTCAGGGGCGTCGCCAGATCTTCCAGCCCGCCCCAGGCCCCGGCATCCCAGGGCGTGACCAGGCTCGCCCCGCGCAGGACATGGGTGCCAACCCGAAAAAACCCCGGACCATAGCTTTCGATCGCCAGCGCCGTGCCATAGGTGATTTCGGTCAACCGCATGGCGTCACGCGTCGATATTGGCGAATTCGTGGTCGGCCGGCTTGCCATTCTTCGGTTTGTCCGTCCGGTCCAACCCGATCATCAGCACGATGTTCTTGGCGACATAGACCGAAGAATAGGTGCCCAGCACCACGCCCGCAAAGATCGCAAAAGAGAAGCCCCGGATCACATCGCCGCCAAAAACCAGCATCGAACCCACCGCAATCAGCGTGGTCAGCGAGGTCATCAAGGTCCGGCTCAGCGTCTCGTTGACCGAGAGGTTCATCACCTCTTTCAGCGGCATCGTCTTGTATTTGATCAGGTTTTCGCGCAGCCGGTCAAAGACCACCACGGTATCGTTGATCGAATAGCCCAGAATCGTCAGCAGGGCCGCGATGATGGTCAGATCGAACTTGATCTGGAACAGCGCGAAGATGCCGATGGTAATGAAGACGTCATGCAGCAGCGCCAGCACCGCGCCAACCGCGAACTGCCATTCGAACCGCATCCAGATATAAAGCATGATCAGGATCGAGGTCACCGCAACCGCCAGCACCGAGGTATAGACCAGCTCGCCCGAAACCTTCGGCCCGACGCTTTCCACCGAGGGAAAGGTGATCGCCGGGTCCATCGCCTTCAGCGCGCCTTGCACCGAGCCGACCGCCTCTTCGCTGACCGCTTCCGAACTGTCGGC
Organism: uncultured Alphaproteobacteria bacterium; assembly: GCA_963815275.1. GTDB lineage: Bacteria > Pseudomonadota > Alphaproteobacteria > Rhodobacterales > Rhodobacteraceae > Cypionkella. The sequence goes on from CAWFGD010000022.1 coordinate 5,694, forward strand.
CGACGATACCCGGATCTGCGCCACATGCTGATCGGCGCGGAAGGTGGGGTCAAAGACTTCGGTGATCGACCACATCGCCGATATCGAGGCCCTCCAGCGCCTTGCGATAAGCGCCGACATCGACGCTCTGCGTCGATTCGGTGCGGATCGTGGTGCCGCCCTTGAAGTCGATGCCGTAGTTCAGCCCGTAGATCCCCCAGAAGATAAAGGCCAAGACCATCAGCAGCATCGAACCGCCAAAGGTCAGCCATTGGATCTTGAAGAAGTCGAAGTTGGTTTTTTCCGGAGCAAGCCGCAAACGCCACGCCATGGGGATCTCCTTAAACCACGATTTGTTTCGGCTTGCGCCAGTTGAACCAGAATTCGACCAGAATCCGCGTCACAAAGATCGCGGAAAAGACCGAGGTGATGATGCCGATGCCCAGCGTGACAGCAAAGCCGCGCACCGGGCCAGCCCCCAGGAAGAACAGCACACCCGCGGTGATCAGCGTCGTCAGGTTGGCGTCGATGATCGCCGACATGGCGCGTTCGTAGCCGATTTCGATGGCGCGGGCCGAGGATTTATGGGTGCGCAACTCTTCGCGAATCCGCTCGAACACCAGCACATTGGCATCAACCGCCATGCCGATGGTCAGCACGATGCCGCCAATCCCCGGCAGCGTCAGCGTGCCGCCGATGGTCGCCAGCACGCCAAAGATCAGCGCCATGTTCACCACCAGCGCCAGATTGGCAAAGACGCCGAACAGACCGTAGCAGGCGATCATGAACAGACCCACCGCGACAATGCCGATCACCGCCGCCTTCTTGCCCGCATCAATGCTGTCCTGACCCAATTCCGGCCCGACCGTGCGCTCTTCAAGGAAGGTCATCTTGGCAGGCAAAGCCCCTGCGCGCAGCAGCACGGCGAGGTTGGTCGATTCTTCCAGCGTAAAGTTGCCGGTGATGATGCCCGAACCGCCGGTAATCGCCTGATTGATCCGCGGTGCCGAAATCACCTGATTGTCCAGCACGATGGCAAAGGGCTCGTTGATATGCGCGCCGGTGTATTCGCCAAACTTGCGCGCGCCCGAGACGTTGAACTTGAAGCTCACCGCCGGGCGACCATTCTGGTCAAACGACGGCTGCGCGTCGGTCAGCTCTTCGCCCGAGACCACCGCCTCGTCCGAGATGATATAATAAAGCCCCTCTTCATCCGCCGCAGGCAGCAGCGAATTGCGCGGGCCGGGGTCGGCGGCGGCGTTGGTGGTCTGGCTGACAACCGGGCTGAAAGTCAGCTTGGCCGTGGTGCCGATCAGCGCCTTCAATTCGGCCGCCGAACCGATGCCCGGAACCTCGATCAGAATCCGGTCGGCGCCCTGACGCTGAATCGTCGGCTCGCGGGTGCCAGCGGCGTCGATGCGGCGGCGCACGATCTCAAGGCTTTGCTGCATGGTGCGGTCATCGGTGGCAACCCGCTCGGGCTCCGAAAGCTGCACCACGATCTCGGCCCCATCGGCTGAAACGTCGATGTCGTTTTGCCCGACACCCGTCAGGCTCGCCACCGGGGTGGCAAGCGCCGAGACCTTTTGCAAGGCCAGCGCCATCTGATCGGCATTGGCAATCGACACCCGCAGCACGCCGGGCACCGAAGGCATCCGCCGCACTGCTCCGACCTGATCGCGCACATCGCGCAGCGCGTCGCGCACCTCGGGCCACATCGCATCAATGCGCTGGCCGTAGACATCACCAACCTGCACCTCGGCCAGCAAATGCGCCCCGCCGCGCAGATCAAGCCCCAGATTCATCAGCGCCGAAGGCAGGAACTCCGGCCACTTCGCCAGCTCCGCCGTCTGCTCGGGCGTCGCCACGCCCTTGGCCGCCTCTATCGCCGCTGCGGCATCATTGTGCTGCTCGACGGGGGTGTAAAACAGGTTCGGCAGGGCTGCCACCAGCCCCCAGCCAACGATGGCAAGGATCAAGAGGCGCTTCCACAGCGGCGTATAGAGCATGATGTTCCGTTTCAGGCAGAAAGGATCTGGGCAGAGAGAGGCAGGCGAAGGGCTCAGGCAGCCTTGGCAGGCTCGGTCTTGTTCATCACTTGCAGGATGGTCTGCTTGAGAACCTTGACCTTGACGCCATCGGCAATCTCGACCTCGACGGTGTTGTCATCGCTGACCTTGGTGACCTTGCCGATGATGCCGCCTTGCGTCAGCACCTGATCGCCACGGCGCAGCGCCTCGACCATGGCCTTGGCCTCTTTCAGCTTCTTTTGCTGCGGGCGGATCATCAGGAAATACATGATCGCAAAAACCACGGGCAGGATCAGCAGCTGGCCAAAGGCCGAGCCGCCAGCAGCGCCACCAGCGGCCTGAGCGAAAGCGGGGGATACGAACATAGGCGTCCTCTTTTCTGTCTGGGGGGCTCACGCCCTCTTTGTCGGCGGGCACCCTATCTCCGGGCTCCCGATTAGGCAAGCAAGCCCGCCCTCGCGCCCCATCTAGGCACTTCGCGGCGGATTGCCAATGAATTGCGCTCAGATAAAGCGCTGCGCCAGCGGAATTCGCTGCAAAACCGCCGTCAGCCCCCAGGCCAGGGCAAAGGTGAAGAGCGCAGCAAGCGTGCGATCCACATCCGGGCCGAACAGCTTGTAAGCCACCAGCATGCAGGCCGGGTGCAAAAGATAGATGCCAAAGGCAAAGCCCGCCAGCCAGGTCGGCCAGCTGCCTTTGATGTTGAGCCGCCAGATCGCCTCGAAAATCACCGCCACCAGAATCATCTGCACCGAGGCGAATTCGGGCACCCGGAAGTAAAGCATCCCCGAGACCATGGCGGCGGCCACGTAGATCGGCCAGACCACGCCCAGCCGCTTACCAGCCGCCAGAATGGCTCCAAAGAGAAACAGCTTGAGCGAGAAAAACCACTGCGGGAAGGGCAAGGGAAACTCGCCGATGTCATAGAACCAGCCAAGCGGGTCCATCTTGGCATGCAGCAATCCCAGCGGGATCGACAAGATCACCAAGAAAACGCAGGCGATATACAGCCGCTCGACCCGATCGACATAGCGCGAGATCGTCGGGATCACCACCAGCCAGATCATGACAAAGGGCAGGAACCACAGATGGATGAACGGTCCGATCAACAGACTCCAGGGCTCGTCCAACAGGCCGTGCGGCTCTTTGGTCACCACTTCATAGACCACCCGGTAAAAGGCGCACCACACCAGCCAGGGCAGCGCAATCCGCTGGGCCCGCGCCCACCAAAAGGCCTTGCCGTCCGAGCGTTCAAAAGAGCCCACCGCCAGATAAGAGGTCAGCACCAGAAACAGCCCAAGCGCGGTATAGCCGATATCAGCATAGGGGGCGCGGGCATGATCCCAGACAATGCCAAAGGCCGCCAGAAACCGCGCAAGATCGACCGAACGCCGATAGCCTGCCTTCACCACCGTGCCCGCCATCGCCGCTCCTCTTGAATTGACATCTGTTAACCCATGTGAAGCACTCAGGAAAGAGCGCATCGCCTGCGACTTTCGCCCTGTGGTTTTTGGATCAAGACGGCCCCGCGCCCTACCCTTCCCCTCCGCCGCCAAATCGGGCATAACCGCGCCAATTCCAACCTGACGAGGCCCCCATGCACGACATCCGCGCCATCCGCGAGAACCCCGAAGCCTTCGAAGCAGCCCTGCTGCGTCGCGGTCTGATGGGCCTGTCGGCACAGATCATCATGACGGACGAAGCCCGCCGCGCCAAAATCCTCGCCGCCGAAACCGCCAAGGCCGAGATGAACGCGCTCTCGAAAACCGCAGGCGCCGCCAAGGCCAGCGGCGACGAAGCCCGCTTCGAGGCGATCCGCACCGAGGTCAGCGACCTGAAGGCCGCCGCTGCAACGATGGCCGCCGAGGCCGAAACCCTTGACGCCGAACTTCGTGGCGTCTTGATGGCGATCCCCAACCTGCCGCTCGCCGAAGTCCCCGATGGTGCAGACGAAGAGGCCAACGTCGAGATCCACCGCTGGGGCAGCCCGCGCAATTTCGACTTCACCCCGGTCGAGCATTTCGAGATCGCAGGCGTCAAACCCGGCATGGATTTCGAAACCGCCGCCAAACTCTCCGGCGCGCGCTTTGTCGTGCTCAAGGGTGCGGTCACCCGGCTTCACCGGGCGCTGGCGCAGTTCATGCTCGACACCCATATCGAAAAGCATGGGCTGACCGAGATGTGGACCCCGGTTCTGGTCAAGGACGAGGCGATGTATGGCACCAACCAGCTGCCGAAATTCGCCGAAGACAGCTACCAGACCACCAACGGCTGGTGGCTGATCCCCACCTCCGAAGTCACCCTGACCAACTCCGTCGCGGGCGAAGTGCTGGAAGAAGCCAGCCTGCCCCTGCGCATGACCGCGCACAGCCAGTGCTTCCGCTCCGAGGCAGGTTCGGCGGGCAAAGACACCTCGGGCATGCTGCGCCAGCACCAGTTCGAAAAGGTCGAGATGGTCACCATCTGCACCCCCGAAACCGCGCTGGCCGAGCACGAGCGCATGACCAAATGCGCCGAAGCCATCCTCGAGCTGCTCGGCATCCCCTACCGCACCATCGTGCTTTGCACCGGCGACATGGGCTTTGGCGCGCAGAAAACCCATGATCTGGAGGTCTGGTTGCCCGGCCAGAACCGCTACCGCGAGATCTCCTCGGTCTCGACCTGCGGCGAGTTTCAGGCCCGGCGCATGAACGCCCGCTACAAGGCCCCCGGCGGCAAGCCTGAATTCGTCGCCACCCTCAACGGCTCCGGCCTCGCCGTGGGTCGCTGCCTGATCGCGGTGCTGGAAAACGGCCAGCAAGCCGACGGCTCGGTCGATCTGCCGCCGTGCTGCACCCCTATCTGGGCGGCAAGACGCGGATTTCCGCCGCGGGCGATCTGGTCTGAGGCGAAACGGCGGCGGTGCTCCCGCCGCCGTCCCTGCGCGGCTCAGGCCGCTTTGACCATCCTGCCCGCCAGCATCTCCGAAACCCAGCCAAAGAGATTGCCGATCACCATCGAGGCCGCAACCAGCGCCGCCGCCTTGAGCATCGCCCCGGCCTCGCCAATCGCCACCCCGCTCAGCAGAGCAAAGCCCGCGGTCGCGGCATAGCCATAGACCGCCGCCGGAATCGTCGACAGCGCCGGCAGATGTGCGCCCAGCACCAAAACCACCACCGACAGCCCGACCAGCGCCGAAGTGACCACCACCGAGCCGGCAACCGAGCCCACCACGATCAGCGCAAGCGCCGCCACCACAATCCCCCAGAGGTGGTTGGTCACCGATTTGACCAGTCCCTCGGTCTTGCCACCGCAGTGGTAAAAGCTGCCCCAGCCGATAAACAGCGCCCAGACCTGCAGCCCCGCCCCCGTGCCCAGACACAGCCAGGTCGCCGCAAAGGCCAGCGCGCCGATGGAAATCGCCAAGGCATTTATCATATTCATCTTTTCCCCCTTTTGATAAAGCCGCCCCTGTGAGCGGCCAGCTTGACGCTAGGGCAACTCAGATCCTGCCGATATGCGACCTAGGCCTCTTGAACTAAGGTCGCAAATCGCGCTCGGCAGGCACGAAAACCGGGAACAAAATCGCCTGCCCTGCGTTAGGGGGTTATGACAAATCGCGCCCTGCAACCCGCCCTCCTCCTCGCAGCACTCGCCTTCGCGGCTGCGCCCTTGGTGACACCGCCCTTCATGGGCTACGATCCCGGCATCTTTCCTGTGGTGATCGCGCGGCCCTCGGTGCAGCCCGCAGGCTATGCCTTTGCGATCTGGGGGTTGATTTACCTCTGGCTGATCCTGCACGCGGGCTATGGCCTGCTCCGCCGCAAGGGCGACCCTGACTACCTGCGCCCGGCGAGCGCCCTGCTTGGCGCGCTGATCTTGGGCAGCCTCTGGCTCTCGATCGCAGGCAGCTACCCGATCACGCGCAACTCTGGTTATCCTCGTCATGGCCGCCCTCGCCCTGACCGCCTATCTGCGCGCCGATCAAAGCCGTGAGCCCTGGCTCCTCGCCGCCCCGCTCGCGATCTTCGCAGGCTGGCTCACCGCCGCAGCCGCTGTCTCGCTGGGCGTGATCCTGGCAGGCTACGGCGTTCTAAGCGATACCGCCGCCGCCCTCACCATGCTGATCCTTGTGCTGGCCATAGCCCTGAGCGTGCAGGCGAAACGCCCGCAAATGCCGGTCTATGGCGCAACGGTCACCTGGGCGATCCTCGGCATTGTCGCCGCCAACTGGGGCCTGAACCCCGCTGTCACCAACGCATCCCTCGCAGGCGCGCTGGCCATGGCGCTCGCGACCCTCGGCCTCGCCTGGACGCGGCGCCCGGCTTACTGACCGGTGTTCTTCTCTTTGTGTTTGCGCAAGCCGGCTCGGCGTGTGGAACTTCGGGTTGCGATAGGGGTTCTTGTCGCCCTGACCGCGGAAGGTCACCCGGATCGGCGTGCCCGGCATGTCAAAGTGATCGCGCAAGCCGTTGACAAGATAGCGCTTGTAGCTTTCCGCCATCTCATCAGGATGGCTGCACATCACGATGAATCCCGGTGGGCGCTGCTTGACCTGCGTCATGTACCGCAGCTTGATCCGCTTGCCGCCCGGCGCTGGCGGCGGATGCGCTTCGGTCATCGCCCCCAGCCAGGTGTTCAGCCGCGCTGTCGGAATCCGGCGGTTCCACACCTCATGCGCCTTCAGTATCGCATCGTGCAAGCGGTCAAGCCCCCGCCCGGTCTTGCCCGAAACCGTGATCATCGGCGCCCCGCGCAACTGCGGCAGCAGACGGCCAAACATCTCTTTCAGCTCGGCCAGCTTGTCCTGCTTTTCGTCCTCAAGATCCCATTTGTTGACCGCCACGACCACGGCTCGGCCCTCGGTCTCGGCAAAGTCGGCGATGCGCAAGTCCTGCACTTCAAAGGGAATATCGACGTCCAGCAGCACCACGACCACCTCGGCAAAGCGCACCGCGCGAATGCCGTCCGAGACCGAGAGCTTTTCCAGCTTCTCGTTGATCCGCGCCTTCTTGCGCATGCCTGCCGTGTCGAAAATCTTGATCGGCGTGCCCATCCAGTCGGCCCGCACCGAGATGGCGTCGCGGGTGATCCCGGCCTCGGGCCCGGTCAACAGACGGTCAAAACCCAAAATCTTGTTGATCAGCGTCGATTTGCCCGCATTGGGCCGCCCGATCACAGCAATCTGCAAGGGCTTCTTTTCGGTCGGACGAAACGCCTCGGCGTCCTGCTCTTCCTCGGCCTCTTCCTCGGAAAGATCCACGTCGATATCGGGGGTATTCTCCGCCTCGCGCTCTTTAAACTCGCCTTCCAAGGGCTTGAGCAGACGGTATAAATCGTCCATCCCCTCGCCGTGTTCGGCTGAGATGCGCAAAGGCTCGCCCAGACCCAGCGACCAGCCTTCCAGCGCGCCTGCGTCGCCCGCCTTGCCCTCGGCCTTGTTGACCGCCAAAATCACCCGCGCGCCCTTTTTGCGCAGGATATCGGCAAAGGTCTCGTCCGAAGGCGTCACCCCGACGCGGCCGTCGATGACAAACAGACTGACGTCCGCCATATCCACCGCCCGCTCGGTCAGGCGGCGCATGCGGCCCTGCAGGCTGTCGTCGGTGATTTCTTCCAGACCCGCCGTGTCGATCACGGTAAAGCGCAGGTCGAAAAGCTTGGCATCGCCCTCGCGCAAATCCCGCGTCACCCCGGGCTGGTCATCGACCAGCGCCAGCTTGCGCCCGACAAGGCGGTTGAAAAGCGTCGATTTGCCCACATTGGGGCGGCCGACGATGGCAAGGGTAAAGCTCATTTTTCACGTCCGGACATAAGAAGCGCTCTCCTTACACCGCACGCGGCTTAACGGAAAGCGTGAAGTTGCCCGTTGCCACCGACCACGAACAGCATGCCCCCCGCCAGCGCCGGGGCCGAAGCCGCGCCGCCCGGAATATCGGCCGAGCCGACCATGTTGCCATTGGTCGGATCAAACATCCGCAGCATCCCATCCGAAGAGGCGACAACGATGCGCCCGCCGGCCAGAACCGGGCCGTAATGCGCATAGATGCCCTTGAGTTTCTTGGCTTTCTTGGCAACGAAATAGGGCATGTCGGCGCGCCAGATCACCTCGCCACTCGTGGCATCCAGCCGCACCAGCTCGGCCTGATCGTTGACGACAAAGACCGAGCCACCCACCACCAAAGGCGGGTTCAGCGCGCCCTCGGTCGCCACCCAGTCGCGCAGACCGCTCGTGGCATTGAACGCAATCGTGCGCCCCGCAGCCGTGCCGGCATAGGCGGTACCGCCCACCACCACCGGATCGCCGGTCACATCGCCAAGCGTTGCATAGGCGCGACCAACCCGCTGGCCCGCCACGGCAGCAATCCATGTCTTCTCGCCGGTTTTGGCATCAACGCCGGCAATTTCACCGCTGGCAAAGGGGAACATCACCACACCGTCAGCCACCGCAGGCGAGGCCGCCCCGACCATCCCGGCGTTCGACGTGGTGCCTTCAACCGTCCACAGCACCTTGCCGCTGTCCGCAGCCACCGCCATGCCGCCGCCATCCGACCCGATGGCATAGACTGCATTGCCGTCCACCGTCGGCGCACCGGTCACCGGAGTGTCAAAGCGTTGCCGCCACAGCACGGCGCCCGAGGCTGCGTCCAGCGCCACCAACTCGCCGCCGCCCGTGGTGGCAAAGACCCGCTTGCCCTGCACCGCAAGACCGCCGCCGGGGGCCTGCTCGCCGCGGTCAAACTCGGCGGCGAGGCCAACCTGCCACAACACGCCGCCGCCGGTCGAAACCGCCGTGACATGCCCTGCCGCATCCATGGCGAAAACCCGCCCGCCCGAAACCACCGGCGAGGCCGATACCCGCGCCCGCTTGGTATTGCGCGCGCCGATATTGGCGCTCCAGACCCGCTGCGGTGCCGAGGACAGCGCGCCATCGCCCGCCGTATGCCGCGCCGAGCCGCCGCGATGGCTCCATTCGGCGAAATTCGTCTGGCCGGGGATCGAGATCGCCACCGACTGGTTCTGCGGCGCGAAATCGCTGGCCTTGGGGGCCGGCTGACCCTCGACCGGCACGCTTGCCTCCAGCGGCGTGCGCACATCAAAGCGCTCGCCCTGCAGGATCACATCGCGCTCGCAGCCCGCAAGGCCAAGGCACAAAAGCGCCGAAAGTCCGATCTTACCGCTTGTCATCACAGCCATGGCTCCCCAGAATTTCCGTCACACCGCTCAATGGCGGGCTCAGCCTGCATCAACCTCAGCCTGCATCGACCGCATTGGTCTCGGGCGGCGTGCCGCCCAAAGCGGTGATCATCTGCCCCGCCCGACTGCGCAGACCCGCAGGCGCTGCCTGATCCTGCATCAGTTCGGCCAGCGCCTTGATCGCTTCTTCCGGCTTGCCCTCTTCGACCAGCAGATAGGCCAGTTGTTCATTGGCCAAAGGCGCAAAGGCCCGACCCGGTGCCGCAAGCGTCTGCAAGGCGCTCCGCCGCTCGGCCAAGGGCTGATCCTTGCCCGCCACCATCACCGCGCGCAGCGCCGCCAGATCGCGGTAGATCTGCGGCTGGCTGGCATCCGCCGCCAGCGCCTGCAAATCGGCCAGAGATTTGGCTTTGTCCGCACTCGGATCGCTGGCCAGCATCAATTGCTTGATCGCAAGCTGTCCGCCATCGGCGGGCACTGCCGCCAAAGCCGCAGCCCGGTCTTCCGGCGCGCCCAGATCTTTGGCGTCAAGCATGGCATCGCCAAAACTCTGCGCCCGCTGCGTGGCTTGGGCCTTTTGCCATTCGGTAAAGGCGGTGCCACCGACAATCGCCACCACGATCAACCCACCGATCCAGCCATATTTGCGAAACATCGCATAAAGCCGGTCACGACGAACCTCTTCGTTGACCTCGTCGATAAAGCTGTCGGGATTGCTCAACGCCACCACTCCTTTGCAGCCCGCCAATCTGACAGGCCTCACCCTTTGCCTTGTCTTACACGGCTAACGCGCGCCTTGCCAAGCCCTGCGCTGCCGCAACCACGGCCCCGCACCACTTTCCTGCCGCCTGCGCAAGACCTTGATCAGGCAGTTGCGCCAATTTCACCGCGTCCGCGCCGCGACGCCTGACCAGCAAAAGGCCCGCGCAGCTGCCTGCACGGGCCTTCGATCTGCGCGGGAAAGGCCTCAGGCCGCTTCCTGCTCTTCTTCTTCCGCGCTTTGCCGCGCCCACATCGCGGCATATTTGCCGTCACGCGCCAGCAAATCCTCATGCGTGCCGCGCTCGGTCACCAGACCTGCCTCCAGCACAAGGATCACATCGGCATCGGCGATGGTCGAAAGCCTGTGCGCGATGGTGATCACCGAACGGCCCTGCCCCATCTCTTGCAGACTTTGCTGGATGTCCTGCTCGGTCTGGGTGTCCAGCGCGCTCGTCGCCTCGTCCAGCACCAGAATAGGCGGGTTCTTCAGCAAGGTGCGGGCAATGCCGACGCGCTGCTTCTCACCACCCGAGAGCTTCAAGCCGCGCTCGCCCACGGTCGTCTCATAGCCCTCGGGCAGAGACATGATGAAATCATGGATCTTGGCCGCCTTGGCCGCCGCCACGATCTCCCCCTCGCTGGCACCATCGCGGCCATAGGCAATATTGTACCGCACCGTATCGTTGAACAGCACGGTGTCCTGCGGCACCACGCCAATCTGGCCGTGCAGCGAGGTCTGGGTCACATCGCGCAAATCCTGCCCGTCGATGGTGATCGACCCGCCGGTGATGTCATAAAATCGGAACAGCAACCGCCCGATGGTCGATTTGCCCGAACCCGAAGGCCCGACCAGTGCAATCCGCTGCCCCGGTTCGACCCGAAAGGAAATCCCCTTCAGAATCGGCCGCGACGGATCATAGGAAAAGGTCACATCCTTGAACTCAACCGCCCCACCCGACACCACAAGGGCCTTGGCCCCCGCCTTGTCCTTGACCTCTTCCGGCTGGCCCAGCAGATGGAACATCGCCGCCATATCGACCAGCGCCTGACGGATCTCCCGATAGACCGTGCCAAGGAAGTTCAAGGGCATGGTGATCTGGATCATATAGGCATTGACCATGACGAAATCGCCGACGGTAAACTGCCCGGCCTGCACGCCAAAGGCGCTCATCACCATGACGATGATCAGGCCGGTGGTGATGATGAAGCTCTGCCCCATGTTCAGCACCGACAGGCTTTGCCCGGTGCGCACGGCAAAGCCTTCATAGGCCGACATGGCGCTGTCATAGCGCGCCGCCTCACGGGCTTCGGCGTTGAAATACTTCACGGTTTCAAAGTTCAGCAGCGAGTCGATGGCCTTCTGGTTGGCATCGGTGTCCTGATCATTCATCTGGCGGCGGATCTGCACCCGCCATTCGGTAACCTTGAAGGTATAGGTCACATAAATCGCAATCGTCACCACCACGACAGCGGCATAGGTCAGCCCGAAGTAGAAGGCAAAGATGATCGAAACCAGCGTCAGCTCAAGGATCAAGGGCCCGATCGACAGCAGCATGAAGCGCAAGAGGAAATCGACGCCCTTGACGCCGCGCTCGATCACCCGGCTCAGGCCGCCGGTCTTGCGGGTGATGTGATAGCGCATCGAGAGGCGGTGAATATGGGTAAAGGTCTCCAGCGCCAGCTTGCGCAGCGCCCTTTGCCCGACGCGGACAAAGATCCAGTCGCGCATCTCGCCCAAGGCCACCGAACCAAAGCGCGCCAGACCATAGGCCACCGTGATCCCGACAGCGCCCACCCCCAGCAATCCCGCCGCATCCGGCGCGGTGCCGACCAGCGCATCAACCGCGCGCTTGTACAGATAGGGCATGGTGATCGAGACCAGCTTGGCGAACAGCAGAAAGCTCAGCGCCGCCACGACGCGCCGTTTGACCCAGCCCTCGCCCGCGGGCCAAAGGTAGGGGGCCACCCGCCGCATGGTCTGCCAACCGGTGCCGTGCTGCTCGCTGCTATCGCTCGACAGCACAGTCTTTGTAACGCGTCTCATGAAATACCCTTTTGCTACGGGTCAGGCACGCAGCCCACCATTGCTTGCGCTGCATTTATCCCCTAAAGCAAGATAGTTCAATGATCCTTGAAGTGAGCTATGGAAAAAACCCGCGTCCTCGCTGCCCTGCAAGCCCTTGGCCATGAAGCCCGGCTGGATTTGCTGCGGCTCTTGATGCCGCAGGGCGATCAGGGCATGGCGGCAGGCGCGATTGGCCGCAGCCTCGGGCTTTCGGCCTCCTTGCTGTCGTTTCACCTCTCGGCGCTGGAACAGGCCGGCCTGATCCATTCGCGCAAACAGGCGCGCAATGTGTTTTACGCGGTCGATCCTGCCGGCATGGGCGGCACGATTTCCTACCTGCTCAACGATTGCTGCCGCGACCATCCCGAGGTGCGCGCCTGTTGTCAGGCGCAGGGCCTCAAGGCGAGCCAGGAATCGTAAAGACCTGCCCCGGATAGATCAGATCCGGGTTCTTGATGCGATCCTTGTTGGCCTCAAAGACCTGCACATACATCACACCCTCGCCCATCTGGCTTTTCGCGATGCCCCAAAGGGTAAAGCCCGGCTGCACCGTGATCGACACCGCCGTCTTGGCCGGAGCCGCAGGCTCTGCCGCAGGCGCCGGTAGGGCTGCCACCACCGCAGGGGCCACAGGTTCCACGCCACCCGAGACCACAGGTGCCGCCTCACCCGACGGAGCTTGCCCCGCCGCAAGCGCGGTCTCTCCGACCTGTGGCGCGGTCTCGGAGGCTGCGACCGGAACCTCAGCCGCTGCCACCACTTCAGCTGCCACCGCCGGAGCCGCATCAGCCGCGGGTGCTGCCACCGCCGCTGTCGCCGCAGGAGGCGCAGCCTCTGCCGGGGTTGCGGGCACAGTCGCATCCGGGATTGGCGCAGCCGTCTCAGCTGTGACCGCCGGTGCCGCGCTTTCCGCCACAGGCGCAACTGCCTCCGCCGTCACCACCGGGGCAGCAGGCACCGACGCGGCGCCACTCGCCGCCGCCAAAGCCTCCATAGTCTCGCGCTTGAACGGCGTCTCAAACCGCCCGGTCACCTTGCCCGCCGCGTCAATCTGATCAATCCGCAGCGTATAAATCCCCGGCGCCGTATCGCCCAGCGTCACCCCCCAAGAGCCATCCGCCGCCACCATCGCCTGCGACACCAGCGCCTGATCCAGATAGATCCGCACCCCGCTGCCCGCTGTCCCCTTGCCCGTCAGCTGCACCGCGCCATCGGGCGCATAAGTGATCGCCTGCATCGCCACCGGCGCCGCAGCCTCGGCACTGCCCGATTGCGCCACCTTCACCCCCTCGGGCGAGATCAACAGCGCCGCAGGGGCCTCCGCCACAACCGCAGGAGCCTCTGGCGCAGGCGCTTCCGCAGCAGTTCGCAGCCGTAGCAGGTCGCAGCCACCTCAGCCAAAACCGGCCCCTTCACCGGCGCCACCGCCACATCGACCGCTCTTGCCACGCCATCCGCGCCCTTGGTCACAACCGAAAGCATCCGCGCCGCATCCGAAGGCGGCAGCGTCAACAGCCCGACGAAATTGCCGCTGGCATCCGCCGTGGTGGTCAAGATCTCCTTACCATCCAGCTGAAAGGACACCACATCCCCCGGAGCCGCCTGCCCCGCCAGCGTGGTCTCGCCTTCGGGTGTCACCCGCAACACGTCCAGCTTGGGCGCGCCCGCCTCGGCAGGTGCCGCCGCGACAGCAGCAACATCTGGCACCGCCGAAGCCGCAGGCGCAGCCGCAGCCTCACTCTGGCAGCCGCAGCGTCACTCGGCGCAGCGTCACTCTGCGGAGCTTCAGCCGCCAGCTGCACCGGCGCGGGCAGCTCGACTTCGGGCGTGCGGCCAAAGCCCAGCCAGCCCAAAACCACCACAACCACCGCCACCGCCACACCAACGCCACCCCGCGCCGCTGCACTCATCTCCGACCAAGCCGCCATCACATTCCCCTGAGCCCACGGGGCCTGTGCCGACCCCTTCTTTTCATCTTCACAGAACCCCGATATCACCGCTCAAAGCAACAAATTTCCGAAGGATGTGCCGATGACACTGCGCCAAATCTCGATCTGTGTCTTCTGCGGCGCGCGCGCCGGGGTCAGGCCCGCCTATACCGCCGCAGCCCAGTCCGTGGGCCAGGCCATCGCCGCCAATAGCTGGCGTCTGGTCTATGGCGCAGGCGATATCGGCTTGATGGGCGAGGTTGCCCGCGCCAATCAGGCGGCAGGTGGCAAAAGCCTCGGCGTCATCCCCACCCACTTGCTTGGCCTCGAAAAGGGCAAACGCGATCTGACGCAATTCATCATCACCGACAATATGCACGAACGCAAAAAGGTGATGTTCATGAATTCCGACGCGATTGTCGTGCTGCCCGGCGGCGCAGGCTCGCTCGATGAATTCTTCGAAGTCCTCACCTGGGCGCAGATCGGCCTGCACAGCAAACCGATCTACCTGTTGAACACCGATGGCTACTGGACGCCCCTGCTCACCCTGCTCGACCATATCATCGCCGAAGGCTTCGCCGCCGCCTCGATGCGCGAGCTTTTCCGCAGCCTGCCCGACGTGCCCGCGCTTGAAGCGGCGCTGCAAACCGCCCTCGCGCAATAAAAAGGCCCGCCAGATCGCTCTGGCAGGCCCAATTCCTACGGCAACGCAAGCTCAGAGCTTGGCAGCAACCGCTTCCCAGTTGACCAGCTTGTCAAGGAAGTTGGTCAGATAGGCCGGACGCTTGTTGCGGAAATCGATGTAGTAGGAATGCTCCCACACATCGCAGCCGAGCAGCGCGGTCTGGCCAAAGCACAGCGGGTTGACGCCGTTTTCGGTCTTGGTGACCTTCAGGCTGCCATCCTTGTCCTTGACCAGCCAAGCCCAGCCCGAGCCGAACTGACCCGCACCGGCAGCCGCAGAAATCTTCCTTGAACTTGGCAACCGAGCCAAAGGCGTCGGTCAGCGCCTTTTCCAGCGCGGTCGGCATCGCCTTGCCGCCCGGGCCCATCACTTCCCAGAACAGCGCGTGGTTCCAGTGCTGCGAGGCGTTGTTGAAGATGCCGCTCTGCGCGACTGCGCCAGCCTTGTAGGTGCCTTTGACGATCTCTTCGACCGACTTCGACTCCCACTCGGTGCCGGCAATCAGCTTGTTGCCGTTGTCGACATAGGCCTTGTGGTGAATGTCATGGTGAAATTCCAGCGTTTCCTTGGACATGCCAAGGCCGGCCAGAGCGTCATGCGCATAGGGCAGATCGGGAAGGGTGAAAGCCATCGGAGAGTCTCCTGTTTCGATTTAACGTTGCCCCCAATAAGTGACCTTCGCAGGCCAAGGTCAAGGGTTGACAGTATACAAACGCGCGCTGCCCGCTAAAGTTCCGAACCGGGCATCGCCGAATGCGTCAGCAATCCCATGACATATCCCGCCACCGAGCGGAAGCACACCAAAGTAAATCCGTCGCCTTCTTTCCAAAAGGCCGCCGCGACCTGTGCGCTACGGCTGCGGCGGATCTCTTTCGGCCCCAGAGTGGCGAAATCCACCGGCGACAGCTTTGCCAGAACCTGATCGGCCTTGGCCCCTTCCACGCGAAACACCGCCCGCGCGTCAGAGACCACAACCGCCAGATAATGCTCGCCTTTCAGCGCCTTATCCAAACGCCGCCATCGCAGCCCCCGTCTCGGCATAGGGCAGGATCAGCAGATATTCATCCGGCGACATCCAGGCCGCAGCCTTGTCGCCCGCGACCTCGATCTCGCGCTGCGCCGGCAGGGCCAGCCCCACCGCCGCCTTCACCGCCTTGGCCAAACCCTTGACCTCGGGCTTGGCGCGCAGCGAGATCATCCCCAAAGGCCCGATCTCGCGGATCTTGGCAAAGCCGTCGTAAGAGGCATGCGCCAGCGCACTCATCGCATCAGACATTCGGCTTCTCCCCGTCTTTGTCATAGAAAACCGGATCGACGACCCGCGCCTTGACCGTGCCCCCCGTCACCGTGTTGAACTCGACGATATCGCCGATCCGGTTCAACCCGCCATGGATCAGCCCCATGGCAATGCCGCGCTTCAGCGTCGGCGAGTGGTAGGTCGAGGTCACGCGGCCTTGGGTGTTGCCCTGCCCGTTGGCGTTCTTGCCCGCCGCAAGGATATAAGCACCATCCGGCACCACCGATCCGTCCAGCGTCTCGAACCCGGCCAGCTTCCAGCGCTCGGGCGAGGCAAGGAACACCCGCTCCTGACCGCGCTTGCCAAGGAAGTCTTCCTTCTTCTTGGAAATCGCCCAGCCGAGGTTCAGATCCTGCGGGATCACCGTGCCGTCCGTCTCGTCGCCGATCATGATAAAGCCCTTTTCGGCCCGCATGATGTGCAGCGCTTCGGTGCCATAGGGCATGGCGCCAAATTCCGCCCCCGCCTTGTGGCAGGCCTCCCAGAAGGCCAGCCCCATCGAGGCTGGAACCGCGATTTCATAGCTCAACTCACCCGAGAATGAAATCCTGTACACCCGTACCGGAAAGCCGCCCAGCGTGCCATCCGCCCAGGCCATGAAGGGCAGCGCCTCTTTCGAGACATCCATACCGCCGAGTTTTTCCAGCAACTTCCGCGCGTTAGGCCCAACAACCGCGACTTGCGCCAATTGCTCGGTGACATTGGCGGTATAGACCTGCCAATCCCACCACTCGCATTGCAGCCAGTCTTCCATCCAGGCGTGAATCCGGTCTGCCCCGCCCGAAGTGGTGTGGCAAAGCCAGGTCTGCTCATCAATCCGCGCCACAACACCGTCGTCGCTCAGAAAGCCCTGCTCGTTGCACATCAGCCCATAGCGGCACTTGCCAACCGGCAAGCTGCTCATCACGCCGGTGTAGAGCATGTCAAGGAAACGCCCCGCATCCGGCCCTTTGACGATGATCTTGCCAAGGGTCGAGGCATCCAAAAGCCCCAGGGCATTGCGCGTATTGTTCACCTCGCGGTGCACTGCCTGCTCATGGTTCTCCCCCGCCCGAGGGAAGCAATAGGGCCTGCGCCACAGACCGACCGGCTCCATATAGGCCTGCTGCGCCTCGTGCCAGCCATGCATCGGCGTGCGCCGCAGGGGCTGAAAGATATCGCCCCGCGATTCCCCCGCCAAGGCACCCAAAGTCACCGGCACATAGGGCGGGCGGAAGGTGGTGGTGCCGACGCGCGGGATATCTTCATTCAAAGCTTCAGCCAGGATCGCGAGGCCATTGATATTGCTCAACTTACCCTGATCCGTCGCCATGCCCAAAGTGGTGTAGCGCTTGGTATGTTCGACGCTCTCATAGCCCTCGCGCGCCGCCAGCTGCACGTCGGAAACCTTGACGTCATTCTGGTAATCCAGCCACATCTTGGCGCGCAGCTCCGGTCCGGCACCCTGCGGCATCACCCAGACCGGCGCCATCGCCGCCTCGATCGAAGGCTCGGCCACGGCAGCTTTGGCCACAGCGGCAAACCCCATGACCTGTGCGGCCGCAGCCCCACCCGCCGCGGCATCCACCAAAGCTTCCGCCGCCGTCATCGCGCCATTGGCAGAGCCGACGGCCACCACCATGGCCGCGCCATCCGCGCCAGTCGGCGGACGCGTCGCATCAGGCCGGAAGTGACTATGCACCCGGTCCCAGGTCAGCTTGCCGCCACAGTGGCTCCACAGGTGAACCACCGGCGACCAGCCGCCCGACATCGCCACCGCATCGCAGGAAATCTCTTCCAGAACAGCACCCTGCCCGGCCTGCGCGCAGATCGACACCCCGGTAACCCGCTTGCCGCCCTTGACCTTGGCCACCGCCTTGCCGGCCTCGACACGGATGCCAAGGGCGCGCGCCTGCGCTGGCAGATCGCCCGAAACCACCGGCCGCGCATCCAGAATACACGGCACCACCAACCCGGCTTTGACCAGCGCAATCGCGGTGCGGTAAGCGTCGTCGTTGTTGGTGACCACAACCGTGCGATCCCCGGCGGAAACCGCGTAATTCACCACAAACTCGCGCAAGGATCCGGCCAGCATCACGCCGGGAACATCATTGCCCGCAAAAGACAAAGGCCGCTCGATCGCCCCCGTCGCGGTCACGATCTGCCCCGCACGGATGCGCCACAAGCGGTGCTTTGGCCGCCCGTCGCCCGGCGTGTGATCGGCGACCTTCTCGTCGGCCAGCACATAGCCGTGGTCATAGACCCCCGTCACGGCGCAGCGCAGCCGCAGCGTCACATTCTCCATCATCTCAAGCGCGTGCACCGTGGCGTCGATCCACTGCTCGGCGGGCTGACCCTCGATCACATCGCCATCCACCGGCGCGCGCCCGCCCCATTGCGGCGTCTGCTCCATCAGAATGACCCGCGCGCCCGCGGTCCCGGCCACCAGCGCCGCCTGCAGGCCGGCAATGCCGCCGCCCGCAATCAGCACATCGCAAAAGGCATAGGTATGCTCGTAGCGATCAGCATCGCGCTCGACCGGGGCCTTGCCCAGCCCCGCAGACTTGCGGATGATCGGCTCGAAAACATGTTTCCAGGCCGCCCGCGGATACATGAAGGTCTTGTAGTAGAACCCGCCCGGCAGGAACCGCGCCAGCGCGTTGTTGACCACGCCGACATCATACTCCAGCGTCGGCCAATGGTTCTGGCTCTCCGCCTCCAGCCCCTCGAACAACTCGGTCGTGGTGACGCGCTGGTTCGGCTCGAACCGCCCGCCTTTGCCCAGACCGACCAGAGCATTCGGCTCCTCCGGTCCCGCCGCGACAATGCCGCGCGGACGGTGATATTTGAACGACCGGCCGACCAGCATCTGGTCATTGGCCAGCAGCGCCGAGGCGAGGCTGTCCCCCTCCAGCCCGCGCATGCGCTTGCCGTTGAACGAAAATTCCCGAGCCGAGCTGCGGTCGATCAACCGCCCGCCCTTGTGAAGACGCGTGCTCATTGGTAGCCCTTCCACTCCGGCCGTTTGGCCTTGATCTTGTCTTGCAGGTCTTGCGGTGGTGCCGAAGTTTGCGCCGGATAGGTGCCGAAAACCTCCAGCGTCGCGGTATCCCGCGCCGCAAGGAACCACTTGCCGCAGCCGTAAACATGCCGCCAGCGCTCGAAATGCACCCCCTTGGGGTTCTTGCGCGCGAACATATAGGATTCGAACTCGGCGTCCGAGGCCCCCGGCCCATAGCGTTTCAGATGCGCCTCATAGCCCGGCGACAACTCGGTTTCCTCGCAGCGCACGCCGCAATAGGGGCAGTCCAAGGTCAGCATCGCATCATCCCTTTCGGCAAAGCAAAGCCCCCGGCAGGACCGGAGGCGCAGATGTGGAAAAGGCGAGCATCCAAAGGATGCCCGCCCGATGTAAGTGCCCTCTGGGCGGCGCAAGCGCCGCGCAGATCAAGGTGTAGCTGGGGCCGTGCCGGTGACTGGCGGCGTGACCGGATCGGCAGGAGCCGGAGCGGGTGCCGGAGCAGGTTCAGCAGGTTCTGCAGGCGCCGGAGTTGGGACCGGATCGGCAGCAGGTTCGGTTGCGGCAGGAGCGCTTGGCTCGACCGTGACAGAATTGGTGGTCGTGCTACCTGTCGGCGCGGTGCTGGTCGAGACGCCGCCGCCAAAGACAAGCCAGAGGATAATCCCAACCGCGACGACAAGTCCGCCGACGATAAAAGGCATGCCATTGGTCGTTTTGGTCTGGGTGGTGGTGTCGCGTTCGATTGAGCGATATTCGTCAGCCATGGTGCAATCTCCTTACAGGTCTCTATTGCATCCACAACGCCAACCCCTGCGGATCGGTTCCACACCGCTGCGACAGGCTCGGCCAAAAAGCGCCGGTTGGCCAAAAGCGGCTGCGCGGGTCGGCAAGCAAAAAGGCGGGCACCTTGCGGCACCCACCCTAAGACAGCCGTCAGCGACAGGGCAGCTCCGGGCAGCCTCTGCCTTATTGCATGGCAAGCAAAACCGGCTCTGCCCCTTGCGGCCCGACGCTCTGCGGAGCGGCGATGCCGAAAGCGGAAGCTTCGGCAGAGACCACGACCTGCGGGGCTGCGACGGCCTCGGCGCGCGGCCCAAGGTCGAAGGGCAAACCGCCCCCCGCCGCCATCCAGAGCAAGAGCCCGAAGGCAAGTGCCAGACCGCAGAGCACGACGCCACTGCCGCCAAACTCATCCGAGTCCTGCTTGCGGGCATAGGCGTAAGACGCGGCAGGCTTGGGGAAGCGAGAGGGGGTTGCGGGCATTGGGTCGTCTCCTTGCAGAGCTGTTCTGCAAAGTGAACGCCAGATATCGCGATCTGGTTCCGCAAAGGCCCGAAATCTTTGATCAATGCGCCACCCCGGCGGCCACAGACTCGTCGATGAACTGGCCTTCCTTGAACCGCCACATATTGAACGCCTCGGCCAGCGGCCCCGGCTCGCCCTTGGCCACCAGCTCGGCCATCGCCCAGCCCGACCCCGGAATCGCCTTGAAGCCGCCCGGTGCCCCAACCGCAGTTGATGAAACACCCGCCCAGCGGCGTCTTGGAAATCAGCGGCGAGCGATCCCCGGTCATATCGACAATCCCGCCCCACTGCCGCAGCATCTTCAGCCGGCTGATCATCGGGAAGGTCTCGATCAGCGCCCGCACCGTCTCTTCGATATGGTGGAACGAGCCGCGCTGGGTAAAGTTGTTGAAGCCATCCGTGCCGCCGCCGATCACCATCTCGCCCTTGTCGGACTGGCTCATATAGCCATGCACGGTATTGGCCATCACCACCACATCCATGCAGGGCTTGATCGGCTCCGAGACCATCGCCTGCAGGGCCACAGCCTCGACCGGCAGCCGGAAGCCCGCCATATCGGCGACTTGCCCCGAATGCCCGGCCACAACGATGCCCAGCTTCTTGCAGCCGATAAAGCCCTTGGAGGTCTGAACCCCGGTCACATTGCCGGCCTCCGAGGTAACCCCCGTGACTTCGCATTGCTGGATGATATCCATCCCCATCGCCGAGCAGGCCCGCGCATAGCCCCAGGCCACCGCGTCATGCCGCGCCGTGCCGCCGCGCGCCTGATACAGCGCGCCCAGCACCGGATAGCGCGGCCCGTCCAGCGAAATGATCGGCACCAGCTCCTTGACCCGCTGCGGGCTGATCCACTCGGTCGTCACCCCCTGCAAGGCATTGGCATGCGCCGTGCGCTGATAGCCGCGGATCTCGTGATGGGTCTGCGCCAGCATCAACAGCCCACGCGGGCTGAACATCACGTTATAGTTCAGATCCTGGCTCATCGTCTCATACAAAGACCGCGCCTTTTCATAGATCGCCGCCGAAGGGTCCTGCAGATAGTTCGAGCGGATGATCGTGGTGTTGCGCCCGGTGTTGCCGCCGCCCAGCCAGCCCTTCTCGATCACCGCGACATTGGTGATGCCGAAATTCTTGCCCAGGTAATAGGCCGTCGCCAGCCCGTGGCCGCCCGCACCGACAATCACCACATCATAGGCTTTTTTGGGCAGGGGCGAGGCCCAGGCCCGCTCCCACCCCATATGCTGCGACATGGCCTCTTTGGCGATGGCAAAAACCGAATAGCGTTTCATGGGCAGCCCCCTTGTGACTCGTCTCGACTTATCTCTTGAGCCGCGGTTTTAACCCGCACCACCAGCGGCACAATCGGGAAAATTGCGACATCGGCTTTCACAATACCGGCCTGCGACGACAACCCCCCTTTTGCCATGGCGCCAAAACCGCCTACATCAAGGGCGAAATAAAGGGGTCGCCTATGGAAATCTGGCTGTTTTGGGCAATTGCGGGCGCGATCACTCTGGGCGTGGCCGCGATCCTCGTGCAGGCCCTGCGTCAGGGCGAAGCGTCGCGAAAATGACGGTGCCGCGCTGCAGGTTTACCGCGACCAGTTGAGCCGAGGTTGACCGCGACCTCGCCCGCGCCGTGCTGACCCCTGCCGAGGCCGAGCGCGTCAGGACCGAGGTGTCGCGCCGCCTGCTCGACGCCGACCGCGCCCGCGCCAAAGCGCCGCTGCTCGCGCGGCAAGCGCTCTGCCCTGCCCGCCATGCTGGCGATCGCACTGGCAGGCCTGGCGGGCCTGATCGCCTACGACCGCCTCGGCGCGCCGGGCTACGGCGATCTGCCGCTCTCGGCCCGGCTTGCGATGAGCGAGCAGACCTACAAGACCCGCCCCTCGCAGACCGAGGCCGAAGCCGCCGCGCCCGCCGCCCGAAAAGATCGCGGTCGATGCCCAGTTCACCGATCTGATGACCCAACTGCGCGCCGCCGTGCAAAAGCGCCCCGATGACCCGCAGGGTCTGGCGCTGCTGGCGAAAAACGAGGCGCGTGCTTGGCGACTACATCGCCGCACGCAAGGCCTACCAGCATCTGGTCGAGGTCAAGGGTGACCGAGGCCTCGGCCAATGACCACCTCGGTCTGGCCCAGACCATGATCATCGCCGCCGGCGGCTTCGTCTCGCCCGAGGCCGAGGCCCAACTGATCGCCGCGCTGGAAAAAGACCCGACCAACTGGCCTTGCGCGCTATTTCTCGGGCCTGATGTTCGCGCAAGTCGGCCGCTTCGACCGCGCCTTTGATCTTGTGGGAACCTCTGCTGCGCGAAGGCCCCGCCGATGCGCCCTGGATGGAGCCGATCCGCGCCGGCCTGCAAGACGTCGCCGACGCGCGCCGGCATCAAATACCAACTGCCCGACGCCAAAGGCCCCAATGCCGACGATGTCGCCAATGCCGCAACCATGACGCCCGCCGAGCGGCAAGACATGATCAAGGGCATGGTCGGCGGGCTCGAAACCCGCCTGATGACCGACGGCGGCCCGCTGGAGGATTGGCTCAAGCTGATGAACGCGCTGGCGGTGCTGGGCGACAAACCGACCGCGCCAAGGCCGCCTACGAGGCCGCCGCGCAACGCTTCGCCGCCGATACCGCCGCCATGGCCAAGATCGAATCCGCCGCCTCTGACGCCGGGCATCACGCCATGATCCTGCCCGACCTCGCCGCCTTTCGCCGCCCTGAACCAAAGCCAACCGCGCCATCTGCGGGCTGGATCTGGGCGACAAGACCATCGGCATCGCGGTCTCCGACCTGCGCCGCTCCGTCGCGACGCCGATCCACGTCGATCCGCCGCGTCAAATTCAGGACTCGACGCCGCCGCACTGCTCGCCATCCTGACCGAGCGCAACATCGCGGCATCATCCTCGGCCTGCCCCTGAACATGGACGGCAGCCGCCGGCCCGCGCGTGCAATCGACCCAGGCCTTCGCCCGCAATCTGAAAAGCTGACCGCCGCTGCCGATCACCTTCTGGGACGAGCGCCTGTCCACCGTCGCCGCCGAACGCGCGCTGATCGAGGCGGATACGTCTCGCAAGCGTCGCAGCGAGGTGATCGATCAGGTCGCGGCAGGCTATATTCTGCAAGGCGCGCTTGGATCGTCTGGCCTATATGGGGCGCGAACGCGATGGATGAAGTCTGGAAACGCGCAGGAGATCGAAAGCCCTTGCGTCAAACTCTGCGTCATCCACCCCGAGGCCCGCATCTGCGTCGGCTGCTACCGCAGCATCGACGAAATCTCCGGCTGGTCCGCCTGAGCCCCGGATCAACGCCGCGCCATCATGGCCGACCCTGCCCGCCCGCGCCAAAGCCCGCGCCCCCAAACGCCGCGGCGGCCGCGCCGCCCGCCTTGGCCAGCCCGACTAGGCCAGCCCGACTAGGCCAGCCTGACCCACAGCCAAGGTCATCCTCTCTGCCTAAATATCCCGGGGGAAAGTCTGCGCAGCAGACTTGGGGGCTGGCCCCCCACCCCGGCCCGCCACGAGCGCCTCAGCCGAAATAAACCTTCCGGATCATGTTCAACGAAACCAGAATGATGAACACCGCAAAGGCCCGCTTCAGCGGCTTGGCATCCATCGCATGGGCGAGCCTGACGCCAAAAGGCGTGGTGATCAGCGTCATCGCGATCACCAGCAGGGCCGCCGGAACATTCACCGCGCCCACGGTGTACGGCGGCGCCCCCGTCACCTGCAGCAGCAGAAAGCCGATCACCGAAGGCACCGCGATCAGCAGGCCCAGCCCCGAGGCGGTCGCCACCGCCCGGTGGATCGGCAGCGAATAAAGGCTCATCAGCGGCACACCAAAAGTGCCGCCGCCAATGCCCATCATCGCCGAAAAGAACCCCAGCACCGTGGCATAGACCCCGCGCAAGGGCTGCCCCGGCATCGCCTCGCCCAAGCGCCAATTGGCTCGCCCGAAGGCCAGATACAGCCCGGCAATCATCGCCAGCACCGCAAAGACGATCTGCAAGGTCACCGATTTGACCGAGGCCGCAACCCAGGTCCCAGCCACGGCCCCCAGCATCACCCACAGCGCCCAGGACCTCAGCATCTGCCAATCCACCGCACCCTTCTTGTTGTGCGAATGCGCCGAGCGGATCGAGGTGATCACGATGGTCGCCAGCGAGGTCGCCACGCAGACCTGCATCAACTGCGGCCCGCTCATAGCCCAGATGGGCAAAGGCGTAGAAGAACGCCGGCACCAGCACGATGCCGCCGCCCACGCCCAAAAGCCCCGAAATCACCCCGGCCACGCCGCCAATCCCCACCAAAAGCAAGACCATCGGCAAAAGTTCGGCAAGTGCTGGCATGAAAATTCCCCTCGTTTGCCCCTACCTAGCCCGGCAGGGCACCGTCTGCCAGCCCTTAGCAAGTCCGTTGACAACGGTTGGGCACTTGCCGTATCAGCCGCGCCAAGGTGTCGGGCACCTGCCGCCTGCAGACGTCAAGTCACGGTGAAGCCCGAAGCGACAACGACCCTCCCCTTTGATGCGCATTTCGCAGCTGGGTAACGCAGGCCTCCAAAGCACAGCGGAATGCCTCATCCGAGGAGAGAGTGATGTCGCCTGACCGCGTCCCCGAAAGCCGTTTTCTGACCGCGCCCTTGCTGCGGCTGTTCTTTGCCAATGCCCTGCCGATGGTGCTGGTCATGTCGCTGGGGGCTGTGCTGAACCTGATCGACGCGGCCTTTCTGGGCCATTACGTCGGCCCAGCCGCGCTTGAAGCGGTCAGCCTCAGCTTCCCGCTGGTGCTCGTGACCATCGCCCTCTCCGCATCTGGTCAGCGGCGGCATGTCGAGCCTTTATGCCCGCCACCTTGGCGCAGGGGACCGGGCGGCAGCAGAGGCAGTCATTTGCCCACGCCCATGGGCTGGCGCTTTGCCTCTCGGCGGGGCTGATTGCCGTCTACCTTTTTGGCGCGCAATGGCTCTTTCCCGAAAGTCGGGGCGAGGCCAGCCAGATGGCCCAGCGCTTTGCCCTGATCCTGATCTGCGGCACGCCGCTGCAATTCCTGCTTGGCCTGCACGGCGACGCTTTGCGCAACGAAGGCGGCGCGGGCGTGATGGCGCTGCTTTCGGTCGGGGTGACACTGGCCAATGTGGCGCTGAACTATCTGCTGATCGTCCAACTTGATCTCGGGGTCACCGGCTCGGCCCTTGGCACCGTGGCGGCGCAAGGCCTCGGCCTGCTGATCCTGCTCGCCCTGCGCCTGCGCGCGAAACACCTCCTGTCGCTGTCCTGCCTCAGCCGCAGCCCCCTGGCACGGCGGCTGGCGCGCGATCTTGCTGCTGGGCCTGCCGCTCAGCCTCAGCTTTCTCGGCATGGCGCTGGTCTCGGCCACGGTGATCGCCTGCCTCAGCCGCGACGCCGCCGCTCCCCAAGCCGCCAGCATCGCCGCCTACGGCATCGCCACGAGGATTCTCGGCCTCGCCTTCATGCCGATCATGGCCATCGGCCTCGCCTGCCAAAGCATCATCGGCCAGAACGTCGGTGCGCGCCGCTTTGCCCGCTCGGACGCCACCCTCAGACTGGCGCTTGCCACCGCCCTGCTCTACTGCCTTGCCGTCAGCATCAGCCTGACCGCCTTGCGCCACAGCTTGGGCGCGGGCTTCAGCGCCGATCCGGCTCAAAAAAATCGGGATAATTCATATTTTTGTTTTCCATATAAAGTTTTTATCCGCAACGTTATGTAAGGACTTATGGGGGCAGGACGAAGGTAGCCCTCATTTTATGCATAACCGATTGTATTAATGCAACGCCAGATTTATCTTGACCAGCTCCGCCTCATCCAGCGCGCCCACAACCGCCTTCAGACGTAGCTGACTCAACAGGTAGCTGTATTCGGCCTGATACAAATCGCGACGCGTCGAATAAAGCTGCTGCTGCGCATTCAACACGTCCAGATTAGTACGCACGCCGACTTCCTGCCCCAGTTTGCTGGCCTCCAACACACTTTCGCTGGAGACCAATGCCTGTTGTAAGGCCATGACCTGAGCGATACCACTCACCACACCCAGGTAGGCTTCGCGTGTTTGCTGCGCAACGCTGCGCCGGGCATTTTCCAATTCCTGTTTTGCCCGTTCACTATTGGCTTGCGCCTCGCGCCACCTGGAATGGGTAGCACCACCTTGAAAGAGCGGCAGGTTAAGTTGCACACCGACACTCTTGTTTGTGCTGTCGCTGCCGACGCCGAAGCTGCTGCCGTTAGCATAATTCTT
>CAWFGD010000023.1:0-39756 GCA_963815275.1 uncultured Alphaproteobacteria bacterium
AGGGGTCGAGGCGCATCTGGACCCGCGCCCTATGTGCCGCGCCGGGCCACAGCGCGGGCGGGGCGGTTGTTGCGCGAGTTCGAGCGGCGGGTGGGGGATCCCAATACCGGCGGCACCACCGGGATCAAGCGCATGACCTCTTACCGGCAGGATGCTTTGCGCTGTCTGGTGGCCTTGCAGGCGGGGCCGCTGAAAGCCGCCCTTGTGGCGCAGGTCTCGGGGGTTTCGCGGGCGACGGCGCTGATGGCGGCCGATCATTACGGCTGGTTCGAGAGGGTCGCGCGCGGCGTCTATGCGCTGACGCCGCAAGGCGTCGCGGCACTGGCGCAGAGTGGCGCGGAGATCGCGGCTTTGGGACTTGCTCTGGGCATTGCCTCTGATCAGGGTTAGTCTTGCGGCATGGCCCATCGCTTTCCCCTCCGCGTCTATTACGAGGACACCGATTTCGGCGGCGTGGTCTATTACGCCAATTACCTCAAGTTCATCGAGCGCGGCCGCAGCGAGTGGGTGCGCAGCCATGGCATTGATCAAAAAGCCCTGAAAGACAGGCTGGCATGGTCTTTGCGGTGCGCCGTGTGCTGGCCGATTACCTGCGTCCGGCGCTGTTTGATGACGCGCTGGAGGTGGTGACCGAAGTGAAGCGTCTGAGCGGTGTGCGGCTGGATCTGCATCAGCAGGTGCGGCGCGGCGAGGAGGTGCTTTTTACCGCCGAGGTGACGCTGGTCTGCCTGCATCTTGACGGCAAACCCGCCCGCCTTCCCGAAGCTCTGCGCGCCGCCTTGGCCTGAGGCGAATTCTCGCGCGCGCACGCCATTGTGTTGGCTTTCCTCTTTAATCCTTGATAGAATCACGGCAATAGCGGGCAAAGAACCGCAATAACAAGAGCAGGCGTAATGAACACGGAAACCGTCGCTATGGCGCAAGAGATTGATTTCTCTATGCTCGCCCTTTTTGCACGTGCCACATTTACGGTGAAAATCGTGATGCTGATGCTGATCGTCATGTCCTTTTGGTCGTGGTCGATCATCATTCGCAAGCATATCCTGTTCCGCCAGTCGCGCGGCGAGGCGACGGTGTTTGACCGCGCCTTCTGGTCGGGCGAACCGCTGGACGAGCTGTTCCAAAGCATCGGCTCGGATCCTGACGGCCCATCGGAAAAGATCTTTGCTGCGGGCATGCTGGAGTGGCGACGCTCGCACAGGCAGGATGGCGGGTTGATCGCGGGGGCGCAAAGCCGGATCGACCGGGCGATGGATGTGGCGATTGCGCGCGAGAGTGAGCGGCTGAACAAGGGGTTGTCTTTCCTTGCCACGGTCGGGGCGACCGCGCCCTTCATCGGGTTGTTCGGCACGGTTTACGGCATCATGCACGCCTTTACCCAGATTGCAGCGACCAAGAACACCGACCTTGCCACCGTGGCCCCCGGCATTGCCGAGGCCTTGATGGCGACGGGCATCGGTCTGGTTGCCGCTATTCCGGCGGTTATCTTCTACAACAAGCTGAATTCGGATTCCGAGCATATCGTCTCGGGCTACGAGGCCTTTGCCGATGAATTCGCCACCATCCTGTCGCGCCAGTTGGACGCCTGAGCCATGGGAGCCGGGGTAGCCAAGAAATCAGGCGGGGGCGGGCGGCGCGGGCGCAGGCGCGGCGCTTCTGCCGCGATGGCCGATATCAACATCACGCCTTTCGTGGACGTGATGCTGGTGCTTTTGATCATCTTTATGGTGACAGCGCCGATGCTGACCGTGGGCATTCCGCTGGAACTGCCCAAGACAGCCGCCGCCAGCCTGCCGACCGAGCAGGAGGAGCCCTTGACGGTTTCGCTGACTGCGGACGGCATGGTGATGATCCAGACCTCGGAAGTCACCGAGGCCGATCTGATCCCCAAGCTGCGCGCCATCGCGGCGGAACGCAGAAGTGACAAGATCTTTCTGCGTGCCGATGGCAATCTGCCTTACACGCGGGTCGCCGAGGTGATGGGTGCGCTTTCGGCGGGGGGCTTTAGCAATATTGGTCTGGTCACCGATACCGGTGGTTCGACCATGGGCGGCAACTAGGGCTGGGGATGGACAAGAGCCAGATCTTCTCGGGTATCGGCCATGCGGTCGTCCTCACCTGGATCGTTCTGGGCGACTGGCTTTTTGCACCCAAAGAACTGCCGCCGCCCGATGTTGTGCAGGTTTCGATGGTGTCGTCGTCTGACTTGCAGGCGATGATGGATGCAGCGCCCAAGACCGAGAAGCCGCCAGCGGATGAACCCGTGGTCGAGCCTGCGGTCACGCCGCCGGAACCAGTGCAGCCTGAGCTGCCCGCCGAGCCTGCCGCCGCTGATCCGGCCCCCGCCGAACCCGCGCCGCCCGTCGAGGTGCCGCCAGAGGTTCCCGTCGCCGCCGACCCGCAGCCGATTGAAGCGCCGCCTCCGGTGGCGCCTTTGGCCGAGGAAGCCCAGCCGGTGCCTGTGCCGGAAAGCGTGAAGCCGCCCAAGCCGCGCCCGGTGGACCGGGTGACCGAGCTGCCGGTGGAAAGCCCGGTGAAGGCCCCGGAAGAGGCCGACAAGGTTATGCCCGAGGTCAGCGATCAGCCTGCCCCCGACGCCCCTGTGGTGCCCGAAAAGGAAGAGCCCGCCGCCCCGAAAGAGGCGACGACCGAAGTGGTGACCGAGGTCAACAAGGCCGAGGATGCGCCGCAACTGGCCCCGACCAAAAGCCTCCGCCCGCGAACCCGGCCTGAAGCGCCGGTTGAACCTGTTGAGGTGGCCGAGGATACCTCGGCTGCGGATGCGCAGGCCAAGGCGGATGCCGAGGCGAAGAAACAGGCGGATGCCAAGAAGAAGGCCGATGACGAGGCCGCAGCAGATGCCAAGGATGCCGAGGCCGAGGCGATTGCGGCGGCCTTGGCTGCGGCGAGTGCCGAGCCTGCCGATACCGGCGGCGCGCAGGACGTGCCCGAAGGCCCGCCGATGAGCCAGTCCGAGATCGAGGGTCTGCATGTGGCGATCAACAAGTGCTGGAATGTTGGCACCATGTCGACCGATGCGCTGAACACCACGATCCAGATCCGGGTCGAAATGGGTGAGGACGGCAAGCCTGACTATGCCGAGCATCAAGATGACGGGCTTTTCGGGCGGCACCGAGGCTGCGGCGCAAACCGCGTTTATGGCTGCGCGCAAGGCAGTCACGCTGTGTGGTCGCGAGGGCTATCAACTCGATCCAGCGAAATATGGGCAATGGAATGTCTTGAACATGACCTTTGACCCCAACGGAATGCGTCTGCGGTGAGGGATCGATTTTTCCCCTGCCGCAAGGCGCAAGACAGACAGTAAAACTGGGTCAGAGCAGGCCCAAAGAAACCCCGTGCGAAACGAGGATATGATGATGAGTTTTAGCAAGCTGACCGCCGCCCTGATCCTGGGGCTTGTGGCCCTGACCAGCCCGGCGCGGGCGGAACTGACCCTGCCACCCTTCACCGATGGCGTGATCGAGCCGATGCCGATTGCCGTGCCCGACTTTATCGACGAAGGCGGCGCGGGCGATCTTGCGGCCCAGATTGCCGCTGTGGTGGCCTCGGATCTGGCGGGGACCGGGCTTTTCGCCAATACGCCGAAAGAGGCCTATATCAGCCAGATCACCTCTTTTGACGCGCCGGTGTCTTATCCTGACTGGTCGGCGATCAACGTGCAGGCGCTGATCACCGGGGCGGTGCAGGCGGGCGGCGACCGCATCGTGGTCAAGTTCCGTCTGTTTGACGTGGCAACGGGTCAGCAGCAGGGCGATGGTTTGCAATTTGCCGGCACGCCGCAAAGCTGGCGGCGCATGGCGCATAAGGTCGCCGATGCGGTCTATAGCCGGATCACCGGCGAGGGCCCCTATTTCGACAGCCGCGTCGTCTTCGTCGCCGAGAGCGGCCCGAAGAACAAACGCCAGAAACGTCTGGGCGTGATGGATTACGATGGCGCGAATGTCGCCTACCTGACCGACAGCTCTTCCATCGTGCTGGCACCGCGGTTTTCGCCCTCGGGCGACCGGATCTTGTACACCTCTTACGCCTCGGGCTTTCCGGCGATCTATCTGATGGATGTCGGATCGTTGCAGACCCGCAATCTGGGCGAGGTGCCCGGCACCATGACCTTTGCGCCGCGCTTTTCGCCCGATGGCCAGACGGTGGTGTTCAGCCTCGAGCAGGGCGGCAATTCCGACGTCTACGCGATGGATATCGGCTCGGGCCAGATGCGTCAGCTGACCAATGCGCCCTCGATTGAAACCTCGCCAAGCTATAGCCCCGATGGCAGCCAGATCGTGTTTGAAAGCGACCGCTCGGGCACGCAGCAGATTTATATCATGTCGGCAGGCGGTGGCGAGGCGACGCGCATTTCGGGCGGCAAGGGGCGCTATTCCACCCCGGTGTGGAGCCCGCGCGGCGATATGATCGCCTTTACCAAGCAGAACGAGGGCCGCTTCCATATCGGCGTGATGAAGACCGATGGCTCGGAAGAGCGTCTGTTGTCGGCCTCCTTCCTGGATGAAGGCCCGACCTGGGCGCCGAATGGCCGGGTGATCATGTTCACCCGCGAAGGCGCGGGGGCAGGTGGTCAGGCCGGATTGATGTCGGTGGATATCACCGGGCGCAATCTGAAGTCGATCAAGACCGATGGCCCGGCCTCTGACCCGTCCTGGTCGCCGCTTTTGCCATAATAATTGCTGCGCCGCCGATTCCCCCGGCGGCGCAAACCTGCTATAACGCGGTAAATCGAGCCAATAAAAACGGGAAATCCCATGTTTGCACCCTCTTCCGCCGTCACCAAATCCTTGCTTCTGGTCGCTGCCCTTGGGCTTTCGGCCTGTAACAACCCCAACCGCTATGGCGCGGGCGGTGGTCCCGGCGGTCTGGGGGGGGCAGGCGGCGCGGGGGGAACCGGCGCGAATGGCGGTTATGTCGACAGCACCGGCCTCGGCGATCCGTCGAACCCGCGCTCCATCGCCTATTTCAACCAGGCGGTCGGGGACCGGGTGCTGTTCCCGGTGGATCAGTCCAGCCTGACCGATCAGGCGCGCGGCGTGCTGTCGCAACAGGCGCAGTGGTTGCAGACCAACTCGGATTACGCCGTGATCATCGAAGGTCATGCCGACGAGCAGGGCACCCGCGAATACAACCTTGCGCTTGGCGCGCGGCGCGCGGCCTCGGTGCAGAACTATCTGATCGCCCAGGGCGTACCTGCGAACCGCATGCGCACCATCAGCTATGGCAAGGAGCGGCCGATCGAGATCTGCTCGGAAGAGGCCTGCTATGCCAAGAACCGCCGCGCGGTTACGGTGCTGTCGGCAGGGCTTGGCTCTTAATCCATTTGGCCCCCAGCAGTGGGGCCGTTCGTGAAAGGAATTGACGATGTCTACTCTTGTGAAAGCGGTTTTGCTGCTGGCGGCGCTGGGGCTTTCGGCCTGCGCCAAAAAGCCCGGTCTGGACGGCGGGCCGAATGGCCTTAATCAGTCGGCGGATTATGGTGCTTTGGGCAACCCGAGCGATCCGCGCTCGATTGCCTATTTCAATCAGACCGTCGGTGACCGTGTCTTGTTCGCGGTTGACCAGTCGACCATCTCGGACGAGGGCCGCGGCATCCTTTCGGGTCAGGCCGCCTGGCTGAACGCCAACCCCGATTACGCCGTGATCATCGAAGGTCATGCCGACGAGCAGGGCACCCGTGAATACAACCTTGCTTTGGGCGCGCGCCGCGCGGCCGCTGCGCAGAACTTCCTGATTTCGCAAGGCGTTCCTGCCAGCCGGATGCGGACGATTTCTTACGGCAAGGAACGCCCGATCGAGATCTGCTCGGACGAGGCCTGCTATTCCAAGAACCGCCGCGCTGTGACGGTGCTGTCGATGGGCGCGGGGTCCTGATCTGATGCGCGGCCTGATCTTTGCCCTCGCCCTGCTGCCCTTGCCTGCCATGGCGCAGGACAAGGCGCAGACTCTGGCCGATGTGAAAACCGAGCTTGGCCAATTGCAGGCCGAGTTCAACAATCTGAAATCCGAGCTGGTCTCGAGCGGGGCGGTGCAATCGGGGGCTGCGGGCGGCGACGCCTTGCAGCGGCTTGATGCCATCGAGGCGGCCCTGCAGCGCCTGACCAACAAGACCGAGGAAATCGGGCTCAAGGTCAACAAGGTTGCCAATGACGGCACCAGCCGCATCGCCGATATGGAGTTCCGCATCTGCGAACAGACCGAGGGCTGCGATCCGGGCAATATGCCCGAGATCAAACCCTTGGGCACCGACGACTCTGCGGCAGCACCCGCCCCTGCGGCCCCGGTTGCGGCGGCCCCGGCGGCTGCTGGCGCCAACGACGGACCCGAGCTTGCCATTGGAGAGAAAAGCGATTTTGACCGGGCCAAGGGGGTGCTCGGTCAAGGTGACTTTCGCGGCGCCGCGGACCTCTTTACGACCTTTACCGAATCCTATCCTGGCTCGCCGCTGACCCAGGAAGCGCAATACAACCGCGGCGAGGCCTTGCGGCAATTGGGCGAGACGGCAGAAGCCTCGCGCGCCTATCTTGATGCGTTTTCGGGCAAGCCGGACGGGCCTTTCGCGGCGGAATCGCTGCTCAAGCTCGGGCAGGGGTTGGGCGAATTGGGCCAGACCCAGGATGCCTGCGTGACGCTGGGAGAGGTGGTCAACCGCTTTATGGGCACCTCTTCGGCGACGGCGGCGCAGGTCTCGATGCAGGGACTTGCGTGCCAGTAGGCGACGATCCTTATGACTGGCTGAAGCAGATGGGAGAGGACTTCCATCTGCTTTTTCATGTGGCGAGGGCCTTTGGCTATGCCGGGGAGGCTGGCTATGAAGCGCCCGCGCGATCCGGGCCGGTTGGCATCGCGGTGTCGGGCGGCAGTGATTCCCTTGCCCTGCTGCATCTTTTTGCCACCGACGCCGCGCGGATGGGCGGCAGGCTGCAGGCGGTCACGGTTGACCACGCCTTGCGGCCCGAGTCGGGGTCCGAGGCCGCAAGGGTTGGCGAGATCTGCGCAGGCCTTGGGGTGCCGCATCAGGTTTTGCGCTGGGAGCATGGCGCGATTGCGGGCAATCTGCAGGATCAGGCCCGCCGTGCCCGCTATGGCTTGATGGCTGACTGGGCGCGGGCGCAGGGAATTTCGCAGGTGATGATCGGCCATACGGCGGATGATCAGGCCGAGACCTTTTTGATGGGGCTTTCCCGCGCCGCTGGGCTCGATGGTCTGACCGGGATGCGGCGCGCGTGGGACGAAGGCGGCGTGACGTTTCGACGGCCCTTGTTGGGCGTGACGCGCGCCGCGCTGCGCGCCTATCTGACGCGGCAGGGCATTGCATGGATTGATGACCCCTCCAACGACAACGACCGCTTTGCGCGGGTGAAGGCGCGGCGGGCCTTGAAGGCTTTGAAACCTTTGGGGATTTCGGTGGATCGGTTGGTGGAAACCATCGACCATCTTGCCGCTGCGCAACACGGGCTGCAAACGGCTGCCGCCGATGCCTGGCGGCGTTTTGGCCGCGAAGAGGCCGGGGCATTGCTGATTGCAAGGCGCGATTGGTCGGGTCTTGAGAGCGAGGTGCAACGGCGGTTGCTGATTGCCGCGATCGCATGGCTTGCCAATGACGACCACGCGCCTCGGGGCACCAAGCTGGTCAATCTGGGCCTTGCGCTTGATCGGCAGCAAGACGCGACGCTGAACGGCTGCCGGTTCCGCTTTCAGGAGCAAACCCTGTCGATCTGCCGCGAAGCGCGCGCCGTCAAAGCCCTTGAATGCGCCACAACCGAACTGTGGGACAAGCGCTGGCAGATGGACGGCCCGCATGCGGAAGGCCTGACCATCCGGGCCTTGGGCACCGAGGGGCTGGCCGCCTGCACAGGCTGGCGAGATCTCAAAATCCGCCGCGATGCGCTTTTGGTCAGCCCGGCGATCTGGCAGCGGCAGACGCTTATTGCCGCACCCATTGCGGGAAAGCCCAATGGCTGGAAGGCGATTCTGGGCCGCAGCCTGAATGATGTGCTGTTATCTCATTGAACCCAGCCCAACTATCTCTATCTTAGAGACAACCGCCAAGACGGGCCATTTCGGCCCCCATGGCCAATAATACGGAGAGCTTCGTGGGTAACGCACGAAACATTGCATTCTGGGTCGTCCTTTTTCTGCTGGTCTTGGCCTTGTTCAAGATGTTTGACCCTTCGACATCAACAACTTCTGGCCTGAGTGTGCCCTATTCCGAGTTCATCGAACGGGTCGATGCGGGCAATGTCTCGGCTGTGGGGGTGGATGGCGAGACCCTGACGGTCACAGCCAAGGATGGCAGCCGCTACACCACCATCGCGCCGAAAGACGACAAGATGGTGGATCGCCTGATCACCAAGGGCGTCGAAGTGCGGGCAAAAAGCCAGCAACAGTCGGGGATCTTCTCGCTGCTGTCGCTTTGGCTGCCCTTCATCGTGCTGATCGGCATCTGGATTTTCTTCATGAACCGGATGCAGGGCGGCGGCAAAGGCGGGGCGATGGGCTTTGGCAAATCGCGCGCCAAGCTGTTGACCGAAAAGCAGGGCCGCGTCACCTTTGACGACGTGGCTGGCATCGACGAGGCCAAGGAAGAGCTGGAAGAGATCGTGGAATTCCTGCGCAATCCGCAGAAATTCTCGCGGCTTGGCGGCAAGATCCCCAAGGGCGCCTTGCTTGTCGGCCCTCCGGGCACCGGTAAAACCCTGCTGGCCCGCGCCATTGCGGGTGAGGCGGGCGTGCCGTTCTTTACGATTTCCGGTTCGGATTTTGTCGAGATGTTCGTCGGTGTCGGTGCGTCCCGTGTGCGTGACATGTTCGAGCAGGCCAAGAAGAACGCGCCTTGCATCGTGTTTATCGACGAGATCGACGCTGTTGGCCGCGCCCGTGGCGTTGGCATCGGCGGCGGCAATGACGAGCGCGAGCAGACCTTGAACCAGCTGCTGGTCGAGATGGACGGCTTTGACGCCAACGAGGGTGTGATCATCGTCGCGGCCACCAACCGCCGGGACGTGCTTGACCCTGCGCTGCTGCGTCCGGGTCGTTTTGACCGCCAGATCCACGTGCCGAACCCGGATATCCGCGGCCGTGAGAAGATCCTTTCGGTGCATGCCCGCAAGGTGCCTCTGGGGCCGGACGTCGATCTGCGCATCATCGCGCGCGGGTGTCCCGGATTCTCGGGGGCCGATCTGGCCAACCTTGTCAACGAGGCCGCCTTGATGGCCGCGCGGGTCGGGCATCGTTTCGTGACGATGAATGATTTCGAGCAGGCCAAGGACAAGGTGATGATGGGGGCGGAGCGGCGCTCGATGGTGCTGACGCAGGACCAGAAGGAAATGACCGCCTATCACGAGTCGGGCCACGCGATCGTCGGCATGGCTTTGCCGAAGTGCGATCCGGTCTATAAGGCGACGATCATCCCGCGCGGTGGTGCTTTGGGCATGGTGATGTCTCTGCCCGAAATGGACCGCCTGAACTGGCACAAGGACCAGTGCAAGGAGCGCATTGCGATGACCATGGCGGGCAAGGCCGCCGAGATCATCAAATGGGGCGAGGAGTCGGTCTCGAACGGGCCATCGGGCGATATCCAGCAGGCCTCGAGCCTGGCGCGGGCCATGGTGCTGCGCTGGGGCATGTCGGACAAGGTCGGCAATATCGACTATGCCGAGGCGCATGAGGGCTATGCGGGCAACACCGGCGGCTTCTCGGTTTCGGCCGAGACCAAGACCCTGATCGAACAGGAAGTGAAACGCCTGATCGACGAGGGCTATGATGCTGGCGCGCAAGATCCTGCTGGAGAAATCGGTGGAGTTTGAACGCCTTGCCAAGGGTCTGCTGGAGCATGAAACCCTGACCGGGGACGAGATCCGCAAGATCGTTGCGGGCGAGGCCCTGGGCTCGGATGACGACGACGACAAGGGCGGCGACAAGGGCGACACCGGCGTGGTGGCGATTCCGAAAACCCGCGCCCGCAAGCCCAAGATCGTGCCGAACCCCGAGGCGCCGGAGCCTACTGCTTGACGGCGTCGGCCTGGAAAATCTGACTGGAACCCCGAGGCCTATGCAAGGTTTCGGGGTTTGCGTTTGCGCCCCGCGCTGGATCTGATGGCGCAGGTCGGCGATTTGCCTGCGGGCGATGTGGTCGATCTGGGCTGTGGTGATGGGGCTGCGGCCAAGGCTCTGGCCACGACCTTTGGCCGCGATGTGATCGGGGTCGACAGTTCGCCCGCCATGCTGGGCAAGGCCGAGGGCTATGCGTCCAAGGTGCTGGCCGATATCGGCAGTTGGCAGCCTGCCCACCCGCCTGCGCTGATCTTTTCCAACGCGGCGCTGCAGTGGCTGCCGGATCATCCGGCGCTGATGGCGCGGCTCGTCGGACTTTTGCCCAAGGGGGGCTGGCTGGCGGTGCAGATGCCGATGCAGTCGATGGCGCCGTCGCATCGCTTCTTGCGCGATATCGCGGCCGCGATGTTCCCCGAGATTTTCGATTTCACCGGCTATCAGCCGCCGGTGCAGCGCGCCGAGGAGTATGCGGTCTGGCTGCGGGCTTTGGGCGCGGTGAACGTCTGGGAAAGCCTTTATGTGCAGCAGTTGCAGGCCGAAGCGGCGATGCATCCGGTGCGGGCCTTTACGGCCTCGACGGCGGCTCGGGTGATTGTTGAAAAGCTGAACGTCGATCAGACCAAGGCCTTTGAGGCGCGGTATGACGCGGCGCTTGCTGCGGCCTATCCCTTGCAGGCGGACGGTTCGGTGCTGTTCCCGTTCCGGCGGGTGTTCTTTACGGTGCAGGTCTGAGATGCCGGTTCTGAAGCCGACCGACTTTATCGGGCAGATCCTCTGGCTGGGCCGGGTGCGCAGCGAAGAGGGCGTTCTGGCCTCGCGCCCCGAGCAACGGCTTGAAGCAGAGTTGGAAGGCGTGGCGGGCGAGCTGCATGCCGGGGCCACGCGCGCCTCTTGCAGCCGGGTCACCGCGCAATATCCGCGCGGCACCGAGATTGCCAATACCAGACAGTTTTCCCTGATCGGGGCCGAGGATCTGGCCGAGATCGCGGCGCGGATGGGGCTTGCGAACCTGTCACCGGCGCTGCTGGGCGCGTCGATGGTGATCGCGGGCATTCCTGATTTCAGCCATATCCCGCCCGGCTCGCGGTTGCAGGGCGCATCGGGCGCGACCTTGGTGGTCGATGTGGAAAACCGCCCCTGCGTGCTGCCCGCCAAGGGCATCGAGGCGGCGCATCCCGGATTTGGCGCAAAGTTCAAGACGGCAGCCAGCGCAAGGCGTGGCGTGGTGGCCTGGGTCGAGCGGGCCGGAAGCTTTGCTCTGGGCGACAGCATGCGCCTGCATATCCCTGATCAGCCGGTCTGGGCGCATCTGGCCGAGGCGCGGCGCTAAGGCTTGGCGCAGATTCGACCAGCGGTGTCGGAAAAGGCTGCTGCAAGGTCGTGATCCTCGGCTATCACAAACCCCAAGCAGGTGACTGTTCATCTTGGGAGGGATGCCATGGCCTTTAAGACCGATATCGAGATTGCCCGCGAGGCGAAGAAAAAGCCGATTCTGGAGATCGGTGCCAAGTTGGGTATCCCGGCCGAGCATCTGCTGCCCTATGGCCACGACAAGGCCAAGGTCAGCCAGGATTTCATCAAATCCCTGGCGGCGCGACCCGATGGCAAGCTGATCCTTGTCACCGCGATCAACCCGACCCCTGCGGGCGAGGGCAAGACCACGACGACGGTCGGTCTGGGCGACGGGCTGAACCGCATCGGCAAGAAGGCGGTGATCTGCATCCGCGAGGCCTCGCTTGGCCCGAATTTCGGCATGAAGGGCGGCGCTGCCGGGGGCGGCATGGCGCAGATCGTGCCGATGGAAGAGATGAACCTGCACTTCACCGGCGATTTCCACGCCATCACCTCGGCCCATAACCTGCTGTCGGCGATGATCGACAACCATATCTACTGGGGCAATGAGCTGGAGATCGACGCGCGCCGGATCGTCTGGCGCCGCGTGATGGACATGAACGACCGCGCCTTGCGCGATGTTGTGGTCAACCTTGGCGGTGTCTCGAACGGCTTTCCGCGCGAGACGGGCTTTGACATCACGGTCGCTTCAGAGGTCATGGCGATCCTCTGCCTGTCCAACGATCTGGAGGATCTGCAAAAGCGGCTGGGCGATATCGTTGTGGCCTACACGCGCGCCAAGAAGCCGATCTACGCGCGCGATCTGAAGGCCGATGGCGCAATGACGGTGCTGCTGAAGGATGCGATGCAGCCCAATCTGGTGCAGACGCTGGAGAACAACCCGGCCTTTGTGCATGGCGGTCCCTTTGCCAATATCGCGCATGGTTGCAATTCGGTGATTGCCACCAAGACCGCGCTGAAGCTGGGCGATTATGTCGTGACCGAAGCGGGGTTCGGCGCGGATCTCGGGGCGGAGAAGTTCTTTGACATCAAGTGCCGCAAGGCCGGGCTGAAGCCTTCGGCGGCGGTGATCGTCGCCACGGTGCGGGCGATGAAGATGAACGGCGGCGTCGCCAAGGCCGATCTTGGCGCCGAGAATGTGGCGGCGGTGCAGAAGGGCTGCCCGAACCTTGGCCGCCATATCGGCAACGTCAAAGGCTTTGGCGTGCCGGTGGTGGTGGCGATCAACCATTTCCACGGCGACACCGAAGCCGAAATTGCGGCGGTCATGGCCTATGTCGCCAGTCAGGGCGCCGAGGCGATCCTGTGCAAGCATTGGGCGAATGGCTCTGCGGGGATCGAAGACCTGGCGCAT
Organism: uncultured Alphaproteobacteria bacterium; assembly: GCA_963815275.1. Lineage (GTDB taxonomy): Bacteria > Pseudomonadota > Alphaproteobacteria > Rhodobacterales > Rhodobacteraceae > Cypionkella. Next base: position 12,785 of record CAWFGD010000023.1, read on the forward strand.
AAGGTGGTGCAGATGGCCGAGGGCGGCGGGGCCAATTTCGCACCGCTTTACCCGGACGAGATGCCGCTGTTCCAAAAGCTCGAGACCATTGCCAAGCGGATTTACCATGCCGATGGCGTGGTTGCCGATAAGTCGATCCGCGATCAGCTGCGGGTCTGGGAGGCGGCGGGCTATGGCCATCTGCCGATCTGCGTGGCGAAAACCCAATACAGCTTTACCACCGACCCGACCCAGCGCGGCGCGCCCACCGGCCATTCCGTGCCGGTGCGCGAGGTGCGGCTTTCGGCGGGGGCGGGCTTTGTCGTGGCGATCTGCGGCGAGATCATGACCATGCCGGGCCTGCCCCGCGTGCCTTCGGCTGAAGTGATCCGGCTGAACGCGGATGGCAATGTGGAGGGTCTGTTCTGAGCGGCGATTGTTCTTTGCCGGGCAGGCCGCTATATCGGCGGCACCTCACGTTCAAGGCTTGGCATGAAACTTCCCGCTGACTGCACGACAATGACCGATATCCGCGCCGAGATCGACCGGCTTGACCGCGATCTGGTGGCGCTTTTTGCCGAGCGTGCGAGCTATGTCGACCGCGCGGCAGAGATCAAATCCGGTGTCGCGCTGCCGGCGCGGATCACCGCGCGGGTCGAAGAAGTGGTGGCCAATGTGCGCGGGCATGCCAGCGCACAGGGGCTGCCGCCCGACCAGTTCGAAAAAATCTGGCGTGATCTGATCGAATGGTCGATTGCGCGGGAAGAAGTCCATTTAGCCAAGGATCAGTGAGATGACCGCCAAAGTGATCGACGGAAAAGCCTTTGCCGCCAATGTGCGCGCGCAGGTGCAGGTGCAGGTGGCACGGCTGCGCGAAGAGAGTGGCATTCAGCCGGGGCTGGCGGTGGTTCTGGTCGGCGAAGACCCGGCGAGCCAGGTCTATGTGAAGAACAAACACGCCTCGACCATCGAGGTTGGGATGGCCTCTTTCGAGCATCGCCTGACGGCGGAAACCTCGGAGGCGGATTTGCTGGCCTTGGTGCAGAGCCTGAACGAAGATCCCAAGGTGCATGGCATTCTGGTGCAATTGCCGCTGCCGGGGCATCTCAATTCCGAGCTGATCATCAACACGATTGATCCGGCCAAGGACGTCGACGGCTTTCATATTTCCAACGTCGGGCTCTTGGGCACCGGGCAGAAAAGCATGGTGCCCTGCACGCCGCTGGGCTGTCTGATGATGCTGCGCGATCATTACAAAAGTCTGAACGGCGGCAAGCTGGCGGGGCTGAATGCCGTGGTGGTGGGGCGTTCGAACATCGTCGGCAAGCCGATGGCGCAGCTTTTGCTGGGCGACAGCTGTACGGTGACCATTGCGCACAGCCGCACCAAGGATCTGGCTGCGGTGTGCCGCGGCGCGGATATCCTTGTCGCGGCGGTGGGCCGGCCCGAGATGATCACCGGCGATATGGTCAAACCCGGTGCCACGGTGATTGATGTCGGCATCAACCGCATCGAGCGCGACGGCAAGACCAGGCTGGTCGGCGATGTCGATTTCGCCAGCGCCTCGCCTGTTGCGGGGGCGATTACCCCGGTGCCGGGCGGCGTGGGTCCGATGACCATCGCCTGCCTTTTGGCCAATACCTTGACCGCCTGCTGCAGAGCCAATGGTCTGCCCGAGCCGGAAGGGCTGACCGCCTGACCGCTACTTTGGGCTAAGCTCCCAGAAAGCCGACGCTTTCCATTGCTCCTGCTTCAGATGCTGGTAAACTTTGATTCCTGGTTTGTATCGAGTACGGAGGCGCTCTTGGCGCTGTGGAAAGCCTTTCAAGCGGAACTCTTCAACAGGGTGTCCATCGTCTTTTGGGCGGTTGTGACACTCTTTATCGTGGTGTCCGGTCCCTTTGGCACCTATCTGCGCATCCCGCTGTTGCAGCGTTTTCTGATCGGGATTCCGCTGTTTTCTGCCCTGATGATCATGGGAATGCTGGTGCGCGCTGTGGTGTTTCACCCTTTGGAGCGGCGCAGTTACCGCCTGGCTGCGGCCGTGACGGCGCTGGCCGCAATCGTGGTGATGGTGCCGGTCTCGATGGTGCTGACGCAGGTTTTTGTCTTTGGGGTTGCAATCAATCAGCCGGATGCGCTGGAACTGGCGCTTTTGGTGGCGACGCTGTCACTGGGCCATTCTGCCCTGCGCTATGAGCGACCCGCTGAGGTCGAAGACCCCGTGCCGGTGGTGGAACAGGTCCGGCTGTTGCAGCGGCTCGACCCGGCGCAACGCGGCATTCTTTGGGCGATCTCGGTGCGCGATCACTATGTTGACGTGCTGACAAGCGTCGGATCTGCCAGTCTTCTGATGCGCTTTGGCGATGCTCTGGACGAGGTTTATCCGGTTGAAGGGGTGCAGGTGCACCGCTCGCATTGGGTGGCTTGGGATGCCGTGGCGACGGTCGAACGCGAAGGGGCCAAGCTGTTTGTGACCTTGCTGGATGGCGCAAGGATTCCGGTCTCGCGCAATCACCGCGACAAGCTGGTCAGGCGCGGTTTGATCTAGCGCGGCATCGGCATGGGCAGTGCTGCGGCACCGGTCAGGACTGCGAGGGCTCCGGGGCGCATCAGCCCGCTCAGCACCGGGTCCTGACACCAGAGCCCGCCGGTATAAGCGCCATAGGCGGGCAGGATCACCCGCAGCGCATCGATCAGAAAGCAGCGATGCGCGCGGCCGGCAAGCCGGGCCTTTGGATGGTAATGACCTGAAATCTCGGGCGTCTTCGCCGGTCGCGATGTGGCGAAAGGCAAGCGGGCCAAGGGCGAGTTCGGCGCGGTGGCTGCCGCCAAGCTCGATCGGGCCCGCATCATGGTTGCCCTCGATCCAGATCCACTCGCGCCCCGCCATGAGGCGGGTGAGCCAGAGCTGGTCGTCGGGGTCCAGACCATCGAGCGCCTCCAGATCGTCAAAGCTGTCACCGAGGCAGATCACCCGCCGCGCCCCGGTCGCCTCGATATCGGCATCAAGCCGTTCGAGCGTGGCGCGGGTCTCATAGGGCGGCAGCAGGCCGCCACCGCGCCGGGCGAGGCGTTCGGATTTGCCGAAGTGCAGGTCCGAGACGCAAAGCGTCGCCTCGGCAGGCCAGAACAGCGCGCCGGAGGGCAGGGCAGCAAGGTCGGTTCCGGCGAGGGTGAAGTGGTGCATAGCGGTGGGTTTGCCCTATTTTACAAGGGGCGCGCAAGGGCTGGCCGCGGCCTCCGGCGGGGATATTTGCGCCAAGATGAAAGCCGGGGTCAGAGCAGGCCTGCAGCGCGCATCAGCTCTTGGGCGGCGGCTTCGGCGAGGCGCTCGCGGCCTTTGCCGTGGATCGGGATCTTGCCGGGTTCCAGAAACAGTGGGGCTGCGAAGGGGGAGGGGCGGTCGAGGGCGATGTGGTCGATGCGGCCGCCGATCTGGGTCAGCAAGGCTTCGATGCGGCCGAAATCGACGAGGCCGCGCATGGCCTCTTCGCGGGTGAGGGCGAGCAGCAGGTGGTCGGGGTCGTATTTGCGCAGGGTGTCGTAGAGGATGTCGGAGGAAAAGGTGGCCTGACGGCCGGATTTGCGGCGGCCCAGGTTGTTGCGTTCGATCAGGCCGGAGATCAGGGCGATGGAGCGAAAGCCGCGCTTCATCACGGCGTTGCCGGCGAGCCATGTCTCGAGATCGTGGCGCAGGGTGTCGAGGGTCAGAAGGGCTGCGGGGTCGGGGGTGACGGTGAGGCCCCAGATCAGGGTGGCGTAATCGGTGGCGACGAAGCCCAAGGGGCTAAGGCCTTGGTCTTCCATGCGTTTGGTGACCAGAAGGCCCAGGGTTTGCTGGGCGTTGCGGCCGGCAAAACCGTAGAGGCAGAGGTGCGCGCGGCCCTCGTAGGGGAAGGTTTCGACCAGCAGGCGGCCCGGTTCGGGCAGGCGAGAGAGGTCGCGCTGCAGGGCGAGCCATTGCGCGGTATGGCCGGGCAGGTTGGGCCAGTCGGGTTGCTGCAAGAGGCGCAGGATGCGGGTGGAGAGCTGGGTGGAGGTGGCGAATTTGGTGCCGCCGAAGACGGCGATCTTGGGGTCGCGGCCCGGGGTGCGGGTCACCTCGACGGTCAGCTCGTTCAGGCCCTCAAAGCGCACCACTTCCCCGCCGATCAGGAAGGTGTCACCGCGGGTCAGCGATGAGACGAAGGCCTCTTCGACCTCGCCCAATGGCGTGCCGCCCATGCGGCCCTTGAGACGGACCTTGAGGGTCTCGGAATCAATGATGGTGCCGAGGTTCTGGCGGATGATGGCGGCGCTGCGGGGGTCGCGCAGCGCGTATTTTCCCTGTCTTATCATCAACCTTTGCCATTTGTCGTAGGCGCGCAGGGCGTAGCCGCCGGTGGCTGTGAAGTCGAGGCAGGCGTCGAATTCGGCGCGGGTGAGGCTGGCGTAGGGGCCTGCGGTGATCACCTCGGCGAAAAGCTCGGCGGCATCGAAGGGGGCGGCGCAGGCGGTGGCGAGGATGTGCTGGCAGAGCACGTCGCGGGGGCCGCGGCCGCGGGGCTCACCGTCAAGGTCGCGGGCGCGGACGGCTTCGAGGGCGGCCTGGCACTCGATCACTTCGAAGCGGTTGGCGGGGACGAGGAGCGCCTTGGAGGGGGCGTTGTAGCGGTGGTTGGCGCGGCCGATGCGTTGGACCAAGCGCTTGATATTCTTGGGGGCTCCGACCTGAATGACCAGATCGACGTCGCCCCAGTCGAGGCCGAGGTCGAGGGAGCCGGTGCAGACGACGGCGCGGAGGCGGCCTTCGGCCATGGCTTGTTCGACCCGCTCGCGTTGTTCGCGGGAAAGCGAGCCGTGGTGGATGGCGATCGGCAGGTCGTCGGTGTTGGCGAGCCAGAGGTTGTGGAAGAAAATCTCGGCCTGCGCGCGGGTGTTGTGAAAGACGAGGGTGGTTTTGTGGGCGAGAATTTCCTGCAAAATCGCAGGGATAGCATAGCGGGCGCCGCCGCCAGACCAAGGCGGGGCGGCCTGGGTGATCAACATCTGGATGTCGGGATCGGGGCCGGGGTCGGCTTCGAGGATGCGTGGTCTGGGGGCCGAGGAAGGCGGCCAGGGCCGGGGGGTCTTCGACCGTGGCGGAGAGGCCGACGCGGCGCAGCTGGGGGTGCATGGATTGCAGGCGGGCGAGTTGCAGCATGAGCTGGTCGCCGCGTTTGGATTCTGCAAGTGCATGAATTTCATCAATAATTACCCGTTGCAGGCCTGCAAAGACGCGGGGGGCGTCTTCGTAGCTGAGCAGGAGGGCGAGGCTTTCTGGTGTGGTCAGCAGGATATGCGGCGGGTCGGCGCGTTGGCGGCGGCGCTGGGTGTAGGTGGTGTCGCCGGTGCGGTCCTCGACACGGATCGGCAGGGCAGCGCCCTCGATCGGCCTGCGCAGGTTGCGGCGGATATCGGCGGCCAGCGCCTTGAGCGGCGAGATGTAGAGGGTGTGCAGGCCCTTGGTTTCAGAGGAGATTTCGGCGAGGGAGGGCAGAAAGCCTGCCAGCGTCTTGCCGCCGCCGGTGGGGGCGATCAGCAGGGTGGAGGGCTGATCGGCGCGGGCGAGCATGTCAAGCTGGTGCGGGTGCAGCGACCAGCCTTGGGTTTCGAACCATTGGGTGAGGGAGGCGGGGAGCTGCATGGAGGGGAAGCTAGGGGTGCGGAGGCTGTGCGGAAAGGGTGTGGCTGCGCAAAGCGGCGTGCGCTGGGGTAATGCGCTGAAATTGCGGGAATATTTCGGTATGGCGCGCGTCTGGTTTAGGTATGGCGAGGGTATGGCCTGCGTCATGACGTGGGTTTTGGCGGGGCTGCGTTAACCATTGGCTGCGAATCGCGCTGAGTTTTGCCTTGCGACACGGGCGGGCAGGGCCTAATTCGGGGCCATGAAGATACTTTTTCTGGGCGATGTCATGGGGCGGGCGGGGCGCGGCGCGATTGCCGAGCGGCTGCCGAGCCTGCGGGAGGCCTGGGGCCTCGATTTTGTCGTGGTCAATGGCGAGAATGCCAGCCAGGGCGCGGGGCTGACCGGCGAGCATGCCCGCATTCTGCTGCAGGCGGGGGCCGATTGCGTGACGCTGGGCGATCACGCCTTTGATCAGCGCGACATGATGCAGTTTATTGAATCCGAGCCGCGGATCTTGCGACCGATGAATTTCTCGAAGGTGGCTCCGGGTCGGGGGGTGAAGATCTTTGAGGCGACGCAGGGGCGCAAGGTTCTGGTCACCCAAGTGCTGGGGCAGGTTTTCATGAAGCGGCCCTTTGACGACCCGTTTTCGGCGGTTGAAACGGTGCTGAAGACGCATCGAATCGGCGGCGCGGTGCAGGCGGCGATTGTGGAAATTCACGCCGAGGCGACCAGCGAGAAGATGGCGATGGGGCATTGGTGCGACGGGCAGGCCAGCCTTGTGGTCGGCACCCATACCCATGTGCCGACTGGCGACGCGCAGATCTTGCCGCAGGGCACGGCCTATCTGACCGATGCCGGCATGTGCGGTGATTATAATTCAGTCATCGGCATGGAAAAGCTGGAGCCTTTGCGGCGGTTTATCACCGGCATGGCCTCGGGACGCTTTACGCCTGCCGAGGGGCCTGCGACGCTGTCGGGGGTCTATCTGGAGACGGATGACCGCAGCGGCAAGGCGACACGGGTGCGGATGATCCGGCAGGGCGGCCTGTTGGAACAGGCAGCGCCATAATACTCGCTTGAGTTTGTCGAGATTAAACTTGCTGGAATTGCTTCTGCTTGCTAGAGCCATCATCGAACCATCGGGGATCTGGGTGCATGTTCGGATTAGAGCTTGATCAAACGGTGCAGGCGGTGCTGGCTCTGCTGATCCTTGCGGGGATGTTCACCCTGTTCGTCCGCGAGACCTATCCGGTCGAGGTGACGGCGATTGGCGGGGCGGCGGTGATGCTGGCCTTGGGGATTTTGCCGCTGGGCAATGCAGTGGATGTGCTGTCGAACACCGCGCCCTGGACGATTGTGCTGATGTTTCTGTTGATGGGCGGGTTGGTGCGGACCGGGGCGGTGGATATGGTGATCCAGATCGCCGAGGCCCATGTCGGGGCGCGGCCCAAGCTGACGATTGGGCTGCTGTTCACCTTTGTCGCGGCGGCTTCGGCGGTGATGAACAACACGCCCCTGGTGGCGGTGATGATCCCGGTGGTGATCCAGATTGCCAAGCGGTTGGGCACTGCGCCGTCGCAAGATGTTGATCCCGCTGAGTTACATGACGGTGATGGGGGGCATGATGTCGCTGATCGGCACCTCGACCAACCTTCTGGTCGACGGGGTGTCGCGCAAGGCGGGGCTGGAGGCGTTTTCGATTTTCGAGATATTGCCCTTGGGTTTTGCAGTGGCTGTGGTTGGCGGGGTGTTTCTGGCGCTGTTTTCCAAGCAGCTTTTGCCGGTGCGCCAGTCGATGGGCGCGCTGCTTGGCGACCGCAAGAAGATGAAGTATTTCACCGAGGTGGCGATCCCCGAGGACAGTTCGCTGATCGGGCTGGCGGTGCTGGATGTGCCGCAGTTCAAGCGCGGCGGCGTGCGGGTGATTGACGTGCTGCGCGGCGATGCCAGTTTGCGGCGCAACCTTGCAGCGGTGCAGATCGCGGCGGGCGACCGGGTGGTGCTGCGCACCGAGATGACCGAGATTTTGGGCATGCAGGAAGACAAGGGTCTGCGCATGGTCGACAAGCTGTCGTCGGTGGCGACCGAGACGGTCGAGGTGCTGATCACGCCGGGCTGCAAGATGATCGGGCGCACGCTTGGGGCGATGCGGATCAGGCGGCGCTATGGGGTTTACGTTCTGGCGGCGCATCGGCGCGACAAGAACATCGGCTCGCTGGAAGAGCTGGAGATCGACGTCGGCGATACCCTGCTGCTGGAGGGCAGTCTGGAGGATATCCAGCGCTTTGCCGATGACATGGATCTGGTGAATATCGCCACGCCGAGCCACAAGGCGTTTCGCCGATCCAAGGCCTGGATTGCCATGGCGGCCTTGGGGTTTGTGGTGGTCTTGGCGGGGTTCGACGTGGCGCCGATCATGGGGCTGGGGCTGGTGGCGGTGGCGGTGATCCTGCTGACCGGGTGCATTGACAGCGACGAGGCCTTTACCTTTATCGACGGGCGCTTGCTGGCGATGATCTTCGCGATGCTGGCGGTGGGCGAGGGGTTGGACCATTCGGGCGCGGTGGGGCTGATCGTGGCGGTGGCCAAGCCCTTGATCGAGCATCTGACGCCGTTTTTCATGATCCTTTGCGTCTATCTGCTGGGGCTGATCCTGACCGAGTTTCTGTCGAACAATGCGGTGGCGGTGATCTATACGCCGATTGTGATTCAGCTGGCGCAGGAGCTGCATCTGAACCCGCGGCCCTTCGTGGTGGCGGTGATGTTCTCGGCGACCTTGGCTTTTGCCACGCCGATCGGCTATCAGACCAATATGATGGTCTACGGACCTGGCGGCTACAAGTTTTCGGATTATCTGAAGGTCGGCCTGCCGTTGAACATTCTGATCTGGCTGTTGTGTTCGGCGCTGATCCCGATCCTGTGGCCGCTGTCTTGAAACATCAAAGTCCTGAGGTATGCCATGCGTATTCTGACCCTTGCTGCGGTTCTTGGCCTTTCGGCCTGTGCCCAACTGACCGAGCCGCAGCTGCAAGAGGCGCGGCTGTCGAACCAGGTTCTGACCGTGGTGCTGACCAATGGCGAGATCTGCCGGGCGAAGTGGCGGCTGGCCCCCGAAGGCCATCTGCCTTGCGGCGCGGGCTATGCCTACCGGGTCAGCGAAGTGGCAGACCCCAACATCCTGCGCAAGGCTGTTGAAGGCCTCGCCAAGGCGTTGAAACTGGAGGGTGGGCTTGCGCCGATGGCCAGTGTCGAGATTACCGACGCGCAAGGCCAGCACACCCGCTTTGTCTCGCCGCCGCCCGTGGATATGAGCGACGACGATACGTCCAACTGAGGCGGGGCCAAGTGAGGCGGGGCCAAGTGGCGCGGGCCGAAGTGAAGCGGGCGGGGTTGCGCGACGCTCCCTTGCTGGTGTAGGGAAGCCCATCACCGAAAAGGTCCGGAGTTTCAGGTCATGGCAGGCCATTCAAAATGGGCGAATATCCAGCACCGCAAGGGCAAGCAGGATAAATTGCGCTCGAAGATGTTTTCCAAGCTGGCGAAGGAAATCACCGTCGCGGCAAAAATGGGCATGGCGGATGTGGATATGAATCCGCGTCTGCGTCTGGCGGTCAAGGCGGCCAAGGCGGTCTCGATGCCCAAGGACGTGATCGACCGCGCCGTCAAGAAGAGCCAGATGGGCGAGGGCGCCGATTACACCGAGATCCGCTACGAGGGCTATGGCGCGGGCGGCATTGCCATCATCGTCGAGGCGATGACCGACAACCTCAACCGCACCGCCAGCAATGTGCGGAGTTATTTCTCGAAATCCGGCGGCAATATGGGGCAGACCGGTTCGGTCAGCCACGGCTTTGACCGGGTCGGCGAGATTTCCTATGCGGTGACGGCGGGCACTGCCGACGAGGTGATGATGGCGGCGCTGGAAGCCGGCGCGGAGGATGTCGAGTCGAGCGAGGAAGGTCATTGGATCTATTGCGCGATGGACAGCCTGAACGAGGTTTCGGATGCGCTGGAGAAGGCGCTGGGCGAGTCGCTGGAATCCAAGCTGATCTGGAAGCCGCAGGTGGTGACCGAGGTCGATCTGGAGACGGCAGAGAAGCTGATGAAGCTGATCGACATGCTGGAAGAAGACGACGATGTGCAGGAAGTGACGCATAACTTCGACATGAGCGAAGAGGTTGCGGCGCAGCTGGGCTGAGGTCTGGCGCGGTTTTTAGCCTGCGGAGTGACAGGTAGGATGGGCAATATTGCCCATCCTACGCTCAGCCGGTGTTCTTTTCGGGGGTGAATTCGAAGGAGACGCTGAAGCCGCGCGCCACCCTGTCCTGCTCGAGCTTACTCTGCAATTCCATGCAGGCGACCTCGGCGATGGTCATGCCGATGCCGCCGTCGCGCTTGGCCTCGCCGCCGCCCAGACCAACCCCATCATCCGCACAGCTGATGCGCAGACGGCCTTCGGGCGCGGGGCGCATGGTCACCAGGATCTGACCCTCTGCCTCATCCGGAAAGCCATGCTTCAGCGCATTGGCGATAAACTCATTCAACAAGGTGCCGACCGCGACGGCCTGTCGCGAGCAGATCGCCAGTGGCAGGATCTCGGCTTGCAGCGTGACCTGCGGCGGCGCCAGAGCGCGGCCGTGTTCGACGATATTGCCGATGTAGCTGCCCAGATCGACATTGGCACCGGCGTCGGTCTTGTAGAGCAGCTCGTGCAGGGTCGCGACCGCCTCGAGCCGCGTGTTGATCGCGGTCATGGCCCCCAGCGCCTCGTCGCTGCGCAGGCTGCGGCTTTGCAGCCGCACCAGCGAGGACAGCGATTGCAGCGAGTTCTTCATGCGGTGGTCGACTTCGCGGCGCAGCATATCGGCGACGGCCAGCGCGCGGCGCAGCTCCAACTGCGTGACCACCTGTTTGGCCAGCACCCGGAGCGTTTCGCGTTGCAGCGGCGTCAGCTCTTCGGGCTGGTAGTCCAGCACGCAGAGCGTGCCGAGCGGGATATTTTCCGAGCTGGTCAGCACAGCACCCGCATAAAAGCGCAGGGCATGGTCCTGCGTGACCAAGGGATTGTCCTGGGTACGCGGATCGATGGCTGTATCGGGAATTTCCATATAGCTGCCCTCGAAGATCGCATGGGCGCACATCGAGATTTCTATCGGGGTCTCGCTGATGCCAAGGCCGACTTCGGCCTTGAACCACTGACGTTCCTTGTCCAGCAGACTGATCACCGAAATCGGTGCGCCGCAGATGGCCGAGGCCAGTTTGACGATATCGTCAAATTCAACTTCTGCATCGGTATCAAGAATCTCGAAGGCATTGAGGGTTTCGAGACGTTTGGATTCCGCTGGATGCGGCAGTGGTTTCATAGGCAAATCCGAGACAAGGGCGGCCAGCCACCCTCGCAGGGGAAGCGCCGGGCTGCAAGCGGTGCTTTGCAGATCGGCGCTTGAACGGCCAGGCGATTACAGGCACAGCGCTGCAAGCAGGGCCTGCGGGCAGGGAGAGCATTATGTGGGAAGCGGCTTTTCACGGCTATGTCGTGGCGGTGAGCCTGATTTTGGCGATTGGCGCGCAGAATGCCTTTGTGCTGCGCCAAGGGCTGCGGCGCGAGCATGTGTTCTGGGTGGTTGTGGCCTGTGCCGGTTCGGATGCGCTGCTGATCGCGGCCGGGGTGGGGGGCTTTGGCTTTGCCTCGGCACGGCTGCCCTGGCTGGGAGAGGCGATGCGCTGGGGCGGGGTGGCTTTTCTGCTGGTCTATGGGGCCTTGCGCTTTCGTGCGGCCTTGCGTGGTGGCGAGGCTTTGCGGCCGCAGGCGGGGGCTTCGGCCTCTTTGCGCGCGGTGCTGACCACCTGTCTGGTGCTGACCTGGGCCAATCCGCATGTCTATCTGGATACGGTGGTGCTGATCGGCTCGATTGCGGCGCAATATCCGGGGCAGCGTCTGGCCTTTGGCGTGGCGGCGGCTTTGGGCAGTCTGAGTTTCTTTACCGCACTTGGCTATGGCGCGCGGCTTCTGGCTCCGGTGTTTGAAAATCCCCGCGCCTGGGTGGGGTTGGAGATCGTCGTGGGGGTGACGATGTGGGCGATTGCGGCGGGGCTTGCCTTTGGCGGCTAGGCGGCGTCAGGTGCGGCGATGGAACGTAGTGCTGATTTGGGTCGCCCGCGTCAGGGTATTTTCTGGATGCTGCTGTCGGGTCTGTCCTTGGTTTCGGTCCATGCCATCCTGCGCTATCTCGGCGCTGATCTGCCGGTGGCGCAATCGGCCTTTACCCGTTTGGCTTTGGGGTGATCCTGCTGGCGCCGCTGTTGCCGCGCCTGCTGCGGGCCGCGATCCCGCTGCGGGCCTGGGCCTTGTTTGCCTGGCGTGGGCTGGCGCATGCGGTGGCTTCGCAAATCGCCGCCCGGACGGGTGTTGCGGTTTGACAGGCCGGGCGGCTGTTTCTAGACAGGGGTAAACACAGCTGGGCCACACGAATGTGCGCCAAACAGAGCAGGGGCAAAGATGAAAATCGCGATGATCGGGACGGGCTATGTCGGGCTGGTGTCGGGGGTCTGTTTTTCGGACTTCGGGCATGAGGTGATCTGCGTCGACAAGGACCCGCGCAAGATCGAGCTTTTGCAGGCCGGTGAGGTGCCGATCTTCGAGCCGGGCTTGCAGGATCTGATGGCGAAGAACGTGGCGGGGGGGCGGCTTTCCTTTACGCTCGATCTGGCCGAGGCGGTGGCGGGGGCGGATGCGGTGTTCATCGCCGTGGGCACCCCGACGCGGCGCGGCGATGGCCATGCCGATCTGACCTATGTGATGGCGGCGGCGGAAGAGATCGGCCGCGCCCTGACCGGCTATGCGGTGATCGTGACCAAATCGACGGTGCCGGTCGGCACCAACCGCAAGGTCTTTGAGGCGGCAAAAGCGGCCAATCCGAAGGCGAAGTTCGATGTCGCCTCCAACCCGGAATTCCTGCGGGAAGGGGCGGCGATTGACGACTTCATGCGGCCCGACCGGGTGGTGATCGGGGTCGAGACCGCCAAGGCGCGCAAGGTGATGGCGGATATTTACCGGCCCTTGTTCCTGCGCGAATTCCCGGTGGTCTATACCGGGCTGGAAAGCGCCGAGATGATCAAATATGCCGCCAATGCCTTCCTGGCCACCAAGATCACCTTCATCAACGAGATCGCCGCGCTGTGCGAGAAGGTCGGGGCGGATATCAAGGATGTCTCCAAAGGCATGGGCATGGACGGGCGCATCGGCAACAAGTTCCTGCATGCAGGCCCCGGCTATGGCGGGTCGTGTTTCCCCAAGGATACCATGGCTTTGGCGCGGATCGGCCAGGATCATGCGGTGCCGATGCAGATCACCGAGACGGTGATCAAGGTCAATGACGAGATCAAGCGGCGGATGGTCAGCAAGCTGGAAGACCTGTGTGACGGGTCTTTCAACGGCAAGATGATTGCCGTGCTGGGCGTGACCTTCAAGCCCAACACCGATGACATGCGCGATGCGCCGTCATTGACCATCGTGCCGGCCTTGGTGGGCGGTGGCGCCAAGGTTCGCGTCGTTGATCCGCAGGGCAAGCGCGAGGGCGTCGCCTTGTTGCCGGGGGTGAAGTGGTTCGAGACGCCCTATCAGGCGGCGCGTGGCGCGGATCTGGTGGTGGTGCTGACCGAGTGGAACGAGTTCCGCGCCATGGATCTGGAGAAGCTGGCGAAGGACATGGGGCATCCGCGCATGGCGGATCTGCGCAACATCTATTCCGAGGAAGAAGCCAAGGCGGCGGGCTTTGAGCAATACGTCGCCGTGGGGCGCTAGGGGGCTTTGATGCAGCATGTGCTGGTGACGGGCGGGGCGGGCTATATCGGCGCGCATGCCTGCAAGGTTCTGGCGCAGGCGGGCTTTGTGCCGGTGGCGTTTGACAATCTGTCAGCACCGGCTGGGCGGAGGCGGTGAAGTTCGGCCCGTTTGTGCAGGGCGATCTGATGGACCGTGCCGCGATTGACGCGGCGTTTTCGCGCAATATCGCCCGGTGGCGGTGATGCATTTTGCGGCCCTGTCGCTGGTCGGCGAGTCGATGACCGATCCGGGGCGCTATTGGCGCACCAATGTCAACGGCTCGCTTAATCTGGTTGAGGCGGCGGTGGCAGGCGGGCTGCATGAATTTCGTGTTTTCCTCGCACCTGCGCCACCTATGGCGATCAGGATGGCGTGGTGCTGGATGAAGACACGCCGCAGCATCCGATCAATTCCTATGGCGCGTCGAAGAAGGCGATCGAGGAAATCCTGAAGAATTTCGGCGCGGCCTATGGGCTGAACCATGTGATCTTCCGCTATTTCAACGTCGCAGGTGCCGACCCCGAGGCCGAGGTCGGCGAACAGCACCGCCCCGAGACCCATCTGATCCCGCTGATGCTGGATGCGATCGAGGGCCGCCGCCCGGCGCTGACGGTGTTCGGGCAGGATTATCCCGACGCCGGATGGCACCTGTGTGCGCGATTATGTGCATGTGATGGATCTGGTCGAGGCGCATGTGAAGGGGCTGAACTGGCTGCTGGCAGGGCGCGGCAACCGGGCGTTCAACCTTGGCACCGGGCATGGCTTTTCGGTGCGACAGGTGATTGATGCCAGCCGCACCGTGACCAACCGCGAGGTGCCGATCATCGAGGGCCCGCGCCGCGCGGGCGATGCGGCATCGCTGGTTTCGGGCTCGGCGCGGGCGCGCGAGGAACTGGGCTGGGAGCCCAAACGCTCGACCCTGCCCACAGATGATCCGCGATGCGCTGGCCTGGAGCCAGAAGCCGGGATTCCTGCGCTGAACTCAGTCCATAAAACTTATCTAAAATTGTGCTTCATCTTGGCGGAAATACTCCACGGGGGTGCGGGGGTGAAACCCCCGCGGCTTAGGGTAAGGCGTAGCCAGACATGCGGCCGGGCTTGCGGCTCGCGCCGCGTCGCATAAGGGACATCGGCGATCAGCAAGGCAGGCGCCTCGCCCGCCTGCGCCAAAACTTCGCCATCTGCACCTACGATCAGCGAGCCGCCGCATAGGTCAGATCGCCCTCAGCCCCGCAGTAATTGGCATAGACGATGCTCATGCCATGATTGGCGGCCATCGCAGGCACCGTGGCACGCATGACATGGGTGTAGGGCAGCATATTGGCGGTCGGCATCAGCAGGACTGTCACGCCCGCTGCCGCCAAAGCCGCGATATGCGGGGCGAATTCAACATCATAGCAGATCAGCAGGGCGGCCTTGTGCCCCGCCAGATCGAAGGTGACATAAGCTGCTCGCCGGGGCGGTAAATCGCCGCTTCGCGCGGGCCATAAAGCTGGATTTTGCGGTAGTGCGCCAGCTCTGCCCCGTCCGGCGCCCAAGGCCAAAGCGGCGTTGTAAACGCCCTCAGCGTCACGCTCGGCATAGCCGAACACCAGGCCGCAGTTGGCCTTGCGGCAGAGCGTCGGCCAGGCGATTCCTGCCACGCTCCGCCATGCGGTCAGCGCGAATCCTGCAATGCTGGTCGCTGTTATAGCCCGGCGCAAAACTTTCGGGCACCACCAGCATGTCGCGCCTGCTGCCCCTGCCGCCCGCAGGCCACGCTCGAGCGCCGGCAAAGGCCGCTTCGCAATCTCCGGCGGGCGAGGGCGCTTGCAGCAGCGCAAGACGAAGATCGGGCATCGGCGGACTCCGGCTTTGGGTTGATCGTATCATGGCGCGGCGGGCGCGCGCTGTCACCCCCAGCAGCATTGACTTTCCACCTGCCTGTTCTTCATCTGACGACAGAAACCAAGAGGTTCCGCTAGTGCCGCCACGCCACGCCACTTGATTTCCAGCGTCAAAGATGAAGGTCCTTTCTGCTGGAATGGGTGGCGCATCATCTGGTGTTGGGGTTTGACCGCATCCTGATCGCCTCGAACGATTGCAGCGATGGCACGGACCGTCTGCTGGCGGCGTTGGACGGGCGGGCTATATCACGCATGTCCCCAACTAGCTGAAACCCGGCGATATTCCGCAGCACGCGGGCTATGAGAAAATCCGCCGTCGGCATGACATTGACAGCAGCCGACTGGCTGATGATGCTGGATGCCGATGAGTTTCTGAACGTGCATGTCGGCGGCCAACCGCGTGGCCGATCTGACCGAGCGGGCCGATGCGGATATCGATGTGATCGCGCTGAACGGGATGTTTTTCACCGCCAGCCCGAAGCTCAGCTGGCGGCGCGGGGCGGGTTTGCCCGCTGTTCACCCACCGCATTGCGCCGCAGCACAAGGCCAATGCGGCGCTGAAGACGCTGACCCGCGCATCCTGGGCGGTTTCACGGAGATCCACAATCACTCGCATGGTCAGGTTCAAGCAGAACCAGCCGTTGAGGTGCTGTGGGGCGATGGCACGCGCAGCCAGACCGACCCGGAGTTGCCGCTGTGGCGGCAGTTGCGCAATGGCGACGTCGAGGCGGTCTCGCATCGTTTGGCGCAGTATAACCACTATGGGCTGAAATCGCCTGACAGCTTCGCGCTGCGCCGCGCCGGGGGCGGGGCGCGGTGGCCGAGACCAATGACGGCAACGCCCGCCACACCGACGCCTATTTCGCCGAGCGCAATCTGGCCGAGGCGGAGGAGGTCACCATCCAGCGCTACGCCGTCGGAGGTCGCGGCTGTGATGGCGCAGATGCTGGCGGTGGACAAGGTGCGGCGCAGGCATCGCAAGGCCGAGAAGCTTTACGCGGAACGGGCGGGGGCTTTTCGGGATTTGTAAGGCTGCGTCGCGGGAATTGCCTTGATGTCAGATAAGTTTGCCTCAAATTCGGCTGTTTGGGTGGACCGCAGAGAAGGTTGGAAAGAGGTCACAAGGGACCTTCAACCACCGCTTCCCTTTGCCCGGAATCAAGGCGCGAAGCCCGCCGGGCCGCGCCCTCCCTCCCCACGGGAGGGCGCGTTGGCTAGGGGTGCCAGTGGAAATTCGGGGGAAGTGTCTGAGCTATAAAGTGCCTACATCGGAGGTTCGGCGCGCCATCCCGAGGGAGGGCGCGACCCTCTGTTGGGCACAAACTGATCGGCGGCACCGTCTGCCAGAGCATCGCAGAGGCAGGCCACTGACGAAAACGGCAGAGCTGCCTGGCGCTTTTCAACAAACCTAAGGTTGCGCTGCTGGGTCAAGTCTTCAACAGCGCGGCGCCGATGCGGGCGCGCAGGTCGGCGGGTTCTTCGGCCAGCACTTCGGCGATCTGGTGCAGGCTTTGGCGGGCGGCGTGCAGCTGATCGAGCAGCGACATGACGATGTGCAGCGCCTCGGCCTCCAGTTCAAGATCCTCGGTCAGCTCGCAGAGCAGGCGCAGGCGGGCGAGGTCGATGTGGCGGAAGGCGGGGCCCTGTGCGGTGTGCAGCGGGATGACCAGCTGGTTGGAGACGAAGAAGCTGAGCTGGACGCGGGTCAGGCCGGAAGTGGCGGCGATTGCGTCGTCTTCGGTGAGGTAGTTCTCGGTGAGGGGAGCGGTCATGTTTCTGCCTCGGCCAGTTGCGCTGCGCGGGGGTCATGGGTCTGGGTCTTGCGCCATTGGGTCAGGAAATCGCGCAGGGCGGTGTCGGGCTGCGGCGGGGCCACGATGCGAAGCTCGACCTTCTGGTCGCCCTTGGTTTTGCCATCTGCCCCCACCACGCCACGGCCGCGCAGCCGCAGCTGGCTGCCCGAGCTGGAGCCGGGCGGGATGGTCAGGCTGACCGGGCCTGCGATGGTGGGGGCGGTGACTTTCGCCCCCAGCACCGCCTCGTCAAAGGTGATCGGCAGGGTGATCAGGATGTCATTGCCCTCGCGGCGAAACACTGGATGGGGGCGCAGGCTGAGGGTGATCAGCGCATCGCCCGCAGGGCCGCCGCCAAAGCCGGGGCTGCCCTTGCCGCGCAGGCGCAGGGTCTGGCCATCTTGCGCGCCGGGGGGGATCTTGACCGAGATATCGCCACCCCCGCCCAGCGTCAGGCGCAGATCGGCACCGCGGGCGGCATCGAGAAAGCTGACCTCGAGGGTAAAGCGCAGATCCTGGCCCTGCGCTGCGAAACCCTGATCCGCCGCACCGCGCCTTGCCCCACCTTGCGCGCCGCGCTGGCGCAGCAGTTCGGCGAAGATATCGGCGGGGTCGGCCTCGGGGCCAAAGGGCGAGCGAAAGCCGTGCTGCGATTGATAGGGGTTGCCGCCCGGCGCCTCGGCATAGTCGCGGTAATACTGGCGCGGCGCTTGTTCGGTGCCGTCGGCGTCGATCTCGCCCGCGTCAAAGCGCGCCCGGGTGGCGGGGTCCTTGAGCAGGTCATAGGCGGCGCTGATCGCCTTGAAACGCATTTCGGCACCCTTGTCATCGGGGTGCAGATCGGGGTGATGGGCACGGGCGAGTTTGCGGTAGGCGGCTTTGATCTCGGCGGCTGAGGCAGATTTGGTAAGGCCGAGAGTGGCATAGGGATCGGCTGGCATGGGTCCGCCTTTGTTGGATGCGCAAGGGAGCACGGCCAGAGTGTCATGCAGGCTGGTCGGCGTCCCTGATACAGATCAACTCCGCTGGAGCGGCGGGGATGGGCGACAGGCCTGGCTGCGGGGGTCTCGCGGGCAGATTGCTCTGCCCGCAGGCATGCAGCGGCGGGCTGCTTACTGGTTGCGGCAACCCGGGATGTTGAGGTCACGGCAGAAGTAGCCGGCGGCGCCGCCAACGACGGCCCCGGTCACGGCATTGCCGCCGGTGGCGCTGGCGATCACCGCACCGCCTGCTGCCCCGGCAAGGCCGCGCTGGGTGTCGTTTGCAAGGCAACCCGAGAGGGTCAGGACGCAGGTGCAAAGCAAAAGCAGGGATTTTACGGACATGATCGCTCGATTCTGATACAGGGTTGCGAGGGTGAAACAGGGGTGAAAGTCTGGCTTTCGGGCCCTGCGCGCGGAAATGCGCTTTGGTCTGAGGGGATTATACACCCGGCGCGGCTTTGGTCTGCTACCGCAGATCAGCCTTGCGCAAGTTCTTGCCGACAAGGCTTTGGCGCACTTGGATCAAAGTGCTGCGCGGCTTGGGCAAATCGGCGCGCACTTTGGGCATTGCGGGTCTTGCAGGGCGGTCTTGTCGGGCCAGCATTGGGGTTGCGCCGCGTTGCTGATGGTGGAGGTTTCTTGTGGCGGGTCGCAGCCAACAGATCAGAGCGGGGGAGCCTCGTCTTGCAGGCGCTGGCGGTACTGGCCGGGGCTTTCGCCGCAGTGGCGCCGGAAGGCGCGGGAGAAATAGGAGGGGTCTTCGAAGCCCAGCGCATAGCCGACTTCGGCGACCTGCAGGCGGGTATAGGCCAGCAGGCGCTGGGCTTCGAGAAACAGCCGGTTCTCGATATAGCGCGCGGCGGGCAGGCCGGTGAGGCGGCGCACGACGCGGCCAAGGTGGGTCGGGCTGATCGCAAGCGCGCTGGCATAGGCCTCGACGCGCCAATGCGCGCGCAGGTGCTGGCGGACCAGCGCCTCGAAGGCGGCCATGTGGCGGGCGTTGGGGTCGGGGGCGGCGCGGGCGTGACGGGGTTCTATGCCGCGCAGGGCAAGCGTGACGATCTGCAGCGCCAGCGCGCGCAGCAGAATATCGCGCATGGGCAGGGTGTTGGCGTGTTCGGCCAGCACCGTCTCGAAAAGCTGGGCAAGACCGGGGTCTGCGGGCAGGGTGCCCCATTGCTCGATCAGCGGGCCAAGGCTGGCCTGGGGACCAAAGAGGTCGGGCAGGCTCTCATGCGGCAAGGAGAGCACAAAGCCCTCGGTGCCCTGTTCGAAGACAAAGCCATGCACCACCCAACGCGGCACCGACAACAGCGTTGGCTGGGTCAGATCCAGCGTCTCGCCATCGACGGTGACGCGGGCGCGGCCGCGCAGGATCAGGAAGAACTGGTGCAGGTTGCCATGGCGGTGCGCGGCAATCTGCCAGTCGTGCAGGGCGGCACGGGTGGTGATCCTTTCGCAATGCAGCACATCGGGAAAGGCGTGGGATTCGCCATAGAGCGCATAGGCGGGGATCGGCGGGCCGATTGCGGGATTGATCGGGGGGCTGGGGGCGTGCATGTTCGGATAGTGCCAGTCTTGACCGACTACGTCCATTATAATGGCACTGTCCTGTTCTATAATTGCCAGAGATATCAGGAGGGCGAAAGCATGCGCACGCAGGTTGCAATCATTGGCGGCGGACCTTCGGGGCTGCTGCTGTCGCAGCTTTTGAACAAGGCGGGGATTGCCACCGTGGTGCTGGAGCGGCAAAGCCGCGCCTATGTGCTGGGACGGATCCGCGCCGGGGTGCTGGAGCAGGGCTTGGTCGATCTGTTGCAGCGCGCCGGTTGCGGCGCGCGCATGCTGGCAGAGGGGCATCGCCACGAGGGCTGCTATCTGTCGACCGAGGCGGGGATGTTCCACGTCTCGTTTCGGGAAAGCTGTGGGACTTCGGTGATGGTTTACGGCCAGACCGAGGTGACGCGGGATCTTTACGCGGCGCAGGATGCGATGGGGGCTGTCATCCTGCACGGGGTTTCGGATGTGGTGTTGCATGACCTCAAATCCGACAAGCCGCATGTCACCTTCGTGCAGGATGGCGTGGCGCAGCGGCTGGAGTGCGATTTCATTGCCGGCTGCGACGGCTTTCATGGCGTCAGCCGCCCGAGTATCCCGGAGTCTGTCCGCAAGGAATACGAGCGGGTCTATCCCTTTGGCTGGCTGGGGGTCTTGTCGGAAACCCCGCCTGCTGCCGCGGAATTGGTCTATGCCAACCATTCGCGCGGCTTTGCGCTGGCCTCGATGCGCTCGGACCATCTGTCGCGCTATTATGTGCAGGTGCCCTTGACCGACAAGGTTGAGGATTGGTCGGATGAGGCCTTCTGGGCCGAGTTGAAGCGGCGTTTGCCGCCGGAAGTGGCGCAAAACCTGGTCACCGGCCCGTCGATTGAAAAGTCGATCGCGCCGCTGCGCAGTTTTGTCTCCGAGCCGATGCGCTATGGCAATCTGTTTCTGGTCGGCGATGCCGCGCATATCGTGCCACCGACCGGGGCGAAGGGGCTGAACCTTGCCGCCTCGGATGTGCATTACCTGTTTGAAGGGCTTTTGGGCCATTACAAGGAGGGCAGCGACGCGGGGCTGGAGGGCTATTCCGAGCGGGCCTTGGCACGGGTCTGGGGGGCTATGCGGTTTTCCTGGTGGATGACCTCGATCCTGCACCGCTTTCCCGAGCAAAGCGACTTTGACCGCAAGGTGCAGGACTGCGAGCTGGCGCAGTTGCGCGATCTGCCCGAGGCGCGGCGGTTGATGGCGCTGAACTATGTCGGTCTGCCGTATTAGGGCGGTACAGGGCTAAAGCGACGTCTGAGTCTGGTCAGCCAGATTGTCGCTTAACGCTCGATTAACCTTTGTTCTGTAGCTCGATAATTTAGAAATTGTTGAGCAAGATGTCTGATAAATCCTCCCTCCTGCCGATCCTTGAAGCCAGCGCGTTTTTTGACGCGACCTGGTATCTTGCGCAGTACCGCGATGTGGCGCTGACCGGGCTGTCGGCGGCGGAGCATTATTTGCGGGTCGGGGCGCTGATCGGGCGCAATCCGGGGCCGGAGTTCGATGGCGCGGCCTATCTGGCGCGCTATCTCGACGTGGCGGCGCGGCGCGACAACCCGCTGGTGCATTACGAGCGCTACGGGCGCGGTGAGGGGCGTGTGGTCAATCCCGCAAGGCCCGCAGCCGCGCCGGAGCGTGGTGTGCCGCGCGTCGATGTGGTGATCCCGGTCTATAACGCGCTGGAAGATGTCAAAGCCTGCCTGCAGGCGCTGCGCGCGATGCCAAACAGCACGCCGCTGCGGGCGCTGGTGATCAACGATGGCTCTGATGCGGAGACGACGCAGTGGCTGCGCAGCGCCTGTGCCGAGCTGGACTGCGAAGCGGCGCAATTTCTGCTGATCGAGCAGCCGGAAAATCTGGGCTATACGCGGGCGGTCAATCGGGGGCTGAAGGCCTCGGACGCGCCCTATGTTGTGACGCTGAACAGCGATACGATTGTGACGCCCTATTGGCTGGACGGGCTGATCCGCTGCATGCGCTCTGATCCTGCGATTGGGGTCTGTGGGCCTTTGTCCAACGCGGCGAGCTGGCAAAACGTGCCCGAGCTTTACGCGCCAGACGGCGGTTTCGCGATCAATGCGCTGCCGCTTGGCATGACGCCGGTGACGATGGCCGAAGTCGTGCGCGATGCCAGCCGCAGGGCCTATCCGCGCAGCAGCTTTGTCAACGGCTTTTGCTTTATGATCCGCCGCGCGGTGCTGGAGGCGGTGGGCTATATGGACGAGACCGCCTTCCCGCTGGGCTATGGCGAGGAGAATGACTTCTGCCTGCGGGCGCAGGATGCCGGATTTGAACTGGCCTATGCCGACGACACCTTTGTGTTTCACGCCAAATCGAAAAGCTTTGGCAGCGCACGTCGGGAGGCCCTGTCGCAGCAGGGCAGCGACGCGATGCGTGCCAAACACACGGCAGAGAAGGTCAAGCTGCGGCTGGAAAGGGTCAAGGACACCGGCGCGATGGAGCGGGTCCGCGCGCTGGTGCGGCGCGGGTTGCAGGACCGCAGCAACCGGGCGCAGATCGCGGCCCCTGCCTTGGTGATGCGGCAGAAGATCCTGTTTCTATTGCCGGTGCGGGGCGGCGGCGGCGGGGCGCATTCCGTCGTGCAGGAGGCCGCGGCGATGCGGGCGATGGGGGTTCAGGCGCAGATTGCGGTGCATGATGCGGACTACCATAACTTCATCGATCTTTACGGCGATATCCCCGAGGCGCGCGAGATGTTCTTTGGCTTTCGCCGGGAAACCATCGTCGCGGCAGCGCAGTCTTTCGACGTGGTTGTCGCGACGATCTTCAGCTCGGTGGCCTTGCTGGAGCGCATTGTCAGCGCTTGCCCGTGGATCTTGCCGGTCTATTACGCGCAGGATTACGAGCCGTGGTTTTTTGAGGAGGGCACGGCGGATTGGCAAGCGGCGCAGTCTTCCTACGGGCAAATCCCGGCGCGGTCGTGATGGCAAAGACCGACTGGATCTGCCGTCAGATCGAGAAGAACCACAAGATCCCGGTTCACAAGATCTGGCCCAGCATTGATCATGCAACCTATCACCCCGGCGCTGATCTGGCCTTGGGGCCCGGAGGTTTGACGATCAGTGCGATGATCCGGCCGACGACGCCGCGCCGAGGGGCGGTGCGGACCATGGCGCTGCTCGGCAGGCTCAAGGATGTTTACCAGGATCAGGTCGCGATCAAGATATTCGGCTGTTCCGAGACCACTTCGGGGTTCTCGGATCTGCGGCGCGACTTTGAGTTTGAAAACCTTGGGGTGCTGAAACGCGGGCAGGTTGCCGATGTGTTGCGGGCTTCGGATATCTTTCTGGATCTGTCGGATTATCAAGCCTTTGGCCGCACTGGCCTGGAGGCGATGGCCTGCAATACGGTGGTCATGGTGCCGCTGGCGGGCGGGGCGGATGACTATGCGCGCGATGGCTATAATGCCCTTGTCGTGGATACGTTTGATCTTGAGGCCTGTTTTCAGCGGCTTAAAGACCTGATCGCCGCGCCTGAAAAGATCGCGAAGATGCGCTTGGCGGCTTTGGAAACCGCCAATGGCTATTCGCCACGCCGGGCTGCAATCAGCGAGTTGGTGCTGTTTGCAACAGAGCTGGCCGAAAGGCGGGCGCTGCATCCTGCGCCGTCGCGCAAGCGCGTGGCGCTGTTGCCGGCGCTGACCAACTCGCAGGTGGTTACCATCACCGGGTCTGGCTATGTGCGCTTGCTCTCGCCCTACCGCCAGGATGCTTTGGCGGAAACCTGGGAAACCCGGGTGTTTTTGGGTACCGCGCTGCCGCAGCCGGGTGAGGCGGATATCGCGGTGGTGCAGCGCGACCTGCCGGCAAGCCTGCGGGCGGAATTTACGCCCTGGCTCCGCGCTTGGCGGGCTGCGGGCGGGCGGTTGATCTATGAAATTGACGATGACCTGACCGATGTCGCGGCGCTGAAGGCGCGGGACCATGCGGGCGGCGCGGAGGATCTGGCAAGGCGGGTGCGGGCCTATCTGGAGGCGGCCGATCTTATCACGGTCAGCACGCCGCATCTTGCCGCGCTGTTTCAGCAGCATGCGGCCAAGATCATGGTTGTGCCGAACCGGATTGATGCGGAGCTGTGGAAATGCCCGCTTCCGCAGGGCCGGGCAGAGCCGGATCGGATCAGAATCGGCTATGTCGGCACCCCCACCCACACCGAAGATCTGCGCAGCATTCAGCAGGTCATGTTACAGCTGGACCAGCGCGCCGATGTCTCTGTCGAGGTGATCGGGGCGTTTCAAAAGATCGAGCCACTGTTTGGCAGGCGCATCGGGCTGCCGCATAACAGCGTCTATCCGGTCTTTACCGAATGGCTGCAGCAGGTGGCACGGTGGGATATCGCGATCATCCCTTTGGTCGACGATGCCTTTAACCGGGCGAAAAGCTACCTGAAATTTGTCGAATGCGCGGCGCTGGGCACGGCGATCCTGTGCAGCGACACGGCGGAATATCGTCAGGTCGCCACAGATGGCGAGAATTGCCTGCTGGTGCCCAACGAGCCGGCTGCCTGGCTTCAGGCGCTGACCCGTCTGATCGAAGACCCGGGGTTGCGCCACAGGCTTGCGGCGAAGGCGCATGCCGAGGCCTATCAAAGCTGGACAGTGCAGCGGCATGCCGATCTTTATCACTCTGTTTTGAGTAGAGCGCTTTATGCCCGCACTGAAACCCGATAGGGCGCCCGGCGCCGCGCCGGTCCGCGAGGCCATTCTGGTCTTGGGCATGCACCGGTCCGGCACCTCGGCGCTGACCCGGATACTAGAGATTTTGGGGGCGCAGACGCCGAAAAATCAGATCGGCGCGGGGGTGCAGAATCCCAAGGGTTTCTTCGAGGCCACCTCGGTCGCCCGTTTCAACGACCGGCTGCTGGCGCGGCAGGGTCTGAGCTGGGACTGCCTGACCAGCCACTCGGGCGCGGGTTTGCCGGTGCCGCAGGAGATCTTTGACGAGGCGCTTGGCATTCTTGAGGCAGAGTTTGGCGATGCGCCGCTGATTGCGCTGAAGGATCCCAGAATTTGCCGCTTGGCGCCGTTCTGGACCCAGGTGTTGCAGCAGCGCGGCGCGAGGCCGCTGGTGCTGATCACGCTGCGCAATCCGCTTGAGGTTGCCCAATCCCTGCAGCGGCGCAACAGCTTCGAGCTGCCGCAAGGGCTGTTGCTTTGGCTGCTTTACGTGCTGCAAGCGGAGGCAGAGACCCGCGGCCAGCGGCGCGCCTTTACCGATTTCAACCAGATTCTGCGCAGCCCTGCGCAGGCCGTCGACAGGATCTGCAAGATCCTGCGGCCGCCGTTTTCGCAGAGGTTTCAGACAGCGCGTGGCGAGATCGAGGCCTTTCTCAGCGCGGAGCTGCGCCACCACCAACAGGCAGATATCGCAGCCCTGCCCGAGATGATTCAGCGGGTTTATGCCGTGCTGTCGGCTTGGGCTGAAACAGGCGAGGAAGCCCGGGACTATGCCAGCCTCGACCGGATCAACCGGCGATTTCAGGCGCTTCTTAAACAGCAGATGCCAAGCCAGACCTTGTATCAGGCCGTGACCTTTCTGGACCAGACGCCGGAAAATGCCGCGCGTGTCGAAGGTGCCGGAGCTGAGGCGCTGGTGCCTTCCTCCCAGCATCGCGCGCTGATTGGCGTGCAGCAGGTCCTGACATCCGAGGTGCAGGCGGGTCTGAAGGAGCAGGCGCTGCAAGCGGCAAAGCTTAAGGCGCTGACGCGCAAGCTGACCTTGCAGACCAAGCGCGCGACCCAGGTGGCGCAAGCGCTTGCGACGGCAAAAATCAGGCTGAGTGATGCGCAGACCACCTGCGAGGGGCTGACACAGGATTTGGCAAGATTGACCCAGATCTATCTGGACGCCGATGCCAGGGCGATCACCCTGCAGGCCGCTTTGATCGAAAGCGAGGCCCTGCGGTCAAGGATGAGGTCGCAACTGGCGGAGGGGACGGCAAGGTCGCACAGCCTTGGGCAGATCCGCGATCAGGTCTTGGAAGAAAACACCGCGCTGCATGCACTGGTCGCCAAGGTTGAAACGGAGCGCGCCCGGCTGGCCGGGGAGAACACCGCGCTGCACGCCTTGGTCGCAAAGGTTGAGACAGAGCGCGCCCGCCTGACCGAGGAGAACGGCGCCCTACACGCCTTGGTTGCCCGGGTCGAACAGGCGCGTCAGGCGTTGCTGAAGAGCACGAGCTGGCGGGCGACAGAGCCACTGCGCCGCGTCATTTCGATATTTCGGCGGCGAGGCTAGATCAGCGCCCGGCGGTGAAATCCTCGAGCCAAGCTTCGGACCCGCGCAGCGCGGAGGTGTCCTTGCCCTGAACAACCGGTCAAGGTGACGCTACTGTTCGGGCGATACAGATCAAATCGGAGCTAAGCCCTTGGTGCAGCGCATCTTCTTGGTTTGAAAGGAAGAATGATGGTGCTGCAAGAGAGGATTGAACTCTCGACCTCACCCTTACCAAGGGTGTGCTCTACCACTGAGCTACTGCAGCGCCGTTGTGCAAGCGACCGGTTGGCACTGCTTGCGTGGCGGCTGATTAGACGCAATCCGCGCGGCGTGCAAGGGCTAAGTCGCGGTTTTTTGCTGCTGCTTGCTGGACGGCCTTGCGGGGCTGTATTAGAAGGGCGCGGAGAGTGGGAAAACCCTTATGACGCAGCCGGAAAATTCCAAGAAGACGCAAGAGGCGGCGCGGGATGCGCGGTTGAAGGCGGCGCTGAAGGCGAATATGGCGCGACGCAAGGCGCAGGCACGCGGGCGGCAGGAGCAGGACCCGGGCGAAGTGCCGGGCGATTCTGCCAGCGATAACAACGATAACAACGAGTAGGGCAGAGCGATGGATTCGATTTTGGTGCGGGGCGGCGGCGCGCTCAACGGGGTGATCCCGATTGCCGGGGCGAAGAATGCTTGCCTGACCCTGATGCCGGCGACGCTTTTGTCGGAAGAGCCGCTGACCCTGACCAATGCGCCGCGGCTTTCGGATATTGCCACGATGACGCAGCTGCTGCAGTCATTGGGCGCGGAAGTGGCCAGCCTGCAAGAGGGCAAGGTGCTGGCATTGGCGAGCCACGGGCCGATCAACCACGTCGCGGATTATGAGATTGTGCGCAAGATGCGGGCCTCGAACCTGGTCTTGGGGCCCTTGCTGGCGCGGGAGGGGCATGCGGTGGTCTCGCTGCCCGGCGGTTGTGCGATCGGGGCGCGGCCGATGGATCTGCATATCCATGGGCTGGAGGCCCTGGGCGCGGAGATTGAA
>CAWFGD010000024.1:0-12966 GCA_963815275.1 uncultured Alphaproteobacteria bacterium
CTTTGATGGAACGCGCCGCCCGCTCGCCCAAAGTGCCGCCAACGCCTGCATGTTCAGATCATCGGTCATCAGCAGCCCGCGAAAGCCGATTTCCTCGCGGATCACCCTGATCATCTCGGGCGATTGCGTGGCGGGCGGCGTCATAGGCCGCAAAGATGATATGGGCGGTCATCGCCATCGGCAGATCGGCCAGCGAGCGGAAGGCGCGAAATCGCTGTGCAGCAGGGTTTCGCGATCGGTTGTCACGGTTGGCAGATCGTGATGGGTGTCGTTGATCGAGCGGCCATGCCCCGGCATATGCTTGACCACCGGCAGCACCCCCATGTCA
This sequence comes from uncultured Alphaproteobacteria bacterium, assembly GCA_963815275.1. GTDB lineage: Bacteria > Pseudomonadota > Alphaproteobacteria > Rhodobacterales > Rhodobacteraceae > Cypionkella. The sequence goes on from CAWFGD010000024.1 coordinate 329, forward strand.
AGGAAGGCATCCGCCACGGCGCGGGCGATGGGGGCCACGACGGCAAGGCTTTCGCCATAGCAGCGGTTGCGCAGAAAGGGGTGGGTTTCGGCGCTGGCAATATCGGCCAGCGGCGCGCAGTTGGCGTCAATCCCGACGTCGCGCAGTTCAGCGGCAATGATTTTCGAGCGCAGCGCCATCACCCGCGCCGCATGCGGGCCTGCGGCGGCAATCGCCTCCAGCGGCGGGCTCCATTCTCGCCAATGCGGCGCGCGCATCCGCTGCACCCGGCCGCCTTCCTGATCAACCAGAATCGGGGCCTCACGCCCTACGGCCGCGCGCAGATCGCCGGTCAGACGGCGCAATTGTTCGGGCGTCTCCACATTGCGGGCAAAGATGATGAAGCCGAAGGGGTCGTAGTCGGGAAAGAAATCCCGTTCAGAGGCGGTGAGGGTGGGGCCCTCACAGCCAAAGATCGCAGCGCCCGTGCCGATCATCGCTGCGCGACAGCGATGCACGACGCGTTTTCAGCCAGCAGGGCGGCACAAAAACGTCGGGTCTCGTCTTCGCTGGCAAAGCCATGGGCGCGCAAGCGGTAAAAGGTGCGGCCACCGCTTTGTGCCGATTGCACCACGAGGGCTTTCGGCCCGATCAACTCGGGAAAGCGCAGCTGCAATTTGCTCCATTCGCTGCGCGCGCCGGCCTCGTCATCAAAGGCACCCAGCTGCACCAGCGGCGTGCCAGCCGGAATGCTCGCGGCAGATACTTCGCTGACGCTGGCCAGGGCGGCAACAGGCGCGACGACCTCGGCAGAGGTCGCGGAGACATTGGTCAGAACAGCCCGCTCGGGGCGCACCTGCGGGCGCGGCGAACGGGCAACCGCAGCGCTCGCCTCCGGCGCATCGGCTTCAACGAGGGACTTCATCGGCCAGGGCAGCGGCGAGGGCCGCGGCGACCGCCTCTTCCTGGGTTTCGGGCACGGGGGCTTCGATGGCGATATCCGCGCTTGCAGCGCTGATTTCAGCGACAGGCGCAACCTCGACCGGCAGCATAGCCGCAACGCTCGGCTCGACTGCGGCGACAGGGGCATCGGGGGTGGCAAGATCGGGCGCAGCACTGGCAAGGATCGCCAGCCCCGCCGTGTCTTCACTGCGCAGGGTGACATCGGCAGGGGCAAGGCTCAGCGTCGAGGGCAGCGGCAGGGCCACACCGACAGAGGCCACGGCATTGACCGACAGGCCCTGATGCATCGCCACTTCGCCACCCGGATTTTCCGGCGCAATCCGCAGCGGGCCTTCCAGCGCGCGCACCACCGGAATGCCGGACACATCGCGCACCGCCAGCTTGTAGCCCCAGACGCCCAAGCCCAGCACCAGAAGCACCGAGCACACGGCCCCGCCAGATTGACCAGACGCACGAGACCCGCGCGCGCCTTGCGCAGCTCAGCATAACCGCCTTCGAACTCATCGAAATCCACGTCCGCCATGTCTTGCCTCGCGTGCAAGGGCGATACATGCCACCCTTGCTTGTTGATTTTGTCCCATGCCGGACCGGCTGGCGTTGCCTTAGCGCATTTCCTCAACCGGAGTGACACCAAGGATACCAAGACCCGCCGAAATCACAACGCCCGTGGCACGCGCCAGGGCGATTTTCGCCGCAGATGTTGCCGCATTGCCCTCTTGGAGGAAGCGAAGGCTGGTATCGTCGTTGCCCTTGTTCCACAAGACCGTGGAATTCCGAGGCCAGTTCATAAAGGTAGAACGCGATCCGGTGCGGCTCGTTGCCCTTGGCGGCGATCTCGACCAGGCGCGGCCATTCGGCAAGCTTCTTGGCCATTTCGATTTCGGCCGGATGGCCACAGCAGCGCCAGATCCGCCGTTGGCAAGCGCCGCATCGTGCAACGTCAATCCCCGCCTCGCGCGCCTTGCGCAGCACCGAGTTGATCCGGGCATTGGCGTATTGCACGTAGAACACCGGGTTGTCCTTGGACTGCTCCAGCACCTTGGCAAAGTCGAAATCCAGCGTCACGTCGTTCTTGCGCGTCAGCATCATGAAGCGGGTCACATCCGCGCCCGCCTGCTCGACCACATCGCGCAGGGTCACGAAGGTGCCTGCCCGCTTGGACATCTTGAACGGCTCGCCGTTCTTGTAGAGCTTGACCAGCTGCACCAGCTTGATGTCCAGCGGAACCCGCCCTGCCGACAGCGCCGAAACCGCCGCCTTCATCCGCTTGACATAGCCGCCATGATCGGCGCCGAAAATGTCGATCAGCTCGTCAAAGCCGCGCTGCACCTTGTCGTAGTGATAGGCGATATCGGGGGCGAAATAGGTCCAGGAGCCGTCCGACTTCATGCACCGGGCGGTCCACATCATCGCCATGCGCGGTCGAGCGGAACAGCGTCTGCATGCGCGGCTCCCAATCCTCGGGCGTCTTGCCCTTCGGCGGCTCCAGCGTGCCTTCATAGATCAGGCCCATGTCGCGCAGGGCGTTGATCGCAGCCTCGATCTGGCCGGTGCCGTAAAGCGCCTTTTCGCTGGAATAGACGTCCATCTTGCACATCCAGCGCCGCCAGATCGTCGCGGATCATCTGCCATCATCATCTCGGTGGCGAAACGCGCGGATATCGGCCAGCCAGTCGGCTTCGGGCTTGTCGAGCAGGCTGGTCGCCAAATTTCGCCTTCAGCGCCTCGCCCACCGGGATCAGATAATCGCCGGGATAAAGCCCCTCGCGGATTTCGGGCTCCAGCCCATTGGCCTCGCGGTAGCGCTCATAGGCCGAGCGCGCCAGCACATCGACCTGCGCGCCGCCGTCGTTGATGTAGTATTCCCGCGTCACGTCCCAGCCGCGAAAGGCCAGCAGCCGCGCCAGCGCATCGCCGACCACCGCGCCGCGCACATGGCCGACATGCATCGGCCCGGTCGGATTGGCCGAGACGAACTCGACGTTGACCTTGCGCCCGGCCCCAAGGCGTCGGAGCGGCCGAATTCCGCGCCCTGCGTCCAGCGCCGCTTTCACCACGCCCTGCCAGACAGTCGCGGCCAAGCCGCAGGTTCAAGAACCCCGGCCCCGCCACTTCCGCCGCCGTCACGCGCGGATCCTGCAGCAGCCGTGCAGCCAGTGCCTCGGCAATCGCGCGCGGCTGCATCCCGGCGGGCTTCGCCAGCACCATCGCCGCATTGGTCGCCATATCGCCATGCGCCGCATCGCGCGGCGGCTCGACCGCCACCTGCGCCATGTCCAGCCCATCGGGCAGCACGCCCTCGGCGACCAAAGCCGTCAGGCTGTCGGTGACAAGCGTGCGGATTTCGGCAAAGAGGTTCATTTGATCAATTCCTGTCTCGTTGGCTTGGGCAATGCCAGAGCCAGCAAGACAGGTCAAGGACGGCCCGGTTTTAGGCGTTTTGCCGCCATTGCTGCGCCAGTCATCCAAAGCGGGATTTTCCTCGGGCTTCTCGCTGGACCGCAGCGCCTCAGGCCGCAGGAGCACGCATACCGGTCGGTTGCGAAAGTAATGCGTCTCGCGCGCGCCAAAGTAGAACGCCACCACCGCCCCCAGCAGCCACCACAACGGCTCGGGCACCGCATTCAGCCCGACCATGCGCAGGGCGAAATCGCGCGGGTCGATCATCGCATAGACGAACAAGCCCGATGGTGCCAAAGGCCAACAAGCGGGCGCGGCAGCCGGTTCAACCCATTGACCAAGCGATCAAACCCACTGGCCAGAGGCATTGCCGAACTCGTCGCCAAATTGCGCCAACGCCGCCTGCTGCGCCTGCGCCGACAAGCTCCATCCGCTTGGTGGCCGATGGCACGAAAACCTCGGCCACGCCTTTGGCGGCATCGCCCAAGGCGGCGACCGCGCCGGGCCGCCGTTCAAGACCTGCCAATCATCCCCATGCCGCCACCCGTGCCTGATGCTGCGCCTCGGTCAGGCGATATTTCGGCGAGATGAACTCCTCGGCCCGCAGTGATCCAGCCGCCCTTGCCGCCATCGCGCCTGCGGGCAAATTTGCGGCTGGCGGGGCGGGCATCGGCCAAAGCGTAGTAGTAATTGCGCCGCGCGATGCCATAGGCATCGGCCAGATGGCTCGGGGGCCGCCTCATGCGGCCAGTCTGCGCGGCGCGGATGGTCTGCGGGCCGATCTGCCCATCGGCATCGCAGGCAAAGCCCATGCTGGTCAGCAGGCGTTGCAGCACCTTCACCGCATTGGCGCCGGCGTTGACATACATGTCAAACACCGAAGGCTGCAAAACCTCGGGCAAGGCCGCGATGCCGGTGCGGCGGTAGTAATGTTCCACATAGATATCAACCGCTTGCGCGCGCGTCAGCGCCCGCACATCGGCCACGTCAATCCGCGTGTCGCGGGTCACATCAATGCCCAAGCCGCCGCAACGTGTTCAGGGTGACGCCGTGGTTGGTCGCCCCGCCCGGATCGTCAGGATCATTCACAAAGCCACCCTCGCGGGCGACGATCTCTTCGGCCAAAGTCTCTGCACAGATTTCATGCAAGTCCCCCTAGGCTCTCCCGGGAGATAGCTGTGCGAACGCGTTCGCGCTTAAGGCACAGAAACCAGCCCGCGCGCTACTGCTTGGGGCGACGTAAACGCCCTGCTCCTTCAGCGCGTCGACGACTTCTTTCGGCATGTAATTCTTCGTCATGCTTGGCAAGGATTTCGCTGGCGACGAAGGTATCGCCCTGCATCTCTCCGGTGCCGACCATGCCCGCGCCTTCGGCGAAAAGATCGGGCAGCACGCCGGTATAACTGCACCGGGACGGTCTTGTTGGTATCGGTCACGGCAAAGGTGATGGTCTCGCCCTGCCCACGCACCAGCGTGCCTTTTTCGACCAGCCCGCCGATGCGAAACACCTCGCCCGCGCGCGGCGGATCGGTAGACCACCTGACTGGGCGAGCGGAAAAAGTTGATGCCGTCGCGCATGGCATAGCCGATCAGCGCGGTCGAGGCCGCAAGCAGCACGAAGGCAAACAGGATCAACTGGATCGCGGCGTCGCTTTTTCAGCCCCTTTAATCCAGCCATGTCAGCCCCTTACGGGAAGATCGGCGCCAGCATCAGCCCCGCCGTTTCCTCGATGCCCAGCATCAGATTGGCGTTCTGGATCGCCTGCCCCGACGAGCCCTTGGTCAGATTGTCCAGCACCGCCACCACCACGGCGCGGCCCGGAATCCGGTCTCCGATCACGCCGATATGGCAGTAGTTAGACCCTGCGATGTCGCGCGTCGAGGGGAGTGCGCCAAAGGGTAGCACCCTGCAGGAACGGCTCGGCGGCATAGGCATCGAGCTCAGGGTCTGGTGGATCTCCTTGGCATCGCCCTTGCACATAGGTCGTCGCCAGAATCCCGCGGTTCATCGGCAAAAGATGCGGCGTGAACTGAATCTGAACCGGGCGACCGGCGAGTTTACTGAAAATTCCTGATCGAACTCGCCCAGATGCCGGTGCTTGCCGCCCACCGAATAGGTATGGGTGCCGCCAGACAAGCTCGGCATGCAGCAGGTTTTCCTTCAGCGAGCGCCCTGCCCCGGAAACGCCGGCCTTGAGGTCGATCAGGATGTTGTCAAGGTCAATCACCCCCGCCGCAATCAGCGGCCGCAGGGCATACTGGCCGGTGGCGGCATTGCAGCCGGTGCCGGCCACAAGACGCGCCGCTTGCGGATGTCGTCGCGGTAGAACTCGGTCAGCCCGTAGACCGCCTCGGCTTGCAGATCGGTCGCGGTGTGGGGCTGGCCATACCATTTCTGATATTCCGCCGGATCGCGCAGCCGGAAATCGGCCGACAGATCGACGATCTTCAGATCGCGCGGCAGGGCCGAAACCACGACCTGCGTGGTGGCATGGGGCAGCGCGCAGAAGCACAGATCGACGCCGGAAAAGTCGATCTCGTCGATCTTTTGCAGGCGCGGCAGATCAAGGTGGCGCAGGAAAGGGAAACACCTCGGCCATCGCCATGCCCGCCTTGCGGTCGGCCGACAGCGCCACGATTTTCATCGAGGGATGCGTGGCGATCAGGCGGACAAGCTCGGCACCGGTATAGCCAGAGGCGCCGAGAATGGCGATGCGATGGGTCATGGCAGCCTCCGTTTTTGGTGGCGCAGATGTGGCGGCTGAGGGCGGCGGGATGCAAGCGAAATTATGGTGTCAGGCGCTTCGACCCGCCTCGACGCGGAACGGCAGGATATTTTCGCGCGGCGGCAGCGGGCAGATCGCGAAATCGGTGAAGCCGCAGGGGGGCGTGAAGGCGCGGTTGAAATCGAGGGTGATTTCGGTGTCGCTCGCGTCCTCGCCGATCAGGAAGCGCGAGGCGGGGTAGGTTTCACGGCCGCGAGGTCTGGTCGCGGATCACGAACATCGGCTTGCCGTCTTTCCAGTGGGTGGCAAGCAGGGTGATGGCGTGGCCGTCGTGGGTGAAATGGGCGGTGTGGGTGAGGTTGACCGTGGTGGTGGCGCCGCCCTTCTGGTCGATGGGTTGTGGGATCGGGGTGGGCAGGGCTTGCCAGCGGGCGCGGATGATCAGGGCTTCGTTGGTCGGGAAGTAGCTGGAGCGTGGCTTGGCGCGGCAGGGTCGAGGTCGCGGACGCGGAGGGCGGGGTTGTCGTCGACGGTGTGGAGTTCGAGGAGGAGGGTTGCGGTCGCGAGCTGGGGGAAGCCGCCGGGGACGGGTGGAACGGGATCGGGCTTGCGTTGGGGGGTGTCAGGGTTTCGGCGGTGGGGTCGATCAGGCCGAGATGGGCGGGGCCGGTGGAGAGGTGGATCTTGGTTGTCGGGGGCGGAGCCTGCGGATTGCGGGCCGGAGAGCGCCACCCGGTCGGTCAGGTTGAGCCAGCCATCCTCGGCTTGCAGGGCGGCAGGCGGGCGGCGCGGTGATTGGTGAGGGGGAGCATGGCGGACTTTCGAGGATTGGGGTTGGCGGGAGGATGGAGCAGGCAGCGCGGCTGCGCAAGACTTGGCAGGTCCCACGTTGGGACCGAATTTTAAGTGTTTAATATCAGAGGCATAGCTTTGTCGATTTAACTGAAAATTAACACTTTCGGCGAATTTATCGGAACCGCAAGCTTGCGCAGATCTGCGTGGTTCTTTCTGCGCCATTGCCAGAAAGCTGGGGACGATTTCCGCAGCAGAGGCCGCGGCGCTTTGCTTGCCAAATGGCGAAGGCTTGCTAGATTTCTGGGTCTGCGCCCAGCGATCTTGCGATGCGCTGCGCTTCACCAAGGTTTGAGAGGGACCAGCATGGCAAACATTCTTGATCACATTTCGCTTGGCGTTTCAGACTTCGCCAAGGCGCGCGACTTTTACAACCGGGTGCTGCCGACACTGGGCATCGTGATGCTTTGGGAACAGGACGGCATGGCGGGCTACGGGATGGCAGGCGAGGAAGATCAGTTTGGCCTGCAGCAGGATCAGGGCGGCCCGCGCCACGGCACGCATCTGGCGTTTCAGGCAGCTGACCGCGCCAGTGTCGACCGCTTTCATGCCGAAGCTTTGGCGGCGGGAGCAAGGGATAATGGCGGGCCGGGGGTGCGGGGCGAGTATTCGGGGACCTATTACGCGGCCTTTGTGTCTGACCCCGATGGCAACCGGATCGAGGCGGTGTTTCACGATCCCGAGGGGGCGTGATTTGGCAAAATGGCGCCACGTCCTTTTGCCAACTGCTTTGGCAAAGGCCATTGCCTTTGTCGTGTGACCAAGCATGCCCCACAACGGACGGTGGCCTCAAGCCACCGGCCAGCGCCCGACCCGCCCTCGGCGGGCGCTTCTCGCCCACCGGGTCGGGCGCTGGCCTTTGGTGTGCGAAGGGGCAGTGGGTCTTGAAGTGGCGAAGTGTGTGGGCGGGAAAACGCGGGTCGCGTTTTCTAGTCCGCCCAAGGCTGGCGTCTTAGAACCTGCTTTCAGGCGGCTTCGAACTTGACCACCTTGCGCAGGAATTGCGTGGCCTTGCTGGAGACCGACGCCGGATCGCCCGTGGTCAGGAACTTTGACTGCGTGCCCTGCACCCAGCATCTCGGGGCGGCGGGTCAGGTAGTCGGCGAGGCTTTCTGCGACGAGGTTGGCTTGCGAATAGACCGCGACCTCTGGCCCGAGTGCCTCGGCAAAGGCTTGTTGCACCAGCGGGTAGTGGGTGCAGCCCAGGACGGCGGCGTGCGGATGGGGCATGCGGCGTTTGAGGGCCTCGACATGGCTGCGCACCAGGGCTTCGGCGAGAATTTCGTCGCCCTGCTCGATGGCATCGACGACGCCGCCGCAGGGCTGGGCCTCGACATCGACGCCGATGGCGCGGAAGGCCAGTTCGCGCTGAAAGGCGCGCGAGGCGACGGTGGCGGGGGTGGCGAAGAGTGCGACGTGTTTGACGCCCACCTCGCGCGGCGGCGAGTTGTCGCCCCATTGCCGTTCGGTCAGCGCCTCGATCAGCGGCACGAAGACGCCGAGCACGCGCTTGTTCGGCGGCAGCCAGGTTTCCTGCATCCGCTTCAGGGCGGCGGCAGAGGCGGTGTTGCAGGCGAGGATCACCAGATCGCAGCCCTCGGCCCAGAGCCGTTCGGTGGCGGCACAGGTGAGGTTGAAGATATCGTCGGGGGTGCGCACGCCGTAGGGCGCGTGGGCGTTGTCGCCGAGATAGACGAAGGGCACGTCGGGCAGGCGCTCGCGCCACCGCGTCCAGCACGGTCAGCCCGCCGATGCCGCTGTCAAAAACGCCAACTGCCATGCTGCCCTCTGCTCTCTCGCGCGCAGAGTTGGCCTCTGTTCAGCGCGTTTTGTATTTCGCCTCGAATTCGTAGCCCAGATCATAGGAGGAAAGTGGCTTGGGCGAAAGGGCATAGGTGAGGCGGCGCAGGATGGTCCATCATCGCGCCGGAGTTGGCCTGGAAGGGCGCCGGATCGGCAGCGGGGATCGGGCTGCCGATCACAACGCGGACCGGCGCGTCGATGCGGGATTTGAACTCTTTGAGCAAGAGCGCAAGACGCAGGTTGGAATGGAGGTGCGAGGCGAGTCTGGAAGAGCCGCGAGTTGTGGCCGTCGAAATAGATCGGCACCACGGTGGCGTTGGATTTGGCTGATCATCTTGGCGGTGAAATTGCGCCAGGAGGGGTCCATCGGGCTGCGAGAAGGGTTTGGCGAGGTCGAGACGGTGCCGCCGGGAAAGATGCCGATGGCACCGCCCCGCGCCAGAGGTATCAGGGCGGTCTCGCGGGTTGGTCAGGTTGGTTTGCACCGCCGCTTTGCTCTCGTCGAAGTAGATCGGCAGCAGGACGCGGTCCAAGCGCCTCGGCGCGGCGGAACACCGCATTGGCGAGCATGCGGAAACTCGCCGCGGCCGGCATCGAGCATATGGCCCATCATCAGGCCGTCAAGAATGCCGTAGGGGTGGTTGGCGATCAGCACCAGCGGGCCGGTCGTGGGGATATTGGCCAGGCTGCCGCCGGTGATGTCGAGCGAGAGGCCGTAGCGTTCGGGGATCACCTGCCAGAACGAGCGGCCTTTGGCGATGTCTGCCTCGTAGCCCGCGGCGCGGCGGATCAGGCTGGCGGCGGCCCGAGACATTTTCCAGCACGCGGATCAGGCTTTGCCCGGCGCGGGTGCGGGCCGAGCCGGCATAGGTGATATCGCGGGTCACATCCTGTGTCGGCATCACGTGCTCCGAAGGTTTTTCGATTGCCCTGATTTGCAGCAGTTTAGGGCCTGCGGATGACGCTTGCGTGACACAAGCCGCATGGTTCGGGGGTTTATTCAGCCGCGGTGATTTACACGCAGGAATTAATCCTTAGATAAGCGCGAAGTGTGATAGTCAAGAAAACACAGAGCGGAGACCATAATGGACTGGGACAAGCTGCGCATCTTTCATGCGGTTGCCGACAAGGGCAGTCTGACCCATGCGGGTGAGGTGCTGCATCTGTCGCAGTCGGCGGTCAGCCGGCAGATCCGCGCGCTGGAGGAGAGCCTTGCCGTCACCTTGTTTCACCGCCATGCGCGGGGGTTGATCCTGACCGAACAGGGCGAGCTGTTGTTTGACGCCACCCAGCAGATGGTCAAACGGCTTGACGCCACAGCGGCACGAATCCGCGACTCGGAGGACGAGATCTTTGGCGAGTTGCGCATCACCACGACGACGGGCTTTGGCACCATGTGGCTGGCACCGCGCCTGCCCAAGCTTTACAAGAAATACCCCAGCCTGAAGATCGATCTGATGCTGGAAGAGCGCGTGCTTGACCTGCCGATGCGCGAGGCCGATGTGGCGATCCGGATGAAAGAGCCGTCGCAGGCCGACCTGATCCGCAAGCGGCTGATGAACATCAAGATGCGGCTTTATGCGAGCGAAGAGTATCTTGCCGAATACGGCACGCCGACCAGCATGGCGGATTTCTCGCAGCACCGTTTGATTTGTCAGCACGCAGGCACGGCACAGGTCGCGGCGGGCGCACAGCTGGTGCAGGATCTGATGAGCCATGACATCCCGTCCAAGCTGACGGTGAACAACTATTTCGGCGTCTTGCAGGCGGTGCTGAACCATCTGGGCGTCGGGGTTTTGCCCGATTACATCACGATGGAATTCCCCCATCTGGTGCGGGTGCTGCCGGATGTCGAATCGCAATGAAGTGCCGGTGTTTCTGGCCTACCCGGAAGAGTTGCGTCATTCCAAGCGCGTCTCGGCCTTCCGCGATTTCATCACCGAAGAAATCGTGGCCTTCCGTAAGGAACATCAGGCGCAAGAGTTGAGCTGACAGCTTTCCTGCACAGCTATGCGTCCTGCGCATAGCGGGATTGCTGCAGTTGCAGCCTGATATTTATTGAGACACCTGCGCCATAGGTATAATGACACCCATGAAGCGGTAATCGAGTTCGCTCTTGCCACTTCATACCTCCCTGTTGGACTTGGCCGAGCGAAAGCTCGGCCTTTTTTTTGCTTTTCGGACATTTTTTTGATTTCGCTGAATTTTACGGCGCAAATCAGCTGCCAAGCCAAGCGAATGTGCGGCTGTGCAAGCGCAGCTGCGGGGGCGACGCCCGGCTTGCTGGTCTGATTCTCTGCCTGCGTTCTGGTCAACGACGCCGCGCGACGTGAGAAGGGAACGGCCCGAAGTTCGCGACACTACTTGGCGGCTCTTGGACTCTGGCAGCTTTCCGCGCGCCAAATTCCGCTGTTTCGGCAGAGTTCTGCGCGGAAGGTTCGGGCGACGCACAATGTGGCCCTGACAGGGAACGAGGTGGCCCTGCGGCTGGTTAACACCCCGCGCACCACGAGGGTGCTGTGACAGACTTCCTAGTGAGGACGATGAAATGAACTTTGCAAAACTCCTGAGCGCCACGGCGCTGGTAACTGCGCTTGCTTTGCCCGCCATGGCGGAGACATCGGCTGTGACGGTTGGCACGACCGCGGATTCTTCGACCGGGATCAGTCTTGATGATACCGTAAATGCCGCGCTCGATGCCTCGCTGGGCGCTGCGGTGACGGCGGATTCCACGATGCCCGCGGTGACCGCTGATGCCGCGGCCATCGAAGAAGCTGCAACCACGATCACCGGCAAATCGGTGATGAGCGCCGATGACAAGGTGATCGGTTCGGTGGAAACCGCAGAGGCCGATGCGAATGGCAATCTCATGCTGGTGATCGATGTCGCCGACGAGGTGAAAACCGAGGTCGGCAAGTTTTCGATCGTGGTCTCGGCAGATGTCGCTACCAAGGGCGATCTGAAGCTGAAGTGGACCGAGGCAGAGCTGGCATCGTCGCTGGACGCCAAGGCTGCGGCCTCGAACGGCTGAATCGGTCTGAGGTTATTACAGGCAAGGCCCCACCGATCGGTGGGGCCTTTCGGTTTGTGCCGCTGCACGACGGGGTGGTTTCGGCACAAGGCCGCGCATTGGTTCGGCGCTGCGGAACCTTTTGCCCCCGGCGCGGTTGGTCTGCACAAGCCTGAGGGCCCGAAATGTCCGGGCTGATCTTTGAGGACGAAACCAATGACCTCTTTTCCAAAATCTTGGGCAGCAAGCCTTTTGATCGCTGCCTTTGCCCTGCCCGTCTTTGCCGAGACCGGATTTGCCGAGACTGCCGCCGCGACTGATCCGGTGAATGCCGCCGTGGCACAGGTTGGCCCGGCGCAAGGGGGTGCAGAGGTCGATGCGGCGCAGGCCCTTATCGGCCAGCAGGTGACCAGCGCCGACGGGCAGGTCGTCGGGGTGGTGGAGACTGCCGAGGCGATGGACGATGGTTCTTTGCGGGTCACCGTGGCGGTGGCGGGCAACGCTGCCGGCATCGCAGCGTGGCACCGTGGCCAGCATCGCGCTGGGGTCCGGCGTGCGCCGCGCCAGGGCCAGCCAGCGCTCCAGCGTGGACACGCGAAGCGTATATCGCCTGCATGTACGGGTGGCGCCAGGACCTGCTGACTCAACTGCTGCAGACGTTCTTCGACTCGCCTCGGGGCGCGGGTGCTGCCAGCCAGCTGACCGATGGTCAGCAGGCGCAACCGGGCCCATCGGTCCCGAATGCTGGATTCGTCTTTGGAGGACATCGGTTCTATGACTTTCGCGATGCCGGGCGGAAAGGAACCGATATGCGAGAGCCTATGCGGCATTCACCTCCAGGTGCGCAGCCATCTTCTGCGCGTCGTTGCACGGCACTTACCGGCCCCTGGCCAGCGTGCTCAGCG
>CAWFGD010000025.1:0-85467 GCA_963815275.1 uncultured Alphaproteobacteria bacterium
GGCTCCGAGGTCGATGGCGGTGACTCCGGTCACGTCCAGCGCGAATTCCTTGAGCGCGTGTTCGAGTTTGTGCCCGCCGCGGCTCACATATCTTCACCCTCGGTGATGTGGAGCTCATCGTTGTCCTTGATTGCGTCGCTGGATTTGCGGGCTGGCTGGCCATTGATCCTGACCAGGCCGGCCATGACGGCTCGCTGGGCTTTTTCCCGGCTTGTGACTAGTCCGCGCTCGACGAGCGCGACATCCAGACGTTTCATTCCTTTCAGCTTGGTGCAGCCCCGCTGGTTCTGAGAAGAAAGAAATTTGAAAAGCCCGCTGACAGCAGGCGGACGGAGGATGATTCCGGAAGCTACGGAGTTTTCAGGCTGCGACAGCCTGCGCTCAAAGTTCCGACAGGTATTCCTGGACGGCGAGCCTGGCTCCGATGGGGCTGGTGCGAACGGACATCAGGAGCTGGAACAACGCCTGATCGTAGGTGCGGAATTCAGACGTCGGTGCCTGAACGGTGACCTCGAAGTGGCCTCCTGGATAAGGAATGAAGGCAGAGCGGGTGGACATCTTTGCCACTGCACCGGACCATTCGATTTCAAAAGCGGGTCCGCTCATCGATTCGATTGACGCACTGAACTCATCGACCACTCGAGCGTCCTTGTAGCGGTTCATCAGCAGTTGCCGGATGCTTTCAGGCTTGAGGTCTGCCATCCCCTCGGTCGCGGATTCGTGAATCGTTGCGGTGATTGCGCAGGTATAACTGGTCGATGTGAGTGATATTTTTTTTGAGGCGGGGTCGATCTGTTTCTGAAATCCCGACGGAACGACAAAGGAGAATTGATTGGTCTCTGCGACGATGATGCCCCGGGTGATCTCTCCAGCGAAAGGTGTGTTCTGGTTGAAGAAACGTGCCTCAAGTTTTGGTTTCTCAGCGGGAGTCGCGGGGGCAACCGGGGATTGAGCGGCCCGGTAAAGGCTGGCATAAAGCCCGTCCTGCGCCAAAAGCGCGGCATGGGTGCCCTCTTCCACCAGACGCCCGGCGTCCAGCACCAGAATCTTGTCGGCCCCCCGCACCGTCGCCAGGCGGTGCGCGATCACCAAAGTCGTGCGCCCCTGCGAGCCAAGCGCCAAGGCCTCTGCCACCACCGCCTCGGACTGCGCATCCAGGGCCGAGGTCGCCTCATCCAGCAAGAGCACCGGCGCATCCTGCACCAGCGCGCGCGCAATCGCCACCCTTTGGCGCTGCCCGCCCGACAGCGACGAACCCCGCGGCCCCACCGCGGTCTGCAAGCCCTGCGGCAGGGCTGCCAGAAACTGCGCCACATGCGCCGCGCGCAAAGCCGCCTCCAACTGCGCGGGCACCACCTCGCGGCCCAAAACGATATTCTCGATCAGGCTTTCATCAAACAGCGCCGCATCCTGCGTCACGGTGGCAAACAGCCGCCGCTGATCCTCCAGCGAGAGTTGCGCCGCATCGACACCGCCGATCACAATCCGCCCGGCCCCCGGTTCCTGCAGCGCGGTCAACAGCTGAAACACCGTGCTTTTCCCGGCCCCCGAGGCCCCGACCAAGGCCGTGGTCTGCCCCGCCTCGGCGACAAAACTCAAGCCATGCAGCACGGCACTGTCGCCATGGGCAAAATCCACCGCCTCAAACCGGATCTCCGGCGCGCGCCCTGGCAGCGTCACAAGGCTCACCTCAGGCCGCGCCGTCGCGGGCCTGCGGTCCAACAGATCATAGATCCGCTCCAGACTGGCCGAGGCGATCTGCCAGATCCCCGACATCTCGCCCAGGCGCCGCAAGGGCTGAAAGGTCAAAGACATCGCGGTAAAGAACGACATGAAATCGCCCGTGGTCCGCCGCCCCGAAGCAATCTCGTTGCCGGCAAGCAGCAGCACGGCAAAGAACCCCAGCCCGGTGACAACATCAATCATCCCCGGCATCATTGCCCGGCTCAGCGCCAACCTGGTCTCGGCGCGACGGATGGTTCCGATCACGGCGCGAAAGCGGCCAACCTGATAGGCCTCCATCCGGTTCAGCTTCACCGCCTGAATGCCGTGGAAGATCTCGTCCAGCCGCGTCGCCCGCGCGCCGGCCTGATTGCGCAGCTGGCTCGACTTGCGCCGCATATAGCGCTGCAACATCCCCGCCGGGACCAGCAGCAAAGGCACCCCGATGAGCGCCGAAATCGTCCAATGCACATCAATCGACAGCGCCACCGCAAAAAGCGTGATCAACCCCAGCAGATCGCGGCCAACCGCCGACAAAAGGCTCGACCAGATGCCCTGCACATTGCTGGTATCACCCTGCACCCGCTCGATCAGCATCCCCGGCGCATGGGCCTGAAAGAACTTGCCATCCAGCCGCAGGATATGCTGCAACAGATCCGCCTGCATCGCCGCCGAAATCCGCTGTGAAATCGCGGCGATCAAGGTCCGCGAGGCCACCCCAGACCCTGCCCGCAGCACGAAGAGCCCCAAGACCGCCAACCCGACCTTGTAGATCTCCGATTCCCCCTCGGGGGTGAACACCACGTCAAACAGCGGCTTCAGCAGATAGCTCAACCCCCCCAGCGCGCCGCCTTCCGCCATCATCAACAGCAGGGCCAGCACCATCCAGCCCAGATGCGGGCGCAGGTAATCGCGCCAGAACCGGACAAACAGCTTTTGCGAGGGCAGGGCGGAGCTTTGCGGCACGGCTGGACCTTTGGAAGACGCTGGCTCGGGTCTATCGGGCAGAAAGATCAAGGACAAGCGGGCAGGCGGATTGACCCTTTTGCGGCGCAAGCGTAGCCATTGGCGCAGCATTAATATGGAGCCTTCGATGTCGCTTGCCAATGGCCGCCCTTACCTTGCAATTCCCGGCCCTTCGGTGATGCCAGACCGTGTGCTGGCCGCCATGCACCGCGCGGCGCCGAATATCTATGAGGGCAAGCTTTATGACCTCGCCGCCTCGCTCTGGCCCGACCTCAAGGCGCTGGCAGGCACCAGCGCCAATGTTGCGCCCTATATCGGCAATGGCCACGCGGTCTGGGAGGCGGCGAATGCCAACATCTTCTCTCGCGGCGACAGGGCTCTGGTGATTGCGGTTGGCCACTTCGGCCAAAGCTGGGCCAATTCGGCCCGCGCCATGGGCATCGAGGTTCAGCTGCTCGACTTCGGCAAATCCTCCCCGGTCGATATGGCGCAGGTCGAGGCCACCCTGCGCGCCGATACCGCAGGCAAGATCAAAGCGGTGCTGATGACGCAAGTTGACACTGCCTCGTCGATCCGCACCGATATCAAGGCGCTGCGCGCGGCGATGGACGCGGCAGGTCATGACGCGCTCTTGGCGGTGGACTGCATCGCCAGCCTGGGCTGCGACGAATACCACATGGACGCCTGGGGCGTTGATGTCACCGTGGCGGCCAGCCAGAAGGGGCTGATGACGCCGCCCGGCATGGGTTTCATCTGGTTCTCGGAAAAGGCCCGCGCGGTTGGCAAAACCGCCGATCTGCGCACGCCCTATTGGAACTGGACACCTCGGGCCGATGCCACTGAATTCTGGCAATACTGGCACGGCACCGCGCCGACGCATCACCTCTATGGCCTGCGCGAGGCGCTCGACATGATCAAGGAAGAGGGCTTGGCGCAGATCTGGGCGCGCCACGATTGTCTGGCCCGCGCCGTCTGGGCCGCCTTTGACGGCTGGTCGGCGGGCAACCCCGAGATCGGGCTCAATGTGGCCATGCCCGCCGACCGCTCGCGTGCCGTCACCGCCGCGCGCTTTGGCGCCCCCCATGCCACCCGGCTGCGCGAATGGTGCGAGCATAAGGCAGGCGTGACCCTCGGCATCGGTCTCGGCATGGCTGCGACCACAGATCCCGCCTACCACGGCTTTCTGCGGGTGGCCCACATGGGGCACGTCAACGCCCATATGACCCTTGGCGCGCTGGCGGTGATGGAGGCGGGGATGATCGCGCTCAAGATCCCGCATGGCGCGGGCGGTCTTGCGGCGGCGGCGGCTGTGGTGGCGGCAGGGGCCTGAATGGGCCCTGCGGGCCACGTCATGACGCAAGCCATACCTGCGCCATACGCAAATCAGACCCTGCGCATACCCTCTTGCGCAGGGCTTTACGCCCCGACCTTGGCCTTGCGCTCGCGCACCGAGATATAAAGTGCGCAGGCGATCAGCACCGAGACACCCAGCAGGGTAAAGGCATCGGGAAAGTCACCAAAGAAGTACCAGCCGACCAGCGTCGCCATGATCATCTCGGTGTAAGACAGCGGTGCCAGCAGCGAGGCCTCGGCAAAGTCATAGGACCGCACCACCAGAAAATGCCCGAAAGTGGCAACGATTCCAAGGGCTACGAACATCGCCCATTGTTCGGGGCTCGGGTGCTGCCAGACCAGCGGCATGGCAAGGCTCAGCAGGATCGCCCCCATCAGATTGGTCTGAAAGGTGGTGACAATCGCCGCCGACTGCCCCGAAATCGCCCGCGTCATCACGAAATAAGCCGCCAGAAAGCTTCCCGCCGCCAGCGCCAATAGACTGCCCGGATTGACCTCGGCAAAGCCCGGCCGGATGATGATCAAGGTCCCCACAAACCCCACCCCCACCGCCACCCACCGCCGCGGCCCCACCCGCTCTTTCAAAACCAGTGCGGAAAGCACTGTCACAACAAGGGGTTGCACAAAGAAGATTGCCAGCGCATCGGCAATCGGCAGATAGGTCAGCGACAGGAAAAAGCAGAAAGTCGCCAGCGACAGCAGGATCGCCCGCGTGGTGTGATAAAGTGGCCGCCGTGGCAGCAGCTGTGCAACCCCCGCCCGCCGCAGTGCAAAAGGCAACGAGGCCAGCGCCCCAAAGCTCAGCCTCGCCCAGACGATCTGCAGGATCGGCACACCCTCCTGACCCAAGAATTTCGCCAGCACATCAATGAAAGGCAGCGCCGCCATCGCCGCCAGCATGAAGCCGACGCCCAGCAAGGGGCGGTGATCTTCGCGAAACGGTTGGGCAAGGCTCATGCGCGGCTTTCTGTGATTTCGCCAGCCTTACCGCGCCTTGCCCGCAGCGTCACGCCCGTTTGCGACATCACAGCCTTGCAGCCTTGCCGATTTCGCTGGCAAAATGTATGATTTTCCAGCGTTTTCTTCAGCAAATAGTAAGATTCCGGCTTTGGCTCTTCACCTTCGGAAGCGGGCTGCTATGCTCTGACCATATCGAGATCGGCAGGCACCTCATGCGCTCAGGCAATCGACGCCCCATTGTGGGCATTATCGGAAATTCCCATTTGATCAATGATCGCTATCTGGTCTATGGCGCGGGCCAGACCAACGCCGCGGCGGTGGCCGAGGTGACCGGTTGCGTGCCGCTGATCGTGCCTTGCGATCCGGCGGTGATCTCGGTAGCGGATCTTCTGGAGGCTTGCGACGGCTTTGTGCTGCCTGGTGGTCGCCCCAACGTCCACCCCGAGGAATATGGCGAGCCCGAGACCCCCGCGCATGGCACCTTCGATCGCCCGCGTGATGCTCTGGCTCTGGCCCTGGTGCGCGCCTGCGTGGAGCGCGGTCAGCCCATTCTTGGGATTTGTCGGGGATTTCAGGAGGTTAATGTTGCCATGGGCGGCAGTCTTTACCCCGAGATCCGCGATCTGCCAGGGCGGATGAACCACCGCATGCCACCAGATGGCACGGCGGAAGAGGTCTTTGCCCTGCGCCACAAGGTGACCTTTACCGAAGGCGGCGTGTTTCACAAGGTGATGGGGTCGGCGGAAGTGATGACCAACACCCTGCACGGTCAGGGCATCGCCCGGCCCGGCGCGCGGGTGGTGATCGACGGCTATGCTCCGGATGGCACGCCCGAGGCGATCTATATCAAGGACGCGCCGGGCTTTACGCTTTCGGTGCAATGGCACCCGGAATGGAACGCGGCCAAGGATCCGGTTTCCTCGGCGCTGTTTGGCGCCTTTGGCGATGCGGTCCGCGCCTGGGCCGCAGCCTGACAGCCAATGAAAAAGGAGCGGCAAAGCCGCCCCTTCTTGTCAATATTTCAAAGACTTAGTTCGGGCAGACGCCATTGACCAAAGCCACGCTGCAGGTTGGGGCAGGCGCTGCGGGCATTTCTGCAGGGGCCGCCGGAACCGCTGGCGCTGCCGCGGGCAATGCCGGAACCACCGCCGGAGCCACGACGGGAGCAGCCGGAGCGGAGGTGCCCGAGGTGATCACCGGGGTCGGCATCACCGAGGGTTTCGGCACGATGATCGTCGAGGCAATCGGCGCATCCACCGCAGGTTTTGGCGTGGCCTTGGCCTTGGTCGCAGGCTTCGGCGGCAGTTTCAGCTTGGAGGGGTAAGAGCCGTCCGAGTTCAGCACCACAACCTTGGCACCATCCTGCACGCGGCTGTAAAGATCCATCACGTCCTGGTTGATCATGCGGATACAGCCCGAAGAGGCGTTCTTGCCGATGGTCCACCAATCCGGCGTGCCATGGATGCGGTAACCATAATCCACGCCATTCGTCGTCAGATAAAGCGCTCGCGCGCCCAGCGGATTGGTTGGCCCGCCCGGCATGCCCTTTTCCCATTCCTTGAGTTCGGGCTTGCGCTCGATCATCTCTTTCGGCGGGGTCCAGGTCGGCCAGTTGCGCCGGTTGGTGATATTGGCCACGCCGGACCATTCAAAGCCTGCCTTGCCGACCGAAATGCCGTATTGCGTCGCCTTGCCCTTTGCGGTGATCAGGTAAAGGTGACGCTCGCCGGGGCTGATGATGATTGATCCGACCGGCTCGTTGCTGGCAAAGGCAACCTGCTGACGTTGGTAGGCGGCGGGCACCTTCTCGACCGGAACCGCATTGACCTGATAGGTGCCATCGTTCACCGCCGCATAATGCATCGCATTTGGCAAGATCGACGCGTCGGGCGCTACTGTCGGGGAGACCCCTGGAGTTGTAGGAACGCAGCCAGCAAGACCCAGCGCAATAACGCTGGCGGTGAGCAGTTTCAAAGTCAAAAATCGCATCAAACAGCCTATTTCAAGGGGAAACCGTCAGCGATTCCCCAGATTCATTTCAAATGACGGTAAAGGAGGCGACGCAAGAGGTCAAAGCACCTTGTTTCCAATCCACCATTAATCACAAAACTGTGCGCAAGTGCCAAAGCTCCGGAAAAAGCTCAACTTCCAGCATCCGGCGCAGATAACTTACCCCGGCTGTGCCGCCCGTACCACGCTTCAAACCGATGACCCTTTCGACGGTGGTGACGTGGTTGAAGCGCCAGCGGCGGAAGTAATCCTCCAGATCCACCAGTTTCTCTGCCAGCTCATAGGCCTGCCAATAACGCTGCGGATCGCGGTAAACCGTGGTCCAGACCTCCTGCACCCCAGGATTTTCAACCCAGGCCAGGCGCAGATCGCGTTGGAGCACCTCGGCAGGCACCGGCAGACCCGCCCGCGCCAAAAGCCGCAACGCCTCGTCGTAAAGGCTGGGGCGGGCCAGCTCGGCCTCGAGCCGCGCGGTCAGATCGGGGCGGTGGGCATGGGGGGCGAGCAGATTGGCATTGCGGTTGCCGAGCGAAAACTCGATCAGCCGATACTGCCAGGATTGAAAGCCCGAGGATTGGCCGAGACCTTCGCGGAAGGTGGTGTAATCGGCGGGGGTCATGGTGCGCAGCACGTCCCAGGCGTTGTTCAACTGCTCGAAGATCCGCGAGATGCGGGCGAGCATCTTGAAGGCCTCGGGCGCGCGATCCTCGGCAATGGCGTGGCGGGCGGCTTCCAACTCGTGCAGCACCAGTTTCATCCACAGCTCCGAGGTCTGGTGCTGGATGATGAAGAGCATCTCGTCATGGGCGGGGGTCAGCTGCCGCTGGGCAGTGAGGATCTGGTCGATGTGCAGATAGTCGCCGTAGGACATGCGGCCATCAAAGGACATCTCTGCGCCGTCTTTGGCGGGATCATAGGGGGGCATCTTGGTCTCCAATGTGAAAGGGCAGGGCGAGGCTCAGGCCCGCGCCTTCCTGTTCAACACGGACATCGTGCCGATCTTGCGCCATTGCGCAATCCATCCCGCCGGGCGGCAAAGCGCGGGCAGGGCTTTCACATTGGTGAAAATATCCCCGCCGGAGGCCGCTGCCGCAGTCGCGGATGCCTCCGGCGGGGATATTTGTGCCAATGTGAAAGCAGCTTCCATCAGGTCACCTTGGCGCGGGTTTTGTAGTGGGGCTGGTCCCAGAGGTCTTTGGCCATGATCTCGGCGAGGATCGCGACAGCGGCGTCGACATCGGCGGCGTCGATAAACAGCGGCGTGAAGCCAAAGCGGATGATATCGGGCGCGCGGAAATCGCCGATCACGCCACGCGCAATCAGGGCCTGCATGATGGCGTAGCCTTCCGGATGGCGGAAGGAGACCTGGCTGCCGCGCAGGGCATGCGCGCGCGGGGTGGCGAGGCTGAGGCTGGGGCAGGCGGCCTCGACCCCGGCAATGAAGCGGTCGGTCAGCGCCAGAGAGGCGACGCGCAGCGCGGTCATATCGACCTGATCCCAGATATCCAGCGAGGCCTCAAGCGCTGCCAGTTGCAGGATCGGCGGTGTGCCGACACGCATCCGCTCGGCCCCGGTTGCCGGACGGTAAGACAGGTCGAAGGCGAAGGGCGCCGCATGGCCCTGCCAGCCGGAAAGCGCCGGAATGGCCCGTTCGGCGTGGCGTGGCGCCACATAGATGAAGGCCGGACCACCCGGGCCGGAGTTGAGGTATTTATAGGTGCAGCCGACCGCGAAGTCGGCGCCGCAAGCCGCGAGTTCGACAGGCAGGGCCCCGGCACTATGCGCCAGATCCCAGATCGCCAGCGCGCCCTTTTCATGCGCCCGCGCGGTGATCTCGGCCATATTGTGCCGCCGTCCGCTGCGATAATCGACCTCGGTGATCATGGTGACGGCGACGGTTTCGTCAATTGCGTCAAGCACGTCTTCGGGAGCGACCGTTTTCAGGCTGTAGCCCTTGCCAAGCGTGCGGCACAGACCCTCGGCCATATAAAGATCCGAGGGGAAGTTGCCGGTATCAGACAGGATGACGCGCCGCTCCGGGTTCATTTCAAGGCAAGAGGCCAGCGCCTGATAGACCTTGATCGACAGCGTGTCCCCCATCACGACATGGCCCGCCTCGGCCCCGATCAGGCGGGCGATGCGGTCGCCCACCCGCATCGGCTTGTCCATCCAGCCCGCCTTGTTCCAGCCGGTGATCAGCATCTGCCCCCATTCCGCCGTGATGGTCTGTGCCACGCGAGCGGCCGTGGCGCGCGGCAAGGGTCCCAAGGAATTGCCATCAAGGTAGATCACCCCGTCGGGCAGCTCGAAAAGGGCTTTGGTGGCGGCGAAATCCTGCATTTTTGGGGCCTTGAGTGGAGGAGAAAAATCTGCGCGGATCATGGGGGAGCTGGCCTGAAACTGCAAGGCGGCTTTGCTTTTGAGACAGTGCCATGCAAAGCTGATGCGATGCAGGAGGCGCGATGTTGAAAGAACTGGATATCCCGCCGCTGTGGCTGGCCATTGCGCTTGGGCTGACCTGGGGGCTGGCGCAGGTGGTCTCGCTGGCCCCCCTGCCGTTTGCCGGGTTTTGCCTGATCGCTCTGGGGCTTTGGGTGATGGCGGTGGCGCTGGGGCAGATGTGGGCTGCGCGCACCAGTTTCATTCCGCGCAGGGAGCCTGCGGCTCTGGTGACGGGCGGCGTCTTCCGGTTGAGTCGCAATCCGATCTATCTTGCTGATCTGATTGTTCTGTCTGGCGCTATTCTAGTCTGGGGTGCGGTTTTGGCCTGGCCTTTGGTGCCGCTCTTCGCGCTCTGGATCACACGACGTTATATTCTGGCGGAGGAAGCGGCCCTGCAGGCAGGCTTTGGCGAAGCCTTTCGCGCCTGGTCCGCTGTCACGCCGCGCTGGATTGGCGCGCTTTAGCGCTAACTGGTCGGAAATGGCCAATTTTTTTTCGCGATTGGATCAAAGAGGCGTTGAACTCTCACCAAGCAATGTTAAGGCTCGACGCAATTTCAAGATCGGGGAAGCCGCTTCCCCTGAGCGTGATGGGGGAGATATTGTGAAAATAGGTGCTCTGACAGAGATCTTTGCCGGTGAGAATCGGGTGGCGATGACGCCAGATTCGGCCCTGCAGCTGATCAAGCTGGGCCACAGCTGTTGCATTCAGGCAGGCGCGGGGGCCAAAGCCGGATTTTCCGATGCGCTTTATGCCGCTGCCGGGGTTGAGGTGCTGAAAACGGCCAAGGCCGTGATGGCGGCGGCCGATGTTATCGTCAAAGTGCGCGGCCCCGAGATGGCCGAGGCCAAGGCGCTCAAATCGGGCCAGACGCTGATTTCCTTCTTCTGGCCGGCGCAGAACCAAGAGTTGCTTGAGGTCGTCAAGGCGCAGGGGGCCACCGTCGTCGCCATGGACATGGTGCCGCGGATTTCGCCGCGCCCAGAAGATGGATGCCCTGTCGTCGATGGCCAATATCGCGGGTTACCGCGCGGTGATCGAGGCGGGCAACAACTTTGGCCGCTTCTTTACCGGACAGGTCACCGCGGCTGGCAAGGTGCCGCCCGCCAAGGTGCTGATCGTTGGCGCAGGCGTTGCAGGTCTGGCGGCAATCGGTACGGCGACCTCGCTGGGTGCGATCACCTACGCCTTTGACGTGCGCCCCGAAGTGGCCGAGCAGATTGAATCGATGGGCGCGCAATTCGTCTATCTGGAATTCGATGCCAGCGAACTGCCCGATGGTGCGGCAACGGGGGGCTATGCCGCCCCCTCGACCCCGGCATTCCAGGCCAAGCAGCTGGCCAAGTTCCGCGAATTGGCGCCAGAGATGGACATCGTCATCACCACGGCGCTGATCCCCGGACGGCCCGCGCCCAAGCTCTGGACCAAGGACATGGTCGAGATGATGAAGCCGGGTTCGGTGATCATCGACCTTGCCGCCGAGCGCGGCGGCAACTGCGACCTGACGGTGATGGACGAAAAGGTGGTCAGCGACAACGGCGTGACCATCATCGGCTATACCGATTTCCCCAGCCGGATGGCAGCACAGGCCTCGACGCTTTATTCGACCAATATCCGCCACATGCTGGCTGACCTTACGCCAAAGAAAGACGGCGTCATCGACCACAATATGGAGGATGACGTGATCCGCGGCGCAACCGTGGCCAAGGGCGGTGACATCACCTTCCCGCCACCGCCGCCCAAGATTGCGGCGATTGCGGTGCAAAAACCCAAGGAAAAGGTCAAGGAATTGACCTCGGAAGAGAAGAAAGCCGCAGAAGTTGCTGCTTTCAAAGCGCAAACCAGATCGCAGGTCACCCTGCTGGTCGTGGCGGGTCTGCTGCTGGCGCTGGTCGGGGCCTATGCGCCTTCGGAGTTCATGGGACACTTTATCGTCTTTGTGCTGGCCTGCTTCGTCGGCTTCTCGGTGATCTGGAATGTCAGCCATTCGCTGCACACGCCCTTGATGGCTGTGACCAATGCGATCTCGGGCATCGTCATCCTGGGGGCCTTGCTGCAGATCGGTTCGGGCAGTTGGCTCGTCGTGGTTCTGGCGGCCGTTTCGGTGCTGATTGCCACCATCAATATCGTGGGGGGCTTTCTGGTTACGCGCCGGATGCTCGCCATGTTCCAGAAGTCGTAAGGGGATAGGCGCATGAGCATTGGAATTGTACAGGCGGCCTATATCGCTGCGGCGGTGTTGTTTATCCTCAGCCTTGGCGGGCTTTCGGGCCAGGAAAGCGCCAAGCGCGCGGTGTGGTATGGCATCGCGGGCATGGCTCTGGCGGTGTTCGCCACGGTGTTTTCGGCGGATGTTGCCCATGTCTGGGTGATTGCACTGATGGTGGTGATCGGCTCGGTTCTGGGCTGGATGGTCGCGATGCGGGTGCAGATGACCGAGATGCCGCAGCTGGTGGCGGCCTTGCACTCTTTCGTCGGTCTCGCAGCGGTGCTGATCGGCTTTAACGCCGATCTGGAACTGAGCCGGGTGCTGGCGATGGACGAGGGGGCCAAGCTGCAGCTGATCGGCTTTGCCAAGAAACTGGCGCATAAGGATGGGGTCGAGCAGGCGATCCTGCATGTCGAGGTCTTCCTTGGCGTCTTCATCGGCGCGGTGACCTTTACCGGCTCGATCGTTGCCTTCGGCAAGTTGGCGGGCAAGGTTTCGGGCAATGCCAAGAAGCTGCCCGGCGGGCATCTGCTGAACGCAGGGGCTGCGCTTGGGTCGCTGGTCCTTCTGGTGCTTTACTTCAACGGCGCGGGGATCTGGACGCTGGCGCTGATGACCCTGCTGGCCTTCTTTATCGGCTATCATCTGATCATGGGCATCGGCGGCGCCGATATGCCGGTGGTGGTGTCGATGCTGAACAGCTACTCGGGCTGGGCTGCGGCGGCGATTGGTTTCACGTTGGGCAATGATCTGCTGATCGTGACCGGCGCGCTGGTCGGCTCTTCGGGTGCGATCCTGTCCTACATCATGTGCAAGGCGATGAACCGCTCGTTCATCTCGGTGATCCTCGGCGGCTTTGGCGGCACCACGGGCCCCGCGATGGAGATCACGGGCGAGCAGATCGCGATTGATGCCGAAGGTGTGGCGGCGGCGCTGAACGATGCCGACAGCATCATCATCATTCCGGGCTACGGCATGGCGGTGGCGCAGGCGCAGCAGTCGGTCTCGGAACTGACCCGCAAGCTGCGCGCCAAGGGCAAGACCGTGCGCTTCGCCATTCACCCGGTGGCGGGGCGTCTGCCGGGGCACATGAACGTGCTTTTGGCCGAAGCAAGGGTGCCTTACGACATCGTCATGGAGATGGACGAGATCAACGAGGATTTCCCGACCACGGATGTGGCCATCGTCATCGGCTCGAACGACATCGTCAACCCGGCGGCACAAGAAGACCCGAACAGCCCGATCGCTGGCATGCCGGTGCTGGAGTGCTGGAAGGCGAAACAGGTGTTTGTGTCCAAGCGCGGGCAGGGCACCGGCTATTCCGGCATCGAGAACCCGTTGTTCTACAAAGAGAACACCCGGATGTTCTATGGCGACGCCAAGAAGTCCATCGACGCCCTATTGCCGATGATTGACTGAATTCTGCGCTGAAGTGCACCTTACTGAAGGCCCCGTCGGTTTGGCGGGGCCTTTTGCTTTGGAGGCCCTGAGATGTTCCTTCTCAAGGCTGCGGTGGCCCTGCTGGTCTGTGGTCGCTTGGCGCGGCTGACACGCGTGTTTGTGCAACACTTTTGTGGCATACCCTTGTATTCTGTGAATTATATGGACCTGCGGCGCGCGCTGGCGGCAAAGCGGGGAGAGAGTTTTGCACAGGCCCCAGATGACACCCAATTCCGATCACCCGCTGCGCTATGCGCTTGTCAACGAGTTGCACGCGCGGCCCTTTCCGGCGCTGACCGCGCCTTCGGTCGCCGCTTACGTCGCGGTGAAGGAACCCGAGGAGGCGCATAACCGCGACCGCAACCGCGACCATGCGCATTTGTTGCAGCTTCTGGATCGCAATGGCTCGGCGCATCCGCAGCCCGAGGCTACCCATTTCTCGGGGCCAATCGGGCGTTCAGAGCTGAAATGGGAAAGCCACACCGAGTTTGTTACCTATTCGGCCTTTACCCCCGGTCTGCCCAGCCGCGCCTTTGATCCCGCCGAGATGGAGGTCTTTCCCGAGGATTGGCTGGCAGCGGCCCCCGGCAAGCGCATCGCCTCGGTGCTGGTGCGGGTCGAGGTGATGGGGCCGGAGGAGGAGATGCTGGCCAAGCTGGAAGATTGGTTTGTGCCGGAAAGCCTTGCGGTGGCCAAAGTGGTCGATGGTGCTGCGGTGATTGCCGGGGATTTCCGGATTGATCCGGCCGGGCACATGCGCTTTGCGGTCTTTGTGAAGCCCGAGGCCGGGGCGCGGCGGATTGGCCGCATCGTGCAGCGGCTGTGCGAGGTCGAGACCTACCGCGCCATGTCGATGCTGGGGCTGATGCGGGCGCGCAAGCTGACGGGGCAGTTGAACGCGCTGGACCCGCAGCTTTCTGCGCTGGTGTCCAGCATGGACAGCACCGCGCGGCCGGCTGAGGAGAACCTGCACGAGTTGCTGCGGATCTCGGCCGAGTTGGAGAGTCTTGCCGTGCAACACTCGTTCCGCTTTGGTGCGACGGGGGCCTATGAAGCCATTGTAAATCAACGGATTACGGCTTTGCGTGAAGAGCGGCTGGCGGGGCGGCAGAGCTTTGGCGAGTTCATGATGCGGCGCTATGATCCGGCGATGCGCACGGTGAAATCGGCCGAGGCGCGGCTGGGCTCGATGGCCGAGCGGGCCGAGCGGGCGGCGGAGCTTTTGCGCACGCGGGTCGATGTCGAACGCTCGGCGCAGAACCAGAGTTTGTTGGAGAGCATGGACCGGCGCGCAGATCTTGCGCTGCGGCTGCAACACACCGTCGAGGGATTGTCGGTGGTGGCGATCAGCTATTACGCGGTTTCGCTGGCAGGCTATGCGGCCTATCCGGTCACCGAGGCGCTAGGCGTTTCCAAGGGTCTGGCGACTGCCGTGCTGACGCCCTTGGTCATTCTTGGCGTCTGGCTGGGGCTGCGGCGCATCAAGCGCGGCATGCAGTGATCTCGCCGCAGAGCGTATGATTTAGGTATGCGTGACGTATGGCTTGCGTATGGCTTAGGGCATGCGCGAGTTTGACATAGGCCGCCTCGGGCGTCATGTCGCCGCCGTCGATGACGCCGCATTCCACCATCAGATTGCCTGCCGCATAGGTGCCGAACTTTACCCCGCCCTCGGGGCTTTGGCTGACTGCGATCATCAGGGTGCCACGGGCTTGGGCGGCGCGCAGGGCGGCGGCGATCTCGGGCGTCTCGGGCAGGGTGCCCGCGCCGAAAACCCGCAGCACGACGCCGTCGCAGGTGGTCAGGGCGTGGTGGATGACCTCGGGGGAATGGCCGGGCGCCATGCTGAGGATGGCGAGCTTTGCTGACAGATAGGGCGTGCGGATCAGCACGGGGCCGGGGTGCAGCGGCGGTGCGGAGCTCTCGGCGGCAGTGAAGGCTTGCGGGGCGGAGGTATGGGCCTTGCGGGTGCGTGCGCCGTGCAGGCGGCGGCCAGCGAATTGCACCCAGACGCCGGGGGGGGCGCTTTGTGCGGCCGCGATGGCATCGGTCAGATTGGCCTTGCCGTCAGAGCCCGCGATGCCAAGCGGCAGCATCGAACCGGTCACGATCACCGGGCGCTTCAGGCCCTTCAGGGCAAAGCAAAGGGCTGCGGCGGTGAAGGCGAGGGTGTCGGTGCCATGGGTGACGACAAAGCCGTCATAGGTGTCATGTCCCGCCTCGATGGCCTCTGCGATGCGGTTCCAGTCATCGGGGGTGGCATTGGCGCTGTCGATCAGGGGGGCGAGCGGCAGGAGGGTGATCTCTGCGCTGGTCTCGATCTGGGCGAGGGCGGTCTCGAGCACGCCCGCGGAGGGGGCAAAGCCGATCTCGGTTTGCACCATGCCGATGGTGCCGCCAGTGTGGATCAGTAGGAGTTTCATTGCAAAAGCCCTCTCGCTTGGAGAGGGCTTTTGCTTATTTTTTACGCGGTGAGCAAGCTCTACCTGCCGCGAATCCGCGGATCGAGCGCGTCGCGCAGCCCGTCGCCGATGTAATTGACCGAAAGCACGGTCAGCGAGATTGCAACCCCCGGCCAGATCACCCGCTCGGGATAGATCTGCATGTAGGACAGGCCATCATAAAGCAGCCGCCCCCAGGTCGGAAAATCTGGCGGGAAGCCAAGGCCAAGGAAGGACAGCACCGATTCCGTGATGATCGCCTCGGCGATGCCCAGAGTTGCCGCCACCATGACCGGGGACACCACGTTGGGCAGGATATGGCGAAAGATGATCCGGCGCGGGATGGCACCGATCGAGCGCGCGGCCAGAACATATTCGCGTTCCTTCAGCGCCAGCACTTCGCCGCGCACGATGCGCGCCGCCTGCATCCAGGAGGTGATGCCGATGGCAAAGACGATCAGCAGAAAGGCCCCCATCTCTGGCCCGACGATCTTGGCCACCCGGTCGCGAAACAGCATGACCATGACGAGCAGCAGCGGGATCAGCGGCAGGGCAAGAAACATATCGGTCAGGCGCATCAGGGGGCCGTCAAGCCGTTTGAAGTAGCCTGCCAGAATGCCAATGGTGGTGCCGACAAAGATCGCGATGAACATGGCGACGAAGCCAACCGCGAGGCTGACCTTGCCCGCCGCCATCATCCGCGCCAGCATATCGCGGCCGAGCTGATCGGTGCCCAAGGGAAAGCGCAGCGAGGGGCCCTGATTCTTCAGCATGATCGCCTTGGCGACCGAAAGCTTTTCCGGCACCCAGAGCATTGGGCCGATAAGCACGGCGAAGACCAGAATGCTCAGCACGATCAGGCCAAAGAGCGCGCCTCTATGGGTGCGAAACTGCTGCCAGATGGCGCGGAGCTGGCTTTCGGGCTTTTCCAGCTTGGGGGCGGCTGTGGTGATCTCAGTCATAGCGGATCCTCGGGTCGAGAAGGCCGTAAAGCACGTCGGCGATCAGGTTGAAAAGCACGATCAGGATCGCGAAGATAAAGGCGAGCGTCTGCACCATCGGCAGATCATTGGCATGGATCGCCCCGATCAGCGCCGAGCCGATGCCCGAGACGCCAAAGAGGTTCTCGGTGATGATCGCACCGCCAAAGATCGAGGGGATGCCAAGGGCAATCACGGTGACCACCGGGATCATCGAATTGCGCAGCACGTGTTTCAGAACCACTGTGCGCTCGCCCATCCCCTTGGCGCGGGCGGTGCGCACATAGTCCTGCCCCATGTTTTCCAGCATCGACGATCGCATGTAGCGGCTGATTGCGGCGGCATTGGCAAGGCCAAGGGTCATCACCGGCAGGGTCATCTGGCGCACCTGCTTCCAGAAACTCTCCCAATCGGTGACGTTCAGGGTGGTGTCGTATTTGGTGGGAAACCAGCCGAACCAGACGGCAAAGATGATGATGAAGAGCGTGCCGGAAAAGAAGGTCGGCACTGAAAAGCCGATCATCGCCAGCAGTGTGCCGAACTGGTCGAACAGCGAATACTGCCGGTAGGCCGAATAGATCCCGATCGGAACTGCGATCAGGATGCCGACAAGATAGGCCGTGCCGATCACGATCAGGGTCTGCGGCAGACGCTGGGCAATGATGTCAAACACCGGCGAGCGGGTCTGATAGCTGATGATGCGTTGCAGGCCCTCGGCATAATGGGTGCCAAACAGCGCATCCAGCCCATAGAGCGGCTCGACATAGAAAAACTGTTTCAGCCACAGCGCGTAGCGCACATAGACCGGGGCATTCACCCCCATGGATTCAAGGATCTTGGCGCGCACCTCGGGCGGAACCGTCAGCGGAATTTCCGAGGCCGGGCTGCCCGGGGCAAGGTCGACAAGAAAGAAGATCACAAGACTGATCAAGAGAAGCGTCGGGATCGCAAGCAGCAATCGACGAAGCGTGAAGGTGAGCATGGCGGCGCCTCTCGCAAACAGACTTCAGGGAGTGGGATAGGGGAAGGGCGGGGCGGGGGTTACCCCCATGCCCCGCCCCGATTCAGATCACTTGACGCGATACCAGTCCTGGACGTTCCACATTTCGGTGTCCCAGACGTTGAGGTTGACGCCACCCAAGGCAGTTCGAGGCAGCCGAGAGACGGCCACGGTCGACCAGCGGCACCACGACCATCGAGTCTTTGGTCAGCATGTCGTTCATCTTCTTGGCCAGCTCCGAGCGCTTGGCCATATCCGAGGTCTTGGAGAATTCAACCGAGAGTGCGTCATAGGCCGGATCGCAGAAACGGTTGATGTTTTCGCCCTGCCACTGGTTGTCGGGGCCGGGGATCTTGTCGCAGAGATACTGCGCCAGATAGGGTTCGGGATCGGTGCCGTCGAAGTTGTTGGCATACATCTCGACATCGGCATAGAACTTCTGGAAGGTGTCAGGCGAGCCCGCATCGCCGCCGAAGAACACCGAGCCATCGACGTTCTTAAGCTCGACTTCGACGCCAAGCTCGGTCCACCAATCCTTGATCAGCGCCTGGAAATCCTGACGCACCGGGTTGGTCGAGGTCTGATAGAGCAGGTGCAGCTTCTTGCCATCCTTTTCGCGGATGCCGTCAGCACCGGCAATCCAGCCGGCCTCGTCCAGCAGCTTTTTCGCGCCTTCCATGTCTTGCGCGATACAGCCGGTGTTGTCAGAGGCGAACATTTCCGGCGCGGGGACCAGGTTACAGGTCGGACGACCTGCGGTGCCGTAGCCGACATCGACCAGGATCTGACGGTCGATGGCTTTGGAAAGTGCGGTGCGCACCTTGATATCCGACAGGATCGGGTGCGGGTGCTTCGGCGTCGAACGCTCGCCTTCGGGCAGGGAGGCATCCGGATCGGTCATGTTCATCTCGATCCGCTCGACCAGCGTGCCGAAACCGTTGACGAAGACGCCCTTGCCGCCTTCCATCATCTGCTGTTGCAGTTCCGGGTTGATCTGGGTGTTCCAGGCGTAGTCGAATTCGCCGGTCTGCATCACAGCGCGGGCTGCGCTTTCCGCATCGCCGCCGCCTTTGACGATCATCTTGGCGAAGGCAGGCTTGGCCGGATCGCGGTAGTTCGGGTTGGCCTCGAGCGTCACGGTGTCGTTGGTTTTGAATTCAACCACTTTGAAGGGGCCGGTGCCGATCGGGCCGAAGTTCTGCTCGGTGCAGGTCGAAGCGGCCGTGCCGATGCAATTGGCGAATTGTGCCTTTTGCAGGATCGGCGAGGTGCCACCGACAAAGGCCTGATAGGGGTTCGGTTTCGGGCCGTCGAAGGTGATCACCACGGTCAGATCGTCGGGGGTCTCGATCGATTTGATGCCTTCGTAGCGCGCAGCCTGGGCACAGCCGCCATCGGGGGCGGTGCAGTATTCATAGGTGAACTTGGCGTCAGCCGAGGTGACCGGCGTGCCGTCGGACCACAGCAGACCCGCCTGCAACTTCCAGGTGATGGTGGTCAGATCTTCCGAGACACCGCCGTTTTCGACGGTCGGCACGGATTCGGCCAGACGCGGGAAGACCACGCCTTTTTCGTCAAAGCCTGCCATGCCTTCGAGGATGATCGAGGCATTCTCGACGTCCTTGGTGCCCGAGGACAGATAGGGGTTCAGGGTCGAGGGCGCTTGGCTGTAGAGCACGTTGACGGTGCCGTCCGAGCCGCGCTCGGCGAAGGCAGCGGGCGCGAAGGCAAAGGCGCAAGCCGCGCCCAGAAGGGCTGTCTTGAGTTTCATTTGGTCTCTCCTTGTTGATTGTGCTCTGTTTTTACCTCGGCTCCGCCGGTTGATCCGGCGGCGGTCTGATTGGCGTCGTAGAGGAAGCAGGCGACCTGACGCCCCGGCTCGACCTCGACAAGTTCGGGTTTCTCGGCATGGCAACGCGCAAAGGCCTTGGGGCAGCGCGTGGAAAAATTGCAGCCTTTCGGCGGATTTGCCGGAGAGGGCACATCGCCCTTGAGGATGATACGTTCGCGCCGGGCCAGCGCCGGGTCGGGTTCGTTCACCGCGGAAAGCAGCGCCTCGGCATAGGGGTGCAGCGGGCGGGCAAACAGATCATCGCGCGGCGAGAGTTCGGCAATGCGGCCGAGATACATCACCGCGACCCGGTCGGCGATATGGCGCACCATGGACAGGTCGTGACTGATGAAGAGGTAGGTGAGGCCAAACTT
Organism: uncultured Alphaproteobacteria bacterium; assembly: GCA_963815275.1. Classification (GTDB taxonomy): domain Bacteria; phylum Pseudomonadota; class Alphaproteobacteria; order Rhodobacterales; family Rhodobacteraceae; genus Cypionkella. The sequence continues at coordinate 19,729 of CAWFGD010000025.1, forward strand.
GGCCTGCAGATCCTCGAGCAGGTTGACCACCTGCGCCTGGATCGACACGTCAAGTGCCGCAATCGGCTCGTCACAGACGATGAACTTCGGGTTCAGCGCGAGTGCGCGGGCGATGCCGATGCGTTGACGCTGCCCGCCGGAAAACTCATGCGGAAAGCGGTTGGCAAAGCGGCGGTTCAGCCCGACCGCATCCAGCAACTCCAGCACCCGCGCCAGACGCTTTTCGCCCGTCCAGTCGGTATGTTCGACCAAAGGCTCCGAGATGATGTCAGCCACGGTCATGCGCGGGTTCAGGCTGGCTTGCGGGTCCTGAAACACCATCTGCATCGTCGGGCGCTTTTTGCGCAGCGCCTCGGGCGACAGCGTGGCGATATCCTCGCCGGCAATGATCACCTGCCCCCCGGTCGGATCGTAAAGCCGCAGCATGGTGCGCCCGACGGTGGATTTGCCACAGCCCGATTCGCCGACCAAGCCCAGCGTTTCGCCCTCACGGATGTTGAAGGTGACGCCATCGACCGCTTTGACATTGCCGGTATGGCGGCGCAGCACGCCGGTGTAGATCGGAAAATACATTCTCAGATCAGCGACCTCGACGAGGTTCTTGGCAGTTTGGTCAAGCATCGCTGCCCTCCGCTGTCCAGTGGCAGGCAACGTCATGGCCATGATCCACCGCGCCGCCATCGACTGGGCGACGCTGCGGGTTTTCCACCTGGCAGCGTTGGAAAGCATGCGGGCAGCGGGCGCGGAACGAGCAGGCCGAGGGTGTCGCCGTCAAGATCGGCGGTTGGCCTTCGATCACCTGCAGCCGCTCGGCGCGCGCGCCCGAGATGGAGGGGATCGTTTTCAACAAGGCGCGGGTATAGGGGTGCTGCGGTCGGGCAAAGAGGTCTTTGACCGGGGCCTGTTCAACGATCTGGCCGCCGTACATCACCATCACCCGGTCAGCGATGCCGGCGATCACGCCCAGATCATGGGTGATCCAGATGATTGCCATGCCAAGTTTCTGGCGCAGCTCTTTGACCAATTCCAGAATCTGCGCCTGAATCGTCACGTCGAGCGCCGTGGTCGGCTCGTCGGCGATCAGCACATCGGGGTCGCAGGCAAGCGCTATGGCGATCATCACCCTTTGCCGCATGCCACCCGAGAATTGGTGCGGATAATCGGTCAGGCGTTTGGCCGCGTCGGGGATGCCGACCAGTTCCAGCAATTCCACCGCCCGCACCCGGGCCTGTTGCTTGGTCAACCCCATGTGGCGCCGCAGCGGCTCCATCACCTGAAAGCCGACGTTGAACACCGGATTGAGGCTGGTCATCGGGTCCTGAAACACAAAGCCGACCTTGGCGCCGCGCACATCGCGCAGGTCATCGTCGCTGATCTGCAGCAGATCCTGGCTGCCCAAAAGCACTTCACCGGCGCGGATTTCGGCGGGGGGCGAGGGCAACAGACCCACCAGCGACATCATCGTCACCGACTTGCCAGAGCCACTTTCGCCCACAACGCCCAAAAGTTCGCCACGTTGCAAATGGAAGCTGACAGAATTGACGGCATGCACTTCGCCTCCGCGGGTGCGGAAAATTGTGTTCAAGCCCCTTACGTCAAGGACGGGCATGGCCCCATCGGGCATAGATAACCCCCAAGTCATTGTTCTTAGTTTTTATTTTTGAAAGGGCGAAGGTTCCCGCCCCCCTGTTGTAGGGGAAGTCTTTCTGATTTCCCCTCAGGTATCAATCCCGAATTTTTGTCGATTTCCAGAAAAATATCCCGACATTGTGCTGTGCCGTGGCGTCACTCTGCTTGTATTGACACCTCCTGCATCCCGGCACAGGGTCAGCGCAGAACAATGGAGCGCAGCATGCAAGAGATGACGGCACGGCAGATTCTGGAGCGATTGGTGGCTTTTCCGACGGTGAGTCGCGACAGCAATCTGGATCTGGTCGATTGGCTGGAAGGCTATCTCGCCAGCCACGGCATCGAAAGCCATCGCCATTGGAACGAGGATCGCAGCAAGGCGGCGCTGTTCGCCCATGTCGGCCCCTGGGAGGCTGGCGGCGTCGTGCTTTCCGGACATTCCGACGTTGTGCCGGTCGATGGGCAGAGCTGGTCCAGCGACCCTTGGGTGGTGACCGAAAGGGACGGCCGGCTTTATGGGCGGGGCACCTGCGATATGAAGGGCTATGTCGCGCTGGCGGTCTGGGCACTGGTGCGCGCCAAAGTGCAAGGCGTGCGGCGGCCGTTGCAACTTGCCCTGTCTTACGACGAAGAGGTCGGTTGCGTTGGCGCCCCCCCGATGATCGCCGCGATGCAGGGCGTGTTGCCGCAGGCCTCGGCGGCGCTGATTGGCGAGCCGTCGCGGATGCAGCTGATCAGTGGCCACAAGGGCGGCACCGGCTTTCACGTCCATATCAAGGGATTCGAGGTTCACAGCTCGCTGCTGCCTTACGGTGTCAGTGCCATCATGGAGGCCGCGCGGCTGATCGGCTGGATCAACGCCAAGAATGCCGAGATTCAGGCGCGGCTTCCCTCGACGCTTGCGGCGACCTTCTACCCGCCCTTTACCACCTTGCACGTCGGGCAGATCTCGGGCGGCACGGCGCATAACATCACCGCTGCGGACTGCAAGTTCGCGGTCGAGATGCGGGTGGTGCCGGACGAGGATCTTGACGCGCTGGCCGCAGACTTCGTCGCGGCAGCCATGGCCTTGGATGCCGAGCTTAAAGCCAAGCGGCCCGAGGCTGGCGTGCATCTCGCGCGCTTTTTCGGCGTGCCGGGCTTGCGCCCCGAGGCCGATGGCGCGGCAGAGAGCCTGGTGCGGCGCCTGACCGGGGCCAATCAGGCGGGCGTGGTTTCCTATGGCACCGAGGCCGGGCAGTTTCAGGAGGCGGGCTATTCCGCGGTTGTCTGTGGGCCGGGCGACATCGCCCAGGCGCATCAGGCGGATGAATATCTCGAGCTGTCGGAGTGGCAGGCCGGGCAGGCCTTTATGACAGCCTTGCTGGCCGATCTTGCATGATGGCCTTTCCGATTTCCGAGGCGCAAGCGCCGCGCTATGGCGCTGTGCCGCCTGCGGCCTGCGATGTCGTGGTGCTCGGCGGCGGGGTGATCGGCGTGATGACCGCCTGGTATCTGGCGGAACGCGGCCTGAAGGTGGTGCTGTGCGAAAAGGGCCGCATCGCCGGCGAGCAGAGCAGCCGCAACTGGGGCTGGATCCGCCAGCAGGGGCGCGATTTCGCGGAACTGCCGATCATGATGGAAAGCCTGCGGATCTGGCAGGGTCTGGCGCAGCAGTTCGGCGCGGGGCTGGGCTTTCGTCAGGAAGGCGTGCTCTACGCTGCGCGCAGCGAGGCCGAGATGGCCGGGTTTGCCGCCTGGCAGGCCAGCGCCCGCGACCATGGCCTGATGCCGGAACTTCTGAGCAAAGGGCAGGTTGCCGATCTGGTCAAGGGTCATGCGGCGCCCTGGACGGGCGGGCTGTTCACCGCCTCTGATGCCCGCGCCGAGCCATGGGTCGCGGTGCCGATGCTGGCCGAGGGGGCTGTGGCGCGCGGGGCTGTGCTGGTGGAAAACTGCGCGGTGCGCAGGCTTGATATCGAAGCCGGCCGCATCACCGGGGTGTTTACCGAAGCCGGGCGGATCGCCTGTGCGCAGGTCGTGGTGGCGGGCGGGGCCTGGTCGTCGCTGTTTTTGCGCGCCGAGGGCGTCAAGATCCCGCAGCTGGCGGTGCTTGCCTCGGTCGCGGCAACCGAGCGCCTGCCCGAGGTTTTTGCCGGCGATGCCGTCGACGACCGCTTTGCCTTCCGGCGCAGAGCAGGATGGCGGCTATACCATCGCCCCCGGCGCCAGCCATGATTTCTACCTCGGCCCCGATGCCTTCCGCCACGTGCTGAGGTATATCCCGGTGCTGAAGAAGGATTACAAATCCACCGTCTTCCGGGCCGCGGCGCCCAAAGGCTTTCCTGACGGCTGGACGACAAGGCGCAGATGGCAGGCCGATCAGGCCTCGCCCTTCGAGGCGCTGCGGGTGCTCAATCCCGCGCCCAATATGAAAACCCTTGGCCAGGTGCAGGACGATTTCGCCGCTGCCCTGCCAGTGTTGGGCCGCCCGAAGCTGCGCGCCGCCTGGGCCGGGATGATCGACACCATGCCCGATGTGGTGCCGATCATTGACCGCGTTGCGGCAATCCCCGGGTTGATCATCGCCACGGGGATGAGCGGCCACGGCTTTGGCATCGGCCCCGGCATGGGCCGCGTCATCGCCGATCTGGTCTGCGAGGCCCCGCTTGGCCATGACCTCTCGCGCTTCCGGCTGTCGCGCTTCACCGATGGCAGCAAGATCAGCCCCGGGCCCGACGATCTGAGCGCCAGAAGACTTTCATACTGACCAAGATACTCAGGCAAAATACTCCGGCTGGACTGCGTGCATTCCAGCGAGCCGGAGGCAACTCGCCGCTTGCTTTACAATCCGCCGCCGCAGGGCTAGATCCCGCGCTTTGCAACGACGGGGCCAGCCATGACACTCTACTGCGGCATCGACTTTGGCACCTCCAACTCCACGGTATCGCTGGCCGATTCTGACAGGGCCTGGCTTTTGCCGCTGGAAGACGGCGCGGTGACATTGCCTTCGGCGGTGTTCTGGGAGGCCGATGGCGCGCCGCCGGAATTTGGCCGCGCCGCCCTCGCGGCCTATCTGCGCGGCGAGGACGGACGGCTGTTGCGCGGGCTTGAAAAGCACGCTCGGCTCGGGGTTGATCGAGGAGCGCACCGCGATCGGCAACCGCGCGGTGTCGTTCAAGGAGGTGCTGGCGCGGTTCATCGGCCAGCTCAGCCAATCCCTGCGCGCCCAGGCTCCCGAGGCAAAGCAAGTGGTTCTGGGCAGGCCCGTCCACTTCATCGACGATGATGCCGCAGGCGATGCCAAGGCGCAGGCGGTTCTGGAAGAGATCGCCCGTGCGCAGGGCTTTGCGAGGTGGCTTTTCAATACGAACCCATCGCGGCGGCCTTGCAGTACGAGCAGGGTGTGACCGCCGAGGAATTGGTGCTGATCGTCGATATCGGCGGTGGCACCTCGGATTTCTCGGTGGTGCGGGTCTCGCCCGAGCGGGCGCGGGCGGCGGATCGGGCGGGGGATATTCTGGCCAATGACGGCATCCGGCTGGGCGGCACCGATCTTGACCGGCTGCTCAGCCTGGCGCAGGTGATGCCCTCGCTGGGCTATAAGGCCAGCGTCAAGGGCGGGGCGGGGCTGATGCCGAACCACTATTTCCTGGATCTGGCGACCTGGCACCGGATCAACGCGCTCTATACCCAGCGTGTGATGACCGACCTCAAGGCGCTGCGCCGTGATGTGGACCGCGGCGAGTTGCTCGACCGGCTGATGCGGGTGGTGGAAGAGCGCAACGGTCATGCCTTGGCGATGCAGGTCGAGGCGGTGAAGATCGCGCTGTCGGAGGCAGAGTTTGCCCGGCTTGCCCTGTCACAATTCACCGGCGGGCCCAATCCCATGGTGAAGCGCGCGGAATTCGAGGAAGCCGTGGCGGCCCCGCTTGCGCGCATTGAGGCAAGCCTTGCCGCGATCCTTGCTCAGGCCGGTCTGCGCGCCGATCAGATCGGCACGGTCTTCATGACCGGCGGCTCCTCGGGGCTGCCGGCGCTGCGCGCCAAGGTGGCGCAGGCCTTGCCCGGCGTGCGGATTGCCACCGGCGATATGCTCGGTTCGGTCGGCACCGGACTTGCCTTGGACGCGCGGCGAAAATTCCGCTGAACTGGGGGTTGAAGGGAAAAGATTTTCGGCAGAGGCTGCGGGCAAAGGAGTTCTTGCCATGCCCGTTCGGAATCGCTTTGCGGAGCTGCTGCCTGAAATCACCGGCTGGCGCCATGATTTTCATCAGCATCCTGAGCTGATGTATGATGTGCATCGCACCGCGGCGCGGGTGACCGAGTTGTGCCAGAGCTTTGGCTGCGATGAGATTGTAACCGGCATCGGCCGCACCGGTCTGGTTGCGCTTATTCATGGCAAAACAAACACTTCCGGTCGTGTGATCGGCTTGCGCGCCGATATGGATGCCTTGCCGATCGAAGAGATCACCGGGGCGGCCTATGCCAGCACGGTGCCCGGCAAGATGCATGCCTGCGGCCATGACGGCCATACTTCGATCCTTTTGGGCGTGGCGAAATATCTGGCCGAGACGCGGAATTTCGACGGCAGCGTTGCGCTGATCTTCCAGCCCGCCGAAGAGGGCGGCGCGGGCGGCAAGGCCATGGTTGACGACGGCATGATGGAGCGCTTTGGCATCCAGGAGGTGTACGGGCTGCACAACGCCCCCGGCATGCCGGTCGGCCAGTTTGCGCTGCGCCCCGGCCCGCTGATGGCTTCGGCGGATGAGTTTCACATCAAGGTCACCGGCAAGGGCGGACATGCCGCCGAGCCGCATCAGGCGATTGATACGACCCTGGTTGCCTGTCACATCGTGGTGGCGCTGCAATCGGTGGTGGCGCGCAACATTGACCCGCTCGATTCGGTGGTGGTGACGGTGGGCAGTTTCAAGACCGACAGCAATGCCTCCAACGTCATCGCCAATACGGTGGTGATGGAGGGCACGGTGCGCACCCTTGCCAAGGGCGCGCGGGATCTGGCGGAAAAGCGGATCTGTGCGATTGTGACCTCTACCGCCGAGGCCTTTGGCGCAGCGGTCGAGATCGACTACAAGCGCGGCTATCCGGTGACGGTGAACACGCCCGAGAACGCGGAATTCGCGGCGCAGGCGGCGGAAGAGGTGGCAGGCTCGGTCCTGCGCGACATCAGCCCGATCATGCCGGCTGAGGATTTTTCCTACATGCTCGAGGCGCGTCCGGGAGCCTATATCTTTCTGGGCAACGGCGACTCTGCGATGTGCCACCACCCGGCCTATGATTTCAATGATGAGGCGATCCCGGCGGGATGCAGCTTTTTCGTAACTTTGGTCGAGCGGCGCATGCCGCTTGGCGCTAAATAGAGGTGCCCCATGGCTGTTAAGAACCGTTTCGCCGAAATGCTGCCCGAAATCGCGGGCTGGCGGCAGGATTTCCACGAGAACCCCGAGTTGTTGTTCGATGTGCACCGCACGGCGGGCCGCGTGGCAGAGCTGTGCCGTGGCTTCGGCTGTGACGAGGTGGTCGAAGGCATTGGCCGCACTGGCGTCGTGGTGGTGATCAAGGGCAAGACCGATACGCAAGGGCGGGTCATCGGCCTGCGCGCCGATATGGACGCGCTGCCGATCCACGAGCAGACCGGGGTTGCCTATGCCAGCAAAGTGCCGGGCAAGATGCATGCCTGCGGCCATGACGGCCATACCTCGATGTTGCTGGGGGCCGCCAAATATCTGGCCGAGACGCGGAATTTCGACGGCACCGCCGTGCTGATCTTTCAACCCGCTGAAGAGGGCGGTGGCGGTGGGCGCGAGATGTGCGCCGAGGGCATGATGGAGCGTTGGGGCATTCAGGAGGTCTACGGCATGCACAATATGCCGGGGATTCCGGTCGGGCATTTTGCGATCAGGCCGGGTGCCATCATGGCGGCGGCGGATCAGTTTGAAATCATCGTGACCGGCAAGGGCGGCCATGCCGCCAAGCCGCATGACTGCATCGATACCACGGTGGTCTGCGGCCCATATCATCGTGGCCTTGCAGACCATCGCCTCGCGCGGGGTGGACCCGTTGAAGCAGGTGGTGGTCTCGGTCTGCACCGTGGCCACCGACAGCACGGCGCATAACGTCATCCCGCAGGTGGTCAAGATGAAGGGCACGGTGCGGACGATGGATTTCGGCGTGCAGGATTATGTCGAACGGCGGGTGAAGGAGATTGCCGAGGGCACGGCGCTGGCTCTGGGGGCGCAAGGCGGAGGTCGAAGTACGAGCGCGGCTATCCGGTGACGGTGAATGCGCCCGACAATACCGACTATGCGGTCGAGGTGGCCAAGGCGGTCTCGGGGCAGGTCGATGCCGATACGGCGCCGCTGATGGGGGCGGAGGATTTCAGCTTTATGCTGCTGGAGCGCCCCGGTGCCTATATCTTCCTTGGCAATGGCGACACCGCGATGGTGCATCACCCGGCCTATAATTTTGACGACAACGCCATTCCCTTCGGCTCGAGCTGGTATGCCGGCATGGTCGAGACGCGGATGCCTGCGGCTTGAGATGAACGCGGGGGGAGGGAGCGCTACAGCTCTGGCTCCCTGCGGTTTACTTTGATGATAGAAGGAAACCCCGCTGATGATTTCCACGCTTCTGGTGACGCTGATCGCGCTGCTGCATGTCTATATTCTGGTGCTCGAGATGTTTCTCTGGACCAGCCCGCGCGGCAGGGCGGCTTTTGGCACCACGGTCGAACAGGCTGAGGCGACGCGGGTCATGGCGGGGAATCAGGGGCTTTATAACGGATTTCTGGCGGCGGGCTTGGTCTGGGCGCTTTATCTGGGCGTGCTGGGTGAGGGGCGTGGCCAGGCGCTGTTCTTTCTGGGCTGCATCGCGGTGGCGGGGCTATATGGTGCGGCGACGGCTTCGCGCAAGATCCTGTACATTCAGACAGTGCCTGCAGCTGCGGCGATTCTGGCGGTGGTCTTTAGTCTTTAGGGCGCGCCGGGTGGGAGGGTGCGAGCCTCCGGCTCGCTGGACTGCGCGCAGTCCAGTCTGGATATTTGAGCAGAGAGGATGACCTTGGCGCGGGTCAGCCGCCGGTGTGGCTCATGTGGCGGGTCATCTGGCCTTTGACGCTTTGGCGGGTGTAGTCGAAGTCGTGGCCCTTGGGTTTGCGGGCGATGGCGTCGCGGATCGCTGAGGTGAGCAAGGCGTCGTCAGGGCTGGCGCGAAGTGGCGCGCGCAGGTCGGCCATGTCTTCTTGCCCCAGGCACATGTAAAGCTCGCCGGTGCAGGTCAGCCGCACGCGGTTGCAGCTTTCACAGAAATTATGGGTCAGCGGTGTGATGAAGCCGATCTTCTGACCGGTCTCTTCCAGCCGGACATAGCGCGCCGGACCGCCGCTGCGTTCTGCCAGATCTTGCAGGGTAAAGCGCGTGGCGAGGTCGCGGCGCAGCGCACTCAGCGGCCAATATTGATCGAGCCTGCCGACATCGCCCATCTCGCCCATCGGCATCACCTCGATAAAGGTGAGGTCATGGCCCTGGCGCGCGCACCAGTCGGTGAGGCTGAAAAGTTCGGATTCGTTGAAGCCTTTCAGCGCCACGGCGTTGATCTTGACCTTGAGGCCCGCCTCTTTCGCCGCCTCGATGCCATCGAGCACCTGCGCCAAGCGGCCCCAGCGGGTGATCTCGGCGAATTTCTTGTCATCCAGCGTGTCGAGCGAGACGTTGATGCGCTTGACGCCGCAAGCCGCCAGTTCGGCGGCATATTTGCGCAACTGGCTGCCATTGGTGGTCAGCGTCAGCTCTTTCAGCGCGCCGCTTTGCAGATGGCGTCCCATCGCCTCGAAAAAGCTGAGGATGCCTTTGCGCACCAAAGGTTCGCCGCCGGTGATGCGCAGCTTTTCCACGCCCATGGTGATGAAGGTCGAACACAGGCGGTCGAGTTCCTCGAGCGTCAGCAGTTCGGCCTTGGGCAGGAAGGTCATATGCTCGGTCATGCAATAGGCACAGCGGAAATCGCAGCGGTCGGTGACCGAGACGCGCAGGTAAGAGATGGCGCGGGCGAAGGGATCTATCAACGGGGCTTGCATGGTCTGAAGGTAGGCGGGCGGCGGCAAAGCGACAAGATGGAAAGCGGCAGTTGCGCTCACGAAATCGGCATACTAACGTCGCAGAATGAAGCATTTTGTCCTGATCCCCCTCGTTTCGCTCGGCCTGCTTGCGGGCTGCGGCGCGTTGCAAAAGCTGCAAGGGCCCAAGGCGGCCCCAGCCTCTGGCGTGGAAATCGTCCCTTCCGTGGAGCCGGCGGTGACCCTGCCGGCCATGGGGCAGGGCACATCGGCGGCGGCGCTGGACGGCGCGACTGCGGCTGACACGCAGGCAGCTTTGGCCCCGACCGGGCAGGCGGGCCAGTCTTTGGGCACGGCCGTGGTTGCCTTGGGCAGCCCCGCCGATCAAGGGTTCTGGGTCAAATCGCCCTTGATCAAGGTGGCCGGCAAGGGCCGGGTGGTCACCTCGGGCGGGCAATCGGTCAATGTCGAGTTGCGCCCCGGCAGCGGTGGCGCGCTCTTGTCACTCTCGGCCTTCCGCGCTTTGGGACTGGGGCTGACCGATCTGCCGGAAGTGACGATCTACGCCAACTGAGGCCCGCACTTATCCGAGGTATTGCGCCGCTTCCTTGCGGGCAAAGGCCTTCATGCGGCTGCCGTGCTCTGCCAGGAAGGCTGCACTGCGCTCGGGGTCGTGTTTCGAAAGATCGCGGACCCACCAGGCGATGGCCTTCTGGATGAACCAGTCCTTGTCGTCGCAATAGCCCGCAGCCCAGCCTAGCACCCGGTCGCGGATGGCAAGCTCGAACGCCTTGGGGAAGTTCTGCTTGGCGAAGGGCAGGGTTGCCACCAAGGCGGCGCGGCGCACCCACATGATTTCTGAGGTGGTCCAGGTTTCGACGGTTTCGATGCGGTCGGGTTGGGCCGTGATGCGCTTTTGCGCCGCGATGCAGACGTGGTCGGCGAGGGCCCAGGCGTCGAACTGCGGCACCCAGCTGCAGATCAGATCCCAGGCGGCGCTGTCGTCGGGTCGGATGCGGGCCTGGTTCAGAAGCTTGGCGGCGGCGATGCGGGCCTCGTGGATGTTGGTTTCCCAAAGGTCGGAGGCGAGTTTCAGGCGGGCGTCCAGATCCAGATCCGCGCGCCATTGCGTTGTAAGCTCTTCGATCTGCGGCACGCGCAGGCCAAGGTAGGGCCGGGCGACCTTGTGATAGGCCAGCGCCTCGGCGGCTTTTTGTGGATCGGCGAGGGCGTGCAATTGCGCAAGGGCGGTCTCGATCACAGGTTGGCCTCGATCCCGGTCGCCGTGCCGTCGATGGTCAGGGCCTTGCGCTTGGCGCAATGGGCGCGCAAGCCCTCGGGGCCCTTGGCCTCGGCTTGCAGGGGATCAAAACATTTGCCCATTCATTCCACCGTTACTGATTTCGCAAGGTTGCGCGGTTGGTCGACGTCGGTGCCCTTGGCAATCGCCGTGTGATAGGCCAGCAGTTGCGCGGGCAGCGCATAGAGGATCGGCGCAAAGGTGGCTGAGACTTCTGGCAGTGTCAGGGTGCGCCAGCAGTCCATGCCCGCCTCGGCGATGCCTTGCGCGTCCGAGATCAGCAACACCTTGCCGTGGCGGGCCATGACCTCTTGCATGTTCGAGACGGTCTTTTCAAACAGATGATCGCGCGGCGCCAGCACGATGACAGGAACGCGGTTGTCGATCAGGGCGATGGGGCCGTGCTTGAGTTCACCTGATGCATAACCTTCGGCGTGGATGTAGCTGATTTCCTTGAGTTTCAGCGCACCTTCCAGGGCCAGCGGAAACATCGCGCCGCGCCCAAGGAACAGCACATCCTGCGCTTCGGCCAGCTCTTCGGCGATCGCGGAAATCGCGGGCGACAGCGCCAGCGCGTGGTTCATCAGGCCCGGCAGGGCTGCCAGATCGGCCAGATGTGTCGCGAGTTCCGTCGGCATCAAGACGACCGCGATCCTGTGCCGCCTTCAGCGCCAGCAAGGCAAGGGTGATCAGCTGGCAGGTAAAGGCCTTGGTCGAGGCCACGCCAACCTCGATCCCCGCCATGATCGGCAGGGCAAGATCGGCCTCGCGGGCGATGGAGGAGGTCGGCACGTTGACCACGGCGACGATCTTGGCGACCTTGTCCTTGGTGTAGCGCAGGGCGGCCAGCGTGTCGGCGGTCTCGCCCGACTGGCTGACAAACAGCGCCCATTGCTTGGGCGAAAGCGGCGGCTCGCGGTAGCGGAACTCGGAGGCGACGTCGATCTCGACCGGCAGGCCCGCGAGCTGTTCAAACCAGTATTTCGCCACATGGCAGGCATAAGCGGCGGTGCCGCAGGCCACCATGCTCAGGCGGTCGACCGAGGAGAAATCCACCGCTTCGGGCAGGGCCAGCGCACCGGCGGGCACATAGCGGCGCAGCGCGTCGGCGATCACCACGGGCTGCTCGGCGATTTCCTTGGCCATGAAATGCTTGTAGCCGGCCTTTTCGATCCGGGTGCTGTCGACCTGAATCCGGCTCTCGGCGCGGTTGGCAAGCCGGTCCTCGGCGTCATAGATCGTTGCACCGGCGCGGGTGACAATGGCGTAGTCGCCCTCTTCCAGATAGGTGATGCGGTCGGTCATCGGGGCCAGAGCAATGGCGTCCGAGCCCACGAACATCTCGCCGTCGCCATGGCCGATGGCCAGCGGCGAGCCCTTGCGGGCGGCGATGATCAGATCGTCCTCGCCGTCGAACAGGAAGCACAGCGCAAAGGCGCCGCGCAGGCGTTTCAGCGTCTGACGCGCCGCCTCGACGGGGCTGCGCCCTGATCCATGCAGGTGCCGCGCCAGCAGCGCCACGGTTTCGGTGTCGGTCTCGGATTCCTGCGACAGGCCAAAGGCCGCCAGTTCGGCGCGCAGCTCGCGGAAATTCTCGATGATGCCGTTGTGCACCACGGCGACAGGGCCGGCACGATGCGGGTGCGCGTTGACGACCGTGGCCGCACCATGGGTGGCCCAGCGGGTGTGGCCGATGCCTGCCTTGCCGGCGAGGGGGTCGTGCACCAGCAGGTCCGAGAGGTTGACCAGCTTGCCCACGGCGCGGCGACGGTCCAGCTTGCCCTTGTTCACGGTGGCGATGCCTGCGCAGTCATAGCCGCGGTATTCCAGCCGCTTCAGCGATTCGACCAGCAGCGGCGCTACCTCGTGTTTGCCCAGAACCCCGACGATGCCACACATTATGCTTTCCCTTTCGCCGCTTTGATCGCCTTGAGCCGCGCCACCAGTTTCGTGGCCAGTCCTGCCTTGTTGACCTGCTTGGCGCGTCCGATTGCCAGAGCTTCGGCGGGCACATCTTCGGTGATCACCGAGCCTGATGCGGTAAGGGCATCATCGCCGATCTGCACCGGCGCCACCAGCATGGTGGACGAGCCGATGAAGGCGCGCTTGCCGATGCGCGTGCGGTGTTTCATCACGCCGTCGTAGTTGCAGGTGATTGTTCCTGCGCCGATATTGGTGAATTCGCCGATATCGGCATCGCCGATGTAGGTCAGATGTCCAACTTTGACACCCTCGTCCAGAATGGCGTTCTTGATCTCGACAAAGTTGCCGACATGCACATCCTCGGCCAGTTCCGCGCCGGGGCGCAGGCGGGCAAAGGGGCCGACGCTGGCCCCCCGGCTGATATGGCAGCCCTCGAGATGGCAGAAGCCCTTGACCTCGGCGCCGGATTCAATGGTGACGCCCGGGCCGAAGATCACATTCGGCCCGATGATCGCATCGCGGCCGATATGGGTGTCGAGCGCAAAGAACACGGTCTCGGGCGCGGTCAGGGTGACGCCGTTGTCCAAGGCCTCGTCCCGCGCGCGGGTCTGGAAGGCGGCTTCGGCCGCAGCCAGTTGCTGGCGGGTGTTGACGCCCAGGGTTTCGGCCTCGTCGCAGATCACCACGCCTGCCGAAAGGCCTTGCGCGCGGGCGAGTTCGGGCAGGTCGGTCAGGTAGTATTCGCCGCTGGCATTCTGATTGCCGACTTTGGCGATCAGTTCGAAGATCAATTTGGCAGAGGCACAAAGAACGCCGGAGTTACAAAGGGTTACCGCACGTTCCTCATCTGATGCATCCTTGAACTCCACGATCTTTTGCAGCGACTCGCCCTCGGCGATCAAGCGGCCATAGCGGCCCGGATCCGCCGCTTCAAAGCCCAGCACCACCACGGAATGCCTAGCACGGGCGTGCAGCATCGCTTGCAAGGTTTCGGGGCGGATAAAGGGGGTGTCGCCATAGAGCACGATCACCTCGCCGGATTGCTCTGCCAGCAGAGGGCCTGCCATGCCCACCGCATGGGCGGTGCCCAGCTGCGGCTCTTGGCGCACGCATTCGACCGCCTCGTCAAAGGCCTTGGCCGAGGCTTCGACCTCTTCGGCCCCATTGCCCGTCACCACCACCATGCGGGCGGGTTCAAGGCTGCGGCCCGCCGCAAGGGCGTGGTGCAGCAGCGGCGCCGAGGCCACCTGATGCAGCACCTTGGGCAGATCGGAATTCATCCGCGTGCCCATGCCCGCGGCCAAAACAATCAGAGAAACCGACATGCTGCCCCTTCCTTTTCTTTTGTCTCCGTTTTACCTCGGAACGCATGGGCCGCAAGGGGTGGCTGTTCACGCAAGGTTACAAGATGCGCAGTGTGGTATTTGATCTTGATGGCACGCTGGCCGATACCAGTGTCGATCTGCTGGCGGCGGCCAATGCCTGCTTTGCCGATCTGGGGCATGGCGCGGTGCTGGATGGCCGCGACACTCTGACCGCCTTTCACGGCGGGCGCGCCATGCTGCGGGCGGGGTTCGAGCGCCTGGGGATCGGCTTTACCGAAGCAGATATCACGGCGCAGTATCCGCGCCTGCTGTCGGCCTATGCCGAGGGCATCGACACCCATACCCGGCTTTACCCCGGCGCGATCGCGGCGGTCGAGGTCCTGCTGGCGCAGGGTTACGCCACGGCGATCTGCACCAACAAGCCCGAGGCGCTGGCCATCGAGCTGGTGCGCAGGCTTGGCATCACAGGATCTTTTCGGCGCGCTGATCGGGGCCGATACGCTGGCGCAGCGCAAGCCCGATCCGGCACCCTATCTGGAGGCGGTGCGCCGGGCCGGCGGTGTGGTGACGCGCTCGATGCTGATCGGTGATACCGAAACCGATCGCAAGACCGGGCTGGCGGTCGGGGTGCCGGTGGCGCTGGTCAGCTTTGGCCCCGAAGGCGAAGGTGTCGCGCGGTTGCAGCCAGAGGCGCTGCTGCATCACTTTGACGATCTGCCAGAGCTGGCAGCGCGGCTTATCCTTTAGGCAGGAAGCGGGCGTTGCACCATTTGGTGGTGCTGGTGTATTCCTTGAGCAGATAGGGCAGGCTGCGGCTGGCCACGATGCGCTGAAACCGCTGGCGCATGGCCTGCATCTTCTCGGCCTTGCTGCCCGGCACCTGATCCAGCATCAGCACCGCGCCAATCTGGGCGTTGCTCGCGGTGCGCGGCTCGATCATCTGCGCCTCGGCCAGCAGATCCGAGACCATGAACAGCATCGCCGAACAGTGGAGCGCCTGCGCGGCGCGTCCGGTGATCACAAGGTCGGCCTGCCCCGGTGTTGCAAGCGACAACCCAAGCAGAAAGGGCAGGGAGAAACGGCGCAAGCGCATGGGCGGTCCAATCCGGATTTTTGTTGAAACTATGCAGACTTGCGGCGGCGCTCTCAAGAAAATTCGGGGGTTTCGCGGCGGTTTGACAGCCCATCGGACGCGGCATAAGTTGCGGCATGGATCGCACCGACAAACCCTCCGACAAACCCTCTGCGCCATGCCGTGACCTTTGTGCTGCTCACGGTCCTGTTGGACATGGTGGGCTTTGGTCTGATCATCCCGGTTTTGCCCAATCTGATCGAACAGGTCGGCGGCCTTGGCCTGTCCGAGGCGGCCAAGGTCGGCGGCTGGATGTTCTTTGCGTTTTCGGTGGCGCAATTCGCCTGCAGCCCGTTGATGGGCAATCTGAGCGACCGTTTCGGGCGCCGGCCGCTGCTGCTGTTGGCGATTGCCGGGTTGGGATTGGACTATCTGTTGCAGGCCTTTGCGCCGTCGCTGCTCTGGCTGTTTGTCGGCCGGATCATCGCGGGGGTCTGCGGCTCAAGCTGGGTGATCGCCAATGCCTTTATCGCCGACGTGACCACGCCCGAGAACCGTGCCAAGTATTTCGGCCTGTTGGGCGCCTGTTTCGGGCTTGGCTTTGTCGTCGGCCCGGCGGTTGGCGGCCTGCTTGGCAGCTTTGGCCCGAGGGTGCCGTTCTTTGTTGCGGCGGCGATTTCGGGGCTGAACCTGATCTATGGCTATATCGTTTTGCCCGAGACTCTGGCGCCTGCGAACCGCCGTGCGTTTCAGTGGCGGCGCTCGAATCCGCTGGGGGCCTTTGCGGTGTTTCGCGGCTACAAGGGCGTGCTGCCGATGTGCAGCGTGCTGTTTTGCTATTTCTTTTTCAGCGCGATCTATCCGGCGATCTGGGCCTTCTGGGGCATGGCAAAGTTTGGCTGGTCGCCGGCGATGGTCGGGCTGACGCTGGCGATCTTTGGTCTGGTGATGGCGGGATTTCAGGGCGGGCTTGCCGGCCCTGCGGCGGCGCGCTTTGGCGAGCGGCGGGTGGTGCTGGTCGGGTTGGTCACGGCGGTGCTGGGGCTGGCGGGCTATGGCTTTGTCTGGGGGTTGTTGCCGGTGGTGATCTTGATGGTGGTGCATGGGCCCGAGGGCTTTGTGCATCCGATGCTGGTGGCGATGATGACCAAGAATGTGCCCGCCGATGCGCAGGGCGAGTTGCAGGGCGGGATCTCGGCGATCATGAGCGTGGCGATGTTGGCAGGCACGGTGTTTTTCAGCCAGATCTTTGGCTATTTTCTTGGGCAGGGCGGCGCCTACGCGCCTGACGTCGCCTTCTTTGTCGCGGCGGTCGGGATGCTGTCCAGTCTGATGATCTTCATGATCTGGGTTCCGGCAGAGGAGCGGGCGCGATGACGCAGGAACGGTTTGACGGCAGTTTCACCCAGCAAGAGCCGATCCCCGAGGCGGGCATCGCGGCGGCGCTGGCCGTGCTGCGCCATGGGCGGCTGCACCGCTATAACATCGCGCCGGGGGAAGTGGCCGAGACCGCACTGCTGGAAGAGGAATTCGCGGCCCTGATCGGGCGCGCGCTATTGTCTGGCGGTCGCCTCGGGCGGCTATGCGCTTGGCTGTGCGCTGCGGGCCTTGCGGGTGCAGGCGGGCGAGCCGGTGCTGACCAATGCCTTTACCCTCGCCCCGGTGCCCGGCGCGATTGCGGCGGTCGGGGCGTGCCGGTCTTTGTCGAGGTGACCGAAGATCTGATGCTGGATCTGGCCGATCTGGCGGCCAAGGCCAAGGCCATCGGGCGCGCGGGTGCTGATGCTGAGCCATATGCGCGGGCATCTGTGCGACATGGAGGCGCTGATGGCGCTGTGCGCGCGGCTGGGCGTGCACGATCATCGAGGATTGCGCCCATACGATGGGGGCGGCCTGGAAGGGCGTGCCCTCGGGGCGGCAGGGCATGATCGGCTGCTATTCGATGCAGACCTACAAGCACATCAATTCGGGCGAGGGCGGCTTTCTGATCTCGGACGATGCCGAGGTCATGGCGCGGGCGGTGCTGCTGTCGGGGTCCTACATGCTCTATGGCGCGCATCGCGCCGCGCCGCCGGCTGAGGTGTTCGAGCGGTGCGGATGGAGATGCCCAACGTCTCGGGCCGGATGGACAATCTGCGCGCCGCGATCCTGCGCCCGCAGTTGCAGCTGCTGGCCGAGCGGGTGGCGCGGTGGGAAGAACGCTATCGCGCGCTTGGAGACGGGGTTGCGCGGCGTGACCGGTCTGCGGCTGGTGGAGCGTCCCGCGGCAGGAAAGCTTTGTCGGTTCGTCCTTCCAGTTTCTGCTGCCGGATTGGTCAGCCAGCGCGGATTGGCGCCTTTCTGACGCCGCTGTCTGGCGCGCGGGGTCGAGCTGAAATGGTTCGGCGCGCCCGATCCGGTGGCCTTTACCAGCCGCTATGATCATTGGCGCTATGCGGCGGCGCAAAGCCTGCCGCAGACCGACCGGATTCTGGCCGGGCTGGTCGACATGCGGGTGCCGCTGACCTTCAGCGTGGAAGATTGCGCCCAGATCGCCCGGATCATCCGCGCCGAGGCGCTGGTGGTGGGGCAGGGGCCGGAGCCCGAGGCCGCTGCTCTGCCGCAGATCCAGTGAAACCAGACGCGTGCGGATGACCACCGACCTTTGGGTCTATGTGCTGATGACGCTTACCCTGCTGTGGGCCGTCGCGGATCAGCTGGCACCTTACAGCGGCGACGAGCAGGCCTGCCGCATCGGCTATGTCTATGATGGCGACACCTTGGAGCTGCTTTGCGCGGGGACAAGCCGCACGGCGCGGCTGGTCGGATTCGATGCGCCCGAGACGAAATCGCCGCGCTGCCCAGCCGAGGCCGACTGGGGCCACCGCGCCACCCTGCGCCTGCGCGCCTTGGTCAAAAGCCCAAATATCAGGCTGTTTTTTCAGGGTCAGGACAAATACCACCGCGACCTCGTGCTGATGCAGATCGAGGGGCGCGCTGTTTCCGAGATCATGATCAGCGAGGGGCTTGGCGTGGCCTATACGGGCGGACAGCGCCGCAACTGGTGCGGAGCGCATTGAATTGGTTGGGTTTTTGGTAAATCCGCGCCGAATTCTGCGGGCAATCTGGAGATCTTGGGCGAGGATTGTGCAAGCCCCGCCGATTACCTACTAAAATTGTCGGAAATAAAGTGCCAGAAACCAATATCTTAGGCGCTGCTCCGGGGTGTTTTTCGCAAGGGCTTTGGTTGACCCCGCAGAGGGGGCGGAGTAAACGGGGGCAGAGCGCGCCGTGCCCATGGGGCCAGCCGTGCGGTTCTGCCAATCGAAGGAGCCTTGCGTGGACCATCTTCTCCGTGAGTATCTGCCCATCCTGATTCTTCTCGGCCTCGCCCTCGGCTTGGGCCTCGTCCTGCTTGCTCGCCGCCGCGATCATTGCGGTGCGCAATCCCGACCCGGAAAAGGTTTCGGCCTATGAATGCGGCTTCAACGCCTTCGACGATGCGCGGATGAAGTTCGACGTGCGGTTCTACCTCGTCTCGATCCTGTTCATCATCTTCGATCTGGAAGTGGCGTTCCTGTTCCCCTGGGCGGTGGCCTTTGGCGACGATGTCGATGGTGGGCTTCTGGTCGATGATGGTGTTTCTTGGCGTGCTGACCGTCGGCTTTGCCTATGAATGGAAGAAGGGGGCGTTGGAATGGGCGTGATGACCGGAGCCAATCACGGCAGGCGGCGACCGCGAGGTCGCGACCCAGGCGCTGAACCGCGAATTGCAGGACAAGGGCTTTCTGCTGACCTCGACCGAGGACATCATCAACTGGGCGCGCAACGGCTCGCTGCACTGGATGACCTTCGGTCTGGCCTGCTGCGCGGTCGAGATGATGCACACCTCGATGCCGCGCTATGATCTGGAACGCTTCGGCACCGCGCCGCGCGCCTCTCCGCGCCAGTCCGACCTGATGATCGTGGCGGGCACGCTGACCAACAAGATGGCCCCGGCGCTGCGCAAGGTCTACGACCAGATGCCCGAGCCGCGCTATGTGATCTCGATGGGGTCCTGCGCCAATGGCGGCGGCTATTACCACTACAGCTATTCGGTGGTGCGCGGCTGTGACCGGATCGTGCCGGTGGACATCTACGTTCCCGGCTGCCCGCCCACGGCCGAGGCGCTGCTGTATGGTATCCTGCAGTTGCAGCGGAAGATCCGCCGCACCGGCACGCTTGTGCGCTGAGGAGTGACACGATGTCCGAGACCCTGACCGAGCCTTGCCGCCCATCTGCGAGCCGCCAAGCGCCGCCGCTGTGATCGCCACCGAAATCGCCTTTGGCGAGTTGACCGTCGATGTCGCGCTGTCGGGCCTCTGTCGATTTCGTCGAGTATCTGAAAACCGATCCGGCCTGCAAGTTCTCGACGCTGGTCGATATCACCGCCGTCGATCACCCCGAGCGGGCCAAGCGCTTCGACGTGGTCTACCACTTCCTGTCGATGTATACAGAACCACCGCATCCGGGTGAAGCGTCGCGGTGGGCGAGGACGAATGGTGCCTTCGATCATCACCGTCCACCCCTCGGCCAACTGGTTCGAGCGCGAGGTGTTCGACATGTTCGGCATCCTCTTCTCGGGCCACCCCGACCTGCGCCGCATCCTGACCGACTACGGCTTTCGCGGCCATCCGCTGCGCAAGGATTTCCCGACCACCGGCTATACCGAGGTCCGCTATGACGAGGCGCAAAAGCGCGTGGTCTACGAACCGGTGCAGACTGGTGCAGGAATACCGCCAGTTCGATTTCATGACCCCTGGGAAGGGGCGCAATACATCCTTCCGGGTGACGAAAAGAAGGGGGCCTGAGGCATGGACGGCGATATCATCCGCAACTCATATGACGATGGCTCGCACGATCTGCTGACCGGCGAGCAGCGCATCCGCAATTTCAACATCAACTTCGGCCCGCAACACCCTGCCGCGCATGGCGTTTTGCGTCTGGTGCTGGAGCTGGACGGCGAGATTGTCGAGCGCTGCGATCCGCATATCGGCCTGCTGCACCGTGGCACCGAAAAGCTGATGGAAAGCCGCACCTATCTGCAGAACCTGCCCTATTTCGACCGCCTCGACTATGTGGCGCCGATGAATCAGGAACATGCCTGGTGTCTGGCGATCGAGCGGCTGACCGGCACGCCGGTGCCGCGCCGCGCCTCGCTGATCCGGGTGCTTTATTCCGAAATCGGCCGCATCCTGAACCACCTGCTGAACATCACGACGCAGGCGATGGACGTGGGCGCGCTGACGCCGCCGCTCTGGGGCTTTGAAGAGCGCGAAAAGCTGATGGTGTTCTACGAGCGGGCCAGTGGCGCGCGGCTGCACGCGGCCTATTTCCGCCCCGGTGGCGTGCATCAGGATCTGACGCCGGATCTGATCAACGATATCGAAGCCTGGACCGAGACCTTCCCCAAGGTGCTGGACGATCTGCACACGCTGCTGACCGAAAACCGCATCTTCAAGCAGCGCAACGCCGATATCGGCGTGGTCACCGAAGAGGATATCCTGAACTGGGGCTTCTCGGGCGTGATGGTGCGCGGTTCGGGTCTGGCCTGGGATCTGCGGCGCTCGCAGCCCTATGAGTGCTATGACGAGATTCGACTTCAAGATTCCGGTCGGCAAGAACGGCGATTGCTATGACCGCTATCTCTGCCGCATGGAAGAGATGCGCAGTCGGTGCATATCATCCGCCAGGCCATCGACCAAACTGCGCGCCGAACCGGGCGAAGTGCTGGCGCGCGGCAAGATCACCCCGCCGAAGCGCGTCGGAGATGAAGACCTCGATGGAGGCGTTGATCCACCACTTCAAGCTTTACACCGAAGGCTTCCACGTGCCCGCCGGTGAGGTTTATGCCGCGGTCGAGGCCCCCAAGGGCGAGTTCGGCGTCTATCTGAAGTCGGATGGCACCAACAAACCCTACCGCGCCAAGATCCGCGCGCCGGGCTTTTTGCACCTGCAAGCCATGGATTACATCTGCAAAGGCCACCAGCTGGCCGACGTCTCCGCAATCATCGGCACGATGGATATCGTGTTCGGGGAGGTCGACCGCTAATGCTGCGCCGTCTACACAAAGAACAACCTGCTTCCTTTGCCTTTACGCCCGCCAATCAGGCCTGGGCCGCCGGGCAGATCTCGAAATATCCCGAGGGGCGGCAGGCCTCTGCCATCATTCCGCTGCTGTGGCGGGCGCAAGAGCAGGAGGGTTGGCTGACCCGTCCGGCGATCGAGCATGTCGCGGATCATGCTGGGCATGGCCTATATCCGCGCGCTGGAAGTGGCGACGTTCTACTTCATGTTCCAGCTGCAACCGGTTGGATCGGTGGCGCATATCCAGATCTGCGGCACGACCTCCTGCATGATTTGCGGCGCGGAAGAGCTGATTGCGGTCTGCAAGGAAATGATCTCGGGCTATCCGCATACGCTGTCGGCGGATGGCAAGTTTTCCTGGGAAGAGGTCGAATGCCTTGGCGCTTGCGCCAATGCGCCGATGGCGCAGATCGGCAAGGATTATTACGAAGATCTGACCGCCGAGAGGCTGCGCGAGTCTGATTGGCCGCTTTTCCAAGGGCGAAGTGCCGGTGCCTGGCCCGCAGAACGGCCGCTATGCCGCCGAACCTTTGTCGGGTCTGACCTCGTTGAAAGACTTTGAGGCCGGGCGCAAACCCTACAATGCTTCGGTGCAGAACGCCGTGGACATCGGCGATACGATCAAGCGGATTGACGGGACCGAAGTGGCCTTGACGACGCCCTGGCTGGCGGTGGCCAAGCCGCAGCGTGCCAGCAAGACGGCGGCCTCCGAGGCGCCCAAGGCCGAGGTCGTGGCCGCAACCGGAACCACGGGCGCGGCCGCCGGCCCCGGTGGCGGTCCGGCCACGCCGGATCGCGACAGCGCTGGCAAAGTCGCGCCGACACCGAAAACGCCGACACCGAAAACGCCGGCTGCGAAAGCGTCGGCTGCGAAAGCGCCGGCCAAGCCCGCGCCGCAGCCACTGGCGGCTGTGGCCATGCCCGAGGCTGGGGTGAAACCCAAAGCCATGAAAGCCGCCCGCAAGGGCAAGGCCGATGATCTGCAAAAGATCGAAGGCATCGGCCCGGTGCTGGAACGGCTTTGCCACGAGCTGGGGATCTTTCATTTTGACCAGATCGCCGCTTGGGGGCCTGCTGAAATCGCCTGGATGGACAGCAATCTCAAGGGCTTCCGCGGCCGGGTCAGCCGTGACAAATGGGTGGCGCAGGCCAAGCTGATCGGCGAGATCGGCATGGAGGCCTTTCTGATCCGTGCCAAGACCAATGAGTATTGAGGGCTGAGATGGACCATTCACACGATCATGCAGAGGTTGACGGCCCTTGGGCAGGCGGCTGGGGCGTGGCGCTTGTCGTGGCGCTGCTGACCATAGTGCTGATGCGCGGCTTTTCTGATGTTGGCCTGACGGCCATGCTCATCGTCGGGCTGGTGGTCTTTGGCGTCTTTGGCGCGCTTTTGGGGTCTGGCGGTGTCGAAGTGACGGTCACCGAGGGTCATGGGACCGGCGATCATGGCGCGGGCCATGACGCCCACGGGCATCACTGAGACGGGAATGGCAGAGCCTGATCCCAAAGCGGCGGCGATCTCGCGCAAGGCAAGGCTGGTGGCCTTGGTGATTGCGGGCACCATGCTGCTCTGGCTTGGGGGGCAGAGGATCGGGGCTGAGATGGGCGTGCCGCTCAAATACAGCTTTCTGATCGATCTGCTGGCAATGGCCGGGTTCATCTGGGCCATGGTCGTGACGTATCAAATCTGGCGCGCAAGCCGGGCATAGGAAGGGGCAAACATGCTTCAGGATCAGGACCGCATCTTTACCAACCTTTACGGGATGCATGACCGTTCGTTGGCCGGTGCCAAGAAGCGCGGCCATTGGGACGGCACGGCCGAGATCATCCAGCGTGGCCGCGACAAGCTCATCGAACAGGTCAAGGCTTCGGGTCTGCGCGGCCGCGGCGGTGCGGGCTTTCCGACCGGGTTGAAGTGGTAGCTTCATGCCCAAGCAGAGCGATGGTCGACCGTCCTATCTGGTGATCAACGCCGACGAATCCGAACCGGGCACCTGCAAGGACCGCGAGATCATGCGGCACGATCCGCATACCCTGATCGAAGGCGCATTGATCGCGTCTTTCGCGATGAACGCCAATGCCTGCTATATCTACATCCGCGGCGAGTATATCCGCGAGCGCGAGGCGCTGCAGGCCGCGATTGACGAATGCTATGAGGCGGGCCTTTTGGGCAAGAACGCCGCGAAATCGGGCTTTGATTTCGACCTGCTATCTGCACCACGGCGCAGGCGCCTATATCTGCGGCGAAGAAACCGCCTTGCTGGAAAGCCTTGAGGGCAAGAAGGGCATGCCGCGGATGAAACCGCCGTTCCCGGCGGGCGCTGGTCTTTACGGCTGCCCGACCACGGTGAACAACGTTGAATCCATCGCCGTGGTGCCGACCATTCTGCGCCGCGGGCCGGAATGGTTTGCGGGCTTTGGCCGCCCGAACAATGCCGGCACCAAGCTTTTCGGCATCTCGGGCCATGTCAACAACCCTTGCGTGGTCGAAGAGGCGATGTCGATTTCCCTGCGCGAATTGCTTGACGTGCATTGCGGTGGCGTGCGTGGCGGCTGGAAGAATATCAAGGCGGTGATCCCGGGCGGTTCTTCGGTGCCGATGCTGAATGCGGCGCAATGCGACGATGCGATCATGGATTTCGACTGGCTGCGCGAGCAGCGCTCGGGTCTTGGCACGGCGGCGGTGATCGTGATGGATCAGAGCACGGATGTGATCAAGGCGATCTGGCGGTTGTCGAAGTTCTACAAGCACGAGTTCTGCGGCCAGTGCACGCCCTGCCGCGAAGGCACCGGCTGGATGATGCGGGTGATGGACCGTCTGGTGCGCGGCGAGGCTGAGGTCGAAGAGATCGACATGCTGCTGTCGGTCACCAAGCAGGTCGAAGGCCATACCATCTGCGCGCTTGGCGATGCGGCGGCCTGGCCGATTCAGGGCCTGGTGCGGCACTTTCGCGAAGAGATCGAAGACCGCATCAAGGCGAAAAAGACCGGCCGCATGGGCGCGATGGCGGCGGAATAAGGTGAAGGGGGCGGCTCTCATGGCTATGGCACTGCTTGGCGGCTGCGTATCGGCGGGAAACCGTCCGATGCCGCTTGCCGCGAGCGGTCCGGTGGCTGTGGAGCGGGGCGGCAAGAGCTATATCGCCGATCTGCAACCCAGCGAGGCCGGGGCCACTCTGGCCGTGAGCCGCGATACGCCTGCCTTCGGCTATGCCGAAGGTCTGGAAGCCAAGCGCGTCGCCGAGCAGTTCTGCGCCTCGCGCGGGGGCCGCGTCGCTCCGGCCAGCTTTGGCCACTACAGCGGCGGAACATGGCTGTTCAAAGGGGGCTGCGCATGATCCGTTTGACCCCGAAAGGCGATAACACGCGCAAGTCACTGGCTTGTCATGGCATAACAGCTGCGATCAGCCCTATCTCCATTGCAGGAACTGCAATGGAGACAGCAATGACCAAATTCCTGATCGGCCTCGCGCTTGCCACCGCCCTGGCCCTGCCAGCCGCAGCACGCACGGCCTTGAACCAGAACGCCCATATCACCGAGTCGCTGGTGGCGGGCCGGGTGGGGGACACCATCCGCCAGACCTGCCCTTCGATCAGCGCCAAGCTGGTGACGGCTTATGGCAAGCTGAAGGACCTTGAACGCTATGCCCGCGACCAGGGCTATAGCGAGGACGAGGTGAAGGCCTTCATGAAGGACAAGGCCGAGAAAGCCCGGATCAAGGCGCTGGCTGCGGACTATCTGAAGTCTGCGGGTGCGGTTGAGGGCGATGCGGAAAGCTACTGCAAGGTCGGGCGTGACGAGATCGCCAAGGGCACTCTGGCAGGCAGCCTCTTGAGGTCGTGGAAATGACAGCACCGCATGGATACCACCTTGCCGAATTGAACGTGGGGCGCCTTCTGGCCCCCACCGACGATCCGCGCGTGGCGGAGTTCATGGGCGCTTTGGACAAGATCAACGGCCTGGGCAAACGCATGCCCGGCTTTGTCTGGATGATGGAAGGCTCGGGCGAGCCCGGCAAGGGCAATACCGAGGTCAAGATCGGCGGCGATCCGCAGCATGTCTCGAACCTGACCGTCTGGGAAAGTGTCGAGACGCTGGAGGCCTTTGTCTGGAACACCGTGCATCGCAGCTTTTACGAACGCCGCGCCGATTGGTTCGAGGTTCTGGGCGGCATGCATTTCGTGATGTGGTGGGTGCCTGTCGGGCACAAACCAACCTTGGATGAAGCCCTGGAACGGCTTGCACTTTTGCAAGCAAGGGGCGATACGGATCAGGCGTTTGGCTGGTCTTACCTGAAAGAAGCGCAAGCGTGGAAAACCCACCAATGCGGCAGCATGGCAGCGGAGTAAGCTGATGTCGAACCTCAAGAAAATCAGCATCGACGGGATCGAAGTTGAAGTAGATGGCGCGATGACGATCATCCAGGCGGCGGAAGTCGCCGGGGTGGCGATCCCGCGGTTTTGCTATCACGAGCGTTTGACCATCGCGGGCAACTGCCGGATGTGCTCTGGTGGAAGTGCAGGGCGGCCCGCCGAAGCCTGCGGCAAGCTGCGCCATGCAGGTGCGCGATCTGCGCCCCGGCCCGAACGGCGAAGCGCCGGTGGTGAAAACCAACTCGCCGATGGTCAAGAAGGCCCGCGAGGGCGTGATGGAGTTTCTGCTGATCAACCATCCGCTGGATTGCCCGATCTGCGATCAGGGCGGCGAGTGCGACTTGCAGGATCAGGCGATGGCCTTTGGCGTCGATTTCAGCCGCTACCGCGAGCCGAAACGCGCCAGCGAAGACCTGAACCTCGGGCCGCTGGTGGCCACCACGATGACGCGCTGCATTTCCTGCACCCGCTGCGTGCGCTTTACCTCGGAAGTGGCGGGCATCTTGCAGATGGGCCAGACCGGGCGCGGCGAGGATGCCGAGATCACCTCTTATCTGAACGCGACGTTGGACAGCAACCTGCAGGGCAATATCATTGACCTGTGCCCGGTGGGTGCGCTGACCTCCAAGCCCTATGCCTTTACCGCGCGGCCTTGGGAATTGACCAAGACCGAAAGCATCGACGTGATGGACGCTTTGGGCTCGAACATCCGCATCGACACCAAGGGCCGCGAAGTCATGCGGATTCTGCCGCGCAACCATGATGGCGTGAATGAAGAGTGGATCTCGGACAAGACCCGCTTCATCTGGGACGGGTCTGCGGCGTCAGCGTCTGGACACGCCCTATATCCGCGAAAACGGCAAGCTGCGCAAAGCGGGCTGGGGCGAGGCTTTGGCCTTTGCGGCTGCGGCGATCAAGGGCAAGAAGATTGCCGGCTCTGGTCGGCGATCTGGCCCCGGTCGAGGCGATCTACGCGCTGAAGACCTTGATTGACTTCGCTGGGTGGCAAGGTCGAATGCCGCACCGATGGCGCGCGTCTGCCGATTGGCAATCGCTCGGGCTATGTCGGCACGGCCAAGATCGAGGATATCGACCGCGCAGGCGGTATCCTGTTGATCGGCACCAACCCGCGTCTTGAAGCCCCGGTGCTGAACGCCCGCATCCGCAAGGCCTGGGCGGCGGGCGCACAGGTCGGTCTGATCGGCGAAGCGGTTGATCTGACCTATGATTATCATCATTTCGGCACGGATCGGGCAGCGCTTGCGACCCATGTGCAGACCGCCAAAGACGCACCGGCAGACACCAAGCCCGGCATCGTCATCGTGGGGCAGGGTGCCCTGAACGAAGCCGATGGCGAGGCGGTGCTGGCGCATGCCATGGCGATTGCCGAGGCGCGCGGTGCCAAGCTGCTGATCCTGCACACGGCGGCTTCGCGCGTGGGGGCGATGGATGTCGGCGCTGTCAGCGAAGGCGGCCTTGCTGCGGCCACCGAGGGCGCAGAGGTGATCTACAACCTCGGCGCGGATGAGGTCGAAATCGCCGCTGGGCCTTTCGTGATCTATCAGGGCAGCCATGGCGACCGGGGTGCGATGCGCGCCGATGTGATCTTCCCAGGCGCCGCCTATACCGAAGAGAGCGGCCTTTTCGTCAACACCGAAGGTCGTCCGCAACTGGCGCTGCGCGCCGGCTTTGCGCCGGGCGAGGCCAAGGAAAACTGGGCGATCCTGCGGGCGTTTTCGGCGGAGGTCGGTCAGACCCTGGCCTGGGACAGCCTTGCCGCGCTGCGCAGCAGCCTGGTGGCAGCGCATCCGCATCTGGGTCAGATCGACCAGGTTGCCGAGAATGTCTGGACCCCGATTGCCCCGCGCGAGATGGGCAAGGCCAGCTTCCGCAACGCCATCAAAGGGTACTACCTGACCAACCCGATTGCCCGCGCCTCTGCGGTGATGGGCGAAATGGCGGCGATGGAAGCCGATCGCGCCAAGCAAGCGATGGCGGCAGAGTAAAGCATGCGCAGCCACTTCGCCCTTGTTGCAAGTCTGAGCCTCGCCACCGGCGGGCTTTCGGCTTGTGTCGAGGCGCCGAAGCCCGAGCCGATGGCATTTGCGCCGGAGTACAAGGGCATCGAGACGATCTTGCTTGATGGTGATCTGGTGAATTTCCGGGTTGCCATGACAGGCGCGCGCGGGGAGGCCGATGTTTCGGCCTATGCCGCCTGCGCTGCGGCGCAATATGCGCTGATCCGCGGCTTTGGATTTGCGCGCCATGTGCGGACGAATGTTGCGAATTCGGGTGGAGTTTGGCGCGGGGATGCGGTTTACACCATCTCGGCGGCGCTGCCCCGGGGACTGAAAACGATAGATGCCGAAGTAACCGTGCGCGACTGCGGCGCGCAAGGGATACCAACGGTTTAAGGGAACGTGAGGGATCATGGCTGACTTTTTGCAAACCGGGCTGGGCATCGCGCTGTTGATCGTGGGCCAGAGCCTTTTGATCGTCGCCTTTGTGATGATCAGCCTGCTGTTCCTGGTTTACGGTGACCGCAAGGTCTGGGCGGCGGTGCAGATGCGGCGCGGACCGAACGTGGTGGGGCCCTGGGGCCTGCTGCAATCGGTGGCCGATGCGCTGAAATTTGTCGTCAAGGAAATCGTCGTGCCTGCGGGTGCGGACCGTCCGGTGTTCTTTCTGGCGCCGATCGTCAGCTTTGTCCTCGCCATCCTCGCCTGGGCCGTGGTGCCTTTTGACAGTGGCTGGGTGCTGGCCGATATCAACGTCGCCATTCTGTTCGTCTTTGCCGCCTCTTCGCTGGAGGTTTATGGCGTGATCATGGGCGGTTGGGCCTCGAACTCGAAATATCCCTTCCTCGGCTCGCTGCGCTCTGCGGCGCAGATGATTTCCTATGAAGTCTCGCTGGGTCTGATCATCATCGGCATCATCCTGTCGACCGGTTCGATGAGCTTTTCCTCCATCGTGATGGCGCAGAAAGGCTCGCTTGGCTTTCTGGATTGGTACTGGCTGCCGCACTTCCCGATGGTGTTCCTGTTCTTCATCTCGGCTTTGGCCGAGACCAACCGCCCGCCCTTCGACCTGCCGGAAGCGGAATCGGAACTGGTTGCGGGCTTCATGGTGGAATATTCCTCGACGCCTTACCTTTTGTTCATGGCGGGCGAATATATCGCCATCTTCCTGATGTGCGCGTTGATGTCGCTGCTGTTTTTCGGGGGCTGGCTGTCGCCCATTCCCGGCCTGCCGGATGGCTGGTGGTGGATGGTTGCCAAGATGTGGGTGTTCTTCTTCATGTTCGCCATGGTGAAGGCCATCGTGCCGCGCTATCGCTATGACCAACTGATGCGGATTGGCTGGAAAGTTTTCCTGCCGCTGTCGCTGGCCTGGGTGGTGATCGTCGCCTTCCTGGCAAAATTTGAAGTCTTCGGCCACTTCTGGGCCCGCTGGACGATTGGAGGCTGATCATGGCGAATATCGACTGGACCCGCGCCACCAAATACTTCTTTCTCGTGGATTTCCTCAAAGGCTTTGGCCTGGGCATGAAGTATTTCTTCGCGCCGAAATCGACGCTGAACTATCCGCATGAAAAGGGCCCCTTGAGCCCGCGCTTCCGCGGGGAACACGTGCTGCGCCGCTATGCCAATGGCGAAGAGCGCTGCATCGCCTGCAAGCTGTGCGAGGCGATCTGCCCGGCCCAGGCCATCACCATCGACGCCGAACCGCGCGAGGACGGCTCGCGCCGCACCACGCGTTATGACATCGACATGACCAAATGCATCTATTGCGGCTTTTGTCAGGAAGCCTGCCCGGTCGATGCGATTGTCGAGGGCCCGAATTTCGAATTCTCGACCGAGACCCGCGAAGAGCTGTTCTACGACAAGGAAAAGCTGCTGGCCAATGGCGACCGCTGGGAATCCGAAATTGCCCGCAATCTTGAACTCGACGCCCCTTACCGCTGAACGGATAAAGCATGACCGACGAGATCCAGAAACTTTTTGCGCAGATGATGGAGCAGGGCCAGCAAATGGCCAAGGCTTTCACGCCGGGGCTGGAAGGGATCGATGTAAAGGCCTTTGAAAAGCTGTTTCCGGCCATGCCGAAAGAGATGCTCGAGGTGTTTTTCGGCAAGACCTTCAATCCGCAGGGTCTGGATGCGCGTACCCGGTTTCTGGTGACCATCGCAGCACTGACCGTGCTTGGCCCCCTGGGCGAGGCGCAGATGCGGGTGACGGTAAAGAATGCGCTGGCCGCTGGCGCCACCCAACGCGAGATCGCCGAGGTGATCTGGCAAATGTCGATGTTCGGCGGGCCGCCCGCCATGCAAAAGGCGCTTGAGATCGCGCAGGCCGTCTTTGCCGAAACCGAGGAGAAAGCGCCATGAGCGTTGCAGATCTGGCCTTCTATGCCTTTGCGACTGTCACGATCTTTGCCGGGCTGATGGTAACCCTCAGCCGCAATCCGGTGCATTCGGTGCTGTGGCTGATCCTGACCTTTCTGTCGGCGGCGGGGCTGTTTGTGCTGTTGGGGGCGGAATTCGTCGCCATGCTTTTGATCATCGTCTATGTCGGCGCGGTGGCGGTGCTGTTCCTCTTTGTGGTGATGATGCTCGACATCGACTTTGCCGAGCTGAAGGCCGAGATGGGGCGCTATATGCCGCTGGGTCTGCTGGTTGGCGTGGTGATCATCATGCAATTGGTGCTGGGCGTCGGCGCCTGGGTGCAGGCCGATGGCGCGATGGGGCTGCGCGCGGCGGTGACGCCGGACATGGCGCAGGTCGAGAACACCCGCGCGCTTGGCCTGCTGATCTATGACAAATATCTGCTGCTGTTCCAACTGGCGGGCCTGATCCTGCTGGTGGCGATGATCGGGGCCATCGTGCTGACCCTGCGGCATCGCAAGGACGTCAAGCGTCAGAACGTGCTGCACCAGATGTGGCGCGATCCGGCGAAGGCGATGGAGCTGATGGACCCGAAACCGGGGCAGGGGCTGTAAGGCGGATGGGCGCATCGCCCATCCTACGAAAGGATTGCGGGGCAACTCGCACAAGGAATGCAACGGGCAACGACCCGGAGGGACGAGAAATGGTTGGACTTGAACATTATCTGATCGTGGCGGCGGCGCTGTTCGTCATCGGGATCTTTGGCATCTTCCTGAACCGGAAGAACGTCATCGTCATCCTGATGTCGATCGAACTGATGCTGCTGGCGGTCAATATCAACTTCGTGGCCTTCTCGTCGCAGCTTGGCGATCTGGTGGGGCAGGTCTTCACCATGTTCATCCTGACCGTGGCGGCGGCTGAGGCGGCCATCGGCCTGGCAATCCTGGTGGTGTTCTTCCGCAACCGCGGCACCATCGACGTCGAAGACGTCAACGTGATGAAAGGCTGAGCCCATGGCAACGATCATCCTCTTTGCACCCTTGATCGGGTCCATCCTCTGCGGCTTTGGCTGGCGGTTCATCGGCGAGAAGGCGGCGACCTGGCTGGCGACGCTGATCCTGTTCCTGGCCGCGATCCTGTCCTGGTATATCTTCCTGACCTTTGACGGCGAGACCCAGCACATCACCGTGCTGCGCTTTATCGAAAGCGGCTCGCTCAGCACCGAATGGGGCATCCGGCTTGACCGGATGTCGGCGATCATGCTGGTGGTGGTGAACTCGGTCTCGGCGCTGGTGCACCTTTATTCGCAAGGCTATATGGCGCATGACGAGAACTGGGCCGAGGGCGAGAGCTATCGGCCACGCTTCTTTGCCTATCTGTCGTTCTTTACCTTTGCCATGCTGGCGCTGATCACCTCGGACAACCTGGTGCAGATGTTCTTTGGCTGGGAAGGGGTCGGCGTCGCGTCTTATCTGCTGATCGGGTTCTACTACCGCAAGCCAAGCGCCAATGCCGCCGCGATCAAGGCCTTTGTGGTCAACCGGGTCGGCGACTTCGGCTTTGCGCTGGGGATCTTTGGGCTGTTCTATCTGACCGACAGCATCCGCTTTGACGATGTCTTTGCGGCCGCGCCGAAACTGGCCGAGACGCAATTGCACTTTCTGTGGACCGATTGGAATGCGGCGAACCTGATTGGGGTGCTGTTGTTCATCGGCGCGATGGGGAAATCGGCGCAGCTGTTCCTGCACACCTGGTTGCCCGACGCGATGGAGGGCCCGACGCCGGTGTCGGCGCTGATCCATGCCGCAACCATGGTGACGGCGGGCGTCTTCCTGGTTTGCCGCATGTCGCCGATCTATGAATACGCCCCCGATGCCAAGACGATGATCGTGATTGTCGGCGCGACCACGGCGTTTTTTGCCGCGACTGTTGGTCTTGTGCAGAACGATATCAAACGCGTGATCGCCTATTCGACCTGTTCGCAGCTGGGCTATATGTTCGTGGCGGCGGGTGTGGGCGTTTATCCGGTGGCGATGTTCCACCTCTTTACCCATGCCTTCTTCAAGGCGATGCTGTTTCTTGGCGCAGGCTCGGTGATCCATGCGATGCACCACGAGCAGGACATGCGCAATTATGGTGGGCTGCGTAAGAAGATCCCGCTGACCTTCTGGGCGATGATGATCGGCACGCTGGCCATCACCGGCGTGGGTATTCCGCTGACCCATATCGGGTTTGCCGGCTTCCTGTCGAAAGACGCTGTGATCGAGAGCGCCTGGGTCGGCTCGAACTATGCCTATATCATGCTGGTTGTCGCGGCGGCCTTCACCTCTTTCTACTCGTGGCGGCTGATGTTCATGACCTTTTACGGCAAGCCCAAGGGCGATACCCATGCCTATGATCATGCGCATGAAAGCCCGATGGTCATGCTGATCCCGCTGGGTGTGCTGAGCCTCGGTGCGGCCTTTGCTGGCATGATCTGGTACAACAGCTTCTTTGGCGACGAGGCCAAGATGCGCGATTGGTTTGGCATGGAGGCCGCGCATGAAGCGGTGACGGCGGAGGGTCATGCCACCGAAGCCGCCCCAGCGGAAGCGTCTGCTGTCGCCGAAGGCACTGCGGCTGCGGTGACCACCGAAGCCACGCCTGCGCCCGAAGCTGTCGCCACGCCCGAAGCTGTCGCCACGACCGAGGCGGCTGCAAGCCCTGCCGAGGCTGCACCTGCGCATGGCGCAGCGCTGGTTGCCCCGAAAGGTGCTGTCTATCTTGGGGCGGACAACCATGTGATCCACGAGGCCCACGAGGCACCGAGCTGGGTCAAGGTTTCGCCCTTTGTCGCCATGCTGCTTGGCTTTTTGATGGCGTGGAAGTTCTACATCCGCAGCCCCGAACTGCCGGCGAAGCTGGCAGCACAGCAGCGTCCGCTTTACCTCTTCCTCTTGAACAAGTGGTACTTCGACGAGCTCTACCATGTGATCTTCGTCAAGCCCGCGTTCTGGCTTGGCAACTTCCTGTGGAAGAAGGGCGACGGCAGCATCATCGACGGCGGCCTTAACGGGCTTGCTTTGGGGATCATCCCCTTCTTCACGAAATGGGCGGGGCGGATGCAATCCGGCTACGTCTTTACATATGCCTTCGCGATGGTTTTGGGGATTGGTGCCCTGATCACCTGGATGACGCTGACGGTGGGGAACTAAGACCATGACGTATCTACTCTCCATCATCACCTTTCTGCCCGCGGTTGCGGCGGCCATTCTGGCGCTGTTCCTGCGCGGCAATGATGCGGCCACGGCGCGCAATGCCAAGTGGCTGGCGCTGATCGCCAGTGCTGTGACCTTTCTGGTCTCGCTTCTGGTGCTCAAGGGCTTTGATGCCAGCAACACCGGCTTTCAGTTTGTCGAAGAGGGCAATTGGATCCTTGGGCTGAAGTACAAGCTTGGGGTTGACGGGATCTCGATCCTGTTTGTCCTGCTGACCACGTTCCTGATGCCGATCACCATCCTGTCGACCTGGGGTGTGAGCGAACGGGTCAAGGAATACATGATCGCCTTCCTGCTGCTGGAAACGCTGATGCTTGGCGTGTTCCTGGCGCTGGATCTGGTGTTGTTCTACCTGTTCTTCGAGGCCGGACTGATCCCGATGTTCCTGATCATCGGCATCTGGGGCGGGCAGAACCGGATTTATGCGGCCTTCAAGTTCTTTCTTTATACCTTCTTCGGCTCGGTGCTGATGCTGGTTGCGATGATCGCCATGTATATGGCGGCGGGCACCACCGATATTCCGACGCTGATGGCGTTTGATTTCGCGCATGAGCCGATGGTGGTGCTGGGCATGACCGTCACGGGCGGCTTGCAGACGCTGCTGTTCCTGGCCTTCTTTGCCAGCTTTGCGGTCAAGATGCCGATGTGGCCGGTGCACACCTGGTTGCCGGACGCCCACGTGCAGGCCCCGACGGCGGGCTCTGTGGTGCTGGCGGCGATCCTGCTGAAGATGGGCGGCTATGGCTTTTTGCGCTTCAGCCTGCCGATGTTCCCGGTGGGCGTCGGAGGTGATGTCCGGGCTGGTGTTCTGGATGTCGGCGATTGCGGTGGTCTATACCTCGCTGGTCGCGCTGGCGCAGGAAGACATGAAGAAGCTGATCGCTTATTCTTCGGTCGCCCACATGGGCTATGTGACGATGGGCATCTTTGCGGCCAACCAGCAAGGCGTGGATGGCGCGATCTTCCAGATGATCAGCCACGGCTTTATCTCGGGCGCGATGTTCCTTTGTGTCGGCGTGATCTATGACCGCATGCACACCCGCGACATCGACGCCTATGGCGGCTTGGTGAACCGGATGCCCGCCTATGCGCTGGTCTTCATGTTCTTTACCATGGCCAATGTCGGCCTGCCGGGCACCAGCGGTTTTGTTGGGGAATTCCTGGTGCTGATGGGGATTTTTCAGGTCAACACCTGGGTTGCCGCTGTTGCCACTTCGGGGGTGATCTTTTCGGCGGCCTACGGGCTTTACCTTTATCGCCGCGTCGCCTTTGGCGCGCTGGTGAAAGAGGGTCTGAGAACCATTCAGGACATGAGCCGCCGCGAGCGCGCGATCTTTGCGCCGCTGATCGTCATGACCCTGCTTCTGGGCGTCTATCCCGCCTTGGTGACCGATATCATCGGCCCCTCGGTTGCCCATCTCGTTGAAGATTACCACGCCTCCATTCCCGCTGTGGCTGAAGCCGCTGCGGAAGTGGCCACGCACTAAAGGACACCAAAGATGAACGCGACTGACTTTCATATCGTTCTGCCCGAGGTGATTCTGGCGCTTTACGCCATGGGGGCGCTGCTCTTTACGGTTTACTCCGGCAAGGATGCGCTGACCGGCGCGATCACCTGGGCCACGGCGGGGATTTTTGTCGCCGTCGCGCTGTGGATCGGCATCGCGGGCGAGGGGGCCAATGCAGGCTTTGGCGGCATGTTCATCGACGACGCCTTCTCGCGCTTTGTGAAGGTGATGGTGCTTTTGTCGGCGGCGGGGGTTCTGGTGATGAGCCAGGATTACATGCAGCGCAACGACATGGGGCGGTTTGAATATCCGATCCTGGTGACGCTGGCGGTGATCGGCATGATGGTCATGGTTTCGGCGGGCGATCTCATGGTGCTTTACATGGGGCTCGAGCTGCAGTCGTTGGCGCTTTATGTCGTCGCCGCGATGCGCCGCAACTCGGTGAAATCCACTGAAGCCGGTCTGAAGTACTTCGTGCTGGGTTCGCTGTCGTCGGGAATGCTGCTTTACGGCGCGTCGCTGACCTATGGCTACACCGGCACGACGCTGTTCTCGGGCATCCAGACGGCAGTGACGGCAGAGGCGCCGATTGGGTTGGTGCTTGGTCTGGTCTTCCTGCTCACTGGCATGGCCTTTAAAGTTTCGGCGGTGCCCTTCCATATGTGGACGCCCGACGTTTACGAAGGCGCGCCGACGCCGGTGACGGCGTTTTTCGCCACGGCGCCGAAAGCCGCCGCCATGGCTTTGATTGCCCGTGTGGTGCAGGATGCCTTTGGCGAGATCCCGACGCAGTGGAGCCAGGTTCTGGCGGTGCTTGCGGTGCTGTCGATGTTCTTTGGCGCGATTGCCGCCATTGGCCAGCGCGACATCAAGCGTCTGATGGCCTATTCCTCGATCGCCCATATGGGCTATGCCCTGATCGGCGTCGCCGTCGGCACCGTCGAAGGCGTGCAGGCCATGCTGGTCTATATGGCGATCTATGTGACGATGAACCTTGGCACCTTTGCCTTCATCATGTCGCTGGAGAAGAACGGCCAGTCGATCACCACCATCGACAGCCTGAACATGTTCTCGAAACGCGAACCCTTGAAGGCGCTGGCCGTGCTGGTGCTGATGTTCAGCCTTGCCGGCGTGCCGCCGATGCTGGGGTTTTTCGGGAAGTTCTATGTGCTGAAAGCCGCAGTTGATGCCAATATGACCTGGCTGGCGCTGGCGGGCGCGGTGGCTTCGGTGATCGGGGCCTTCTATTACCTGCGCATCGTCTTCTTCATGTATTTCGGCAAGGAGACCGAGGGCGTTTCCAGCCGCATGGTGCCGGTGCAATGGCTGATGCTGGTGGCTGTGGCGGCGGTGATGCTGTTGGGGGTGATCAACCTCTTTGGCATCGAAGCCCCCGCCCTGGCTGCGGCGCAAGCTCTTGTCGGCTAAACCCGCTTGGCCTTCGGGCGTGGCGCGCCACGTCCTGCCAACGGTTGACAGCACCAATTCCCACGCCTTGCGTCTGGCCCCGTCGCTGACGGGGCCTGCGTGGTTTCTGGGGCTTGGAGCAGACCGCGGGGCGGGGCAGGCGGGCGCGGCCCTGGGTCAGCCCAAAGGGGAATTTCTACGCAACCTTGCTGATGCAGTTGCAAGAGCCAGCCGACCAGGTGGCGCTGCGCTCTTTCACCGCCGCCCTTGCCCTGCGCGAGGCCTTCGCCAGTCTTACGCGCCTGCCGGAAGCCTTTGCGCTGAAATGGCCGAATGACGTGCTGCTGAACGGTGGCAAGGTCGCGGGGATCCTGCTGGAAAGCAGCAGCGCGCCACGTGGCATGGATCTGGCCGTGGGCATTGGCGTCAATCTGATCGGCGCACCGCCGGTCAGCCTTGTCGAGACCGGTGCGCTGCCACCAGTGTCCCTGTTGCAGGAAACCGGGCTGCGCCTTGCGCCCGAGACCTTTCTCGACGCGCTTGCCCAGGCTTTTGCGCGCTGGGAGGCGATATTTCAAGCCGAGGGCTTTGCGCCCTTGCGGGCGGAATGGCTGAGCCATGCCGCGCGTCTGGGCGAGGTGATCCGCGCCCGCACCGGCACCGAGACCCGCGAAGGCGTCTTCGAGACCATCGACGCCAAAGGCAATCTGATCCTGCGGATGAACTCCGGCCCTGTCGCCATCCCGGCGGCAGAGGTTTTCTTCTGAACCGAGGTGCCCATGCTTCTGGCCATCGACTGCGGCAATACCAATACGGTGTTTTCGATCTGGGACGGCGCGCGGTTTCATCGCCACCTGGCGCATTGCCACGGATCACACGCGCACGGCGGATGAGTATTTCGTCTGGCTCTCCTCGTTGATGATGCTGACCAAGACTGAGGCGAAGATCTCTGAGGCGATCATCTCTTCGACCGTGCCTCGGGTGGTGTTTAACCTGCGGGTGCTTTGCGACCGCTATTTCAATTGCCGCCCATTGGTGGTGGGCAAGGCCGACTGCGCCTTGCCGGTGGCACCCAGAGTCGGATCAGGGCACCACGGTGGGGCCAGACCGGCTGGTCAATACGGTCGGCAGCTTTGATCGCCACGGCGGTGACCTGATCGTGGTGGATTTCGGCACGGCGACGACCTTTGATGTGGTCGATACCGATGGCGCCTATGTCGGCGGCGTCATCGCCCCCGGCGTCAACCTCAGCCTTGAGGCCCTGCACATGGCGGCGGCGGCGCTGCCGCATGTCGATATCACCAAACCCGGCCAAGGCGATTGGCACGAATACGGTGGCCTGCATGCAATCGGGCGTGTATTGGGGCTATATCGGCCTCATCGAAGGCATTGTCCGCGAGGTGCGCCGCGAGCGCGTAGCACCGATGAAGGTCATTGCCACTGGGGGGCTTGCCAGCCTTTTCGCTCAGGGAACTGAGCTTTTCCATTCCGTTGAGGATGATCTGACCATGCATGGTCTTGTCCTCATCAACCAATACAACAAGGACACAGCATGAGCGGTGAACGACTGATCTATCTTCCCTTGGGCGGGGCCGGCGAGATCGGCATGAACGCCTATGTCTACGGCTATGGCCCCAAGGGCAAGGAACGCCTGATCCTTGTCGATCTGGGCGTGGCTTTCCCCGATATGGACGGCACGCCGGGTGTCGATCTGATCATGGCTGATGTCTCCTGGCTTTTGGCGCGGCTCGACCGGCTTGAGGCGATCTTTATCACCCATGCCCATGAGGATCACATCGGCGCTTTGGCGCATCTGTGGCCGAGCCTGAAAAAGCCGGTCTATGCCCGCAAGTTCACGGCCACCATCGGGCGGCTGAAGTTTGAAGAGGCGGGTCTGCCGAAAGACGCAATCAAGATCGTCGAGGCGCGGCCGCAGGTGATCGAGGCTGGTCCCTTCAAGGTGCAATTCGTGCCGCTCAGCCACTCGATCCCCGAAAGCTCGGCGATGATCATCGACACGCCTGCGGGGCGGATCTTCCACTCGGGCGACTTCAAGCGCGATCCGACGCCGATTGTCGGCGAGGGCTGGGACGATGCGATGATGGCGGCGATTGCGGCGGAAAAGCCGGTGAAGGCGCTGATGTGCGATTCGACCAATGTGTTTTCGCTGCATGCGGGCCGTTCGGAAAGCACGCTGAAAGAGCCTTTGGCCGATCTGATCCGCTCTGCCGGCGGCATGGTGGTGGCGACGACCTTCGCCTCCAACGTCGCGCGCCTGAAAACGCTGGCCGAGGCTGGCATTGCCGCCGATCGCTCGGTCTGCCTTTTGGGCCGGGCGATGAAACGGATGGTTTCGGCTTCGGCAGAGGCTGGCGTTCTGGGCGATTTCCCCCGCACCATCACGGCGGAAGAAGCCGCCGACGTGCCGCGCCGCAACCTGATGCTGATCGTCACCGGCAGCCAGGGCGAGCGCCGCGCCGCCTCGGCCCAGCTGAGCCGCGGCAAGTATCTGGGGTTGGAGCTGAAAGAGGGCGATACCTTCCTGTTCTCCTCCAAGATCATTCCGGGCAATGAGCGCGGCGTCTATTCGATCGTCAATGCCTTGTCGGAGAAGGGCGTCGATATCGTCGATGACAACAACGGCCTTTACCATGTTTCGGGCCATGCCAACCGGCCGGATCTGGAGCATGTGCACCGGATATTCCTGCCCGACATGCTGATCCCGATGCACGGCGAGCATCGCCACCTGCGCGAACACGCCCGCATTGGCACCGAAGCGGGCATCGCCTCGGCGATTGCCACCAATGGCACCATGCTCGATCTGACCGGCGATGTGCCGGTGGTGGCCGAGCATGTCGAAGCGGGCCGCACCTATCTGGACGGCTCGGTGTTGATCGGCGCGCTGGACGGCGTGGTGCGCAACCGCATCCGCATGGCGCTGAACGGGCTTGTGATGGTGACGGTGATCATGGACGAACAGGATCAGCCGCTGGGCGAAGCCTGGGTCGAGACCATGGGCCTGCCCGAAATCGGCAAGGGCAACCGCGTGCTGGCCGAGACCATGGAAACCGAGTTGAGTGATTTCCTTGAATCGACCGGCAAGAAGATCTTGTCGAATGACGACAAGCTTGACGAGGCCCTGCGCAAGATCGTCCGGCAGGTGGCGATGGAAGAGATCGGCAAGAAGCCGGAAGTGGTCGTCGTGGTGAGCAGGCTCGCCAACGAGTAAAAGAAAAGGCCCCGCTGTGCGGGGCCTTTTGCTTTCTGGCTCAGGCCAAGTGGTTCAGCTATCTGGCGCGGGCTTTTGCCTCAGGCTTCCTGAGCCTGATCGGTGGACTCTTCGACCTCTTCGCTGCCCGGCTTCAGTTTGAAGCTGCGCAGGATGAAATCGGGCACATGCTCGCCCATGCCGACGACACGCTCGCCACCATGATCGCGGCGCTGATCGCGACGGTCGTCGCGGGGACGCTCTTCCCGACCAGCGCGGTCTTCACGCGGGCGTTCTTCCCGTGCGCGGTCGTCGCGCCGGGGTTCGCGGCTGCGCTCATCCCGGCGGGGTTCTTCCCGACGGGGCGCGCGTTCGGGTTGCGGAGCCTCGGCTGCGGTCTCGACCACGACCTCTGCCACTGGCGCTGCGGCTTCGACCTTGGCCTCGCGCGGGGCGCGGGGGCTGCGGGCTTCGCCACGACCGCCTCGACTGCGGCTGCTGCGCTCTTCGCGTGGGCGCTCGGGGCGGTCAGAAGCCCCTTCCAGCGCGCCTTCGGGCACCTCACCGCGCGGGATCGG
This sequence comes from uncultured Alphaproteobacteria bacterium, assembly GCA_963815275.1. Lineage (GTDB taxonomy): Bacteria > Pseudomonadota > Alphaproteobacteria > Rhodobacterales > Rhodobacteraceae > Cypionkella. The sequence continues at coordinate 59,855 of CAWFGD010000025.1, forward strand.
TTGTTTGACCAAAGCTTCGATGGCGTTGATGTATTTGTCATCCGAGGGCGTGGCGATGGTATAGGCCTTGCCGAGACGCCCGGCGCGGCCGGTGCGGCCGATGCGGTGGACGTAATCCTCGGGGTGGCTTGGCGCGTCAAAGTTGAAGACGTGGCTTACCGCCGGAATATCCAGGCCGCGTGCGGCGACATCCGAGGCGATCAGCAGGTGCACCGAGCCATCGCGAAAGCCGTCCAGCGTTTTGGTGCGCACCGACTGATCCAGGTCGCCATGGATCGGCGAGGCGTTGAAGCCATGCGATTTCAGCGACTTGGCGAGCACGTCGACATCCATCTTGCGGTTGCAGAAGATGATCGCATTGGTGCAGCTTTCGCCCTCGGCCTTGATCAGCGCCCGCAACACGGCGCGCTTTTCGGCAAAGGACTTGTCCTTGCGGGTGGGGGTGAACTGGATCAGCTTTTGCTCGATGGTGGTCGAGGTTGTGGCCTGCCGCGCCACTTCGATCTTTACCGCACCGGTCAGGAAGGTGTTGGTGATCCGCTCAATCTCGGGCGCCATGGTCGCCGAGTAAAAGAAGGTCTGGCGGGTGAAAGGCGTCAGCGAGAAGATCCGCTCGATATCGGGGATAAAGCCCATGTCGAGCATGCGGTCGGCCTCGTCGACCACCATGATCTGCACGCCGGTCAGCAGCAGTTTGCCGCGTTCGTGGTGATCAAGCAGGCGGCCGGGGGTGGCGATCAGCACATCGACGCCACGGTCGATCAGCTTGTCCTGCTCGCCAAAGGAGACGCCGCCGATGAGCAGGGCCTTGGTCAGCTTGGTGTATTTGGCATAGGTTTCAAAGTTTTCCGCCACTTGCGCTGCAAGTTCACGGGTCGGGGCCAGCACCAGGCTGCGCGGCATCCGCGCTTTGGCGCGGCCCTTGCCAAGCAGAGTGATCATCGGCAGCACGAAGCTGGCGGTTTTGCCGGTGCCGGTCTGGGCGATGCCCAGCACGTCTTTGCCTTGCAAAGCATGCGGAATGGCTTGGGCCTGAATCGGGGTCGGGGTTTCGTAGCCGGCTTCTGCAACGGCTTGAAGCACGCGGGGGTCCAGCGCGAGGTCTGAGAATTTCGTCATTTGCGTCCTAAAGATGCGGGGGTCGGCCCGCAGGGTTATGGGACGCTATGGTTCCGGACGTCCCGGCGCGGGCCCATCGTATATGAACCCGCCCCTGCGTTAGTGCAAAATTTGTCCGACGTCAATGTTGAGCGCGGCATTGTGATTTTGCGCGGCTGTCACCGGGCGGGGTCAGCGCGCTTTGGCAAGCGTCGCGCGCGCCGCCTGCACGCCGTCACCCAGAAGCATAACCGGCCGCGTGGCGGATTAAACCATCATTTCCTTGGTGGCCGTCAGCGTGACTTCGGGGTAGTCGCGCTCGATCCGGTCGATGTCCCACTTCAGGCGGGTCAGAAACACGGTGTCGCCATCGCTGTCCAAGGCGATATGACCCTTGTTGACGTTGACGAATTTCTCAACTTCGAGCTTCGCCCCGAGACCCAACGCGCCGAGGTGAACTGGCTCGGCTCAAAGCGCACCGGCAGCGAGTATTCCTGCTCGATCCGGCTGGCCAGCACTTCGAACTGCAAAGCGCCGACGACGCCGACGATGAAGCCCGAGCCGATCATCGGCTTGAAGACTTTGGCCGCACCTTCCTCGGCGAATTGGTAAAGCGCCTTTTCCAGATGCTTGGCCTTCATCGGATCACCGGCGCGCACGACCTGCAAAAGTTCGGGCGCAAACGAGGGGATGCCGGTGAAATGCAGCATCTCGCCTTCGGTCAGCGCATCGCCGATGCGCAACTGGCCGTGGTTGGGGATGCCGATGATGTCGCCGGCCCAAGCCTCTTCGGCCAACTCGCGGTCGGCGGCAAGGAACATCACCGGGTTGGCGATGGCCATCGGCTTTTTCGAGCGCACATGCATCATCTTCATGCCGCGCAGGAAATGTCCCGAGGCGAGGCGCACGAAGGCGACGCGGTCGCGGTGCTTGGCGTCCATATTGGCCTGCACCTTGAAGACAAAGCCGGTGACGGTGTTTCTCATTCGCCGAGATCTGCCGTTCGGCGGCCTTTTGCGGCTGCGGTTCCGGGCCATATTCGCCCATGCCGTCCATCAATTCCTTGACGCCAAAGGAGTTGATCGCCGAGCCGAACCAGATCGGCGTCATCGAGCCGTTCAGGAAAGAGGCGCGATCAAAGGCAGGCAAGCAGTTCCTGTGCCATTTCAAGCTCTTCGCGCAGCTTCTTCAACTGCTCGGCGGGGACGTGATCGGCAAGTTTCGGGTCATTCAGGCCGGTGATCTGGATCGTCTCGGCCACCTTGTTGCGGTCGGCGCGGTCCATGATTTCCAAGCCGGTCGTGCAGCAGGTCATAGGCGCCGATAAAGTCGCGCCCCATGCCGATGGGCCAGCTTGCAGGGGTGACGTCAATCGCCAGGTTCTCTTGGATTTCGTCAATGATCTCAAAGGTATCGCGGCTTTCCCGGTCCATCTTGTTGCAAAAGGTCAGGATCGGCAGGTCGCGCATCCGGCAGACCTCGAACAGCTTTTGCGTCTGGCTTTCGACGCCCTTGGCCCCGTCGATCACCATGATCGCGGCATCAACGGCCGTCAGGGTGCGATAGGTGTCTTCGGAGAAATCCGAGTGGCCGGGGGTGTCGACGAGGTTGAAGCGGTAGTGGCGGAAATCGAAGGACATGGCGCGAGGCCGAGACCGAGATGCCGCGCTCTTGCTCCATCTTCATGAAGTCCGACCGCGTGCGCCGCGCCTCGCCCTTGGCGCGGACCTGACCGGCCATCTGGATCGCGCCACCGAACAGCAGGAATTTCTCGGTCAGCGTGGTTTTGCCAGCGTCGGGGTGCGAGATGATCGCAAAGGTCCGGCGGCGGGCGATTTCGGGCGGAAGGCTGGGGGTATTGCTTTGGGTCATGATGCGCAGGGCTTTAGCGGAAAGCACCCGCCCCGTCCAGCGGCTAGCGCTGGCGTGTCGGCAGGGGCGGCGACGGGTTTGAACAGGGCTGCGGTGCCGATCTCTTCCAGAAAGCGCCGACCGGCCTCGGTGCCGAAGTGCTGGTTCTGGCTGAGACCGGGAAACCGCGCCCGCACATCGGCGGAAAGCTCGGCCGGCAGGCGGCTGACGGTGGCGTCGTTAACCATCAGGCTTTCGGCCGGAATGCCTTCGGCGTAGATGATCTCGTGGTGGTCAAACACCAGGCTGAAGTAATCGACAAAGCCACCTTCGCGCAGGAAAACTCTATCGTTATCAACCAGATGCTTGGCCTGCACCAGAAGTTCCGAGGTCGGCTGGCCCGCCTTGCGCTTGCGCTGATAGAGGAACATGCGGTGATGCTGGCTGACGATCAGGTCGCCGGAGTTGCCCAAAGTGCCCGCCGCAATCAGCACCGGCGCAAAGGCCCCAACGGCGCGCAGGGTGGTCTGGCCGATCCAGCGGATCGCTTGGCCGCCGTGGTCGCGGGTCAGCACCTTGTCGCCCGCGACCAGCGCTTCAATGGCGCGTTGCTCGCCCGAGGCGAGGGTGATCATGGTGCCACGGGCGAAAGAAATGCACAAAAGATCCGAGAGGCCGATGTCGGCGGGCGTCTCGTCGATCTTCAGCAGGGTGTATTCCGCCTGCGGGGTCATCGGGGAGAGCGGCAGCACAAAGCGGCTGCCACTTGCGAGGCGCAGCAGCAGCACTTCGACGCCATCGCCATCGCTGGCCATCAGCGTATAGCGCGCCTCAAAGCGCAGCGCTTCGCCCTCGGTGCCGATCTCGCTACCGGTGCCGACCCGTTGCGCGCCCGCTTCGGCGCGGGTGACCACAAGGCGATGCGGTAATTCCGCTGGGTCAAGCGCGTAGATATCGCCGGGGCACACCATCTCCGGCCCCTCGAGCGCATCGCCGTTGTTCACGCCTGTCACACAATAAATCGCATCCGCGGCAAGGACTTGGGCGGCGTGACCGGGGAGCGTGGGCGGCGTTTGGGTCATGGGTCTCGGGGTATTAGGAGGGGGACAGGCAGGCTATGGGCTTTGTCGGCGAAATTCTCAAGCAGGTTGCGGGCGATATCTGGCGAATTCCGGCCCAGAATAGGGCCATTTGACAGCAATTCAGGTTAAGGGCGCGGGCGCTTGCTGGAACTGGTCAAGCCGCGGGTGGCCTGTTAGGTCTTTTGCAAAGAACAAGGAGACGAAGATGGATCTGGGTATCAAGGGCAAGCGGGCTTTGGTTTGTGCGGCGTCCAAGGGCCTGGGGCGCGGCTGTGCCGATGGCTCTGGCCGAGGCGGGGGTTGATCTGGTGATCAATGCGCGCGGCGCGGAGGCGCTGGAGGCGACGGCGGCGGAGCTTCGCGAAGTTCGGCGTGCAAGTCACTGCAGTTGCTGCGGATATCACCACCGAGGCCGGGCGCGCCGAGGTTCTGGCTGCGGCGGGCGCGGTCGATATTCTGGTGACCAATGCCGGCGGGCCGCCGCCGGGCGTGTGGTCGGACTGGGAGCGCGAGGATTTCATCAAGGCGCTGGACGCCAATATGCTGACGCCGATCGCGCTGATGAAGGCGCTGTTGCCGGGGATGATCGACAAGGGCTGGGGCCGGGTGGTCAACATCACCTCGCAGTCGGTCAAGGCGCCGATCCCGCAGCTGGGTCTGTCGAATGCGGCGCGGGCCGGGCTGACCGGTTATGTCGGCGGCACCTCGCGGCAGGTGGCGCCGTATGGCGTGACGATCAACAACCTGCTGCCCGGCATTCATGCGACGGACCGGGCCACTTCGCTGGACAAGGCCGTGGTGCAGGCCAAGGGCATCAGCATGGAGGCGGCGCAGGCTGAACGGGCGGCGACGATCCCGGCGCGGCGCTATGGCACGGCAGCGGAGTTCGGCGCGATGTGTGCCTTCCTGTGCAGCCAACACGCGGGGTTCATCGTCGGGCAGAACATCCTGCTGGACGGCGGAGCGATCAACGCGACGCTGTGATCTTGCCCTGAGCGGGTTGGGGCTGGTAGGAAATGCCCTAGCAAATTGCTTGGGATATGATGACTGACCCAATCCGCCTTGAGGTTCAATCGCTTAGCTGCCAGTTTGGCGGTAAGGAAGTGGTGTCTGACGTCAACCTTCAGGTCGCGGCGGGGCAGGTGATGTGCCTGCTCGGCCCCTCGGGGTGCGGCAAGTCGACGACGTTGCGGATGATTGCGGGGGTCGAGACGCCAGCCTCGGGGCGGGTGTTGATTGACGGGCGCGAGGTGTTTGGCGGCGGGGTGAACCTGCCACCGGAGGCGCGGGGCGTGGGCCTGATGTTTCAGGATTTCGCGCTGTTTCCGCATCTGACGGTGGCGGGGAATGTGGCGTTTGGCCTGTCTGGCGACAAGGCCGAAAAGATGAGCCGCGTCGATGAACTGCTTGAAAAGGTGAACCTTTCCGGCTTTGGGCCAAGCATCCGCACGAGCTTGTCGGGGGGCGAGCAGCAGCGGGTGGCGCTGGCGCGGGCCTTGGCACCGCGGCCTCGGGTGATGCTGATGGACGAGCCGTTTTCCGGCCTTGATAACCGGCTGCGCGATGGCATTCGCGATGCGACGCTGGAGGTGCTGAAGCACGAGGGCGCGGCGGTTTTGCTGGTGACGCATGAGCCGGATGAGGCGATGCGGATGGCCGATGAGATCGCGCTGATGCGGGCGGGGCGGCTCGATGCAGCGGGGCGCGCCCTATAACATCTACAACGCGCCGGTGGATCGCGAAGCGGCGGCATTTTTCAGTGATATCAATGTGATCCGGGGGATTTCCCGGGGCGCTTTGACCGAGACGCCCTTTGGTGACTTTCTGACCCCCGGCCATGCGGATGGCGCGGCGGTTGATATCGTGATCCGGCCACAGCATCTGAAGATCGACTTTGACCGGGCCGGGCGCGGGCCCAATCCGACGCGGGCGGAGGGCACGCCTGCGCGGGGTGTGGTGCAGCGGGCGCGCTATTTGGGGCGGGAATCGCTGGTGGAATTCAGGATGGAGTTTGATGGCTCGATTCTGACGGCTTCGGTGCCGGGGGTGTTCTTGCCCAAGGTCGAGACGCCGCTTTGGTTGATGATCCGGCGGGATCGCTGCCATGTGTTCCCCTCGGCGGCCTAAAGGCCTGGGAACGCTGTATTAATTCTAGAGAGTGGATAACTCCCCAGGTATGCGCGGTGTATGATTTGCGTATGGCTTAGGTATGGCCTGCGTCATTACGTTGACCACGGGGAGGCCTTGTTAACCATCCTCGCGAATCGTCTGTGACTGGCGGGCGCGGTAGGCGGCGAGGCCCTGCGCCTCGGTAAGAGCAAAGCGTTCGCCGGTCAGGGTCACCGAGATCAGCCGGTCAAGACGAAAGCTGCGAAAGCTGGCTTGCGCCTCGACAAAGGCGGCGAGGCTGGTGATGCGGCCGGATTTCTCCAGCGCCAGCGGACAGGCATCGGCGTGACTTTCCAGCCCGCGCGGGTCGAGATAGCTGAGCGCCACCCGCTCATGGGATTTGATGGCGCGGCGCAGGAGCGGCAGGTGTTTGGGCGCGCGCTGGCTGGTCGGGCTGGGCGCGAAGGCAAAGAGATCGCCGGGATCGCTGCGCGGAGCGGGGGTCACGGCGGCGATGCGGCGGGCGAGGCTGCGGGCGGCGCGGGCAAGGCTGGGGTCGGTGGCCTCGGTGGCGAGGCGCAGGCCCTCGCGCAGCGCGTCCAGTTCATGGGCGTTCAGGATCATCGGTGGCAGGGTGATCGGGGCGCGCAACACGTAGCCGACACCGCGTTCGCCCTCGACCGGCAGGCCCGAGGCCATCAGGGTGGCTATATCGCGCCAGATGGTGCGATCCGAGACGCCAAGGCGCTGCGCCATCTCTGACGCGCGGTGCAAACGCCCGTCGCGCAGGATCTGGATCACGTCGTAAAGGCGATCGGTGCGGCTCATCGTGGCTTTCTTGCTTTGTGACAACTGACAGATAGCTGTCAGTTATATGGGGGTAAAGCCCGGGTTTTGCCAGTGCAGATTGCGCTATTCCACTTTCCTCGCCGCGCGATCTCGTTAAGGCTGGGTTATGAAATCACCGCGGGGATGCGGTGCGGGAAAAGGAATAGACTGATGCAAATGGGTCCGCTGCAAATTCTGTTGATCGCGGTTGTGGTTCTGGTGCTGTTTGGCCGGGGCAAGGTTTCGGCGCTGATGGGCGAGGTTGGCAAGGGTATCACCGCCTTCAAGCGCGGCGTCACCGATGGCTCTGCCGAGCTGGACAAGGACGCCAGTGCTGCTGCCGAGGCCAAGGACGTGACGCCGGAAGTCAAAGACAAGGTCTGAGACCAAGCTTTGTTTCGTCCAGCCTTGAAAGGGCACGCTTAAGATGTTTGGGGATATCGGCTTTGCCGAACTGATGCTGATTGGCATCATAGCGCTGATCGTGGTGGGTCCGGAGGATCTGCCGCAAATGTTCCGTCAGCTTGGCCGCTTTACCGCCAAGATCAAGGCGATGGGGCGCGAGTTCAGCCGCGCTATGGAGCAGGCGGCCAATGAGACCGGCATCAAGGATGTCGCCAAGGATCTGAAGGATGCGACCTCGGCCAAGGCGATGGGGCTGGACAAGGTCAAGGAGGCGGCGGACCGGTTCGAGAAATGGGACCCGATCAAGAATGCCGCCAAGCCGACTGTGGCCACCAAGCCTTTGACGCCGCCGCCGATGCCCGCGACGGTGCCGCCGGTGAGTTCTGAGAGCATCGCAAGCCCGTCAATCCTTGGCCCCGAGACCCAGGCCTTGATGGACCAGAAGGCCGCCAAGCAGGCGATCATTGCCGAGAGCAATGCGAAGCTGAAGGCCCTGGATGCCCAGGCAAAGCCGCCGCAAGCCCCGGCAAAAGCCCCGGCAAAAGCGCTGTCAAAAGCCCCGGCAAAAGTGCTGTCGAAAGCCCCGGCAAAAGCGCCAGTAAAATCTGCGGTCAAGCCCGCGGCCAAGGTCGCGCCGAAATCGCGTGTCAAAGTGGCAGAGGCGGCCCCGGTCGCCGCCAAGCCCCGCGCGCCGCGCAAGCCCAAAGTATCGGATAAAGCATGAGCAACGCGGAAGAAGTTGACGGCTCGGCAGCGCCGCTGATCGAGCATCTAAAAGAGCTGCGCACGCGGGTGATCTATTCGCTTCTGGCCTTTGCGGCCTGCTTTTGCGTCGCCTATTATTTCTCGGATCAGATCTTTCTGCTGCTGTCGCAGCCCTTGTGCATGGCGCTGGCGGATCGGGCGCAGGATTGCAATCTGGTGCTGCTTTCGCCGCAGGAAGGCTTCTTTGTCGCCATCAAGATTGCCACCTGGGGCGGCTTTGGTCTGGGCTTTCCGATCATTGCCTTTCAGATGTGGCGCTTTGTGGCGCCCGGTCTTTATCGCAATGAAAAGAATGCGTTTCTGCCGTTTCTGATCGCCTCGCCAGCGATGTTCATCATTGGCGCGTCTTTTGCCTATTTCATCATCCTGCCCTTTGCCTTTGATTTCTTTCTGGGCTTTCAGGACAAGGCCTTGCCGACCTGGCTGGGCGGCGAGACCGCGAAACTGGGGGCTGCGGTGCAGGCGACGACCAAGTTTCAGGGCTCTGCCGATGCGTTCTTGTCCCTGAGCATGAAGTTCATCATGGCCTTTGGTCTGTGCTTTCAGCTGCCGGTCCTGCTGACGCTGATGGGCAAGGCGGGGATCATTTCTTCGGCTGGGCTGAAGGCGACGCGGAAATATGCGGTGATCGCGATTCTGGCGATTGCGGCGATTGTGACGCCGCCGGATGTGGTCAGCCAGCTGATCCTGTTCGTGGCGATCTACCCGCTTTACGAGGTCTCGATCTGGCTGATTACCCGGTTCGAGCGCGACCGCGAAGCGCAGGCACGGGCGGATGGCACTTGGGAAGAGCCTGAGGATGAGTGATCGCGCTGCTGCGGATTGCCGAGGCGCTGGAGCGGCTGGCTCCGGCACCGATGGCCGCGCCTGATTTCGCGGCCGAGGCCTTTGCCTGGCATACCGGGCCGGATCGGTTGGAGCCGGTGGCACGGGTGGCTCGGGTCGATATCGGCTTGCTGGTCGGGGTGAACCGCGCGCGCGACACCCTGATCGAGAACACCCGGCATTTTGCTAAGCGTCTGCCTGCGAACAACGCGCTTTTGTGGGGCGCGCGCGGGATGGGGAAATCGAGCCTCGTCAAGGCGGTTCATGCGGCGGTGCGGGCCGAGGGATATGATCTGAAGATCGTTGAGCTCAGCCGCGAGGATCTGCCTTCGGTGCAGCGCTTGCTGGCGCATCTGCGGGCGGCGCCCTATCAGTTCATCCTGTTCTGCGATGATCTGAGTTTCAGCCACGACGATCAGCATTACAAATCGCTGAAGGCGGTGCTGGATGGTGGCATCGAAGGGCGTCCGGAGAATGTGCTGCTCTATGCCACCTCGAACCGCCGTCATCTGATGCCGCGCGATATGATCGAGAACGAGCGCTCCACGGCGATCACGCCGGGGGAAGCGGTCGAGGAGAAGGTCTCGCTTTCCGACCGTTTCGGGCTTGTGGCTGGGGTTTCATTCCTGTGATCAGGATCAGTATCTGGCGATGATCGACGGCTATTGTGCGGCGCATGGCGTGGTGGTTGATGCGGCAACCCTGCGGGCTGAGGCGATCGAGTGGCAGGCGACGCGGGGCGCACGCTCGGGCCGGGTGGCCTGGCAATTCTTTTGTGATCTGGCGGCGCGGCATGGTGTGGCGCTGTAGGCCCTTGTCTTTTCGCAAGCGCAGCACGATCTTGCGCGCATGATAGTAGAGCTTTTGATCCTGCTGGCGCTGATCTTGCTGAACGGCGTCTTGTCGATGTCTGAAATGGCGATTGTTTCGGCGCGTCCGGCGCGGCTGAAACCGCTGGAGGGCAAGAGTGCCGGGGCGCGGGCGGCTTTGAAGCTGCAGGCGGATCCGGGGCGATTTTTGTCGACCGTGCAGATTGGCATTACCATGGTGGGCGTGCTGTCGGGGGCCTTGTCGGGGGCTACTTTGGGCGTGCGGCTGGCCGATTGGTTGAGCACGCGCGGGGTCGATGCGGAATGGGCCGCGAGCCTTGGTGTCGGCGGCGTGGTGGTCAGCATCACCTATGTCTCGCTGGTCGTCGGCGAGTTGGTGCCAAAGCAGCTGGCGCTGCGCAATGCGGAAGGCATCGCGGTTCGCGTGGCCCCGGCGATGGCGATCTTGTCTGTGGTGACGACGCCTTTGGTCTGGTTGCTGGATCGCTCGGGCCGGGCGTTGCTGTTCTTGCTGGGGCAAAGTGGCGCGCGGGATAACAGGGTGACCGATGAAGAGGTGCACAGCCTTTTGAGCGAGGCCCATGAGGGCGGCGTGCTGGAAAGCGAAGAGCGCGCGATGATGGCGGGGGTGATGCGGCTGGCGGATCGTTCGGCCCGCGCCCTGATGACGCCGCGCCACGAGATCACCATGCTGGAGCTGGAGGCAACCTCCGCCGAGACGGTGGCGCTGATCCGCAAGATCGGCCGCCCGCGCATGATCGTGCAGAGCCGCGAGACGGGCGAGGTCATGGGCATTCTGCCGCTGGCCGATGCCTTTAACGCGGTGTCGCGGCGCGAGGCTTTGGATCTGCGCGAGATGGTGGTCGATGTGCCGGTGATCTCGGATCAGGCGGATGCCTTGCTGGTGATGGAGGTCTTGCAGAAGACCGTGCATCACATCGCTTTGGTTTACGACGAATATGGTCATTTCGAGGGGATCATCACCACCGAGGATGTGCTGGGCGCGATCACCGGGGCGGAGATTGCGGCGGATATGGATGAGCCGGCGCTGGTCGAGCGCGCCGATGGCAGCCTGATCGTGGCGGGCTGGATGCCTGCGGATGAGCTCTGCGACCGTCTGGGGCTGCCGCGGGCTTTGGCGGGGGAATATGATACACTGGCGGGGCTGGTCCTGCACCAGATGGGGCGGATGGCAGCTTTGGGCGAGAGTTTCGCGGTTGGGGGCTATCGCTTTGAGGTGATCGATCTGGACGGCTTGCGGATCGACAAGGTCCTGGTGAGCCGGACATGAGCGCGGATGCGGCGTTGATTGCGGCTGCCCGTGCCCAGATTGCAGCACGTTATCGGGCGGAGTGGCATGTTGTGGGGGCAGCTCTGCGCCTGCGCTCGGGTCAGGTGGTGACCGGGGTCAATCTTGATGCCAATGTCGGGCGGGTGGCGGTTTGTGCCGAGGCGGTGGCCTTGGGGCGGGCGGTGGCCGAGTTTGGCTCGTCGGAGATCGAGAGCATCGTCGCGGTTTATCACGGCGCCGATGGCGAGATGCGCGTGGTGGCGCCCTGCGGGATGTGCCGCGAGATGATCTCGGATTACGCGCCCGAGGCGCTGGTGCTGATGCCCGAGGCGAGCGGCGTGGTGGCGCGGGCGATTGGGACGTTGCTGCCGGGCAAGTATCGGCGCGGGTAAATTTCTGGTTTTCGAGGCTGATTGGCTTGGGCGGACAAGAAAACGCATGCGTTTTCCCGCCAACACCATCTCCTGTCTTGAGGGACAGTGGCCTTGCTCTCTAACTTGCCCGGAATCAAGGCGCGTAAGCGACGCCGGGCCGCGCCCCGTTGCCCGACAAGCGATTGCTAGCAATCGCTGAGAGGGGGCCTCCCCACGGGAGGGCGCGTTGGCTGGGGGTGCCAGTTGAAGGTCTGGGGAAGAAATTGATCTATAAAGTGCCTAAATCGGGGCTTCGGCGCGCCGTCCCGAGGTCGGGCGCGGCCCTCTGTTGTGGCGGACACCAGAGGGCAACGTCGCCAGCAACGGAGGATTAACCCGCCCTACTGCACATATCCCATCGGATCGAGGCTATCGACGCCGCGGCGCACTTCGAAGTGGACGAAGGGCGCATCAGAGGCGCGGACGCTGGCGATGGTCTGGCCGCGTTTGACGCTGTCGCCCTTGGCGACCTTGAGGCCATCGACCCCGGCATAGACCGTCAGGATGCCGTCGGCATGGCGGATCACCACGATGGGCGTGCCCTTGGTGTCTTTGGTGATTGCGGCGACAACCCCGTCAGAGGCGGATTTGACCGCACTCCCCGCCGGGGCCGAGATGTCGATGCCGTCGTTTTTCTTCTTCACATAGCTGCGGATGATCTTGCCCTGCACCGGCATGGCGAACTTCGAGGACGAAGCGGCGGTGCGGTCCTTGCCGAGATCGGCCACGACAGCGGGTTTTGTGGCAGCGGCGGCCTTGACCGGTTTTTCGGCCGGTAGCGGGTCGTTGGCCGAAGGCGGCACCGGGGTGGGCGAGCCTGCCCCCGGGATGGTTTCCACCACCACCGGCTTGGTGGGCGGCGCGGAAGAGGTCGGGATGATCAGATACTGGCCCTCGCGGACCTCGAGATCGGTGCCAAGGCCGTTCCAATCGGCCAGCGAGCGGGCCGCCACGCCATAGGTGCGCGCGATGGAAAAGGCGGTTTCGCCGCGTTGCACCTGATGGCGCACCGGCTCGGCGCGCAGGGTTTGCGGCTGGGCAGAGGCCAGGGGCTGCGAGGTCGAACCGATCACGCGCGGCTGGGTGCCGACGCGGTCAAGCGCCGTGGTGGCGATGGCCGAGACATCGACCGGCCCCGTGCCCAGCGGTGTGTTGGCGGCGGCGACGCGGGTTGGCAGCGCCAGCACCTCGCCCGGGCGCAGGGTATCGGCGGGGCGCAGGGCGTTGTAGCGGGCCAGTTCATCGGGGGCGATGCCGACGCGGTTGGCCACGGTGGTGACGCTGTCACCGCTTTGCGCCAGAGCCACCTGATAGCCCGGATAAGAGATCACGCCGCGCGCATCGGCATTGGGGCGCGGGTCGGAGGCGGCCAGCGCCGCCTCGGAGGTCGCGGCCGAATTGGCCCCGCCGCGCAGATCCCAGTCGAAGGAACGTCCAGAGACGCAGCCTCCCAGAAGCAACAGCGCCGTTGCCCCCAGAAGCGGCAGTGCGCTGACAGAGCGGGGGCGGCTCGGGCGATGGTTAGGGAGAGCGGAAAGGGTCATGCTGGCCTCATACCTTGGCCCGGGTAGGATCCCGGGGCTTTCATTCGCTGCTTACACCTTCGAGCAGGGGCACAAAGCGCACTGGTCGAAGCTCTTCATAATCATAGCCCGAAGCAAGGCGGGTGACCTTGATCAGGTGCTGCACTGTATCAGATTGGCCGACAGGCACCACCATGATACCGCCGGGTTTCAGCTGCGCCAAGAGGGGGCCGGGTGGGTCCTCGGCGGCGGCGGTCACGATGATGCGATCAAAGGGCGCGGTTTCGGGCAGGCCAAAGCTGCCATCGGCGGCCATGGCGACGATATTGACCAGGCCCATTTCGCGAAACAGCACCTGGGCCTCGCGCACCAGGCGGCGGTGGCGGTCGACGGTATAGACGCGCCGCGCCAGATGCGACAGGATTGCCGCCTGATAGCCCGAGCCGGTGCCGACCTCGAGCACGGTGTCGCGGGGCTGCACATTCAGCGCCTGGGTCATGATCCCCACCACCGAAGGTTGGCTGATCGTCTGACCGCAGGCGATGGGCAGCGGCATATCCTCATAGGCGCGTTCGGCAAAGAGGCCGCGCACGAAGAGGCCACGGTCGACCTTCTCCATCGCCGTCAGCACCCGCGCATCGGTGACCCCGCGCGAGCGCAGCGCAAAGAGAAAGCGCATCTGCTGCTCGGCCGTGCTGTCCCCCTCTGGCAGCTCGTCCTCGCTCATGCCAGCCGCGCGCTCAGATCAGAGAGCAGGTCATGCGCGGTCAGATCGCAGCGCAGGGGGGTGACCGAGATATAGCCGTCGAGATTGGCATGGACGTCGCTGCCGGGCAGGGTGGGGGTGTGTTGCGGGCCACCCTCGATCCAGAGAAAGCGTTTGCCCGAGGGCGCGGTATAGGGCTGGATGCCGAAATGGGTGTCGCGGCGAAAGCCCTGGCTCGCCACGCGCAGGCCCTTGACCTTGGCGGCGGCCACTGGCGGGAAGTTGACGTTGTAGAAGACCCGGTAGTCGTCTTGCGTCCAGATGCCGCGATCAAGCAAGGCGCGGATGGTTTTGACGCCGAATTTGGCGGCCGCCTCGAAGGGATCGTCCAGCTCGCTGGTCGCGCGCCCCATGTATTGCGACAGCGCAATCGCCGGGATGCCGTGCAAGGCTGCCTCGATCGCCGCCCCGATGGTGCCGGAGTAAAGCACGTTTTCCCCCGCGTTGTTGCCGCGGTTGACGCCCGACAGCACGAGGTCGGGCTTGTTGCCTTCCAGCACGTCGAAGACCCCGGCCAGCACGCAATCGGCAGGCGAGCCTTCGACGGCGTAGCGCCGTTCGGACAATTTGGCGTTGATCATCGGATGGGTGTAGCTGATGCAATGGCCGACGCCCGATTGCTCGAAGGCCGGGGCGACGGTCCAGACCTCGCCCTTGGGTCCGGCAAGTTCGGTGGCGATCTGGGTCAGGGTGACGAGGCCCGGAGCATTGATGCCATCGTCATTGGTGATCAGAATTCGCATCGTGCCGCCTTGTTTTGTTTGATCCGTGATAGCCGTGATGCGGGCTTTGGGCAAGCACTGCTGGTGGTTTGTGGGGGCACAAACCGCAATCTGTGCCATGCAGGCCGCGATTTTCGCAGAGGGGCGGCGCGGGTGGCGGCGGGGAAGCAGCAGGGGGGTGTCCTGATCGGGCTGCGGGCGGAGTGGGGCGAGGTTGGCTGCGGCGGCATGAGGCGACCGGCCGGACCTATGGGGTAGGATGGGCAATATTGCCCATCCTACCGGGGACGCCGGGCCGAAATCGCGGGCTTTCCGGCTCACTTTCCCGTTTCGCCCTTGATCCCCTCGCGGCATGGCGTCATGTAAATGCCCAAAGTCCGGGCAGAAGCCGGACAAACTCGCACCCGCTGCAAGAGGGAGGCTTTCATGCCCGTCTATCGTTCCAGAACCACCACCCATGGCCGCAATATGGCAGGGGCCCGCGGGCTTTGGCGCGCGACCGGGATGAAGGATGGCGATTTCGGCAAGCCGATCATTGCGATTGTCAACTCGTTTACCCAGTTCGTGCCGGGCCATGTGCATCTCAAGGATCTTGGCCAGATGGTGGCGCGCGAGGTCGAGACGTGCGGGCGGGGTTGCCAAGGAATTCAACACCATCGCGGTGGATGATGGCATCGCGATGGGGCATGACGGCATGCTCTATTCGCTGCCGTCGCGCGAGTTGATCGCGGATTCGGTGGAATACATGGTGAATGCGCATTGCGCTGATGCGATGGTCTGCATCTCGAACTGCGACAAGATCACCCCCGGCATGCTGATGGCGGCGATGCGGCTGAACATTCCGGTGGTGTTCGTCTCGGGCGGGCCGATGGAGGCGGGCAAGGTGGTGATCGACGGCAAGGAACTGGCGCTCGATCTGGTCGATGCGATGGTGGTCGGCGGCGGACGACTCGGTGTCGGACGCGCATGTCGCGACGATTGAGGCGGCGGCTTGCCCGACCTGCGGGTCGTGCTCGGGGATGTTCACCGCCAATTCGATGAACTGTCTGACCGAGGCTTTGGGGCTGTCGCTGCCGGGCAATGGCTCGACCTTGGCGACGCATTCGTCGCGGCAGGGGTTGTTTCTTGAGGCGGGGCGGGTGATCGTCGATATCACCAAGCGGCATTATGAGGGCAATGAGAAGGGCCTGCTGCCGCGCGATATCGCCAGCAAGGGCGCGTTTGAGAATGCGATGGCTTTGGATATTGCGATGGGGGGCTCGACCAACACCGTGCTGCATATTCTGGCCGCAGCGCATGAGGGCGGCGTCGATTTCACCATGGCCGACATTGATGCGTTGAGCCGCAAGGTGCCGGTGCTGTGCAAGGTGGCCCCTGCCAAGCAGGACGTTCATATGGAGGACGTGCACCGCGCCGGCGGGATCATGGCGATCCTGGGTCAGTTGGATGCGGCGGGGCTGCTGAACCGCGATTGCCCGACGGTGCATGCGCCGACGCTTGGGGGCGGCGATTGACCATTGGGATATCAGCCGCTCGAACCATCCGGAGGTGCGGGAGTTGTTCCTGGCAGCACCCGGCGGGGTGCCGACCCAGGTGGCCTTCAGCCAGAGCCGGAAATGGGCGGAGCTGGACAAGGACCGCGACGAAGGGTGTGATCCGTTCGGCGCAAGACGCCGTTCTCGAAGGATGGCGGCTTGGCGGTGCTGTCGGGCAATATCGCGCCTGGAGGGCTGCATCGTGAAGACGGCGGGGGTGGATGACAGCATCCTGGTGTTCGCAGGCCCGGCGCGGGTGTTCGAGAGCCAGAACGCGGCTGTTGAGGCGATCTTGTCGAACTGGATCAACGAGGGCGACGTGCTGGTGATCCGCTATGAGGGGCCGAAGGGCGGGCCGGGGATGCAGGAGATGCTGTATCCGACCCGTATCTGAAATCGAAGGGGCTGGGCAAGGCTTGCGCCTTGCTGACCGATGGGCGGTTCTCGGGCGGCACCTCGGGTCTGTCGATCGGCCATGTCAGTCGCCGGAAGCGGCCTCGGGCGGGGTGATCGGTCTGGTCGAATGAAGGCGACCGGATCGAGATCAACATTCCCGACGCGCACCATTCATCTGGCGGTGACGGAGGCGGAGTCTGGCGACACGGCGGGCGGCGCAGGATGCCAGCGGGCTGGAAGCCGGTCAAGCCGCGGGCGCGCAAGATTTCGCAGGCGTTGCGGGCCTATGGCTTGTTTGCGACTTCGGCGGCGACCGGGGCGGTGCGCAGGCTTCCGGGCGAGTGAGCTTGGCGGGCCGGGGCCTCCGGCGGGGATATTTGTGCCAAGATGAAATGGACCGGGAAGGTCGCGCCTGGGAGGGCGCGGCCTTTTTGCTTGCGGGCGAGGGGTCTTTCAGAGCGCGGCGGTGAGGCCGCCGTCGATGCGCAGGTTTTGACCGGTGATATAGCCTGCGGCATCCGAAAGCAGGAAGGCGATGGTTTCGGAGAGCTCGGAGACCTTGCCATAGCGGCGCATCGGGATGCGGGCGACGCGGCTGGACTGTTCGGGCAGGCTGTCGACAAAGCCGGGCAGCACATTGTTCATGCGGATGCCTTCGGCTGCGTATTGGGTGGCGTAGAGCTTGGTATAGCTGGCAAGCCCGGCGCGGAACACCGCAGAGGTCGGAAAGGCCGGGTCGGGTTCATAGGCGGCGAAGGTCGAGACATTGACGATGGCGCCCTTGCCCTGAGCCTGCATGATCGGGGTCACCAGCCGCGCCACACGAACCACGTTCATCAGGTAGTAGTCCATGCCCAACTGCCAGGCCTCGTCGCTGAGCGCCAGCAGATCGCCTTTGGGGCCATGACCGGCACAATTGACCACCGCGTCGATGCGGCCAAAGCGGGCCATAGCCGCCTCGACAAAGCCGGCGAGATCGGCGGGGACGAGGTTGGAGCCGGTGAAGCCGAGGCCACCGAGGGCGCGGCCAAGCGCCTCGCCCTTGCCCGAGGCGGACATCACCGCGACGCTATAGCCCTTGTCGGCCAGACAGCGGGCGGCATCGGCGCCGATGCCAGAGCCTGCGGCGATCAGGAGGGCGACGGGGGAAGCAGTGTCTGCGGACATGGGATTTCCTTTCGGGTCAGATGATCGCTTGTTCGAGGAAGGGGCGGTTTTCGGAGATGCGTTCAAAGCCCATCGGGGCGAGATCGAGCGTTCGGTAGGCGCCATAGGTCAGCCATTCGGCGGTGGCGCGGCCCATGGCGGGGCTTTGCTGGAGGCCGTGGCCGGAGAAGCCGTTGAGGAAGAGGAAGTTCGTAACCTCGGGGTGCGGGCCGGTGATGGCGTTCTGATCAAGCCGGTTATAGTCGTAGTGACCCGCCCATTCGCGCTGCACCTTGATCGCCTCGAAGGCGGGGATGCGGGTGGCGAGCAGTGGCCAGATTTCCTCTTGCCAGAGGCTGTGGTCCATCTCGAAATCGTCAAAGGCGCAGGGGCCATCCTCGACGGCATGGCCGCCGCACATATAGCTGGTCTTGCCATCCTGGCGGACGTGGAAGCCTGCGGGGTCGATGGTGAGCGGCAGCTCGCGCGGCAGGGGTTTTTCGGCGGTGAACACCCAGGTGAAGCGTTTGCGCGGCTCGATCGGGATCTCGATGCCAGCCATGCGGGCGGTCAGCGCGCCGCGGGTGCCGGAGGCGTTCACCACTTGGCCGCAGGCGATGGTCTCGCCGGATTTCAGGGTGAGGCTTGTGATGCGGGGGCCTTGGCGCGTCAGGGCGGTGACCTCGTTGGCGAGGTATTCGACGCCCTTGGCGCGGGCACCCCGGCGGAAGTGATCAAAGAGGGTGATGCCGTCGAAATAGCCTTCATCCTGGGTGTTGATCGAGCCGAGGATCAGATCGGCGGTGTCGTAGAAGGGGTATTCCTTGGCGATTTCCTCGGCGCTGAGCAGGCGGGTTGCGGCGCCTGCGGCGGCCTGCACGGCATGGGAGGCGCGCAGATAATCCGCGCCTGCGGGCGTGTTGGCGAGGTACATATAGCCGAAATTCTGGATTTTGAGCTGGGGGGCCTCGGGGCCCATGTAACGCGGCAGGTTTTGCACGAAGGCGGCGCCAAACTGCGAGATTTCGACGTTGAGGCGGTTGGAGAATTGCTGGCGGATGCAGGAATTGGTGTGCGAGGTGGCGGCGAATTCGTAGCTCGGGTCGCGCTCGATCACCAGAACAGTGCCGTTGAAATCGGGATTATCGGCCAGAAACCACGCGGTGGCCGAACCCAGCATCGCGCCACCGATGATCACCACGTCATAGGTGCTGCGGCTGGGGGCGTTGGTTGGCAAGGCGGGCATGGGCGGCTCCGAAAAGGCTTCACCCAAGTGCTAGCTTGCCCGCCGCGCGAAGGGAATGGGGGCGCGGCGGGGGGATGCGGTTTTTCTAGGATTTGACGCGTTTGTCTTCGGTGCGCAGATCGAAATCCGAGGCGTCGTGGCGTTCGTGCAATTGCTGATCGAGCGGGCCAAAGCTGCGGTTGACCATGCGGCCGCGCTTGACGGCGGGGCGCTCGGCGATCTCGTTGGCCCAACGCATCAGGTTCTTATAGCTCTTGGTGTCGAGGAATTCGGCAGCGCCGTAAGCCTCGCCGCGCGCCATATTGCCATACCAGGGGAAGGTGGCGATATCGGCAATGGTGTAGGTGTCGCCGCCCAGATAGCGGTGCTCGGCCAACTCGCGGTCGAGCACGTCCATCTGGCGCTTGGCTTCCATGGCGAAGCGGTTGATCGGATATTCGAATTTCTCGGGCGCATAGGCGTAGAAATGGCCAAAGCCGCCGCCAAGATAGGGGGCGGAACCTTGCAGCCAGAACAGCCAGTTCAGGGTTTCGGTGCGGCCCTTGATATCGCGGGGCAGGAAGTGGCCGTATTTCTCGGCGAGGTAGAGCAGGATGTTGCCGGATTCAAAGACGCGGACCCCGGTTTCGGTGTCGTAGAGGGCGGGAATTTTCGAGTTCGGGTTGATCTCGGTGAAGCCCGAACCGAATTGGTCGCCCTTGCCGATGTTGATCAGATAGGCGTCATATTCCGCCTCTTTGACGCCTGCGGCGAGGAGTTCCTCGAGAAGGATGGTGACCTTTTGGCCGTTCGGCGTCGCCAGCGAATGCAGTTGCAGGGCGTGTTTGCCGCGCGGCAGAGGGGCGTCGTGGGTGGCGCCTGCGATGGGGCGGTTGGTCGAGGCGAAGGTGCCGCCGTTTTCCTTGTCCCAGGTCCAGACTTTCGGGGGGGTGTAGGTCGGGGGGGTGTAGGTTTCGCTCATCAAAGGGCCTTTCCTTGGCGGGCCGCTGCACTGCGGCATCGGGGCCCAGAGTAGCGTCGCCTTTGGAAAGGTCCAGACTGTTCAGTTCACTTTTTTTGGCGCTCAGCCAAGCGTGGCTTTGACCGCGTCGGCGGTGGCCTGCACCACGCTATCGACCTCGGCTTGGCTCAGGCAGAAGGGCGGCGCGAAGCCGAGGATGTCGCCCTGCGGCATGGCGCGGGCGATGACGCCGCGCTTGAGCATCGCGGCGGAGAGCTGCGGGCCGATCTTGCGCGCCGGATCGAAGAAGCGGCGGCTGTCGCGGTCCTCGACGAATTCGACGGCGCAAAGCATGCCCTCGCCGCGGACGTCGCCGACATTGGGATGGTCGCCAAGCGCCTCGGTCATCGCCGTGTTCGAGATAGGCGCCGATCTCGCCGGCATTCTTCGACCAGGCCCAGGTCGTCGATCAGCTTGAGGTTGGCGACGCCGGCCGCCGCGCCGATCGGATGCGCCGAATAGGTCCAGCCATGGCCGATCGGGCCGTTCTCGTCGGTGCCCTGTTCCAGCACCTTCCAGACCCTGTCCGAGACGATCGAGCCCGAAAGCGGCGCATAGGCCGAGGTCAGGCCCTTGGCGATGGTGATGATATCGGGCTCGATGCCGTAGTGGTCCGAGCCGAACATGGTGCCGAGGCGGCCGAAGCCGGTGACGACCTCGTCGGCGATCAGCAGGATGTCGTGCTTCTTCAGCACCGCCTGGATCGCCGCCCAGTAGCCGGCGGGCGGCGGCACGATGCCGCCGGTGCCGAGCACCGGCTCGCCGATGAAGGCGGCGATGGTGTCGGCGCCCTCGCGCTGCGATCAGCGCCTCCAGTTCGGCGGCGCAATGGGCGATGAACTCCGCCTCGCTCATGGCCGAGGTCGGCGCGGCGGAAGTAATAGGGCGCTTCGGTGTGGAGGACCTGGGCCAGCGGCAGGTCGAACTTCTTGTGGAACAGCTCCAGCCCGGTCAGCGAGCCGGTCATCAGGCCGGAGCCGTGATAGCCGCGCCAGCGCGAGATGATCTTCTTCTTTCTCGGGCCGGCCGAGGATGTTGTTGTAGTACCAGACCAGCTTGATGTTGGTCTCGTTGGCGTCCGAGCCGCCGAGGCCGAAATAGACCTTGCGACATGTGCGCGGGCGCGCGGTCCAGGATCATCTTGGCCAGCGTGATCGAGGCCTCGGTGCCGTGGCCGACATAGGCGTGGTAATAGGCCAGTTCGCTGGCCTGCTCGGCGATGGCCTCGGCGATCTCCGGGCGGCCATAGCCGACATTGACGCAGTAGAGGCCGGCGAAGGCGTCGAGCAGGCGGTTGCCGTCGCGGTCCTCGATATAGACGCCCTTGCCGCCGGTGATGATGCGGCTCGGCGGTCTCGCCGCGCGCATGCTGGGCGAGATGGGTCGAGGGGTGGAAGAAGTTCTCGCGGTCCCACTGGTCGAGGTGGTCGTTGCGCAGCATCGTCAGGTCCTTTCAGAAGGTTTCGACGGCGAGGACGGCGAGGCAATCGCCTGCGGTGACCAGGCCGGGGTGGTGGCGGGCGGTGAAGAGGCCATCGCGATTGGCCAGCACGGGGAGGGGGGCGCGGCCGGTGTGGCCGGTGGGCCAGATATAGGCGAGCGTGTCGCCGGCGCGGACCGCCTCGCCCAAGGTGACAGCAATATTCGATCAGCCCGGGTTCGGGGGCGAAGTGGAAGCAGGCGTCATCGGGTTGGGTAAGTGTGCGGCTGGGCGCGGTTTGCAGCGGGGCGTCAAGAATGCCTGCGTGGATCAGCAGGTTGCGCGCGCCTTTGCGGGCGATGGCGACGGTTTCGGGCGTGGCGGTGCCGCCACCGCCAAGTTCGGTGGTGACAAGGGTTTTGCCGATGCTTTCGGCCGCCTCGTCATACATGCCGAGTGCGTCGATCTCGCGCATTTCGATGCTGAAGGGCGCGTTGAAGGCGTCGCGGGCGGCGCGGCAGCGATCCTCCAGGGCTTTGTCTTCCAGGAGGTGACAGGCGGCGAAGGGCAGGAAATCCAGCGTGCGCCCGCCAGAGTGGAAGTCGAGCACCAGGCTGGCCATCGGCAGCAGGCTGCGCTGGAAATAATCGGCGATCTTTTGCGTCGGCGTGCCGTCGGGCGCGCCGGGAAAGGCGCGGTTCATGTTGACGCCGTCAATCGGCGAGGTGCGGGTGCCTGCGAGGAAGGCCGGGTAGTTCATATAGGGGATCAGGATGACGCTGCCTGCGATCTCTTCAGCGCGCAGGCTTTGGGCGAGGTGGGTGATGGCGAGGGGGCCTTCGTATTCATCGCCATGATTGGCCCCGGTGAACAGGGCGACCGGGCCCTCGCCATTGCGGATCACCGTCAGCGGGATCATCACCGAGCCCCAGGCGCTGTCGTTGCGGCTGTAGGGCAGGCGCAGGTGGCCATGCTGCACACCGTCGCGGCTGAAATCGACGGTTGGGGTGATCGGGTTGTCGCGCATGCTCAGGCCTTGATGAAAAGTTCGCGGGGGGTGGTGCAGAGGCAGTCGGCCCCGGTGTCGGTGATCACCAGCGGTTCGGTGATCTCGAGGCCGCCATCATCGAGCCAGAGCGCGGGCATGAAGTGGAAGGTCATGCCGGGTTCCAGCATGGTGCGATCACCCGGCGCGAAAGGACATGGTGCGTTCGCCCCAGTCGGGCGGGTAGGACAGGCCGATGGCATAGCCGCAGCGGCTGTCCTTGGTGAAACCGAGACGGTTGAGGGTGGCATTGAAGGCATTGGCGATATCTTCGCAAAGATTGCCGGGGCGGGCCTGTTCAAGGCCGGCTTCGACCGCTTCGAGCACGGCCTTTTCGGCGTCGAGGAATTTCTGCGGCGGTTTGCCCAGGAAAAGCGTGCGCGATTGCGGGCATTGATAGCGGCGGTGCGCGCCTGCGATCTCGAAAAAGGTGCTTTCGCCCAGGCGCAGCGGGCTATCGTCCCAGGTCAGATGCGGCGCGGTGGCATCGGCCCCTGAAGGGGCCATGGGCACGATGGAGGGGTAGTCGCCCCAATAGCCCTCGGCCCCCGAAACCGAGGCGTGGTAGATATCGGCGATCAGGTCGTTCTTGCGCATGCCGACCTCGGCCTTTTCCACGATCACCCGGTGCATCCGCTCGACAATCCGGGCGGCGCGGCGCATGTAGGTGAGTTCGGTGGCGGATTTCACCGCGCGTTGCCAGTTCACCAGGCCGGTGGCATCCTCGAACACCGCCTTGGGCAGGCCGGTTTTCAGCGCGAGGTAGGCGGAGGCGGTGAAGTAGTAATTGTCCATCTCGAGCCCGAGGCGGTGGCGGTCAAGCCCGCAGGCGGCGATCAGGCGCGAGAGGTCGTCCATCGGGTGCTTGTCGGGGTTTTGCACATAGCTGTCGTCATAGCCGCGGATATTGTCGGGCTGCAGCCAGGTGGTGCGCCGCGCGCCTGCGGCGTCCATGGCGCGACCCCACCAGACCGGCTCGCCCTCCATGCCCAGAAGCACGCCTTGGTGGACGTAGAAGGACCAGCCGTCATAGCCGGTCAGCCAGGCCATGTTGGAGGGGTCGGTGACAAAGATCGCCTCGAGCCCGCGCGCCTGCATGGCAGTGCGGGTCTTGGCGAGGCGGGCTTTGTATTCGGCGGCGGTGAAGGGGAGTTCGGGCATAGCGGCTCCAGCGGGGTTCGCGGCAAGTCTAGCTTTCCTTGGCGGGGAAAAGCTGCATAGATTGGTGAGATCTTGCAGGAAAACTGCATAGTTTTGGAAGTTGCGCAGGAAAACAGCATGATTGACGCGATTGACCGGAAAATCCTGCATCAGGTGCAGCGCAATGCGCTGCTGACCAGTGCCGAGCTGTCGGATCTGGTGGGCTTGTCGCCGACGTCGGTGCAGCGGCGGCTGGCGCGGTTGCGGCGCGAGCGGGTGATCGAGGCCGAGGTGGCGATCGTCTCGCCTGCGGCGGTGGAGCGGCCGCTGACGCTGCTGGTCGCGGTCGAGCTGGCGCGGGAGCGCGCCGATATCATCGACCGTTTCAAGCGCACGGTGAAGGCGCGGGCCGAGGTGATGAGCGCCTATTACGTCACCGGCGAGGCGGATTTCATCCTGATCGTCTCGGCGCGGGACATGGCGGATTACGAAGGGTTCACGCGGGATTTCTTTTACAACAACCCCGATATCAAGGGGTTCAAGACCACGGTGGTGATGGACCGGATCAAGGCGGGATTTTTGCTGCCGGTGTGAAGGCGTTTACGGCGCGGCCAGCTTGGGCTATAGCGGGTCTTTCCGCTTCTGACCTTGGGTTTTGCTGTCGTGACCGTTGCCTTGCCAATTGCCAAAGATGCCCACCGCTTGTCGGTCGCGCCGATGATGGAGTGGACCGATCGGCATTGCCGGGTGTTTCACCGCCTGATGACGCGGCGGGCGATGCTTTATACCGAGATGGTCACGGCGCAGGCGGTGTTGCATGGGCCGAAAGCGCGGCTGTTGGATTTCTCGGGCGAGGAGCATCCGGTGGCCCTGCAACTCGGCGGGTCCGAGCCGCGCGATCTGGCGGAGGCTGTGCGGATTGCGCAGGCTTGGGGCTATGACGAGATCAATCTGAACGTCGGCTGCCCCTCGGACCGGGTGCAATCGGGGTGTTTTGGCGCGGTCTTGATGTTGCAGCCCGCGCTGGTGGCCGAGTGTGTGGCGGTGATGGCCTCGCAGTCAGACGTGCCGGTGACGGTGAAGTGTCGGATCGGCGTCGATGAGCAGGAGCCTGCCGAGGTGCTGCCGCGCTTTATCGAGACGGTGGCGGCGGCGGGTGTGACGCATTTCGTGGTGCATGCGCGCAAGGCCTGGCTTCAGGGCTTGTCGCCCAAGGAGAACCGCGAGATCCCGCCTTTGGATTACGCGCTGGTGCTGCGGATGAAGGCGGAGTTTCCCGAGCTGACGATCTGCATCAACGGCGGCATTGCGACTTTGGCGCAGGCGCGGGCCTTGTTGGATCAGGGCTTGGACGGGGTGATGGTGGGGCGCGCGGCCTACCACGATCCGGCCTCGGTCTTGGTGGGCGCGGATGCCTTATGGGGCGAGGACTTGCACGACGGCGGGCTCGATGGCTTTGGCGCGGTTGCGGCAATGCGGCCCTATATCGCGGCGCATCTGGCGACGGGCGGGCGCTTGCATCAGATCACCCGGCATATGCTGGGGGCCTTTGCCGGCCAGCCCGGTGCGCGGGGCTGGCGGCGTGTGCTGTCTGAGCGGGCCAACAAGCCCGGAGCCGGGCTTGAGGTCTTGGATGACGCTTTGGCCGAGATGGCGCGGGCAGCGCAAGCGGCGGCCTAGGCCTTTTTGGTCAGGCGCGACAGGGCGAGGGCTATGACTGCGCAGAGCGCGATCACACCGATCATCGGCGTGGCGCTCGCCGAGAACAAGCCGCCGAAGATCACGATCATCACGCCGCCGGTCAGCATCTGCAGCATGCCACCAAGCGAGGAGGCCAGACCTGCGATATCGCCATGATCGTCCAGTGCCATGACCATGGTGGTGGGGATGATCAGTCCGAGGCAGGCATTGCCCAGGCCAAGCCCGATCATGCAGACCCAGAGGTTGACCATGCCCGCCAAGGCCAGCGCAAAGAGCGTGCAGGTGGCGAGCGCAAATCCGAGGGTGGCGAGGCGCATCAGGGGGAGGGCGCCGAGCCTTGCGCCCAAGGGGCCTGCGACCTGCGAGGCGCCGATGAAGGCCACGGCATTGGCGGCGAAGGCCAGCGAGAAGCCGGTGGGCGAGAGGCCAAAGCCCTCGGTATAGACAAAGGCTGCCGAGGCGAGGAAGACGAAGAA
>CAWFGD010000026.1:0-9911 GCA_963815275.1 uncultured Alphaproteobacteria bacterium
ATGTTGATCTCTTCCTGATCGGCGGCATCGAGCACACATTGCGTCGCCGCATCGGCCTGCGCGCCGGTCAACTCGCGCGCCAGCACCGGCTGCACCACCGATTCCGCCGTGCGGCGCAGCGCCTTGTCGGCCACAGCCTGCGGATCGCAAGCCGCGAGCAGGATCACCGCAAGGGCCAGAACCGCGCGCATCAGAATTTCCGCTCGGCGGGCGCGATCTTCTTCAGGCTGATGCCGCCATCGGCTTCGGCCGTCAAAGGTGCGGTATGCACGGGGCGGTAATCAAGCCGCACCTTGTTGCCATCGACCCAAGCCAGCGAGTGCTTGCGCCAATTCACGTCATCCCGCGTCGCGAAATCTTCATGGGCGTGCGCGCCACGGCTCTCGGTGCGGGCATGCGCGCCGTAGATCGTCGCCAGCGCGTTCGGCATCAGGTTCTGCAGCTCCAGCGTCTCCATCAGGTCCGAATTCCACACCAGGCTGCGGTCGGTGACCTTGATATCGCCAAGCTTGCCCGCAATCGCGGTCATCTTCGCAACGCCTTCGCCCAGCGTCTTGTCGGTGCGGAACACCGCCGCATCGGCCTGCATGGTTTTCTGCATCTCCAAGCGCAGATCTGCCGTCGGCACCGCGCCATTGGCGTTGCGCGTCGTGTCAAAGCGGTCCAGCGCCCGGTCGACCTCGGCGCGATTGACCTCGCCCGCGCGGTCTTTCGGGTTCACAATCTCACCGGCGCGAATGGCTGCCGCACGGCCAAAGACCACAAGGTCAATCAGCGAGTTCGACCCCAGCCGGTTCGCACCATGCACCGAGGCACAGCCCGCCTCGCCGACAGCCATCAGGCCCGGCACGGTGGCATCGGGGTTTTCATGCGTCGGGTTCAGCACTTCGCCAAAGTAATTGGTCGGAATGCCGCCCATGTTGTAATGCACCGTCGGCAGCACCGGGATCGGCTCCTTGTGCAGGTCAACCCCGGCAAAAATCCGCGCGCTCTCCGAAATCCCCGGCAGTCGCAGCGCCAGAGTCTCTGGCGGCAGGTGGTTCAGGTGCAAATGGATGTGGTCCTTGTTCGGGCCGACGCCACGGCCCTCGCGGATTTCCAGCGTCATGCAGCGCGAGACATAGTCGCGCGGCGCCAGATCCTTGTAGTGCGGCGCATAGCGCTCCATGAACCGCTCGCCCTCGGCATTGGTCAGATACCCGCCCTCGCCGCGCGCGCCTTCGGTGATCAGGCAGCCCGAGCCATAGATGCCGGTCGGGTGAAACTGCACAAACTCCATATCCTGCAAGGGCAGACCCGCCCGCGCCACCATGCCGCCGCCATCGCCGGTGCAGGTATGGGCAGAGGTCGCCGAGAAATAGGCGCGGCCATAGCCGCCGGTCGCCAGCACGGTCATCTTGGCGTTGAACACATGGATGGTGCCATCGTCGAGCTTCCAGGCGACGACGCCGGTGCATTTGCCATCGGTCATGATCAGATCAATCGCGAAATACTCGATGAAGAATTCGGCATTGTTCTTCAGCGACTGGCCGTAAAGCGTGTGCAAGATCGCGTGGCCGGTGCGGTCAGCCGCCGCACAGGTGCGCTGCACCGGCGGGCCTTCGCCGTATTCGGTGGTATGGCCGCCAAAGGGCCGCTGATAGATCTTGCCCTCTTCGGTGCGCGAAAACGGCACGCCGTAATGCTCCAGCTCGTAAACCGCCTTGGGGGCCTCACGCGCCAGATATTCCATCGCATCGGTGTCGCCCAGCCAGTCCGAGCCCTTGACGGTGTCATACATATGCCACTGCCAAGAATCCGGCCCCATATTGCCAAGGCTGGCGGCAATGCCGCCCTGCGCTGCAACCGTATGCGACCGCGTCGGAAACACTTTCGTCACGCAAGCCGTGCGCAACCCCTGCTCCGCCATGCCCAAAGTCGCGCGCAACCCCGCGCCACCCGCGCCAACAACCACGACGTCATAGTCGTGAACTTCATAAGGATAAGCAGTCATATCAGCCCCTTAAAGCGCGATGCGGACAAGAGCGTAAAGCCCCGTCGCAGCGATCACGGTGGAAAGCGAGATCACGAAGATCACCAGCATCTTGCGGGCGGTGCCTTTTGCGTAATCCTCGATCATCATGGTGGCGCCCATGGCGAAATGGCGCATGCCGATTATCAGCACGAGCGCGGTCAGGATCGAGACAAAGGGATGCGCAAAGGTGGCGCGCACCGTTTCGTAATCCTGCCCCAGCGCATGGCCGACGATATAAACCCAGGTCGGCACCAGAAAGGCCAGCGCGACCGAGGACATGGTCATCGACCAGTGATGCTCGGTCCCGGTATGGGCCGAACCCTTGCCAACAGCGCGTTTGCGAGCGGTGAGATAGCGCATGTCTGCCCCCTTACACGATCAGAATGGTGAGAAGGGTCAGCAAGAACGACCCGACGATGATGCCCCAGCCCAGACGCTGTGCCGTCTCGATGTCCAGCCCCTTGCCGGCGTCGAAATAGAGGTGCCGCAGCCCTGCCAGATAGTGATACCACACCGCCCAGGCGGAAGCTGTAAACACCAGATCGCCAAACCAGCTGGTCGCAACCGCATTGGCCGTAGCGAAATATTCCGGTGAAACCGCTGCCGAGAGCAGCCACCACACCGCCAGCATCACCCCCACAATCAGCCCATTGCCGGTGATCCGCGTCAGGATCGAGGTGATCGAGGTCAGCTGCGGTCGGTAGATCTGCAAATGGGGGGAGAGAGGGCGTTCCACCCGCTTTATCTCGGCCATGTCGGTTCCCTTCGTCTCGATGCATCGCCGCCGCGCGGTAAGATGCTTGGAATATCGCTCCTTCTTCAATAGCGCGTAAATCCGGCATGTCACCAGCTTCGATGCCGCATCTGCACGATGTTTCCGCTATCTTCGGCAGTTTTTCGTATTTGTGATCACAGTTTTTAAACGTGTGATCACAACTTTCTCGACGCAGAGCCGCGATCGGTTGCCAGCGTTTCGCTTGACCGGGCCGCGCATTGCCCGCGCCCTGCCATCGCGAAAACCCTGAAACTGCCCCGCCACGCCTACAGTGGCATCAGCGCCCAATAATCCAGATCCAGCAGAACCTCGGGCAGATACTTGCCATCCTCACCGCGCAACGACCCGGCTGCGCCTTTGGTCGCCACCAGCCGCAAACGGATCGCACCAACGCCGGGTGCCGTGGTCTCGGCCTTGTCCAGAACCTCGGACCAGGCCCGCACGGTATCTCCGGCAAAGCAGGGATTGGCATGTGCGCCGCCATTCAGCGCCACCACGATCTGCGCATTGGCCAGACCATTGAACGACAGCGCCCGCGCCAGCGAAATCACGTGACCGCCATAGATCAGCCGCCGGCCATCGGGGCGGTTGGTGGCGTCGAAATGCACCTTGGCGGTGTTCTGCCACAGCCTTGTCGCCAGCATATGCTCGGCTTCTTCGATGGTGACGCCGTCGACATGGTCGATCACCTCGCCCACCGCGTAGTCACTCAGTCGATGCGGCTCTCCGGCCAAAGCAAAGTTATACCGCGTGAAATCAAGCCCCTGCGGGATCACCAGATCCTTCGCCGCCACAACCTTGGCCAGCTCTGGCACCACCGCCGCCGGAGCCTCCGCGTCAAAATCGCGCTTCTTCACCATCACCCAGCGGACATATTCCAGCACCGCCTCGTCATGCTGGTTCAGACCAAGCGTGCGCACATAGACCACACCCGACTGGCCGTTCGAGTTCTGCTTCAGCCCGATCACCGTGCTTTCCGAACGCAGGGTATCGCCCGGCCAGACCGGTGCCAGCCAGCGCCCCTCGGCATAGCCAAGGTTCGCCACCGCGTTCAGGCTGACATCGGGCACGGTCTTGCCAAAAACCACATGGAAGGCGATCAGATCATCCAAGGGGCTGAACGGCAGCCCGCAGGCTTGGGCAAAGCTGTCCGAAGAATACAGCGCATGTCGCGCCGGATAGAGCGCGTGATACAGCGCCCGCTCGCCCATCTTTACCGTGCGCGGCACGGCATGGACGATAACCTCGCCCAGCCGATAATCCTCGAAAAACCGCCCCGCGTTGGTCTTCATACCTGTCCCCGCCCTCTGCGTCGGGTGCGCCTCAGCGCACCAAACCTTTCAATGCTCGCCCAACTTGACCTCAGGCGTGTAAATGCCGGTCACTTCCTTCACCACGGCTTGACCGCAGCGCATGATGCCGTGGCCAGCGTCAAAGCCATAGGTCGGGCCGCCATGCAGCTCCCAGCCCTTGTTCAGCGCGGCGGTGACCTTGTGGCAAAAAGCCGAAGTGTCGTCATCAGTCAGAAATCGATAGAGTTTCATTGTCTCACCCAAACACCGGATAGCCCAGATAGGCGTGGAACATGCCAATCGCTCCCATCAGCAGAACCGCGGGCACCAGAAACATCACATCGCTCATCACCGTGCCGCGGGTCGGGCGACGCCACTCGGGTTGCATCTTGTTGATCAGGATCATATCGACCACCGCCCAAACGAGCAGGCCGCCAAACAGAATCAAACTCGCCAGATCGCCATTGACCAGCAGATGCGCCAGCGCCCAGAACTTGACCGCCGCCAGCATCGGATGGCGCAGCTTGCGTGCGGATCACACCGCGCGAATAGCGGATGTTCACGAGGTAGATCGCAATCAACATCAGCAGGTTGTTGATATGCCTAAGAAAGGCAGGCGGGTTCCACAGCTGCACCACCTCGGCCGAGCGATACCCCACCACCATGAAGACAATCGCCAGCAGGCTCAGGCCCACCACCACCATCTTGCCGTTGCTCTCGCCAAGATTGGCACGAAACTGCGGCGTGATCCGCTTCATCAGATGCGAAAAGGCCCAAAGCAGGACCCCGACCACTAAAATAAGCATAGGCTTCTCCCTGTCATGCCAACGCGGCAATGGCGCTGGCTTTTGCCAAAAGCGCCTCTGCCGTGACGATATGCAGGTTTTCCACGATCTTTCCATCCACAACTGCAACACCCTGCCCCGCCGCCTTGGCTTCGGCAAAGGCGGTGATCTGGCGCCGCGCCAGGTCGAGCTCGGCCTGCGAAGGGGCAAAAGCCGCGTTGGCAACCTCCAATTGCGCGGGATGGATCAGGGTTTTGCCGTCAAATCCCATGTCGCGACCCTGCGCGCATTCGACGCGCAGGCCCTCGTCATCCTTGAAGGCATTGTAGACGCCATCAACGATCACCCGGCCATAGGCCCGCGCCGCCAGCAGGCACAGCCCCAAGCCCGCCTGCAGGCCCAGACGGTCAGCGCGGAACCGACCGCCCAGCTCTTTGGCCAGATCATTGGTGCCCATCACCATGCCCAGCAGCGCCGGATGCGCCGCAATTTCCTTGGCGTTCAGCATGCCCAGCGCGGTTTCCATCATCGCCCACAAGGGCTTGCCGGGGGCCAGAACCGCAACGGCATCCAGATCGGCGGCCCGGTTCACCTTGGGGATCAGCAGCGCATCGACCTCCGCCATCCCGGCAAAGGCGGCAATATCCTCTGCCCCCCAAGGCGTATCCAGCCCATTGACCCGCACGATTCGCGCCCGCGACCCATAGCCACCGGCGCGCAAGGCCTGCGCCAGAATCGCCCGCGCCGCGACCTTCTCCTCGGGCGCAACCGCATCCTCCAGATCGAAAATGATCGCATCCGCCGCCAGCCCGCGCGCCTTGTCCAAGGCACGGTCCTTTGAACCGGGGATGTAGAGCACCGAGCGATAGGGACGCGACATGATTCTCTCCAAGCAAGATTATTGCGCCAAATGGCACCAATTTGCCACTTTCGGCAAGCCCGGAATTGCCGCAGCGCAGAAATTGCCGTGCGTCGCGTTAACCAATTCCTCGCATTCTCGGCGCAGGCTGGGGCAATCGCAACCCTCTCCGCGGAGCGCCACCCGATGCAAAACACCCTCTTCGCCCTCTCCTTCGGCTTTGCTGCTTTGATCCTTGTCACCCAACAGGCCCAGGCCGCCGCAGCATTGCGCTCCGCATGCCAAAGTCACCGAGCTTCTCGCCCAGAGCTATGGCGAGGCGCGTCAGGGCATCGGGCTGAACGGCGAACAGCGCGTGATGGAGATCTTCGTCAATGCCAAGACCGGCAGCTGGACGATTACTGTCACCCTGCCCGACGGCCTGACCTGCCTCGCAGCCACCGGCGAGCA
Source organism: uncultured Alphaproteobacteria bacterium (assembly GCA_963815275.1). Classification (GTDB taxonomy): domain Bacteria; phylum Pseudomonadota; class Alphaproteobacteria; order Rhodobacterales; family Rhodobacteraceae; genus Cypionkella. The sequence goes on from CAWFGD010000026.1 coordinate 6,176, forward strand.
TTTCGAGACCCTTGCCGTACCGCTGCCCGCCAAGGGTGATCCGGCCTAAAGCCCCTTCGCCCCGTCCCAGACCAGCTTGAGCGAGACCAGCAACAAAGCCCAGGTCACCAGTTGGAAAAACAGTTTCTCGGGCAGGATTTTCACCACCCGCACCCCGGCAAAGACCGAGACCGCCGCCACCGGCATCAGCACCAGCACCTTTTCCAGCGAATGCAGCGTGATCTGCCCCAGCAGGTAATAGGGGATCAGCTTGATGGCATTGACATAGGCAAAGGCAATCGTCGAAGTCCCGGCAAAGACAGCCTTTTGCAGGCCCAAGGGCAGAGTATAGACCTGATAGGGCGGCCCGCCGGAATGGCTGACAAAGCTGGTAAAGCCGGTAATCGCCCCCCAGAAAATCCCCGGCGCGACCTCGGCGCGGCGCGGTGCCACCACCGCCCGCCGCCGGATCAGGATGTTCAGCGCAAAGACCACGCCGATCACCCCGATCAGCACCGTCACCAGCGCCTCTGACACCAGCGTCGCGGTGAAATAGCCCAGTATCACACCCAGCGTCATGCCCGGCACCATGATCGCCAGCACGCGACGGTCAAAGGCGTGGCGATAGGCATAAAGCCCGAACATATCCGAAACGACATAGACCGGCAGCAGCAGCCCCGCCGCCGCCACCGGATGCATCACCAGGGCCAGCACCGGCACCGAGAGCATGCCCACCACCGGCATGCCGCCCTTGCCCATGCCGACCAGAACCGCGGCCAATACGGCCAAACTCCAGAATAACGCGCCGTCCATTGCCGCCCCCTCGATTTGCCTCACGCCTTTAGCGCAAACATCTGCGCCAAACCAGCCAGCCCGCGTTGCCGCAGCGCAGCGGGCTTGCACCACGGGCAGATTGGGCTTACCAAACCCGCGTCAATCAGCAACAACCCTAGGGGGGATTCCCATGGCCAGACCCAAGATCGCGCTTATCGGCGCGGGCCAGATCGGCGGCACGCTCGCTCATCTCGCAGCCATCAAAGAACTCGGTGACGTCACCCTGTTCGATATCGCCGAAGGCACCCCGCAGGGCAAGGCTCTCGACATCGCGCAGTCCGGCCCCTCCGAGGGCTTTGACGCCGTGATGAAGGGCGCCAACTCCTACGCCGAGATCGCAGGCTCCGACGTTTGCATCGTCACCGCAGGTGTGCCGCGCAAGCCGGGCATGAGCCGCGATGACCTCTTGGGCATCAACCTCAAGGTGATGAAATCGGTCGGCGAAGGCCTGAAACAGCATTGCCCGAACGCCTTTGTGATCTGCATCACCAACCCGCTTGACGCGATGGTCTGGGCGCTGCGCGAATTCTCCGGCCTGCCGCACAACATGGTGGTCGGCATGGCAGGCGTGCTTGATTCGGCGCGCTTCCGGCATTTCCTCAGCCTCGAATTCGGCGTCTCGATGCGCGACGTCACCGCCTTTGTTCTGGGCGGCCACGGCGACACGATGGTGCCTGCTGGTGCGCTATTCCACCGTGGGCGGCATCCCGCTGCCCGATCTGATCGAAATGGGCTGGACCACGCAGGAAAAACTCGACGCCATCGTGCAGCGCACCCGGGACGGCGGCGCTGAAATCGTTGGCCTGCTGAAGACCGGCTCGGCCTTCTACGCGCCCGCAACCTCGGCGATCGAAATGGCCGAAGCCTTCCTCAAGGACCAAAAGCGCATCCTGCCTTGCGCCGCCTATTGCGACGGCGAGTTCGGGCTGAAGGGCATGTATGTCGGCGTGCCGACCATCATCGGCGCTGGCGGCATCGAGCGGATCGTCAACATCAAGCTCTCCTCGGAAGAGCAGGTGATGTTTGATAAATCCGTCGCCGCCGTGCAGGGTCTGGTTGACGCTTGCAAGGGCATCGACCCCTCGCTGGCCTGATCGGATGCGCGGCAGCGCAACCTTCGCCTGACCTTAAACGCGCTCTTTCAAGAGCGCGTTTTTCTTTGCCGCAATCTCTGCGGCAAGATAGCCGGCATCGCGCCAGACCCCCCAGATAAAGGGCGAGGCGCGGCTCGCCAGCCAAGGCAGGCCAAGGAAATAGATCCCCTTCGCCTTGGACACGCCGCGCGCATGTTCGGGCCGCCCCTGCGCATCAAAGGCATCGACCTTGAGCCAGGAATACTCGTTGCGAAAGCCCGTCGCCCAGATGATCGCAGTGATCCCCGCCGAAGCCAGATCAAGCGCGCGGATCGGCTGGCTCACGCAGTCGGGCACCGGCGCAAAGATCCGCGCCTCGGGCTCCTCGGGCAGATCCAGGCCCTGCGCCGCGGCATAGGCGTCAGCTTTATCCAGCGTTTCCAGATAGTTCGCATCGCCCCCCGCGATGTTCTTCGCCAGATCGCCCGCCACCTGCATCACGCCGTCCTCGATAGGCCCCGATCCGCCCCAGCAAGGTCATCCCCCTTGCGGCAAAGTCACGAAAATCCACCGTCCGCCCGCCATGTGCGCCGCTGACCGCAATCGTCACATGCTCGGTCCCCGGCGCGCGCACCTTCTGGTCCCATTCGCCCAAGACCCCCAGCCACCAGCAGAAATCCCGGCCCCGATAGCGGATTGGCGGCCGGTTGTGCGGCCCGACCGACAGGAAAACCTTGCGCTCCGCCCGCAGCAGCTCATCGGCAATTTGCGACCCCGAAGCCCCGGCGCCAACCACCAGCACCGCGCCTTCGGGCAATTGCGCGGGGTTCTTGTAGCCCTGCGAATGGGTCTGAAAAATGCCCGCCGCCTCGGGCACCACCGAGGGGATCAGCGGCTGCTGAAACGGCCCCGTCGCCACCACCACTTGCCGCGCATGGATCTTGCCCTGCGAGGTTTCCGCCAGATATCCCTCGCCCTCGGGTTGCAGCGACATCACCTCGACGCCGCAACGGACCGGAGCCTTGGTCATTTCCGCCACTTGTTCGAAATAGGCAACGATGCGGTCCTTATGGGCGAAAACCTGCGGCTCCAGATCGGGAAAGTCCAGGATGGGAAAGCGGTCGTGCCAGGCCGGACCATTGGCCACCAGCGAATCCCAGCGCTTGCTGCGCCAGGCTTCGGCAATGCGCGCCTTCTCCAGCACCAGATGCGGCAGGCCAAGCTGGGAAAGATGCGCTGACATCGCCAGCCCGGCCTGGCCGCCGCCGATGATCAGCGTGTCAATGGTCTCTGTGGTCATGGCTGGCCCCCTGAAGTGCGATTTGGCAAAGTGCTGTTGCCGCAAATCTAGCTGCAGTTCAGCGCCCGGAATATAAGAATTTCCCGCTGCCTTGATTAGCAAAAACCTACGCCAAGAATGCAACAATAGTTAGCCAACCTCTAACCAACGGTAAAGCAAACTCTGGTGGCGCAGCCCCGCGCAATCGCGCAATATCGCCTCAAAGCGGCCCGTGCCGCCCCTGCGCAAAGGCCCCAGATGACCAACCCCCACACCCGCTATCGCAAGTTCAACACCAAAGAGACCTACCCCGAGCAGAACCTCGACAACGACCTCTGCCAGGCCGTCGCCACCCGTGGCGGCCGTACGCTGTGGCTGCGCGGCCAATGCCCGCAAGAGCTTGATACCGCTCAGAATATCAACAGCCATGACCCGATCGAGCAGACCCACAAGGTGATGCAAAACATCCGCCAACTGATTGAAGAGGCGGGCGGAGGCATGGAACATCTCGTCAAGGTCGTGGTCTATATCACCGATGTGCGCCACCGCGAGGCGGTCTATCGCACCATGG
>CAWFGD010000027.1:0-15888 GCA_963815275.1 uncultured Alphaproteobacteria bacterium
TTCAAGGGAGCGCCATTACATGTCGATCACAGCCAGCATCTATCACCTGACGCATTATCAATATGACCGTCCGGTGATCCTCGGGCCGCAGACGATCCGCTTGCGGCCTGCGCCGCATTCGCGCACCCGGGTGATCTCGCATTCGCTCAAGGTTTCGCCCGAGGGCTATTTCGTCAACCACCAGCAAGACCCCTATGGCAACTGGCTGGCGCGATTTGTGTTTCCCGAACCGGTGCGCGAGTTCAAGATCGAGGTCGATCTGGTGGCCGATATGTCGGTCTATAACCCCTTCGATTTCTTCGTCGATGACAGCGCCAAGGAGTTCCCCTTTGACTACCCCGAGGATATCGCCCGCGATCTGGTGATCTACCGTCAGGGCACGCCGTTGACGCCGGAATTGCAGGCGCTTCTGGCGAGCATTCCGCGCACCCCGATGGTGACGGTGGATTTCCTCGTCATGCTCAACAGCCGCTTCGCGCGCGAGATCACCTACGAGATCCGCATGGAGCCGGGGGTGCAGACGCCCGAGGTGACCTTGGGTCGCGCGGCGGGGTCATGCCGCGATACCAGCTGGCTGCTGGTGCAGGTGCTGCGGCATCTGGGCTTCGCGGCGCGCTTTGTCTCGGGCTATCTGATCCAGCTGAAGCCCGATCTGATCGCTTTGGACGGGCCTGCGGGCACCGATCACGATTTTACCGATCTGCACGCCTGGTGCGAGGTCTATCTGCCGGGTGCGGGCTGGATCGGGCTTGACCCGACCTCGGGCCTGTTGGCGGGCGAAAGCCATATTCCGCTGTCGGCGACGCCGCATTATTCCAATGCTGCGCCGATTTCGGGCGTGGCCAGCATGGCCGAGGTCGACCTTTGGCTTTGACATGCAAGTGCGCCGCACCGCCGAGCATCCGCGCATCACCAAGCCGTTTTCGGAAGAGGCCTGGCAGTCGCTGAATGTGCTGGGCCATGCAATTGACACCAGGCTTGCCGCAGGCGATGTGCGGCTGACCATGGGCGGCGAGCCGACCTTTGTGTCTATTGATGATTTCGAAAGCTCCGAGTGGAATTCCGATGCGGTGGGGCCGACCAAGCGGGTGCTGGCAGACAAGCTGATCCGCAAGCTCGACAGTGCCTTCAGCAATGGTGGCTTGCTGCATTATGGCCAAGGCAAGTGGTATCCCGGCGAGACCCTGCCGCGCTGGACCTTCTCGCTCTATTGGCGCCGCGACGGCAAGCCGATCTGGCGCGATCAGGATCTGCTGGCGCGTGAGGAAAGCCATGAGGATGTCGGGCCAACCGATGCCGAGGCGCTGCTGAAAGGCATTGCCCGGGCGCTGGAAGTACCGGTGGCAAACGTGCTGCCGGCCTATCGAGGACCCCGCGGAATGGGTGATCAAGGAGGGCAAGCTGCCCGATAACGTCACGCCCGGAGAATTCCAAGCTGAAGGACCCCGAAGAGCGCGCCCGCATCGCACGGGTGTTCGAGCGGGGTCTGACCACGCCGGCGGGCTATGTGCTGCCGGTGCAGCGCTGGCAGACCAAGGCGACAGCACCGCGCTGGATGTCAGAAGTGTGGAAGCTCCGGCGCGGCAAGGTGTTTCTGGTCGGCGGTGACAGCCCGGTGGGCTATCGCCTGCCCTTGGGCTCGCTGCCCTATATCCCGCCGTCGAATTACCCCTTCATCAATCCGCAAGACCCCACCGTACCGCGCGTGCCTTTGGCCGATCCGGTGGAATTGGTGGTGTGGAACGCGAACAGGCGATTGCCAGCCGCACCTCGGACGATTCTGTCAGCCAGACCCAGGTAGAACAGACCTTGGGCGATATGGATGGCCGGGTGCGCACCGCGATTTCGGTCGAGCCGCGCGATGGCAAGCTTTGTGTCTTCCTGCCGCCGGTCGAGATGCTGGAGGATTATCTGGAGCTGATCGCCGCCACCGAGGCTGCCGCCAAGGCGATTGGCCGCAAGGTGCTGATCGAGGGCTATGCCCCGCCGCAGGACCCGAGGCTGGAGGTGATCCGCGTCGCCCCCGATCCGGGCGTGCTCGAGGTCAACATCCACCCAGCCGCCACTTGGGAAGACTGCGTGCGCACCACTGAAGTGGTCTATGAAGAGGCGCGGCAGTGCCGGCTGGGCGCTGACAAGTTCATGATCGACGGTCGCCATACCGGCACCGGCGGCGGCAACCATGTGGTGGTGGGCGGCGCGACCCCGGCCGACAGCCCCTTCCTGCGCCGGCCCGATCTGCTCAAAAGCCTCGTGCTGTTCTGGCAGCGCCATCCGAGCCTGTCCTACCTCTTCTCGGGCACCTTCGTTGGCCCGACCAGCCAAGCACCCCGGGTCGATGAAGGCCGCCACGACGGGCTTTACGAGCTGGAAATCGCACTGGATCAGATCTGGCCACCCGGCGAGGGCCAAGTGCCGCCGCCTTGGCTCACCGACCGCCTGCTGCGCAATGCGCTGATCGATGTGACCGGCAACACCCACCGCACCGAGATCTGCATCGACAAGCTGTTTTCACCCGATGGCCCCACCGGGCGTCTGGGGCTGGTCGAGTTCCGCGGCTTCGAGATGCCGCCCAACCCGCGGATGAGCCTTGCACAACAGGTGCTGATCCGCGCCATCATCCTGCGCTGCTGGGAAAACCCGATTTCTGGCAATCTGACCCGCTGGGGCACCACCCTGCACGACCGCTTCATGCTGCCCGCCTTTATCTGGGAGGACTTCCTCGAGGTGCTGGGCGATCTGCGCCAGCACGATCTGGCGCTGGATCCGAAATGGTATGAGGCGCAGGCCGAGTTCCGCTTCCCCTTCTGCGGCGAGGTCACCTACGAGGGCGTCACGCTGGAGATCCGTCAAGCCTTGGAGCCTTGGCATGTGCTGGGCGAAACCGGGGCGATCGGTGGCACGGTGCGCTATACCGACAGCTCGACCGAACGCTTGCAGGTCAAACTGTCGGGGGCCAATCCCGACCGCTATATCGTCACGGTCAACCAACGCGCCGTGCCCTTGCAGCCGACGCCGAGCAATGGCGAAAAGGTCGGGGCCGTGCGCTACAAGGCGTGGAAACCCGCCAATTCGCTGCACCCGGTTCTGGAAGTGGATGCGCCGTTAACCTTTGACATCTATGATACATGGAGCAAACATTCCCTTGGCGGCTGCCGCTATCACGTGGCGCATCCGGGCGGGCGGAGTTTTGACACCTTCCCGATCAATGGCAACGAGGCGGAGGCACGGCGGTTGAGCAGGTTCGAGGCGATGGGCCATACCACGGGCAGCTTTGTGCCTGCAGCGGAACGGGCGCATCCCGAATTCCCGATGACGCTGGACCTGCGACGCAGGCCCGGTCTCTAAGCCATGACCACCACCCCGCAAGAGCTGCCTGACGCCAGCCTTGCCCTGCTGGCGGATTACGCGCGCAGGGCAGGGGCGCGCGACGAGATGGCCACGCCGCAGGGCGTGGTGCGTCCGGTCTGGCAGCCCTTCATGCGCCACATTGCCGGGCTGTCGCCCGAGCGGATGGCAGCGCGCTTTGCGCGGGGCAATCAGTATCTGCGCGATGGTGGCGTGCTCTACCGTCAATACGACGACACCCTGTCGCTGGAACGGGAATGGCCGATGAGCCATATCCCGGTGATCCTTGATCAGGCGGAATGGGACCAGATCAGCGAAGGGCTGATCGAGCGGGCCGATATCCTTGAATACGTGCTGCGCGATTTCTACGGCAAGAACGAGCTGGTCGCCTCGGAACAACTGCCCGCGACTTTGCTGACGCAAAACCCGGCGTGGTTTCGGCCCATGGTCGGGGTCAATGCCACCAACACCAACTTCCTGAACTTCCTGTCGTTCGAGATCGGGCGCGGGCCGGATGGCAAGTGGTGGGTGATCTCGGATCTGGTTGAAGCACCCTCGACCGCCGGTTTCGTTTTGGAAAACCGCATGGCGATGAGCCGGGTCTTCCCGAACTTCTTCGCCCATGCCAATATCCACCGCCTTGCCGGGTTCTTTCAGGCGTTTCAGCAGCATCTCTTTGATCTGAAAGGAAGGTCAGAGGGCGAGATTGCCTTGCTGACCCCCGGCCCGATGAACCAGAACTACGCCGAACACGCCTATATTGCCCGCTATCTCGGGCTCTTGCTGGTCGAGGGCGAAGATCTGATCGTCCAGCATGGCCGCGCCATGGTGCGCACCGTGGCGGGGTTGAAACCCCTGACCCTGTTGTGGAACCGGGTCAATTCCGCGCTGAGCGATCCTTTGGAGCTGGACCCGAATTCTATGCTCGGCACGCCCGGCCTGCTGGACGCGCTGCGGCGGCACAATCTGAAAACCCTCAACGCCATTGGCGCAGGTGTGCTGGAAACCCGCGCTCTGATGGCCTTCCTGCCGAAAATCGCCAAGCAACGTCTGGGCCGCGATCTGTTGATCCCCAATATCGCCACCTGGTGGTGCGGCCATGAAAAACAACGCCGCCATGTGCTGGCACAGCGCGAACGGATGATGGTCGGCTCGGCTTTCTCCACGACGCCGCTGATGGCCGATCCCAGCACGGTGGTGCTGTCTTCAGCCAATGCCTCGCCCGAAACCCAGCGGATGATTGCGCTTTTGCAAAACGAAGGCCGCAATCTGGTCGGACAAGAGGCGGTGACGCTTTCGACCACGCCGGTCTGGGAAAATGGCACGCTGGTGCCGCGGCCGATGTCGATCCGGATCTTTCTGGGCCGCACCAGGCAGGGCTGGCAGGTCATGCCGGGCGGCTATGCCCGCGTCTCCGCGGGCAGCGATGCCAAGGCTCTGGCGATGCAGCGTGGCGGCAAGGTGGCCGATGTCTGGGTGGTCAGCCCGACCCCAGTGGAACGCACCAGCCTTTTGTCCGAGGCCAACGGCCTGGGCCGCAGCAAATCCAAGCTGGCGCTGCCGTCGCGCGCGGCGGATAACCTGTTCTGGCTGGGCCGCTATGTCGAGCGGGCCGAGATGAACATCCGCCTGTTTCGCGCCCATGCCGCCCGGGTCAGCGACGGCGCGGATCTCGATGCGCCTTTGCTGGAATACCTGCGCACCAAGTTGATGGACGGGGTGAAACCCGAAACCGCGATCATGGCGGCGCGCTTTGCCGGACCCTTGCGGCGCGGTTTGCACGCAGCGCAGCGGATCAGCGACCGCTTTTCGCCCGATGGCATGATGGCATTGCGCGGGCTGGTCGATAACCTTGATGTGCTCGAAACCAAGCCCGTGCCGCTCGACGATATCCCGCGCGAGGCCTCGGCCCTGCTGCGCCAGATCGCAGGCTTCTCGGGTCTGGTGCATGAGAATATGTATCGCACCGACGGCTGGCGCTTCCTCAGCCTTGGCCTCTCGCTGGAGCGGGCGGCGAATATGTGCCAGCTTTTGGCGCGGCTTGGCGCAGAAGACGCCCCCGAGGGCGCCCTGGATATGGCGCTGGAGATCGGCGACAGCGTGGTGACGCATCGCGCGCGCTATTCGATCATGGCAACGCGCGCCTCTGTGCTGGATCTCTTGGGGCCGGACGAGGCCAATCCGCGCTCGGTACGCTATCACATCAGCCGGGCGCGCAGCCATATCGCCGCCTTGCCGGGGCAGGAAGAGGGCCATCGCCTTTCCGACCCCGCGCGCCGCGCCCTCAAGATCGAGACGCTTTTGGCCACGACCCCCCTGGAGGATCTGACGCCCGCGCTGCTGGATCAGGTGAAGTTCGATATCTGGGCGCTGTCGGACGCGCTCAGCGCGATGCACCTGGTATAGATGATGCTTTTTGACATTCGCCTGAAGCTGTCACACCGCTATGCCCAGCCTGCGGGCAATGGCCGCCACCTGTTGCGCGTGGTGCCTGCCAGCATCGCGGGCCGCCAACGCCTGCTGGCGCATCTGGTCGAGGTTGAACCCCACCCCGATGAGCGCACCGAGGGGCTGGATTTCTTTGGCAACCGCATGCAGTCGATCTCGCATCTGGAGCCGCACCGCGAGATGGTGATCAAGATGGCCTGCCGGGTCGAGCAGTTGGCGCAGCTGCAACAGCTGGATGTCTCGCCCGATCTGGCGCGCTTGCGGGCGGAATGGGCAGGCTCGAGTGACCTGACGCCGCTCTCGCCGCTGCATTTTCTTGGGCCATCGCCGCTATTGACCGAGACTGCCGAGATCAGCGCCTTTGCTCGCGAGCATGTCGATCCGGGGCAAAGCGCCATGGCGAATTTCATCCGCATCGGCCATGCGCTTTACAAGGCGATGACCTTTGATTCCGAGGCCACCACGGTCGACACCGATGCCAGCGAGGCCTTTGCCTTGCGCCGCGGTGTCTGTCAGGATTTCAGCCATATCCTGATCCTGGCTCTGCGCAGCCTGGGGATGCCTGCGGCCTATGTCAGCGGCTATCTGCGCACCCTGCCGCCGCCAGGCAAACCAAGGCTCGAGGGCGTGGATGCCATGCACGCCTGGGTCAAGGCCTGGTGCGGCGAGGCGCAGGGCTGGGTGGAATATGATCCGACCAATGCGACGCTGGTCGGGCCGGATCATATTGTGGTCGGCTATGGCCGCGATTACTCCGACGTCTGCCCGATCATCGGCCAGATGCGCTCGGCGGGCGGGCAGACCAACAAGCAATCGGTCGATGTGGTTGTGGCGGGCTAACCCTCTTTGACCGCTTCCATCGCCACATAGGTCGAGGTTGCCGCGACATGCGGCAGGGCGGAAATCGCCTCGGCCAGCACTCGGCGGTAGTCCTGCATATCCTTGGTGCGGACCTTGAGCAGATAGTCGAACTGGCTGGCAATCATATGACAGGCCTCGATCTCGGGCACCGCGCGGGCGGCGCGGTTAAAGGCCTGCAACGCCGCCTCGCGGGTGTCGGAAAGCCGCACCTCGACAAAAGCAACATGGGCGAGGCCGATCTGCGCCGGGTCGATCTGGGCGCGGTATCCGGTGATCACGCCGGTTTCTTCCAGTCGCTTCAGCCGCGCCTGGGTCGGGCTTTTCGAAAGCCCGATTCGACGGCTGAGTTCGGTGGCGCTGATCCGCCCCTCGGCGGCCAGCTCGCGCAGGATCGCCTGATCAAATCGGTCAAGGTCAATCGGCATGTTTTCCCCGTCAATTTCAGCCACTCCGCCCGCCATTACCTCTATATTCGGGAAAACAGCCTGTCAAACCTGCGATATGATGGGCCAAACCGTCATGGAGTGACACGATGTCAGCAAATGCCTCTGCCTGGGAAGTAATCGCGCGCGGGTCCCTGCGCGATGAGGCCAGCCTTGTCGCAGCCCTGATCGCCGAGGCGGGCATGGATGCCGCGCAACGCGCCCGGATCACCGCCTCGGGGGCGGATCTGGTGCGCCAGATCCGCGGCTCGGCCAAGCCGGGGCTGATGGAGGTTTTCCTGGCCGAATACGGCCTCTCGACCGACGAAGGCATCGCCCTGATGTGTCTGGCCGAGGCGCTGCTGCGCGTGCCGGATGCCGAGACGATGGACGCGCTGATCGAAGACAAGATCGCGCCCTCGGATTGGGGCAAGCATCTGGGCCAGTCGTCCTCCAGCCTCGTCAACGCCTCAACCTGGGCCTTGATGCTGACCGGAAAGGTGCTGGACGAGGGCAAGACCTGCGGTGGTCGGCCATCTGAAAAACGCCGTCAAACGGCTGGGCGAGCCGGTGATCCGCACCGCCGTCACCCGCGCGATGAAGGAGATGGGTCGCAACTTCGTTCTGGGCGAAACCATTGAAAAGGCGATGAAACGCGCAACCGAGCTCGAGGCCAAAGGCTATACCTATTCCTACGACATGCTGGGCGAGGCCGCCCGCACCGAAGCCGATGCGCGCCGCTATCACCTCAGCTATTCCGCCGCGATCACGGCGATTGCCCGTGCCGCGACCAAGGGCGATATCCGCTCCAACCCCGGCATTTCGGTGAAACTCTCGGCGCTGCATCCGCGCTATGAGGTCGCCAAGCGCGAGCGGGTGATGGAAGAATTGGTGCCGCGCGTCCGCGCCCTTGCTGGCCTCGCCAAGGCGGCGGGGCTTGGCTTCAACATCGACGCCGAAGAGGCCGACCGGCTGGCCCTGTCGCTCGAGGTGATCGAGGCGGTGCTGTCGGACCCGGCGCTGAACGGCTGGGACGGGTTTGGCGTCGTGGTGCAGGCCTACGGCCGGCGCGCCGGGGCGGTGATCGACTGGCTTTATGCCCTGTCCACAAGGCTGGACCGCCGCATCATGGTGCGGCTGGTCAAGGGCGCCTATTGGGACGCCGAGGTGAAGCGCGCGCAGGTTCTGGGCCTGGACAGCTTTCCGGTCTTCACCCGCAAACAGGCCACCGATGTCAGCTACATCGCCAATGCCCGCAAATTGCTGGCGCATGACCGACCGGATCTATCCGCAGTTTGCGACCCATAACGCCCATACCGTGGCCGCGATCCTTGATATGGCCACCGACAAAACCGCCTTTGAATTCCAGCGCCTGCACGGCATGGGCGAGCGGCTGCATGATATCGTGCTGACCAGTCACGGCACCCGCTGCCGCATCTATGCCCCCGTCGGCGCGCACCGCGATCTGCTTGGCTTATCTCGTGCGACGTCTGCTGGAAAACGGCGCGAATTCCTCCTTCGTCAACCAGATCGTCAACGAAGAGGTCGCCCCCGAACGGGTCGCGGCCTGCCCGATCACCGCGATGGAAGGCATGGCGGCGGTGGCCAGTCCGGCGATCCTGACCGGCCCGCAGCTTTTTGCCGGGCGGGTCAATTCGCGCGGCTGGGATCTGACCGACGCAGGCGATCTCGCCGGGATCGAGGCCGCCCGCGCGCCCTATCACCAGCAAAGCTTTGAGGCCGCCCCGATGTTGGCGGGGCGCATGGCGGGGGGCTTGCGTTCAGACGTGCTCAATCCGGCGACAGGCGCGCGGCTTGGCCATGTGCTGGCGGCAGCCCCCGCCGATGTCGACACCGCGCTGCGCTTGGCCGAGCCCTGGGAAGCCGAGCCTGCGATCCGCGCCGAGGTGCTGCGCCGCGCTGCCGATCTTTACGAGGCCGAGTTCGGCCCGATCTTTGCCCTTCTGGCGCGCGAGGCCGGCAAGTCGCTTGCCGATGCCGTGGCAGAACTGCGCGAAGCGGTTGATTTCCTGCGCTACTACGCCAATGGTGCCGAGGCGCTGCGCCACCCCGCCCGCGGGATCTTCGCCTGCATCAGCCCGTGGAACTTCCCTCTGGCGATCTTCTCCGGCCAGATCGGCGCGGCCCTGGCCGCAGGCAATGCCGTGCTGGCCAAACCCGCCCAGCAAACCCCGCTGATCGCCGCCCTCGCGGTGCGGCTCCTGCATCAGGCAGGCGTGCCCGCCACGGCGCTGCAACTCTTGCCCGGCGATGGCACGGTGGGCGCGGCCTTGACCTCCGATGCGCGCGTCAAAGGCGTGGCCTTCACCGGCTCGACCGAAACCGCGCTGAAGATCCGCGCCAATATGGCGGAACATCTGGCCCCCACAGCCCCGCTGATCGCCGAAACCGGCGGGCTGAATGCCATGCTGGTCGACAGCACCGCGCTGCCCGAACAGGCCGTGCGCGACATCCTTGCCTCCAGCTTCCAGTCGGCGGGCCAGCGCTGCTCGGCCCTGCGCTGCCTCTATGTGCAAGAGGATGTGGCGCCGACGGTGCAGGACATGCTGTTTGGCGCGATGGACGAGCTGGCGCTGGGCGACCCTTGGGATCTGGCGACCGATGTCGGCCCGGTGATCGACGCCGAGGCGCAAGCCGGCATCCGCGACTATATCGAGGCGGCCCGCGCCGAAGGCCGCGTGCTGCAAAGAGCTCGCCGCACCGCAACAGGGCCATTTCATCGCCCCCACCGTGATGCGCGTCGACTGGCATCGCCGATATGCCGCGCGAGATCTTCGGCCCGGTGCTGCATATCGCCACCTTCAAGGCGGGCGAGGTCGACCAGGTCGTGGCACGCGGTCAATGCCACCGGCTACGGCCTGACCTTCGGCCTGCACACCCGCATCGACGACCGGGTGCAGGCGGTGATCGAGGCGCTGCATGTCGGCAACCTCTACGTCAACCGCAACCAGATCGGCGCGGTGGTGGGCAGCCAACCCTTTGGCGGCGAAGGGCTTTCCGGCACCGGCCCCAAGGCGGGCGGGCCAGAATATCTGCACCGCTTCACCGCGCAGCGGCCCCGCGACCCAAGGTCAGGACACCCCGACCGACGAGACCGCCATCGCAGCCGCTGCTGGCGCAGCGCCGCCCGATGCCGCTGCGCACGCCCGCGTGCTGCCCGGGCCGACCGGCGAATCCAACCGCCTGACCTCCGCGCCGCGCGCGCCGCTGCTGTGCCTTGGCCCGGCGCCGCAAGCCGCGCAGGCCCAGGCCGAGGCGATCCGCGACCTTGGTGGCCAGGCGGTCGAGGCCGCGGGCCTCGCGCCGCGGCGCTGACCCGGCTGCAAGGCTTCTCGGGCGCGCTCTGGTGGGGCGATGCCGACGCGCGCCCGCGCCCTCGCGCAAGGCCTTGCCGCGCGCAAAGGCCCGATCCTGCCGCTGATCGGCGAGATGCCCGACGTCGCCCATGCTCATGCTGGAACGTCACGTCTGCATCGACACCACCGCCTCGGGCGGCAACGCGCAACTGCTGGCCGAAGTCTCGACTAACCTGCCTCAGGTCATCCTCTCTGCGCAAATATCCTCGGGGGGAGCGCCAAGCGGCACGGGGGGCAGAAGGCCCCCGCATACCGCTTGACGCCGCGCGCCAGATCGGAAACCCTAAGCCCATGTTTCCGATCCGCGATCATAACCCTTCGGGCCGCGTGCCCTATGTGACCTACGCGCCTGATCGCGGTGAATATCGCGGTGTTTCTGGCCTATTGGCCAGCTCTGCCAGGCGACTACGCGCTGGCGGTGTTCTACTACACTTGGGGGCTGGTGCCTGCGCAGGTGATGCACGGGCAGGGCTACGTTACCCTGATCACGCCATATGTTCCTGCACGGCGGCTGGATGCACCTGGCCGGTAACATGCTGTTTCTGTGGATATTTGGCGACAATCTGGAAGATGAGATGGGCCATGTCGCGCTATCTGTTGTTCTATCTTGCCTGCGGTTTGGCGGCGGCCGCGCTTGCAGATCGCGGGCGATCCCTGGTTCGACGGCGCCGCTGATCGGGGCTTCGGGTGCGATTGCCGGGGTGCTGGGCGGCTATCTGTTGCTGTTTCCCGCGCGCGCAAGGTCGATGTGCTGTTCATCTTCGTGATCTTTTTCCGGGTGTTTTCGATCCCGGCCTGGATCGTGCTGGGGGTCTGGTTCGCGCTGCAGCTGTTCAACGGCTATGCGGCGCGACCGAAGATGGCGTGGCCTATCTCGCGCATATCGGCGGCTTCATCGCCGGGGTGGTGCTGGCGCTGCCCGTGCTGTTGCGGCGCGGCGGCGCAGGGTTTTGGGCGCAGCAACACGGGCAAGCCGCCGCATCCGGCAGGCGGAATATCCGGTCAGCCCAGCCGCATCCCGCGGTCCCAAGGCGCTAGGTGACACAAGCCGGGGCCAGATTTTCTCAAAGAATCGCCAGATTCGCGGACGGCCTTCATTCGTCGCGGATGATCTTTTTCAGCGGCGCGAACAGGTTCTCGTTGGCGCAGATCAACGCGCCTTTTTCCAGAATGTCGTAGCCTTCGCGCACCGGGCCGATCAGACCGCCCGCCTCTTTCACCAGCAGGATACCGGCGGCGATGTCCCACGGCTGCAACTCGCGCTCCCAATAGCCGTCAAAGCGGCCAGCGGCGACATAGGCCAGGTCCAGCGAGGCCACGCCCCAGCGCCGCATCCCGGCACAGGCGGGCATCAGGCGGGCAAGGTCGGCCAAAGTCGCAGGCAGGGTCTTCTTGGCGCTGAACGGCACGCCGGTGGCAAACACCGCCTCGTGCATCGCGCGACGCCCCGACACCCGCAGGCGGCGGTCGTTCATCCACGCGCCCGAGCCTTTTTCGGCCCAGAACATCTCGTCCTTGGCGGCATCGAACACCACGGCCGAGACGATCTCGCCCTTATGCTCCAGCGCGATCGAGATCGCCCAATGCGGCATGCCGTGCAGGAAGTTGGTGGTGCCGTCCAGCGGATCGACGATCCAGCGGCGGGTCGGGTCTTGGCCTTCTGTGCTCGCCGGTTTCCTCGCCCAGCCAGCCATAGGTCGGACGCGCGCCCATCAGATCCTCTTTGATGATCCGCTCGGCCTCGCGGTCGGCTTTGGTGACGAAATCACCGGGGCCTTTGGTCGAGACTTGCAGGTTCTCGACCTCGCGGAAGTCTTTCACCAAGCGCTTTGCCAGCGCGGCGGGCGGCCTTGATCATCAGGTTGAGGTTGGCACTGCCTTGCATGGGCGGACTCCGGTGGTGTGTAAGGTGGGGGGCATACACGGGCGCGGGCGAAAGTGCGCAAGGCAGCGGGGCGGCTATGGCTGGGCGGTTCAGTTCGGCGGCAAAGAATGGCCTCGGGGCTGTCCACCTCGATCAGCCGGCGCTTTTCGATCTGCCAGAACCGCGATGCCAACGGCGCGGATGAAATCGCGGTCGTGGCTGACCAGCAGGCAGGTGGCGCCTTGGGTGCAAAGTTCGTGCTTCGAGCGCCTCTTGGCCTTCGATGTCGAGGTGGTTGGTCGGCTCGTCCAGCAGGTAGAAGTTGGGCGTTTGACAGGCGCAGCAGCAGCATCGCCAGCCGCGCCTTTTGGCCGCCGGACAGCTTGCCAAGCGGCGTGGTTTGCCAATCGGGTTTGATGCCCGCGCCTGCCAGCAGGGTTTTGGTGGTTTGATCATTGGCATGCTGGCTGATCAGGGCTTGCGGCGTCATGCTGTCGGGCAGTTGCGCCAGGTTCTGGTCGGAATAGCCAAGCGCAAGGCTGGCGGCGGCTTTGATCGCGCTGGGCTGGCCTTGGATGGCGGCCAGCACGGCGCGGATCAGTTGCGATTTGCCGGTGCCGTTTGCGCCCAAGATCACCACGCGGTCGCCGCGTTCGATCCATTTCTGCCCGGTGCGGAAACAGGGCGCGCGCGTCGGGGGTGGTGATGGCGGCATCGTTCAGGGTGATCAGCGCCTTGGCATGGGTGCCGGAATTGGCCAGTTTGATCGCGCCCGACGAGGTTTCGCGGTGGGCGGGGCGGGCGGCGGCCTCCAGCTTTTCGGCGCGGTCTTTCAGCTGTTTGGTCTTGGTGATCAGCAGATCAGAGCCAGAGTTGATGCCGATGTTTTTCAGCTTGGCGGCTTGGCGGCGCAATTGGTCGGCCTTGTTCAGATCATTCTCAAAGCGGCGCGCAGTCGGCGGCGTCGGTTTCCGTCCAATGCGGCGCGGGCGCGGGAATAGGGCAGGGCGAAAAGGCGGCTGGAGGTGGCGCGCAGGAACAGGCTGCGGGTGGTCGCGGCATCAAGGAAGGCGCGGTCGTGGCTGGTGGTGATCACGCGCCGTATCGCGGGGCAGGGCGGCCAGCCAGCGTTGCAGGATGCCGATGCGCGACAGATCAAGGTGGTTGGTCGGCTCGTCCAGCAGATAGAGGTCAGGCTCGGTGATCGCGGCGCGGGCCAGCAGGGCGGTGCGCTGCCAGCCGCCGGAGAGCGCTGACAAGCGGCGTGTCGCGCAGGGCTTCGGGGACGCTAAGGTCATCCAGCACAATCTCGGCCCGCCAGCTTTCGTATGCGGCTTGCTCGGCGGGCAGGGCGGCAAGCGTGGCCTGCACGGAAGGTCAGCGGCCAGCAGGGACTGCGGGCACGTCTTGATCGACCAGCGCGGATTTTCAGCCCGCGCGCGCGGGTGATTTCGCCAGAGGTCGGCCTCTAGCTGCCCGGCCAGGCAGCGCAGCAGGGTGGATTTGCCGCGGCCATTGGCGGCGATCAGGCCAAGGCGGTCGCCCGGCTCGAGGCTGAAGGTCAGATCGGTGAACAGGGGTTGGCCAAGGGTCAGGGCCAAGCGATTTGGTGGCAAGCAGGGTCATGGAGGATCCGCATAGATGAAAGGCGCAAAAGCGCCGTTGGGGCGGACGAAACCGATCGGAAGGAACCTGCGATGCGGTTCGGGTCAGCCCTGCGACAAAGGCAGGGCTGCGACAGGGCCATAGGTGCGCGGGTGGCAGATTATGAACATGCACCCCTCCTGTGGCTTGCGTGCCGGGACAGGCTAGCGCGTTGCCCAACACGTCAAGCAGGGAAGTCAATCATGCGCAACCGGGGCTTCGACCGGGGGCCATCACGCGCGGTTGGGCTTTTTTCAGCAACAATGCCAGCGGCATAGCGCAGAGTGGTGATCACCATCATCAGATAGAAATCGTCGATGTAGCTGATCATCAGGGCTTGGATCGACACCAGCCCCTCCATCTGTTGCAGGGTGGCGGCGGTCAGCGTGCCGGGCGGCACCACCATGTTGAAGTTGGGGTTAAACGGCGAGATCGCCGCCGCCAAGATCGGCATGGTTGACCTGCACATTGCGGGTCAGCATCAGCGTCACCATCGAAATCCCGATCGACGAGCCGATGTTGCGCACCAGCGAGAACAGGCTGGTGGCATCGGCGCGGTAGATCGGGTCGATGGTGGCAAAGGCGATGGTCGACAGCGGCACGAACACCAAGCCCAGGCCCAAGCCCTTGCAAAACGCCCGTCCAGATCACCAGGCTGCGGTCCATCTGCGGGGTGAATCCGGTCATAAAGTACAGCGAGGCGGCGGTCAGGATCAGCCCCACCGACACCAACAGCCGCGCATCGACCTTTCTGCACCAAGCGCCCGACCATGATCATCGAAATCATCGTGCCCACCCCGCGCGGGGCCATCACCACCATGATGATCGAGCATCGGCCATGGCCATGGCCATGGCCATTTTTTTTTTTTTTTTTTTTTTTTTTTTTTTTTTTTTTTTTTTTTGAAGCGGCCGGTCGTCGTAGCGAGCGCGTAACGTCCACATCGGCGCTGTAGCCGACCAGCAGGTTTTCGGCGGTCGGCGGTTCAATGAAATCCACTTCCACTTCGACGGTGCGCGCCTGTTTTTCCAGTTCCAGCACATAAGGGGCGACGCGTTTGACGCGTCCTGCAAAGGTCTTGCCTTTAATCGCATCCAGCGTGATGCGGCTCACTTGTCCGGCCTTGATATGGGCGGCGTCCACCTCGTCTATCGGCGCGCTGACAAACAGGCAGTGGTCGTCTATCAGGTCAATCGCGGGCGGGGTGGGGATGCCGGGCGGGGAGGGCGTGGCGTATTCGCCCAGTTCGCCGCTGATGTCGGCGACGATGCCGTCGAACGGTGCTTTGAGCACCATTCTGTCCAGACCGGCATGTGCCGCAGCGATGCGCGATCGGCTTTGGTCTATCTGGCTCTGCGCCGCCTGACATCCGGCGCGGGCGACCTTGGCGGCGGAAGTTCTCTGCTCCAACGCCTCAACGGAAATGAAGCCTTTGTTTTTTAACTGACGCGCACGCAGTGCTTCTTTATCGGCCAGATCGGCCTGGACGCAAGCCTGATGAGCCTGATTCTGCGCCATGTTGAGCTGTTCCTGTGTCAGACGCGACTGCGCCTGCAAGTCGTTGTTCCATAATTCGAGCAACACCTGGCCTGCCTTGACGCGTTCGCCTTTTTTTACCAGCATCCGCGAGATTTGCCCGCCGGACGGGGCTGACAGCTTGGCGCGATGGCAGGCTTTGACTGTGCCGGCGCGGGTGTTGCTCACCGTTGCTTCGACCAGACCGCGTTCGACCTTGACCAGTTGTACCTGTGGCGGGGCAGGGCGGGTGAAATACCAGAGCGCGCTCGCCAGCACAACCAATCCCGCTAACCAGGGCAGATAGCGTGTCCATGTGCCGCGTTTTTCGTTCTGAGCAATTGTCATGTGATCCCAACGCTTTCTGAAATAGTCTATGCCTTATGTGCGATCAGCCACTGTTCAAATGCT
>CAWFGD010000028.1:0-19333 GCA_963815275.1 uncultured Alphaproteobacteria bacterium
GAATTTCGATGTGGCGCGGTTGGGTGACGAATTTCTCGATGAAGATGCGGTCGTCGCCGAAGGAGGCGGCCGCCTCGTTCTTGGAGGACTGAAAGCCCTCGCGCGCCTCGGCGTCATCCCAGGCGATGCGCATGCCCTTGCCGCCGCCACCTGCCGAGGCCTTGATCATTACGGGATAGCCGATCTGGGTGGCGATGCGCGCGGCCTCATCGGCATCGGCAATCAGGTCCATATGGCCGGGGACGGTGGAAACCCCCGCCTCCATCGCCAGTTTCTTCGAAGTGATCTTGTCGCCCATCGCCTCGATCGCAGGCGAGGGTGGCCCGATGAAGACCACGCCTGCCGCCTCCAGAGCGGCGGCGAAGTTCATGTTTTCAGAGAGAAAGCCATAGCCGGGGTGCACGGCCTCGGCGCCCGAGGCTTTGATCGCCGCCATGATCTTGTCGATGACGATATAGCTTTGCGCCGCAGGGGAGGCACCGATGTGGATCGCCTCATCCGCCATCTTGACATGCAGGGCGTTGCGGTCGGCGTCGGAATAGACGGCGACCGTCTTGATCCCCATCTTCTGCGCCGATTTGATCACCCGGCAGGCGATTTCGCCCCGATTGGCGATCAGGATCTTTTTGAACATGGTTCTCTTCCCTTTGACTGCCGCGCCGGACCAAGGACGGGGCGGTAAAAATGCAAACGGCCAGCCGAGGGTGTCCCTCGACTGGCCGCAGGTAGACGTGCCGCAGAGGCGGCGGTTGGATCAGTAGCGCGGCTGGTAGCAGCCCGAGTTCGGCAGCGAGCAGCTGGCAGCGCCAGCGAGGCCGCCAATGACAGCGCCGGTGAGGGCGTTGTTGTCGGTGACGTCAGCCAGGGCAGCCCCCGTTGCTGCACCAGCGAGGCCGCGCGAGCCCGGGTCTTGCAGGCAACCTGCGAGCGGCATGGTGAGAACGGTGAGAAGAAGGAGAGCTTTACGCATGTCGATGTACCTCGTTGGTTTGTTGTAATTAACCCCGAGTCTAGCAATTGGATCTGGAATGCAAAGCGAAAATTGCGGGTGTTTGGGGCATAAGCGGCGAGTTGCCACAGGCCACACCGGCGCGCTCCGCCTGCCTGGTCGGAAAAGGGCGGTCTGACCCAAGCCAGGCCAGACCGCAGGCAAGAGAAAGGGTAACAGGCAAGCGAACGCGCCACAGCAGAAGCCGGGACGGGCTGCATGGGGTCAGCATTGCGCAGAGGGGCGCGCTTGGCAAATCCAGAGTTGCGCACGCGCAGGGTTTGCGCGAAACTTTGCCGGAATGCCAAGGGCTTGCGCGGAAACATGCCTAGGCCTCGTCTTCTTCGTCATCGGCCCAATCGTCATACTCCTCGGGCTCTGCGTCGGCCGCAAAGACCGAAGGGAAAGAAGCCTGGGCGATCTTGAGGTTGATCTTCAGCAAAGCGTCATAAGAGGACGGGATCGAAGGGATCAGTGGCGGGCACCACCTCGCGGCCAAACAGCCAGGAGAGGCGGCCTGCGTCGAGATTGCCGCGCTCGAAGGGCTCTTCGCCAAAATGACGCCATAGCGCAGCCATGAAAGCGGTGTCGGCGGCGCGGTCGACATTGCGGCGATCCTTGAAGCGCTCGCGCTTGACGATCTTGCTCGCACCTTCCTTCATATTGGCGCGGCGAATGACGAACTGGAAATCGGTGCCGGTCATCCGGCCGGGGAAACCGCGATGCTTCAGCATGCTGATCCCTCCTTCTTGTTGGGGATCAGGAAAGCGGACAGAAAAAGGGCGGGCGCGGCCCGAGGGGCCAGCAATGCCCGCCCGATCAGATTACTTGTATTTGCCGGTGTAGACCGGTTCGGTGGTGACAGTGGGCTCGTCCACATAGACGGTCTCTTCAACTTTCTTGGCGCAAGCGGCCACGAAAGCGACCATGCACAGGGCCAGAACGGTGATTTTAGTGCTCGACATCCTCTACTCCATTTATTTGCCGGAGGCGTGCTTTTTGCCGCCGCCTTTTGCGAGGTTAGGGCCGCTTGGGTTCGGCCTGTGTGAACAATAGCCGACAAAGGCCCGAATTGACATGAAATTTGGCTAAAGTCATTGCCCTGTGGCAAGGCTACATCAGAGATGGGGTGCAGGCGGGGGCGCACCGCTAGATTTTGTGGGCGCATCAGAATGCCTCCCATATGCAGGTGCCGTTTTCGACACGGTAGGCCTCGAAAAACTGCGTCGCTTCGGGAGTGGCCTCGCCAAAGGGCACTTCGCGGTCGGAAAGCGAGATGATGATCTGGGCCGGCTCGGGGCCGATTCTCGGCCAGGCGCGGCAAGGCGAAACTCTGGCAAAGATAAAGCATGTCCTTGGTGGCGGCGTCGAAATCGACCGTGCCACCTTCGCGCGCAATCGCAGGCGCAAGAAAGCGGAAGCGCGCCGCCAGGCCATCGGCACCAGGCGCGTCCATCACCACGTCGAGATAAGCCACCGCCTGCCCCGAGGGCACATTGACCATGATGGCATTGGCCGGAAACTCCGGTTCCTTGACAGTAGGGTCGTTCATCGCCGCCCTGCCCCCGTGCTGATCTGCATCCCGCCTGCTCCTGTTGCTTTAGAGAGGGATGTTATCGTGCTTTTTCCACGGGTTCGCCAGCTTCTTCCCGCGCAAGGAAGCAAAGGCGCGGGCGATGCGGCGGCGGGTGGATTGCGGGCGGATCACCTCGTCGATAAAGCCCTTTTCGGCGGCGACGAAGGGATTGGCGAAACGGTCCTCGTATTCCTTGGTCAGACGGGCGATGTCCTCGGGGCTTTTGCCGCGATGGATGATCTCGGTCGCGCCCTTGGCCCCCATCACCGCGATTTCGGCGGTCGGCCAGGCGTAGTTGAAATCACCGCGCAGGTGCTTGGAGGCCATCACGTCATAAGCGCCGCCATAGGCCTTGCGGGTGATGACGGTGACCTTGGGCACGGTGGCCTCGCCGTAAGCAAACAGCAGTTTCGCGCCGTGTTTGATCACGCCGCCGAGTTCCTGCGCCACGCCGGGCAGGAAGCCGGGGACATCGACGAGGGTCAGGATCGGAATTTCGAAGGCATCGCAGAAACGGACAAAACGCGCGGCCTTGCGCGAGCTGTCGATATCCAGACACCCCGCCAGCACCATCGGCTGGTTGGCGACGACCCCGACCGACTGGCCTTCGAGGCGGATGAAACCGGTGATGATATTGCCGGCAAAATCGCGCTGGATTTCGAAGAAATCGCCCTCATCGGCGAGCTTGGTGATCAGCTCGTGCATGTCATAGGGCTGGTTCGGGTTGTCGGGGATCAGGGTATCGAGACTGGATTCGACACGCTGCGGATCGTCGAAGAAGGGCCGCACCGGGGCCTTCTCGCGGTTGTTCAGCGGCAGGAAGTCGATCAGGCGGCGGATCTCGGCCAGCGCCTCGACGTCGTTTTCAAAAGCGCCATCGGCGACCGAGGATTTCTTGGTATGGGTCGAGGCGCCGCCCAGTTCTTCGGCCGTCACCACTTCATTGGTCACGGTCTTCACCACATCGGGGCCGGTCACGAACATGTAGGAGCTGTCTTTGACCATGAAGATGAAGTCGGTCATCGCGGGCGAATAGACCGCCCCGCCGGCGCAGGGGCCCATGATCAGGCTGATCTGCGGCACCACGCCGGTGGCCATGATATTGCGCTGAAACACTTCGGCATAGCCCGCCAGCGAGGCGACGCCCTCTTGAATCCGCGCGCCGCCGGAATCGTTCATCCCGATCACCGGCGCGCCGTTCTGCATCGCCATGTCCATGATCTTGCAGATCTTTTGCGCGTGGGTTTCCGACAGCGAGCCGCCGAAGACGGTGAAATCCTGGCTGAACACATAGACCATGCGGCCATTGACCGTGCCCCAACCGGTGACGACGCCGTCGCCTGCCGGGCGGTCGGTTTCCATGCCGAAATCGGTGCAGCGATGCGCCACGAACATGTCGAATTCTTCGAAGGAGCCTTCGTCCAGCAAGCAGCTCGATCCGCTCGCGCGCGGTCAGCTTGCCCTTGGCGTGCTGCGCGTCGATGCGGCGCTGACCTCCGCCAAGCCGCGCCACATTGCGGCGCTCTTCCAACTGATGCACAATGTCCATGCTGACGCGACTCCCTTGATCTTTTGCCGCAGACTAACGCTGCAGAGGGGATGGGGAAAGCGGAACCTCGTAAATATGCAAACTCGATTGCAAGGACGTTCTGCTAATTGCAAAGCTGCTAACCCCCTCCCCGAAACTCTGGCATGCGGAGACCCCAGAATGCCCGCCTCTTTGATGACCATTGGTCTGTTGATCTGTTCCAATGTCTTTATGACTTTTGCCTGGTACGGCCATCTGAAATACACCTCGGAGAATATCTTCAAGGTGATCTTCATCGCCTGGGGTATCGCCTTTTTCGAATATCTGCTGATGGTGCCGGCCAACCGCATTGGCTATGGCGTGTTCAACGCAGCCCAGCTGAAAACCATTCAGGAGGTGATTACGCTGGGGGTTTTCGCCTTGTTTTCGGTATATTACCTTAAGGAACCGCTTGGGTGGAACCATGCACTCGGCTTTGCTTTCATCGGCCTGGGGGCGTTTTTTATCTTTCACAAATGGGGCTGAGCATGGACAAGCCCGCAGCCGCCGCGTAGCGCTTGCGCATGCAGACTCCGATCTTTCTGAACCGAAGCACGCCCCCCAAGATCATCACTCTGGTGATGATGGCGGGGCTGTCGGCGCTGACCATGAACATCTTTCTGCCCTCGCTGCCCGGGATGGCGGCCTATTTCGACGCGCCCTATGCCTTGATGCAGCTGTCGGTGGCGCTGTATCTGGCGCTTTCGGCGCTGTTGCAGATGCTCATCGGGCCGATTTCAGACCGCTATGGCCGCCGCGTCGTCGTGCTGGGCTCGCTGGCGCTGTTTCTGCTGGCGACGCTGGGCACGCTTTTGGCCACGACGGCGCTATGGTTCTTGATCTTTCGCATGGCGCAGGCGGTGGTGGCGGGCTGCATGGTGCTGAGCCGCGCCGTGGTGCGCGACATGGTTTCGGACGACGAGGCGGCCTCGATGATTGCCTATGTCACCATGGGGATGAGCATCGTGCCGATGATCGGGCCAGTGGTCGGCGGCTATCTTGACGCGGCTTTTGGCTGGCACGCCAACTTTCTGGCTGCTGTTTGGTTTGGGGCTGGTGGTGCTGGCGCTGTGCTGGGCCGATCTGGGCGAGACGGCGACGCTGCGCAAGATCAGCTTTGCCGAGCAGATGGCGAGCTATCCCAGCCTGTTGAAATCGCAGAGGTTCTGGGGATATTGCCGGGGCGGCGGCATTTTCCTCGGGCTGCTTTTTCGCCTATCTCGGCGGCGCACCCTATGTCGGCAATGAGGTTTTTGGGCTCGACTTCGAAAGAGATCGGCTTGCTTTTTGCGATCACTGCGGTGGGCTATGCAGTGGGCAATTATTTGGCTGGCAGGTTCTCGCGCAGGCTGGGGATGAACCGCATGGTGCTGATCGGCACCTTGCTCACCACGGCGGGGCTGGGGCTGCTGTTGCTGCTGACTTTGGCGGGGCTGTCGGGGCCGGTGGTGTTTTTCGGGCTGCAGATCACCATGGGGATGGGCAATGGCATCGCCCTGCCCTCGGCCAATGCGGGGATCCTGTCGGTGCGGCCCGAGATGGCGGGCACCGCCTCGGGTCTTGGCGGGGCAATCCAGATCGGCGGCGGTGCGGCTTTGGCGGCGATGGCCGGGGCGCTGTTGCCGCCGGGGGCGACGGAATTGCCGCTGGTGGTGCTGATGCTGAGCAGTGCCGTGGCTGCGGTGATCTGCATCCTTGCGGTGATCCGCCGCGCCCGCGCCTTGGGGCTTGGTGCTTGACGCGTGATTTGCAAAGCCTGAAGATGAGCTTTGCAAAGGAGACGTCATGGCGGTGCAAAAACTCTATGCCGGGGCCAAGCTGCGCGAATTGCGCGGCAGGCTCGGCCTGACCCAGCGGATATTTTGCCGACAAGCTTGGCGTCTCGCTGCCCTATCTGAACCAGATGGAGAACAACCATCGCCCGGTTTCGGCGACCGTGGTGCTGGCGCTGGCGCAGGAATTCGGGCTGGATGTCACCGAGCTGAACGCTGGCGAAGGCGAGCGGCTGGTTTCGGACATGCGCGAGGCGCTGGCCGATCCGGTCTTCGCCAAATCCACCCCACCGCTGGCCGACCTGCGGCTTGCCGCCTCCAACGCGCCGGCGCTTGCCCGGGCTTTTCTGGACCTGCACCGCGCCTACCGGCAAAGCCACGAACGCCTCGCCTCGCTGGACGAGGCTTTGGGGCGCGAAGACGCCTCGCTGCGGGCCAGCCCCTGGGACGAGGTCCGCGACTTCTTTCACTATTGCGACAATTACGTCGATGCGGTCGATCGGGCTGCGGAACATTTGGTGTCTGGTGCAAGCACTGGTAAAAGCCCGATTTTACACGCGACAGACCTGCTGCAAAAGCGCGGCATCGAGGTGCAGTTTTCCAACACTGGCCCCTTGCGCCACTTTGATGCCGCCGCCCGCCGCCTGACCCTCTCGGCCCGCGCCTCGGCCCCGACGCAGGCCTTTCAACTTTACTATCAGATCGCGCTGCAAACCCAGAATGAGCTGATCGAGGCGACGCTTGACCTCGCGCGCTTTCAGTCGCCAGAGGCGCGGGATATCGCCAAGATCGGCATGGCGAATTACTTCGCGGGGGCCGCCCTGATGCCCTACCGCGCCTTTCTCGCGGCCGCCCAAACCACCCGTCACGATCTCGAGCGCCTCGCCGACCTTTTCGGGGCCAGCTTCGAGCAGGTGGCGCAGCGGCTTTCGACCCTGCAACGCCCCGGCGCCAAAGGCGTGCCCTTTTTCTTCGTCCGCGTCGATCAGGCGGGCACCATCACCAAGCGCCACTCGGCCACGCGCCTGCAATTCGCCCGCTTTGGCGGGGCCTGCCCGCTGTGGAACGTCCACCGCGCCTTTGAAACCCCGGGGCATTTCCTGCGGCAATTGGCCGAAACCCCGGATGGCGTTCGCTACCTCTGCCTTGCCCGCGACGTCTCAAAACCCGGCGGCGCCTTCCTGGCGCCGGTGCGGCGCTATGCGATTGGACTGGGCTGCGAGGTCACCCATGCCGCGGCCCTGGTCTATTCCGATGACCTTGATCTCAAAGGCAGATTTGAGCCGATCGGCATTTCCTGCCGGATCTGCGAACGCCGCGATTGCCACCAGCGCTCGGTGCCGCCGCTGGAAAGCCGGTTGCTTATCAACCCCGACGAACGCGACATCCTGCCCTATGGCATTGCGCCTTGAGGTCATCCTCTCTGGAAAAATATCCTCGGGGGTGAATTGGCCAAAGGCCAAGAGGGGGCAGAAGGCCCCCTCGGCTCAGCGCTGACTTACCCGCCAGTTCTCTTGATCACCGGCTGCCAGGTTCGACTCCGCCAGCCGCCGCCCCAGAATATGATCCGCCGCCTTCTCGCCCGTCATGATCGACGGCCCGTTCAGGTTGCCGTTGGTCACCTGCGGGAAGATCGAGCTGTCGGCCACCCGCAGGCCCTCGACGCCGATCACCCGACATTCGGGGTCGACCACCGCCATCGGATCGTCGGCCCGCCCCATCCGGCAGGTGCCGCAGGGGTGATAGGCGCTTTCGACGTGTTCTCGCAGGAAAGCATCCAGCTCGCGCGTCCGTTTGCAGATCCATCCCCGGCTGGATTTCGCGCTTTGACATGCTCGGCCATCGCGGGTTGCGCGAAAATCTCGCGGGTCAGCCGGATCGCGGTGCGGAAATCCTCCCAGTCCTGGGTTGCGACATATAGTTGAACAGGATCTTCGGCGCATCCTTGGGATCGGCCGGAGCGCAGCGTCACCGCCCCGCGCGAGGCCGAGCGCATCGGCCCGGTATGCACCTGAAACCCATGCCCCCCGGCCGCAACCTTGCCGTCATAGCGCACCGCAATCGGCAGGAAGTGATACTGGATGTCGGGATATTCGACGCCCGCCTTGCGATGCGAATGAAAGCCGCAAGCCTCGAACTGATTGCTGGCGCCAAGCCCCTTGCCGGTGAACAGCCACTGCGCCCCGATCAGGGCCTTGCCCCAAAGGTTCCAGTATTTATACAGGGTGATCGGCTTGCTTGGCTTGAAATTGCATATAGATTTCAAGGTGATCCTGCAGGTTCGCGCCCACGCCCGGACGGTCGGCCACCACCTCAATGCCCATCTCGGACAGATGCGCCGCATCGCCGATCCCCGACAGCATCAGAATTTTCGGGCTGTTGATCGACGAGGCCGCGACGATCACTTCGGCACTGGCGCGGATCACCTCAATCGTGCCACCGCGCTCGATTTCGACGCCGACCGCGCGGCCGTCTTCGATCACCACGCGCGCGCGCAAAGCCGCGCACCAGCGTCGACATTGCCGGCTTTCAGCGCCGGCTTCAGATAGGCATTGGCCGCCGACCAGCGCTGGCCCTTGTAGATCGTCGCCTCCATCGCGCCAAAGCCTTCTTGCTGCGCGCCGTTGTAGTCGTCGCGTCACCGGATAGCCCGCCTGCTCGCCCGCCTCGATAAAGGCGTCGAACAACGGGTTGCTGCGCGGCCCGCGGGTGATGTGCAACGGCCCATCATTGCCGCGAAAGCGCCAACGTCGCCCGCAGGCTGGCCGTCGGGCTCGCCGTGCCAATGTTCCATGCGCTGGAAATAGGGCAGCACATCGGCATAGGACCAGCCCTGCGCGCCCATCTCTTCCCATGTGTCATAATCCTTGGCATGGCCGCGCACATAGACCATGCCGTTGATGCTGGACGAGCCGCCCATCACCTTGCCGCGCGGCGTGGCAAGACGCCGCCCGCCCAGATGCGGCTCGGGTTCGGACTGAAAGCCCCAGTCGTAGATCGGCCATGTTCATCGGATAAGACAGCGCCGCCGGCATCTGGATGAAGGGGCCGAAATCGCTGCCGCCCTGCTCGATCACGACGACCCGCTTGCCCGCCTCGCCCAAGCCGATACGCGATCGCCGACCCCGCCGAGCCCGATCCGATGATCACATATTCCGCCTGCATCTTTCTCCAGTTCCATCATCGCACCGCCTGCCTCGCCCTCAGCGGGCGGGGTGGCGGGTGGGAGCCCGCTGAGGGCGCTTTAGTAGGGCGCGTCGACCGGGCCCAGGCCGACATAGACGCTCTTCACCTGGGTATAGTGCTCCACCGCCGCATGGCCGTTTTCGCGCCCGACACCCGAGGCTTTCGACGCCACCAAAGGGGCTTTCCACCGGGGTCAGGTTATAGGCGTTGATCCAGCAGGTGCCCGCCTGCAAGCGCAGCAATCACCCGATGCGCCCGCGTCAGATCGGCGGTGAAAACCCCCGCCGCCAGACCAAATTGGGTGGCATTGGCCCGCGCCATCGGCCTCGGCCTCGTGCGTCGAAATCCAGC
The DNA here is from genome assembly GCA_963815275.1 of uncultured Alphaproteobacteria bacterium. Lineage (GTDB taxonomy): Bacteria > Pseudomonadota > Alphaproteobacteria > Rhodobacterales > Rhodobacteraceae > Cypionkella. Next base: position 9,441 of record CAWFGD010000028.1, read on the forward strand.
ACCGCCATCACCGGGCCAAACACCTCTTCGCAGGCCAGAGTCATGTCGTCGGTCACATCGGCAAAGACCGTCGGCTGCACGAACAGCCCCGCTCTGTCCCCCTGCCCGCCGCCACAGACCAGCCGCGCGCCTTCGGCCTTGGCGCCTGCGATATAGCCCAGAACCTTGTCGAGCTGCGCCTGCGAGACCAGCGGCCCCATCTGGGTTGCCTGTCCAACGGGTCGCCCATCCGATCGCGCAGAGCGCTCTGCCAAGCCGTTTCAGGAACCTCTCCTTGATGCCCTTTTGCACGAACACCCGCGTGCCGTTGCTGCACACCTGCCCTGCCGAATAGAAATTCGCCAGCATCGCCGCCCCGACCGCATCCTCAAGGCTCGCGTCATCAAAGACGATCAGGGGCGATTTGCCGCCCAGCTCCATCGTCACATGCCGCATGCCTGCCGCCGCCGCTGCATAGACCTTTTGCCCGGTCGGCACCGATCCGGTCAGCGAAACCTTGGCCACCCGCGGATCGCTGACCAGAGCGCCCCCGACCGCGCCGCGGCCCTGCACGACGTTGAACAACCCCGCAGGCAGACCCGCTTCGATAAAGATCTCGGCCAGTTTCAGGGCGCCCAAAGGCGTGACTTCGGACGGCTTGAACACCATCGCATTGCCCAAAGCCAAGCGCAGGCGCGGATTTCCAGCAGGCGATCTGGCTGGGATAATTCCACGCGCCGATGCCGACGCAAACCCCCAAAGCCTCGCGGATGGTATAGACGAAATCGCGACCCAGCGGGATGGTCTCGCCGGTGACCGTCGGGGCAAGGCCTGCGAAATACTCCAGCGCATCGGCGCCCGAGGGCCAGTCGGCCACCAAGGTTTCCTGTATCGGCTTGCCGGTATCCAAGGTCTCCAGCCGCGCCAACTCGGGGTTGCGCTCGCGGATCATATCTGCGGCGCGGCGCAGAATGCGGGCGCGCTCGACCGGGCGCAGTCGCCGCCCAAGCGGCTTGCGCACGCGCGGCGCGAGGCCAAGCGCTGCCTCGATCACGGCAGGCGTCGCCTCGTGCAGACGCGCAATCACCTCGCCGGTGGCGGGATAGATCACCTCGATCACAGCGCCGGCGGTATCTTCGAGATAGGCGCCATCGACAAAATGGCTGGCCTTTGGCTTGCGCGATCATCAGCGTCTCCCTTTCCAGTTTGGAATTCAGATAATTCAGCGCCGTCGCCGCCGCGGCCAAGCCATCGGGCGGGCCGGATTTCAGCACTTCGCGCAGGTAGAGCCCGTCGATCAACGCCCCCAGACCATCGGCAATGCCCGGCGCGTTCGGCCGCCAACTGGCCGCAATTCGGCCATCAGGTTCGAGCGCAAGCGGCCCTGATAGATCTTCAGCAGCCGCTTCGCCTCGGGCACCGATTGCGCCAGGACCCAGAAATTCAGCCAGGCCCCCACCGCCTCGCGCCGGAAGTTTCCGGGCGAAAACGAGGCCGCCAGGATCGCCGCCAGCCGCGCCTGCGGCCCTTCGGCCAGCGCCAAGGCGCCGCGCACCTCGGCCCCGTAGAGCGTCAGGATATGGCGCATCGCCGCCAGGAACATCTCTTCCTTGGAGCCGAAATAATGATGCGCCAAGGCGCTCGGACATGCCCGCCCGCTTGGCGATCTGGCTGACGGTCACGTCCAAGAGACCCCGCCTGCCCGATTTCGGCAATCGTGGCTTTGACGAGGGCCGCCTTTCGGATAGGCTCCATTCCAAGCTTTGGCATAACTGCCCTTTCTTGCGCAAAAACGCTTGCTATTTGCAGCTATCTTGAAGTTTATTGACTCGTCAATCAACAAAAAACAGGGATGCACCACATGACCCTTCGCTCTACCCTTCTTGCCTCGGCAGTCACCTTTGCCATGGCCGGTTCGGCCTTTGCCGCAGGCTGCGATAAAGTGACCTTCTGCGGATGTGGGCTGGACCGACATCACCGCCACCACCGCCGCGACCAGCCTCGTGCTCAAGGCGCTTGGCTATGAGACCGAGACCAAAGTTCTGTCGGTTCCAGTGACTTACGAAGGCATGTCTTCGGGCGATGTCGATGTCTTCCTTGGCAACTGGATGCCGACGATGGAAAGCAACATCGCCGCTTACCGCGACGCCAAGACCGTCGATACCGTGCGCGCCAACCTTGAGGGCGCGAAATATACTCTGGCGACCAACGCCAAGGGTGCCGAGCTGGGAATCAAGGATTTCGCCGATATCGCCGCCCATTCCGCGGATCTGGGCGGCAAGATCTATGGCATCGAAGCCGGCAATGACGGCAACAAGCTGATCCTCGACATGATCGACAAGGACGCCTTTGGCCTGAAAGCTGCGGGCGTCGATATCGTGGAAAGCTCGGAACAGGGCATGCTGGCCCAGGTCGAGCGCGCCGATAACGCGGGCGAGGCGATTGTCTTTCTGGGCTGGGAACCCCACCCGATGAACGCCAAGTTCAAGATGAGCTACCTGACCGGCGGCGACGACTACTTCGGCCCCAATCTGGGCGGCGCGACGGTCTATACCAACACCCGCGCAGGCTATGTCGCGGAATGCCCGAATACCGGCAAGCTGCTTGACCAACCTCGCCTTTACCCTGCCGATGGAAAACGAGATCATGGGCGCGATCCTGAATGACGGCGCCGAGCCCGAGGCGGCCGCCAAGGCCTGGCTCGCCGCGCATCCAGATGTGCTCGGCCCGTGGCTCGACGGGGTCACCACCAAAGACGGCGGCGATGCCATGGCGGCGGTCAGCGCAGCGCTGAAATAAAACCAAAAGGCCCCGTCCCGTACGGGGCCTTTTTCTATCTGAGCGAGGGGCACGGAATGGATTGGCTGACGGCCTACAAGATCCCGATCGGGGCATGGGCAAATACGATTTTTCTCTGGATGAAGGTCAATCTGGCCTGGCTGTTCAACGCCATGGCCAATGCGCTGGAGGGGCTGATCAACGGCTTTCTCTGGCTGTTGCAAGCGCCCAACCCCTTGGTGATCACGCTGATTTTCGTGGCGCTGGCCTGGTACATGCAGCGCAACTGGAAGACGGCGGTCGGGGTCGGCCTTGGGTTCTTGTTCATCATCAACCAGGGCTATTGGAAAGAAACCACCGAGAGCCTGACGCTGATCGTCTCGGCCTGTGCGGTCTGCATGGCTTTGGGCGTGCCGATCGGCATCGCCTGCGCGCATCGGCCGCGGTTGAATGCGGCGCTCGCCCCGGTGCTGGATCTGATGCAGACCCTGCCGACGATGGTCTATCTTATTCCCGCCGTTGTGTTTTTCGGCCTCGGCATGGTGCCGGGGCTGGTCGCCACGGTGATCTTTGTGCTGCCCGCGCCGATCCGTCTGACCGAGTTGGGAATTTCTTCGACCCCAATCGCGCTGCAAGAGGCCGCTACCGCCTTTGGGGCCACGCCTTCGCAAAAGCTGTGGAAGGTCGAACTGCCCTGGGCGCTGCCGCAGATCATGGTCGGCCTGAACCAGACCATCATGCTGTCGCTGTCGATGGTGGTGATTGCCGCCATGGTGGGCGCAAATGGCGTCGGCGTGCCGGTGCTGCGCGCCTTGCAAAGCATGAATATCGCCAAGGGGTTCGAATCCGGCATGGTCATTGTCGTCATCGCCATTTCGCTCCGCGCAACCTTCCAGCGGAAAGCCTGACATGAGCAATGCCATCGAATTTGACCGCGTCTCCATCGTTTTTGGCGACCACCCCGACCGCGCCCTGCCCCTGATGGACAAGGGCCAGAGCCGGAGTGAAATTCAGGCCAGCACCGGGCAGATCCTTGGCGTGCATGATTGCACGCTCTCGGTCGCCGAGGGCGAGATTCTGGTGCTGATGGGGCTTTCCGGCTCTGGCAAATCGACCCTGCTGCGCGGGGTCAATGCGCTGAACCCGGTGGTGCGCGGCGAGGTCCGGATCAAGGATGGCGCCGGAATGATCTCGGTCACCAAGGCCGATGCAGCCACACTGCGCCGCCTGCGGCTTTCCAATATTGCCATGGTTTTTCAGGCCTTTGGCCTGCTGCCGTGGCGGACGGTGCGCGACAATGTCGGCCTTGGGCTGGAACTTGGCGGTCAGACACCGGCGCAACGCCGCGCCAAGGTCGATGAACAACTGTCGCTGGTGAACCTGTCGCAATGGGCCGAGCGCAAGGTCGGCGAACTTGTCGGGCGGCATGCAGCAGCGCGTCGGTCTGGCGCGCGCCTTTGCCACCGATGCGCCGATCCTCTTGATGGACGAGCCGTTTTCGGCGCTGGACCCGCTGATCCGGGCCCGGCTGCAGGATGAACTGCTCGATCTGCAAGCCAAGCTGAAGCGCACGATCATTTTCGTCTCCCACGATCTGGACGAGGCCTTCAAGACTCGGCAACCGCATCGCGCTGATGGAGGGCGGTCGCATCGTGCAGATCGGCACCGCGCGCGAGATCATCGCCAACCCCGTCGGACTATGTGGCTGATTTCGTGGCACATATGAACCCGCTGGGCGTGCTGACCGCGCGCGATGTGATGCAGACCGGGCTTTGCGCCGGGCCGCAGATCGATTGCGAAATGCCGGTCAAAGCGGTGATGGAACAGATCGCCGCCGGGGTGACCGAGCTGTCGGTCACCGAGAAACGGTCAGCCGATTGGCCTGATCGACGCGGGCGGGTTGATGGCAAAGCTCATCAACCCGCGCGGCTGATCAACCCTCGAGAACATCCTCAACGGCGGCCACCTTTGCCGCCGTTTTCTTCGCCGCAGGCTTTTTCGCGGCAGGCTTTTTCGCAGCGGTTTTGGCCGCGGTCTTGGCCGCAGGTTTTGCCGCTACTTTTGCCGCAGGCTTCTTGGCCGCTGCCTTTTTCGCGGGGCCTTCTTGCCCGACTTTCCAGCCTTTTCTGCAATCAAAGCAAGCGCTTCTTCCAAAGTCACCGCCTCGGGTGCAAGCTCTTTCGGCAAGGTCGCATTGACCTTCGCCCATTTGACATAGGGCCCATATTTGCCCGGCATCACCTGCACTGGCCCGCCATCAGGATGCTCGCCCAACGCGCGCAGGGGTTCGGCAGCGGTGCCACCGCGCCGCCCGGCCAGCTTCTGCGCCAGCACTTCAACCGCGCGGTTCATGCCGATGGTGAAGACTTCCTCAACATCGGGGATATTGGCGTAGACCGTGCCGTGCTTGACATAGGGCCCAAAGCGGCCGATCGCCGATTCGACCATCACGCCATCTTCCGGGTGCGGCCCGATCTGGCGCGGCAAGGACAGCAGCATCATCGCCCGCTCCAGCGTCAAGCTCTTCCGAAGGCCAGGTCTTCGGCAGGCTGGCACGCGGCGGTTTCGGCAGCTCTTCGGTCGCCTCGCCCTTCTGCACATAGGGGCCAAACCGCCCCGCGCGCAGGGAAATTTCAACGCCATCGGCATCGACGCCCAAAACGCGGCCATCGACCGAGCCGCCCTCCTCGCCCGAAATCGGGCGGGTGTAGCGGCATTCGGGGTAATTGCCGCAACCGATGAACGCCCCGCCGGAGCGCGAGGTTTTCAGATGCAGCCGCCCGGTGCCGCAACCGGTGCAAATCCGCGGATCAGCAGCCATCTTCGCGCAACGGATAGAGATGCGGGCTGAGGAATTCGTCAATCTTTGTCAGCACTTCGCCGATGCGCAGATCCGCCGTCTCGGCAATCGCCGCCGAGAAATCGCGCCAGAACCGCGCCAGAACTTCCTTGTAATCGCGCTCGCCCGCCGAGACGTCATCCAGCTGGCTTTCCAGATCGGCGGTGAAATCATATTCGACATAGCGGCGGAAAAAGTTGGTCAGAAACGCCGTCACCAGGCGCCCCTTATCCTCGGGGAACAGGCGGTTCTTGTCCTTGCGGACATATTCGCGGTCGACAATCGTGGTCAGCACCGAGGCATAGGTCGAGGGGCGGCCGATGCCGCCAAGCTCTTCCATCCGCTTGACCAAGGTCGCCTCGGTATAGCGCGGCGGGCGGTTGGGTGTGTTGTTCCTGAACGCACTTCGCGCTTTTCGGCAGCCTCGCCCTGCATGATCTGCGGCAGCCGGCCTTCGTCTTCGTCCTCGTCGTCGCGGCCTTCTTCGTAAACCTTCAGAAAGCCATCAAACAGAACCACCTGACCCTTCGCGCGCAACCCCACCTGGCCGTCGCGCTGCCGATTTCCACCACCGTGCGCTCCATCCGCGCCGCGCCATCTGGCTGGCAATGGTGCGCTTCCAGATCAGCTCGTACAGGTTGTGCTGATCGCGTTCCGACAACCGCAGATCGTCAGGGCAACGGCCATATCGGTCGGGCGGATACATTCATGCGCCTCTTGCGCGTTCTTCGCCTTGTTTTTGTAGATCCGCGGCGCGTCGGGCACGTAGGCCGCACCAAAGCGCTTGCCAATCTCGGCGCGCGCCTGCGCCACCGCTTCGGGCGCCATGTCGATGCCGTCGGTCCGCATATAGGTGATGTGGCCCGCCTCATACAGCCGCTGCGCCGCCGACATGCAGGCCTTGGCGCCCATGCCATATTTGCGGCTGGCCTCTTGTTGCAGGGTCGAGGTCATGAAGGGCGGATAGGGGTTGCGCGAGGCAGGCTTGGCCTCGACCGACACACCGTCAATGTTCGAGAAGTGACAGCTTGCACCGCCAATTCGGCCGCTTCAGACGTCGGAATGTCGAATTTGTCCAAGCGTTTGCCGCCCAGAACCGTCAGTCGTGCCTCAAATTCCTGCCCGCGCGGCGTGCTCAGCACCGCCGAAACCGACCAGAACTCGCGCGCCCGAAACGCCTCAATCTCCATCTCACGCTCGACAATCAGGCGCAGGCAGACCGACTGCACCCGCCCCGCCGAGCGCGACCCCGGCAGCTTGCGCCACAGCACCGGCGACAGCGTGAAGCCCACCAGATAATCCAAAGCGCGGCGCGCAAGATAGGCATCGACCAAGGGCTGATCGACCTGACGCGGATGCTTCATCGCCTCGGTCACGGCTTCTTTGGTGATGGCGTTGAAGGTCACGCGGCAGACCTTCTTGCCCTTCTTCAGGCGTGCTGGCCAACGCCTCTTGCAGATGCCAGGAAATCGCCTCGCCCTCGCGGTCAGGGTCGGTTGCAAGGATCAGCGTGTCGTCGGTTTTCAGCGCCTCGGTGATGGCGCGAATGTGCTTTTTGCTGTCCGCGGCCACTTCCCACAGCATGTCGAAATCCATGCTCGGTATCGACCGAACCGTCCTTGGCGGGCAGGTCGCGCACATGGCCGTAAGAGGCCAGAACCACATAGTCCGAGCCAAGATATTTGTTGATTGTCTTGGCCTTAGCAGGCGATTCTACAACGACGACGGGCATGAAATTCCCTTGAAAAACAGGCATATGAGCGGCGAGGCACCATGTGGGGCTTTGTGCGCGGGCGCTTGTCAACCGGGCGAGGAAAAGGTGCTTTCGCGCTCGGCCATTGCCACCGGGGGCATCTGCTGCTAAGCCTCCGGCGGAGTAATTGGCCAAGATGAACCCAAAGCGCTCAATCGACCCGGCTGAGCAGCCCACCGGACTGCCGCAAAATCCGGCCCTCCATTTCCAGCTGAGATCAGCGCGGGCGACAGCGCGCCCGGCGGCAGGGCCAGATCGCGGATCAGCTGATCTTCGGCCAAGGGGCTGGGGCCAAGCCGCGCCAGTATCTGGCTGTGCACGGCCGCAATATCGGCCAGCGGGCGGCGCTGCGGCACCGGGCCGGGCAAGGGATCGGGCACAGCCACTGGCTGAAGTCGGCGGCGGGCTGCGCCATGAAATGCCCCTGCACGCCAATCGCCTCAAGCACGTCCTGCGCCGAGCGCACCAGCGTCGGCGCCATCGCGCAGCAGGATATTGCAGCCCGCAGCGCGCGCATCAAACGGATGGCCCGGCACCGCCAGCACCTCGCGCCCCTGATCCAGCGCGTTTTTCGCGGTGATCAGGCTGCCCGAGCGCGCCGCCGCCTCGACCACCACCACCGCGCGCGCCAGCCCCGACACGATGCGGTTGCGCTGCGGAAAATGCCGCGCCTGCGGCACCAGCCCCATCGGTTGTTCCGAAATCCGGCAGCCGCGGGCGGCAATCTCCGCGGCAAGATCGGTATTTTCCACCGGATAGATCACATCCACCCCGCCCGCCTGCACCGCCACCGTGCCGGTGTCCAGCGCCGCCTGATGCGCCTCGGCATCAATGCCGCGCGCAAGGCCCGAGACCACCACCTGCCCCGCCTGCGCCAGCCCTTCGACCAGCCGCCGCGTCATCCGCAGCCCCAGGATGAGGCATTGCGCGCGCCCACCAGCGCCACCATCGGCCGCGCCAGCAGGGCAACATCGCCCTGCGCCCACAAAACCGGTGGCGCATCGGGCAAATCCATCAGCGCCTGCGGATAGCCCTCCTGCCCCCACAGCAACAGCCGCGCCCGCGCCAACCGCGCCTGCGCCATCTCGGCGCGCACCACTTCCAGCGGGCACAGGCTGTAGTCCTCTCACCCCCGCCGCCCGCGCGATCCCCGGCAACGCCGCCAGCGCCGCCTCGACCGCGCCGTGATCGGCAGCCAGCCGATGAAACGTCACCGCCCCAACCCGGCGCGAGCGAATGAGGCGAAGCCAGAGCACCGGGTCCGCGTCCGGAGTGCGGAACTGGGGGTGTGGGGTATGTGTCAGACCCTGTGCCATCTGCGCCTCGCCTCATTCACGATTCGCAGTCTGCACCGATGAGAGTTAACAACAGATGAATCGCCTCATTTTCCCTGCGCCCCGACATAGCTCCCGCCCGACTGGACTGAAACCCCGGCATATCTGGACTTATCGAAACCCCGCTGGGCCGATTGCCGCACGCACATTCTTTGATCAAATGCGCAGCAAGAACAGTCGCCCAACATCGCAACGGACGCCACTAAGGAAACGCCATGAAAAACGCCGAAATCGCCCGCCGCCGCACCGATAGCCATCTCGCGCGGGGTTGGCGTGCAGACCGAGATCTACGTCGATCACGCGCTGAATTCGGAAGTCTGGGATATCGAGGGCAACCGCTACATCGACTTCGCGGCAGGCATTGCGGTGGTCAACACCGGCCATTGCCACCCCAAGGTCATGGCAGCGGTCACCGCAGCAGCTGTCGAAATTCACCCATACCTGCCATCAGGTGCTGCCCTATGAAAACTACGTCCGGCTGGCCGAGCGTCTGAACGCGCTTGTCCCCGGTGATTTCGCCGAAGAAGACCGTTTTTGTGACCACCGGTGCCGAAGCCGTTGAAAACGCGGTGAAAGTGGCGCGCATCGCCACCGGCCGCAATGCCATCATCGCCTTTGGCGGCGCTTTCCACGGCCGCACCCTGCTGGGCATGTCGCTGACCGGCAAGGTCGACCCCTACAAAAAGGGCTTCGGCGCGATGATGCCCGATGTCTACCACGTGCCCTTCCCGCAAGAGATCCACGGCATTTCGACCGATGACGCGATGGCGGGGATCACCAAGCTGTTCAAGGCCGATCTTGACCCGACCCGCGTCGCCGCGATCATCCTTGAACCCGTGCAGGGCGAAGGCGGCTTCTACCCCGCGCCCGAAGGATCTGGTGCGCGCGATCCGCAAGCTCTGCGATGACAATGGCATCGTGATGATCGCCGACGAGGTGCAGACCGGCTTTGCCCGCACCGGCACCATGTTCGCGATGGAGCAATCTGGCGTCGCCGCCGACATCACCACCATGGCCAAGGGTCTGGCGGGCGGTCTGCCGCTGGCAGCGCTGACCGGGCGCGCCGAGACTGATGGACGCGGCCCACCCCGGCGGTCTTGGCGGCACCTATGGCGGCAACCCGATCGGCATCGCCGCCGCCAATGCCGTGCTGGACGTGATCGAAGAGGAAGACCTCTGCGCCCGCGCCAACGAACTCGGTGGCCGCCTG
>CAWFGD010000029.1:0-34951 GCA_963815275.1 uncultured Alphaproteobacteria bacterium
CTGTGTCGACGATCTTTTCCGCCGTTCCCAGCGCTGCAAAGGCCGTGATATCGGGCGAGTCCAGCCGCGACAGCGCCTGACATTCGCGCAGCGCCGCATTCAGCCAGCCCAAACTCGGGCCGCCCAGCGACAGATCCGGATGCGCTTCGGCCTGCCGCTTCATATAGTCCCACATCTCGGGGTCAGAGGTCAGGGTATTGCCGGCAAAGCCTTGGCTCAGCACATAGGTCTTCGCCCCGGTCCCCGGCGCATATTTGCCGGCAAAGCCGAAAATCTTCGAGGCCTGCGCCAGCGCCGTCGCCGCGGGCCGCATCCAGGCCGCAATCGAAATTCCCCACATCGGCGCGGAAAACGCCGCCGCCTTGACCGCAAAGCCTTGGGTCAGCGCCCGCAAGGCAATGCAGCCGCCCATCGAATGCGACAGCAGATAAAACGGCTCGGGCAGGCCTTTGTCGCGGGCAAAGGCCAGCATTGCCTGCAGATCCAGCTGATATTCGCCGAAAATCACCGACATGACCCGAAAGCCTGTCGCCAAAGGGCCGGTCCGCCAGCCCCTGACCGCGCAGATCAATCACCAAAGTCGCATAGCCGCGCGCCCGCAGATCGCCCGCCGCGCGGCCATATTTCTCAACGTATTCCGTGCGCCCCGGCACCAGCAGAACCGTGCCGCGCGCGCCCTCGTGTTGCCACAGGCCCAGCCGCAGCTTTACCCCGTCCGACGCCTGCACATAAAAGCCGGCACCGGCATCCGGCCCCTCGGCCACGGGGTAAAGCGGCGCAGCGCTCACGAGATCGCCGCGCCGAGTTGCATCGCCATCGGCATCGAGCCATCGACCGAGAGCCTGCCGGTCATGAAGGCGGTGGTCGGGTTCATATCGCCCGCCAGCATCGCCTGAAACACCTCAGCCGAGGCGGTCAAGGTCACATCCGCCGGCTCATCCGCAGCTCGCACGCCCTCAGCGTCCACCATGATCGCGCCTTCGCCCTCGATCACGAATTTCGCCACCCCATCAAAGCCATTGGCCAGCTTGGCCGACAGCGCCTTGACCGCGGCCTCAATCACATCGCTCATCGCATTCTCCTTCGTGATCAGGCAGCACTGGAATTCTCTGCCCGTTGCGTTACTTTACCCTTATGAAAGCGCATCTGATGTTACACAATCGTATCGTTGCGGCAGTTGTGCTGGTTTTTCTGGCGGCAACCCCTGCTTTGACGCAGACCGTCAAGCTCGACGATCTGTTTGCCCGGCTCAAAACCGCGGATGAGGCCGAATCAAGCGCATCACCCAGGACATCTGGATCGAGTGGTCGAAATCCGGCTCGCCCGCGATGGACCTGCTGCTGGAGCGGGGCCGCAACGCCATGGCGCAGGGCCATCCCGAGATTGCCATTCAGCATCTTACCGCCCTGATCGACCACGCGCCCGACTTTGCCGAGGCGTGGAATGCGCGGGCGACGGCCTATTACCAGACCGGCAATCTTGGCCCTTCCGTGGCGGATATCGGCCATGTCCTGACCCTGAACCCGCGCCATTTTGGGGCTCTGGCGGGTCTGGGCGCGATTTTCGAGGAGTTGGAACAAACCGAAAGAGGCGCTGGAGGTTTACAAGGCCGCTCTGGCGATCAATCCCCATGCCGAAGGTGTCGAGGCGGCAATTGCCCGAATTGAGACGCAAGATGCAGGGCAAAGACCTCTAACGCCGCCAAAGGCCAGAATATGAACGCGCCCCACAGGGTGACGGCGGTCCTTGGGCCGACCAACACCGGCAAGACCCACTACGCCATCGAACGGATGCTGGGCCACCGCACCGGGGTGATCGGCCTGCCGCTGCGCCTGTTGGCGCGCGAGGTCTATGACCGGATCGTCGCCAGCGCGCGGCCCCTCGGTCGTGGCGCTGATGACCGGCGAAGAGCGGATCGTGCCCGACCGCGCGCAATACTGGGTCTGCACGGTCGAGGCGATGCCCCTGGACATCGGCGCGGATTTCGTCGCGGTGGACGAGATCCAGCTCTGCGCCGACCCCGAGCGCGGCCATGTCTTTACCGACCGGCTGCTGCGGGCGCGGGGCCTGCACGAGACGCTGTTCATGGGCGCCGAAACCATGCGCCCGGCGATCGCGGCCTGATCCCCGGCGTGCAATTTCACAAGCGCGAGCGGTTTTCCGACGCTGACCTATACCGGGTCGAAAAAGATCAGCCGCATGCCGGAACGCTCTGCCATCGTCGGGTTTTCGGTCGAAAACGTCTATGCCATCGCCGAGCTGATCCGCCGCACCAAGGGCGGTTGCGCCGTGGTGATGGGCGCGCTTTCCCCGCGCACCCGCAACGCACAGGTGGCGCTCTATCAGAACGGCGAGGTCGATTATCTGGTGGCCACCGATGCCATCGGCATGGGCCTCAACCTCGACGTCAAACATGTCGCGTTTGCGGCGACCTCGAAATTCGACGGCCGGCGGATGCGCGCGCTTTATCCGCAGGAACTGGCCCAGATCGCGGGCAGGGCAGGGCGCTACCTGGAAAACGGCACCTTTGGCGTGACGGGCGAGGTGCGCCCGCTTGACGAGGAAACCGTCGAGGCGATCCAGGAACACCGGTTCGACCCCGTGCGCAAACTCGAATGGCGCAACCCGCATCTGGAATTCGGCTCGGTCGAGCGCCTGATCGCCGGCGCTTGAAGCCCCGACGCAAAACAAATGGCTGGCCCGCGCCCGCGATGCCGATGACGTGCTGGCGCTGAAATACCTCTGTCGAATTGCCCGAGGTTCGCGACAAGCTGACCAGCCCGCAGCGCATCAAACTGCTTGTGGGATGTCTGCCGCGTGCCGGATTTCCGAAATGCCTCTGGCACGGAACATGTCACCCTGCTTGCCCGGATTTTCGACTTTCTCACCGGACGCGGCCTTGCCCAGACGCGTATTCCCGCCGATTGGCTGGAAAAGGCCATCGCCCGCATTGATAAAGCGGGGGGCGACATCGATACAATCTCGAAACGTCTGGCCTATATCCGCACCTGGACCTATGTTGCGCAACGCAAGGGCTGGGTCGAGAACGAAAGCCATTGGCGTGACGAGACGCGCAGAGTAGAAGACCGATTGTCAGACGCCCTCCATTTGGCGCTGACTCAACGATTTGTTGATCGCCGCACCTCCGTGCTGATGCGGCGATTGAAGCAGAAGGAGACCCTCGTGGCCGAGGTGAATGACAAGGGCGAAGTGACGGTAGAGGGCGAATTCGTTGGCCGTCTCGAGGGGTTCCGCTTTCAGCAGGATGCCACCGCATCCAATGAAGAGGCGCAAGTCCTGCGCCAAGCCGCGATTGCGGCGCTGAAACCGGAATTCCACCTGCGGGCGGATCGCTTCTACAACGCGCCCGATACCGAGTTGGATTTCACCGAGCAGGGGGGCCTGATGTGGGGCACCACCGCGATGGGCAAGCTCGTCAAGGGCGCGGACGCGGTGCGCCCGCAGGTGCAGGCCTTCGTCGATGACGAGGCGGGCCCCGATGTCGCCGACAAGGTGCGCCGCCGCTTGCAGCATTTCATCGACCGCAAGGTCGCCGCGGCTTTCGAGCCGCTGCTGGCGATGGGCCGCGATGAGACCCTGGCCGGTCTGGCACGCGGTTTCGCCTTCCGTCTGGTCGAAGGTTTCGGCGTGATCCCGCGCGACACCATCGCCGCAGAGGTCAAAGAACTGGATCAGGAATCGCGCGGCGCTTTGCGCAAGCATGGCGTGCGCTTTGGTCAGTTCACCGTCTTCCTGCCCGCGCTGTTGAAGCCCGCACCGACCCGGCTGCGCCTGGTGCTCTGGTCGCTGTGGAATGGCTTGGATGACTTCCCCGAAAGCCCGCCGCCGGGCCTTGTGACCATCCCGAACCTGCCAGCCGTGCCCGCGATGCACTACACCCTCGCAGGCTATCACCCCGCAGGCGCGCGGGCGATCCGCATCGACATGCTCGAACGCCTCGCCGATATCCTGCGCACCAAAGACAGCCGCGCCGGGTTCGAGGCCACGCCCGACATGCTTTCGATCACCGGCATGACGCTGGAACAGTTCTCCGACCTGATGGCCGGTCTGGGCTACAAGGGCGAGAAGGCCGAGCGTCCCAAGGTCAAGGCAGCCCCCGTGCCGGTGCCGGTTGACCCCAACGCGCCGATCCAACCGATCCCCGAAGAGGAATCGGCCTTTGTGCAGCCCGACCCCGAAGCCGCGCCAGAGATGGAAAGCTTCTACACCTTCACCTGGGCACCCAAACCCCGCCCGCGCCCCGAACGGGCTCCACGCCCCGAAGGCGCACCGCGCGGCGACCGCCAGAACCGTGGCCCGCGCCGCGAAGGCGAAGCCCGCAAGGAAGGCGAGCCGCGCAAAGACGGCGACGCGCCGCGTGCGCCGCGTTCTGAAAATGCACCGCGCCCCGAGGGTGGATCGCGTCCCGAACGTCACGACCGTCCCAAGGGCGGCAAACCGCAAGGCAAGGGTGGCAAGCGCGATGACCGCGACACCAAGCCCAAAACCTACGAACAGCGCCCGCCCCGCGCTGAAAAGCCGATCGATCCGGACAACCCCTTCGCGGCGCTGATGGCGCTGAAAGGCAAGCTCTGATTGGCAGGCCCCGGCGCAAAACCTGAAACACCTGCCCAGCCGCGCGTGCGGCTGGACAAATGGCTCTGGGCGGCACGCTTCTTCAAATCCCGCGTGCTGGCCGCCGATCTGGTGGCCTCGGGCCATCTGCGGCTGAACAGCCAGCCCTGCCGCAAATCGGCGCATGCCCTGCACCTCGGCGACGTGCTGACTTTCCCGCAGGGCAGGGTGATCCGCGTCGTGCGGGTCACGGCTTTGGGCGATCAGCGCGGCGCTGCGACCGAAGCGCAGCAGATGTACCTCGATCTCGCGCCTGTGACGTCACCACCGCTTGAATGATCCGACAGGCTTTAGTAACGAGACGACGCGGAATTAGGAGCCTGAGCCATGACCTATGTGGTTATCGATAACTGCATCGCCTGCAAATACACCGACTGCGTCGAAGTCTGCCCGGTGGACTGCTTCTACGAGGGCGAGAATATGCTGGTCATCCACCCCGATGAATGCATCGACTGCGGCGTCTGCGAGCCGGAATGCCCCGCCGATGCGATCCGCCCCGATACCGAGCCGGACATGGACGCCTGGGTCACCTTCAACCGCAAGTATTCTGAAATGTGGCCGGTGATCGTCACCAAGAAGGACCCGCTGCCCGAGGCCGAGGCTCGCGACGGCGAAACCGATAAGAAAGACAAGTACTTCTCGGAAGCGCCGGGTCTGGGCGGCTGATTCGTTCGCAGAACTGGAACGATTCAGCGTTCAGCGCTGAATCCATATAATATCAAAGACTTGCTGTTTTTCTGCTGCATTTCGCGGCGGTTGGAAGCAGGCTTATTTTATGTTATACTGTTTTTACAAATGAACACGGATGCTTGCAAACGCCCTGATGCAAATCGCGATGGGCCTGAATTCCACCAGATCCCCTCACTCTTCGACGGATTGAATTTCCGGCGGCGTGAGGTTTTTTCGGTGCAACAAGCGTCTAGCCGAGGAATGACTGAATGACCAAATCGAAGAAGCCTGATTTTCGTCCGAATGAATTCGTGGTGTATCCGGCGCATGGTGTGGGGAAGATCGTTTCGATCGAAGAGCAGGAAATCGCTGGCATCCATCTGGAACTGTTCGTGATTTCTTTCGAGAAAGACAAGATGACATTGCGGGTTCCGACCCATAAGGCCACCGATGTCGGCATGCGCTCGCTGTCGACGCCCGATGTGGTGACCAAGGCGCTTGACACGCTCAAGGGCAAGGCCCGCGTCAAGCGCGCCATGTGGTCGCGCCGCGCGCAAGAGTATGAACAAAAGATCAACTCGGGTGATCTGATGGCGATTGCCGAGGTCGTGCGCGACCTGCACCGCTCGGACGATCAGCGCGAACAGTCCTATTCCGAGCGTCAGCTTTACGAAGCAGCACTCGAACGCCTGACCCGCGAAGTCGCGGCTGTCTCGGGCGTGGACGAGGCTGGCGCGCAGAAGAAGGTCGGCGATGTGCTCGTCGGTCGCGTCGCAGCCTGAAGCCAAGGCAGCCTGAGCCAAGGCGTCTACCCTTAGAAAAGGCGGTCCCACGGGGCCGCCTTTTTCATGCCTTTGCGCTTGCTTCCACCTCGGCGGGGGCGGCCTGCAAGATCGCCTCGGCCATCACCGTGGCTTCGGCCGTGGACAGGGTCGGCAGCGGCTCCACCTCAGCGTCCTCCTCTGCCGCCATGGCACTGACCTCGTGCAACTCGTCCATCAGCGCGTTTTCCAGATCGCGGTCAAGCTGCTTGGCCCGCTCCACATAGGCCTCGTTCAGATAGACCGGCTGCCCCGGCACCCAGACCTCGGCCAGATCGCGCATCGCGGCGCGGTCGATGCGGAAATAGGCCTGGCTGACCTTTGCCGCCTCGTATTCCGAAAAGCCCATATTCTCCAACACATAGCGTCCCGCCCGGATCGAGCTGTCGAAGGTCTCGCGCACAATGTCATTCGCGCCCGCCTGATAAAGCTCGTAGACATGCACCCGGTCGCGCGCGCGCGCCACGATATGGATATCCGGCCGGCGCGAGCGCGCATAGCGCACGATCTGCGTGCCGATATCGCGGTCATCCACCGCCACCACGATCACCTGCGCCTCGGCCAGCCCCGCCGCCTCCAGCAACTCGGGCCGCGAGGGATCGCCAAAGAAGCCCTTGACACCAAAGCGCCGCATCGTCTCGATCGTGCTCATGTCATTGTCCAGAACCACGGTCGGGATGCCCGAGGTCCGCACCAGCCGGTTGACCACCTGCCCAAAGCGGCCGATCCCGGCCACGATGACGCTGCCCTTCTCGTCGATCTCATCGGGCGCGCGTTCCGGCTGGCGCTTGGCTGCCCGCGCAGACAGCCGGTCATAGCCGATGAACAACAGGGGCGTCAGCAGCATCGACATGCTGATCACCAGCAGCGCCATCTGCCCCGCCGCCAGCGGCAGCGCCTTTTCACTGCGGGCAAAACTGACCAGCAGAAAGCCGAACTCGCCGCCCTGCGCCAGGCTCAAGGCAAACAGCCAGCGGTCCTGCACCTTTAGCTTGAAGGCAAAGGCAATCGCCATCAGCACCAGGGCCTTCATCGCCATCAGGCCAATGGTCAGCGCCAAGCACGGTAAAGGGCTGGCGCGCCAACATGCCAAAGTTGATGCCCACCCCCACGGTCATGAAGAACAGCCCCAGCAGCAAGCCCTTGAAGGGTTTCAGATCCGCCTCCAGCTGGTGGCGAAATTCCGAGTTGGCCAGAACCACGCCCGCAACAAAGGTGCCAAGCGCCGGCGACAGACCCACCAGCATCATCAGAAAGGCGATGCCCAGCACCATCAGCAGCGAGATGAAGGTGCTCATCTCGGGCAGTTTCGCCGCATGGACAAAGCGGAACACCGGCCTGGTCAGGTAATGCCCGGCCAAAACGATGCCCGCAACGATCAGGATGGTGACAATCCCCGCAGCCCAACCCGGCAGCGACTGCATCAGCGTCATCAAGGGCTCGGCGGCATTCTCGACATGGGCGGTGGTGTCAGGATTGCTGACGCCGTAAGTCTCGGCGGTGGTGCCACCATAATCCGCCATCGCCAGCAAGGGGATGATCGCCAGCATCGGGATCACCGCGATATCCTGGGTCAGCAGCACCGAAAAGGCCGAGCGTCCGCCCTGCGAGCGCATCAGGTTCTTTTCCGACAGGGTTTGCAGCACGATCGCGGTCGAGGACAGCGCCGCCATCATCGCCAGGATCAGCGCCACCGAGGGCGTGTGTTCGAACCAGGTCAGAATGGCATAGGCCGCGATCATGGTGCCGATCACCTGCGCCCCGCCCATGCCCAACAGCTTGTGGCGCATCTCCCACAGCGTCTTGGGTTCCAGCTCCAACCCGATCAGAAACAGCATCAGCACCACGCCGAACTCGGCGAAATGCTGCAGATCGGCGGTTTCTGTCCCGGCCAGCCCCAGCACCGGCCCGACCAGAATCCCCGCCGCCAGATAGCCCAGCACCGAGCCAAGTCCCAGCCGCACCGCCAGCGGCACCACCAGCACGGCGGCACCCAGATAGATCGAGGCTTGCAGAAGGAGGCTTTCCATCAGGGTCTTTCGTTGGCCGCAAGCAGCCTATGTCTGGGCTGCCCTGCAGGCAAGGCTCTTGCCGCAGGGCGGAAAAAAGCTGCGGCGGCTGGGCTGTCGGTCAAGGCAAGGGGCATTGTGGGAAAAACGTCGCGTGGTCAAAGGGGTTGCGCAACTGTCCCGCATGCGGCGCGGCGGTGCAAGGCGGCGGGGCGCACAAATTGTGTCAGCCGCGGGCTCTGCTTGTAACATTTGCGTTTTCCCGGCCTCTGCCCAAATCCGCGACGCAAGCGACCGCATAGCGCAGCCCATGTTCAGGCCTGTCATCTTGTTAAATTCATCCAGAGCAGGGGCGACGAAGACTTTGGCGAGAGCATCGCGCAGGATCAGATCGACCAGGACGTGCAGGCGGCAGCGTGATCCGCGCCAAACTCAGCCCGCACCTCAGCCCTTGGGCATTGCCAGGGCAATCAGCCTGCCGCCCTTTTGATAACGCAACTCGCTGGCGGTAATCGCGGCCACACGACCGCCGTCGATGCTGTCACCGACCTTGACCTTCTTGTAACGGCCATTCGGCTGGCGCACGAGGGCATAGCGTTTCGACTGCGTGCCATAGACCCCGATCAGATTGATCTTCGACAGGTTCAGCGCGTTCTTGAAAGTGGCCTGTTTCGCCACCCCCGCCTTGCTCGGGATCCTTGGCGCGGCTGAAACGATCTCGGGCTCGCCGTCATCTTCAGGCTCTGCGGGCTTGGCGGCAATCGCGGCGGTTTTGCTATTGGCCTTGGCGGCGGGCTGGGCCGCGGGTTCCGGCTCGGGGCTCGGCTGCTGCATCGCCACGGCGATGGCAGCTTCGACGGCGCGGTTCATGTTCGCGGGCCGCGCGGCAGGCTTGCGGCTGATCGCCACGGCAAGCTTGCTGGCGTTGGGATTGGCAACAGCAGAGGCCGCCGAAATCGTCGCGGCAGAGACAGCCTGACGCGCCGCCTCACCGGCAGACAACACGGTTGCAGGCCGGGCGAGCGGGCGCAGGCTGGCAAAGCGGCTGTCCTGCGCCGGGGCCAGCGAGCCTTGGTCAGACGGGGCTGCGGGCACCAGATCGGCGGGGCGTCCCTTGGGCAATTTGCCTGCCAGTGCCGGGTCGGCGAAAACCGTCGCAGCGGGTTCGACAGCGGCAGGGGCAGCCTCGGTCGCTATGCCGGAGCGATGCCGTAGGGCTTGCAGTCGCAGGTGCTGCAGCCGCGGCGGCAGCGCTGACAGCAGCGGGCCGTTCGGCTGGCACAAGCTTGGGCTTGCCCGCTTTAAGCAGAACGCCCTCGGGAGTGATAATCCCCTCGGGCGTTGGCAGGATCGCACCATCTGGCTGGAACTGGTAGACCGTGCCGAAGGGCGGCGGCGCGGGCTGGGCCAAAGGCAGCGGATCACCCCGCGCCTCGGGCAGGGGCAGGGCCGAAGGGTCGGGGGCGGTGGGCGGCGCATCCATCGAGGCGAGAAAGATCTCGTCCTGCGTGCCGTCAGAGGCGGCGGTCCCGGCAGTTTGTCCCTCGGTCACGGCCTCGGTTTTCGGCGCAGGGCCCGGCGTTTCGACGACCGCAACTTCGGGCGCGGCAGCCTCGGGCAGGGTGGCTGCGGGCGCAGCAGTCTCAGTCGGCTCAGCTTCTGGCAGGCCAGTCTCTGGCTGATCAGCCTCGGGCAGGGCGGCAGTCTCGCTGCCCGTCAGATCGGCGGGATCGACGGGCGGCAACATTTCCGTGGCATCGCCCGCGGCGAGATCGCCGCCATCAACGCCCTGTCCATCAACGCCTTGCCCATCAGCAAGCGCTTCGGGGTCCTGACCATCGGCGGCGATCTCGTCGGCGATATCGGGCAAGACGCCATCAGCTTCGGCATCGCTCTGTGCCGATTGCACCGGGTCTTCAGACCCCAGGTTCCAGGCCCCCAGCGTATAGGACGACCAGGCCGCCACCATGGCGAGCAGGAAAAGCAGCACCACCGTCAGCATCAGGCCCAGATAGCGCGGTTTGCCCCGCACCGGCTGGCGCATGGCAAAGCCGCCCGGACCCTTGGCCAGCGCCTTGCGCGCCGGCGCTGCCGGATTGGGTTGCCTGCCCGCGGCCGCATCAAGCGGATTGCCGGCGAAGGCCACCTTCTGGCGTTTGCCGCCAGGCAGGCCGATCTGCGCCCGGGGCAAGTCCTTGGCGGATTTGGCTGGCTTTGCCGCCGTGGCGCTGGCGGGGCTGGCGGTTTTGACGGTGCCTCGCGGCAGCATCGGCTTGGCCGCGCCGAGTGTCGGGGTCTTGCCCGCCGCCAACTCTTCCTGGCGGCGGCTGGCAAAGGCCATCATCGCGGCGGAAGAGGGCAGGGGCGGCAGCTCGTCGCCGATGCCCGGATCGGTCACCCGCGTCGAAGAGGACGAAGCGATGTTCACCGAACCTGTCTTGGCCGAGAGCGCCGCCTTGATGACCTCGGCACCCTGTGGCTCTTCCTCGGTGCCATCCTGCGGCACATCCAGCGCCATCGGCGCCTCTTCCACTTCGGGTTCGGGGCGGCGGGGCGGTAGCGGCGGGCGCAGCGGCTGTTCAATCGGCCGCGACAGAGTGCTGCCCAAACTCTCGATCAAGGCGCGCTCGGTGGCCTCGCGGTCGAGAGCCGTTTCTTGACGTTCGCTGTGCGCGGCGGGCGGTTCGACCCGGAACGTCTCCGACTTGACGGGCTCCGGGTCTGCTTTGCCCGGCTCGACTTTAACTGGCTCGACTTTGACAGGCTCGACTTTGACTGGCTCAGGCTCGGCCGGCTTCTCGACAGGTGGTGCATCTGGCACAGGTTCTTGCACAGGGTCGATGGCGGGCTGCGGCGCAGGTTCCGGGCTCTCAGCTGGCACGGGGCCAGGCTCGGGCTCGGGCTTCGGTTCAGGCTCTGCAACCGCAGCAACCTCCGCCTCAGCCTGCGGCTTCGGTTCAGGGGCGGGATAGACCACCGCGCGCTTGTCCCGCTCGACCTTCTCACCCTCGCCGATCAGGCTCTCGAAAATCGAGGTGGTGCCGAACCAGGGCTCGCCCTGAAACACGCCGTCCTCGGGCACGGCGACAAAAGACACCGGATTAAAGCGGTGCTCGGCGGCAAAACCCTCTGCCTCGGCAAGGGTTTCCTTGGCAATCACCGCCACCTGCACCTGCGGACCCTTGCCCGAGATGTCAAAGGCCAGATCGCCCACCTCATAGGGCGTGCGCCCCTCCAACCCTGCCATCACCTGCGCCAGACGCTCCTCCTCCGAAGCGCCGGGGGCGTCGAGCGTCAAGTAAAGGATCTGATCATTGGGGATGATCAGCTTGGTCGCAATCCCCTTCGGCGAAAGGCCAAGCGCGGTCGAGCGCAGGTAGATCAGCGCCTCGTCCAGATCGGGCGTGTCAAGCGCAACCGTGCCCACCCTTTGCCACAAGCTGCCCGAGCGGTGCAGCAGGCTGACTTTATCGTCACGAAAATCGAGGGCAAAACTTGGTTTCATTTCACGCGTCTAGCACAAGAGGAAGGCCTGCGGAAACACAGCCCGAAAAGTTAAGACCTCTCTATAGCAGGAAATTGCCGATGCAAAGAAAAAGCCGGATTTTTCCTGCCGATGCGCCAAGGATCGCCTTGCGGCGCGCGTCCTAAACCCACAAGTGATCGCAAACCAAACAGGAGTTTTTCATGCGTCTCATATCCGCCCTTATCCTTTCGACCAGCCTTGCCCTGCCGATGGCGGCTTTTGCCGACCCCGGCGTCATCACCGTGACCGGAGAGGCCAGCGTCGCCGCCGCCCCTGACATGGCGACGATCTCGCTTGGCGTGACCACCTCTGCCGCGACGGCGTCAGAGGCGATGGCCGCCAATGCCAGTGCAATGACCGGCGTTTTTGAACGTCTCAAGGCGGCAGGGATTGCTGAGGAAGATACCCAGACCTCGAACCTGCAGCTCAACCCGAACTGGAACAATTCCTCTTCGGCCAGCACGCCGGAAATCACCGGCTATACCGCCAGCAATCAGGTGACGGTCAAGGTGCGCAAGATCGAGAGCCTGGGCGATGTGCTTGATGCCGCGATCAAGGACGGTGCCAATACCCTGAACGGCGTCAGCTTTGACGTCTCGACCCCGCGCCCGCTGCAGGATGAAGCGCGCAAGGCCGCCGTCGAGGATGCCGTGGCACGCGCCACCCTTCTGGCCGGAGCCGCAGGCGTGAAACTCGGCAAGATCACCGCGATCACCGAGGGCGGCGGCATGGGCAACCCGGTGCCGATGTTCCGCGCTGACAGCGCCAAGATCCCGGTGGCGGCAGGGCAGATCGAGCTCAGCCAGTCGGTGACGGTCTCCTTCGAGATCGCCGAATAATTATAGTCTGATGCCAAAGACTTGCGCCCCGCTCTTCCCCCGAGCGGGGCGCAGATCATTCAGGCCGTCGCAGCCGTCAGCGCCTGATCCAGATCGGCGATGATATCGCGCACATCCTCGATGCCGATCGACAAGCGCACCACATTTGGCGCCGCCCCGGCGCGGATCTGCGCCGCTTCATCCAACTGCCGGTGGGTGGTCGAGGCCGGGTGGATCACCAGAGAGCGCGTGTCGCCAAGGTTGGCGACATGGCTGAACAGTTTCAGACTATCAACCAGCTTGACGCAAGCGTCATAGCCGCCCTTGACGCCAAAGGTGAACAACGCGCCCGGCGCCCTTGGGCACCATCGACTGTGCCCGGTGGTTATAGGGCGAGGATTTGAGGCCTGCATAGGTGACAAACTCCACCCGCGGGTCCTGTTCCAGATATTCCGCCACGATCACCGCGTTCTCGACATGGCGCTGCATGCGCAGCGACAAGGTCTCGATCCCCATCAGCGTGTAATGCGCCCCCTGCGGGTTCATCGTCATGCCCAGATCGCGCAGACCCACGGCGATGGAGTGGAAGGTGAAGGCCATAGCCCCCAAAGCACCGTGAAAGTTCAGCCCGTGATAGGCAGGCTCGGGCTGCGACAGGCTGGGGAACTTGTCGTTCTGCGACCAGTCGAACTTGCCGCTATCGACCACAACCCCGCCGGTGACGGTGCCGTTGCCGGTCAGGTATTTCGTCGCCGAATGCACCACCAGTGTCGCGCCATGCTCGATCGGGCGGCACAGGTAAGGCGTCGCCGTGGTGTTATCGACAATCAGCGGAATCCCCGCCTGATCGGCCATCCGCGCCAAAGCGTCGATATCGGTGATATAGCCGCCGGGATTGGCGATGGTCTCGCAGAAAATCGCGCGGGTGTTTTCGTCAATCGCCTGCTCGACCGCCTGCAGATCGTCGGTATCGACGAAAGTCGCCGACCAGCCGAACTTGCGGATCGTGTTGGAAAACTGCTGGATCGTGCCGCCGTAAAGCCGCGACGAGGCCACCACATTGCAGCCCGGCCCCATCAGCGGAAACAGCGCCATGATCTGCGCGGC
This sequence comes from uncultured Alphaproteobacteria bacterium, assembly GCA_963815275.1. Taxonomy (GTDB): domain Bacteria; phylum Pseudomonadota; class Alphaproteobacteria; order Rhodobacterales; family Rhodobacteraceae; genus Cypionkella. The sequence continues at coordinate 13,586 of CAWFGD010000029.1, forward strand.
ATGACCCGAAGAACAGCAGATCGCCCCGGCACCGCCCTCCAGCGCCGCCACCCGATTGGCCAAAGCCGAGACGGTGGGGTTGGTCAGGCGCGAATAGATGTAGCCCACTTCCTGCAGGTTAAACAGCTTGGCCGCGTGGTCCGCATCGCGAAATACATAGGCGGTGGTCTGATAGATCGGCACCTGCCGCGCGCCGGTGGCCGGATCGGGATCGGCACCTGCATGAACGGCAAGCGTGTCAAAGCCAAGGGTCTGGGTCATCTGGTCCTCCAAAGGTTCCTCGCCGTGCAGGTTAGGCGAAACCCGCCCGGGCCGCAAATTCTATTCCAAGGCGTTGATCCCGCGATAGATTGCAATATCAATATGTTAAGCGCAGCTGCGCGGGATCTTTTCGGTCAGAAGCCCTGGCGACTTGATCCAGCGCAAGGTGGGGCGGGCTTCTGGCAGTTATATTCACGAAATGATATATGAAAGGACCATGCCATGAAACCCATGCTTCCCCTTACCGCCCTCGGCCTGATTTTCGGCCTGACCGCCGCACAAGCAGGCCCGGTTCAGGACTTTGAAGGCCAGTTGCGCGGCAGCTATGCCAACTATCGCACAGCGCTTTTCGCCACCAATTCCGGCGATGCTGGCAAATCCGCCAAGGCGCTCGATGGCTTTGGCCAAAGCTGGTCGGGCCTTGCTGGCCAATATGCCAAAGCCCCGCCGCCGCAATACGCAACCGACCCGAAATGGCCCGAGACCATGACCGCAGTGCAAAGCCAGATCGACGCCGCCCGCGCCCAGATCGCCGCAGGGGATCTGCCGGGCGCTCACCTGACTCTGGAGGCGGTGCGCGAGGAATTCGGTGGTTTGCATCAGCGCAATGATATGGCGAACTTCTCCGACCGGATGAACGATTACCACGCCGCGATGGAGGAGGTTCTCGCCCTCGATCTGGCCACCACCGACGCCGTCACTCTGGCCAAACACGCTGGCATCCTGACCTACCTTGCGGCCAGAATAGCCCACCGCCCCGCACCAGAGGCGGCAGGCAATGCCGAATATGATACCCTGCAAACCGCCTTCCTCGACTCGGTCACAGGTTTTGACACCGCGGTGACCTCGGGCGATGCAGCTGCGATCAAAGCAGCCGTCGACGGGTTGAAAGTGCCCTATTCCAAATTATTCCTGAAGTTCGGCTGATCACTTTCGCCTTGCCCGCGACGGGCCTCGCGTTAGCATTGCGGCACCCCAAAAGGAGCCCGCGATGCTGACGCCCTTCCACCTTGCCATCCATGTCCACGACCTTGACGCCGCGCGGGGCTTTTACGGCGGCGTGCTCGGTTGTACCGAAGGCCGCAGCACCGAAAGCTGGGTTGATTTCAACTTCTTCGGCCACCAGCTCAGCCTGCACCTCGGCCAGCCCTTTGTCACCACCAACACCGGCAAAGTCGGTGCCCATATGGTGCCGATGCCGCATATGGGGTTGGTGCTGCATCTGCCCGACTGGCAAGCGCTGGCCGCACGCCTGACCAAGGCCCGCGTCGATTTCGTCCTGCCGCCTTCGGTGCGCTTTCAGGGCGAGCCGGGCGAGCAATGGACGATGTTCTTCCGCGACCCTTCCGGCAACCCTATCGAGATCAAAGGCTTCCCCAGCTTAGATGGCGTCTTTGCGCACTAGGCCCGCTCGTCCTTGGGGCTGTCCATCACCACAAAGGTGGTAATGGACTGCACCTGAGGCAGCACGCCAAGCACCTCGGCGTGAAAGACCTTATAGCTCGCCAGATCCCGCGCCTCGACCCGCAGCAGATATTCCACCGTGCCGGTGACATTGTGGCACTCGCGCACCTGCGCCGCCCGAGCCATGGCGCGCTCAAAGACCTCTTGCGCAGCCTTGGTATGGTTGTTCAGCCCGACCGTGACGTAAGCCACAAAACTGATGCCAAGCTTGGCAGGCTCCAGCACCGCGCGATAACCCTTGATCACGCCCGAAGCCTCCAACCCTTGCACCCGCCGTAGACAAGCCGAGGCAGACAGCCCGACCTTCTGCGCAAGCTGCAAATTCGACTGCGAGGAATCGCGCGACAGCTCGCGCAATATCTTTTGCTCTATGAGATCAAAATCGGACATTTGTTGCAAATATTGCAGCTATGTAGCTGCATTTGCAATCCGTCACGCAGTATTTCTGCAATACTGCCGCGATGAGCTATGATCTCCTCCTCGCCCTCTTGGGCTTTGCCTTCGTCACCTCGGTCACACCGGGGCCGAATAACATGATGCTTTTGGCCTCGGGGGTGAACTTTGGCTTGCGCCGCACCCTGCCGCATATGCTGGGCATCTCGCTTGGCCATTCGCTGATGGTGTTTCTGGTCGGCATGGGGCTGGCGGGGGTGATCCATTCCGCGCCGCAAGCCTTGATCGCGCTTAAAATCGCCTCGGTCGCCTATATGCTCTGGCTGGCGTGGAAGATCGCCCATGCCGCCGCACCAGAGCCGGGCAGGGTGGGCGGTAGGCCCTTCAACTTCCTGCAAGCGGCTGCCTTTCAATGGGTCAATCCCAAGGCCTGGGCCATGGCGCTCGGCGCAATCTCTGCCTATGCGCCCTCGGGCGATTGGCGCGGCGTTGCGTTGGTGGCACTGGTCTTTGCCAGCGTCAACCTGCCTTCCGTATCGCTCTGGGCGGCAATGGGAGAGGGCTTGCGCGGCTGGATGGCAAACCCCAGGCGCCTGCGTCTGTTTAACTGGACAATGGCCGCGCTCTTGGTCGCCTCGCTACTCCCAGTCCTGCGGCTCTAACGCAACCAGAGCCCCTCGCGCTTCAGCACAAAGCGCATCGCCTTTTCGCGCTTGGGCAGATCCGTCTGATCGAACAGCGCCCGCGCCTTCTTGCCGCGATTCTGATAGACCATCAGCCGCACCGGCTCAAAATCCCGCAAGATCCTGCGCATCTCTTTCGGTGCGCAAATATCTTCTAAAAGTGCAACGACTTCCGCAGATTCCCGCGCATACAGCAGGGGTAATGTTCGATAATGACAAGTCACCGCGCCGTCCAACCCAGCCAACTCCGGCCCCGGACGCCCGCCACCCAGGCTTTGCACCACCAGAGGCAAAGCGATCTGATCCAGCCAGGGATAGATCTCTTGCCCGATCATCTCGGGCGGGGGATCGTCGCGCAAGGCCTGCGCATAGGCCAAAAACCGCGCCCCAAAAGCCCGCGGGCTGGCGTGGAAAAACCAGCCGGCGTTGAAATACATATTGCGCTGCCAATAGCCCTCGGGCTGGCTCAGATCCAGGGTCGGCGCAATCTCCAGCCCGAATTTGGCGTAGATCGCCGCCCAGATCGCGCCTATCTCCGGCCCGTAAAGATCAGGCAGCGGCCAGGTGCCCTCGCGCCGCATCGAGGCCGAGGGCCGGTTGAAATCAAAGCCGACCGAGGCCAGATCGCCGGTCACCAGCGTATCGGTATCCAGAAACAGAAACGGCGCCTCGGGCAGGGCGGCCAGCGCCTCGATCTTGTTGCCATGCGGGTAGTCCTGCCCGAAAACCTTGGCCTCAAAGGGCAGAAACTCCGCCCCGAGCTCGATCAACGCCGCGCGCACGCTTGGGTCCGTCACCGCCGGGTTCTGCCGCCAGGCGCCCCCCTGCTGCGGCTCGGCGAGGTAGAGCTTGCCCGCGAAATCCCGGATTGCTCGCCCGCAGGCTCGCCGCCAGCAGCAGCGCCTCGTATTGCAGCCGCCCCGATTGCACCACGGCCAGGATGTTGAAGACTTGTCTGGACGCGGTCTGCTCGGTCATACTTCCTCGCGGGGCAGCGGCCCCGATCGCTGTGGCGGGCGTGATCTTGGCGCAGGTATAGGCCCGAATTGCGGGCGGCAAAAGCAAAAGGAGATTTCAATGCAGAGGATTTCACACAGCGTTGCGGCTTTTGGGCTCATGGCGGGTCTTGCCGGGGCGGCGCAGGCGCAAAGCTTCACCACCGCCGCCGAGGTTGGCCCGATCCTCGAGATGACCCGCGCCAATTGGGTCGCGGTGCGTGAATATGACGGCAAGGATCTGGTCTATTTCACGCATCTGCTGTCCTGGCGCTGCGGCCTCACCGAGATCCGATACGGCTTGAACGGGGCAGCCCCCGAGACCCTGCTGCCGATGGAGCCCTGCTATGAAGACGAGGCCCAGCCAAATGCGCTGAAAATGGATCAGGGCATCGAGATCTATCTGACCGAACCGCTGCAATCGGTGCAAAGCCTTGATATCCTGCTGAAACTCGATGACGGCAGCGAAACCACCGCCAGCTATCAGCGCAAGGCCGTGCTGATGCCCTAGCTGGGCGAAAACCGCAAAGACAGGCAGGACATGCCGCCATCGATTTTGGCACATTCGGAATTGCCGATCTCGACAACCTTGTAGCCCGCAGCCTCGATCCGCGCGCGGGTCAGGGCAAAGCCTGCGGGAACGATCACCACATCGTTGAACCTGATCGAATTGGCCGCAGCCTCTTCGCCCTCGGCCACTTCAATCACCCGGTAGCCCTCAAAACAGCCCGAAGCCGCCAGCCGCTTGGTCGCAAGCACGGTCTGATCGTCCAGAAGCGAGCAATCGGTCTTGAAATGCAGCACCCCCGGCGGCGTAAAGACCTCGCGCAGGCTATGGCCCCAAGCCTCCACGATCCCCGCCAACTCGGCCACGCCCGCCGCATTGGTCCGCGCCGAACGCCCGACCAGAACCTCGCGCCCCGTCACCAGAATATCACCGCCCTCGACAAAGCTCGAAACCCCCTCGATCCGGGCAATCGTCGTGTAAAGCCCCGCCAGATGCGGTGCCATCTCCGCCGCTTCGCCCAGCCGCGAGGGCGCGCCGGGCCGCATGATGACCGCTCCCTGCGGCAGACACAGCGCGGTATCCTCGACAAAGACCGAATCCGGATAGGCGGGCAGGGCAGGGAGTTCGATCACCTCGGCCCCGGTCGCCCGCAGCGCCGCGACATAGGCCGCGTGATGCTGCAGCAACACGGCAAAATCCGGCGCGCCGACATCGACAGCGCGCAAGCCCTGCGTCACCGCCGGACTCGGCGCACGGGTGATGGCATGGCTGAAGCGATAGGACAGATCTGACATGAAGGCCTCCCTTTGCCCTCCCTTATGCCCAACAACCCCGCGCCACAAAAGAGAAATCCGGCCGGGGCCGGTGGGGATCGTTCAGTCGAAAGCCTGGAAAGAGTTTATGGTGGGCGACCCTGGAATCGAACCAGGCGTGAGTCACCTCGGCGGAGTTACAGTCCACTGCCGCACCTTGCAGCGCGTCGCCCAACATGAAGGGGGGATTACCGAATGCGCCGATGGGCGTCAAGGCCCCGCGCGCGGAAAAACACAAGCTTTGATCTTGCGCCCGCGCGCTGCCCCGCGCATTGTCGCAACCTTACGAAATCAAGGTGAGTGCGCGATGTCGGGCGACAAGAAACCCACATGGGTGGTGGACAAGGAACGGGCCCGGCGGGCCGAAGCACGCGAGACGATCTGGCTGTTTGGCCTGCATGCGGTGCGCGATGCGCTGATGAACCCCGCGCGCGAGAAGATCCGCCTGGTGGTCACCAAAAACGCGCTCGACAAGCTGGAAGAGGCGGTGGCCTTCGCCAAAATCGCTCCCGAAATCGCCGATCCGCGCCGCTTTGACGTGCCGATCGACGAAGGTTCGGTGCATCAGGGGGCCGCGCTGGAGGTCAAGCCGCTGAACTGGGGCAAGCTTGCCGATGTGGCGATCTCGGGCGCAGGCGCGCCGCTTCTCGTGCTTTTGGACCGCGTCACCGATCCGCATAACGTCGGTGCCATCCTGCGCTCGGCCGAGGTTTTCGGCGCCCGCGCCGTGATCGCGCCCCGCCACCATTCCGCCCCCGAAACCGGCGCTCTGGCCAAGACCGCAAGCGGCGCGCTGGAACGCCAGCCCTATCTCAAGGTCGCCAATCTCGCCGATGCGATGATCGAGCTCAAAGCCATGGGCTACCGCCTGATCGGCCTCGATGGCGATGGCACGGTCGAACTCGGCGAAGCCATGGCCAGCACCGGCACGCATCCCATAGCCCTCGTGCTGGGGGCTGAAGGCCCCGGCCTGCGCGAGCGCACCCGCGAGACCTGCGACCTGATCGCCCGCATCCCCTTCTCGGGCGCTTTCGGCAGTCTCAACGTCTCCAACGCCGCCGCCGTCGGCCTCTATGCCGCAGCCACGCGCAGCGGCAAATAAGGTTCAGCTTGCATCCTCTCTGCCAAAATATCCCACGGGGGGACCTGCAAATGCCAAGGCATTTGCAGGTTGGGGGTGTGAAACCCCCATCCTGCCGCCACCAAACCGCACAAACTTCACAAAATCGCGATTGGCTCTTCCCCCGCGCCAAATACACCCCATCTCTAAAGGACCAAGCCGCAGGTCTGGAACCCCTGCAGCCTTACGTTTCTGTCCCTCGTTCCACACCTTGACGCCCCAGCCACCGGCTCGGGGCGTCTTTTTCTATCGAAAGGCCGCACCATGTCCTCCCCAGAAGACACCCGCCTGCGCGAGATCCTCAGCAGCGTCAAAACCATCGCCCTCGTCGGCTGGTCGCCAAAGCCGGACCGCCCCAGCCACGGCGTGGCGCGCTTTCTGAAAGCGCGCGGTTACCGGGTGATCCCGGTCAATCCGGGGCAGGCGGGCCAGATCGCCCTTGGCGAAACCGTGCGCGCCTCGCTGTCCGAGATCACCGAGCCGGTCGATATGGTCGATATCTTCCGCCGCTCGGAAGCGGCGGGTGCGGTGGTTGATGAGGCCCTCGCGCATCTCAAAGGCCTCAAAGCGGTCTGGATGCAGCTTGGCGTTAGCGACTCCGCTGCCGCCGCCCGCGCCGAAGCCGCAGGTGTGCAGGCAGTGATGAACCGCTGCCCCGCCATCGAAATCCCCCGCCTCGGCCTTTAGACGTCTCGGCCTTTAGACGTCACAGCCTTTAGACACCGCCGCCGCAGCGCTTGCAGGCGCGGTAGCCTGCGCCAACAGCCTCGGCTGCAGTGGCAAAGGCGCGCAGATTGCCCCGCAAAGGCGTGCGCGCCGGGCATCCAGCCCGGCAGTGGATGCCCGTCGTGGTCACGCCGTAAACCCCCGGTCCGGCCGCGCGCGCCTGCATGGCCTGCCAGGCCGCCTCCGACAGCGCCGCCCCTGCCGTCTTGTCTATACCCCGCGCAGCCATCGCCAAACCCTCCCGTCAATTGCCACCAGCCCCGCCACGATCAGCGCAAAGCCCGCGACCTGTGCCCCCGTGATCTGACTGCCCAGAAACGCCGCCCCCAAAGCCGCCGCCGAGACCGGAATAAGAAAGGTCACCAGCAACAGATTGGTCGGCCCCGCCGAGGCCATCAGCCGGAAAAAGATCAGATAGGCCAGCGCTGTCGACAGTGCCGCAAGCCCCAACACTGCCCCCAGCACCTGCGCCGAAGGCAGCGGCAGCGCCCAGGGCCGGTCAATCACCAGCCAGAGCGGCGCAAGCATCAGGGTGGCACAGCTCAACTGGCCAAAGGCAATCGCCAGCGGCGCGACCTGAAACGCCCTGAACCGCCGCGCCCAGATCGCCGAGAGCCCATAGCTGAAGGCCGCCGCAAGGCAGGCCAGGCTGGCCCAGAAATCCCCCAGCTTGGCCCCGCCCATCATCACCACCACGCCGCCAAAGCCCAATGCCACCCCCAGCGCCTTGGCCCGCGTGATCTTTTCCTCGGTCAGCAGATGCGCCAGCAACACCCCCCACAGCGGCGAGGTCGCATTCAGGATCGAGGCCCAGGCCCCCGAAACCTGCCCCTGCGCCAAAGCAAACAGCGTAAAGGGCAGGGCGTTGTTCAAAAACCCCATCCCCGCCAGCGTGCCCCACAAGGCCCAGCCGCGCGGAAACTTCAGCCCAAAGGCCAGCAGCGCCAAGGCCACCAGCGCCGCCGCCAACCCGACCCGCGCCCAGACAAGGCTTAGCGCCGGCAGACCACGCAGCGCCACCTCGTTGAAAAAGAACGATCCCCCCAAAGGATGGAGAGGATCACCAAATTTATCCAGTCTTTCGCTGACATCCTGGCTCCTGATTTGGCCAAGACCTAGCACAGCGCCGCGCGCGCTGGCGACCCGATCCTTGCGCTATTTCACCCGGCTCCAGGTGCCGCCGTCGCGACAGATGCCAAAGACGCAGCCACGCACCGCCAATTTGTTGCCGGCCAGGGTCATATCGGCGTCATAGGTCTTGTTGCGATCGGGCGACCAGACCTTGCCATCGTCATAGCGGCCATTGTCATAGGCCTGCATGTCCCAGACGATGCGCTTGCCGACATTCTCGCTCTTGATCTCTTTGCCCGAACCGTCAAAGGCCTTGATCAAGGTGCCGCAAAACAGCGCTGCACAGGGCTTGATCTGCACATGGCCATAGTGGCCGTTGTCATCGACCTTGGTCTTCCAGATGCCTTCAACCGGGTCGGCAAAGCCCGCTCCTGCCGTGAAACACACAGCCGCCGCTAATGCCACTCTTCTGAACATGTTCTTCCTCCCTGAAGATCTGACCGCGATTTTGCGCCAATTTGTGATTCTCGCAAGACTGACGTCGGGTCGCTGGCCCCCTTGGCAATCGCGCAGCGCCTGCGTAAGAGCCTGACCAGCACAACTGCGGAGACAGCGATGATCCTTTATCCGGCGATTGATCTGAAAGACGGCCAATGCGTGCGCCTGTTGCGCGGCGAGATGTCGGCAGCCACGGTCTTTGGCGACGACCCGGCGGCGCAAGCGCTGAAGTTCCAGCAGGCGGGCTGCGAATGGCTCCACCTCGTTGATCTGAACGGCGCTTTCGCGGGCACGCCCGTCAATGCCGCGGCGGTCGAGGCGATCTTGCAGGCCACCTCCGTCCCCGCCCAACTCGGCGGCGGCATCCGCGATATGAAAACCATCGAGATGTGGCTTTCGAAGGGCCTCGCCCGCGTCATCCTCGGCACCGTCGCTGTCGAAGACCCCGGCCTGGTGCGCGAGGCCGCCCGTGCCTTCCCCGGCAAGGTCGCCGTTGGCATTGACGCCAGGAAGGGCAGGGTCGCCACCAAAGGCTGGGCCACGGAAACCGATGTTCAGGCAACCGATCTCGCCCGTTCCTTCGAGGACGCAGGCGTCGCCGCACTCATCTACACCGACATCGACCGCGACGGCGCGATGCAGGGCCCCAATATCGAGGCCACCGAAGCCCTCGCCCGCGCCGTCTCGATCCCGGTGATCGCTTCCGGCGGTGTCAGCCGCATGGCCGACCTGACAGCCCTGCGCGACACCGGCGTCATAGCAGGCGCCATCTCGGGCCGCGCCCTCTACGACGGTGCCATCGACCTCGCCGAAGCTCTGAAAACCTTGAAAGCCTAAGGTCTTCCCACCGTCGCCCGCAAAGGCTAGTCTGATCCCATGCTGAAAACCCGCCTGATCCCCTGCCTTGATGTCGCCGATGGCCGCGTGGTCAAGGGCGTGAATTTCGTCGGCCTGCGCGATGCTGGCGACCCGGTCGAGGCTGCTCGCGCCTATGACGCCGCAGGCGCTGACGAGCTGTGCTTTCTCGACATCCACGCGACGCATGAAAATCGCGGCACCATGTTCGATCTGGTCACCCGCACCGCCGAGGCCTGCTTCATGCCGCTGACGGTGGGCGGCGGCGTGCGCAGCCATGAAGACGTCCGCGCCCTGCTTTTGGCCGGGGCCGACAAGGTCTCTTTCAACTCGGCGGCCGTGGCCAACCCCGACGTGGTCGCCGAGGCCGCCGACCGTTTCGGCTCGCAATGCATCGTCGTCGCCATCGACGCCAAAACCGTCAGCCCCGGCAAATGGGAGATTTTCACCCACGGCGGCCGCCGCGCCACCGGCATCGACGCGGTCGACTTCGCCCGCCTGGTCACAGCCAAGGGCGCGGGCGAGATCCTGCTGACCTCGATGGACCGCGACGGCACCCGCGCGGGCTTCAACCTGCCGCTGACACGGGCGATTTCGGATGCGGTCTCGGTCCCGGTGATCGCCTCGGGCGGCGTCGGCACCCTCGATCACCTTGTCGAAGGCGTCACGCAAGGCGGCGCTTCCGCCGTGCTCGCCGCTTCGATCTTCCACTTCGGCGAATTCACCATCGCCGAGGCCAAGGCCCATATGGCAGCCGCCGGCATCCCGATGAGGCTGACATGACCGCACTTGACCCGCCTTGCCGCAACCATCGCAGCGCGCAAATCCGCCGATCCCGAAAGCTCGTGGACCGCAAAGCTCCTGGCCAAGGGCCCGGAGAAATGCGCCGAGAAATTCGGCGAAGAGGCCATCGAGGCGATCATCGAGGCGGTCAAGGGCGACCGCGCCAAGCTGACCGCCGAGGCCGCCGATGTGCTCTATCACCTCCTGGTGATGCTCGCCGCCCGCGATGTGACGCTGGCCGATGTCGAGGCCGAACTCAGCCGCCGCGAAGGCACTTCGGGCATCGCCGAAAAAGCCGCGCGCTAGGGGCAAGCAGCAGAATTTGGATATTTAAGCCAAGATGAAAGCGCAGGCCTTGGCTTTCATCTTGGCCAAAATATCCCCCGCGGAGCGTTCCCCCGAAACCGCAAGGCGCGCTCAGTCGAAAACCGACCAGCCCATCTCCCGCGCCAAAATCTCGACGGCCTCGGTGCCCAGCTTGGAATTGCCGCGCTGGTTCAGCCCCGGCGACCAGACCGCAATCGAGGCCTGGTTCGGCGCAATCGCCAGAATGCCGCCACCGACGCCGGATTTGCCGGGCAGGCCGACCTGATAGGCAAACTCGCCCGAGCCGTCATAATGGCCGCACATCATCATCAGGGCATTGATCCGCCGCACCCGCGTGGCCGAGATCAGCCGCGGTGCCGCGGGACCGCCCATCAGAAAGCGCCCGGCGCGGGCGAGCTGGAGGCAGGACATCTCGACGGCGCATTGGTGGCAATAGGTGCCGATGGTCAGTTCGGAGGCGTTGCGCAGATTGCCCATCGCCGCCATGAATTCGGCCAGAGCGATATTGCGATGCGCCGTGGCCTGTTCCGAGCGCGCCACCGCCTCGTTGATGTGGATCTCGTCATCATCCGCCGCCAGACGGATGAAGCGCAGCAACTCCCCCAAGACCTCGCGCGGTTGGTGGCCTTGCAGAATAGCATCGGTCACCGCCAGCGCGCCCGCATTGACAAAGGGATTGCGCGGGATGCCGTTTTCCTGCTCGAGCTGCAAGATCGAGTTGAAGGCCAGCCCCGAGGGCTCGCGCCCGACGCGGCCCCAAAGCTGATCGCCCAGCCGTCCCAAAGCGATGGCAAGGGTGAAAACCTTGGAAATCGACTGGATCGAAAACCCCATGCCCGCCTCGCCCGCAGAAAAGACCTCACCCGAGGGCAGGGCAACGGCGATGCCGAAATGCGAGGGGGCGATCTTGGCCAACTCAGGGATATAGCTCGCGACGCGGCCACGCTCGGGCGCGCTGGCCATTTGCGCCGCGATGCTGTCGAGCAGGCTCTGCAGCTTTACGGTGTCCATTGCAGGAAATTCCCGATCAGGCGCAGCCCGTTGGCCTGGGATTTCTCGGGGTGGAACTGCATGCCCATCATGGTATCGCGGCCGATGATCGCGGTGATCTCGCCAGCGTAGTCGACATGGGCAAGGCGTTCGGCGGGATCGTCGACCTGGAAGTGGTAGGAATGCACGAAATAGACGTGATCGCCGCTGTTCAGCCCGGCCAGCACCGGATGCGGATGGTCGATCACCAACTCGTTCCAGCCCATATGCGGCACCTTGAGTGTGGGGTCGGCGGGGGTGATCTTGACCACCTCGCCTTTGATCCAGCCAAAGCCCGGGGTGTCGTGATACTCGCGCCCCCAGCTGGCCATCATCTGCATGCCGACGCAGATGCCAAGGAAGGGGCGGGCGCGGCGGGTGACAGCCTCTTCAATCGCCTCGAAGAGCCCGCCATAGGTGCCCAAGGCGCGGCGACAGGCCGGAAAAGCCCCGTCACCGGGCAGCACGATACGGTCGGCGCGGGCGACGTCCTCGGGACGCGACGAGACCAGCACTTCACCCGCACCGACTTCCAAGGCCATGCGCTGAAAGGCCTTTTCGGCCGAATGCAGGTTGCCGCTATCATAATCTACAAGGACGGTGAGCATTTTTGAGGCGCCTGTGCTGCCGGAAGCGGCGGAGCCTCCGGCGGGGATATTTGAGCAGAGAGGATGACCTAGAGCGCGCCCTTGGTCGAGGGCAGTTGCCCTGCCATGCGGGGATCGGGCTCGACGGCTTCGCGCAGGGCCCGCGCCACGGCCTTGAAGGCGGCTTCGGCGATGTGATGGCTGTTGAGGCCATGGATCAGGTCGATGTGCAGCGTGATGCCGCCGTGGGTGGCCAGCGCCTGGAAGAACTCGCGCACCAATTCGGTGTCGAAGCTGCCGATCTTGCTGGCGGTGAAGGGCAGATTGCAGACCAGAAAGGGCCGCGCCGAAAGATCAAGCGCGCAGGCCACCTGCGTGTCATCCATCGCCAGGCGAAAGTGGCCATAGCGGCGGATGCCCTTTTTATCGCCAAGCGCCCGGGTCAGCGCCTGACCCAGCGCGATGCCGACGTCTTCGACGGTGTGGTGATCGTCGATATGCAGATCGCCCTTGGCCTGCACCGAGATATCAATCAGCGAATGCCGCGCCAGTTGGTCGAGCATATGGTCGAAAAACCCCACCCCGGTCTGGCAGGCACTTTTGCCGCTGCCATCGAGGTTGATCGCAACCTTGATCGCGGTTTCATTGGTATCGCGGCTGATCTCGGCGCTGCGCATGGCGGGCTCCTTGCGGTTTCGCGCCCTTATAGGCGGCAGATCGCCATTTGAAAAGCGTCGCGGCAGCGGCGGGGTTTTGCAAAACCTGCAATGGCTTGCTAAGGGAAGGCCAAGCAGGAGGCGCGGATGACGGAGTATAGCTGTTTCAAGGCCTATGACATTCGCGGCAGGCTCGGCTCCGAGCTGAACCCGCAGATCGCAGCGCGGATTGGCCGCGCCTTTGCCCAGGCTCTGGGCGCGCGCCGCGTCGTGCTGGGTCGCGACTGCCGCGCCTCGTCGCAAGAGCTGGCGCAGGCTGTGGCCGAGGGGCTGATGCAGGCCGGGGTCGAGGTGCTGGATCTGGGGCTTTGCGGCACCGAAGAGATGTATTTCGCCACCACCGCTCTGGAGGCCGATGGCGGCATCGAGGTCACCGCCTCGCACAATCCGATGGATTACAACGGCATGAAGCTGGTGCGGCGCGGCTCGGCGCCCTTGGATGCGGCAAGCGGGCTTTCGGCGATCAAGGCACTGGCCGAGAGCGGGGATTTTGCACCCGCGCGGGCCGGGGGCAAAGTGACCGATGCCTCTGGCGATTCGCGCCGATTTCGTCGCCCGCGTGCTGTCCTTTGTCGATCTCGCGGCGCTGCGCCCGCTGAAGATCCTCGTCAACGCCGGCAATGGCGCGGCGGGCCCGACCTTTGACGCGATTGCCGCGGCGCTGGCCGCAAAGGCTGCGCCCCTGCAGTTCATCCGCCTGCACCATACCCCCGACGGCAGCTTTCCCCACGGCATCCCCAACCCGCTTTTGCCCGAAAACCAGCCCGTGACGGCGCAGGCGGTCCGCGCGGCAGGCGCCGATATGGGCGTCGCCTGGGACGGCGATTTCGACCGCTGCTTCTTCTTCGACGCCACTGGCGCCTTTGTCCCCGGCGAATATGTCGTGGGTCTGCTGGCCGAGACCTTTCTGGCCAAGGAACCCGGGGCCGCGATCGTCCATGATCCCCGCGTGATCTGGAACACCCAGGATCTGGTGGCGCGGGCCGGGGGCAGGGCGATTGCCGCACCCACCGGCCATGCCTTTCTCAAACAGGCGCTGCGCGATACTGGTGCGGTCTATGGCGGCGAGATGTCGGCGCACCACTACTTCCGCGATTTCATGTGCTGCGATTCCGGCATGATCCCCTGGCTGCTGGTTGCCGAGTTGATCGGGCGCAGCGGCAAGAGCCTTGCCGAGCTGCTGGCCACCAGACGCGCGGCCTTTCCCTCCTCGGGCGAGATCAACTTTCGCGTCGCCGATGTCCCGGCCACGGTGGCGCGGATTGAGCAGGTCTATGCGCCGCTGGCGCAAGGCCGTGACGATCTTGACGGCCTCAGCCTCGATTTCGGCGACTGGCGCTTTAACCTGCGCGCCTCCAATACCGAGCCGCTGTTGCGCCTGAATGTCGAGGCGCGCGGGCGGCAGGATCTGGTCGATCAGGGCGTGGCCGAAATTTCCGCCCTGATCGCCCGGCCTTAAGACTGCTTGGCTTAGGCCAGCGCCGCCAGCAGAGCCTCGATCTCGGCGCGCGACGGCATCGAGGGCGCAGCCCCGGCACGGGTCACCGAAATCCCCGCCGTGGCGCAGCCAAAGCGCAGCGCCTCGGCCACGGTCAAACCCTCGGCCAGTCCGACCGCAAAGCCACCGTTAAAGGCATCGCCCGCCCCGGTGGTCTCTACCACAGCCCCGGCCGAGATCGCCGGCACATGGATCGAGCGCCCGCCCTGACGGTACAGCACCCCCTTTTCGCCCAGCGTGATCACCACAGCCCCCACCCCCCGCGCGATCAGCGCGTCGGCGGCCACTTCCGCCTCGGCAATCGAGGTGACAGGCAGGCCGGTCAGCGCCTCGGTCTCGGTCTCGTTCGGCGTGATGTAATCGCACAGCGCCAGAATATCGTCGCCCAAGGCGGCGGCCGGCGCCGGGTTCAGGATGGTCAGCACCCCCGCCGCCCGCGCCAGCTCCAACCCGCGCTTGGCGGCCGCGATCGGCTGCTCCAACTGGGTGACAAAGACCCCGGCACTGGCGATCAGATCCGCCTTGGCCTCGACATCCGCCGCCGAAATCCGCGCCGCAGCCCCCGCCGCCACGATGATGGCATTGTTGCCCGAGGCCTCTTCGACAAAGATGAAAGCCGCCCCGGTATAGCTCTCGGGGTCCTGCTTGACCTCGGGCGTCACCCCCGCCGTCGACCAGACGCCATGGGCTATTTCGGCAAAGGCATCGACGCCGAGCCTGGTGATGAAATGCACCGCTCCCCCCGCCTTGGCCGCCGCCACCGACTGGTTCGACCCCTTGCCCCCCGGCCCCAAGGGCAAAGGAGTTGCCCAGGATCGTCTCGCCCAGCTTGGGCTGGCGCGCGGCACGATAGGTGGTGTCGGCGACAAAGATGCCAAGGATAACAATCGGTTTCATTTGGTCTTCCCTCTGCTGCGTCCGCGGTCCTGTGCAACGTCGCACCTCGGACGCGCCCTGCGGGTCGCAGGTCGAGGCTCTGGCTGCAACCTCGCGGTCCGGCTTTGACTGATCTTGTAGCCGAGCCGGGCAAATCGTCAATCTGGCATCACGCGCGCCCCGCCTCGCGCAATTTTCGCTTGCTGCCTGACCGCGTCGGTGACAGGCAGGCCAAAGCCCGCGCAAGGACATGCCATGACCGAGACATCGCCGATCTTCACACCGCTGCAATTGCGCGCCCTGTTGCTCGACAACCGCATCGTGCTGGCGCCGATGGCGCAGTACCGCGCCACCGAAGGCATCGCCAACGAATGGCATTTCGTGCATTACGCCGAGCGTGCCAAGGGCGGGGCAGGGCTTTTGATCACCGAGATGACGGCGGTGTCCTCGATTGGGCGCATCACGCCGGGCTGCACCGGGCTTTACACGCCGCGCCATGTGCTGGAATGGAAGAAGATCAACGACTTCATCCATGCCGAAAGCCGCGCCAAGACCTGCCTGCAGCTTGGTCACGCCGGGCCGAAAGGCTCGACGCAGGTCGGCTGGGCCGAGGCGCTTGCACCGCTGGTCAATGGCAACTGGGGGCTTTTGGCCGCCTCGGCGCAGCCGCATCAGCCCGGCAATGCCACGCCCCGCGCGATGGAGCGCGAGGATATGGACAAGGTCCTGCGCCAATTCGTCAAAGCCACCGAAATGGCCGACGAGGCCGATTTCGACATGGTCGAGCTGAACGCGGGGCAGGGCTTTCTGCTTGGCTCCTTCCTGTCGCCCGCCAGCAACCAGCGCGAGGATGACTACGGCGGCAGCCTGGAAAACCGTCTGCGCTTCCCGCTCGAGGTGTTCCGCGAGATCCGCGCGGCCTTTCCGGGGCAAAAGCCGATGTCGGTCCGCCTGGACGCCGCAGATTTTGCCAAAGGCGGCATCGCGGTTGCAGAGGCCAGCGACATTGCCCTGATGTTTGCCGCTGAGGGCGCGGATCTTCTGGCCATCGCGGGCGGGGATTGGCCCGCCGAAGCCGCGGCGGGCGCGCCGACTGCCCTCAGCCTCAGCGAAACGATACGCAGCGAGTCCGGCTTTGCCACCATGGCGGGCGGCGGCATCACCCGCGCGGCGCAGGCCAATGCGGTGCTTGAGGCCGAGCAGGCCGATCTGGTCAGCCTTGGGCTCGGCCTTCTCGATGACCCCTATTGGACCCTGCATCAGGCCCGCGCCCTTGGCGAGGCTTCGGCGCAATGGCCAAAAACCTACCGCGCGGCGCAAGCCCTGAAGCCCTAGTGCAAGGCCGCTTGCGGCTCGCGGCGGATCGGCCAGCCCGGCCTGCCCGCGAATTGCCCGCCCGCAGGCAGGCAGGTCACCCGCTGCACCAGCTTTTCGCGGCAAAACCGCGGGTCGCTGCGGATCGAGGCGGGCAGCAGCGTCACATCAAACACCGCCTGACGCTGCTCTTCGATCTGCAGGCGGTGCCAGCGGCCGTTCAGGCTGAGGGCGGGGTTATGCAGGATCGCCTGCTCCATCGCCGCCTCCTTGCTGCGCAGACGGGTGATTTCGCTGCGGATTTCGGCCAATTCATCGGCGGGGGCGGCATGGAACATCGGATTTCTCGCCCTACCGGCCGGCCAGATCGTTGCCGCCGCGGACAGTCAGTCGAATCGGGGGGGTGACCTGATTCCCCTGAGTCTGGGCGACGGCGTGGATCAGCCGTTCGGTGGCGGGGACCCAGGGTCGGGCCGTCAGGAAAATCTGCCGTTCGGTCTCTTTCGCCCGGACGAGCACTCCCGACAGGCCGATGTTGTCGACGATGACGCCGTGCGGGAGGTTGTCGACGTCGAACTTGACGTCGCCGTCGAATCCATGCCGTTCGACGCGAATGCGGGCGGTGATCGTCGGTCCCCGGAGCGATGATCAGGCCGCCGTCCGGCGGCGTGATATCGGGATCGTCGGGTTGCGAGCGAAGACGCGGATCGTCGGCGGTTTTTCCAGCGTGATTTCGCCGAGATGACCGACCGACTGCGTCACCGGGGCTCGTCGATCGACGGCGGTGGCGGTGACTTCCATTGCGGTCCCATTCGTCTCGTTGGGAACCGCCTGGCGTCGGCCGTCGGCGGTGATAGGGCGCAGTGCGTTTTCAAATGGCCGGCGGGGATGAGGACGGGGTTCGGCATGGAATCCGGCGGGAAGGTCGGCGATATCGAGCTGGATGTCGCCGTCGAAGCGGTCGATCCGGTCGACGCTGAACGTCAGCCGCTGGCCGCCGCCGGCGGGGACTTCGGGTTCTTCGTCTCGACTTGACCGTGAAAGTCGGGTTTCGGCGGACGGACGGTCAGCGGTACGTGTAACCGTCGCCGCCGAAGCCGCGGCTGTCGGTCACGCGGACCAGGTAGTCGCTGTCCTGCGGGCGCGGTGAAGGTCAGGCGGGAGTCGCTGCCGAGTTCGCGTTCGTCGTCGTCGTCGTTGGCGAAGTAGAGCGGGAAGACGGGCAGGCCGTTGTCGACGATGCCCGAGCCGGGGGGTAGGCTTCGACGATGTAGGCGGGTTCGTCTTTGGCGTGGGCGACCGCGGTCGTGTCGAAATAGCAGCGGCGTTTGCCGCCATTGAGGTAGAGCTGGTAGCCGGAGTCCGGTCCCTGCGGGGCGCGGAAGGTTTTGCCGACTTCGCCGTTCATGTAGAGGAATTGGTTCAGGTCCATTTCTTCCCAGAATTCGAGGCGGACGTCGGCCTGGTGGAGTCGATCGGGCGGAAGTTGATCCACGAATCGCGGACGGCCTGCAGGAGGGCCCGCAGGACTGGCGTGCCGTCCGCGTGGAGGATTTCGAGTTTCGTATCGGCCGTAGACTTGTTGCGGGCGGCGTTGGTTTCTAAGATCCAGGTCTCGCCAGCTTTGACGTCGACTGGTAGAGATCGGAGTCGCGGCCGGCGGCGCAGGATGCCCCTTTCACCGTGCCGGCAAGCGACGGCTCGCTTGAGCCGGGGCGTCGTTCGGTTCTGGTTCGGCGGTTTCTGAGGGGCCGGTCGCTGCCGGGATCGTGCGCGACGGCGCCTCGGTCAGCCGCTTGAGGCTGGGTTTGGTCGCGCCCATCGGGGATCATGTCGTAGGTTTCCAGTTGCTGTTGATCGGCCGACGGAGAGCGGGTGGCTGTCGGGGAGAAGCAAAGGGCGGCGGCCCAATCGGGACTGGCGGTCCAGGATGCGCGACTCGTGCGTGTAGGTGGCGGTCTCCCAGAGCTTGATCCGCCGGTCTTCGGAGGACGAGGCGAGCAGTCTTCCGTCCGCGGCGAATAGGAGCGTAGGATGGGGTCTCATGCGCGAACCGGGCGTAGCGGATCGGGTTGGTTCCTTCCTTGGCGGTGTCCGTGATCTCCCAGACACGGATGCGGTTGTCGGCCCCGCCGGCGACGATCAACCGGCCGTCCGGGCTGGCGGCGACGGTGGCTCTGCTCTTTCGCGGGCTGCGGAAGGTGTCGAGCCGTTCGCCTGAGACGACATCCCATAGCTTGACGGTCCGGTCGCCGCTGGCGCTGGCCAGCAGCTTGCCGGCGGGATGAAACGCCAGACTGTAGACGGCGTCGTTGTGTCCGGCGAGTGTCTGCTGCTTCTGCCCGGTGGCGACGTCCCAGAGGAGGATCTGCTTGTCGTAGCCGGAGGTCGCGGTAGCGCCCCGCTCGGGACTGAGCTGGGCCGAGTAGAGGGCGTCGCGGTGGCCGCGGAAGACTCTTCTGCGCGGGACCAGTCGGCGGTTTTCCAGAGAGTGGCTTCGCCGGCGAGCCCCACTTCGCCCGCGGCGACGACGAGCCGTTCGCTGTCGGCGGAGAAGCTGACCTCGGTGATGCCGCCGGCATGGCCGGTCAGGGTCACGACCGGTTTCTTTTCGGAGACGCTGAGGATCTCGATGGCGTTCGGGCGGGCGACGGCGACCCAGCGGCCGTTCGGAGCGTGAGCCAGCGATGTGATCGGCTCGCGGACTGGCGCCGTCGGGCGGACGGTCGGCGTGACGAGTTCCTCGAGCTTGCCGTCGGGGCCTTCGCGCCGGCATCGATCCACGCGCGAATAATGGCGAGCTCCGCCGGCTTCGGGGCGGGCTGGTCCTCCGGGGGCATCTTCGGTTCGAGGCTGCCGCGAGCATCTTCCACAGCCGGCTGTCGCGCTCTTGCCTGGGACGAGTGCGGCGCCGTTGTCGCCCCCCTTGAGGGCGCGGCGAAGTTCGCCAGGACCAGGCCGCCTTCGGCGTCTTTGTCGTTGTGGCAGCCGTTGCAGTACTTGCGGAAGACCGGCAGGACGTCGGTGTTGAAGTCGGGCGGATCGGCGGCGATCGCCGGTCCGGAGCATTACGGAGAAGCATCGTCCAGCAAGAGATTTGCGAGGCACGAGACATCGGTGGGGTTTCTCGGTGTCGTTGGATCGGTCGGGGCCATAGTCCGGGCAGGTCTTGAGGATAGCAGCCGGGCGGGGAGAAAACAGCGGGGAAGAAATGTCGAATGACGAAGGCGGGAATGTCGAAAGTCGCTGCAGTCGAGGGTACTACTGTGAAACAACTCAGATCCCTTATGCCTGCCGGGGCAGCGTCATGGGCTGGTTTGGCACAGTCTCTCGATTTCCTACCCGTCTACAAGTTCGATACCTCCCCCGCCATCGGAGATCCTGTACTTGCCGGCTTCCAAGGCGTCCGTGTGCTGTTCCAGGAACTCCGCGAAACTCGTAGCCAGCACCCGAGTCGCGACCTTCGTGCCACCAGTCGATGACCTGCCCGAGGTGCCCACCCTCTGCAGGGCTCATATCAATGCAAACATTGCCGCCGCATTCGTCGTCGATGATCGGAATCCAGGACCTGTTCCACCAATCGGTCCTGATCGGGCCCTGCGGCTGGCTCTTTCGCCTTCAGACTCTGCCATCGGAAAGCTGAAGCTCACATTTTACATCGACGTCGCACATCCCCCTCGGAAATGTCGGGGGTTCGGCAGAATCTCGCGAGAGAGGCATGAGAAAGCGTTGCTCAAAAATCCAGAGGGCGTATCTCCCATTGTGAACCTGGTAGGAAGTGCGAAGGTCCAGCGGAAGCTGAATGCCAAGGGCCGACTCAACTCGGTCAATTTCTGCCGGTGATGCGCCCGGCGGCAGGGCAAGTTTGCCGGTGGTATCGTGGGCCTGCAGCCAGGCCTCGATTCGCTTCCACGCGGATCTGACCACAGATCGGACATCGCTCATCAGCAAATCCTCCGTCGCCGCCGAACGTTCATGCTCACCGGGCGGCGGCGAGCGAGCTTTCATTTCAGTTCTGGCTGATCCGGCCTTCCACTTCAGCCTCTTGTTCGGCGTCAGGCAATGGACCGGACCAGGGCTCCGGACCAACGGGCACGGCGTCGGGGGAACAGACGATCCACGGTATTCCGTCGCAATCGGCAACCAGCACCTGCGGGCCGCAGCTTCGCGTTAACTTTCGGACGACTTTCACCAGAAGCACGATATCTCCGTGAAAGCTCATCCATTTGATTTCACCCGGTCGATTGAACGGCCCCGTCGATGAGGGTTGACGAGGCGGGGGCTACGGCAATCCCCTGGGGCAATCGTGTTGGCAAAAACCCCGTCACACGGAAATGTCATGGTCTGATCCGAGGAAATCTCGATTTGAAACTCGTCTCCTTTTTGCCAGACTCGAACCGAGTGCGCCGGTATCGAGGCAGCTACGTTTTTCAGTTCGTCGAGCGTTGCCGCGCGTCCGTTTCCGGTCATTCCAATCACGGGAACAGAGACTGGGCGTCGGCCCAGTGGGTTTGCACCTGGCTCAGGCCGGCTTGCAGCGCGTTTTGCCTGGCCAGCGCCAGCATCGCCGGCGACAGGTCGGTGGCCAGCACGCGGCCGGTCGGGCCAACGCGCCGCGCGATCGCCAGGGTCTGCTCGCCGGCACCCGCCGCCACGTCCAGCACCTGGGCGCCGGGGCCAATGCCGGCCATGCCCAGCATGCCGTTGGTGGCCCGTTCCAACCAGGCGCTCAAGGGTGCGGCGTGGGCATGCCAGCCGGCTGCGGCGGCGTCCCACGAGCCGGCCTGGGCAGGGGTTGCGCTGGTGGCCACGGCGCTCACTCGCGGCGGCCGAAGTGGTGGGCGGCCACC
>CAWFGD010000030.1:0-23412 GCA_963815275.1 uncultured Alphaproteobacteria bacterium
ACGGCACCGCCGAGGTCGAGGTGCTCGCCTTCACCCCGTTTGGCGTCGAAAACCTTCTCGCTATCATCGCCATGGAACGCGACAGTCAGATCTGACGTCGCTGCGGGCTTCACCGGATGGATACTCTTGACCCCACCTTCCTGCTAAATCTGTAAGCTGCGATTGCGCTTTCCGTGGAGATTTACACGGGAGGTGTCAGTGGGAGTCCATCGGGAGCGCAGTATGGAGGCCGTTGGGTTTGTGGAGCTTGCTGGCGGCTCCGGCAGCGAAGCGGCGATGGTCGGATGAGGCAAAGGGTCGGATGGTTGCCGAGACACTGGTTCCGGGTGTCACGGTGAACGAGGTGGCGCGGCGGCACGGGGTGAAGGCAAACCATCTGTCGTCGTGGCGGACGCTGGCGCGAATGGGCAAGCTGGTTGTGCCGGAGGTGGCTGGGGCGGAGTTCACAGCGCCGGTGGTCGTGACACAGACATCAGAGCCGCCCATCGTGACTGGCACAATTGATCTGGTCATTGGCTCCGTGACGGTGCGACTTGATGCTGCCACGCCTGCGGCTCGGGTTGCAGAATTGGTGATCGCGCTGCGAGTCTGCGCGTGATCTTTCCCTCGAACCGAGTGCGGGTCATGGTGGCAACCAAGCCCATCGACTTCCGGAAGGGCCATGACAGCTTGGCCGCGATGGTGAAGAACGAGTTGCGCAAAGATCCGTTCACGGGGACAGTCTTTGTGTTCCGCGCAAAGAAGGCAGATCGGCTGAAGCTGCTCTACTGGGACGGCACCGGGCTGGTGATGGCCTACAAGCGGCTGGAAGAGCATACGTTTACCTGGCCCGCCGTGACGGACGGGTTGATGCTGATAAACCATGCGCAGTTCGAGGCACTGTTTGCGGGGCTCGACTGGCGGCGGGTTCGGGCCATCGAGGCGAAGGCTCCCGAAGCCGTGGAATGACCGGTTCAGCCCTGCGGCAGGATGACTTATTCGGTGCTTTCTTGAGGCATCGCTTGTGGTGGTTTGGTAAAAGCCAACCATGCCGAACACCGCTGATCTGCTTGAGGAAATTGCGACACTGAAGGCGATGCTGATCGCCGCGGAGGCGCGCGACCGGCGCAAGGACGAGCGGATCGCACGGCTGGAAAAGCTGGTCGCGGCCTTCAAGCAGGCAGCGTTCGGGCGGCGGTCGGAGAAGAGCGATCCGGACCAGTTCGAACTGGCGCTGGAGGATCTGGAAACGGCCATGGCGGCGATCCATGCCGAAGAGGATGCCGAGGATCGGGCTGCCAAGCGCCCCGCCAAACCGCGTGCCGCCAATCGTGGATCGCTTGCCCAAGCACCTGCCGCGCGTCGAAGAGGTTATCGAGCCGGAAAGCCTGACCTGCACCTGCGGCGGCTGTCTGCATTGCATCGGCGAAGATGTCTCGGAACGGCTGGACATCGTGCCCGCCCAGTTCCGCGTCATCGTCACCCGCCGCCCCAAATATGCCTGCCGGTCCTGCACGGATGGTGTGGTTCAGGCTCCGGCCCCTGCGCGGCTGATCCCGGGCGGCATGCCGACCGAGGCGACAGTGGCCCATGTGCTGGTCAGCAAATACGCAGATCACTTGCCGCTTTACCGTCAGGCCCAGATCTACAGCCGCCAGGGCGTCGATCTAGACCGGTCCACCCTTGCGGATTGGGTCGGTCGTGCCGCCTTCGAACTTCGCCCCGTCCATGATGCGCTGATGGCCGACCTGAAGCGGTCCACCAAGCTGTTCATGGACGAGACCCGCGCCCCGGTTCTCGATCCGGGGGCGCGAAAGACCAAAACCGGATACTTCTGGGCGCTTGCCCGCGATGATCGACCCTGGGGCGGCACGGCTCCACCGGGTGTTGTCTTCACCTATGCCCCCGGTCGGGGCGGGCAGCATGCCGAACGGATATTGCAGGGCTTCGGCGGCATCCTGCAGGTCGACGGCTATGCCGGATACAACCGCCTGATCGCAGCCGGACCGGATCGGTCCAGCCATCCAACTCGCCTATTGCTGGGCGCATGCGCGCAGGAAGTTGATCGAGATCACCCGCACCGGCCCCGCGCCGATTGCCGAGGAAGGTGTGCGTCCTCATCCGCGATCTCTACGCCATTGAGGCCGAAATCCGCAGTAGCGATCCCGCAATCCGATTGGCCATACGGCAGGAGCGCTCTGCCCCGATCCTTGCCAGCATCGACGACTGGCTCGCCCACCACCGCGCCCGCGCATCCGCCAAATCACCATTGGGCGAGGCGCTGGCCTACATCGCCAAATACCGCGACGGCCTTGGCCGCTTCCTGACCGATGGTCGTGTGGAGGTCGACAACAACACCGTCGAACGCACCATCCGCCCCATCGCCCTGAACCGAAAGAATGCCCTCTTTGCAGGCCACGACGCCGGGGCTGAGAACTGGGCCGTCATCGCCTCGCTCATCGAGACCTGCAAGATGAACGGCGTCGACCCCCACGCCTGGCTGGCAAACACGCTCACCTCCATCGTCAACGGCCACAAACAAAGCCAGATCGACGATCTGCTGCCGTGGAATTACGCCATCAAGGTGTGATCAGAACAGCGCTCTGATGTCTTTTTTCAAGGGTTTTTTCACGCGAATGGGGCCGCCGAGGCGTTTATTCTGATCTGGACGCCCAAGGGTGGGCACGAGGTCTGAAGACGTCGGTGAACAAGCTCTGATACGCGGGTTAGATACCGCATGACCGATTATGCGTCTCGGGGCTATTCCTATCTTACAACGGGCATCAACCTGAGGTTGGCCACAAAGCGATTGCCGGATATTCCCCTGCCGTCGACCTCGCGCCCGCCATTGGGCGCATATGGGGGCCCGCTCAGCGGGCTGGCATGGTTCGACGGGCAATGTCCCACATGAAGGCGGCCATTTCGCGCGCGATAGCGGTGGTCACAACCGTCGATTTCTTCCCGCGCTGAATGAGCTTGCGATATCTTGTTGTCAGGCGTGACTGCGCTTTCCAGGCGATGTCCTGCACCTCCGGTGGCTGTTCTTTAAGAATGTAAAGCTTCCGCTCCCCTGGCCGGGCCTGCAGCCGATACGTCCAGGCCCCCTCGATCAGTTTGTGGCGAACGCGGGCATTCCCAGCCCGGGTGATGCCACCGCGCTTTGTCGTTTTGCCCGTAGAATATTCACTTGGGACAAGCCCCAGATAGGCCATCAGTTTCACCGGCGACTTAAAACGACGCACATCGCCTATCTCGGCCATGAAGGTCACAGCACTGATCAATGCGACACCTCGCAGGGCTTGCAGCGCATTCACCGCCGGAGCGAGGTCCCATTCCGGCACCAATGCCTCGATATGACTGGTCAGCCGGTCGAGGCGTTCAGCTGCGTTTCGTTCGGCCTGCAACATCTCCTGAAGGGCGATCTGGTGAGCGGGGTGATCAAAAGCCAGGCTTTGCAGCCATCGGCGATATCGCATCGTCCACGGCTTGGTACGGTGATAGATCCGCCCGTGGCGTAGCACAAACGCCGAAACGAGCTGGCGCTTGTGCCGCTGGTCCTCTGAAGCACTTTCCCGGGCTCGGACTAGGTCGCGCATCGCCTCATGCGTTTCATCGGGAACCCAGATCGGCGTCAGCTCCCCAGCGCGCAACAGTCGGGCGAGCCGTATAGCGTCCAGGCGGTCCGTCTTTACCCGCTCTCCGGCGCGCACCGGAATCAAAGAGGGCGCGACCACACAGCACTCGAACCCGAAAGCGCGCACCTGCCGATAAAGCCCATATCCCGTTGGCCCCGCCTCGTAGCAAACTGAAATCGGGGCTCCACGACCGGAAAGCTTCTTGAGCAACTTGTCGACGCTGGCAGGGGCGCTGTCGAAGGTGCCCAAGCTCAAGACTTCGTCACGATGCCTACCGCCTGCAATTGCCACCGCAAGCTTGTCCTTCGACACATCGATCCCGACGTAGATGGTTGATTGTTCGTTCGTCATGCCTTTCTCCATCGCAAGAGGACGGCACCTGCCGTCATGCGATCAGAATACAGAATGATCTCTCACGCGCGGGCCGATAAAAAAGACATGCGGTCTTACTTCGCGTTTGAGCAGGTTGAAGAAGCTTTCTGCCACTGCATTATCCCAACAGTTCCCGCGACGGCTCATGCTTTGCGTCAGATTGTGCTGTTCGAGGAACTCTTGCCACTCGTAGCTGGTGAATTGTGAGCCCTGGACGCCCTTCTAAGAGTTCTGGGGAAGTGTCCGAGCTGTAAAGTGCCCAAATCGAAGCTTC
Organism: uncultured Alphaproteobacteria bacterium; assembly: GCA_963815275.1. Classification (GTDB taxonomy): domain Bacteria; phylum Pseudomonadota; class Alphaproteobacteria; order Rhodobacterales; family Rhodobacteraceae; genus Cypionkella. The sequence goes on from CAWFGD010000030.1 coordinate 4,261, forward strand.
GGCGCGCCATCCCGAGGTCGAGCGCGGCCCTCTGGTGTGCATAGTTTGAACGGCGGCTAAGTCCCGCATAGCAGACTTCGGACGGCAAGATTGGCTACCGTGAGCCCGAACGACCACTCCGAGCCCATTGCGGTAGTTGGATAGCATCAAACTTGAAGCTCCGGATACTAAGAGGGATTTCCCTAGACTGCGCCGTCACCCGGCCAGTTCAAAGGTGCATCATCACCTTCCCGTTTTGTGTAGATCGGCTTGGAATCTTGCTCAATTAATGGGCTAAAGGTCCCCGGCTTCCGCGCATACATCCCAACCATGAACTCGATGGTGTTTTTCTCCATGGCCAACATGCAGTTTATCATTTCAATGCCGTCTTTGGTGCGCCGGTATGTCGAGTTTGACCCATTGGGCCAATGCACGCGAAAACCGCACATCGTTCCGTCATTGTCTGCAAGGACTTCCAACAGACCCTTGTAATGCGGATCATACGGCAAGGCTTTCTTCGCGATGCCTCCGAACGAGTGTCGCGCGGCACGCTCGATCTCAAAAAATGTCGAATAGAACGCCTTGCAGCGTGTGATGGTTTCATAAAGCTTTTCGAGTGGGATCACATATGCGCCCCATGCGCCAGTCCCGTTGCGAACACGAAAATGACTGTCGGTGAAAATGTAGTCGGAATGACTGATCGCGTTTCGGAGTTTGGGGTCGTAGAAATCGTCGAAGATATCGCCTACGTTGACCCCAAGTTCTTTTGATAACTGCTTAATGATCTTGATCTTTCCGGCTGGGTATATGCCGCGCTTTGAGAACTGTTTTTTCTCTTCCTTGTTCAAGAACTGATAGTATGGATTCGGACTGTAGCCAAATCCGAGTTGGAAGCGGAGAAGGTTTGTAATCACTTCGTAAGGCGCATCCATCTCGACCATGTGGTTATACATGACGAGGCCTAACCGCCACTTCGTCATTTCGGATGAAGGAAACGCATCGCTGGGCAGTTCCATCTGCATGATTGCGTTCAAATCTTCTAACGTAGCCCGAGACTCTAAGAGCGGGTCCCATCCGCGATCTTCCATCCCTACTACGCGCAACAGAGATGCGAAGAGGTTGACTATGTCGTGCTTGGTGGGAAGCTCTGGAAAGAAGACCGGCTTAAGTGCCTGATAGTACTTCTCCCGAACTGTCTCCACGTCCTCCGGCGTCATTCGATGCATCTTTCGGCTGTCGATGTTCTAAGGTTCCAGAGGCGGTATAGCTGTTTTGACCCCGCTCGTTCAACGTCCGCTTGGTCCCGCATCAGCGACATTCGCTCCAGATTTTTCTGCACAATGCCACAGCCGTCCGCTTCGGGTAAGCTGCACCGCGGCATGAGCGTGTGCTCGACCGGCGGCATTGGGCCGGTTGCGTAAGGCCGGCACCGCATACGCAAGGGACGGGCAGCGGCCTGATGGCAGTGCAGCTTGGTGTCCGCTTCCATAGTGATAAAGCGGTCGCTCGAGTAGGGCGCGGGAACGCCTAGCATTATTTACAAGAGTTTATCGCGAATTTGTCAAAGCAGAAGTGCGCATGTGCAAGCTTTGGACGATTAAAAAAGTATGTTTAAGTGCACATTGATTGCACCTAATTCATATTAACTATCAGATTTATTTATCTTTCAATAGCTCCGGCGGGGATATTTAGACCAAGATGAAAGGCAAGGCCTGCTTACAAGGCCCGCCAGCCGATGTCAGAGCGGCAGAAGCCTTCCGGCCAGTCCAGATGATCAATCATCGCATAGGCACGGTTGCGGGCCTCGGCCAGGCTGTCACCGCGCGCGGTGATGTTCAGCACCCGGCCGCCGTTGGCGACGATCTGGCCATCCTTCAGCGCGGTGCCTGCGTGAAATACCATGTGACGGCTGTCTTCCGGCATCCGCTCCAGCCCGTTGATGACCGAGCCCTTCTCGTAAGCGCCCGGATAGCCCTTGGCCGCCATCACCACGGTAATCGCATGATCATCGGCCCAATTGACCTGCGCTTTGTCCAGCCGCCCCTCGGCACAGGCCAGCAGCAGATCCAACGCCTGCGCGCCAAGGCGCATCATCAGCACCTGGGTTTCCGGATCACCAAAGCGGGCGTTGTATTCGACCAGACGGCCCTGACCGTCCTTGATCATCAGGCCGGCATACAGCACGCCCTGATAGGGCGTGCCGCGCCGCGCCATCTCGGCGATCGTGGGCAGAACGATCTCGGTCATGGCGCGCTGCGGCAATCGCATCGGTCAGCACCGGGGCAGGGGAGTAGGCCCCCATGCCGCCGGTGTTCGGCCCGGTGTCGCCGTCGCCCACCCGCTTGTGGTCCTGCGCGGTGCCGATCGGCAGGGCGTTGACGCCGTCGGTCAGCACGAAGAAGCTGGCCTCTTCGCCGGTCATGAATTCCTCGATCACCACTTCCGCCCCAGCCGCGCCAAACTCACCGCCGAACATGTCGTCGATCGCGGCCAGAGCCTCGGCCTCGGTCATGGCCACGATCACGCCCTTGCCCGCCGCCAGGCCATCGGCCTTGACCACGATCGGCGCACCCTGCGCGCGGATATAGGCCTTCGCCGCCTCGGCCTCGGTAAAGCGCGCATAGGCCGCGGTCGGTGCGCCGCAAGCATCGCAGATCTCCTTGGTAAAGCCCTTGGAGGCCTCGAGTTGTGCCGCCGCGGCACTTGGACCGAATGTCAGAAATCCTGCCGCGCGGGTTGCATCGGCGATGCCAGCGGCCAGCGGAGCTTCGGGCCCTACGATCACGAAATCGATCGCATTTTCCTCGCAGAACGCCACCACTTCGGCTGCCGTCCAGAATGTCAAAATCCGCACATTCGGCCAGTTGCGCGATCCCGGCATTGCCCGGGGCCACGATCAGACGGTCGGTCTTCGGGTTCTGCTTGACCGCCCAAGCCAGCGCATGTTCGCGCCCGCCGCTTCCAAGGATCAGGATATTCATGCAGCACTCCCACTTGGTCTTTGTGTGCCTGCCTCATAAGCGGCGGACCCTTTGGGCGCAAGTCATCTGGCTGCGCTGGCTGCCGCGGGGAGGCCATTCCTTTGGGGCCGAGGAGAGGGGCTAGCCCCCCTCCGGGGATATTTATCAGACAGATGAAAGTTCAGCTGGCGTAGGTGGCTTTTTCTTCGTCGAGGAGCGCTTTGATCTCGCGCAGGTGGGCTTCGGCGAAGCCGGGATAGGCCTCCCATTCCTGCGCGGTCTTTTCGGCGACCTCTTCCGAAAGGACGCGCAGCGGTTTGCCGGTTTGCAGGGCGCGGATGTAGGTCTCGGCGGCGCGTTCGAAGTAGGTCAGGCGGTTGAAGGTTTCGGCCACCGTTTGGCCCAGGATCAGCACGCCGTGGTTGCCCATGATCAGGGTGGTGATCTTCGGGATCGCGCAGCATCTCGGCGCAGCGGGCGGCTTCGTCCTCGAAGGCCATGCCGCCGTAGTGGTCATCCACGACATGGCGGTTGTGGAACATCGCCGAGTTCTGGTCGATGGCGGGCAGGCGGCTGTCGGCGAGGCTGGCCAGCACGGTGGCATGGATCGAATGCACATGCATCAGGCAGCGGGCATGCGGCAGGGCGCGGTGGATGGAGCCGTGCAGGCCCCAGGCGGTGGGGTCGGGCGCATCGGGGCGGTTCAGGGTTTCGGGATCATTGGCGTCGATCTCGATCAGGCTGGAGGCGGTGATGCGGGCGAAATGCCGGCCGTTGGGGTTGATCAGAAACCGCGTGCCCTCGGGGTTCACCGCGAGCGAGAAGTGGTTGGCCACCGCCTCGTGCAGCTCGAGTTTCACCGTCCAGCGGAAGGCGGCGGCGAGGTCGACCCGCTCGGCCCAGTTGGTGATATTGGCATGTTGGTTCATGGCTTGGACCTTTCAGCAAAGTTGGAGAGGGCGGCACAGATCTGATCGAAGGCGCGGGCCGCGCGGCTGGATTGATGGCGGGCGCGCAGGCAGCCGTGGACCATGCCTTTGGCGGTGACGCTGGTTGCCTCGCCGCCCGCGGCGCGGATGGCTGCGGCATAGGCCCCGGCGTCATCGGCAAGAGGGTCGCATTCGGCGGCCAGAGCGAAGGTCGGGGGTAAGCCCCTGAAATCAGTGGCTTGCAGTGGCGAGACGGTTGCATCGGGGCCGGGCTCGGTTCCGCCGTGGCGGATGCCTGCGTAGAAAATGACATCTGCCAGGGTGAGCATCGGGGCCTGGGCGTGGGCGATGTAGCTGCCCGTGCTGCGGTCACCGCCAAGACCGGGGTAGATCAGCACCTGACCCAGTGGCGCCACTTGCCCGCGCAGGCCCGCAGAGGCGGCAGCGGCGAGGTTGCCGCCCGCAGAATCGCCGGCGAGGATCACGGGCCCCTCGGCGGCAATAGCGCGGACCACGGCGCAGGCGTCGTCATAGGCGGCAGGGTGCAGATGCTCGGGCGAGAGGCGGTAATCGACCGAGACCAGCTCGCAGCCGGTGCGGCTGGCGATTTCGGCGCAAACGTCGTCATGGCTGTGCAAGCCGCCGACGACAAAGCCGCCGCCGTGGAAATAGACAATGGCAGGCTTGGCGCCGCAATAGCGGCGGCAGGGGATGCCTGCGATGGTTTCATCCAGAGCGGTGATCCCTTGCGGATAGGCTTGGGCAAAGACGGCGCACATCGCGTCGTAAGCACGGCGTTGACCCGCAATATCCAGCTGGGCCGCATCCGGCGGGTAGCTGGCGTCGGTGCGGGCGATGAAGGCCCAGGTCTCGCCGTCAATAAGACTTTGGTAATCTGTGCCTGTCATGCTGAAAAAGCTCCGCTTGGCTGGCGCAAGGATGGCGCGGCGGTGCGGCAGGTTCAACGCCAAATCGCTGCCTTAATTGACCTCAAGTTAGCTAAAATTGCCCGCAATTTCGCCGCAACTGATGTCTAACCTTGAAACAATCGAGCTTTTGGTGGGCAATAGGAGAAGATCATGCAGGTCATTCGGACATTCGAAGCACAGTCTGCCGCGCAGGTTGGTCTGGGTATTCGCGTTATGATGATCACCGGGACAGCGCAAAACCCGGTTCTGGCGCAGCGGATCGCGGGCATGGGCGGCTATGTCGAGGCGGAGGGCGATCTTTACCACGGCTTGGAACAAATGATCGAAGATCCGGCGGGCTACGGGCTTTGTGTGATTGATTGCGATGCGGTCGGCGGGCTTGATGTCGCGCGACGGGCGCAGGCGCTGCTTGGCGATGTCGCGCTGCGGGTGCCGGTTATTCTGGTCTCGAATGAATGCAGCACGCAGGAATTCCCGCAACAACGTGGCAAGCCGGTTGTGCTGCGCGGCTCGGTTTCCAGCGTGTCGATGCGCGTCGGATTTGAGCATGCCCTGCGCGACCGCTATGTGATGCGGCTGATCTGATGCAAAAAGGGCGGCCCGAAGACCGCCCTTGATTTCCTGATTTCGCTTAGGCGAGGGCGAGATTGATCGCCGACTCACGGCCGTCACGGCCAGCTTCGATATCAAAGGTCACTGCCTGGCCGTCTTTCAACGACCGCAGGCCAGCACGCTCCAATGCGGTGATGTGGACGAAGACGTCCTTGCTGCCACCCTCTGGGGCGATAAAGCCAAAACCTTTGGTTTCATTGAACCATTTCACGGTACCCTTGGCCATCCTCAGTCTCCTTATAGCAATGCCGCTCACGATATTGCAGCGGCGCGGCGCAGTCAGCTTTTTTGTCGAATGCCGTGGCCGAAATCGGAAACAGGGATCGAGTAGAGATAACGTCGCCCCTTCAATATGGACGTCGCGCGCTGCAGATCAAGGAAAATATGGATCAGGCGCGCTTGAAGCTCGGTGCCGCGGTGGCAGGGGATCTGGGCAACAGCGCCATGGCGAGGATCAGGGCAGCGACGGCGCAGCCGACGCCAGACCACAACCCGAGTGCCGCAAGCCAGCTGAAGTTCAAGGCGATCAGGCCGACAGCTGCCGAAAAGAAACCGGCCATTCCGCCCAGGATCATCGATACAACAGCCATAGCAGCCTCCACGTTTTGCTAGGATCACCCTCGCGGCAGATTGGGGCAGCAATACGGCGGAATGGCGGTAAGGTTGTGGTCTCAGAGGCTGTCGCCTCAGAGGCGGCGGCGGGCGCGCAGGGCCGCGCCGATGGTGCCGTCGTCGAGGTAGTTCAACTCGCCACCGATCGGCACACCTTGGGCGAGCGAGGTGATCTGGGCGTCAGAGCTGGCCAGCACATCCGCGATATAATGCGCCGTGGTCTGACCATCGACGGTGGCGTTCAGGGCCAGAATCACCTCGGTGACCGATTCGGCGCGCACCCGCTCGGCCAGACGCGGGATGCCAAGTTCATCGGGGCCCATCGCGTCCAGCGCCGACAGCGTGCCGCCAAGCACATGATAGCGGCCCTTGAAGGCCTGACCGCGCTCCATCGCCCAAAGGTCGGCGACGTCTTCGACAACGCAGATCTCGCCAGTGGCACGTTTCGGGTCGGCGCAGATCGGGCAGAGCTCCGAGGTGCTGATATTGCCGCAGATCTGGCAATCCTTGGCCGAAAGCGCCACCCCGGCCATGGCCTGCGCCAGGGGGGCCATCAGGGCATCGCGTTTTTTCAGCAAGGCCAGCACCGCGCGCCGCGCCGAGCGCGGGCCAAGACCGGGCAGACGGGCCATCAGCTCGATCAGGGTTTCGATGTCGCGGATGTCAGTCATGACGGCTGCCCTTCAGAAGGCCTGGCATTCAGAAGGGCAGTTTCATGTCGGCGGGCAGGCCAAGCTCGGCGGAGATCTTTTGCAGCTCGGCGGTGCTGCGAACGGCGGCCTTGGCTTGGGCATCGCGGATCGCGGCGAGGATCAGGTCTTCGACGACCTCTTTTTCAGAGGCGACCAGAATCGAGGCGTCGATATCCAGCCCCGAGACTTCGCCCTTGGCGCTGCAGCGCGCCTTGACCAGACCGGCGCCGGACTCACCGATCACCACGGTGCGGGCGAGCTGATCTTGCAGCTCGGCCATCTTGGCCTGCATGTCCTGCGCGGCCTTCATCATCTTGGCCATATCGCCAAGCCCGCCCAAACCTTTCAGCATCTTGTCCTCTCAATCGTCTTCAAAGGGGTCCCATTCGTCTTCCACTTCCGGCAGGGCCTCGGCTTCGGCCTGAGCGGCGAGTGCCTCGGCCGAGCGGATCTCGGAAATTTTCGCGCCGGGAAAGGCCATCAACACCGCCTGCACCAGAGGATTTTCCATCGCCTCGGCGCGGGCGGCGTCTTGCTCTGCGTCGCGGGCCTCGGCGATGGTGGCGGCCCCGCCGGAGCCTACCACCGAGACGCCCCAGCGCGCGCCGGTCCAGCCTTGCAGGCGCTGGCCGAGGCGGGAGGCGAGGTCGGGGGCGGCGTTGGCGGCAGGTTCGAATTCGATCCGGCCGGGGCTGAATTTCACCAGGCGGATGCCGGTTTCGACCTCCATCAACAGGCGCATGTCGCGCTTGTCACGGATCAGATCGACGACGCGTTCAAAGCTGGCGTAGACCTGCAACTGGCTTTCGGCAAGGGCGACGGCCTGGCCGCCCTGCATGGTGGGGCCGCGCATCGGGGCCGCTGGGGCCATGCGCAGCGCGCCGTGGGTCATGCCAGCGCACCGCCACCACCGCCTGCGGGCGCGCCGCCGGTGGGGGCCGGTGGACGCGGCTCGCTCATCAGCTTGCGCACCAGGGTTTCGGGGTCGGGCAGATCGGCGACATGGGTCAGGCGGATCACCGCCATTTCGGCCGCCATCATGGCGTTGGGGGCCAGCGCCACCTCTTCCAGCGCCTTGAGCAGCATCTGCCACATGCGGCTGAGCACGCGGGCGGGCAGCAAGGCCGCCATGGCAAGGCCGCGTTCGCGTTCCTCTTGCGGCGTGGTCGGGTCATCGGCGGCCTCGGGCGTGATCTTGATCACCGAGATCCAGTGGGTGATCTCGGCCAGATCGCGCAGGATCGCCATCGGGTCGGCGCCATCGGCGTATTGGCCGGAAAGTTCGGCCAGGGCGGCGGCGGCCTCGCCCTTCATGATCAGATCAAACAGGTCGAGCACGCGGCCCCGGTCGGCCAGCCCCAGCATGGCGCGCACCTGATCGGCGGTGGTTTCGCCCGCGCCGTTGGAGATCGCCTGATCCAGCAGGCTGGTGGCATCGCGGGCCGAGCCTTCCGCCGCGCGGGTGATCAGCGCCAACGCGCCATCGGTGATCTGTGCGCCCTCTGCCGTGGCGATCTTGCGCATCAGGGCGATCTGCACCTCGGGCTCGATCCGTTTGAGGTCAAAGCGCTGGCAGCGCGACAGAACGGTGACCGGCACCTTGCGGATCTCGGTGGTGGCGAAGATGAATTTCACATGCGCGGGGGGTTCCTCCAGCGTCTTCAACAGGGCGTTGAAGGCGGCGGTGGAGAGCATGTGCACTTCGTCGATGATATAGATCTTGTAGCGGGCCGAGGCCGCGCGATAATGCACGGAATCAATCACTTCGCGCATGTCGCCGACGCCGGTGCGCGAGGCTGCGTCCATCTCCATCACATCGACATGGCGGCCTTCGGTGATGGCGCGGCAGGGCTCGCAGACGCCGCAAGGCTCGGTGGTGGGCCCGCCCTTGCCATCGGGGCCGACACAGTTCAGCCCCTTGGCGACGATGCGCGCCGTGGTGGTCTTGCCGGTGCCGCGAATGCCGGTCAGCATGAAGGCATGGGCGATGCGGTCGGCGGCAAAGGCGTTTTTCAGGGTGCGGACCATGGCCTCTTGCCCGACCAGATCGGCAAAGGTCGCCGGGCGGTATTTGCGCGCCAGAACCTGATAGGTTTGTTCGGAAGTTTCGGTCATTGTCGCTTTCAGGATTCGCAGGGGCGCGGCGGCTTGTGGCAGACTAGGGCGCAAGCGGTCGAAGGTAAACCTAGGAGGCGGAGATGCGGCTTGCAATAGCAGAGCTGTCTTTGGGCAAAGCGACGCTTGGCATTTGCCCCAGTCCGGGTCGGGCGGGGTTTTATGACGCGGACTTTGCCGCCCTGCGCCATTGGCACCCCGATCTCGTGCTGACCCTGACCAGTGCCGAGGAACTCGCGCAAACCGCGTCGAGCCTTGCCGCCGATCTGCAGCAGGCCGGGATCGATTGGCTGCATTTCCCGATCCCCGATTACAGCCTGCCCGTCGCTGGTTGGCCGGCACTGTCAAAACTCCTGCACGCCCGCCTGAAAGCCGGTCAGCGCCTGCTGGTGCATTGCATGGGCGGCTGCGGCCGATCCGGCACGATCCTGCTGCGTCTGATGGTCGAGGCGGGCGAGCCACCGCAAACCGCCCTGACCCGGCTGCGCGCCGTGCGTCCCTGCGCGGTGGAAACCGACGCGCAATACGCTTGGGCGTCCCAGCCCTAAGGTCATCCTCTCTGCGAAAATATCCCACGGGGGAGGCCTCAAATGCCTTGGCATTTGAGGCTTGGGGGTGTGAAACCCCCATCTCTGGCCCGCCCCTAGCGCCGCAGACGCCGCTCCACCAAGGGCCCGATCAGGATCACCAACACGATGCGCAGCAGGTGATGGCTGACGACAAAGGCCAGATCCGCCCCGGCAAGGATGGCGATCACCACCATCTCGGCCTGACCGCCCGGCAGATAGCCCAGAAAGGCATCCATCGGCGGGGCGAGCTGCAGCAGATGGATCACCTCGATAAAGCCAAGGCTGATCAGCGCCAGCACCACGGCATAGACCGCGCCCGCGCCGACGAAAATCCGCAGCTCGCGCAGGGTGATCCCGGCGTATTTCACGCCGACGGCGATGCCGATAAAGAACTGCGAGGCCCAGATGATCTCGGCCGGTGGGCGGTGGGTGAGGATGCCCGAGACGGAAAGGATCGCGGTCAGGATCATCGGGCCAAGGATCGAGGCGCCAAAGAGGCCGATTTTCTCGGCGATCTGCCAGCCTGCGAAACCGGCAAAGACCATCAGGGCGATCTGGGTCCAGGCCAGATCCGCGGCCGAAACCCCCGGCGGGCGGGTCAGATCGACGCCCCAATAGGCGACCATCACCAGAGGCGCCAGCGTCACCACCACCAGCACCCGCGTCGCGTGGATCAGCGACAGGGCGCGCACGTCGCCGCCTGCCTCTTCGCCAAAGACCAGCATATCCTGCAAGCCGCCGGGCATGGCGGAATACCAGGCGGTGGCATGGTTGAACTTGAAGACATAGCGAAACAGCGGATATCCCACCGCCCCGATCACTGCGATGTAAAGCGGCACGAAGGCCAGAGAGCCTGCAAACTGGCGCAGTTCCCCCAAAATTGCAGGCGTGATCGAAGAGCCGACTGCCACACCCAGAAAGGTGCGCATAAAGACGCCGAACTGCCCCGGCCCTTGCAGCGGCCCGCCCAGAAAGGCCGCGATCAGGCAGCCCAGCATCGGGCCAAGCAGCAGCGGCAGCGGCAGGTGCAGGATCAGAAAGCTGGCGACGCCGAGGCCGGCAATGGCAAAGGTTGCAATCCTTGCCTTGGTAAAGAATTTCAAATCTCGGCCTCTTCCAGCAGCATCGACCATTGCGCGCCGTGCATGTCGCGATCGGCCACCGAGCCCTGCACCACGGGGCGGGGGATCGAGAATTTCACCACGCTCAGATCGGCGATGTCGAAGCGTTTCACCAGATCTAACTGCGTTGCGTAAAGCGCGGCAACGCGGGCGGTTGGCAGGGTGCTGACGACCTTTGCATAGGCTTCGGGCGTGCCGCAGAAGATGTCGATGGTCACCCAGAACGGCCCTGCGTTCTTGGAGCGGACCTTGTAGACCAGATCACCGAGCCTCATGCTGCTACCTCCGAGACCACGATGCTGAAGGCTTCCATCGGGTCCTCCAGTTGCATCACATGATTGAGTGCGAATTCGTAAAGCGCGCCGCGGTCCGTGGTGGCGGGGGAATAGGGGAAGGCGAAGGTCGGCAGTTCCTCGCCTTGCGTCAGCGGGTAGTGCAGCACCCAGGGGTTGATCAGCTTGCCGATCTCGGCGGCGATGGCCTGGGTCTCGGCGGTGACGATGCCGAGGACACCGACCTCGACCGGATCGCCCTTGCGGTTTTCCAGCGGCCCGAGGGCAGAATCGACGCCGATCAGGCGGAAGTCGAGGCTATAGGCCTCGGGCGCCAGGCCCATCTTGCGCATGATGTCGCCTTGCAGAAATTCAGTCATCTGGGTGACCCATGCCTGCGCATGGGCGACGTAATGCGGTGCGCGCAGCACGGCGATGATGGTGGTCTGATAGCCGCCGATCTTGGCGCCTTCGAGCTTTACCGTATAGGGACCGGGCACCCAGATCGAGCCTTCGACCCGCACGCGGCGTTCGTCGAGGGCGGTATAGCGGGCGGCGCGGACGTCGAGATGGCCGCCGGGTTCATAAAGGATGAAGGGGTCGGAGTTTTCATAAAGCATATGGGCGGAGACCGAATGCGGCGTGCAGCAGGCGCCCTCGGCCAGAGGCTCCACCGTGAAGCCGGTCTCGTCGAAATCGACCAGGATCACGCCCGAGGTTGGATTGGTTGAACACAGCGCGCCACATTCGGCGATTTTTGCGCCATGCCAGACCCCGCCCGCGAGATCGCCGCGTTGCAGTGGCAGGGCCGCGATGATCGCGGTGTCGGTGGTGCGGCCGCAGATCACGATATCGGCGCCGGTGTCCAGCGCCGCCTGCATCTGCTCGGCCCCTGCCAAGGCCACGATATTGGTCATGGCGGCGAGTTTGACCGCCGAGATTTCCGGGGCGGGGGTAAGGGGGGTAATGCGGCCCTCGTTCAGCGCGGTGACCACGGTCATCGGGCTTTGGCTGCAGTAAAGTCGGGCGATCTTCAGGCTCTGGCCCAGCTCGGCGGCAAGCTCGCGGTGATCTCATACATCCAGTCGACGGTGGCATCCGCGCCGCAGGTGCCCGCGGTGCCGATGACCAGGGGCACGCCCGCCTCGGCCCGCGCCTGCATCAGGGCGCGCCATTCGGATTTGGTCGAGGCGCGGGAGTATTTCGACTGCCCCGCGCCCAGAGAGAAGGGCCCACTGTCGGTGGACCCTCCGTCGATGGCAATGATGTCAGGTTTGGCGGCTACGCCGCGGGCCAAAGCGGCACGGTCAAAGCCCAACCCCAGAACGCCCGAGGGCACCAGAACGCGCGTTGCCATCTGTTTTCCTTCAGTCTTGATCAGTTCAGTCTTGATCCAGCATCGGATCGGTCGCCGGAATCGGCGGCTTTTTCAGCCTTCCGCGCAGGAAGATCGGCGCGACGAAGCCGAGGATGGCGGCGATCCACAGCCCGATGGCGATGGGCGAGGAGAACAGGAAGGTCCAGTCGCCATCCGACAGCATCATGGCGCGGCGCAGCGCGTCTTCCATCTCGATTGCCCAGAAGGATGCCAAGGATCACCGGCACGGTCGGCACGTCGAGCTTGCGCAGGACATAGCCCAGAACACCGAAGACGATCATCAGCAGCATGTCGAAGTAGCTGCCCGTCAGCGAGTAGATGCCGACAAAGGAGATCATCGTCACCCCCGGCATCAGCACCCTGGCGGCACCAAGAGGACTTTGACGAAGATCTTCACCATCGGCACGTTCATGATCAACAAGCACGACGTTGGCGATCAGCAGCGAGGCGATCAGGCCCCAGACCACATCGGGACGTTCCGTGAACAACAGGGGGCCGGGGGTGATGTTGAGCGTCATCAGCAGCGCCAGCAGCACGGCGGTGGTGCCCGAGCCGGGAACGCCCAGCGTCAGCATCGGCACCAGCGCCCCGCCGGCGGCGGCGTTGTTGCCGGCTTCGGGCGCCGCGACGCCGCGCGGATCGCCCTTGCCGAAGTAGCCGTCTTTGCCGACCCAGCCCTTTTCGGCCATATAGGCCATGAAGCTGCCAAGCGAGGCGCCTGCACCCGGCAGGACGCCGGCGACAAAGCCGATGCCAGAGGCGCGCATCATGGTCCGAAGGTCATCTTCAGATCCTTCCACGGAATCGTGATCTTGCCGAGCATGACGCCGATGCGCCGAGTTCTTGCCGTGGCTTTCGATGAAGATGAAGACCTCGGAAATGGCGAACAGGCCGACGATGGCGACAAGGAAATCGATGCCGTCGATCAGGTGCAGGTTGCCGCCGGTAAAGCGCGGCATGCCGGTGGAGTTGTCCAGCCCGATCATCGCGATGCCAAGACCGATGCAGGCGGCGAGCGCGGCCTTGGCCTGGTTGTTCGAGGCCATACCGCCAAGGGTGCAGAAGGCCAGCAGGTAAAGCGCGAAATATTCCGCCGGACCGAACAGATAGGCGACGCGCGCCAGCAGCGGCGCCAGATGCATCAGCCCGATGGTCGCCAGGAACGCGCCGACGAAAGAGGCGACGCCCGAAATCACCAGCGCATCGCCGGCGCGGCCCTGCTTGGCCATCGGATAGCCGTCGAGCGTGGTCATCATCGCAGGCTCGTCGCCCGGAATGTTCAGCAGGATCGAAGAGATCCGCCCGCCATACATCGCGCCGTAATAGACGGAGGTCAGCAGCACCAGCGCCGCCGTGGCATCGAGCCCCAGCGTAAAGGTCAGCGGGATCAGGATCGCCACGCCGTTCGAGGGCCCAAGGCCCGGCAGCGCGCCGATGATGGTGCCGAGAAAGCAGCCGCAGACGGCCAGGAACAGGGTGAAGGGCGAGAGCGCGACGCCAAACCCCAGCGAAAGGTTTGCAAGGGTATCCATGTCTGAGACTCCCTAGAGCATCAGCGCGCGGGGGAAGGCGAAAAGCCCAAGCCCGAGGCCGTATTTGAAAATGACGTAAAGCGCCAGCGACAGGCCAATCCCGGTCAGCGCCGCATAGCGGACATTGGGCGAGATCTGATAGCTGATCCCGGCGGCAGCAAGCGCGGTCGGGATCAGGAATCCCAGCGGGCCAATGCGTATAGGCAGTAAGCCACCAGCACAACCAGCGCGATGCCCATATTGATCCAGCGGCGCGCTCGGGCCAGTCGGGCTCGGCGTCCGGCCTGGCGATCAAGGTCAGCCCGCAGAGCAGGGCCGCGGCCGAGATCAACATCGGGAAGACGCGCGGACCAACCGGGTCCGACAAAAAGCTGGTCTGGATTTGAAGGCGCCCGCGAAGAATGCGAGCGCCCCGACCACCACGACCAGACCAAAGATGCGGTCGGTTTGCATCACTGAATGACCCCGATTTCTTTCGACAGCTGCGGTGGTTTCGGCGATCACACCGATCAACCCAGGCCTGGAAATCGCCACCGACCTTGGTGAAGGGCGCAAGGCCGTTGTCGGCCATGACCTTTTTCCACTCGGCGCTGTCTGCGACGGCCTGCAGCTTGTCGGCCCAGGCGTTGAACTCGTCGTCCGAGATGCCTTTCGGCACATAAAGCCCGCGCCAGTTCACCGGCGACAACGTCGATGCCCTGCTCTTTGGCGGTCGGGATGTCTCGAAGCCCGGCACGCGCTCTTCGGTCAGGACGGCCAGCGCGCGCACGTCGCCCGATTTGATGAAGCCGACGATTTCCGACATGTCGCCGGTCATCGCCTGGGTAAAGCCGCCGATGGTCTGGGTGATCGCATCCGCGCCGCCGTCAACGCCGATGTACTTGACCTTGGCGATGTCGTTGAAGCCTGCGGCCTTCAGGACCTGCAACGGCTTCATGTGGTCAAAGCCGCCTGCTGCCGAACCGCCTGCGAAAGCAACCGAGCCGGGGTCTTTCTTGATCGCTTCGACCATGTCGTTCAGCGTCTTGAACGGGCTGTCCTTGGCCACAACGATCACGCCCGGATCGGCGCCGATTGCGCCGACCAAACGCACCTGGTCGGCGGTCGCGTCCGCCAAAGGCGTTCTGCGCAAGGCGGGTGGTGGTCGCGGACGAGGCCGCGACGATCAGGTCGGGGTTGGTGTCACGATCGGTGACGACATGGGCGAAGGCCAGACCGCCGCCGGCGCCGGCCATGTTGGTGACCTGCACCGGCGCATCGACCAGTTTCAGATCATAGAGCAGTTTGCCGATCTGACGGCAGGTGAAATCCCAGCCGCCGCCGGGGTTGGCCGGGGCGATGCATTCGGTGGCAAATGCCGAAGTGGTGGTTGCAAGGATCAGTGCGGCCGTCGAGGCCAGCATCTTGAGCTTGGTCATTGGTAGTCCTCCCATTGATACCGAAAGCACTGCGCTGATACGGGGCCTCCTCAGGCCCGTTGCGGTGCTTGCGAAGCGCAGTCAAAGCTGAAAAGCTGACACCAACCTGTCACGGCGCTGAAAAAATCAGCGGAATGTGAAGGCACGGGAGAGATATGCGGTTTCTGCTGGTCGAAGATAATCGCGAGTTGTCGGCTTCGGTGGCGGCACGGCTGTCGCTGGACGGGCATGGCGTCGATGTGGCGGCTTCGCTGGCCGAGGCGGCGGAATGTCTGGCGGCTGCGATCTATGACTTGATCTTGCTGGATATTATGCTGCCCGATGGCGATGGCCGCGATTTTCTGGCGCGGCATCGTCGCGCCGAGGGGGCGACGCCGGTGATCGTGATGACAGCGCGCTCGGCGGTCAGCGACAGGGTCGATGCGCTGGATACGGGGGCGGACGATTATATTACCAAGCCCTTCGATTTTGCCGAGCTTGAGGCGCGCTGCCGCGCGGTTTTGCGCAGGCGCGGTGGGTCGGCGCAGGTGACGCGGGCCTATGCCGATCTGGTTTTCGATTCGATGGCCGCGACTTTGAGCGTGGGCGGCGAGGCGCGCGATCTGCGCACCCGAGAGATGCGGCTGATGGAATTGTTCATCGCGGCACCGGGGCGGATCCTGTCGAAGGATCACATCCTCGACCGGTTGTTTTCCTTTTCGGAAGAGGTCTCGGACAATGCCATCGAGGTCTATGTCGGCCGCTTGCGCAAGAAGATGGCAGGCAGTCGGGCGCGGATCGAGACGGTGCGTGGGCTTGGGGTATCGGCTGGTTGAGACTGCTGAATGAGGGGGCTTGCCGCATGAGGGGCACGCCGATCTCGCTGCGCCAGCGGCTGGTGATCCCCTTGCTGGCGCTGTCGGCGGTGCTGTCGGTGCTGATTTACCTGTCGGTGCGGATCGGGGCGGATCGCGCCTCGGAGGCGACGCTGGACGCGGTTCTGGGGGCGGCGGCGCTGGCCATGGCCGAAGAGATGCGGACGGGCGAGGGCGGGGCGGTGGTTGACCTGTCGCCGGTGACCTTTTCGATGCTGGCGGCGATGGGCGAGGAGCGGATTTTCTACCGCGTCGGCGCTGAATGGGCGGACGCTGACCGGCTATGACGATCTGCCCGCGCCGGAGAGGCCGCCTTCGGCGCTGAGCCCGGTGTATTACTCGGTGCCCTATCGCGGGTCGGAATTGCGGGTGGCGGCGGTGACGCGCAGCCTGATGGTGGACAACCGCTCGAGCCCGATCACCGTGCTGCTGGGCCAGACGCGCGAGGGGCAGAAGGCGATTGCGACCTCGCTGGCCAATCGCGCGGCGGGCTTGGGTCTGGCTGATGTTCCTTGCCGCCGTGCCGCTGTCGTTGGCGGTGGCGGGGACATTGTTGCGCCCGATCGCGGCTTTGGCCGAGGCAGTGGGGCGGCGCGGGCCGCGGGATTTGCGGCCAATGCGCCACCCGGCCCCGCCGGAACTTGCGCCCTTTGTCACGGCGCTGAACGGCTTTATCGGCCGGTTGCGGGGCACGCTAGCGCAGACCGAGACCTTTATCGCCGAGGCAGCGCACCATATCCGCACGCCCTTGTCGGTGATGCGCAACGAGGCGGAGCTGGCCTTGCGTCAGACGCAGGAGGAGGGCACGCGGGGGCGGCTGCGCGCTTTGATCCGGGCGGTGGACGATTCCGCGCGTTCGGCAGGGCAGCTCTTGGATCACGCGACGGTGCTTTACCGTGCGGACCAGAAGGCGCGGGCGGTGGTGGATCTGGCCGAGATGACCGAGGCCATGGTGGTGCGCTTTACCCCGATGGCCGAGATGAAGGATATGGGCCTGCGGCTGGCCCCGCCTGCGGCGGCCTTGCTGGTGGAGGGGGATGCGGTGCTGATCGAGGCGGCGCTGCGCAATATCATCGACAATGCGATCAAATACTCGCCGCAGGACAGCGATATCGAGCTGACCGCCACGGCCGAAGCGGGCATGGCAGTGGTGCGGGTTTGCGACCGCGGGCGGGGCTTGGGCAGCAGTTCGGCAGAGGCTTTGCGGACGCGGTTTCAGCGCGGCAGCAATGTCGGCGATGTCGCGGGCTCCGGCCTTGGGCTGACCATCATCGACGAGGCCGCCACCGCGATGGGCGGCGGTTTCAGTCTGACAGACCGGGAAGGAGGAGGCATATGCGCCACGCTCTCGCTGCCCTTGCGGGCCTGACCCTTGCCCTGAGCGGCGCAATGGTGCAGGCCTTTGATATTGAAGGCGAACGCAGCTTTGGCCCCGCCCAGCCAGACGCAAGTGATCGAGCTGCTGTCGACCACGGATATCGAGGTGCTGGCCCCGGTGATCGACGAGTTTCTGACGCGCAACCCGGGGCTAGGCGTGCATTACACCCTTGCCTCCAGCCAAGAGGTTTACAACGCCATCTCGCAAGGCGAGGCGGTTTTTGACGTGGTGATTTCCTCGGCGATGGATCTGCAGATGAAGCTGGCCAATGACGGCCTGGCGCGGGATTTGCCAGATGAGATGGTGGCGGCCCGGCCCTATTGGTCGCGCTGGCGCAATCTGATGGTGGCGGTGGCGCAGGAGCCGGTGACCGTTCTTTTGGCCAATGGCGCCCTTGCGGGAGGCTTGCCGGTGCCGCGCACGCGGCGCGATCTGATTGCGCTGCTGCGCGATCATCCTGACCGCTTTCGCGGCAGGGTTGGCACCTATGATCCGGCGGTCTCGGGGGCGGGGTATCTGTTTGCGGCGCAGGATGCGCGGCTGTCGGATACCTTCTGGCGGTTGGCCGAGGTGATGGGGCGGCTGGATGCCAAGCTCTACTGCTGTTCGGGCGACATGATCGCAGCGGTGCAGCGGGGCGATCTGCTGATGGCCTATAACGTGCTGGGCAGCTATGTCGCGACGCAGGGCGCGCAGGCCCGGCCCGGTGAAAAGGGCTATCAGGTGATCGAGCTGGAGGATTTCACCCTGACGCTGTTGCGCACGGTGCTGATCCCCAAGTCGGCGGATCAACCGGATCTGGCCGAGGCTTTCATCGCCTATCTGCTGTCGCGCGAGGGGCAGGGCCTGATTGCCGATGCGGCAGGTCTGCCTGCCATCGCCGCCGGGGCTTTTACCGCCAAGCCGCATCTTAATCCGATCCGGCTGGATCCGGGGCTGCTTGCACCGCTGGACCAGCTGACCCGGCAGCGGTTTCTGGAGGAGTGGCGCGCGGCGATGGACCAGCCATAGCCGCGCGGTTTGATCAGCTGATCAGTTGGCGACGAGCGTTTCGGTCGAGGCGAAGAACATCGCCTGACTGACCGCCGAGCGCACTTGCTCTTCGGTATAGGGTTTGTTGATCAGGAAGGCGGGTTCGGGCCGCTCGCCGGTCAACAGACGCTCGGGGAAGGCAGTGACGAAGATCACCGGGATATGGGCGAAGTGACCGAGGATTTCGTTCACCGCCTCGATGCCCGAGGAATTGTCGGCAAGCTGGATATCGGCGAGGATCAGATCGGGGGTTTCCTCCAGCGCCAGTTTCACCGCTTCCTTGTGGGTGCGGGCAACGCCGGTGACCTCGTGACCCATGGTCTCGATGATGGCGGTAAGGTCCATGGCGATGATCGCCTCATCCTCGATGATCATGACGCGGCCTGCGACGGTGTTCTTCATTTCAGCCACGGCCATATCGACCAGCGCCTCGACTTCTTCGACATCGGTTGACAATACGGCGGCGATTTCATCGAGGCTGAAGCCTTCGATGGTCGAGAGCAGCAGCGCCTCGCGGCTGTTGGGGGTCAGTTGCGCCATATGCGCCTGCGCCGCTGCCGAAAGCGTGCTGTCGGCTTCGGCCACCGGCGCGCCGGCACTGGCCCAGACCATGTGAAAGACGTTGAAAAGTCCGGCTTTGGGATTTATCGCCCTTGAAACCAGCGAAGGATCGACCAAGACTGTCTCCAGAGCGGCAAGGGCATACTGATCACCGCTGTACTGGCTGCCAGTCAAAGCGCGGGCATAACGGCGGAGATAGGGCAAGTGAA
>CAWFGD010000031.1:0-70326 GCA_963815275.1 uncultured Alphaproteobacteria bacterium
GGGGTTGGGCGGGCAGAGGCAACACGGCTTGGAGGCTGTAACGACATGACACCTTGGATGAGGCGCGCGGCCAGCGCCGCGATGATCTCCGCAATCGGTTTTGGCGCTGCTGGCGCTGGTTTTGCGCAGGAATCGACCAATCGCGTGGCGACCATGACGGATTGGAGCGTTTTCGCCGAAGGCAGCCCCAAGGAATGCTGGGGCGTCTCCAGCCCGAAAGAAACCATCAACACCAAGGGCGGCCAGCCCGTCTCGGTGCGGCGTGGCGATATTCTGCTGTTCGTGACCTTCCGCCCCGGCAATGCTGGCGAGATTTCCTTTTCCGGCGGCTATCCCTTTGCCGGCGGCTCGACGGTAAACGTCAAGATCGACGGCAACAGCTTTGAACTTTTCTCGGATGGGGAATGGGCCTGGCCGGGAACCGCCTCGGATGATGCGGCGATCCTCGCGGCGCTGAAAAAGGGCTCGACGGCGGTTTTGACCGCGCGCTCGGCCAAGGGCACCCAGACGCAAGACACCTTCAGCCTGCGCGGCTTTACCGCTGCGATGGAAGAAGCCGCCAAACAGTGTAAGTAAGCCGCCTGCGCCACAGTTTTGACCGCTCCGGCCCCCAGCCGGGGCGTTTTGCATTCCCCGTTCCGTTTTGGCCGCGAATCCCTTATAGGAGCGCTTCCAACCCAAGGATTCCCGCCATGTCTGCTCCGATCACCCAAGACGTTCTGACCATTCCGCGCAAGCTGCCAGAGGGCGGTCGCGCCAACCTCGTCGGCATGACGCGGGATCAGATGCGGGCGGCGCTGATCGCGGCGGGCACCTCGGAAAAGCAGGCCAAGATGCGGGTGGGTCAGGTCTGGCAGTGGGTCTACCACTGGGGCGTGCGTGATTTCGAAGCGATGACCAACCTTGCCAAGGATTACCGCAGCATGCTGGCCGAGAATTTCGTGCTTGAGGTGCCCGAGGTGGTGACCAAGCAGGTCTCGACCGATGGCACCCGCAAATATCTGGTGCGCATCGCCGGCGGGCACGAGGTCGAGGTGGTCTATATCCCTGAAACCGACCGCGGCACGCTGTGCATTTCCAGCCAGGTCGGCTGCACGCTGACCTGTTCCTTCTGTCACACCGGCACGCAAAAGCTGGTGCGCAACCTGACCGCTGCCGAGATCGTCGGTCAGGTCATGCTGGCACGGGATGACTTGGACGAATGGCCGGTGCAGGGCGCGCCAAAGAACGAGACCCGGCTGGTCAGCAACATCGTGCTGATGGGCATGGGCGAGCCTTTGTATAATTTCGAGAACGTCCGCGACGCCATGAAAGTCGTGATGGACGGCGAGGGCATTGCGCTTGGACGCCGCCGCATCACGCTGTCGACCTCGGGCGTTGTGCCCGAGATTGCCCGCACGGCGGAAGAGATCGGCTGTCTGCTGGCGGTGTCGTTCCACGCCACCACCGACGAGGTGCGCGACCAGTTGGTGCCGATCAACAAGAAATGGAACATCGCCACCCTGCTTGAGGCGCTGAAGGCCTATCCCGGCCTGTCGAACTCTGAACGCATCACCTTTGAATATGTCATGCTCGACCATGTCAACGACAGCAAGGAAGACGCGCATCGGCTGGTGGCCCTGCTGCAAGGCATTCCGGCCAAGGTCAACCTGATCCCCTTCAACGAATGGCCCGGCGCGCCCTACAAACGCTCGTCCGGCAACCGGATTCACGCCTTTGCCGACATCATCTACCACGCAGGCTATGCCTCGCCGATCCGCACCCCGCGGGGCGAGGATATCATGGCGGCCTGCGGTCAGTTGAAGTCGGCGACCGAAAAGCAGCGCAAATCAGCGCTGAAAGTGGCACCGGCGGCAGAATGAACGCACCCTCTGCGACATATTCTCTCGCCGCGCGATGAATTGCTGGTGCGCGGACCCCATTTTCGGTAATGTTTCGGGAATAAGGTTGGCTCAAAAGGGGCCGACCCAATCAACACAAGGCGCCAGAGTGAGGTGCCGCGGCCACTCGGGGATAGTCCGAGACGAGCTTAAGGGCGAGGACGATGCAGTCTGAAAACACGATGACGGCGCAAAGCCTCATGCCGAAGTCGGCCAAGGATTGGGTTTCTGTGCTGGCAAAATATCGCGAGCCTTCGACCCGGCGCAGCATTTTTGAACTGCTGGCGACGCTGGTGCCCTTTTTGATGCTTTGGGCGCTGGCCTGGGCCTCGCTGTCGATCAGCTATTGGCTGGCCCTGGGGCTGGCGATGCTGAACGGGCTGTTTCTGGTGCGGATTTTCGTCATTCAGCACGATTGCGGCCATGCCTCGTATTTCAGCAACCGCCGCGCGCAGGACTGGCTGGGCCGCTGCCTTGGCGTGCTGACCCTGACGCCCTATGACGTCTGGCGCCGCACCCATTCGATCCACCATTCGCACCACGGCAACCTCGACCAGCGCGGCATCGGCGATGTGCTGACCCTGACGGTCGAAGAATACCGCGCCCGCAGCCCGATGGGCCGCTTTCTCTATCGGCTCTACCGCCACCCGCTGGTGCTGTTTGTGCTGGGGCCAAGCTATCTCTTCATCCTGCAAAACCGCCTGCCGCTGGGTCTGATGAAATCCGGCTGGCGCTATTGGACCTCGGCGATGGGCACCAATGCGATGATCGGCATCCTTTTGGGCCTGATCATCTATCTGGGCGGCTTCATGCCGGTGCTGCTGATCTACCTGCCGACCTCGGTGATCGCGGGCACCGTGGGGGTCTGGCTGTTCTATGTGCAACACCAGTTCGAAGAGACGCATTGGTCAAAGACCGAAGATTGGCAGCTGCACGAGGCGGCGCTTGAAGGCTCGTCGCATTACATCCTGCCGCAGCCGCTGCGCTGGCTCAGCGCCAATATCGGCATCCATCACGTTCACCACCTCTACAGCCGCATCCCCTTCTATCGCCTGCCCGAAGTGCTGCGCGATCATGCGGGGCTGGCAGAGGCACAGCGTCTGACAATCCTGCAAAGCCTGCGCTCGGTGCATATGCATCTCTGGGATGAAAAGCTACAAAAGCTGATGTCCTTCCGCGAGGCGCGCAAGCTTTACGGCAGCTTGTAACTCAGGGCCGCACGGCCGCGCTGGGGTAGAATCCGCAGCTTGGCGGCCTTGCTCGCGGCTGCTAGGCTTGCCCGATGTTGTTGACAAACCCCCTCGCCCGCCGCCTGTTCCTGCACCGCCACGCTTTGAGCGAGGCACCTTTTGGCGAGGCGAAAGGCCAGGCTCTGGCCGGCCTGATTGACCAGATCGGCTTTGTCCAGGTCGACAGCATCAATACGGTCGCCCGTGCGCATCACATGATTCTGTTCAGCAGGCGGCAGGGGTACAAGCCCGAGGCGCTCAAGCATCTGTTGGAAAAGGATCGCCAGCTTTGGGAACATTGGACGCATGATGCCTCGATCCTGCCGGTGGCGCTGCATGGGCTTTGGCAGCACCGCTTTGAACGGGATACCGAGCGGTTGCGGGGCAATTGGCAGAGCTGGTTCCGTGATGGCTATGAGGCGCAGTTCGAAACCATCCTGAAGCGGATCGAGGCGGAGGGGCCGGTCACCAGCAGCGATGTTGGCGAGGGCGAGGCGCGCGGCAAGGGTGGCTGGTGGGACTGGCATCCCAGCAAGACCGCGCTGGAGTGGCTGTGGCGGACCGGCAAGCTTGCGATCACGCGGCGCGACGGGTTCCAGAAGGTCTATGATCTGACCGAACGGGTGATCCCCGACCAGCACCGCAGCCCGCGTTGGGATGAGGCGGGGCTGGTGGACTGGGCCTGCCGCTCGGCGCTGGACCGCTTGGGCTTTGCCGATGCCAAGGAGTTGCGCGGCTATTGGCACGCGATCCGGCCTGAAGAGGCGCGCGACTGGGTGGCGGCGGCGCTGGCGCGCGGCGAGATTGTCGCGGTCGAGGTCGAGGGGGCCGGGGGCAAGACGAAACGGAGTTTTGCGAGGCCGGGGGTGATCGAGGCTGCGGCGGAGCTGTCCGAGGCGACCTCGCGGCTGCGCATCCTGTCGCCCTTTGATCCGGCCTTGCGGGATCGGGCGCGGGCCGAGTTTCTGTTCGGCTTTCACTACCGCATCGAAGTTTTCGTGCCCGAAGCGAAGCGGATCTTTGGCTATTATGTCTTTCCCTTGCTGGAAGGGGAACGCCTGGTCGGGCGGATTGATTGCAAGGCGTTTCGGGACGAAGGGGCCCTGCGGGTCAAGGCGGTCTGGCCGGAGAAGGGCGTGAAATTCGGGGTGGGACGGATCCGGAAACTGGAGGCGGAGCTGGACAGATGGGCCAGTTTCGCCGGCTGTGATCGGGTCGAGTTTCTGGATGGCTGGTTGAAAGAGCCGATGGGGTAAAATGACGGTCCCGAGTTGGGACCGAATATCATTCATTATTTTTCAATATGTTACATCCCCGACTTTAGAGAAAATTAACACTTGCTGCAAATCCTTGCCCTCGGGCCAGCTCAGGTTCTGGGTCAAGGTGATCGCTTTGGTTGCCCCTGCGGAGAGATCAGAGTTTCAGGCGCAGGCCTTCGGTGGCACCCTGTAAATGCCGCAGGCCAAGCTGGAAGACGCGGGGTTCGCAAGGAGGATGGAGTGGGGTCCGGCAGCTTTCCGCATCCCCCGAAACAGGGATGCGCCTTTGCGTGATTCTCTGTTAGGCTTGGCGCATTCAATAGGGAGATTTCGCAATGCCCCATATCCTGGCTTACGTGTTGATTGCTCTGGTCGGCTTGGTCAGCTTTTCGCTTGATCCGAGCTATGCCGCCGGAACCGAGGACGAGGTCGTCGAAAGCGAAGGCGTGGCAGATTACGACAAGGCCAAGGCGCTGATCAAGGAGAAGGAAGACTACGCGGCCGCGCTGCCGATCCTTGAAGCCTTGACCGAAGCGCAACCCGATTACGCAGATGCCTGGAACCTGCGCGGCTTTGCCAATCGCAAGCTGGGCAATATGGAGGCGGCGGCCACGGCCTATGAAACCGCCCTGACGCTGAACCCGGAACATCTGGGCGCGCTGGAATATCAGGGCGAGATGTTCATCGAGACCGGCAAGATGGAAGAGGCGCTGGCCAATCTGGTGAAGCTGCAGTCGATTTGCGGCGACTGCGAGCAGGCGCAAGAGCTGCAAAAGGCTCTGGCGGCTGTGAAAAGCTGAAACGCCTTCTTCAGACTTGAGCCGCTATCCTTTGCAGGTGCCAGAACGGCGCTGCAAAGGAGCTTGAATGCAGCTGATTGCCCACTCCCCCTGTCGCGACGGTTGCGGCACCGCTTGCGGCGGCCGCAAGGCCGGTCTGACCAGTGGAGGCTTTGCGCGCCGCCATGATCGTGCATGACAGGGAGGACGAGGGTCTGTTTCCCTATAGAAAACCCGCGATGCAAAAGCTGTTTGCCGGGGTTTTAGAGGCCATCGCAGGGGCGGTGCCTTCGCGGGCGGCGTTGCGATAGAAAAAACCCCGCCGAAACGGCGGGGTTTTCCAATCAGTCTGGGGCTGGATCAGCCCTTTTTCAGGCAGCGCTGGCCAAGGACTTCGGCGATCTGCACCGCGTTCAGGGCCGCCCCCTTGCGCAGGTTGTCCGAGACGCACCACAGGTTGATGCCGTTATCAATCGTCGAATCCTGCCGGATGCGGCTGATATAGGTCGCGTAATCGCCGACGCATTCGATCGGCGTGATATAGCCGCCGTTTTCGCGCTTATCGACCACCATGATGCCAGGGGATTCGCGCAGGATGTCGCGGGCCTCGTGTTCATCCAGGAACTCTTCGAACTCGATGTTGATCGATTCCGAATGGCCGACGAAAGACCGGCACCCGCACGCAGGTCGCGGTGACCTTGATCGACTTATCCAGGATCTTCTTGGTCTCGGCGACCATCTTCCATTCTTCCTTGGTCGAGCCATCGTCGAGGAAGACGTCGATATGCGGAATGACGTTGAAGGCGATCTGCTTGGTGAATTTCACCGGCGGCTTGTGGTCGGTCGGGTTGTAGATCGACTTGGTCTGATCCCACAGCTCGTCAATGCCCTCTTTGCCCGCGCCCGAAACCGACTGATAGGTCGAGACGACAACGCGCTTGATTTTCGCGCGGTCGTGCAGCGGCTTCAGCGCCACGACCATCTGCGCGGTCGAGCAGTTCGGGTTGGCGATGATGTTTTTCTTGGTATAGCCATAGATCGCATCGGCGTTCACCTCCGGCACGATCAGCGGCACGTCGGGATCATAGCGGTAAAGCGACGAGTTATCGATCACCACGCAGCCCGCAGCAGCCGCTTTCGGCGCGTAGATTTTCGTCGCCTCGGAGCCCACGGCGAACAAGCGCAATGTCCCAGCCGGTGAAATCAAAGGTGTCGAGATCCTTGGTCTTCAAGGTCTTGTCGCCAAAGCTGATTTCAGTGCCGAGCGATTTTCGAGACGCCAGTGCGGCGATCTCATCGACCGGGAACTCGCGCTCGGCGAGGATGTTCAGCATTTCGCGGCCCACGTTACCCGTGGCACCCGCGACGACGACCTTATAGCCCATCGGGGTTCTCCTAAATTCGGTCTTTGACCGTCAAAGACGAGGCGCTGTTAGCCTATGGCGGGCGCGGGGGGAAGTGGATTCGGTGCGCAAGTCAGTCGGTGCGGTCTTTTGACATCAGATAGACGGCGAGACCCGCTGCAGTCAGGCCCGCATAGAACAGGAAAAGCCCGACGTAGGGTGTGGTCGGGTCCGGGCCTTGCAGGCTGGCGTTCAGATGGCCGGTGGCGAATTGCATGATGCCGGTGGTGCCGATGCCGAAGAGATTGATCAGGGTGACGCCGCGCCCGGTCAGATGCGCGGGCAGAAAGGCGCGGCCATGCGCCATGACCATGGGAAAGGAGGCCCCGGCAAGGCCAATGGCGGCGAAAAGCAGCGTCGGGGTCAGACCCGGTGCTGCCGGGAAAGGCCGCGAGAGCCAGAAGGCAGGCGACCACGATCAGAGTTGCCGCCAAAGACCAGCCATTTGCGGCTGCCGAGCACCCGCTCCAGCGGGCCATAGGCGAAGTTGCCGACGACCATGGCAAGCCCCATGACCAGGGTCAGGCGGCCGATGGCGGCTTTGTCGGCGCCGAAGACATCGGTCAGATAGGGCCCGGCCCAAAGGCCGCGCAGGCCAGCGGCGGGGGCATAGCAGGCCGCCATCATCAGCAGGATCGGCCAGAGCGCGGGCATGCGCAAAAGATCAAGGACCGAGCCTGTCTGCGCGGTGCTGCGCCGCTCGGACGCGGGCAGCAGGGCAAAGATCACTCCCGCGATCAGCGCGGTGCAGGCAGCCAGCGCCCACATCGCGCCGCGCCAGCCGATCAGATCGACCATCAGCGACAGCGGCAGCGAGGCGGCAAGGTTGCCCAGCGAGCCGATGCCGATCACCATCCCCGCCAGGGTGCCAAAGGCCGCAGGCGGGTAGAGCCGGGCGAAGAGGTAATAGCTCGCCATCAGCACCGGCGCGCAGCCTGCCCCGATCAGGATCATTGCCAGCTTGATGACGCCTGCGCTTTGGGCGGTGGCGAAGAGGGCAGCGCCCAGGGCTGCGAGCATCAGCAGCGCGGAGGCGGTGAGGCGCGGACCGATGCGGTCAAGCGCCACACCGACCGGGATTTGCATCGCGGCAAAGGCGAGGAACCAATAGCCCGAGGCGGCGGCGAGGATCTCGGGCGTGGCGCCAAGATCGGTCATCAGCACGGGTGACAGCACCGCGAGAAAGGCGCGGTAGAACTGGCTCAGCACATAGCCGAGGATCAGGGCAACCAGACCAGCGCGCATCAGGCGGGCTGCGCTGCGTAGGGTTTCTCGCGGATCGGCAGGTGGACGAGGGCCGAAAAGGCCCCGACGCCGACGCCGATCCACCAGACCGTGCTATAGCCGCCGGTCAGGTCATAGAGCTTGCCGCCGAGCCAGACGCCGAGGAAAGAGCCGATCTGGTGGCTGAGGAAGACAAAGCCGTAGAGCGTGCCCATGTAGCGCAGCCCGTAGATATGCGCGACAAGGCCGGAGGTCAGCGGCACGGTGGCAAGCCAGAGCGCCCCCATCGACAGCGAGAACAGCAGCACCGAAAGCGGCGTCATCGGCATCAGGATGAAGACTGCCGAAACCACCGTGCGGGCGGTGTAGATGCCGGCCAGCAGGTATTTCTTGGTATAGCGCTTGCCCAGATAGCCCGCATAGATCGAGCCGCCGATATTGGCCAGACCGATCAGCGAGATGGCAATGGCCCCCAGCGCCGAGGTGGTGGTGATGCCGATGTCGGCCAACAGGCTGCCCGGCGCGATCGGGCCGCATTTCTCGGTGACAAAGGCGGGGAAGTGGGCGGTGAGGAAGCCCAGCTGATAGCCGCAAGAGAAAAACCCAAGGAAGATCATGATGTAGGACGGGTCGGTAAAGGCGCGCTTCAAGACGGTGCCGAGGCTCTCTTCCAGCTCGGCCTTGGAGGCGGCGGCGGGGGCGGTGAGGTAGGGCAGCGCCACCATGACGGCGAGGATGGTGACGGCAAAGATCACGAAAGACGGTTTGCCAGGGGTAATAGCCCAGCAACACCTCGGCCACCGGCGCGCCAAAGACCTGACCTGCCGAACCCGCGGCGGTGGCGATGCCCAAGCGCCAGCGAGCGGTTTTCGGCGCTGGCGGTGCGGCCGACGATGGCGAGGATGACGCCAAAGCCGGTGCCGGCGATGCCAAAGCCGACGAGGATCTCCAGCAGTTGCATCTGCGCCGGGGTATGGGCGAAGGCCGAGAGCGACAGGCCCGCGGCGTAAAGCAGCGCGCCAAGGATGATGGCGCGTTTGTCGCCCATGCGTTCAGCCATGGCACCAAAGAACGGCTGACCAAAGCCCCAGGCAAGGTTCTGGATCGCGATGGCAAGCGAGAAGTCCGAGCGCGCCCAGTTGAACTCGCTGGCAATCGGGATCTGGAAGACGCCAAAGCTGGCGCGGATCGCAAAGCTGAACATCAGGATGATGCAACCGGCGATCAGCACGGGGGTGTAAAGCGATGATTTGGCGGCTGTGGACATCGGCGAGGCTCCTCTGCCGCCACGGTTAGAGAAAGCCCAAGCAGCGTCAACGACAGAATTGTGTCGGCCACAAAGCGGCGCGGACGCGGGCCATTGTGGAAGGCTTTCAAACCGCTTTATGCTGGAAAAAACATAAGGAGTGCAGGCGATGGCAGAGTGGTGGCGCGGCTCGGTGACCTATCAGGTCTATCCCCGCTCGTTTCAGGACGATAACGGCGATGGCGTCGGCGATCTGAAGGGGATCACGCGGCGTCTGGACCATATCGCCGAGCTTGGGCTGCGATGCGGTCTGGCTCTCGCCGATCTTTACCTCGCCGATGCTCGACATGGGCTATGACGTCTCGAACTATACCGATGTCGATCCGGTTTTCGGCACGCTGGCGGATTTCGACGCGCTGGTGGCGCGGGCGCATGAGCTGGGGCTGAAGATCATCATTGATCAGGTGTTGAACCATTGTTCCGACAAACACCCCTTCTTTGCCGAAAGCCGCGCCAGCCGGTCGGGCACCAAGCACGACTGGTTCATCTGGCAGGACCCGCGCCCCGACGGCACGCCGCCGAACAACTGGCTGTCGGTGTTTGGCGGTCAGGCCTGGACCTGGGACGCGCGGCGCAAGCAATACTACATGCACAGCTTTCTGTCGCAGCAACCCGATTTCAACTACCGCAATCCGGCGGTGCAGGACTACATGGAAGGCGTGCTGAAGTTCTGGCTGGATCGCGGCGTCGATGGCTTTCGCTTTGATACGGTGAATTATTTCTTCAAGGATGCGCTGCTGCGCGACGATGCCGCCGATTACCGGGTCAAGACCGCCGCCCCCGGCAACCCTTATGAGATGCAGTATCACCTGTTTTCCAAGAACCAGCCGGAGAACCTGCATTGGCTGGAACGCATCCGCCGCACGCTTGATGGCTATGACGACCGCGCCTCGGTCGGCGAGATGGGCGAGGCGCATCACGCCATCCGCATGATGGGCGAATACACCGCGCACCACCGGCTGCATCAATGCTATTCCTTTGAAATGATGGGCTATGACTACACGCCCGCCTTC
Source organism: uncultured Alphaproteobacteria bacterium (assembly GCA_963815275.1). Classification (GTDB taxonomy): domain Bacteria; phylum Pseudomonadota; class Alphaproteobacteria; order Rhodobacterales; family Rhodobacteraceae; genus Cypionkella. Next base: position 10,094 of record CAWFGD010000031.1, read on the forward strand.
TTCCGCAGCAAGATCGAGGAATTCTTCACCGGCGCGCCGGAGGGATGGCCGATGTGGGCCTTTTCCAACCATGACGTGCCGCGGCAGGCGACGCGTTGGGCGAAATATGGCATCAGTCAGGATGCTTTGGCAGCGCAGGCGGGGGCCCTGTTGCTGTCGTTTCAAGGCTCGATCTGTCTGTGGCAGGGCGAGGAGTTGGGCCAGACCGACACCCAGCTGGATTTCGAGGAATTGACCGATCCGCAGGGCATCAACTTCTGGCCCGAGCCGATTGGCCGCGACAATACCCGCACGCCGATGGTCTGGGATGCCAGCGCCGAGGGTGGCTTCAGCACGGCCAAGCCGTGGTTGCCGGTCAAGCCGCCGCAGCTTTCGCGCAATGTCGCCTCGCAGGCCGGGGTCGAGGGTTCGGTGCTGGAAAGCTATCGCGCCATGCTGGCCTTTCGGCGCAAGACCGAGGCCTTGCAGATCGGCGCGACCGAGTTCCATGACGTGCCGGAACCGGTGCTGGCCTTTACCCGTGGCGCGCGCTTGCTCTGCGTCTTCAACCTCTCGCCCCAGACCGTCGAGGTAAAGGCCGCTGGGCTGGGCAAGGCTGTCGGCCCGTCGCAGGCGCTGGAGATTACCGCGGGCAAGCTGGTGCTGGGCCCCAACGCCTATGGCTTTATCGAGGTGAAAGGCGGCGTCGCCTTGGGCTGATCAGCCCAATATGACCTGATGTTCACTTTGCCCCTGCGCGACATTGCGCGCGCGCAGGACCTTGCCCGCTTGCGGCTGATCAAGACGGTCTTGCGGGCTCAAGCCCTGCTGGGCGGTGGTGCAATAAAGCAGATCACCCGCGAAGGCCGGGCAGGTGGTATGGGCGGTGGCAAAGTAGACCGCGCGCAGGAAAGCCGCGTCAGGACCATAGGCCGCGACCCGCCCAGCGCCCCATTGCGCCAGCCACATGATGCCCGCGGCATCGATCACCGCACCATCGGGGTTGAGTCCTTCGCCGCTCAGATCAAGAAACACCTCGGGGGCGGCATTGGGCCAGCCTTCGGCATCAAGCGTCACCTTCATCACCTTGCCGGTGAAGGTGTCGGCGAAATGGGCAAAACTGCCCTGCGGCGGGAAGCAGATCGCGTTGGGGATGGTGATGTTATTGAAAATCTTGCGGATTTCACCACGATAATAGCGGTATATCGCACCGGCGCCCGGCTCTTCGGCTTTGCCCATGGTGCCGAACCAGAAGCCTCCCTGCGGATCAGCGCGGCCGTCGTTGGAGCGGTTTTCCGGCCGGTCCGCCTCGATCTCGGCCAGCAAAGTCAGGCTGCCGCTGGTGATATCGAACAGCGAGAGGCCAGTCTCGCCGGCAATCATCAAACGGTTTTCATCGATCCAGCCCGCCGCAGAGACCATCTGCGGCAAATCCCAATCCAATGCACCGCTTGCATCTTGTGAAAGCAATTTGCGGTTGGTGATATCGAACCAGAACAATTGTTCACGAATCGGGTGCCACAACGGGCCTTCGCCCAATTCGCAGCGGCGCTCGTCAAAGATCATCGGGCGGCCTCATCATAAGCAGAGACAATCGCGCGGGCACGGGCGGTGACCTCGGCGCGCGACAGCCCGGGGGTGTAGAGGGCGGTGCCGATGCCGAAACCGCTGGCCCCGGCCTTGATCCAGTCGGCAAAATTCGAGGCCCCTGCGCCGCCGACGGCAAACACCTCGCAGGATTTCGGCAGCACGGCACGGATGGCTTTGACGCCTTCGGGGCCGATCAGGTTGGCGGGGAAAATCTTCAGCCCATCAGCCCCGGCCTTGAGGGCGGCAAAGCATTCGCTGGGGGTCATCACGCCGGGCCAGCTTTGCAGGCCGAGGCTTTTGGTCAGGGTGATCACCTCAGCATCGCAGTTCGGCGAAACGATCAAGCTGCCGCCTGCCGCGGCGACATCACGGACGTCCTGCGCTGTCAGCACGGTGCCTGCGCCGATCAGCGCGCTTTGGCCGAATTCAGCCGCCATGGCTTTGATCGTGGTCAGCGGATCGGGCGAGTTCAGCGGCACTTCGATGCGGTCGATGCCAGCCTCGATCAGGGCCTCGCAGATCGGCAGGGCCTCGGCGGTGGTGATGCCGCGCAGAATCGCGATCAGGGGGCGGGAGGTTTCGGGGCGGGGCATGGGGCGAACCTTTACAAAGAGCCGCGCGCTTTGGAGAGACCGGAAAGCGTGCAGGCAGTGGCGTCAAGGATTTCGGCGGAAAGGGATTGGCTGGCCAAGGCGCGGGCGTAACTGGCACAAAGCGCCTCTGCCCCAACAAGGACAACGCGCTGCCCAAGCCAATAGGCCTTTGCCGCCGCAAGCTCAAGACCTATCAGCAGGCCCGAGAGTTGCGCACGGGCGGCAGAGGGCGAAAGGTCGTCCAAAAGGCCCTGCGCGCGCAATGTGAACAAACGTGCGGCAATCTTTTCCGGCCGGGCGAGGGCTTCGGCAACGCCGTGATCGAAGGCGGTTTCATCCCAGCCCTTGCTCTGCATGCCGTGGCGCAGAACCGATTGGGTTGACAGCAGGGCGAAGAGCTCGCCGGTCATGAAGGTCTGGAAACTGACCACTTCGCCGGCTGAAATCAGCGCCCATTTGGAATGGGTGCCGGGCAGGCAGATCACCCCGTCGAAATCGCGCAACAGCGCCAGGGCGCCAGCGATCTGCACCTCTTCGCCACGCATCACATCGGCGGGTCTGGCTTGGGCAAGACCGGGGACGATGCGGACATGCAGGCGCGGGTCTTGCGTCGGCACCGTCACCAGATCGCCCACCGCGACCGGAGCGCAGGGCACGGCGCGATAGCTTGCCTCGAACCAGCCCTGCCGCGCGCCGACCATGCCGCAGGCGATCACCGGGGTTGGCGCTGTGCCGAGCCATGGCGTGATCAGGCGCAGCAGGGCGGGCTCGAACTCGGCGCGGGCCAGCTTGCCCATACCCTCTTCCGAGACCGCTTCAGCCAGCGGCCCCGCCTCGCCCATCGCCCAAGCCCTCAGGTTCGAGGTGCCCCAGTCAACGGCAATCCAGTCCGGTCTCATTCTGCGCTTTCCTTATGCATTCTGCGAAAGGGCCATGGATTTGCACGGCATGCAAGATGGCTTGCGGGCCTGCGGTCGAATTTGTCCATTTAATCAGAAAAATGCGCCGCGCCGCGCGCTGCGGCCAGATCCAACTGGCGCTGGCGTTCACGGAAACGGTCGCGGTCGGCGGCGCTGTATTCGCCCGCGCACTGGTGACAACAGGCGCCGCGCTCATACTCCGGGCGCTGTTTGTCGGCCTGCGAGATCGGGCGGCGGCAGGCATGGCAAGAGTCGTAATCCCCCGGCACCAGCCCGTGACCAACCGAAACGCGACCATCGAAGACATAGCACTCGCCCTGCCAGGCCGAGGCCTCGGCGGGCACCTCTTCAAGGTATTTCAGGATGCCGCCCTTGAGGTGATAGACCTCGTTCACCCCCTGCCCCAGCAGGTAATTCGTCGATTTCTCGCAGCGGATGCCGCCGGTGCAGAACATCGCCACCCGCTTGCCGCGAAACTCGTCGCGATGGGCTTGCCACCACTGCGGAAACTCGCGGAAACTGCGGATATCGGGATCGACCGCGCCGGCAAAGCTGCCGATGCCGACTTCGTAATCGTTGCGGGTGTCGATCAGCACCACATCGGGTTCGGCGATCAGGGCATTCCAGTCGGCGGGCTGGATATAAGAGCCGACGCGGGCCAGTGGGTCGACATCGGGCTGACCCATGGTGACGATCTCGCGCTTCAACTTCACCTTCAGGCGACCAAAGGGCGGCGTCTCGGCAAAGCTTTCCTTATGTTCCAGCGCGGCACAGCCCGGCAGAGCGCGCAGATGCGCCAGCACGGCGTCAATGCCCGCGCGCGGCCCGGCAATCGTGCCATTGACCCCCTCTTTCGCCAGCAGCAAGGAGCCTTTGACCCCCTGCGCAAGGCAAAGCTCCACCAGCGGCCCGCGCAGGGCTGCGGGGTCGGCAAAGCGGGTGAAATGATAAAGCGCTGCGACGGTGACCATGCAGGCTCTTTACTGCCAAGCCGCCAGCGGGGCAAGATGAGGCTGGTTTGACCGGCGCGCCTCTGCGCCTGATCAAAAGCACAGTGAAGGAGACGAGAATGCGCCCCGCCCATGAGGCCCTGATCGTGATCGACGTGCAGAACGACTTTTGTCCCGGCGGTGCCCTGGCGGTGGCCGAGGGCGATCTGATCATCCCCGAGATCAACGCGCTGATGCAGGAGTTCGCCACCGTGGTGCTGACGCAGGACTGGCACCCGCGCGACCATTCTTCCTTTGCCGCCAATCACCCGGGGGCCGCGGCCTTTTCGGTGGTCGAGATGCCCTACGGCCCGCAGGTGCTGTGGCCGGTGCATTGCGTGCAGGGCAGCCGGGGGGCGGAGTTTCACGAGGCCCTGCAGAGCGACGCGGCGCAGATGGTGATCCGCAAGGGCTTTCGCGCCGCCATCGACAGCTATTCGGCGTTTTACGAGAACGACCATGTCACGCCGACCGGGCTGGAGGGCTATCTGCGGGAGCGGGGGATTTCCGAGGTGACGCTGGTGGGACTGGCCACCGATTTCTGCGTCGCCTATTCGGCGGTGGATGCCGCCAAGCTGGGCTTTGGCGTCACGTTGCGCGCCTCGGCCTGCCGCGGAATCGACCTGAACGGCTCGCTGGCGGCGGCGCGGCGGGATTGTCTGGCGGCAGGGGTGCTGTGGCAGGACTGACGATCACCATGCGTTAAACATTTGAGCCTAGCCTGAGCCCAAGGCATCAGGGCAGAGGCGATGGTCGCAGGCAACAGGCAAAGGATCGCAGAGTTTCTGGAGCGGAACAGCCCTGACGGCTATTTCCTTCGCTTTGCCCGCGCGCGGGTGCGCGGCTATGCGCTGCGCCAGGTGATGACGGTGATTGGCGCTCTCGCGCTCGGGCTGCTCGAGGCGCCTTGGCTCGGGCTGCTGACTGCGGCGCTGGCTTTGGTGGGCGAAGGCGTCGACTGTCTGACGCTGCAGCTGATCGCGCAGCGCTTCGGTGGCAAGCCGGTTCCACGGCGGATCCGAAATCTGGCGGTAGCATCGGGGTTGTTTCAGGCCCTGACGATTGCGGCCTGCGTCATGCTGTGCTGGCAGATGGTGCATGCTCTGGCGGCACATTTCTTTGCGATCAGCTTCCTGATGTCTGCGGCCATGAATGCGGGGCTGGTGCGGCATTATTTTCCCAGCGGCATCAACCTACGCCTTGGGGTCTATACTGCCACGGGTCTGATGATGGCGCTCAGCGATCAGGCGCGTCACGTCGAGCATGGTCCGGTGGAAAGCTGGTTCTTCGTGCTGACGGCGGCGCTGCTCGGCTATACCACCACATTGTTTATCCGCGCCAATGAACGCGGCAGCCTCGAGCGGACCCGTTTCGAGCTGGAGGTCTTGGAGAAATCCGCCGCCCTGATCGATGCCGAAGCCAAGGAACGCAAGGCGGCGCGTCTGGCCGAGCGGCTGGCGCTGGCGGCGCGTCACGCCAATGATTCGGTGATCTTCACCCGGCCCAACGGTGGGATCGACTGGGTCAACGATGCCTTTACCCGGATTTCCGGCTATAGCTTTGATCAGGCGGTGGGGCGCGATGCCGGCGAGTTGCTGAACGCCGAGGCCACCAGTGCCGAAGCGCTTGCCACCCTGGCAGAGGCGCATCGGGCCGGCACTTCGGTGCGGGTCGAGCTGTTGAACAAGCGCCGCGACGGCCAACTGATCTGGATGGATGTCTCGTTCAGCCCGGTGATCGGGGCAGATGGCCTGCCAGAGGTGTTTATCTCGGTCGAGCGCGACATCACCGAAGCCAAGCGCCATGCCGAAGCCCTGGCCGAGGCGCGGCGCGCGGCAGAGGCGGCAGCCCAGGCGAAATCGCAGTTCCTCGCGGCGATGAGCCATGAGATCCGCACGCCGATGAACGGGGTGATCGGGATTGCCGAGCTTTTGCAAGACACGGCCCTCGAACCCTTGCAGCGCCACTATGTCGGCACGATTCTGGATTCGGGGCGCGCGTTGCTGACCATCATCAACGAGGTGCTTGATCTGTCGAAACTGCAATCGGACAAGGCAGAGCTGCTGGCCCTGCCGTTTTCGGTGAATGCCTGCCTTGCCCGCGCGGTGGATCTGCTGCAGCCCTCGGCGGTGAAAAAGGGCCTCAGCCTGAGTGTCGATCTTGATCCGGGGCTGACCTGCAATCTGGGCGATGAAGGGCGGCTGCGGCAGGTCCTGTTGAACCTGCTGGGCAATGCGCTGAAATTCACCGCGGAGGGTGAGGTCTGGGTCAAGGTGCGCCATCAGGCAGAGGTCGCCTGCGACCACATCGAGATTGCGGTCAGCGACACCGGCATCGGCATCGCGCCCGAGCGGATTTCCCAGGTGTTCGAAAGCTTTACCCAGGCCGATGCCGCAATCTCGCAACGCTTTGGCGGCACCGGGCTGGGGCTGACCATCTCGCGGCTGCTGGCGCAACGGATGGGCGGCGATATCACGCTGCGGTCAGAGCTGGGCAAGGGCTCGGTCTTTACCCTGTATCTGCGCCTGCTGCACGCCGAAGCGGACCCTTTGACAGAAAACGCCCCAGCAAGTGCCGAGACAAAGGCCCCGGTGACCAGCCTGCGGATTCTGGTGGCCGAGGACAACCGCACCAATATGCTGATCACCCGCAAGTTGCTGGAAGCCTCTGTCGCCAGCCTGACCGAAGCGCGCAGCGGCCGCGCGGCCATCGAGGCCTATCGCGCAGCACCGCCGGATCTTGTGCTGATGGATGTCTCGATGCCCGAGATGTCCGGGATCGAGGCCACGCAGGAAATTCGCCACATCGAGGCGGCGGCGGGCTTGCCGCGCTGCCCGATCGTGGCCCTGACCGCCTATGCCTCGGCGGAGGAGGCGCGGATGTGCCTTGCGGCTGGGATGGATGCGGTTCTGACCAAACCGCTCGCCCGCGCCGAACTTTATAGCTTGTTGCACCGACTGGCAAAAGCGCGAGATCATTTTGACCTTACCCCGCCCGATGCCGTAGAGAGGAGGCCTGAGGGAGGGCCGACATGGTCGACATCGCAACACGCGTCTGGAACCACAAGTGGAGGATCGACCCGATCGTCCGCTCGCTGATCGATACAGACTTTTACAAGCTGTTGATGTGTCAGTCTATTTTTCGCAACAAACCGGACACGACGGTGACGTTCAGCCTGATCAATCGCACCAAATCCGTGCGCCTGGCCGAATTGATCGACGAGGGCGAATTGCGCGAACAGCTGGACCATGTCCGCTCGCTGTCGCTGACGCGGGGCGAAAGCACCTGGCTGCGCGGCAATACCTTTTACGGCAAGCGCCAGATGTTCCGCCCTGATTTCATGGAATGGTTCGAGGGGCTGCGCCTGCCGGCCTATCATCTGGAAAAGCGCGATGGCCAGTATGAGCTGACCTTTGAAGGCCGCTGGCCCGAGGTGATGCTGTGGGAAATTCCGGCGCTGGCGGTGCTGATGGAGCTGCGCGGCCGCGCCGTGCTGGAACGGCAGGGCCGCTTCGAGCTGCAGGTGCTTTATGCCCGCGCCATGACCAAGCTGTGGGAAAAGATCAGCCTGCTCAAGGATCTCGAGGGTCTCAAGATCGCCGACTTCGGCACCAGACGGCGGCATTCCTTTCTGTGGCAGGATTGGGCCGTGCAGGCGATGCAGGAGGGGCTGGAGAGCAAGTTCACCGGCACCTCGAACTGCCTGATCGCGATGCGGCGCGAGGTCGAGGCGATTGGCACCAATGCCCATGAATTGCCGATGGTCTACGCGGCTTTGGCCGATAGCGATGCCGAGCTGGCGCAGGCGCCCTATCAGGTGCTGGCCGACTGGCAGGACGAGCATGACGGCAATCTGCGGATCATCCTGCCCGATACCTTTGGCACCGCGGGTTTCCTGAAAAACGCCCCGGATTGGCTGGCCTCCTGGACCGGCATTCGCATCGACAGCGGCGATCCGGCGCTGAGCGCCGATTTGGCGATCCGCTGGTGGCGCGAACGGGGCGAAGATCCGACACAGAAACTGGTGATCTTTTCAGACGGGCTCGACGTCGAGAAAATCGCCGAACTGCACCGGCAGTTTCTGGGTCGGGTCAAGGTTTCCTTCGGTTGGGGGACGATGCTGACCAATGATTTCAGAGGCTTGACCGCGGGTGACCAACTGGCCCCCTTCAGCCTTGTCTGCAAGGCGGTTTCGGCCAATGGCCGCCCGACGGTGAAACTGTCGGACAATCCCAACAAGGCGATGGGGCCCGCCGAGGAGATCGAACGCTACAAGCGGGTCTTCGCTGTCGGGGCGCAACAGGCGCAGGCGGTGGTGGTCTAGAGCAAGGCCTCTGCCAGATCGCAGGCGCGGGCAAGGTGGCTGGCCTGCACCGGATGGTCTGGCGGCAGCCGCGTTGCCGCCCAGCCGACCGAGGCACAGCAACGCGCCAGGGTGAAAAGATCGGCGAGGGCGGGAGTGATCCCGGCGTCGCCGTAGCCTTCGATCATCGCCGCGCGGATCTCGGCATAGGCAGGCTCGTTGAGGTTCTGACTGAGTGCGGTGCCAAGGTCATAGGGCCGGAAGCCAAAGCCGGAATCGTCAAAGTCGATCAGGGTTAGTGAATCTTTGTTCACAAGGATATTCTCGCGCAGAACATCGGCGTGGATCAGGCCGAAATTGCCGGTTTTGGCATAGCTGGTCAGCCCGGAGTGCAGCAGGGCACGGGCCGCTTGCAGCAGAGCGGTCTGGCGCGGCGTGGCACCTGGGTGATCCCAGAAGCGGCTCCACAGCGGGGCTTCGCCGACGAGGCCCGCGACATCCCAGCCTGGCCGGTGGAACTGCGGCGGCAGGGTCAGGCTGTCGGTGGCGCGGTGCAGGTCGGCGAGCAGGCGCCCAAGGGCGTGATGCTTGGCGATGATTTCGGCGGCGGGATAGGCCAGCGGCACGCCCGCCTCGCCCAGCGCCTCGCCTTCAACCCAGTCCATCACCGAGGCGAGGCGACCGGTCGAAAGCAGCTGCAAAAGCTGGCCATCGCGCGCGGGCAAGGCGGCGGGAACCGCAACGCCAAGGCCTGCAAGGGCGGCGCACCACCACAGCTCTGAGGCGATGGTCTCGGGGTTCTGATAGCCCTGACGGTGCAAGCGCAGGGCGGCGCGGCCTTTGGGCAGGGCGATTTCAAACACAGCATTCTCGCGGTCGCGCAGCAGGCGGGTGACGCGGCCACCCCAAAGGTTGGCGGCTTCGGTCGCTAGGGCGCTCTGGGTCATTCTTCGTCCAAGGGTTTGCCGCGCAAGGATTTCACCTCGCCGCGGCGGGTTTTGGCGGCGACGCGGCGCAGCTGGCTGCCATAGGTCGGCTTGGTGGCGATGCGGCGCTTTGGCGCGATCAGGGCGGTGCGGATCAGATCGGCAAGCCGCTCGCGGGCGATTTCGCGGTTGCGCGCCTGGCTGCGGGTCTCATCGACTTGCAGCACCAGCGCCCCTTCCAGGGTCCAGCGCCTGCCAGCGAGCTTTTTCAGCCGGGATTTGACGGCGGGGGTCAGCGCCGGAGAGCGTTCTGCTTCGAAACGCAGCTCGACGGCGGTAGAGACCTTGTTGACATTCTGCCCCCCCGGCCCGGAGGCGCGCATGAAGCTTTCAGAAAGCTCCCAATCCTGGATGGAGATGGCGTCAGTGATCCACAACATGGCGCAAGGGTATCTGTGGATCCGGAAAAGAGAAAGGGCTGCCAGCCTGTATTGGCAACCCTTTCCGAGATCTAAGGAGATGGGCCAGTTAGGTCGCAAAAGCCCAATCACAAGTCTGTTTGCTAAGGGGCTGCCCCTAGAAAACACCCTCCATGACTGTCCCGAAACCGCTCTCCAATATCACTCTAGACACTGGGTCACCTCCTTTCAAAATGTTTCCGATAAGAGGATGGTGGCACAGATTTTGTGGAAGTCAAAAGTTTTTACGCAAGGCCTGTGGCGTATTTTGCGATTGCTGCCCGAAATGGCATCAGGGCGATTAAATCTACAGCAACTTTTACACAGAAATCCGCAGCGCCCAGCGAAACCCATAGCGGGACGGCGGGGCCAAAGCCCAGCAGAGCCACGGGTTCGGTGGCCCAGGAAACGTCGCTGGTCGGATCAAGCCAGATCAGCGTTGCCGAGAAAGCGATGCTGAAGAAAAGGGCGGTATCGACACAAGAGCCAAGGAAAGACCCGATGAAGGGCGCGCGCCACCAGGCGGCACGACGCAGCCGGTCAAAGACCTGCACGTCAAGCAGTTGCGCGATCAGGAAGGCTGTGCCCGAGCCGACAGCGACGCGGAAGGTCACCAGCGGGCCGAACTCACCGACAATTTGCGTGCCGATCAGCGAGCAGACAAGGCCCGCGACAAAGCCCGCATAGACGACGCGGCGCGCGGCTTTGGCGCCATGAAAGCGGTTGACCAGTTCCGAGACGAGGAAGGCAAAGGGATAGGTAAAGGCCCCCCAGGTGAGCCATTGGCCGATCGGATATTGCACGAGGATGTTAGAGACCACCACAACGGTGGCCATGGCGAGAACGCCGGGCAGAAGCTTTTGCATGTTTAGTTCCGTTTTTTACAAGGTCGCGGAGACTTGTCGAGGGTTGCGCCGCTAGGGCTGGGGCGGCTTAATGCTGGGCGGGCGCCCTGTCAATCGGGCAGTTCGAATTCTGCGATCTGGCAGCGCAGAAAGAACATGAAATTGTCATCGGAGACCAGGCTCGCCACCAGGGTGCCCGAGGGATTGCGCCAGATCGCGACGCCCTCCAAGTTGTCGTAAAGCCCCTTTGGGGTTTGCAGTAAAGTGACCTCATTCGAGATCCCCGTCGGCGTCACGTCAAAGCGGCGCAGGCGCGAGGCAAAGCCCGCGAGGCCATAAAACGCGCGCTCGAGCAGATAAAGCCTGCCGTCCGGGCCGAAATCGGCGCCGACGGGAAGGAACTCGCCGCGCATCTGGATCGAGAGATCAGCGTCCCAACGGCCATCCTTGAAGCGGTAAAGCTTGCGATCGGGGGTCAAAGTGTCGCCCTCTGCCAGCGTAAAAAGGCTGCCGTCCGGGGCAATGGCGAGGCTTTCCAAAGAGCCGTTCTCGGACATGCTGACAAAATCAGGCGGGATCGGCAGTTCCGTACCCTCGCCGGCAAGATCAGGGTAGTGGACAACGCGGCTGCGACCTTCAAAAGAGACGTAGAAGGAGCCGTCGGCGGCCTGAGCCAGACCTTCGCTGTCTGTGTTCACATTGTGGTTGTGCCTGATCTTGATGACACTAAGGCTGACCGGAGCTCCTGTGGTGATCGAAGTGATCTTGCCCGTCGCATCCCGCAGAATCTGGCCCTTTACAAAGACGGCGGTGTCAGAAATGGCCACAAAGCTTGACCCGTCATCGGAAACTTCCAGACCGGAAAACCCGCCAAAGCGGGGGTCATCCATGCGCCAGGCAAAGGCACCGAGGAATCCGGCGGGGGGCGTGGGGCTGGCGCTGCCTTGCAGGCCGGTCAGCAGCAGCCCCCCCGCGATCAGCGAGAGGAAAGTACGGCGGCGCATTGCGATGGCAGATCGGCCAGAACATAGGTGCGCGCGCTTTTGACAACCGGGCGGGGCTTGGCGGGTTTGGCTTTGGGCTTGGGTTTGGGCGGGTTCAGATAGGCCTCCGAGACCCAATAGGCGAGGGTTTCATCACAGCCATTGCCGCCCTTGGACAGCTCGGACACCGTGGGTTTCTGGGTTTTGCACAGGCTCGCTCCGGCAGGGCATTTCAGGCGAACGTGGAAATGGGTGTCGTGACCCGCAATCGGGCGGATCTTTTGCAGCCACTTGGTATCGGAGGCCCTGGCGGTTTTGCACATGGCGATCTTGACCGCAGCGGCGACAAAGATCCGGTCGACGCGGGGGTCGGAGGCGGCAGCTTTAAGAAGCGCTGCGTGCTGCGGCGAGTAATATTTCGTCACCGAACGCTGGTCGGCCGAGCGCACCGCGACCGAGCTGATCTTCTCGCGCTGTTTGCTGCTCAAGCTCAGGCTGTCGGGTTTCAGCATCCAGATATCGGCATCCAGCCCGATCTGATGGCTGGCATGGCCGGAATTCATCGGACCGCCACGCGGTTGGCCCATATCGCCGATATAGAGCCCCTTCCAACCTATCTTGGTCGCGGTGAGCGAAAGGTCTTCAAGGAATTGCACCAGCGTTGGCTGGCCAAAATTGCGGTTGCGCGACAGCCGCATCGCCTGCCAGGTCGGCCCGGTCTCGGGCAGTTCGACATTTCCGGCGGCGCATCCGCGGGCATAGGTACCGATCGGCATCGCGGCCTGATCACTGGGCTGCCGCGCCGCAGCGAAAAGCTTGTTGGCGAGCTGTTCGGCCCCTGCAGGCAGCGGCACCAGCAGGGTGAGGGTCAGAAGGAGTTTGTGGATCATGCCTGTTCACCTTTGGGATTGACCCAGATTAGCAGAACGAGGCCGCACAAAAAGAGCAAGATCACCGGAGAAATCCCGATACGCGCCGAACCGCTGAAATGCGACACGACCGCGATCAGGAAGGGCGAGATGAAGCTGGCAACCTTGCCCGACAGCGCGAAGAGGCCGAAGGCCTCGGTGGCGCGGTCGGGGGTGGTGTGGCGCACCAGCATGGTGCGTGAGGCGGCCTGCAGGGGCCCACCCGCCGCGCCGATCAGCCCGCCGCAGATGTAAAAGATGATGTCAGGCGTCGCCGAAGCCGGGTCGAGCGGGAGGCCGAACAGGCTTTCCCGGGTCAGGCCGACGATGACGATGCAGACCAGCGTCAGCACGACGATCGACCAGGCGATGACAAAGCGCGGGCCAAAGTGTCGGTCGAGTTTGCCGCCAAAGTAAGAGGCCACCATCGCGGTGATGCCGCCGAGAATGCCAAAGACGCCGATCTGGGTGATCGACCAATCCAGCACATTCGAGGCATAGACGCCGCCAAAACCGTAAAGCGCATTCAGCGCATCGCGGTAGAACAGCGAAGAGGTCAGATAGGCGGCTAGGCTTTTGCGAAAGCGCAGGCTGACAAGAAGCTCGCGCAGGGACTGCAGGGCCGCGCCGATGTGCAACCGGCCTGCGGGCATCTTCGGCTCTTTCACCCAAAGGAAGAACGGGATCATGAAGACCACATACCAGAGGGCGGTCAGCGGGCCGACAAAGCGGGTGCCCTCGCGCGCTTCGCTGTCAAAGCCGAAAATCGGATCGATGCCGAGCAGGGTTTTGCCGGTGGTGGCGCTTTCTGCAAAAAGCAGCAGCATCAGGATCAGCGCGATCAAGCCGCCGAGATAGCCAAAGGCAAAGCCAGAACCGGAAATTGCGCCGATATCGTCATGGTCGCCAAGGCTGGGCATCAGCGCATTGGTGAAGATCGTGGAGAACTCCATGCCGATAAAGCCGATGCCAAAGAAGGCCACGGCCCAGAACAAATTGCTCGCCTCGCCGCCGGGCACGACGTACCACAGCGCCGCAGCGCCCACGACGTAGAACATCGAAAAGACCCAGACCCAGATCAGCCTGCGCCCGGTGCCATCGGCCACGGCGCCCAAAATCGGCGCCAGCACCGCCACGATCACCGAAGCAAAGGTCAGCCCATAGCCCCAATAGGCCTGGGCGGCGGCCTTGGCAGCCTCTTCCTCCATGCCGGTGCCCATGTAGTGGCCCCGGGCCACTTCGGCAAAATAGGGCCCGAAGATGAAGGTCAGAAGCAGGGTGTTATAGGGTTGGCTGGCCCAATCGAAGAACCACCAGCCCCAGATGCGCTGCCGTGCCGTTGCCATGCCTGCCCCCTGATTTGCTTTTGGCGGATCAAGCCTGAAAAACCGCTGTGGCGCAAGCGCAGGCTAGCGGTAGGGCGGCCATGGCCGCGCGGCATCGGCCTCGATCCAGCCCTGCACCCAGGCGGGCAGCGGCGGGCTTTGCTGGCTTTGCCCCAGTGCCTCGAGCACGGCGGCGGGGGCCACCATGCCCGATTTCGAGATGAAAGCCGAGCGCAGCAGCATATGGGCGGTGCAGTCTGCGCCGCGCCAGAAACTCTGCTCGACATAGACAAAGCGCGGGTCCCAGCCGATGACGCGGGAAATCTGGGTGAGGCTCTGGAACAGGGTCACCCGCTTGCGGTAACGCAGCGAATTGCCCGCGACGGTGATGCCCCAGCCCTTGGCTTTGGCAATGTCCTTGAAACCCATCCGCACCGACATCGGAATCCGCCCCAGATCAAACAGGGTCAGGGTGCGGCCATTGTTCAACTCGCGCCAGAGATCCAGATCCCAGGGCCAGATCCGATGCGTGCTGACATGCGGCTCGAGGATCGACAGCGGCGGCGCGTTGCGGAATTTCCAAAGCTCTTTGGCCATGCGCAAAAACGGATACATGTTCAAATCCTTCGCAATTTCTTGCCCAGAGGTGCCTTCTCCGCCGCGGCAGGTCAAGTAAAACGCAGCGGAAAGCATTGCGGTTTTTGGGGGGGCGGGTTACCTCTGACACAAGCTGTTGTGGTTGGAGCCTGCGATGACCCTGTTTACTATCCTTCTGAACCTGCTGTTGATCGCGCAGTGGATCGTGCTGGCGCAAGCGCTGATGAGCTGGCTGATCAGTTTTCAGGTGCTCAATATCCGCCAGCCGCTGGTCTACAAGATCTGGTCGACGCTGGGGCGGATTCTGGAACCGATCTATGCGCCGATCCGCCGCATGCTGCCGCCGATGTCCGGGATGGATTTCACGCCCTTGATCGTGCTGATCATCCTGATGGTGCTGAAACAGGTGCTGCTGCGCAACGCGACGGCATTTTATTAAGATCTTCATTGCCTGCAGAGCGGTCGCAAATTGAGTAGATATGTCTGATCCCATCGGCCTTTTGCAGTCTGTCTTTGGCTTTACGGCCTATCGGCAGGGTCAGGAAGAGATTGTCGACGCCGTGCTTGCGGGGCAGAACACTCTGGCGATCATGCCAACCGGTGGCGGGAAATCCCTGTGTTTTCAATTGCCTGCGCTGTGTCGTGACGGGGTGACGGTGGTGATCTCGCCCCTGATTGCGCTGATGCGGGATCAAGTGCGCGCCCTGCGCGAGGCCGGAGTCGAGGCCGGGGCGCTGACCTCGGGCAATACCGAGGAAGAGACCGAAGAGGTCTTTGCCAAGCTGGAGTCCGGCACGCTGAAGCTGCTTTATATGGCGCCCGAGCGGCTTGCCTCGGCGGCAACGGTGCCGATGCTGCGCCGGATCAATTGCAGCATGATCGCGGTCGACGAGGCGCATTGCGTCAGCCAATGGGGCCATGATTTCCGCCCGGATTACCTGCGCATCGGCGAGCTGCGCCGCACTTTGGGCGTGCCCTTGGCGGCCTTTACCGCCACGGCGGATGAAGAGACCCGCGCCGAGATCGTCACGCGGCTGTTTGGCGGCGTGCCCCCCGCCACTTTTCTGCGCGGCTTTGACCGGCCCAATATCCACCTGGCCTTTGCCGTCAAGGACAGCCCGCGCGAGCAGATCCTGCGCTTTGCCGGGGCGCGGCGCGGCCAGTCGGGCATCGTCTATTGTGGCACGCGGGCCAAAACCGAAACCCTCGCCCAGGCCCTGCGCGCCGAGGCCCATGCCGCCTGCTTTTACCACGGTGGCATGGAGGCCGAAGCGCGCCGCCGCGTCGAGATCCGCTTTCAACAGGAAGACGGGCTGATCGTGGTGGCAACCGTGGCCTTCGGCATGGGCATCGACAAGCCGGATATCCGTTGGGTCGCCCATGCCGATCTGCCGAAATCGATCGAGGGCTATTATCAGGAAATCGGCCGTGCGGGGCGCGACGGTGCCCCGGCTGAAACGCTGACGCTTTACGGCCCCGACGATATCCGCCTGCGCCGCAGCCAGATCGACGAGGGGCTTGCGCCGCCCGAACGCAAGGATGCCGACCATGGCCGGCTGAACGCCCTGCTGGGGCTGGCCGAGGCAATGGCTTGTCGGCGGCAGGTCTTGCTGGGCTATTTCGGCGAAACCTCGGAGCCTTGCGGCAATTGCGACCTCTGCGCCCGCCCAGCGCAAGTGTTCGATGCGACGGATGCGGTGCGCAAGGCGCTTTCGGCGATGCTGCGCACGGGGGAATGGTTTGGTGCGGGCCATCTGATTGATATCCTGACCGGAAACGCCACCGCCAAGGTGCGCGAAAAGGGTCACGATGCCTTGCCGACCTTTGCGGTTGGCAGCGATCTGTCAAAACCGGCCTGGGGCGCGGTGTTCCGTCAGATGATGGGGCGCGACCTGGTGCGCCCCGACCCCGACCGGCATGGCGCGCTGCGCATGACCGAGGCGGCGCGGCCGATCCTGCGCGGCGAGGCGGCAATCACCCTGCGCCGCGATACGATCGACAAGGCCGCCCCGCGCGTGGCGATCAAGATGCAGGTCACCGAGGAAGATGCGCCGCTGCTCTCGGCGCTGAAGGCCAAACGCCGCGCTTTGGCCGAGGCGGCGGGGGTGCCCGCCTATGTGATCTTTGCCGACCGCACCTTGATCGAGATGGCCGAAAAGCGCCCTTCGACCTTGGACGACATGATGGGCATCACCGGAGTCGGCGCGAAAAAGCTGGAAAGCTATGGGCGCGGTTTTCTTCAGGTGATCACGGGCGCGGGGGTGGCCGAGCTGCATCCGGCGCGCAAGGCCCTGGTCGGGCGCGATGCCGGCGCGATCTTTGACCGGCTGTCAGAGGCGCAGTTGCGGCTGGCGCGGGGCGAGGATGGCACGGGCAAGCACCTGTCCTGCACCCATTCCACCCTGCGGCATCTTGCCGAACGCAAACCCTCCACCCTCAGCGAGATGGCGGGGATTCAGGGTATGGGCGATCTGAAAATCGAACGTTTTGGCGAGGCCTTTCTGGATGTGATCCGCGAGGGCTAGATTTTCGCGCCGCTCGGGCTACAAGATCCGGTAAAGGAGCCTGCCATGCTGTCTGTGATTTCCCCCGCCAAACGCCTGAACGAAACCGCGCATCTGCCCGAGGGGTTTGCGCCCAGCCTGCCCGATTTTGCCGCCGATGCCGCAAAACTCGCCCGCATCGCGCGGGGGCTTTCGCCTGCGGATCTGGGGCAGCTGATGGATATCTCGCCCGCTCTGGCCCAGCTCAATCACGCCCGCTTCAAGGCGTTTTCGCCCAAAGCTCCGGGCCAGCCCGCCGCTTTTCTGTTTGACGGCGACACCTATGCCGGGCTGGAGGCGCGGACCTGGGAGGCGGATACGCTGCGCTGGGCTACGGGGCACTTGCGGATTTTGTCGGGGCTTTACGGGCTGTTGCGACCGCTCGATGCGATTCAACCCTACCGGTTGGAAATGGGCAGCCGCCTGGCCACCCCGAAAGGCGCCGATCTTTATGCCTTTTGGGGCAGCAAAATCGCCAGGGCGCTGAATGCGGCGGGGGAGGAGGTCGGGGCCAAGGCGCTGATCAATTGCGCCTCGACCGAGTATTTTTCGGCGGTGGACCGCAAGGCGCTGAAGCTGCAGGTGGTCACGCCGGTGTTTCTGGAAGAGCGCGGCGGCGAGGCCAAGATCGTCAGCTTTTGGGCCAAGAAGGCCCGCGGCGCCATGGCGCGTTTTGCTTGCCTGCACCGCCTGACCGACCCCGCCGATCTGCGTGGGTTTGATCTGGGCGGTTACCAATGGCAGGCGGCGCAGTCGGATGATCTGCGTCTGGTCTTTACCCGCAAGGTCGCCGAGGCCGAAGCGGCTTAGGCGGCGGTCTCCGCCGAATTGGCAAGCGGCTGGCGCGCCTCTGCCGGGCAGAATTCCCCCAGAGTTGCGGCGATTTCGGCCTTGCGCAGCGGTTTGGTCAGGTAACGGTCGATGCCCGCCGCCAAAATGCCATCGGAATCACCGTCCATCGCATGGGCGGTCACCGCCACGATCGCCACATGCCCGGTCTGGCCCTGAATGGCGCGGATCGCGCGGCTGGCCTCGCGGCCATCCATCTCGGGCATCGAGATATCCATGAAGATCAGATCGGGCCTGAAGCTTTGGAACAGCGAAACCGCTTCGCGGCCATTGCTGGCAAAGACCAGCTCGATATCGGCGTCACGCACCATCTTTTGAAAAACCAACTGGTTGGTGCGGTTATCCTCTGCCGCCAACACCCGCATCTGGCGCAAGGCGCCGCTGGCCTGCGCCGCACCCGAGGGCAGAGCAGCCGCCTCTGGCAGAGTCAGCGCCTGCAAGTGACGGTAAAGATCGGCGCGCAGAATTGGCTTTTGCAAGACGGCAGCGAGCTCTGCCGCGCCGGGTTTTTCGCGGGCGTTGGCGGGGCTGGAGGAGAGCAGCAGGATCGGCGTGGTCAGACCCTGCGCGCGGATCTGCCGGGTCAGGCTGAGGCCATCCATCTCGGGCATCTCGTGGTCGGTCAGGATGGCGTCAAAGCGCGATTTGGCCAGGGCAGCCAGCGCCTCGGCGCCACTGCGGCACAGCGTCACCTCGATGCCGCAGGGCACAAGCTGACGTTCCAGAATGGTGCGGTTGATGAATTGATCATCGACCACCAGCAGCTTTTTCACCGCGATGGTGGCGCGCAGCGGGGTGGCGTCTTCGGCGACAGGCAGGGCGACGCGGAAGCCGAAACAGGAGCCACGGCCCAGCTCGCTGTCAACCCAGACCTCGCCCTGCATGCGCTCGACCAGCCGCCTGGTGATGGCAAGGCCAAGGCCGGTGCCCTCGAACCTGCGGTTCTGCTCGGTTTCCACCTGATTGAATTCACCGAAGACATGCGCCAGATTTTCAGGCCCGATGCCAAGGCCGGTGTCTTCGACCGTGATATGCAGCTGACGGCTGCCTTCGTCGCTTTCAAGGCCCACGACGCGGATCAACACGTGGCCCTTTTCGGTGAACTTGACCGCATTGCCGATGAGGTTGGTGAGGATCTGGCGCACCCGCCCCGGATCGCCGATATAGCGTGTCGGCAGAAACATGTCGAAATCGATCATCAGATCGAGGCCCTTTTCCCGCGCGCGGGGCTGCAAGAGCATGGTGATCTCATGGATTGTGCGTTCCAGATCAAAAGGTTCCGGATAGATGGTCAGACGTTCTGCCTCGATCTTGGAGAAGTCGAGAATGTCGTTGATGATCACCAGCAAAGCCTCGCCCGAAGAGCGGATGGTTTCGGCAAAGAGCCGTTGTTCGTCTGACAGGGCGGTGTCGCACAACAGCTCTGCCATGCCGACGACGCCGTTCATCGGAGTGCGGATCTCGTGGCTCATATTGGCGAGAAAGGCGGATTTGGCGCGGCTGGCGGCCTCTGCTGCGGTGCGGGCGGCCTCCAGCGCCGTCTGCTGTTCCTTCAGCTGTGAAATATCGACCCGCAGACCGACACGGCCCCCGTCGGGCGTGGCGTGATCCTCGGCGCGGATCCAGCGGCCATCGCTGAGCTGGTGTTCGGCGCTTTCGCCGGGGTTGCGGTGCTGGAACAGGCGCTGGCTGATCCAGTCTTCTTCTGCCAGGTCAATCGGTGCGAATTGGCCGTGGTTGAGGCCAAAGCGCAAGATATCCTCGAACTTTGCCCCCGTAACCATGGCCGGGGCAGAGATAGTGTAAATGTCGCGGTAGGTTTGATTGCAGGTCAAGAGACGCTCCTCTCTGTCAAAAAGCACGAAGCCGTCGGGGATCGCCTCGATCGCCGCCCAGATCCGCATTTGTTCCGTGATATCAATGGCAAGGCTGACCATATCGCCGTCGCGCGCCCGCTGATCAATCAGGCGCACCCAGTTGCCATTGGCAAATTGCAGGGTGACGGGGGCTATTTCGTCTTCTTCCCAGCGCGCCAGCATATCGGCGACCCAGACATCGGCGGTCTTGCCGCCCAGATCGACGAGGCCGTCTTCGGCAAGAATGCACAAGAGGTCGCAATAGCTGACGCCTTCGGCAATCTCGGGGTCTGCAAAGGCGGCGAGGTAGGCGGCGTTGGCGGCAACCAGATTCTGATTGGTCTCGAACACCGCAAAACCGTCGCCGATGGTATTGATGCTGTCCCACAAGCGCCGCTCGGCCATCACCGCGGCGGTATGGGCGTGGTCAAGTTCGGCTATGAAACGGGCTTGCTGGACCTTAAGCTTTTCCGCCTCGGTCAGAGCGGATTGCACGACGTGACGCTGTTCGACAATCTGGTCCGAGAGCGCGCGCGCATGGATGCCGAGCTTTGCATTCGCAGCAAAAAGTTCACGGCTTTTGTATTCAAGCAAACGTTCGGCCGCCAGCCGCGCACGTCGCTCTTTTGCCAAGCGTTCCGCAAATTCCATCGATCCGTCAACCACCACTTTCTGTGTCGCAGTGCCCGCGCCGCGGCCAGACTCAGGGTCCGGCCCCTGGCAATTTCGCGCAACAAAGTGAACGGCAGATTAAGCCGAAAGTTTTTAAGGTCGCCGCGGCAGGCTTGCTATCAAAGCCGGGTCCGTGCCAGTCTGAGCAGATTATCTGGAGGATTTTAGAATGCGTGCTGGCTTTGGTCGCCTGATTCTGGGCGCTGTATTTTCGCTATCGCTGCTTGCGCCGAATTTGGTGGCAGCCGAAGACCTTATTCCCGAAAAACGCTTTGTGATCAGTGAGAACACCGATCTGCCCGGCGGCGATATCGCCTCGATATTCGACACGACGCTGGAGGCTTGCCAGCGCGCCTGTACTACCAACAAGGCCTGCAAGGCCTTTACCTTCAACCAGAACAAGGGCGTCTGCTTTACCAAGGCCAAACCGGGGGCTCCCCTGGCCTTTGGCAATGCGCTGTCGGGGTATCTGGTCGAGACGGATGCAACGGTTCTGGCGCAGGCGAAGCTGCGGCGCGGCGAGTTGGGCTTTGTGCAGGACTGGGAGCTGAACGACATTCAGACCCAGGCAGGCGCGTTGGGCAGTGCCAAGCCGGTCAACGGCTTTAGTGCCGAGGAATTGGCCAGCATGTCCGACAGCGCCGCTTCGCGCGGCGATTACGCGCGGGCGATTGATGCGCAGGGTGCGATTGTCAGCCTGACCGATGCGGCGAGCGATTGGGAGGCCTATGCCCGGCTGTGGGCGCTGATTGCCACGCTCGACAAGAACAACGCCTACAGCCACAACACTCAGGCCTATCTTGCCTCGGTCAACGGTTATCTACGCGCCGAGAGCCCGGCGCAGCGCCATTCGATCCTGACGACGATGGCCGTGACGCTGGAAGCGCTGAACCGTGGCCGCGACGCGGTGCCCGCGCTGCGGTTGGCACAGCAATTGCAACCGCGTGACGATACCGCCAAGGCGCTGGACCGGGTGATGGGGCTTTACGGCTTTCGCGTGCTGGAGACCACGGTGCAGTCTGACAGCGCGCGGCCGCGCATCTGCGTCAATTTCTCGGAATCCCTGGCGCGTTCGGGCGTCGATTATGCCAATTACGTGCAACTGCCCGATCCTGCGATGACGGTGACGACCGATGGCTATCAACAATTATGCGTCGAAGGCGTGGCTTTCGGGTCGCGCAACACCCTGACGCTGCGCGAGGGGCTGCCTGCGGGCGACGGCCAAGTGCTGGCGAAATCCATCGAGGTCACCTCCTATGTCCGCGACCGCAAGCCGGGGGTGCGCTTTCCGGGGCGCGGCTATGTGCTGCCGCGTTCCGACGCGCCCGCCCTGCCGATCGAGACCGTGAACACCGACAAGGTCGAGCTGAAACTCTACCGGATTTCCGATCGCAACATGCTGCGGTCGTTGCAGAATTCCTATTTCGGCGAGCCAATGCGCGAGTATCAGGAGGAAGATTTCTCCAACCAGATCGGCAGCGAAATCTGGACGGGCACGGGGATCGTCAAGCAAGAGGTCAACGTCGACATCACCACGCGGCTGCCTTTGGCCGAGGCTTTGCAGGGTCAGCCTGCCGGAATTTACGCGCTGCGCGCCGCCGTGCCGGGGGTTGATCCCTATGAGGTGGCGGCGGGCTGGCAGTGGTTTGTCATCTCGGATCTGGGGCTGACCAGCCTGTCGGGCACCGATGGCCTGCATGTCTTTGTGCGCTCGCTGGGCACGGCAGAGGCCAAAGCGGCGGTCAAGCTGCAGCTGCTTTCGACGGCCAACGAGGTGCTGGGTGAGGCAGTGACCGACGATCAGGGCTATGCCCGCTTTGACGCCGGGTTGGCTTTGGGCACCGGGGCGCAGGCCCCTGCCTTGATCGTGGCCGAAGCGGGCGCAAGCGACATTGCCTTTCTGTCGCTGACCGACCCCGAGTTCGATCTGTCGGATCGCGGTGTGGCGGGGCGCGAGGCCTCGCCGCCGGTCGATGTTTTCCTGACCACGGATCGCGGCGCTTACCGGGCTGGGGAGACGATCTTTGCCACGGCGCTGGCGCGCGACAGCGAGGTCAGGGCCATCGAGGGCCTGCCGCTGACCGCGATCCTGAGCCGCCCCGATGGCGTGGAATATTCGCGGGCGCAAGTGGCGGATCAGGGCGCGGGCGGCCATGTCTTTGCCCTGCCCGTTGCGGGCAATGCACCGCGCGGGGTCTGGTCCTTGGCGATCTTTGCCGATCTTGACGCCCCTGCCCTGCAATCGAAAACCGTGCTGGTCGAGGATTTCCTGCCCGAACGGATCGACTTCACCACCACCCTGCCCGAGGGCGCGTTGCGGTTGGGCGATGTGCCGCAAATGACCGTTGACGCGAAATACCTTTTTGGCGCGCCGGGGGCTGATCTGGCGGTGGAGGGCGAAGTTCTGCTCCGCGCCGCCAAGGAGCTGGAAGCCTGGCCCGGCTACAGCTTTGGCCGCTATGACCAGCCGTTCAGCGCCGTGCAGGACAGCTTTGGCGCTCTCCGCACCGATGAGGCGGGCCGGGCCTTGGTCGATCTGGCAATGCCGGAGGCCGAGGATCCGGGTCGCCCGCTGGAGATGCGGGTGACGACGCGGGTGGCAGAGGGCTCGGGCCGCCCGGTGGAACGTTCGGTGACGAAACTGCTGGCGCCCTCGTCCGATCTGATCGGGATCAAACCGCTGTTCGATGGCGTCGCCCCCGAGGGTGGCGAGGCGCGCTTTCAACTGATCGGCATTGACGCAAGCAGCAAGCCCGTGGCGATGCAGGTCAAATGGACCCTGACGCGAATCGAGACGAATTACCAATGGTATCAAGCTGATGGCAATTGGAACTGGGAGCCGGTGACCCGACGCGACAAGGTTTCCGAGGGCGAGACCGATCTGGCCAATGCCGCCAAGGAAATTTCGGCGCGGGTCGAGTGGGGCCAGTATGAGCTGCTGGTCGAACGGCTGGGCGGTGCCCCTGCGGCAAGCTCGGTGGAGTTCTATGCCGGCTGGTATGCCTCGGCAGATGCCTCGGCCTCGCCAGACGTCTTGGAGCTGTCGCTGGACAAAAAGGCCTATGCTTCGGGCGAGACCGCGCAGCTGCGCATCGTGCCCAAGGCGGCGGGGATCGCGCTTGATCAACGTGATGTCGAACCGTCTGATCACCATGCAGGCGGTGGCGGTGAAGGCGGGCGAGACGACGATCTCGCTGCCCGTAACCGACGAGTGGGGCGCGGGCGTCTATGTCACGGCAAGCGTTTTGCGCCCGATGGATGTGGCCGCAGGCCGCAATCCGGCGCGGGCCCTGGGCCTGACCTATGCCAGCATTGACCCCGGCGCGCGGGCGCTGAAGGTCAGCGTCGAGGCCCCCGCCGAGGCCGATCCGCGCGGCGCGCTGGATGTGGCGGTCAAGGTCGAGGGGGTGGCCGAGGGGGACAAGGCCTATGTGACCATCGCGGCGGTCGATCAGGGCATTCTGAATCTGACCGGCTTTCAACCGCCGAACCCTGCCGAGCAATATTTCGGTCAACGCAAGCTGGGCGTCGGCATCCGCGATGTCTATGGCCGCCTGATCGACGGGTTGAACGGGGCCGAGGGGCAAGTCCGCTCGGGGGGCGATGCGGCGGCGCAAGCACGGCTGCAAGCACCCCCGCCGACAGAAGAGCTGGTCGCCTATTTCGAGGGCCCGGTCGAGGTGGGTACGGACGGCTATGCGCGGGCCTCCTTCACCCTGCCCTCCTTCAACGGCACGGTAAAGGTGATGGCGGTGGCCTGGTCGAAAAAGGCGGTCGGCCAAGCCAATGCCGATGTGCTGGTGCGCGATCCGGTGGTGGTGACCGCTTCGCTGCCGCGCTTTATGCAGCCGGGGGATCAGAGCCGCTTGCTGCTGGAAATCGTCCATGCCACCGGGCCTGCGGGGCAGATGGGGCTGGAGGTTGCGTCAGTGGGCCTGCGCTTGGGCGATGTGCCGACAAACTTTGATCTGGCTGAAAAGGGCAAGGCGGTTTTCGCCGTGCCGGTGACGGCCCAGACCGTCGGCAACCAGAGCATCGAGGTCGCGCTGACCACGCCGGATGGCAAGCGGCTGGTGAAAACCCTGATGCTTCCGGTGCAGGTCAACGACCCGCCGGTGGCGCGTGTCAGCCGCTTTGATCTGAAGGCCGGTCAGGAATTTGTCTTTGATGACAATGCCTTCAGCGGGCTAGATCCTGCGACCGCCAAGGCGACCCTTGCCATCGGCCCGATCGCGCGGCTGAATGCGCCGGGGATCCTTGCGGCGCTGGACCGCTATCCCTACGGCTGCAGCGAGCAGATCACCTCCAAGGCGATGCCGCTGCTTTACTTTGACGAGATCGCCAAGGCGATGGAGGTGAAGGGCAGCGAGGATCTGCGCGGCAGGCTGCAAGAGGCGATTGCTTCGCTGCTGACCAACCAATCCTCCAGCGGCGCCTTTGGTCTTTGGGGGCCGGCGCAGGATGGCGGCGATTTCTGGCTGGATGCCTTTGTCACCGACTTCCTCAGCCGCGCCAAGGCTGCGGGCTATGCGGTGCCGGATCAGGCCTTCCGCGCGGCGCTGGACAACCTTCGCAATCAGGTGAACTACGCGGCCGACTTTGAAAATGGCGGCGAGGCGCTGGCCTATGCGCTGATGGTTCTGGCCCGCGAAGGCGCTGCGGCAATTGGGGATCTGCGCTATTACGCCGATGTGAAGGGCGATGCCTTTGCAACCCCCTTGGCCAAGGCACAATTGGCGGCGGCGCTGGCCAGCTATGGCGACCAACCCCGCGCCGATGCGATGTTCCGCAAGGCCGGGGCGGCGCTGGAGGCCGCGAAGGGGCCAGAGACCGAGCAGATCTTCCGCGCCGATTATGGCACGACCTTCCGCGATGCGGCGGGGGTGCTGGCGCTGGCGGTCGAGGCAGGGTCGAAGGCGGTGGATATCGAGACGTTGACGGACAGGGTGGTCACAACACGCGGTCTCTCGACCCAAGAGGCGACCTGGACGCTGCTGGCGGCGCATGCGCTGATTGGTGGCGCCGGGGTGCAGGGCATCAACATCGACGGCACGCCTGCGAGCGGGCCCTTGGTGCGGGTGTTGCAGGGCGGTTCTGCGCCGGTGACGGTGAAGAACACTGGCACGGATACGACGCTGACCGTGACCACGCTGGGCGTGCCAAGCGAGCCAGTGCCTGCGGGCGGCAATGGCTATGCCATTGAACGCAGCTACTATTCGATGGAAGGCGCGCCGATCGATCTGGCAGGTCTGAGGGTGGGCACGCGCTTTGTCACCGTGCTGACCGTGACCCCTTTCGGGCGCGGCGAGGCACGGTTGATGGTCAGCGATCCACTGCCGGCGGGGCTGGAGATCGACAACCCCACCCTTGTTTCCAGCGCCACGGATGCCATGGCCGATCTGGGGCTGGAAACCGAGGTGGCGCATAGCGAGTTCCGTCAGGACCGCTTCCTGACCGCGATTGACCGCCAGTCCAACGCGCCCTTCAAGCTGGGCTATGTGGTGCGGGCGATCTCGCCGGGGGTGTTCCACCAGCCTGCCGCCTCGGTCGAGGATATGTATCGGCCCGACCTGACCGGGCGGACCGATGCCGGCAGCGTGACCATCGCCGAGTGATGCGGGCGGGTGGCCTCTTTGCTCTGGCGGCGGGGTTGTTCCTTGCCGCTTTTGCACGGGATCGGGCGGATCAGTGGATTGATGCCACGCTGCTGCCCGATCTGGCGGTGCAAACCTCGGCAGAGGTACAGGACCGCAACGGCGCTTTGCTGCGGGTTTACACGGTGGCGGATGGGCGCTGGCGATTGGCTTTGGCTTTGTCGGAGGTCGATCCCGGCTATATTCGCGCGTTGTTAGCCTATGAAGACAAACGCTTTTATCTGCATCCCGGCGTGGACCTGCGGGCGGTTGCGCGGGCGGCTTTGCAGGCGGTGTGGAACGGGCATATCGTCTCGGGTGGCTCGACGCTGACGATGCAGGTGGCGCGGCTGTTGGAAGAGAGCGGCACGGGGCATGTGGGCGGCAAGCTGCGGCAGATGCGGGTGGCGCTGGCGCTGGAGCGGCGGTTGTCGAAGGATGAAATTCTGTCGCTTTATCTGCAGCTTGCGCCCTATGGCGGCAATCTGGAAGGGCTGCGCGCGGCGACGCTGTCCTATTATGGCAAGGAGCCGTTGCGGCTGACGCCTGCGCAAGCGGCGCTCTTGGTGGCGATCCCGCAATCGCCCGAAGCGCGGCGGCCGGATCGCTCGGTCGAGGTGGCGACGGACGCCAGGGATAGGGTTTTGGCGCGCGCGCTCCGCGATGGGTTGATCGACGCAGAGCAGTTGACGGCGGCGCGGCGCGAGGTTGTGCCGGGGGTGCGGCGGGCATTTCCGGCGCTGGCGCCGCATATGGCCGACCGGATCCTGGCCGAGGAGCCGGCGCAGGGGCGGCATCACCTGACGCTGGACAGGGGTTTGCAGGTCAAGCTGGAGCTTTTGGCGCGGCAGGTGGTGGCGCAGCAGGGCGCGCGGGTTCAAGTGGCGCTGCTGGTGGCCGATCACGCCTCGGGCGAGGTGCTGGCCTCGGTCGGTTCGGCGGCTTTTGCGGCGGATCAGCGGGCCGGGTTTGTCGATATGACACGCGCGGTGCGCAGCCCCGGATCAACGCTTAAGCCCTTGATTTACGGGATGGCTTTTGATCAGGGGCTGGCGCATCCCGAGACCTTGGTCGAGGATAGGCCCAGCGATTTCAACGGCTATCGGCCGCAGAATTTCGACCGGCACTATCGTGGCACGATCAGGCTGCGCGAGGCTTTGCAGCAGTCGCTGAACATCCCGGTGGTGGCGCTGACCGATGCGATGGGGCCTGCCAAGCTGCTGGCCGAACTGGACCGGGCGGGGGTCAAGTATGAGCTGCCGGGCGGGCAGGCCGGGCTGGCGATCGCCCTGGGCGGCATTGGCGTGCGGCTGGAGGATATGGTGCAGCTTTACGCCGCCATCGCAAGGGGTGGGGTTTCGCTGCCCTTGATCCACAAGATGGGGGGTCAAAGACCCGAGGGGCAGCGGGTGCTCTCGGGGCCTGCGGCTTGGCAGGTCGGGGATATTCTGGCGGGGTTGGCGCCGCCGCCGGGCGCGCCTTCCAATCGGCTCGCCTATAAGACCGGCACCAGCTATGGCCACCGCGATGCCTGGGCGATTGGCTATGACGGGCGGCATGTGATTGGGGTCTGGATGGGGCGGCCGGATGGCACGCCGGTGCCGGGGGCTTTTGGCGCTGACTTGGCCGCCCCCGTGCTTTTCCAGGCCTTTGCCCGGCTGAAGCCCACCCTGACCCCGCAGCCCCCTGCCCCGCCTGCTACGCTCTTGGTTTCAAACATGGAATTGCCGCAACCACTGCGCAAATTCCGCAGCAGGACGGCGGCTTTCGAGGCGGATCGCGACGCGCCAGCGGTGGCTTTTCCGCCCGATGGTGCAGAGGTTGAACTGCTGCCAGAGGGGCTGATGGCGCGGGTTTCGGGGGGCAAGGCCCCCTTCACCTGGCTGGCAAATGGCGCGCCAGTCAGGGTGGCTGAAGGCGCGCGGGAGGTGATGCTGGACAGCCTTGGTCGCGGCTTTGTCACGCTTTCGGTGATCGATGCCGAGGGACGCTCGGCGCGGACCAAGGTGCGGCTGCGTTAGGTCTGATTTACGTATGGTCCCCGTATGGCCAGCGTATGGCTTAGGTCATGACCTTGGCTAAACCCGCTCGATCGCCAAGGCGATGCCTTGGCCGCCGCCGATGCACATGGTGATCAGCGCGGTTTTGCCGCCTGTGCGTTCCAGCTCGTAAAGCGCCTTGGTGGTGATCAGCGCGCCGGTGGCCCCGACGGGATGGCCCAGCGCGATGGCGCCGCCGTTGGGGTTGACGCGGGCCGGATCAAGGCCAAGCTCGCGGCTGACGGCGATGGCCTGGGCGGCGAAGGCTTCGTTGCTTTCGACCAGATCGAAGTCGCTGGGTTTCAGGCCGAGTTTGGCACAGAGCTTTTGCACCGCCGGGATCGGGCCGAGACCCATGACCTTTGGGTCCACGCCGGCGATGGCATAGCCCATGATGCGGGCGCGGGGCTTTATGCCCGCGACATCGCCACGCGCCAGGATCAGGGCGGCGGCGCCGTCGTTGATGCCCGAGGCATTGCCAGCAGTGACCGTGCCGTCTTTCTGGAACGCGGGGCGCAGGGCGGCGAGGGCCTCGAGCGTGCTGGGCTTGGGGTGTTCATCCTTGGCAAAAAGCGTGGTGCCCTTGCGGCCCGCGAGTTCATAGGGTGCGATCTGATCGTCGAAATAACCCGCAGCGATGGCCTGGGCGGCGCGGCTCTGGCTTTGCAGCGCAAAGGCGTCCTGATCGGCGCGGGTGATGCCGTAGCGGGCGGCGACGTTTTCCGCCGTCACCCCCATATGCCCGGTGCCGAAGGGGCAGGTCAGCGCGCCAAGCATCATGTCCATCATCCTGGCATCGCCCATCTTCTGGCCGAAGCGGGCGGCGGAGACGGCATAGGGCGCGCGACTCATCGCCTCGGCCCCGCCTGCCAGAGCTATGGTGCCATCACCGAGTTGCAGCATCTGCATGGCCGAGACGATGGCCTGCGCGCCAGAGCCGCAGAGGCGGTTGACGTTCATGGCAGGCGACGCCTCGGGCACGCCCGCAGCCATGGCGGCAACGCGAGAGAGATACATGTCGCGCGGTTCGGTATTCAGCACATGGCCGAAGACGGTCTGATCGACCTGATCCGCTGCGATGCCCGCGCGTTCGATGGCGGCGCGCGCGACATGGGCGGCGGTGTCGATCGGGGGCGTGCCCGCGAGGGAGCCGCCAAAGCTGCCAATGGCGGTGCGGGCGGCGGAGAGGATGTAGATCTCGGTCATGGGCGGGCCTTTAGGGTTTGACGGCATCGGGATGTGCGGCGGCGAAAGCCGGGCGTATCGCCAAGTCTGTCACGATGCGTTGGATTTGGGGAAAGGACGTCACGTCAATGCCGACCCGCTCGGCGTTATAGACCTGCGGCACGAGGCAGGCATCGGCGATGGTCACATCGTCGCCATAGCAGCAGCGGCCCGCATCGCTGAGCATCGCCTCGAAATCGGCGAGGCCCTGGCTGATGAAGTGGCGGGCGCAATCGTCTTCGCTGACACGTCCCTGGCTGATTTCGGCGGCATAGGCTCGGGCCGAGAGGTTGCAGCGGGGTGCTATCTCCATCGCGATAGCATAGGCCAAAGCGCGGACACGGGCGCGGGGGCCGGGGGTTGCAGGCAAGAGGCCGCCCCGGGTTTCATGAAGATATTCCAGCATGGCCATGGATTGGGTCAGGCAGATGCCATCAATTTCCAGCGTGGGCACAAGGCCCTGCGGGTTGCGCGCGAGGTTCTCGGCACTGCGGTGTTCGCCTTGCATGAGGTCAACCGCGACCGAGTTATAGGGCAGGCCAAGCTGGTTCAGCCCGATGCGGACGCGGTAGGCGGCGGAAGAGCGCCAGAAGTCATAAAGTGTGATCATGCGGCGCCTCGATAGCTGCGGTTTTACACCAGCGAGGCTGCGCCTTTGCTGGCCTGCGCGCAAGCCGTTGACAGTGCTGGTGCGGCAGAGGACACCAGCGCCAGCCAGTTCCGGCGTACCAGTGACAGAGTTACCCTTGCGCCAGCTTATCCGACAGAATGCCGCCCTGCTGATCACGGGGATCCTGACCTTTATCCTGATGGGGGCGGGGCAATCGCTTTATGGTCCGGCGCTGCCGGCCTATGCGCGGGATTTCGGGCTGAGTCTGAGTGTGGCGGGGCTGCTGGTCTCGGCGCATTGGGTCGGCTGTGCGCTGGGGGTCGGGTCGATGTTCGCGCTGGGGGCGAAAGTGACACCACGGGTGACGGTGCTGATCATGGCGCTGGGGGCGGGGTTGCTTGCGACCGGGCTCAGCTGGGCAGTGACCTTGCTGGGCGGGCTGTTGTTCGGGGCGGGCTATGGCTGCGCCACGGTGGTGTTCAACCCGCGCATGCTCAAGGCCTTTGGCGCAAGGGGGCCGGCGATGGTCAGCCTGTTGAACGCGACCTTTGGTATTGGCGCCATCGGCTCGCCACTGGTTTTTGTGGCGATGGGCAACAACCCCTTGCCGAGCTTTGCCTTTTGCACCCTGCTGGCGCTGGGGATTGCGGTTTTTGCCGGGGCGGCGGGACGGGGCGGCGCGGTGGTGGCGCAGGCGCAGACCGAAGGATTCCGGCTGCATTGGCCCGCGCTGGGCTTTGCGGCGATAGCGATTGCGCTGGAGGCGACGCTGATCGGGTTGGGGCCAGCGGCGCTGATCAAGGCGGGCGAGAGCGAGACCCATGCGGCGCAACTGTTGTCGGGCTTCTTTCTGGCCTTTCTGGCGGCGCGGGCCGGGCTGAGCTTTGTGGCGCATCTTTTGCCGGCATTCACCCTGTTCACGTTGGCGATGTTGGGGGCCTGCCTTTCGGCGCTGGCCTGCGCTACGCTGCCGCCCGCAACGGGCTTTGTGACCATGGGATTCTTTGCGGGCATGTTTTTCCCCTCGGAATATGTCACCGCCTCGCGCAAGATGGGCGATCACCCGCGGGTGGCCCCGGCGATTATTGCGGCGGGGCTGGTTGGCGGGGTGCTGGCGCCGCTGCTGGTCTCGCCCTTTCTGGGTGATCTGGGCGCGCGGGGGTTTTTCTGGTTGGCGGCGGCGGTCAGCGGTACGGTGTCACTGGTGGCGCTGGCGTCTTTGCGGAAGATGAACAGGGAAGGATAGGCGATGACCTTGATGAAAAGCTGGGTGGCAAGCGCCAATTCCGCCACGACGGATTTCCCGCTGAACAATCTGCCTTGCGGGGTGTTTTCACTGGATGAGGAAGAGCCGCGCTGTGGCGTGGCGATTGGCGATTACATCCTTGATCTGGCGGCGCTGGAGGCCGAGGGCCTGTTGCGGCTGGGCGATGCGCCGTTGCTGCAGGTGCCGTTCTGGAACGAGGTGATGGAGGCGGGACCCGAGGTCTGGGCCGATCTGCGTGCGCAAGTCACCGCGATGCTGGCCGAAGGCGCCAGCAAGCGCTGGATCGTCGAGGATCATCTGGTGGCGATGGCCGGGGCCACGCTGCATATGCCCTTTCTCGTCGCCGAGTTCACCGATTTCTTCTCGGGCCGCAACCACGCGCAGAACGTCGCCGCGATTGCAGGGCAAAGCGCCTTGCCAGCGGCTTGGGAGCATATGCCGATCGGCTGCAACTCCCGCGCCTCTTCGGTGGTGGTCTCGGGCACCGCGCTGCGCAGGCCCTGGGGCCAGATCAAGGGCAAGGGCTTTGATGCGCCGATCTTTGCGCCGTCGCGGCGCTTTGACTTCGAGCTCGAGCTGGGTGCGGTGGTGGGCGTCGCCTCGGACAGGCCGGTCACGGTGGCCGAAGCCGAGACGATGATCTTTGGCTATGTGCTGCTCAATGACTGGTCGGCGCGGGATTTTCAGGCCTGGGAGTCGCAGCCCCTGGGGCCGTTCCAATCCAAGGCAACGGCGACGACGATCAGCCCCTGGATCGTGATGCGCGCGGCCTTGGATGCGTTTCGCGTCGCAACCCCGGCACGGCCCGCAGGACTTTTGCCGCATCTGACCGAGCCTGGCCCGATGCTGCCCGATATCGCGCTGCAGGTCAGCTTGCGGCCCGAGGCCGGGGCAGAGACGATCCTCTCGCGGACAAGCTCTGCCGAGCTTGGCTACTCCGCCCCGCAGCAGATTGCGCAGCACACCAGCTCGGGCTGCCCGATGTCGGTCGGGGATCTTTTGGGCTCGGGCACGATCTCCGGCAGCGCGAAGGGCAGCTTTGGCTCGCTGCTGGAACTGTCCTGGGGCGGCAAGGACCCCGTTGCGATTGCCGGTGGCGCGCGTGGCTTTGTCGAGGATGGCGACAGCATCACCCTGCGCGGTGCTGCGATCGGCCAGGGCTTCCGCATCGGCTTTGGGGACTGCGAAGGCACATTGCGTGCCGCCCTGCCCGACCCCTACGCCCGCTAGGCTTTCATCTTGGTCCAAATATCCCACGGGGGCAGCGGCAAATCGTCAGATTTGCGGCGCGGGGGTGTGAAACCCCCGCTCTCGGCCAGCGGCAAACGCAGGGCTGCCAGTTCAGGGCTGCCAGTTCAGCGCCACCAGTTCAGACCGGCAGCAACTCATGCCGGGTGCCGTCGATCAGGTGAAAGACGCGGCGGCCTTCCAGCACCACCACCGACAAAGGCCCGCCATAGGCCGCACTTGAATCGATGTTCAGCCGGTTGCCGTAATGCGTCGGCGCGCTGATGGCGGTATGGCCATGGACAATGAGCGGGCCGTGGTCGCGGCGATCGTCAAGGAAGTCGTGGCGGATCCAGATCAGATCATCCTCGACCTGAGCCGAGAGCGGCACGCCGGGGCGAATGCCGGCATGGCAGAAGAACGCCTCGCCACGGCTGAAGGAGGTCGGCAGGGTTTCCAGAAACAGCCGGTGTTCGGCGGGCACGGCGGCAAGTGCGTCCTTGTGGACCGGATCGAGCGGCCGGTCGGTGGGGAATTCTCACGCCGTAAGAGGCCAGCGTCGGGCCGCCGCCCAGACGAGAGTTGAGCCAGCTGAGGTCAGGGCGCAGGCGCGGGTCGTGCAAGGGCGGGGTTTGCAGGTAATAGGTGAACATGCGGTCGTGGTTGCCCTTGAGCACGATCCAGTCCTCGCCTGCGGCGATGCCCTGCCGCAGAAAGTCGATCACGCCACGGCTGTCGGGGCCGCGGTCGACCAGATCGCCGATATGGACCACCGGCGCTGCGCCGTGCTGGGCGATGTCAGCTTTGATCCAGCCATGGACCTCGGTGCAGCAGGTCGAGGTGGCCGTGGATATCGCCGATGGCGTAGGTTCGCATCTGTGACCCTTTATGACAAAGGCCGGGGGCTTCACGCCCCCGAGCCTGTTCGGCTGTCAGCCAAACCGGCCTGACCCCCTGTGGGATATTTGCGACCAAGATGAAAGCGCAAGGCGTCAGGCCACCTCGAACTGCAGCGGCTTGACCTGCTGGAACATGCCGGTGGATTCGAGGGTGTTGACGACTTTGGGATCGAGGGCTTCGTCGAGGTAGAGAATCGCGATGGCCTCTTGCCCAGCACCCGAGCGGCCGAGGGTGAAGTTGGCGATGTTGACGTTGTTCTTGCCCATGGTCATGCCGAGCAGGCCGATGATGCCGGGGACGTCTTCGTTGGTGGTGTAGAGCATATGCTCGCCGATTTCGGCGTCGATGTTGATGCCCTTGATCTGGATGAAGCGCGGCTTGCCATCCGAGAAGCAGGTGCCTGCCACCGAGCGTTCGCGCTTGTCGGTGACCATGGTGACCTTGATATAGGCGTCGAAGGTGCCGGTTTTGTCCTGACGGGTGGTCGAGATCTGGATGCCCTTGTCCTTGGCCACGATCGGGGCAGAGACGAGGTTGACGTCCGGGTTCTGGGTTTTCAGCACGCCCGCGATCACGGCAGAGTTCAGGGCGGCGAGGTTCATCGCCGAAACCGAGCCGTCATAGAGGATGTTGATCGCCTTGATCGGCTCTTCGGTCATCTGGCCGATGAAGGCCGCCCAGATGGCTGGCGAGTTTGATCCAGGGGCCCATGACGGCGGCTTCTTCTGCCGTGACATTGGGCATGTTCAGACGCGTTTTGCACGGCGCCGGTGAGCAGGTAGTCGGACATCTGTTCGGCGACTTGCAGGGCGACGTTTTCCTGCGCTTCGGTGGTGGCGGCGCCAAGGTGTGGGGTGCAGACGACGTTGGGCAGGTTGAACAGCGGGTTTTCGGTGGCGGGTTCGACCTCGAACACGTCAAGCGCCGCCGCGGCGACCTGGCCGGATTTCAGCGCCTCGGCGAGGGCTTTCTCGTCGATCAGGCCGCCACGGGCGCAGTTGATGATGCGCACGCCCTTCTTGGTTTTCGCGAGGTTTTCCGCCGACAGGATGTTGCGGGTCTTGTCGGTCAGCGGCACATGCAGGGTGATGAAATCGGCGCGGGCGAGGAGCTCGTCAAGCTCGACCTTGTGCACGCCAAGGGTCTTGGCGCGTTCTTCCGACAGGAAGGGGTCATAGGCCACGACCTTCATGTGCAGCCCGATGGCGCGGTCGCAGACGATGCCGCCGATGTTGCCGGCGCCGATGACGCCGAGGGTCTTGTTGAACAGCTCAACCCCCATGAACTTCGACTTTTCCCATTTGCCGGCATGGGTCGAGGCATTGGCCTCGGGCAGTTGGCGGGCGGCGGCGAACATCATCGCAATCGCGTGTTCGGCGGTGGTGATCGAGTTGCCGAAGGGGGTGTTCATCACGATCACGCCCTTTTTCGAGGCGGCCGGGATGTCGACGTTGTCGACGCCGATGCCGGCGCGGCCGATCACCTTCAGGCGGGTGGCCTTTGCCGAGCAGTTTCTCGGTGGCCTTGGTGGCCGAGCGGATCGCAAGGCCGTCGTATTGGTCGATGATGGCGGCGAGCGCCTCTTTGTCCTTGCCGAGTTTCGGCATGTAATCGACCTCGACGCCACGGTCGCGGAAGATCTGAACGGCGGTTTCGGAGAGTTCGTCGGAAACGAGAACGCGGGGGGCCATGGGTTAGGGAGCTCCTGTCACAAAAGGGGGATGGGGGTAGGATGGGCGATCCGCCCATCCGCCTTATTGTGCTGCGATTTCAGCGTCGAAAGGCGTGGGCGAGCCAGGGCATCAGGGCGGCCACATCGGCGGTTTCCACCGTCGAGCCGCACCAGATCCGCAGACCGGCAGGCGCATCGCGGTAAGCGCCGATGTCATAGGCGACGCCAGCTTTTTCCAGCCGCTTGGCCACGGCTTTGGCGAAAGCCTCGCCGTCCTTGATCCGCGCGTCGTTGAACTTCAGGCAGACGCTGGTGGTCGAGGCGATTTCCGGGCGTCTCGGCCAGGTTTTGCAGCCATGGATTGGCGCGCAGAAATCCCAGACCACTTGCGCATTCGCCGTCGCCCGATCGACAAGGCCCTTCAGCCCGCCAACCGATTTCGCCCATTTCAGCGACACGAGGTAATCTTCAACCGCCAGCATCGACGGGGTGTTGATGGTCTCGCCGACGAAGATGCCTTCCGAGATCTTGCCCTTAGAGGTCATGCGGAAGATCTTTGGCAGCGGCCAGGCAGGGGTGTAGGTTTCCAGCCGTTCCACGGCGCGGGGCGAGAGCACGATCATGCCATGCGCGCCTTCACCGCCCAGCACTTTCTGCCAGGAGAAGGTGGTTACGTCGAGCTTCGTCCAATCCAGATCCATCGCGAAAGCGGCCGAGGTGGCGTCGCAGATGGTCAGGCCTTGCGCGGTCGGCAGGGATCGCATCGGCGTTCGGCAGGCGGCAGCCAGAGGTGGTGCCGTTCCAGGTGAAGACCACGTCGGAGTTGAAATCAACGGTGGCAAGATCAACGATCTGGCCATAGGGCGCGTTTTTGACCTTGGCGTCGAGCTTCAGCTGTTTGACCACATCGGTGACCCAGCCTTCGCCAAAGCTTTCCCAAGCCAGCATTTCAACCGGGCGCGCGCCCAAGAGCGACCACATCGCCATCTCGACCGCGCCGGTGTCCGAGCCGGGGACGATGCCGATGCGGTAATCTGCGGGGACGCCGAGAATTTCACGGGTCAGCTCGATGGCTTCTTTCAGCTTGGCCTTGCCAACAGCTGCGCGGTGCGAGCGACCCAGGGGCGCGTCGGACAGCATATCGAGCGAATAATGGGGGATTTTGGCGCAGGGGCCGGACGAAAAACGCGGATTCGCCGGGCGCGTTGCCGGGGCGGGTAGATCAGCCATGGTATCCTCACAGATAAATGCCCTTCGTTGGGGAAGGGTGTCCCACTGCGGGTGCTACGCCTGTGTCGATTAAACGTCAAGAGGCTTTGCAATGCGCGCCCGGTGGCGCGCATCTGCGCGGCTTGGAGAACACGGCAATCTGGCTGATTTTCCCTTACGACCAAGGGCCTATTGACTTCGCCAGCGCCAGCAGATTGCTTGGCGGAGGAGGCTTTTGCTGATGAAACCCCAGAACAATGCGGCATGGTTTTTGATGCTGCCCTCGGTCATGGTGATGTGCTTTGTCGCCGTTTTGCCGCTGATTGCGGTGCTGAACTATTCGTTTCACGATATCTTTTCGCTCGACCGGGCCTTCTGGATCGGCACCGACTGGTATCAGGGCATTGTCACCTCGCCGCGATTCTGGGCCAGCCTTGCCCGCTCGACGCTTTACGCGACGCTGGCCCTGGCGGTGCAACTGCCGCTTGGCATCGCCATTGCGCTGATGCTGCGCGGGGCGGGGCCACGGTTGGCGATTGTCATGCTGATGTGCGTGGCGGTTCCGCTGGTGGTGCCGTCGAATATGATCGCCGGTTTGTGGCTGGCCCTGGTGCGGCCCGAGGGATTGGGCGGGCGGACGCTCGAGGCGCTTGGGCTGACGTTCGACTACAAGTTCACCGCGCTGCACACCTGGATTTTGATCCTGCTGGTCGATACCTGGCATTGGCTGGGGCTGGTGGTGGTGCTGGCCTATGCCGGGCTGTCGGCGATACCCCCGGCGTTTTATCAGGCGGCGGCGGTGGATGGGGCCTCGCGCGCCGCGGTGTTTCGCCATATCGAGCTGCCCAAGATCGCGGGCACCTTGTGGATCGTCTTGCTGTTGCGGCTGGTCGACAGCTTCATGCTTTACACCGAGGCGATGACCATCAACGCGGGCGGGCCGATGGATGCCACGACCTTTCTGTCGCTGGAGTTGGGCGAAGAGATCAAGGGTTTCAGCTATGGCACGGCGGCGGCGCGGGCGATGGTGGATTTTCTGGTGGTGCTGAGTGTGGTGTGGATCTTTGTGAAGATGCGCCGGACCGAGAGCGAGGCGCTGACATGAGCCGCGCGGGGGTTTTGCGGGCCTTGGCCTGTCTGGCCTTGGCGGGCTTTGTGCTGGTGCCCTTGGCGCAGGCGGTGGTGCTGAGTTTCACGGTGACTGTGCCGGTCGAAGGGCCGGGCGGTGGGGAGCATCGGCTTTGACAACTATCTGAACATCTTTCGCGAGCCGGTGCTGCGGGCTTCGATCCTGAATTCGCTGACCTATGTGCTGTTGAACGTGGCGCTCTGTCTGCTGGCCGCCCTGCCCGCCGCCTATGCGCTGGCGCGGTTCCGCTTTATTGGCGACCGGCATTTTCTGTTCTTCATGCTGGCGTTCCGGGTCACGCCGCCGGTGGTGTTGTCGCTGCCGATCTTTATCCTGTTTGCGCGGGCCGGGCTGGTCAATTCGCCGATTGGCATCGCGCTGGTGCATTGCGTCTTCAACCTGCCGATTGCGATCTGGATTCTGGAGAGTTTCATCGCCGCGATCCCGCCGGAGTTTGACGAGATGGCGGCGATTGACGGCCATTCGCGGCCGGGGTTCTTTCTGCGCCATCTGATCCCGGCGATTGCGCCGGGGATCGCGGTGGCGGGATTCTTTTGCTTTATCTTCTCTTGGGTCGAGGTGGTGTTTGCACGGATTCTGACGGTAACCGGCGGCAAGCCGATCAATGTGGCGATCAATGCGCTGTTTTCGTTTCAGACCGATTGGGGGCTGGTCATGGCGATGACGATATTCTCGCTGATCCCCGGCGTGGCGCTGATTTTTCTGGTGCGCAACCAGCTGGCGCGCGGCTTTGTGGTGCGGACCTAGGCGCTAAGCGCGTAGCGGCGGGTGATGCGGCCGACAATCTGGCCGGTGGACAGCGCGAAGTCCGGCTCGTGGCGGATATCGACGAAGCCTGAGCGGGCGTAATAGGCCAGACCGGGAATGTTGTCGGCGCGGATCGAGGCGATGATTTCCGTCAGGCCCGCCTTGAAGTGCAAGCGCGCGGGTCAGGGCGAACATCACAGCGCCGGTGCCCTTGGCCTGCACCTCGGGGTCAACGAAACTGCCGATGTGGGGTTCGTCGTGCGTACCAGCCGATGGATTGCCAGCCGATGACGCGGCCAGCGGTTTCGGCGACGACGCAGGTGATGGTGCCGGCGCCGTCGATGTAGTTGTCGCGGATGTCTTCGGGCGATTTGGGCTGTTCGTGGGCGGTGGTGCCGCCGATTGCGATGATGCGGTTGAGCAGGTCAGCCATGGCAGGCGCATCGCTGGGCAGGGCCTTGCGGGCGATCATGCGGCAAACTCCTCGCGGCTGTAGCCTTGCAGGTAAAGCAGCGCGGTCAGGTCGCCGTGGTTGACCCGCAGCGCGCATTCGGCCTGCACCAGGGGTTTGGCGTGCAGCGCCACCCCTGCCCCGGCCAACCCGAGCATGCCCAGATCATTGGCGCCATCCCCGACGGCAAGCGCCTCTGCCGGGGTAAAGCCAAGGCGGGTCGAGATTTCCTCCAGCGCCTGCACCTTGGCGGCGCGGCCAAGGATCGGCATGGCGACCTCGCCGGTCAGTTGGCCTTCGGCGATCAGCAGGGTGTTGGCGCGGTTTTCGTCAAAGCCGAGATCCGCCGCGATGGCGCTGGTAAAGGCGGTAAAGCCGCCCGAGACCAGCGCGGTATAGGCCCCCGCAGCCTTCATGGTGGCGATCAGGGCACGACCGCCGGGCATCAGGGTGATGCGGTGGGCGACGACATCGGCGATCACGGCTTGCGGCAGACCTTTGAGCAGACCGACACGCTCGCGCAGGGCCGCCTCGAAGTCGAGCTCGCCATTCATCGCCCGCGCGGTGATGCCCGCGACATGGGCGCCAACGCCCGCCTCGTCGGCCAGCTCGTCGATGCATTCCTGCTGGATCATCGTCGAATCCATATCGGCGAGCAGCAGGCGTTTCTTGCGCCCCTCGGCGGGCTGCAGCAAAAGATCGACGCCGAGGCCCTGCAGGTCTTGCCAGACCTGCCAGAGGTTGGCGGGCTTGGCCTCGAGCGGAAACTCCGCCGCGACGCCGGGATCGAGCCAGAGCGCATCGCCCCCCGCCCAAGCGTTGCGCAGGGTTTCGACGGTGACCCGCTCGAGCGCGGGGCGGTCGGGCGAGGTCAAGAGAGTGGCAATGAACATGGGCAGGTGTCCGGTAGGGGCGCTTTGCGCCGCAATAGCGCGATTGCGCTGCGGGTTCCAGCGGCGAAGCGCTGGGGCCTGTTGCAGAGGCCAAATGACCAGCCGAAAGGGGTCTGGGCGAGCCTGTGCGCCGCAGATGATTTTCACCGCGCCGAGGCTGGCGTCGCGCGGCGCCGCAGATTCTTGACAGAAAATTCGGGAACCAAATGCCGCAGGGTGGCGTTTTCTGACGTGCAGACAGCAGTCAGACAGAGCTTGGCGCGCCACCACCACCGCGTTTCAAAGGCCCCGGATGCGGTCTTGTGCCAGAAGCAGAGCGAGGAAAACAATGCCAAAGTTTCCGTTTCACAGCACCCGCCGCGGCTTTCTGACTGGTACGGCGGCGGGGGCTGCGCTGAGCATCCTTGCGCTTCAGGCCCGCGCGCAGGCGGCCAAAGAGGTGGCGCTGGCTGACTACACCCCCGAATACCTGACCGCCGCCGAATATGCCTTTGTCATGGCCGCGACCGCGCGTCTGATCCCCTCGGAAGGCGAGGGCCCCGGCGCGCTGGAAGCCCGGGTTCCGGTGTTCATCGACCGCCAATTGGCAGGCGATTTCGGCACCGCCGCCGATCTTTACATGGAAGGTCCGTTCAATCCGGCGGCCGATGCCAACCTCGGCCCGCAGACGGCGCTGACCCCGGCCGAGATTTACCGCCAGGGCATCGCGGCCTTTGACAGCTGGTGCACGACGACGCAGGGCGCGGCTTTTGCAGATCTTGACGCGGGCAAGCAGGACGCGGCGCTGACGGCGCTGTCAAAGGCCGAGGTGCCGCTTGCCCCCGATCTGCGCGACTTCTGGTCGCTGCTGCTGCAAAACACCAAGGAAGGCTATTTTTCCGACCCGCAATACGGCGGCAATGCCGGGATGGAATCCTGGATCTACATCGGCTTTCCCGGGGCGCGGGCGAATTTTTACGACTGGATCGGTCGCGCAGAGGCCTATCCGCTTGGCCCGGTCGACATTGCTGGCGAGAGGGCCTGACCCATGAGCAGAACTGACCCCAAGAAGGATGTGGTGATCGTCGGGCTGGGCTGGACAGGCTCGATCCTCGGGATAGAGCTGGCGCAGGAAGGGCTGGAAATTCTTGCCCTTGAACGTGGGGCCGACCGCGAGACGGTGCCGGATTTTGAATACCCCAAGGTGATTGACGAGCTGAAATACGGCATCCGCTTTGGCTTTATGCAAAAGCCGAAGAAGTCGACGCTGACGATCCGTCGCGGGCTGAATGAGGTGGCGCTGCCTTATCGACGCCTGGGCTCGTTTCTGCCCGGCGATGGCGTCGGCGGTGCGGGCATCCATTGGAATGGCCAGACCTGGCGTCCGCTGGAGGTTGAGCTGCGGTTGAAATCCTATGTCGAGGAAACCTTTGGCGCCGCGACGATCCCGGAGGGCATGACGATTCAGGACTGGGGCGTCAGTTATGAGGAGCTGGAGCCCTTTCTTGACCGCTTTGAATATATGGCGGGCATCGCGGGCAAGGCCGGCAATATCAAGGGCGAGATTCAGCCGGGCGGCAATCCCTTTGAGGCGCCGCGCAGCCGCGACTATCCGATGCCGCCGATGAAGCAGGGCGTCGATGCGCAGATGTTTTCCAAAGCCGCGACAGCGATGGGGCTGCATCCGTTTCCGCGCCCGGCCGCCAATGCCAGCCAAGCCTATACCAACGAATACGGCATGCAGCTGGGCCCCTGCAATTACTGCGGCTTCTGCGAGCGCTATGGCTGCGCCAACTATTCGAAATCCAGCCCGCAGACCTGCATTCTCGACGCCCTCAAGCGCATGCCGAATTTCAGCTACAAGGTGAATTCCGAAGTGCTCAAGATCGAGTTGGCCGAGGATGGCAAGACCGCCACCGGG
The DNA here is from genome assembly GCA_963815275.1 of uncultured Alphaproteobacteria bacterium. Lineage (GTDB taxonomy): Bacteria > Pseudomonadota > Alphaproteobacteria > Rhodobacterales > Rhodobacteraceae > Cypionkella. Next base: position 51,352 of record CAWFGD010000031.1, read on the forward strand.
GTGACCTATTTCGACGAGGCAGCGCAGGAAGAGGTGTTTCAACCCGCCGATCTGGTGATCCTTGCCGCCTATTCGCTGCACAATGTTCACCTCATGCTGCTGTCGGGCATTGGCGAGACCTGGGACCCGGTGCAGCAGACCGGCACCACCGGCAAGAATTATTCCTATCAGATGAACGGCGGCACCTCGCTGTTTTACAAGGATGTCGCCTTCAACCCCTTTGTCGCTGCCGGATCGAACGGCATGTCGATAGACGATTATGCGATCAGCCAGATCGACTTTGCCAAGGAAGGCTTCATCGGCGGCAGCTATATCACCGCTGGCATCTCGAACGGCCAGCCGATCCGGGGCATCTCGCTGCCCAAGGGCACACCCTCCTGGGGCGCGGGTTGGAAACAGGGCATCGGCGAATGGTATGGCCATGCCATGAGCATCGGCTCGCATGGCTCGAACATGGCCTACCGCGATTGCTACCTTGATCTGGATCCGACCTATACCGACCGGCATGGCCGGCCGTTGATGCGGATGACCTTCAATTGGAAGGAGAACGACATCAAGATGACCCAATTCATGCGCAGCAAGATCGAGCCGATTGCCGAGGCGATGCAGCCGGACAGCTGGCAATCCTCTTTCAAGGAGGCGGGCGCGCAATACGATGTGCGGCCCTATCAGACCACGCATAACGTCGGTGGCGCGATCATGGGGACGGACCCCAAGACCTCGGCGCTGAACCGCTATCTGCAGGCCTGGGGGCAGCACAATGTCTTTGTGATGGGAGCCTCGGCCTTTCCGCAGAACCTGCAGTATAACCCGACCGGAATGGTGGGCGGGCTGGCCTATTGGGCCGCCGAGGCGATCCGCAAGGATTACCTGCCAAATCCGCGTCCCTTGGTCTGAGGGCGCAGCATGAACCGGCTCCTTCGCTTTCTTCTTCTTGCAGCCCTCGTCGTCCTGGTGGGATTTCTGGCGTTTCTTTTTGTGCCGGTGCAGCGCACCGCGCCGCAAACGGCACTTGCTGCCGATTATGCGGTGCCCGAGGGCGCGGGCGCTTATACCATGCGCACGGCCGATTGCGCCGCCTGCCATACCGCCGAGGGTGGGCAGCCCTTTGCGGGCGGCCGTCGCGATCATCAGCCCGGTGGGGACGATCTATTCCTCCAACATCACCCCCGACCCCGACACCGGCATCGGCCGCTATACGCTTAATGATTTTCGCGCCGCGCTTTATGATGGGCTGCGGCCTGACGGCTCGCACCTCTATCCGGCGATGCCTTACGAGAATTACCGCAAGCTGAGCGAAGAGGATGTGCGCGCGCTGTACAGTTTCTTCCTGAAGGAGGTGCCGCCGGTCAAAGCCGCCAAGCCCGAGAATGATCTGTCGTTTCCCTTCAACCTGAGCTGGGGCTTGCGGGCGTGGAAATGGGTTGCGCTGGGGGATGCGGGCTTTACCGCCAGCTCCGGCGACCCTGATCTGGCGCGGGGGGAATACCTTGTCGAAGGCCCCGGCCACTGCGGCGCCTGCCACAGCCCGCGCAATGCGGTGATGGCGCAAGCCGCCCTGAGCTCTGCCGATCCGGCCTTTCTGTCGGGTGGAGAGATTGCTGGCTGGACCGCCCCGCCGCTGCGCGGTGCGGCCAGCGCGATCCAGGGCTGGAGCAGCGACGAGATCAAGCTGATCCTGGCCACGGCGCGCAATTCCCATGCGGCGATCAATGGGGAAATGCAGTTGGTTGTGCGCAATTCCAGCCAATACATGAGCGATGGCGATCTGACGGCGATTGCCGCCTATCTCGGCTCGCTGAATGAAGGCGCGCCGGAAATCTCGCCCGCGGCGCAGAGCGAGACCGAAAGGCTGCTGGTCTCGGCGGACCCTGCGATGGAGCTTGGACCGCGGCTTTATCTCGACAATTGTGCCGCCTGCCACTTTTCAAACGGGCGCGGCGCCGATGAGGTCTTTCCCGAGCTGGACGGCTCTTCGCTGGTCGCCGCGAAGAACCCGACCGGGTTGATCTCGATGATCCTGCAAGGCGGCGAATTGCCTTCAACTGCGGCGCGGCCCGAGCGGCTGCGGATGCCGGGCTTTGCAGATCGGCTGAGCGACGAGGAGGCTGCCACTTTGGCCACCTTCCTGCGGCAGGCCTGGTCGAACAATGCAGGCCCCGTCACAGCCGCCGAAGTTTCTGACCTGCGCAAGGCGCTGCCGGGCAAGTGACAGGCTGATTCCTTCTGTGGCGCGACCCTGCACGCGCGGCTTTATGCGGCATCGCCCAACAATGACTGCAGGACCGTGCTGCCGAGGGTGACGAAATTTTCAGCCGCCTGCGACAGAGGCACCTCGGCGCTGCAGGCAAAGGCGAACCGATGCGTCAAAAGCGGCAGAAGTGGCCGCGATGTCAGGCCAAGGTGGCCGAAATCCCGTGCCATCAGCGCGTTGACCAAGGTCAGGCCAAGGCCTTCGGCGACCATCGAGCAGGCCGAAAGCACCGAATGCGCCTCGACACGCGCGTTCGGGCTAAGCCCGGCAGTCCAGAAAGCCTCGTCCAATTCGCGGCGCGGTGCCCGCATCCGGCCCAAGAGAATCATCTGCTGACCGCGCAGATCCTCCATGGTGATGACTTTTTTCTGCGCCAGCGGATGCCCCTCTTGCATGACACAGACCGTCGGGGCCTCGATGGCGGGCATCACATGCAGCCCCTCGCGCTGCGCCGGAATGCGCAAAAAGCCCAGTTCGGCCCGGTCGTCGAGCAACATGCGTTCAATCGTGTCATAGGGGCCGGAGTGCAATTCGATCTGCACGCGGTCGTTCTGTTCCAGATATTGCCGGATGATGCGCGGCAGGATCGACAGCGTCAGGCTGGCCGGCACCGCGATGCGCAGGCGGATCGCCGGGGAATTGCCATGCCGCAGATCGCCCGCAAGGTGTTGTAATTGCTGGCCGCGATCCACCATGCCAAAGATCTTGCCTTGCAGCGGCCTGGCAGTCCCGCGTCGGAATCAGCCGGCCCTTGTCGCGGCGGAACAGCTCCAGCTTCAGCTCGCTTTCCAGCTGGGCAATCCGGCGCGACACCGCAGATTGGGTGATGCCCAGCGCTTTTGCGGCGGCTTGGGTCGATTTTTGCTCGATGACCGCGCGGAAGGTTTCAAGCAGGTTCATCTGCATAGTGTATTCCCAACTCGCATAGCTTAGGCCGGATTAATCATAATATTGCATAGGATCCGCGCCTGTCGCAAGCTTTCCATCAAACAGGGATAGCAAAGACAATGATGCCGACAGCAAATCCGCCTTTCAAAGCCCAGCCGCGCGCCAATACGGACCTGCCGCGATGACCGTGTTTATTCTGCGCCGCCTGCTGCAAGCGCTGCTCGTTCTGGCGATCACCTCTTTGGTGGTCTTCCTTGGCGTCTATGCGATTGGCGACCCGCTGGAGATCCTGCTGCCTGCCGATGCCTCGCTGGCAGAGCGCGCGCAGGTTGCGGCCTCGCTGCATCTGGATGAGCCGCTGCCGGTGCAATACTGGAATTTCCTTGGCGCGGCGCTGCAGGGCGATTTCGGACGCAGCTTTGTCTTCAACCGCTCGGCGCTTGAGGTGATTTTCGAGCGGTTGCCCGCGACGCTGGAACTGGTGACGACCTCGTTGATCCTGTCGCTGATCATCGGGATTCCGCTGGGGTTTCTGGCCGGGGTCAAGCCGCGCAGCGTCACCGATGAGACGATCATGACCGGGTCGATCCTGGGATTTTCGCTGCCGAATTTCTGGCAGGGCATGATGCTGATCATGATCTTTTCGGTCTGGCTGGGCTGGCTGCCCTCGACGGGGCGCGGCGATACCGGGACGATTCTGGGCATTCGCACCAGCTATGCCACCTGGGATGGCTTTGTGCATCTGATCCTGCCCGCGACCAATCTGGCGCTGGCGCAGATCGCGCTGGTGATCCGGCTGACCCGCACCGGGGTGCAGGAAACCATGCCGCTGGATTTCGTCAAATACGCCCGTGCGCGGGGGATTTCCGAGCCGCGCATTCTGTTCGTGCATGTGTTCAAGACCATCCTGATCCCGATTGTCACCGTGCTCGGCGTCGAGTTCGGCTCGCTGATCGCCTTTGCGGTGGTGACCGAAACGATCTTTGCCTGGCCGGGGGTCGGCAAGCTGATCATCGATTCGATCAACATGCTCGATCGACCGATTGTGGTCGCCTATATCCTGGTGATCGTGTCGATGTTCATCGTGATCAACCTTGTGGTTGACGTGCTCTATTCGCTGCTCGACCCGCGTATCCGGAGCCGCTCGTCATGATTATCTTGCGTCTTCAGGGCGACGGAATGGCTGTGCGGATTGCGCGGGGCATCCTGAGCCAGCCCCAAGGCCAGCATTGCGGCGCTGATCTGCCTTTTGCTGATCCTTTCGGCGGTGTTCGCGCCGCTGATCGCGCCGCAGAACCCCTATGATCTGACCGAGATCGATTTCTTTGACGCAAAGCTGCCGCCGATGTCGGTGGGCTACAGCGGCATGACCTATGTCCTGGGTACCGACGGACAGGGCCGCGATATGCTGTCGGCGATGCTTTATGGCCTGCGCACCTCGCTGGCGGTCGGGGTGACCTCGGGGGTGCTGGCGATGCTGTTGGGCACGGCGCTGGGGCTGATCGCGGCCTATCGCGGCGGCATGATCGACAGCCTTATCATGCGCTTTGTCGATCTGATGCTGGGGTTTCCGACCATTCTTGTCGCGCTGATGATCCTGGTGGTCTTTGGTCAGGGCATCGACAAGGTGATCGTGGCGCTGGTCTTTGTGCAATGGGCCTATTTTGCCCGGGCGGTGCGGGCGACGGCGCTGGTCGAGGCTGGCAAGGAATATGCCGAGGCGGCGCGCTGTCTGGGGCTTCCGGCGCGGCGGATCATGGCGGGGCATATCCTGCCGAATTGCCTGCCGCCGCTGATCGTGATTGCAACGATTCAGGTGGCCGGCGCGATTGCCGCTGAGGCGACGCTGTCCTTCCTTGGCATCGGCCTGCCGATCACCGAGCCATCGTTGGGGCTGCTGATTGCCAATGGCTATCAGGTGATGCTGGCCGGGCTTTACTGGATGTCGGTCTATCCGGGGCTTTTGCTGCTGGTGCTGGTGTTTTCGGTCAATGTCGTCGGCGACCGGCTGCGTGAAGTTCTGAACCCGAGGCTGGCACAATGACGCGAACATCTCTTGGACGTGCGCGGTCTGCGGACCTGGTTCGAGACGCCGAAGGGCATCGTCAAGGCGGTGGATGGCGTCGATCTGACCCTGCAGCGCGGCGAGATTCTGGGGCTGGTCGGCGAAAGCGGCTCGGGCAAGTCGATCACCGGGTTTTCCTTGCTGGGTCTGGTCGATCCGCCGGGGAAGGTGGTCGCGGGCGAGATCCGCTTTCTGGGTGAAGATCTGCGCGGGGCCTCGGCCAAGCGGCAACGCGCGCTGCGCGGCAACCGCATTGCGATGATCTTTCAAGACCCGATGATGACGCTGAACCCGGTGCTGCGCATCGGCACCCAGATGATCGAGACGGTGCAGGCGCATGCCCGCGTCTCCACAGGCCGAGGCGCGGACGCGGGCGCGCGATGCCTTGGGCATGGTGGGCATACCCTTCCCCGAGGAGCGCATCGACGCCTATCCGCACGAGTTTTCGGGCGGGATGCGCCAGCGGGTGGCGATTGCGATTGCGCTGTTGCACCGGCCCGATCTGATCATCGCCGACGAGCCGACCACGGCGCTGGATGTGACGATCCAGAGCCAGATCCTGTCGGAGGTGCAGAAGCTGACGCGCGAGATGGGCATGGGGCTGATCTGGATCAGCCATGATCTGGGCGTGGTCGGCCAGCTCGCCCATAAGGTGGCGGTGATGTATGCGGGCCGGATTGTCGAGCGCGGCTCGGTCGATCAGGTGCTGGACGCCCCGCGCCACCCCTATACGCGCGGCTTGCTCGACAGCCTGCCGATGCAGAACGACCGGGGCACGCCGCTGCGCCAGATCCCCGGCAATGCGCCGCCGCCGCTGAACCGGCCCGAGGGCTGCCCGTTTCGGCCACGCTGCGCTTTTGCCACCGAGGCCTGTCTGACCGAGCCTGCCGAAAGCGGCGACGGTGGGCGCGGCTGGCGGTGTTTCCATCCCTTGAACGCCCCGGAGGTGATGGCATGAGCGATCTGCAACCGATGATCGAAGTGTCTCACCTGGTCAAAGACTTCCGCAGCAAGACCGATCTGGCCGAGCGGCTGGCGATCCGGGTCGGGCTGGCGCGCGAACCGGGCACGGTGCATGCGCTGGATGATGTCTCGCTGTCCATCAACCGTGGCGAGGTGGTCGGGCTGGTCGGCGAATCCGGCTGTGGCAAATCCACCTTCGGGCGGGTTGTGGCGGGGATGCTGCCCGCGACCGCGGGCGTGGTGCGCCGCAATGGGCGCGACATCACCGCGCTGAAGGGCGCAGAGGCGCGGGCGCTGCGGCTGGCGACACAGATCATCTTTCAAGACCCGATGTCCTCGCTGAACCCGCGCAAGAAGGTGCTGGATATCATTGGCGAAGCGCCGGTGTTTCACGGGCTGGTGCCGCGCAGCGGCATGCGGGCGCTGGTCGAGGATCTGATGGCAAAGGTCGGTCTCGATCCGGCGATGACCAACCGCTATCCGCATCAGTTTTCCGGCGGTCAGCGTCAGCGCATCGGCATTGCCCGCGCGCTGGCGGTCAACCCCGATTTCCTGATCTGCGATGAGAGCATTTCGGCGCTGGATGTCTCGATTCAGGCGCAGGTGATCAACCTTTTGGTGCGGCTGCGCGAAGAGTTGTCGCTGACGCTGCTGTTCATCAGCCACGATCTTTCGGTGGTGCGCTATATCTCGGACCGGGTGGTGATCATGTATCTGGGGCGGGTGGTGGAAAGCGCGCCGGTGGCGCAGATCTTTGGCGGCGCACGCCATCCCTATACCCAGGCGCTGCTGGCCGAGATTCCGCGCATCACCCGGCGCGGCCACCATTTTGCCACCGTCAAGGGCGAGATCCCCTCGCCGATGCATCCGCCGCAGGGCTGCCATTTTCACCCGCGCTGCCCCTTTGCGATGGAGCGTTGCCGGATCGAGCGCCCGGCGCTGAACCACGCTTCCCCCGAACATACCGTCGCCTGCCATCTGGATGATGGCTTTGGCCGGCTCGACCCGACCGCCGGAGCCCTCGCGTAACCGGCGCCAAGACATGACCCTGCACCAACAAGGAGAGACGAAATGAGACTGGCGAAAACCGCAGCTCTGGCTGCCCTTCTATCCGGCGTCTGGCTGATGCCTGCTGCAGCCCAGGATCTGACGATTGGCCGCAGTTCCGAGCAAAGCTCGCTCGACCCGCAATTCTCGCGCACCGGCAACAATCAGATGACCTCGCAGATGTTCTTTGACCGGCTGGTGGATTTCGACCCCAACCTGAAAATGTCGCCGGCTCTGGCGGAAAGCTGGGAGAACCTTGACCCGAAAACTTGGCTTTTGCACCTGCGCAAGGGCGTGACCTTTCACGACGGATCGGCTTTTACCGCCGATGACGTGATCTTTTCGCTGGAACGCGCCGACGAGGTGCCAAATTCCCCCGCGCCCTACACCGATATGGTCGCGGCTGTGGCCGCGATGGAAAAGGTTGATGATCTGACGCTGAAGATCACCACCACCGAGCCTGCTCCCACCCTGATACAGGATATCGGCCGGGTGTTTATCCTTTCGAAAGCCGCGGCCGAGGGCAAGGCGAGCGAGGATTTCAACACGCCGGCCACGGCGGTTGGCACCGGACCCTATGTGCTGGAGGCCTGGAAGCCGGGTGAGAGCCTGACCATGAAGGCGAACCCCGCCTCTTGGCGCGATGCGCCCGAGTTCAAGGATGTCGAGGTGCGCTTTATCTCGAATGATGCGGCACGGGTTGCGGCGCTGCTGTCGGGGGCGGTGGATGTGATCGACGCGGTGCCGCCGCAGGATGTGGCCAGGATTGACAGCACCGAGGGCTTGCATGCGTTTTCGGCGACTTCGGGCCGGGTGATCTATCTGGGTCTGTCGATGCGCGGCGATCAGGCACCGGGGGTGACCGACCTGACCGGCAAGCCGCTGGCGGTGAACCCCTTCAAGGATGTCCGGGTGCGCAAGGCGATTTCGCTGATGATCGACCGGGATCTGATCGTCGACCGCATCCTTGGCGGCTCGGGCGTGGCGGCAGGGCAGTTGGCGGGCGAGGCTTTGGGCGGGCACAATCCCGATCTGCCTGCCGACAAGCCTGACCTTGCCAAAGCCAAGGCCTTGCTGACCGAGGCTGGCTATCCCGAGGGCTTTGGCATCACCATCTCCAGCTCGAACGACCGCTTTCCGGGTGATGGCGATCTGGCGCAGGCGCTGGGCCAGATGCTGGCCCGCGGCGGTTTGAAGGTGAACGCGGTCGAGGCGCTGCCCTATTCGGTCTATTCCAAAGCCGCCTCGGCGGGGGATTATGGCGCCTTTGTCTTCTCGCTTGGCGCCTCTACCCCGAACTCTGCGCCGCTGCTGCAAGCCTTGCTGCATACGTATGACAAGGACCGCGGTCTGGGCGCTTTCAACCGCGTGCGGTTTTCCGACCCCGCCTATGACGCAGCCTTGGAAGAGGCCTTGCAAGAGTTCGACCCCGCAGTGCTGGACACCAAGCTTCAGGACCTGACCGCGATGGTCTTCGCCGAGCAGCCGATTGTGCCGCTTTACTGGCAGAAGGTGCATTGGGGCCTGAAGAATGGCCTGACGATCCGTGCGGGGCTTTCCGAGGAAACCCTGCCGCAAGACGTGAGCTCTGAGAAGTGAGGCATGGGATGACCAAACCTGATCCTGCTGGCCCGGAGCCTGCACAGCTTACTTTGGCGGAGCCTGCGGGGCCGGGGGTGGTTGTCCATCGCAACGTCATGGTGGCGATGCGCGACGGGGTGCGTCTGGCAACCGATATCTATCGCCCGGCGGGGGCCGATGGGGCCCCCGACCCCAAGCCGCGCCCGGTGATTTTCGAGCGCACGCCCTATGAAAAGGCCGGCACGCCACGGACAGAGCTTTCGGTGGCGCGCCCGAAATCCTATAGCCGTCAAGAGCTTGCCGCAAAGCTGGTCGCCGAGGGCTATGTGGTGATCTGGCAGGATTGTCGCGGGCGCTACTTCTCCGAGGGGGTTTTCAGCAAATATCTCAACGAGGCCGAAGACGGCTTTGACAGCATGGTGTGGATTGCGGCGCAGGCCTTTGGCAACGGCCGCGTCGGCACCATGGGGCTGAGTTATGACGCCCATACCCAGATGGCGCTGGCCTGTCTGAACCCACCCGGGCTGGCCTGCATGGCGGTGGATTCGGGCGGCTTTTCCAATGCCTTCACCTGCGGCATCCGGCAGGGCGGGGCCTTGGAGATGAAGCAGGCGACCTGGGCCTACAACCGCGCGATGGAAGCGCCTTTGGCTGTCGCCGATCCGGCGATCCTGCGCGCGATCGAGGCGGAAAACCTTGCCGATTGGATGACGCGGACGCCCTGGACCAAGGGCCGCTCGCCGGTGCGCTGGGACCCGGATTACGAGGGCTATCTGTTGGAGCAGTGGCAGAACGGCAGCTTTGACGACTTCTGGAAAAAGACCGGGCTTTGGGCGGCGGGCTATTACCACAGCTTTCCCAAGATCCCGATCATCTTCATGTCGAGCTGGTATGACGTCTATGTGCAAAGCACGCTGGAGAATTACACGGGGCTGAAGGGCTGCGCCGAGCGGCCCTTGACGCTGATCATGGGGCCCTGGACGCATGGCAACCGCTCGCGCTCGGTGTTTGGCGATGTTGATTTCGGCCCGACTGCGGTGTTTGACGGTCAGGTCGATGAGGATTGGCTGAGCTTCCGGCTGAAGTTCTTTGCCCGCTGGCTGAAGGGCGAAGCGGCGGACCTGCGCGACGAGCGGGTGCATCTATTCGTCATGGGGGGCGGATCGGGCAGGCGTACCTCGGCGGGGCATCTGGATCACGGCGGCTATTGGATCGAAGCCTCGGACTGGCCGGTGCCCGAGGCGAAACCCCTGCTGCTGCATCCGCGCCCCGATATGTCTTTGGGCGCGCCTGCGGCGGGGGCCTTGACCTACAGCTATGACCCGGCAAATCCGGTTCCGACAATCGGCGGCGCGCTGACCTCGGGCGAGCCGATCTTCGAAGGCGGGGCCTTTGATCAGACCGAGGCTGCGGCGTTTTTCGGATGCACCACGCCGGGTCTGCCGCTGATTGCGCGGCGCGACATTCTCAGCTTTGAAACGGCACCGTTGCAAGACGACCTGCTTGTCGCGGGCAACGTTACGCTGCGCCTGCGGGTGTCTACCGATGCGCCGGATACGGATTTCACCGCCAAACTGGTCGATGTCTATCCGCCGAGCGAAGACTATCCGCGCGGCTATGCGATGATCCTGACCGACGGGATTTTCAGGGTGCGCTACCGGCACGGCTTTGACCGCCCCGCGCTGGTCGCGCCCGACGAGGGGGCCTTTGACATCACGATCACCCCCTTTGCGACGGTGAACCTGTTTCGCAAAGGCCATCGACTGCGGCTGGATATCTCTTCGTCGAACTTCCCGAAGTACGACATCAACTTCAACACCGGCGAGCCGGAAGGCAGGGCGCGGGGCAGTCGGATCGCCCAGAATACCCTGCATTTGGGTCCAGAGACTGTGCTGGAAGTGATGGTGCTGCCGGTCGCCTAGCCCCGGGTTGCGCGGACGCTTGCCGGAATGCTTGGCGCCAAACTTCGGCAAACCAAGCTATTCGGCGGCGCGGGTGCGACCTTCCATCTGGGCGGTCGGCTGCGGGTAAAGATAATCACGCGTCAGGGGGACAGCATCCTGCTTGTGAGCAAGCTGGATCTGGAAAACGCACTGCTTGTTGTGTCGAAAGGTCTGCTCCGATGCCACGAGATAATAGCGCCACATCCGGCAAAAGCGCTCATCGTAAAGGGCGCGGGCCTTGTCGATATTGGCCAGGAAACGGTCTTGCCAATGGCGCAGGGTTTCGGCGTAGTGCAGGCGCCAGACCTCGATATCGGTGTTGAAAAGCGCTTGTTTCTCGATGGCGGGCATGACCTCGGACAGGGCCGGGCAATAGCCGCCGGGGAAGATGTATTTGGTGATCCAGGGGCTGGTGGTGCCGGGCCGGTCGATCCGCCCGATGTAATGGATCAGCGCCACGCCATCTGGGGCAAGCCGGTCGTGCACGGTGCGGAAATACTCGCCATAATGCGGCACGCCGACATGTTCGAACATGCCGACCGAAACCACACGGTCGAAGGTTCCGGTGACGCTGCGGTAATCGGCAAGACGAAACTCCACCCGATCCGACAGCCCGGCGCGGGCGGCGCGGTCGCAGGCGATCTTGTGCTGTTCAACGCTGAGGGTGACACCCAATACGCGGACACCGTAATCCTGCGCCAACGTCAGGGCCAGCCCGCCCCAGCCACAGCCGATGTCCAGCACGGTCATCCCCGGCTTGAGCAGCAGTTTGCGGGCGATATGGTGCTTTTTCGCGCGCTGCGCCGCTTCAAGGCTCATGTCGGGCGTGCGGAAATAGGCGCAGGAATATTGCCGGTCTTCATCGAGGAACAGATCATAAAGCTCGCCCGACAGGTCGTAGTGATGCGCGACATTGGCGCGCGCGCGTGCCTTGGTGTTGAACTGGGCCAGACGGCGGAACAGCGCGTTCAGCTGGAACAGCCGGTTACGCCAGTTGTGCGGCGCCCTTGCAACATTGGTCATCAGCAGCGCGAACATGCCATGCAGGTCGTCGCCCTCGACGGTGATGGTGCCGTCCATATAGCCCTCGCCCAGCGCCAGATCGGGCTGCAGCACCAAGCGACGCGGCAGGGCGGGATCGGTGATATGCAGCGAGACTTCCGGGGCTGTGCCATCCCCGTAGCGCCGGGTTCTGCCATCGGGCAGGGCAAGGCTCAGGCTGCCCTGCCTCACGAGATCGCCCAGCAACCGGTCAAGCAGACGTGTCCACATGGCTCCCCTGTCCCGATGCTTCTGCAAGCATTCGTCGTTCCAGCGCGAAGACAGTGTCAGCCTTGAAGCGGAGCACTGCCGCCTTTATGCGCCCTTATGTTGGCCCTGCGGTAAGATTTGATCAAGACTTTTGGTTCCCGGCCGGCGAAAATTTTGATCACGACGCGTCGCACCGGCGTGAAGGGCGCCAAGCCCCAGCCTCACAAGCCCTCTCACAGGCCCTTGAGGTACTCTTCAAGATACATCTCGGCTTCCGGCCCGCGCTTGGCCGCACTCGCCCGCACCGCTGCCTGCAACGAGGGGGTGCGCGACAGCAGGGTGCGAAAGCGCAGCTCGTCCAGCACCAGCAGCGTCGTCGGTGCAATCGTGCGCGCCTCGGCCCGCCGCGCCTTGCGGGTCAGCACGGTGATCTGGCCAAACATCTCGCCGCGCCCAAGCCGCGAGATCTGTCCCGCACTTTCCATCTCTACCGCGCCCGAGGCGATGAAGAACACGCTCTCGGCCGGGCTGTCCTTGCGAAAGATCACCCGGCCCGCATTCAGATAAACCGTCTGCAAGGCGCGCTCGAGCTGCTTGAGCTCTTGCGGATCAAGCTCTTTGAACAGCACGAACTCCTTGATCAGCTCGGAGCGTTGCAGCATCAGATCCAGATCGGGGCGGCTCTCCACCGCGGTGCGCCGCGATGCCAGATCCTGCAACAGCGCAGAGTAAACCTCTGCCCCCATCAGACCATCCTCGCGCATCGCGCGGTATTCGCGCTCTTCCAGCCGCAAGGCGGTGCGGCGGATGAAACGCCGCTCGAGCTTTTCGGCATAGCCGGGGTATTGCAGCCGCAGACCTTCCAGCGCCGCCTCCACCGCCTCGACCCGCCGCGCCAGCAGATCCTGCAACAGATCCGCCACCCGCTTGCCGTGAATCCGCCGGATCCGGCCATAGATAAAGGTGCCCAGATCGCGCAGGATCAGCCGCTGCGACAAGAGCAGCTCGAAGCGGTCCGCCGTCAACCGTGCCAAGGGCCGCGAGATGCGCAGCCAGCGCTGAATGGCCACCGCCGCCTGAAACGGCCGGCCATAGGCGACACTCTTGCGCGCTGCCACCTGATAGCCGCTGCGACCCCCAAGCCGCGCCGCCTCGATCAGATGATCGACGTCCGACAACACCGGCTCGGCCATCCGCGCCGAGATCGTCCGCTCGCGCACCCGCGCCAGAATCATCTCGCGCTCATGGCCCGCCAGCGCGATCAGCCCCAGCGTGATGCGGTCGCGGTCAAGGATATCGGCATTGGCCTCGGCGGTCTCGACGGCGAGGTCCAGCTTGTCGCCGAACCGCTTTGCCTCGGCCCGCACGATCTCGGGCGTCAGCTCGTAGTTCTCGGTGATCCGCGCCACATCCTCGCGCACGGTCTGCAAGGCCACCGCCACCACCTGCCGCGACAGCGCCTCGTCCAGCGCGCGAAAGCCGGTCCAGACCCGAGCCAGCCGATCACCGTCCGCAGCGTCGTGCCCTGCACGATCAGCGTGAACAGCGTGAAGCCGGTCGCCAGAATGCCGACCAGCCGCTTGATCTCGACCGGCACCAGCAAGCTCTCGGTCACCGCCAGCGCCAGCGCCAAGCGTCACCGCACCGCGCAACCCGCCCCAGAGGATCGCGACCCGGTAGGGCCGCTCGACCACGGGCGAGAGCTTGCAGCGCCGTCAGCAGCGGCAGCAGCCCGAACAGGATCACGACCCGCGCCGCCATCGGCCGCCGAGGATCACCACGCCGACCAGGGCGAAATCGCTCAGGCCGCACCTCTTCGAGCAGGCGCGGGATCAGCAGCGCCGCGAGGATAAAGATCAGCGCCCCGGCCCAATGCGCCAGCAGATCCCAGACTTCGCTCAGATAGGCCCAGGCCTGCGGCGGCAGCCGCCCCGGCCCGGTCAGGTTCAGCGTCAGCCCCGCGGTGACCACCGCGATCACGCCCGAGGCGCCAATGCTCTGTTCGGCGATGATATAGGCCAGATAGGGCAGCGCCACCGAGATCGAGATCTGCGCCCGCTCGTGCTGCGGGAACATCGCCATGACCCAGACCGCCGGCCTGCGCCGCCAGCCAGCCGACGAAAGGCGCCGCCGGCGATCAGCGATCGGAAAGCGGCCGATGCCTCTGCCAGGTTGGGGTTCGGGCATGCCCAGCATCACGAAGCCCATGAACAGACCGAACAGCGCGATGGCGGCCGCGTCGTTCAGCAGGCTCTCGCCTTCGATGATCCGGGCCAGCCGGCGCGGCGCCGAGATCGAGCGAAAGATCGAGACCACCGCCGAAGGATCCGTGGTCGAGACGATGGCCCCGATCAGCAGACAGGCCGCCAGCGGCAGCGCGCTGACACAGGACAGCGCAAAGCCGACGCTGAGCGTCGCCACGACCACGGCGACAACGGCCAGCACCAGGATCGGCACCCAGTCGTCCAGCATCCGCCGCAGGTTCATGCCCAGCGTCGCCTGAAACAGCAGGGTCGGCAGGAAGACGTAGAGAAAGACGTTCGACCGGATCGGCAGACCGATGATCGCCTCGGCCACCGGGTTCAGCGCATCGGTCAGGCTGGTGCGCAGAAAGAAGATCGCCGCCGGCCCCGATCATCATGCCCAGCACCGCAAGAATCACGCTGTAGGGCAGCCGCAACCGCGCCGCGAAAGGCTCGGCAACGCCGATGACAAGGAAAAGCGAGGCGATGACCGCGGTGACAAGAATGATGTCCATCTTGATACCCTAGCTGAAGTGATCTGCCGTGGGAATCGAGGTGACGTAAATGTCACCCCAGCAGGGCGTGTTTTTTTCGCGGCAAAGCAGCGCAGATCGCGCTCAGCCCGTCGCGGCACCCCAAAAGGCCAATCAGGCGGCTTGACGTCCCAAGGCCTCGCCCCGCAATCCTCGGCTGACCGCAGGCCGGCGCAGGCACTCACAGCGGTTGATTTCGGGCGCGGGGCGGGGCAAGCGGCGCGCGCCCGTGTCACAGCAGGTAGGGCTGTCCGCCATATCTTTGCCATACCTAAATCATACCTCCACCCTACCCGAAGTTTCCCGGTTTCCCGCCCGGCGCGGACCCGCCTTTGACCAAGAGACGCGATTGACGCGTCCTGGCTGATCTGCGATGCGGACCTCCGCTTTGAAGGAAAAGCCCGATGCAAGACCGACCGCTCGACCAAGCCGAACAAGACCTGCTCGCCCTCATCCGCGCGCTGCATGCCGAGAAGGGGCCGTTTTTGCGCAGCACCCTTTCGGTGGTCGGGCGCGGCCGCGGCCTTGAGGTGGCGCGCGCCTATAATCACTTGAAATTGCTGGGGCTCGTCGAAGAAATCCCGCAGAAGCCGTTCTTTCTCAAGCGGCTTTTTGGCGCGAAATCTACCCTGATGCTGCGCCCCGGCACAGCCACCGAGACACCCGCACCCGCGCCGATTCCCGCAGTCGAAGCCCCCGCGTCCCCCGCAGCCGTCGCGCCCGACCCGGTTGCGCCAACGCCTGCCGCAGCAAAGCCAGCCAAGACCCGCCTGCTCCCCCTCGCCCCCGACGCCTATACCGACGAGATCGGCGGTCAACCGCTCGCCTACGCCCCCCTCCCCCTCGCCACCGGCTTCGACCCCGAACTCCTCGACGGCCTGCGCGAGATGTTGGTGCTGTTGGGGTTGGAGCTGACCATGGCCGGCGAGGCGCTGATCAGTGACCGGATGGCCAGGGGAGCTTCTGCGGGCGAGGCCCTGTGTCAGGTGACGCTTTTCGCCTTTGCCCATGCCGCCCATCACGACATTCTGGCGGGGGGGCCGATGCAGGCAAAGACCCTGCATGACTATGCTATCGAGGTGATCGCCGAGCTGGAAAAGCTGCGCGATGCCGGCGAGGTGCGGCCAGAACCCTTCGAGCGGGACATGCGCGCGATCTGGGCGCTGGTCGACAAATCCACCGACCGCGGCCCGTTTGTGGCCGAGCTGCTGCGCGATCCGACCGGCGGCGCGGCGCCTCCGGCTCTGCTGCCCGAAGAGCTGCGCGGTGTCGCGGATAGTGCCGACCCTGACTATGCGATGTGACCGCGTCAGGCGCTGCGGCACTATCAGCAGGGCAAGTTCGCCTAGAGACGCACAATCAGGGGTTGTCGAGAGGTGCAAAGACCTGTCCGCACAGGTGGTCTACAGCGTAAAAAACGGTCAGGCAGCCATCGAACAGGCCAAATGCCCAAGTAACCGCTAGAACTTTAACCAATTGTAAACCATAATATGACGCAGAAACCCTTAGCATCCGGATCTCTTACCGTGCCTAGAATTCTTCATGTTGACGACAGTGAAGACATGCGCGAGATCGTTCTTCTGTCGCTGGAAACGATTGGCGGGCTTGAGGTCAAACAGGCCTGCTCGGGCGCAGAGGCGCTGGAGATGGCTCTGCCTTACGTTCCTGACCTTTTCCTTCTCGATGTGATGATGCCGGAAATGACCGGACCGGAACTGATGAAGAACCTGCGCAAATTGCCGGAATTTGCCACGACGCCGGTGGTCTTCCTGACCGCCAAGGCCCAGGTCGAGGAATTGGCCGAACTCAACTCTCTGGGCGCGCTGGCGGTTATGACCAAGCCCTTTGACCCGATGCACCTTGCCGAAGAGGTCGTTGAACTGTGGCAAGGCCACCTGCGCGACCTTGGGGCAGGTGCCCCGAAGGCCAGCTGACCCGCGCGTTACTCTGCAGCAATCTTCTTGGCGGCGTTGATCTGCACGCTTTCCATCTGGCTTTGCCAAACGGCCGGATCAACCTGATCAAGCTCGAAGAAGAACGTCGTGCCGGGGCCTGCATTGCGGTAATAGCCAATGAGACCCTGATGCGCGTCGATGATCTGCTTGGAGATATTCATGCCAAGGCCGGTGCCTTCGGCCTTGCGATTGTCCGAGGCGACCAGTTGCGAGAACCGATCAAAGACAGTGTCGCGGTCCTTCTCGGACAGACCGATGCCGTGGTCTATCACCAGAATCCGAACCTTGTTGCCCCGAAGTTCTGACATGACTTTGACCTCGGCCCCTTCGGGCGAGAACTTGGCCGCATTTGACAGCATATTGGCCAGCACCTGGTTCAACCGCTGACGATCGCCCCGCAGATAGATCGGGGTTTCCGGCAGCTCGACCTGACACGTCACGCCAAAGCGGTCGGCAAAGGGCCGGTTTGCTTCGACTGATTCGGCCATCAGGGTGCCGATATCGCAGGCGACAAAGTTGAAATCCATCTTGCCCGAGGCGATCTTCTGCAGATCGAGCACTTCGTTGATCAAGGTGACAAGCTGCTTGCAGTTCCTTTGCGCAATCGCAAGAACCGTCGACACCTTGTCGGGCAGAGCGCCGAGTTTGCCCGAAGAGGCCATTTCTACCGAACCCTTGATTGCCGTCAAAGGCGTGCGCAACTCGTGGCTCATGGTCGAGAGGAACTCCGACTTGGCCCGCAGCGCCGCTTTGGTGACCTCATGTTCCTTTTGCAGATCGTCCATCTGCTTTTTGGTCAAGCGGTAGAAGTTCAGGTAAATCCGCGAGCAGTCGACGATGAAATACAGAACAAAAAGACTGGTAAACAGCTGTGCCCATTCTTCCGAAAGGATATCGGCATTGGTTCTGAAAATGTCCCAGATCGGGATGAACAGAAAGGTGAAGCCGTAAATCGACAGCCGCAAGACCAGCACCGAGACCAGATGGTGATTGTTCATGGCGGCAAAAAGCGCGGCGGCGAAGAGGAAAAACAGCGCCATGAAATGGGTGCCATCGCTCTGCACCACCGAGATCCAGATGGCATAGAACGAGATCGTCCCGGCGCTGGCCACGGTACCGACGTAGATCAGCGCCAGCATCTGCCTGCCCTGACGCAAAGTGATCTCTTTGGCCCGCAGCACATAGCGGAACACGAAGAAGTCATAGGCTTCGGAAATCACGATCAGAACGCAGGTCAACAGCGAAAAATACAGCGAGTAATAGAAGCTCGCCAACAGCAGAGCTGCGGCAAAAGTCATCTGCCTTTGCCAGAACAGATTTATACCTACGGTTGAATAGTCCCGCAACTGAGGCAGGAGATCAGCCGGGGGCCGATTCGCCCCATCGACGGTTTGGTCGGTCACTTGGACGGACATTGGCATTCTGCCTTGCTGTTTGCCGCGGTGATACTCGTTGAAAAAGCTCATTTATCCTAAAAACGCCGCGACAACTGTGTGAGATTCGCAACTGTTTCCATATTCACAGATAATCATGGCAATAAGGTGGCACAAATGATGATTTCACGCCTAAGTTTATGGTTAATATGGATACACTACCCAGAGGCGAAGAAAGTCCGAGCAAACTTGTACCGCCGCGCATAGCGTTGCTCACGATACCTTAAGGCGAACGTCGATTACACGCGTGCGCTGCACCGTGTCGGCCGCCGGCGGGTAGGCGTGCGAGCCAATGCAAGTCGGGCATTCTCCGCTATATTTCTGGCTGCGTTTCGGAGAGAGAAGCCGCGAAGATCGCCTGCACAGCACTCGTCGTCATGTTGAGCATGTGCGCAAGCGCTCTTGCTCAGGATCCGGACGGGATCGAGGAAGAAGACGACTACCATTTCGGGATTGTCGAATATGAACTCTCATGCCTTCCGTGCCACGGCATGGACGGGCGCGGGGACGGACCGCTCGCGGAAAATCTTAAAGTTCCACCTGCCGACTTGACGCAAATCACGCAGCGCAACGGCGGCCAGTTTCCGACCGTCGAGATCTACGAAATGATCGATGGCCGCGCGATGGTGCTGGCGCATGGCGAGCGGGAGATGCCGATCTGGGGAGACCGGTATCGTATCGAGGTGCCGGACGAGCAGAATTCGACTTCGCATCGAAATCGAGGCGGTCAATCGGATCGCGGCACTGGTCGGCTACCTCCTGTCCATTCAGGAGTGAGCGGCGCCACTGGCTGGCGCTGTTGTGAGATCGCGATCGCCT
>CAWFGD010000032.1:0-17708 GCA_963815275.1 uncultured Alphaproteobacteria bacterium
TGCGCGCCCGCGACGGCAAGCTCTCGATGGCCGAAATGCAGGGCGGCTCCTTCACCATCTCCAACGGGGGCGTCTACGGCTCGCTGATGTCCTCGCCGATCCTCAACCCGCCGCAATCGGGTATCCTCGGCATGCACAAGATCCAGGACCGTCCCGTGGTGGTAAACGGTGCGATCGTCATCCGCCCGATGATGTATCTCGCCCTGTCCTACGATCACCGCGTCGTCGACGGCAAAGGCGCCGTGACCTTCCTCGTCCGCGTCAAGGAAGCGCTGGAAGATCCGCGCCGCTTGTTGATGGATCTGTAATCTGCTCACTCTCCCCTGCCCTCTCACGAGGGGAGGGGAGGCTCAAACCGGGCAAGGCAGCACCTTCCACAGCCCGCCCTTCCCCCGCCCAAAGCCTGCGATTGTGAGATCCGAATCCCCCGTGCTATGTTTCAAAAATCGAAACAATCCAGAGTGAAGTGAATGTTCAAACCCGCTGAAGGCTTGCAGTACACAAAGTTCCTCGAACGCTTCCACACCGATGTTCTGCTTGATTGGTATCTTGAAATCGGCTGCCAAAAGGGCCGCAGTTTTGCACCTTCGCGCTCCAAGACCATCGCGGTTGACCCCTATTTCCGCGTCAAGCGCGATGTGATCAACGCCAAGACCAGCCTGCATATCTTTCAGACCACCAGCGACGCCTTCTACGCCGAGAAATTCCTCGACAAGATGAAGATCAAGCTCTCCTTCAGCTTCCTCGACGGCATGCATCTCTTTGAATTCCTGCTGCGCGACTTCATCAACACCGAGGCGCATTCCGCCAAGGACGGCGTCATTGCCCTGCATGATTGCTGCCCCTTCAGCCTCGAGATGACCACCCGCGACGTCAAGAACCTGCCGCGCGGGGCCTGGACCGGCGATGTCTGGAAGCTGCTGCCGATCCTGCAAGAATACCGCCCCGATCTGAAGATCACCGTGCTGGATGCCGCCCCGACCGGCCTTGTGCTGATTTCGAACCTCGCGCCCAAGAACACCGTGCTTTTGGAAAATTACGACGCGATTCTGGCGAAGTACCTGCATCTCGACCTGGAAGACCACGGCGTCGCGCGCTTTTTCAACAGCTTCGCCTATACCAGCACCGAGGCCTTCATCGCCGAAGGCTTCCCGCTCTTTGCCAAACTGCGTCTCGACCCCGACCTCGCCTATACCCCGGTGATGGTCTCGACATGACCTTCGACACGGTCGCCACCCTGACGCGCTTTGACGTCACCTTCCACGCCCAGCATGCCATCATGCTGGATCTGGCGGCGGATCTGGCGAAAACCCTCGATGGCCCGCTCGGCCAGCCCGTCGATGTCTTTGTCGCCGCGCATCAGTCGCGCTGGTTCACCCCCCGCGGCAGCCTGCGCATCGCCCTGCAGACCGAGCAGCTTTACGACGAAGCCGGCGTGCCGATGCTGAAAGCCTTCCGCGAAAACCGCATCACCAATTTCATCAACCGCTTTGATGCCGTGCTCGATTTCGCCTATTGCAACCGCCCCGCCTATGACGGGCTGTCCGAGGCGCTGCTGGCCAAGGTGCACTTCGGCCCGCATATCTTTCCCCGCCACCCCCTTCCCCTGCAGCCGGGCGGCGAGGCGCTTCTGTTCGTCGGTGGCAGCAACCAGCGCCGTGACGCAGGTCTGGCGGCGGTCTCCGCCCTGCAAAACGTCGCCCGCGCGCCCGAAGGCACCTTTGGCACCGGCCTCGATGCGCTGATCGCGGGCTCTGCGGGCCTGGTGAACATCCACCTCAAGGACGGCACCTATACCGAATACCCCCGCCTGCTAAAGGCGATCCTGCACGGCAAGCCCTTCTGGTCCGAGGCGCTGGCGCAGCCGCTCAAATCGGGCGAGCATTACTTCGATCTCGCGGCCCAGCCCGACGCCGCCGAAATCGCGCGGGTCTATGACGCGGCCACCCGCATGCTGGCAAAGCGCTACAGCTTCTCCGGCTTTCTCGAAAGCCTGCTCACATCCAAGGTAGAGAAACGCGCATGATCCCGGAACTCGCTGCCCTCACCGCCGCCGCGCTTTTGCATTACGCGACGATCTTCACCGCCCAGCATTTCCTGACCCGCGACATCGGCGCCGAGGCCAATATGGGCACCCGCGAAGGCATCGAGACCAAGCTTTCGCCGCTGACCCACCGCCTGCGCCGCGCCACCGCAAACTTCACCGAGAATATCGCCCCCTTCATCATCGCCATTGTGGTGGTCTTGATGACCGGCAAGGCCAGCCCCCTCACCGCCAATCTCGCTTGGGGCTGGGTCGGTCTGCGCGCGCTCTACGTCGTGGCCTATGCGCAGGAATGGGTGCCCTACCGCTCGATCATCTGGATCTGCAGCACGATCTGCACCGTCGCCCTGCTCGTGATCGGGGTGATCTGATGCGCCCCGAACTCACCGCCCTCACTCTGGCCGCCCTGCTGCAAGTCGTGCAGTTTGTGCTCTTCGCCTTGCCCGCCAATATCGAGCTCACCCCGAAATACACCGTCTCTCCACGCGACAAACCACCCGGCCGCGCCATGAGCCTGACCACCGCCCGCCTGCAACGCGCGCTGCACAATCATTTCGAATCCCTGATCCTCTTCACCATCGCCGTGCTGGTCGTCACGCTTGGCGACCAGTCCAGCCCGCTTACCCAGCATCGCCGCCTATACCTACCTCGCCGCCCGCCTGCTTTACGTGCCCGCCTATGCCTTTGGCTGGACGCCTTGGCGCTCGGCGATCTGGGCGGTGGGCTTTTTCGCCACCATCACTATGCTGGTGGCAGCTCTCATCTGACGTCAGCGGACAGCCATACGTTCGCCATACGTAAATCATACCAATATCATACGCGTACCCTACGCAGCGAAACGAAGGAAACCACCCATGGCAAGTTTTGACGCAATCATCATCGGCGCAGGCCCGGGCGGCTATGTCTGTGCCATTCGTGCAGCGCAACTCGGCCTCAAGGTCGCCGTGGTCGAAGGCCGCGAAACCTTGGGCGGCACCTGCCTCAACGTCGGCTGCATCCCCTCCAAGGCGCTGTTGCACGCCACCCATTCGCTGCACGAGGCCGAGCATAACTTTGCCAAGATGGGCCTCAAGGGCAAAAGCCCCTCGGTCGATTGGCCGCAGATGCAGGCCTACAAGCAAGAGGTGGTTGACGGCAACACCAAGGGCATCGAATTTCTCTTTAAAAAGAACAATGTAACCTGGCTGAAAGGCTGGGCCTCGATCCCCGCCCCCGGTCAGGTCAAGGTCGGTGACGAGATCCATGAGGCCAAGAATATCGTCATCGCCACCGGCTCTGAACCCGCAGCACTGCCGGGCGTGACCGTCGATGAAGACACCGTTGTCACCTCGACCGGCGCGCTGACCCTGAAGAAGATCCCAAAAACCATGGTGGTGATCGGCGCAGGCGTGATCGGGCTGGAAATGGGCTCGGTCTATGCCCGGCTTGGCACCCAAGTCACCGTCGTCGAATACCTTGACGCCATCACCCCTGGAATGGACGGCGAAGTTGCCAAGTCTTTCCAGAGAAT
Source organism: uncultured Alphaproteobacteria bacterium (assembly GCA_963815275.1). Classification (GTDB taxonomy): domain Bacteria; phylum Pseudomonadota; class Alphaproteobacteria; order Rhodobacterales; family Rhodobacteraceae; genus Cypionkella. The sequence continues at coordinate 3,555 of CAWFGD010000032.1, forward strand.
TCTTACAAAGCAAGGCTTTAAGTTCATCCTTGGCGCAGCCGTTCAGGGCGTCGAAGTTAAGGGCGGCAAGGCCAAGGTCGCCTACAAGCTGCGCAAGAACGACACCGAGGCCAGCCTGGACGCGGATTGCGTGCTGGTCGCAACCGGCCGCAAACCCTTTATTGCCGGTCTGGGTCTCGAGGCTCTGGGCGTCGAGATGCTGCCGCGCGGCCAGGTCAAGACCGACGCGCATTTTGCTACCAATGTCAAAGGCTTGTATGCGATCGGCGACGCCATCGTCGGGCCGATGCTGGCACATAAGGCCGAAGATGAGGGCGTGGCACTTGCCGAGATCATGGCGGGCAAGGCCGGCCATGTTAACTATTCGGTCATTCCTGGTGTGGTATACACCACGCCGGAAGTGGCTTCCGTGGGCCAAACCGAAGAACAGTTGAAAGAGGCGGGACAGGCCTACAAGGTCGGCAAATTCCCCTTCATGGGCAATGCCCGCGCCAAGGCGGTGTTTCAGGCCGAGGGATTTGTGAAAATGCTCGCCGACAAGGACACCGACCGGATTCTCGGCTGCCACATCATCGGCCCCGGTGCGGGTGATCTGATCCACGAGATCTGCGTTGCGATGGAATTTGGCGCATCTGCGCAAGATGTGGCGTTGACCTGCCACGCGCACCCCACATATAGCGAGGCGGTGCGCGAGGCAGCCATGGCCTGCGGCGACGGCGCGATCCACGCCTGAGGCCCCCAAGCTGAAAAAACGCTCGCAGGAAACTGCGGGCGTTTTTCTATCCGATCAAAGGCTTAGGCCTTCTTCCACAGCCACTCCAACAGCCCCGCCGACCCGCCTTCAGGGTTGATCCCGACCACCAGATCGGCCTGCATATGCCCGTCCGGCTCGGTCAGCTTGACCGAAGCATAGGCCCCCTCACCCGCCGCTTGCGCAATGCCATCCCGCGCATTCAACACGTCGCGGCTTCCGTCGCGGGCATAGGCGTCATTGTCCTGATAGATCGCGTCGTTGACGGTTTCAGCAAAGAAGATCTGGCTGGTAAGCTGGGTCTTGTCGTCGAGAAACACCTTGTAATGCACATGAGTGGTGCGGCCCGGATACCAGCCGGGAAAGATGGTCTGAAAGCTGGCAATGCCCGCAGAATCAGTGACTTGCGTGCCGCGCAAAAAGGTCTGGCCCGTGGTGTCCTCGCCGCCGCCAAGGTTCCTCACCCCCGAATAGACCCCCCGGGCATCGCAGTGCCAGACATCCACCCGCGCCCCCACCACCGGCGAGCAATCGGCGTTGACCACCTGCAGGCGCAGCTGCATCGGCAGCCCCGCCTTGCCCTCGGTAATGTCCGAGCGCACCAGTCGCGGATCGAGATAAAACGGCCCCTCGGTGGCCTCTTTCTGCAGCAGGCAGACGTCAGAGGAAATCAACCCCGCCGCCGCCACCTCGGCCCGCACGGCAGCGGGCAAAGCCACGGCCAAGGGGCTGGCGGCAAGGGCGCGGAGCAGCGAACGGCGGTCGAGGGTCGAGAGCGGCGGCATGGCGTTTCCTTTGATGTTTCCCTGCTAACGCCGACCCCGCCGGTTTCCGTCGCTGCAAACCAAAGATTACGACGCCAGATGCCGCAGCCCTTGGGTCACGTCGGTGCGAATCGCCAGCCGCAGCCCCGGATCATCCCCGGCCCGCAGGGCGGCCAGAATCAGCCGGTGGTGGTGTGGCACCTCGCGCCGCCGCAATTTCTGGTAGAGCGCCCGCATCGTCGGCCCCAGTTGCAACCAGACCGTTTCGCACATCGCCAGCATCGCCGGGGTCTGGGCGCGCAGATAAAGCGTGCGGTGAAACTCCAGGTTGGTGCGAACATAGCCCACCGCATCCTGGTTCATCACCGCCTCCTGGTTCAGCGCATTGATCGCCGCCAGCCGGTCAATCAGCGCAAAATGCGCCCGCGGCAGGGCCCGCGAGGCCATCTCCGGCTCGAGCAGCGAACGGATCACCGCCAGCTCCTCGATCCGCTCCGGCGACAGCTCCGGCGTCGAAACCCGCCCCGAGGAGGACATCGTAAAGGCCCCCTCCGCCACCAGCCGCCGCACCGCCTCGCGCGCAGGCGTCATCGAGACGCCAAACTGCTCGGCCAGCCCGCGAATGGTGACCGCCTGCCCCGGCGACAATTCGCCATGCATCACCTGCAGGCGCAGGGCACGGTAAAGCCGCTCATGGGCGGCGGCATTGGGATCGGCAAGACGGGGTTGGATCGGCATGGCGCAAGCCAAGCACCCAACGGCAGGCCTGGTCAATCCCTCTCGTCTTCACCGGCGGTAAAGCGGATCGATTGCAGCGAACCGCCCTCTCGCCGCAACCAGGCCCGCTCGACCTGCCACTGCGGGAAAAGCCGCTCGACCACCGCCCAAAACCGCGGCGAATGGTTCATTTCCAGCATATGCGCCACCTCATGCGCCGCGACATAGTCAAGCACGCGCGGCGGGGCCATAATCAGCCGCCAGGAGTACATCAGCGAGCCATCCGAGGTGCAGGAGCCCCAGCGCGACCGGGTATCGCGCAAAGACACCTGGGCAACCCTGCGACCGATCTGCGCTGCGTAATGGTCCGAAGCCGCAACCAGCCGGTCGCGCGCCCGCACCTTCAGATAGGCCGCCACCCGCGCCGCCACCCGCGCCGGATCCCCCGGCACGATCAGGGCATCGCCCTCGATCCGCACCGACCTCCCCGCGCCGCTGTCGATCCGCAGCAGCCGACCCTCGACCGGGATCTCGGCCGCCAAGGCCACCCGCTGCACCGCGGGCATCCGCGCCAGCGCCGCCCGGATCCAGCCCTCTTGCGCCCGTGCAAAAGCCGTGGCCTCGGCCAGGGGCGCACGGGCCGGCATCGACAGCGAAACCTGCCCGGTGCTCTGGCTGACGCGCAAGGAAAACCGCCGCGCCCGGGCCGAGCGCTTGATCGTGATCGAAATCTCGGGAAAGCCGGATAACAGCAGCATGGCGCCTCTGGACAGGGGGCTTCAGCATAGCTATCTGCACGCCAGCCGCAACCGTTGTAAAAGCCTTTGACACTCCGCCGGAGTTATGGCAAGCGACTGCATTCCGAATTAAGGGCCCCGTTTTGGGACCCAGCTGAGAAAAGGGAAAACCATGCCATTGGCTGAATGGGGAACCAAGCGCATCTGCCCGACCACCGGCAAGCGTTTCTACGACCTGAACCGCACGCCCATCGTCAGCCCCTACACGGGTGAAGTGGTGGATATCGAATCAGTCCGCCGCAAGATGGCCGCCGCTGTGATCAGCCGCGTGCAGCCCGAAAAAGACGATGATGCGGTCTTGGTTGACGATCTGGACACCGATGATGATCTCCTCGTTGCTGACGAGGCCGATGATCTGGACGCCGATGACGAGCTGCTTGAAGATGATGCAGACGACACCGTTTCGCTTGATGATCTGGCCGATGTGGCCGGCAACGAGGAAGACGTCTAAAGGCTTTGGCAAGGGCGCGAAAAAGGCTGCATTTTTCCCTTGCACCCTTCCGCGCCCTCGCCTAAATACCGCTCACGACGCGCCCAACGTCGTGCAAGGATGGGGTCATAGCTCAGATGGGAGAGCGCTTGAATGGCATTCAAGAGGTCGGGAGTTCGATCCTCCCTGGCTCCACCAAACTTCCCAAGGTTATCTGCTGCAACGGCGCTTTGGCGCCGTTTTTGCTTTTGCTCCCGGGGCGTCTCTTTTTAACTTTGGCAAAGCGCCTAGATAGGCCCTGAGCCAAGCAAGAAGGGGACATCCCAGATGAGAAAAGTCACCGGCGGCTGCCTCTGCGGGGCGCTGCGCATCACGGCCTTGGGAGAGCCGGACCGGGTCGCGGTCTGCCACTGCATGGACTGCCGCAAGCACCATGGCGCGCTGTTTTACGCGGCGGCGATCTTTGCGCGCGGGGCTGTCACCACCAGCGGTGCTTCGGCGCAGTTCAAGGGCCGCCACTTCTGCCCCGCCTGCGGCTCTTCGGTTTATGCCGTCTCTGGCGGCGAGGTCGAGGTGCATCTGGGCGCACTTGATGCGCCTGACCAGTTCCAGCCCAGCTATGAATCCTGGACGATCCGGCGGGAGGCCTGGTTGCCGGCCTTTGCCTTTGCGCATCACTATCCGCGCGACCGCGACGAGGCCTGAGTCCTAAAAAAAACGGGCCGCCGCAGCAGCCCGTTTTCCCAAAACGCGCGCGCGCGTTATTTCATGATCGTCTCTGGCCCCATCATCATATTGGGCAACCAGGTCGACAGTACCGGGATATAAGTCACCATGATCAGGAAGATGAACAGGATGCCCAGGAAGGGCATCGCGGCCTTCACCACCCGCATGATCGACATCCCCGCCACGCCCGAGGTGACGAAGAGGTTCAGACCGACGGGCGGCGTGATCATGCCGATCTCCATATTGACCACCATGATGATGCCCAGATGGATCGGGTCAATGCCAAGGCTGATCGCAATCGGAAAGACAATCGGCGCGACGATGACGATCAGACCCGAAGGCTCCATGAACTGGCCGCCGATCAGCAGGATGACGTTGACCACGATCAGGAAGGTAAAGGGCGTCAACCCCGCGCCGAGCATGGCTTCGGCGACAGATTGCGGGACCTGCTGATCGGTCAACACCTGCTTGAGGATCAACGCATTGGCGATGATGAACATCAGCGTGATGGTCAGCTTGCCCGCGTCATAGAGCATCCGCACCGTATCGGGGTGGTAGAGGCCGGTGATCAGCGCCTTGGGCATGGTCAGCAGGCTCTTGCGTGGCCGGCCCGCCTTGGGGGCCAGCGGGCCAATGTCGCGGTAGATGAACACCGCCACGATAAAGGCGTAGACCGAGGCCACCGCTGCCGCCTCTGTGGGGGTAAAAATGGCTCCGGTGACGCCGGGAATGCCGTAGATCCCCACCATGATGATGACGATCAGCAAGAGCCCCCAGAAGGCATCGCGGAACGAATCCCAGACCTCCCTCCAGCCGAGCCATTCGCCCTTGGGTAGCTTTTTCCAGATGGCAATGATATAGATCGCCCCCATCAGCATGATGCCGGCAATCAGGCCGGGGATGACGCCAGCCAAGAACATGCGCCCGACCGAGACATCGGTGGCGGAGGCATAGACCACCATGACAATCGAAGGCGGGATCAGAATGCCCAAGGTGCCCGCGTTACAGATCACGCCCGCCGCGAAATCCTTGGTATAGCCCATCTGCCGCATCGCCGCGATGACGATGGAGCCGATGGCCACGACTGTGGCAGGCGATGACCCCGAGAGGGCGGCAAACATCATGCAGGCCAGCACGCCCGCGATGGCCAGACCGCCCGGCAAATGCCCGACGCAAGCGATCGAGAACCGGATGATCCGCTGCGCCACGCCTCCCGTCGACATGAAGCTTGAGGCGAGGATGAAAAAGGGGATCGCCAACAATGTGTAGTGCCCTGCCATGCCCCCGTAGAAAGTCTGGGCAATCGAGGCCAGCGAGGTGTCACTGAAAAACAGCAGGAACAGGATCGACGACAGGCCCAGTGCCACTGCAATCGGCACACCAATCATCAGAAGGGCAATGATGCCCAGAAACAGTGCTAAAACATGCATGGCTTCAGCCTTCCTTGTTCAGAGCGGCCACGGAATCGACCGCGTCCTCGGCTTCGTGGCTGACAATCAGGCTCTCGCGCCGTCCCGTCACAATGTCGCGGGTGGCGCGGATCAGCTGCCACAGCAGCATCAGCGTGCCGACGGGAAGGATCGCATAGGGGATCACCCGCGGCAGCTTGTCCCATTCCTCGCCCTGATTGATCCAATCGGCAAGAAAACTGAGGAAATGCGGCATCGGGATTTGTTCGGTGACGTAAAACGCCCGGTCGCGGGTGCTGGCGTCAAAGCCGGTCGGGAACCAGCGCCCGGTGGTCTGCTGCATCCCGGCAAAGGGCGCCCAATAATCCCAGGCGCCTTTCAGCATCAGCAGGGTGTAAAACAGACAACAAGCCGCCGAGGCCAGCGCTGCAACCTTCTTCGGCCCTGATGGCAGTGCATTGGTCAGGGCATCGACCCCCAGATGCGCGGTGACGCGGAAGGCATGGCTCATGCCAAAAATCACCAGCCAGGCAAAGAGGATCACCGTCGCCTCCAGCCCCCAGATAAAGCCCGAGTTGAAGCCATAGCGCAGCACAACGTTGACGAAAGTAATCAGGGTCATCAGGGCCAGCAGCACGGCGATCACCGTCTGCTCCCAGACATCCATCCAGCGCCGGGGCGCAGCCTGCGGGGAATTGCTCATCGCGAGCACCTTTTCATGAAGGAGAAAACCCGCAGGGAGGCTCAGGCAGACCCTGCGGGCAGATCACTTAGTGCTTGGCGTTCATCGCTTGCACAGCGTCGATGTTGTCCTGACCGACGTCGGGGATGAACTGCTCCCAGACCGGTTTCATCACATCAACCCATTCCTGGCGCTGCTCGGGGGTCAGCTCGCGGATCACGCCCCCGGCATCGAGGATCGCCTGACGCGACTTGCCTTCCAGATCGTTGACATTGGCATTGGCCTCGACGGTCACCTCATGCACGATCTTGAGGAACTGCTCGCGGGTCGCCGGATCGAGGCTGTCAAGGAAATCGACCGAGCTGACCAGCAGATAATCCAGCACGCCATGGTTGGTCTCGGTGACGCCATCCTGCACTTCGTAGTATTTCTGGCCATAGGTGTTCGACCAGGTGTTTTCCTGCCCGTCAACAACGCCGGTTTGCAGCGCGCCGTAAACCTCCGAGAAGGCCATCGGCTGCGCCGAAGCTCCAAGCGCTGCCATCTGGGCCACCAGCACGTCAGAGGGTTGCACGCGCATTTTCAGGCCCTTGGCATCGCCCGGCACCAGCAAGGGCTTGTTGGCCGAAAACTGCTTCATGCCCGAATGCCAGAACTCCAGCCCCGACAAGCCGCGCCGTTCCATCAGCGAGCGCATCGACTGACCTGCTTCGGAAAGCTGGAACTCGTCGACCGCGTCGATGTTCTTGAACATGAAGGGCAGGTCGAACAGGCGGAACGCCTTGGTGAAGGCCTCGAACTTCGACAGCGAAGGCGCGGCGAGCTGGACGTCGCCTTGAAGCATCGCTTCCAGCACTTTGTCGTCATCATACAGCGTCGAATTGGCATAGACTTCCATGCACATCTTGCCGTTCAGATCGGTATTGACGCGGTCGGCCAGCTGCTGTGCGGCAAGGCCCTTGGGGTGCTTGTCAAGGTTGGTGACGATCGAGAATTTCACAACCGTCTCGCCCGAATCGCAGGCTGCCGTCTGTGCGATAGCGGTCGAGGTAAGCAAAAGCGCTGCCGAAACGGCAGAGATTAAAAGTTTCATCCGTGAACTCCTCCCAGAGTGTTTTGCCAGAGTATCTTGTGCCCGGCGCGTGCCGGCAGATCGGTCCGTGCCGCAGATTTGGGCGACCTCTGTAGTGTTCACGACACCGTTACATGGCGCAACAGCTGGCTGAAAATAGCTGAGATCGGCGGATTTTCGCTGGAAATCCATCAACTTGCGCGGAGCATGGCCAAAGGGTGCCCCGCAATGTGTGCGATATCCCGCACAGCGCCCGACAGGGGTTTGGCGCAATTCCGCACAGTCGCGCCAAAGCCGCACGACTCTGTTAGCGCTGATCAGTCACGACGATGAACGGCCAAGAGCGCCACGTTTGCGGAGGTCAATCCGTGCTCAGGCACCACCGGGGCGGAACAATTCTGGCCGCAATCCATGGCGGGTCAGTTTGTCATAAAAGGTCTTGCGCGGCAGGCGCAGCGATTGCGCCGCGAGCGTCGCATTGCCCGCATGACGCCGCAGCGATTCCTCCAGCAGCGAGCGTTCCACCCGTGCCAATTGCTCGGCCAGCCCGTTGCTCGGTTCGGTTTCATCCTCGGTCAGGCCCATGGCATAGCGCATCGCCTCGTTCATCACCGAGCGGGCGTTGCCCGGCCAGTCCTGCGCCATCAGCCGGGCGATCACCGCCTCGGGGATGTCGGGCTCTGGCAACGCTGCCTGTTCGCAGGCCTGCGCCACATAGGTGCGAAACAGCACGCCAATATCCTCGGGCCGCTCGCGCAGCGGTGGGATACGCAGCCGCATCGCGTCCAGCCGGTAGTAGAGGTCATGCAAAAACCGCCCCGCCTGCGCCTCGGCCGCCAGGTCCTGATTGGTCCCCGCCAGGATCCGCGCCGGATTGTCGGATTCCATCAGCTCGAGCAAGGCAAACTGACTGGCAGGGCTTAACCCGCCAACTTCATTGAGGAAGATCGAGCCGCCCTCGGCCTGTTCGAAAGACCTGCGCCAGACTGTCCGGCGTTGCCGAAACCGCTGCGATGCGCTGGAACGGCCGGGCGGCGGCGGCAGACAGCATATGGATGATCTCGGCGATCTTGGGGATACTGCTGCCCGGCTCGCCCCAGATCAGCACCTCTGCTGTGGTGCGCGCCACCGAGCGCACCCGGTTGCGCAGATCCTCCGACACCGCAGAGCTGCCGTAAATCATCCGCGCCGCCGCATCCGAGGATTGCAACTGCCGCCGCAGCTGGCGGTTTTCCAGCACCAAAGCCCGCGTGCGCAGCGCCTTTTCCACCACAGCGATCAGATCCGAAGGCGCGCAGGGCTTTTCCAGAAAATCAAACGCCCCCTTGCCCATCGAGCGCACCGCCATCGGAATATCGCCCTGCCCCGACAACAGGATCACCGGCAGCTCGGGATCAATCTTTTGCGCATGCTCCAGCAGGGCAAAGCCGTCCTTGCCGGGCATGCTGACATCGCTGACGATCACGCCCTGAAAGCCCGCGCTGATGTGATCCTTGGCCTCGATATAGCTGCCCGCCAGAATCGGCATGCAGATCGGCCAGCTCCAGACTCTGGCCCAAAGCCACCCGCACCGAGCGGTCATCATCGACAAGAAGCACAGAGCGGATCATCCCTGTTCATCCCCCGTCGCGGGCAGAAGTTCAACGATAAACTCCGCGCCGCCTTCGGGGGCATTCTGCCCGCGAGAGCTGGCCACCAAAGCTCTCGATGATGCCATAAGAGATCGACAGGCCCAGCCCCATGCCCTCGGCCTGACCAATCGCCTTGGTCGAATAGAACGGATCGAACATCTTCTCGGGTTCGGCAATCCCCGGCCCGGTGTCGCGCAGATGCAGCCGCACCCGCTTTGCGACCTCGATCCAGATCACCAAGCGCCCGCCCTGCCCCTGCATCGCATCCAGCGCATTGGCGATCAGGTTCAGCACCACCTGCTGCAAGCGCACCTCGCCGCCCCGCACCATCACCGGGGCCTCGGGCGGCACATATTCCAGCGCCACCGCCTCTTGCCGCATCCGCGGCTGGGTGATCTCCAGCACCGCAGCAACGGCTGCGACCAGATCGACATCGGCAAAGCCTTCGACCTCTTGCCGGGCAAAGGCGCGCAGATTGCGAATGATCCGTCCCATCCGCCGCGCCAGATCCGAGATCTGCACAAGGTTATCCGCCGCCACCTGCGGCTTGCCGCGCTCGATAAAGGTGGCGCCATTCTCGGCATAGGACCGGATCGCCATCAGGGGCTGGTTCAACTCATGGCTCAACCCCGCCGCCATCTGTCCCAGCGCCGAAAGCTTACCGGCGCGGATCAGATCGCCTTGTGCGGCAACCAACTCGGCGGTGCGCGCCGCCACCCGCCGCTCCAGCTCGCGGGTCAGCCCGGCTTCCGCCTCCAGCCGCTCGGCCAGCATGCGCCGCCGTTGCCAGACCGTCAGCAGCACCGCGCCAAAGATCAGACACAGCGCCGCCGCCATCGCCGCCTGCAGCGCCGCCGAAAGCACCACCGGCATGGCATCCAGCAAGATCTCGCCCTGCAGCGCCACCACCGGCAAGGGCCGCGTCAGATGCAGCGCAAAGGAGGGCAGATAGGGGCCAGCCTCGATCGCCCAAAGCTCCTTGCCTGCAAGCCTGTAGGCACGCAGCTGCGGAAAGGGCTGCACCATGTCCGCGGGCACGGCATTGGCACCAAAAGGTGGCCGCTCGAAGCGGCTGCGCAACACCAACTCGTCGCGGTTCGAGACAAAGACCACGCCATCGCTGTCGGTGAAGAACACCGTTTCGACCTCGCCCCGGCTGGCCCCCTCGATTGTCTCGACATCAAGCCGGATGGTGATCGCCGCCACCACCGGCCCCTGCGGCGAAAACACCGGGGCGGCATAGACAAAGACCCGGCGCAGGCTGGCCGGATCGACAAAATGGGCAAAGCCGATGGTGCCGTTCATGGCGCGGGGAAAGGCCACGCTCTCGCCGCGCAGCAGATTGCGCGCCACAGCGCCCGCCGAAGAGGCAACCACCCGCGCCCGCCCGTCCAGCATCTCGATGCGGTCCGATCCGGTGCGGTCCGCCGCCGCCTGCAGCAGACGATCCGCCGTTGCCGCATCACGGCTCTGCCCCAGCGCCAGCGGCAAGAGCGTTGGATGATCGGCAAAAAATACCGCCAACTCGCGGTAGCGCTGCAACTCGCCAGTCAAGCGTCCCGAGGCCAGCGACAGATCGGCCGCACCGCGCTCGCCCAGCCGAGCCAATCCGTCGCGCAGCGATATCCAGCCCACACCCGCCGCAAAAGCCGCGACCAGCACAAGATAAAGCGCAATCGCGCTGCTGCGACCAAATCGCACCCTCATCGGGAGGAACCTTGCAGCAGGACGTGTGGGCGGATCATGCCGCTATCTTGCCCAGCCCCCCGCGCAAGGCAAGCGCGCAAACGAAAGGCGCGGCAGGTTGCCCCGCCGCGCCCGCACCTGTGCCGTGATCGCAGGGATCAGGCAGCCGGTGCTGCTTCTTCTTCGGTGTCAACAAAGCCAGCCGGAGCCGCCACGTTGGCGATCACAAAGTTCCGCGCGATGGTGGCCTTGCTGCCCTTGGGCAGCTCGATGTCGTTGATGTGGATCACATCACCGATCTTGCGGCCGGTCAGGTCAACCGTGATGTGGTCGGGGATATCACCGGCCAACACTTCCAGTTCCACGTCGTGGCGCACAACGGTCAGAGTGCCGCCGCGCTTCAAGCCGGGGCTTGCTTCGTGGTTGATGAATTCAACGTGAATAAACAGGTTGATCCGGTTTTCGTCGTGCAGACGCATCAGGTCGACGTGAGTCGGCTGGTCTTTCACAACGTCGCGCTGCACACCGCGGCAGATGACGTGGACGTCGTCCATGCCTTCGACCTTCAGATTGAAGAGCGACGACAGGAAGCGGCCAGCTTTCAGGCGCTTGAGCAGAGCGTTGTACGGGATTTGAATCGCTTGCGGTGCAACATTGTCACCATAAACGACGCCGGGTACGTAGCCGTTACGACGGGCTTGGCGGGCGGCCCCCTTGCCTGTCCCCGTCCGTACCTCGGCTTGCAGATCTAGGATCTCGCGTGCCATAGGATAGTCTCCATTTATATGTCCGCCAACGTTCAAGGGTGCATGGCGCGACCGGGGGCCTATAGCGGGGAATCAGCCGGAAGGAAAGCGCTTTTTGGCGTCGCGGCTGGCACCTCTCTGTCGGAGGCAGGACAGTTGGCGCAGGCAGGCTCGCCTATGGCTGGCGGTGAAGGAGCCTTGAATGTCCACGCTTGCCACCCTGCGCTTTGCCCGCCCCGCCATCGCCGCCTTTGCCGCCATGGGGGTGCTTTGGGGCAGTTTCGCGGCCGACCTGCCGGATATCAAGGCGATGCTGGGGGTGGACGAGGCGCGGCTCGGGCTCTTGCTGTTGCTGACCCCGGTAGCGGCGGTGGCGGCGATGCTGATCGCGCCCTCTGCCGGAAAAGCCTTTGGCCGTCATGCCTTGGCGCTGGCCTGCCTCTTGATGTGCGCGGGCTTCGTGCTGCCCGGTCAGGCGCCGCTGATCCTCTTTCCGGTGGCGATGATGGCGGCGGGGGCGGGCACTGGCCTGACCGACGTGCTGATGAACGCCCGCGTCGCCGCGATGGAAAATGCCCGCGGCGCGCCCTTGATGAACCTGACCCATGCCGCCTACAGCTTTGGCTATGCCGGTGGCGCGCTGCTGACCGGGGCGCTGCGGCAGGCGGGCTATGCGCCGCCGCTGGTGCTGGCGCTGATGGCGGCGCTGGCCGGGTTGATCGCGCTGGCAACGCTGGAGGCCGATGGCCGCATCGACGGGCTGACCCGGCCAAAGGGCAAGGGCGCTGCGCATCTGGGCTGGCTGCCGGTTCTGGGCGGCGGCATCGTGCTGGTCGCCTTCATGACCGAAAACGCCGCCGAGAACTGGTCGGCGCTGCATATCGAGAAAACCCTCGGCGGATCGCCTGCGGCAGGCGCACTGGGGCCCGCGGTGATGGCCGCGACCATGGGCGTGGCGCGGCTTTTCGGCCATGGTCTGTCCAGCCGGGTGCCCGCGCTCGGGCTGCTATGCGGCGGGGCCGCGGTTTCTGCCCTCGGTGCGCTGACCGCCGCGGCCGCGCTCACGCCGACGATGGCCTATGTGGGATTTTTCGTCATGGGGATCGGCTCTTCGGTGATCGCCCCCACCGCCTTTTCCCTCGTCGGCCAAAGCGCCGCCCCCGAGGCCCGCGCCCGCGCCGTGGCCCGCGCCACCTTGCTGGGCTATTTCGGCTATTTCTTCGGCCCGCCGCTGATCGGCCTCGTCGCCGGGGCCTTTGGCCTGCGCTTTGCCTTTGTCTTTGCCGCGCTGCTGCTGGCGGGCGTGCCCCTGCTCGCCCGCGCGATGCGCCGCTAGATCCAGTCGCCTGCGAAGTCCTTCGGCACCAGCACATGCTCGGGGCCAAAATCGACCGCCTTTTGCACGCCACACAGCGCCATGGTGATATCCATCTCCTTCTGGATCACCTCCAGCGCCTTGGTCACCCCCGCCTGCCCCATCGCGCCCAGACCGTAGATATAGCTGCGCCCGATAAAGGTCGCCTTCGCCCCCAAAGCCAGCGCCTTGAGCACGTCCTGACCCGAGCGGATGCCGCTGTCCATATAGACCTCGGTCTGATCGCCCACCGCCGCCACAATCGAGGGCAGCACACGGATCGAGGACAGCGCGCCATCAAGTTGCCGCCCGCCATGGTTCGACACGATGATCGCATCCGCCCCGACATCCATCGCCATGCGCGCGTCCTCGGCATCCAGAATGCCCTTGAGGATCAGCTTGCCGCCCCATTGATCGCGGATGCGCCTGACCTTGTCCCAGGTCAAAAGCGGGTCGAATTGCTCATTGGTCCAGACAGACAGGTTGGCCAGATCGGTTACGCCTTTGGCATGGCCGACAATATTGCGGAAGGTGCGCCGCGGCGTCGTCAGCATTTCGCGCGCCCATTGCGGCTTGGTCATGATGTTGAGGATATTCGGCAGGGTCAGCCGTGGCGGCGTGGTCAGGCCGTTCTTCAGATCCTTGTGGCGCTGACCGAGGATCTGCAAATCCAGCGTCACCACCAGCGCCGAACACTTCGCCTTGCGGGCCCGCTCGATGATCGCATCGACAAAATCCTCGTCCTTCATCACATAGAGCTGAAACCAGAAGGGCGTCGGGCTGTGCTCGGCGACATCCTCGATCGAGCAGACCGACATCGTCGACAGCGTGAAGGGCACGCCAAAAGCCGCTGCCGCGCGGGCCGCCTTGATCTCGCCATCCGGGCGCTGCATGCCGGTCGAGCCCACCGGTGCCAGCGCCACCGGCATCGCGACCGGCGTCCCCATCATCGTGCTTGCCGTCGAACGCCCGGTCAGATCGCGCGCCACCCGCTGCCGCAACCGGATCTTGGCAAAATCACTGCTGTTGTCCTGAAAAGTCTGCTCGGTATAAGAGCCGCTTTCGCAGTAATCATAAAACATCTTCGGCGTGCGCTTTTTGTAAAGCTGCTTGAGATCGTCGATGCAGGTGATCACGGGCATGGCGCGGCTTTCCTCTGAATTGGTAATCAATGATTACCAATTCGCCGGGTCATTGCAAGGTGAAAAGCCGTAGCGCTTGCGCCAGGCTGACGGGGGTTTCACACCTCCGCCCGCTTGGGCAAGCCCTAGCGGGCCCCCGTGGGATTTTCATCGAGAGAAGAGACCCAGAAGCGGTCAGGCAGAATGCGCGCCTGCGGCCAAATCAGCCACAAAAGCCGCAATTTCCGCAACCGGGCGCCCCTTGGCA